>DATAZU010000024.1:0-42882 GCA_036271875.1 Galbitalea sp.
CTCGACCAGCTGGACGAGACGGACTTCCGCCGCGCCAATCCGCGGTTCCAGGGCGAGAATCTTGCCGCCAACATCCGGATCGTCGAGCACGTAGATGCCGTTGCCAAAGCTGCCGGCGCGACTCCCGGACAGATCGCGCTCGCCTGGCTTCTCGCGCAGGGCAACGACGTTGCGCCGATTCCGGGGACCACAAAGATCAAGAACCTCGAGGATAATGCCGCCGCGGATGCGATCGAGCTGAGCGATGAGCAGCTCGAGACGCTGAACGACGTGGCCCAGCCTGTCGGAGATCGCTACGCAGACATGAGCGCCGTCAACCGCTAGCCCAAGAGCCCGTGAGAGGGCCCAATCGACCCTTAAACATCGTGTCTAATGGGTCGATTGGGACCTCTCACGGGGTTTTTAGGCGATGCCCTTGATCTCGGGGTGATGGAAGGTGTCGTGGAACACGCGCTCCGACGCGCCGACTCGGTCAAGGTACGGGGTGATTCCACCCGCCCCGAACGGATAGTTCGCGCCGAGGATCAGGCAGAGGTCGATGTCCTCGGCCGCAGCAACGACGTGCTCATCGAGCATGCGATGGATCTCGTCGGCCAGACCATCCTCGATGCGAACGCGCAGCTCATCGGCCGTCATGGGTGTGGTACCACCCCGCACGATCGCAATCGCCTTCGGATCGTAGCCCTTGACTTTGCCCTTCGAATCGCGCTCGAGGATGTGACCATACTCGGCGAGCTTTCGGAGGTTGTCGCTGTCGAAGAACCGCTCCGGGAAGGCCGCGTGGTGCGTCTCCAGCACGTGCGCGCCAATGGGAAGCCCGACGAACTCGAGTAGCTGGAATGGAGTCATCGGCAACCCAAACGGCCGAGTCGCCTCCTCGACTATCTCGAACGGCGTGCCGGTGTCCACCGCGTGCATCGCCTCACCGAGAACCTTCGCAAGGATGCGGTTGACGACGAATCCAGGCGTGTCGGTCGAGATGACGGCGTTCTTTCCGAGCGCGGCTGCCGTGACCATGGCGGTCGACAGGGTGGCGTCATCCGTCTTTGGCGTCTTGACAACTTCAACCAGCGGCATGATCGCCACCGGGTTGAAGAAGTGGAAGCCGACCAGTCGCTCTGGATGCTTCAGCTTCGCGCCGATCTGCTCAACCGACAGGGAAGATGTGTTCGTCGCAAGGACGGCCTCATCCGAGATGTACTGCTCAATGTCGGCGAAGACGTCCTGCTTGACGCCAAGTTCCTCGAAGACGGCCTCGATGATCCAGTCGCAGTCGGCGAAGTCGGCGCGGTTGGTCGTGCCCGTCACGAGCGCCTGCCAGCGGTTCAGCTCATCGTGCGTAATGCGGCCGCTGTCGAACGACTTCTGGATTTCGGCGTGGATGGATGCGACCCCCTTGTCGACGCGCTCCTGGTCGAGGTCGGTGATGACCACCGGCACTTTGAGCCGACGCACGAACAGGAACGCGAACTGGGAGGCCATCAGGCCCGCGCCGACGATTCCGACCTTCGTGATCTTCTTCGCGATTGCCTTGTCTGGCGCGCCGGCCGGGCGCTTTGCGCGCCGGTTGACGAGATCGAAGGCATACATGCTGGCCTGGCCCTGGTCCCCGGAAATCAGGTCGGTGAGCGCCTCGTCCTCGGCCGCGAACCCCGTCTTCTTATCGGTGTTCTTGGCGGCCTTGAGGAGATCAAGGGCGCGGTAGGGCGACTTCGGGACCGTACCCATGCGTCCGGCGAGGGTTTTCTGGGCGATGCCGATCGCGACATCCCACTTCACGGCACGCTCGATCTTGCCCGGCTCGTTCGGGCGCTTGACCTTGATCGTGCCGGTCAGAACGCCGTCGGCCCAGAGCAGTGACTTCTCGAGAAAGTTCGCCGGCCCGAAGATGGCGTCGGCTATCCCGAGATCGAACACCTGCTGGCCCTTGAGCGTCTTCTGGGTCAGCGGCTTGGTGATGATGACGTCCAGCGCGCTCTCAATTCCGATCAGGTTGGGCAGAAGCCACGCACCTCCCCAGCCCGGGATGATGCCGAGAGACACCTCGGGGAGCGCGATCGCGGCCACCGAGGAGTCGACCGTGCGGTAGGTCGAGTTCAGCCCGATTTCGACTCCACCGCCGAGGGCGAGGCCGTTCCAGAACGTAAACGATGGCACGCCGAGCTCGGAAAGCTTGCCAAGCGTCCAGTGGCCGAGCAAGGCCATCTGCTTTGCGATGGCACGGCTCGGAATCTCGCTGACCTTCGACAGGTCTGCACCAGCCGCGAAGATGAACTGCTTGCCGGTCACGCCGACGGCATCGATCTCCTTCTTCGCGGCGCGCTGCTTGAGTTGGTCGAGCACGTCCGCCAACTCAAGAAGAGTGATCGGTCCGAGGGTCGACGGACGCGTGTGGTCGCGGTCGTTGTCGAGGGTGATGAGGGCGAGCGTCTTTCCGCTTGGCAGCGGAATGTCGCGCACTCGGGAGTGGGTGACAACCTCGTCGTCGCCCACGGCCGCCTTGAGGTCGGCGAAATCTGCTGCCGTCGTCATTTATTTGTTCCCCTTGGCTATTGAACCCTGAAAGTTCGGGTTCTCCCAGATGACCGATCCGCCCTGGCCGAGCCCGATGCACATCGCGGTGAGCCCGTAGCGCACCTCGGGATGCTCGGCGAACTGCGCCGCGAGCTGGATCATGAGGCGAACACCGGATGAGGCGAGCGGGTGTCCCATGGCGATGGCGCCGCCCCACTGGTTTACCCGGGGGTCGTCGTCGTCGATGCCGAAGTGGTCGAGCAGCGACAGCACCTGGATGGCGAACGCCTCGTTGAGCTCGAATAGGCCGATGTCGTTGATCGTTAGGCCTGCCTTGCGCAGCGCCTTCTCGGTCGACGGAATCGGGCCGATGCCCATGATCTCGGGCTCGACGCCGGCGAACGCGAAGCTGACCATCCGCATCTTGGGGGTCAGGCCGAACTCCTTGGCGGCATCCGCGCTTGCGATGAGGCTGGCCGTCGCGCCGTCGTTGAGACCAGACGAGTTACCCGCGGTCACGCGACCGTGCGGACGGAACGGCGTCTTGAGGGCGGCGAGCCCCTCCATCGTCGTCTCGGGGCGAAGTGCCTCATCTCGAGTCGCAAGACCCCAGCCGGCGTCGCTCTTGATCGCGACGGGAATGAGGTCGGGCTGCAGCTTGCCGTTGTCGTAGGCCGCGGCGGCCTTCTGCTGGCTGCGCAGCGCGTAGCGGTCCGCGCGCTCTTTGGTCAGTGACGGGAAGCGATCGTGGATCTTCTCCGCCGTGTTTCCCATGTTGAGCGCCTCGACGCTCACGAGCTTCTCGCTGAGAAAGCGGGGATTCGGGTCGGCTCCGAAGCCCATCGGGTGGCGCCCCATGTGCTCAACGCCGCCCGCGATGCCGAGGTCGTATGCACCGAAAGCGATGGCGCCCGCGATGGTCGTGACGGACGTCATCGCGCCCGCGCACATCCTGTCGATCGCGTAGCCGGGCACGCTCTGCGGGAGCCCCGCGAGCAGGGATGCGGTGCGCCCGAGCGTCAAGCCCTGGTCGCCGGTCTGTGTGGTCGCGGCGATCGCAACGTCGTCGATGCGCTCCTTCGGCACCTTCGGATTGCGCTCCATGAGTCCGATGATCGCCTTGACGACGAGGTCATCTGCGCGGGTGTTCCAGTACATTCCCTTTTCGCCGGCCCGACCGAACGGGGTGCGAACCCCATCGACGAATACGACTTCAGCTTTCTGCGCCACAGTGCCCTCCACAGTCAAGAGGCCGCATAGAAATACGGCTCACAATCGATCCTAGGCTCGCAAAAAACGCGCCATAATCCTTTGACTGTTCCTACGACTCGTCCGTCGCGACGCTCTCGATCGTTTGGGCCAAATCAACAAAAGGCTCTGATGGTTCCGCTAAAAAATTGGGATCGGTGGATGCCACAAAGGCGGCGGCAATCGATTCGGCCGTCGCGTCCACCTGCCACGGCCTCGCACCCGTGTCGGCGAGTGCGGTCCGAATCGAGCCGAGTTCGGCGGGTTCGGGAGGCGACCAGGCGAGTCGCCGCAGTAACTCGGGCGTCAGCAGGTTTTCGACCGGGATGTTCAGTTCCTGGGACCTCGCCGTCACGGCAATGCGCGCTGCCTTGAGGCGGCGGTCAGCCTCCGGATTCCGGTCCGCCCATGCGCGTGGTGGCGGCATGCTCTCCGTTGATGCGCGCAGCACCGGGAGGTCTGTTGTGGTTATGCCGACCTGGATGGCATCCCACCACCGATCCAGTTGGGTTCTGCTTGCGCGGCCGGTGAATTCGCGCATGGCGACGAGGTCGCGCTTTGTCGCGGGGAGCGCTCGCGCCGCGGCAACCAGGGCAGAGTCCGGGATCAGCCGCCCGGGAGCGGTGTCGGTCTCCTGGGCATATTCGTCACGCGCCTGCCACAACTCGCGTGCCACGGCAAGTCCGCGCGCACCACGAACCGAATGCAAGCCACTTAACCGCCGCCACGGCTGTTCGCGAATGATTCTGAAGTCCCGACCGAGTACCGCCTCGAATTCTTCGCGCGCGATCTCGCCCTTGCCCTGGTCCACGAGCAGCGCACCGAGAACTTCCCGAAGATCGACGAGCAGCTCGACGTCGAGCGCCGCATAGACGAGCCACGCCTGTGGCAGCGGTCTCGTTGACCAGTCGGCTGCGGAGAATTCCTTGGCTAGGTGGATGCCGAGGAGATCCTCGACCACTGTCCCGAGCCCAACCCGGGGTAGTCCGGCGAGCCGCGCACCGAGCTCGGTGTCGAAAAGCCGCTTCGGATCGATGCCAACCTCACGAAGACAGGTCAGGTCCTGACTGGCGGCGTGCAGAATCCACTCCTCGGCGGCGAGTGCGTCATTGAGTTCCGCGAACGACCCGACGGCAGGCGGATCGAACAGGAACGTTCCCGCTCCGCGGCGGAAGATCTGGATGAGGTACGCACGCTGCGAATACCGGAATCCGGATGCTCGCTCGGCATCGATGGCGATGGGACCGTTGCCCGCGGTCAGCGAGTCAACCGCGTCGAGGTAGGCCTGGCGCGAGTCAATGACGCTGACGATGACGTGCTCGGCCTGCTGTGGCGCGGTAGGCGTGTCGTCGGCACTCTCGCCGGACGATGAAGGAGCCGCGGCCGTTTTATCGCTCGTGCTACTCACGACCTACTCGGGGCCGGAGCCTTGGGCGCGAACCCCTGGCGTCCGCCGGCTTTATGCAACGACAACAGGCTGACTCCTTCAACGGCAGGCGGCAGACCTGCCAGCATGCACAATAACTCGCTCCACCCTTCCACATGTGGACCGATTTCGTGACTGAGTGGAGTCCACGAGGCGCGGAGTTCGATGACGGCGCCCACGCCCTGTGAGTGCAACTCGCCGTACCCGGTCGAGAGAATCTTGGTCGCGGTACCCGATGCGGCGTGATACGAGGCACCCCGGGATTCGAGCGCATCCTCGAGCCACGACCACGCGACGTCGGCCATGAACGGGTCCATGGCCATGTCGGTGTCGAGGGGCGACTGTGCGAAGCACACGACGCGAAACTCCCCGCCCCATGCGTCCGGCGCGGACGGGTCGTAGAGAAGGATGAATCGCCCTGTGCCGAGTGGTGAGTCGATACCGTGCTCGGCAGGGACAACGTCCGCGGCCAGCGCGAGTGAGTTTGGTGCAAGCGAACCGGGAGCGGGAATCTCGGTGATGGTGAGTTCCGGCCGAGTTTTCGCCGACTGCATTGTGCCGACCGCCCGCGCAAAAGCGGGCGGAACCTCGGTTCCCGCGACAGAGTCGGACACGAGAAGAAGGTTAGGCTTTTTTGGGAGTACCACAGGGCAGACTCGCCGCCCCTCTGAGTAGTACGAAGAACCACAAGGGGTGTTGACGAATGGACAGGCGAAAATCGCGTGCATCCGGTGTGCTCGCTGGCGCGGGAATCGCGCTTGGCGCCGTGGTCGCTGCCGGCCTAATCGGAGCCGCAAGTCTCACGGTCTATGTTGCGAGACGGGTGGTAACGCCGAGTAAGACGCGCGTCGAAGACCTGCGCATCCTCGGTTCGACGGAGACGACCATCACGCTGTCAAAGTCTCTGGACACACTGCTTCCCGGCCGCTACGGACTCTGGTTCTCGGAGGGCGCCGGACATGCGCGAATCGGGAGGGTACTTGAGGTCGGGCCGCGTTTTGTCACTCGGGAGTTAGTCGCGGTCGACCACGGCGATCTGTCCACTGCCGCCCGTGGATCCGTCGCCGGCTGGTTCTACCTCGATCCGTCCGAGCTCGAATTTCCGTATTCGGATGTCGAAATCGAGACGCCGATCGGTCCGGCTCCGGCATGGCTGATCCCGGCGGCGCGGCGCACCAAGCGCTGGATGATTGGAGTACATGGCAGGGGGGTGCGGCGCCAGGAGTGCCTTCGGGCGGTCGGGGTTGCGCGCGAGCACGGCTACACCTCACTGCTGGTCTCCTATCGAAACGACGGTGACGCGCCTCCGAGCAACGATCGGCGTTACGGCCTCGGCGGCACCGAATGGGTGGATGTCGACGCAGCGCTCAGCTACGCCATCGCGAACGGCGCAACCGAGGTCGTACTCATGGGCTGGTCAATGGGTGGAGCGATTTCGCTACAGGTGGCGACCCGGTCGGCCAATGCAGGGATGATCCGCGGGCTCATCCTCGAGTCGCCGGTGGTCAACTGGATCGACACGATCAACTACCAGACCGATTCCCAGAGGGTCCCGCGCCCAATCAGCACGGGCGCTCAGAAGCTGATCAGCTCGGCGTGGGGTGCTCCGTTTACCGGCCAGGAGTCGCCCATCGACCTGGCCCGGCTGAATTTCGTTGCGCGGGCCGATGAGCTTGGCCTTCCGATTCTGATCATGCACAGTGCCGATGACGGTTACGTGCCGCCATACGCGTCGCGTGAACTCGCTCTGCTGCGGCCGGACATCGTGACTTTTGACGAGTTCACCGTGGCCAGGCACGCGAAGCTCTGGAATTACGACCCGGATCGGTTTACCAGTGACATCGCAACCTGGCTGAACCGACTGGGCTAGTTCGGGATGCGCTGCGCGGCCCAGCGCGCGTAAGTTGCGCTTGCATCGTCGATCAGTAACTGCGTCAGCGCCAGCGGTACTGCGGCGAATTCGTCAGCACCGAACAGCGGAAGTCGTGCGCCGTCGAGCTGCGGGCTGGTCGTCAGGCAAAGTTCATCGATAACGCCGCCCCTGAGCAGATGAGCGGCGAGCGTCGGGCCGCCCTCGGCGACGATGGAGTTGCATCCGGCCGCCCGAAGGGTGTCTACGATTGCCGTCGCCGATAGTGAGCCGCCGACATCCGCTACAGAGATGACCTCCGCGCTCGGATCCGCCACCGTCTCACGCGCTCGAGCCACGGCATCCTCGGGGCACAGCACAATCAACTGGCCGTGATCGCTCGAGCTTGGCGCCGCGCGTCCCGAGAGGTCCCCGGAGCGACTCACCACGGCAAGCGCGGCGTGCTGCGGAGCGAAGTACGCCTCCGCTCGCACACTCTGTGCGCCGACCACGACCACGTCGGCGAGGCTGCGGATCGTGCGGAGAATGATGCGGTCGACGGGATTGGTGATTGTGTCGCTCGTGCCATCCGGTCCGACCGCGCTGCCGCTCAGGGTTCCGATCAGGTTCAGGCGCACCCAGTCCGCCCGGGGCGGTCGGTACAACTCGAGGATGCGTTCGCGCGCATCCGGGCTCTCGAGAGAGATCGGCGTGGTTGCGCCATCCGGGATCGGAAAGATCCTGGTGAGGATCACGCCGCCGTCTTCTCGCGGATCTGCCGCTTGGTCCTACCGAGGAGCGCCGTCATGCCGCGAACCCGCAGCAGGCTGACTGCCTCGGTCAGGCCGAGATCCTGTGGGAAGTCGTCCGGGACAGCAAGCACTTCATCCACCGTCAGCCCGGCGAGGCCCTGTACGAGGATGGATGCGAAACCGCGAGTGGTCGGCGCTTCCTTGGGTGCCGTCACGAAGAGGTGGACGATATTGTTGTCGTCCACCTCGACGAACATGAAGACGGGGGACTGGCACTCCTCGACGCGTTCGAGAAGGTCGGGATGATCGGCATAGCGTTCCGGCAGTTCCGGGAGTTCGTTGGAGAACTCGAGTAGCAGCTGGAGCCGGTCGCGAAGCTCAAGGTCGAGAAAATCCTCGCGGATCTGTGCCAGGTTCTCGGGCAGCGCGTCACTCATCGCGCACGCTCACTGCGTCGTGACCCGTCAGTGCGTGGGAACCTCGCCCGGCTCCGCACCCTTGATGATCGGGACGCGCACAGCCGAGCCCCACTCGGTCCAGGAACCGTCATAATTACGCACTCCTTCGAAGCCCAGCAGATGCGTGAGCGCGAACCAGGTGTGGCTCGACCGCTCGCCGATCCGGCAGTAGGCAATGACGCTATCACCGTCGTTAAGTCCAGCGCCGTCGCGGTAAATCTCGTTCAGCTCGTCGAGCGACTTGAATCCGAAGTCTTCGGCTACCGCCTTGGCCCACGGCACGTTCTGCGCGCTCGGGATGTGGCCGCCGCGAAGCGTCGCCTCCTCGGGGTACGCCGGCGCGGTGGTGCGCTCGCCCGAGAATTCCTCTGGCGAACGGACGTCGATGAGTGGGTTGCCGAGGTGCGCGAGCACATCTTCCTTGTACGCGCGGATCGGCTTGTCGTTGCGCTCGACGACCGGGTAGTCGACGGAGGGAGCCTTCTCGGGGTCGGTGGTGTACGGACGTCCCTCGGCCTCCCACTTGGCCCGACCGCCGTCGAGGAGGCGGACATCCTCGTGTCCAAACAGGCTGAAAACCCAGAGTGCGTATGCCGCCCACCAGTTGTTCTTGTCGCCATAGATGACGACCGTCGTGTCACGCGTGATGCCCTTGCTTCCGAGCAGTTTGGCGAAACCCTCACCGTCGATATAGTCGCGCACGACCGGGTCGTTCAGGTCGGTGTGCCAGTCGATCTTGACCGCACCCTCAATGTGACCGGTCTCGTACAGCAACACGTCTTCGTCGGACTCGACGACCACGAGGCCAGGAGTGCCCAGGTTCGCAGCGAGCCAATCCGTCGAGACGAGGCGTTCGGGGTGCGCGTAGTTCGCGAAGCGAGGGTCTGGATCTGTGGCTACGGTCATGGGGTTACCTCCGTGTGTGCGTGGGACGTCTGTCCGACTTGCTCGGTCTAGGCTGGTAAGCCGACCTGTCCTAAACGAATCTACGAGACCACGCTTTCGATTGCATGGGTACGCCGTAAGAGTTCGACACATATTTCACGAGGCCAATCAATGACTTCAGCTACGTTCAGTTCGCCGGGCGCACTCGCTGACCGCAACCCGACCCTGAGTGGCGCCGAGATCGTCGCGCACCTCGTGCCGCCCCGCCAGTTTGCTTCGGCGACGCTCGACTCGTATCGACCGGACCGTGACCATCCATCGCAGGGTGCGGCGCTTGCCGCCATCCGCACGTTCGCGGCCGGATGGACCGGGGCCAAGGGCGGCCTGTTCGGGCGCAAAAGGTCGGCGGACTCGCTTCCCGGAATCTACCTCGACGGCGGATTCGGTGTCGGCAAGACCCATCTGCTGGCCGCGCTATGGCACGCCGCATCCGGTCGCAAGTATTTCGGCACGTTCATCGAGTTCACCGCGCTGGTCGGCGCCCTTGGCTATCAGCCCACCGTTGCGCTACTCAAGGGCGCCTCGCTGGTCTGCATCGACGAGTTCGAGCTGGATGACCCCGGAGACACCCGGCTGATGTCGCGCTTGCTGAGCGATCTGGTCGCCTCCGGTTCGCGCCTTGCAGCGACATCGAATACGCCGCCAAACGCGCTCGGTGAGGGTCGGTTCGCGGCTCAGGATTTCCTGCGCGAGATCGACGCGCTGGCCGCGAAGTTCCGGATCGTTCGGATCGACGGACTCGACTACCGGCGACGCGACATTGAGGGACACGCGGTTGCGCTCACGGGCGAAGAGCTGGATGCTCAGCTCGCGACGTCGTCCGGCGTGGTGACCGCTGACGACTTCGACTCGTTGATGCTCACGCTGTCGAAAGTGCATCCGTCCCGTTATGTACGACTCGTCGACGGTATCGATGCGGTCGGCATCCGGAACGTGCATCCATTCGTCAACCAAACGGATGCGCTTCGCTTCGTCGCATTCGTGGACCGCCTCTATGACGCGCAGGTTCGCCTGCTGGCCTCGGGAAGTCCGCTCGATCAGGTATTCCCGGCGGACATGCTTGCGGGCGGCTATCGCAAGAAGTACCTGCGCGCCGTGTCTCGCCTTATCGCCCTGACAACGGGCTCCGGTCTCTAGTTAGGAACATCGCACTAAAATCTCTACGTCACCGTCGTTTCACTATCCCCGAGGGACTCATGATCACCGGAAAGCTAGTCGCACTGCTCGCAGCAGTCATCGTCATCTGCATCGCAGCGTCAGGCCTCGTCGGCTGGGGTGTCGCGAGCGCAACCCTCGCTGGCGCGAATTCGAGGACGAGTGCAGGAGCAACGGGCGCGACGGGAACCGACGGATCGAACGGAGCCGACGGATCTAACGGTAAGGCTGGCACCAACGGCAAGGACGGGTCCTCAGGCGCCAACGGTACAGACGGTTCGAACGGCGCCACCGGCGCGAAAGGTGCGACCGGAGCAAGCGGACTCCAGGGTCCTGCCGGAATCGCGGGCGCACCAGGTACTAATGGAGCTACGGGAATCCAGGGCCCCGATGGCAACAACGGCGATCAAGGAATCCAAGGGCCTCAAGGAATCCAAGGACCTCAAGGACCTCAAGGGGACAAGGGTGACACCGGCGCGTCCGCGCCCAGCTTTTCCGTGGTCAGTCGATCGGGTGAGCCGGGCTTCGCCGGATTCCCCAATGAAACTTTCGGCCCCCCGATCGGGGTTCCCGAGCAGATTCCAGCTGGCCCCGCGCTTGTCGGGTTCACGCTCACTATCACGGACATGTTCCTTGACAACGTGACATGTTCTCTCGTCGACACCAGCAATCAGGCCATCATCGCATCGGCCGCGCTCACGCGGGTGACTCCGAGTGGGAACACCGTCGCCACGACGCAGGTGGTGACGCTAGCGGCAGACACAACACTGCAACTCGAGTGCGCTGGATTCACCGACCCGATTTCCAACGACTACACCGGGCTGTCCGTGTACGCGGTCTCCTTCGCAACCAGCTAATCAAACCGATCGCGGGTCCGAGAGCGATGCTGGCAAGGTCCAGCGAACTCGCCAAGTCGACCGTTGTGCGAAACACGATGTTTACATTCGCGCCCCTCGCGTAACACGACGGAAACCGCACTGGCGGCCCGACGAAACAGGGCGTGGCCAAACTGATCGCGTACCCGAGGCGACACGATCCACTGTCGTTGTACGCAAGCTGAAGGTGCTTCCCCCTTTTCAAGAGAGGTAAACAATTCATGGTCGATCTATCAGTTCTGACCAATCTTGCTGCCGATGATTCAACGAATGTGAATTCGTTGTGGTTGATCATCGGCGCAGCGATGGTCCTCCTGATGACCCCGGGCCTTGCGTTCTTCTACGGCGGAATGGTCAAGTCCAAGAGCGTCATCAGCATGATGATGATGAGCTTCGGCGCGATCGCGCTCGTGTCGGTGCTCTGGGTTCTGTACGGGTTCTCGATGTCGTTTGGTCTGACCGACGGCAAGGGACACATCACCGACTGGCTGATCAAAGGCTGGCTGCTCAACCCGTTTGCGAATGCGGGACTTCTCCAAGACATTGGACAGGACCACAACGGCTTCATGGCGGGTGCCTCAACGGCGGTCAGCAACTTGAACAATGTTGGTGACACCAACAGCCTGGCCTTCGTTGCGTTCCAAGCAACCTTCGCGATCATCACAGTCGCGCTCATCTCGGGTGCAATTGCCGACCGCGCGAAGTTCGGTGCGTGGATGGTTTTCGCTGGCGTATGGGCAACTCTGGTTTACTTCCCGGTCGCGAGCTGGGTGTTCAACTTCGCAACGCAGACTGCGGCGAACGGAGTTGTCACCGTTACAGACGGCGGGTGGTCAGTCTTTGGATTGGGCGTCAATGACTTCGCGGGTGGTACGGCGGTTCACATCAACGCTGGCGCCGCTGGCCTTGCACTTGCTCTCGTACTCGGCAAGCGCGTCGGATTCGCCAAGGGCATGAACGCTCCGCACAACGTTCCGCTTACCCTGCTGGGCGCGGCACTGCTGTGGTTTGGTTGGTTCGGCTTCAACGCGGGCTCGGCTGCTGCCGTGACGACAACTTCGGCCGTCGCCTGGATCAACACGCTCGCCGCTCCTGCGGCCGGAATCATCGGCTGGATCGTGGTCGAGAAGATAAAGGATGGCAAGTCGACCTCAATCGGCGCAGCGTCAGGAGCGGTCGCGGGTCTTGTCGCCATTACCCCGGCCTGTAACATCCTGACGCCGTTCTGGGGCATCGTGCTTGGCATCCTGGTCGGCGCGGTCTGCTGCATCGCTATCGAGCTCAAATACAAGCTGGGCTTCGATGACTCACTCGATGTCGTGGGCATCCACCTCATTGGCGGTCTGGTCGGAACGCTGTACATCGGATTCTTCGGCGCAGGCATCGGCTTGCTGAGCACGGGCAAGTTCAACCAGCTTGGCGCTCAGGCAATCGGTGGCTTCGGTGTAGCGATCTACTCCTTCTGCATGGCATACGCCATCGGCTGGGTCATCCAGAAGACGATGGGCTTCCGCATCAAGAACGAGGATGAGGTCGCCGGTGTCGACTCCACCGTTCACGGTGAAGAGGCGTACGAGATTCCCGCAACCGCCTAGCGGTTACACAGCAGTTCAGGCGCGGGGCGTCGCTTACGAGCGGCGCTCCGCGTTTGTGTTGTCCGGTCGACCTAGAGTGAGCGTCGGGAAGGAGCGGATGCGGTGGCGCACCTGGGACTCACGATCGTCTGCACGCTGGGCATCCTCGCGGTCATCCCGGCGATGTCGGTGCAGTACCGCGAGTTCCTGGATCGAACCGGGATTCGTTCATCCGTCGGTCTGACCGTTCTGATCTCTGTCGAATCTATGCTGATCTGGTTGGTGATCAGCTTCTTTGTTCCCGGCGTCTTCAGCTCGCCGCTCGAGTATCCGACCGCGGCGCTGGCCGCGGTGGCGGGTTTTCTCGCCGGCCTGACGGTGCGCGACACGACCTCGCATCCGCTGCCAGCTGCGCTGTTCTCGCTCGGTTGGACGGCGCTCGTCTTCTCTCCGATCGCGATCGTCGTGCTGTTTCCGACCAGCGTCGGGATCCCGCTCGCGGCTGGTCCGCTGGATCTGGGTGGTGCGCTGCCGGTGCAGGTTGCCGTCGGTGCGGGGGCGCTCGTTGTACTTACCGTCGCTCGGGGATGGGCGGTCGAGGACCGCTCACACGTGCGGCCGCGATCGTTGCTGCTGCTCGGATGCGGCATCGTCATCTGGGCCGGATGGCTGCTCGGATTCATCGGGTTGGAGCTTGAGATCGACTCGGTGATCACGCCACGGATCATCCTGAACTCGATCATTGCTCCGCTGTGCGCGGTGGTCGGCTGGCTCATCGGCCAGCGGATCGTTACGGCAACGACTTCCGCGACCGGTGCGGTCGCTGGCCTGTTCTGTGGCGTCGTCGCGATCTCTGCGGGCAGTGCATACTTCGCTCCACTGTGGGCGGTCATCACCGGTCTCGCCGCGGGCATGGCCTGTTCCATTTTTGTCTATCGGCGCATCCGGAAGACGGGCAGGCACGCGTGGTTTCTGGTTGGTAGCCACCTCGTCGCAGCTGTGGTCGGCCTGGTCGCGGTTGGCCTGTTTGGACTGACCCTCGGTTTCATCTACGACGGACAGCTCACACTGGTCGAGCTTCAACTGCTGTCCGTCGTGATCGTGGTGGCCTGGGCGGGTGTGGTGTCCCTCGTGCTGTGGCTTCTGGTCAGACGCTCCGGTCGACGCGGGTCGACGACCCGCGCGCTCTAGTTGTAGTTCCCATGGAGGTTGTGATCGTTTGAGTTAGCGAAGACCTCCGGGCACGATGTGGGTTACCAAGCTCACACCACTCACCGGAGGTCTTCGTGACTCACGTTAATGCGCCATTCGCCCCGGAGGGGCGACTTCGTCTTGCCCGCCTCATCGTCGACCAGGGTTGGTCCGCGCGTCGGGCTGCGGAACGGTTCCAGTGTTCGCCTGCCACAGCGACGAAATGGGCTGCCCGGTATTGTTCCGGCTTGCCCATGACGGATCTCTCGTCGAGGCCGCGTCACTCGCCCCGGCGCCTGCCCCGCCGGCTGGAGCATCGGATCGTCGCGTTGCGTTTCGTTCGCCGGTGGGGTCCGCACCGCATCGGCTACCACCTGCACTTGAACCGGTCGACGGTCGAACGGGTGCTGGCCCGATACCGGATGCCGAAACTTGTTTACCTCGACCAGGCCACCGGCCTGCCCGTTCGGCGGCCCAAGGCGGTCCGCTATGAGAAAGCAGCACCAGGTGAGCTGGTGCATGTCGATATCAAGAAACAGGGCCGAATCCCCGACGGCGGAGGCCACCGGGTTCTCGGCCGGGCAGCGGGCAGAAAACACAATAACGGGCACGGCCACCCAGGTCGCGGCTACTCGTTCCTGCATCACGCCGTCGACGATCACTCACGGCTCGCCTACTCGGAGATCCTCGCCGATGAGAAGAAAGAAACCGCGGCCGGCTTCTGGTTGCGCGCCAACGCGTTCTTCGACGCAGCAGGAATCATCGTCACCGCCGTCATGACGGACAACGGCGCCTGCTACCGATCACGCAACTTCGCCGCCGCCCTCGGCGACATCAAACACGTTTGGACGCGCCCCTACCGGCCGCAAACCAACGGGAAAGTCGAACGCTTCAACCGCAGCCTCGCCGAAGAATGGGCCTACGCAGCGACCTACCCCAGCGACGAGGCCAGAGCCGACACCTATCCCGCCTGGCTCCATCACTACAATCACCACAGACCCCACACCGGCATCGGCGGCCAAGCTCCCTCAGACCGCGTCCACAACCTCACTGGGAACTACACCTAGTCGCTAGTCTTAGGACATGGCGAAGCGGGGATCGATCGCCGCAGTAGCCGCTGTGATTTTGGTTGTTTCGCTGGCCGGATGCGCTCCCGCAACGATCACCGCAGAGCCAACCCGTTCCGCGGTGTTGACTCCGACACCAACCCAAACCCCGGCACCAATTCCGACACCGCTCACTCCGGATCAACTCGAGATGTCGCCGGACGGACTCGGCCCGATCATCGTCGGAGAGCCCATCTCCGCCGAGACCGCATTCCTGACGTCCATCTCCTTTAACGACAAATACTGTGACCAAGTCGGCAGATCGGACTGGCAGGGTACCGATCTGACGACCAGCGCTTTTAGTTTGGAGGTCGCAGGCACGACCGCCTCGTCACCCGTCTCAGCCATTGGCGCAGCCTCGCCGCAGATCCGAACGGCGGCAGGCATTCGCATCGGCAGCACCCGCTCCGATGTGACGACGGCCTACCCCTCGCCGACGAGCGTGATGCACGGACGTGGCAGCGACCTCTACATCACGCGGGGATCCCACGGACAACTGTCGATCGAGGTCGCGGACAGCGATTACCAGGGTGACAACCGGGGCGGACTACCGAACACGGTTATCTCGATGACCGTGTGGTCGCTCTCCGTGACGCCTTCCGGTTTCGTCAACAGCGATGTGTCGATCGGCGGCTGCTCGTAACACGAGCCGCCGAACCACTGTTCATAGGAAGTACATAGCCGCTACCCTGTGAGCCATGGTCAGGTCCGGGTTCGGTGCCGCAACTGCCGGGATAGTTCTTGTTCTAGCGCTCGCGGGATGCGCCCCGGCGAGCCACCCCGCCGACCCGACGGGTCCACCGCGGCCGGGCGGAGCACCAACCGCGACATCGGCGACTGCGACGCCAACACCCACTTTGACGCCGATCGCGCCGGCCGTACTCACGATCGGCCCTGACGGCATTGGCCCTCTGGTACCTGGCGCGGCGGTTCCCACCGCGGGAGGAGGAGTGGTGCGACGCGATCCCACCGGATGTAACTCCGACGACACCTGGGGTGCCTGGACGGCTGTCGACCCGGCCTACAAATTTGTCGTCGCGACCAACGGCGGTCACCAGTACGCACCGATCTATTCGCTGGGTGTCTTCGACCGGTCCGTGCCGACCACCACGGGCATCCACGCGGGCGACACGACGTCCCAGCTGCTGGCCGCCTATCTGCACTTCAATGCGACGGTGCGGAATGAAGACACGAAGCTATACGTGATCAACGGGGTGCACGGGCATTTGATTTTCGAAGTGGGACTGACGGATGCGCGTTCGGTGAGTGAGCTGAACCCCGGTGACGCGGGAAAAGTCATCTCGATCCGTTCCGAACCGCTCGTCGATCCGGTCGAATCGATTGCAAACACCGATGCCTACGGCAACTGCCATGGCTAATCCTCCGTTCACGGGCAGAATGGGATGGTGCGCCGACGGAAGCTGATTCAGAGACTGCTGGCAGTCGGCCTGCTGGCCACAGTCGCCGTCACCACGGGTTGTGCACAGTCGAATCCGAAGCCCGTGCCGCCCCCGGCTGAATCTCAACTCGTCGTGTCACCCAACGGCATTCGTGATCTGATGATCGGCCGCCCGATCACGTCCTACGAACTCGTCAACTACGGCGAGCACGCGTGTCCCGCAAAGGGCGGATGGCTGCCCCGCTATCCGCAGGACGAGGAGAACTCGGGCGGCCAGGAAATTGACCCGTTCGATGTCGTCACCCGGAGCGGAAGCCAGTCGGGCCAGATCACGGCGGTGTATGTCTGGTCGCGAAAGATCGCGACTTCGAAGGGTATCCGTGTCGGCAGTTCACTGGCCGCGGTGATATCGGCGTATCCGCGCGCGACCACCCTGAAGGCCGTCGCCTCCGAGTTATACGTGGTCGACGGCAGCCGCGGCAAGCTCGTTATCGAGGTCACGGGCGGCAACGACAACCCATACGCAACCGGCGAGTGGCCCCAAAACTGGCTCAACAGGGTCGTCTGGATGGACGTCATTGCGTACAATGCGAAGCCAGAATCGCTGGCTAACAGCAACGATGCCGGCCCCTGTCCGGTCAAGGGACACGTGCCCGATGTCGACGACGACTAGGGGCTAATCCTTCGCGCTCTCGCGAATCTCCCTTCGCGCCGCGGAGAACAGCACTGACTCAATCGTGACAACGATCGCCACAGCGCCAACCGTCATCCCCAGCGCCGCGATCGATGGGACGAAGGTCCCGATGGGAATGAGTGCGAGCAGGAGCGTTGCGCCGGCCAGTCGCCAGACCTTCCATGCCCCGCCGACCCTCTTCCAGAACAGCGCATGCGCGAACAGGTAGAGGGATGTACCGCCGAAGAGCGCGCACGCTCCGAACAGTCCGAACTGTTCTCCGCTGTTAGCGATCCCCATCGCCTCCTCGACCCCGAGCGCCGAAATCACAATTCCCGCGATCAGCAGCAGATGCACGTATGTGTACCCATCCGTCGCAAGGGCCGCGCGCTCCCGGTCCGGCTTTTTGGCGAGGATTCGTTCGGCCGCGATGGAAATCGCATCGAAATACAGCCACCACAACAGTGTCGCGAGCAGCAATGCGAGCACCGCTCCACCGAGAACCACGAGAGTGAGCGACGAGTGAGCGGCCCCTTCGCCGATGGCGACAATCGACTCGCCAAGTGCGAGCAGCACGACCAAACCGTGACGTTCGCTCCAGTGCTGCGCGGACCGAACGTGCCAGTCTCCTTCGTGAGAGGTCAGGTAGGTAATCAGCATGTCGGCGATGAAGGCGCCCAGCCAGATGCCGGTCTGTGCAGGCCCGCCAATGATTGCACCTACGACGATCAACCCGACGCTTACCCACATCGAAACGGATGTTCGGAGTACCTGACGTCGCAGCGCCCGGTCGTCACCGCTGGCGACCAGATAGAGCGCCATGTGAACGATGCGGACGAGAAAATAGGCGATTGCGACCACGAGCGCAGCATTGAGGGCCCCCGGGATGCGAACGAATGCCGTGGGAATGGCGAGCGCCAACACGAAAACCGCGCACATTGCGACGACCAGCCCGGCCCTCAGGATGCCGAGATCCACGCGTGACTGGTTGGCGAGCCATCCGTATGACGACCACGACCACCACAGGAATCCGAGCATCACGATGGCCTGCAGTACTCCTATGTCGCTGTGCGCCACGACCATGAAGTGAGTGACCTGCGTGAATGCGAAGACGAAAACGAGGTCGAAGAACAACTCAAATGTCGAAACGCGGCCACCGTCGGCATCGCTGCGCGATGTCGCTCTGAACCATGGGGTCATGTCGCCAATCTATCGACGAGATCGAGGTCTGTTTGCAATCCGAATGATCTTCGGATTGACCCGATCAGTGGGTAGAGTACGAATCGTGATCAAGGGGGCAGAGGCGGTAGCAGCGATCGCCGTCGTTTTGGCTCTCGCCGGATGCGCTCCCGCGGTTTCCCCGCCGTCACATACTCACGCGGCCGCACCGACTCCCGCGCCGTCGCCCTCGCCAACCGCGCCCCCAACCCTGTCCGAGCTGACGCTGTCGCCGGATGGGCTTGGTGTCCTGGTCATCGGCTCGCCGGTTCCGAAACAGTCGAGCAGCGCCGCGGTCGTGGTGTGGAATCCTACGCAGTGCGATGCAACATCCGGAGCCTGGCTCGCGAACTATCCGAGCGGGCCGACGATCTACGGGGCCGGTGCACCGTTCGTTTTCGATGTCAACAGCAAAGACGAGCCCCTTCCGTACATCACCATTCTGAGTCCGCAGATCAAGACAGCGGCGGGAATCTCGCTTGGCAGCACCCGTGACGAAGTTGTCGCGGCGTACCCGCGGGCGCGAGTGGTCTCGGCAGAGATCTCCGACCTGTATGTCGTGGATGGTACTGCCGGTGAGCTCGTCATTGAGATTCCCAAGACCAGCTTTGACGCGGGCGCCGACGCCAACCACGTCGTCGACCTGTATGTCGCGCTGAAGTCGTATCCACCGGGTCCGACCTATCAGAATGACGCTGGCGGCCGCCTATGTCCAGGCGGGTCGTGACACGCCCCGCGCTAACCGGCCGCTGACACCGCTCACGGGTACCGTGAACGCATGGCGACGAGTACCAGGTCGAACTCGCGCGCCCGCGGATCATCGAACGCGGGGCGCGCTTCTTCGACGCGCTCGCGCACAGCCAACGTTCCAACCAAGAGATACCCCGTCAAGCCCGCGGCGCAGCCGCAGCCCGAGCACGGCCTGATCGCCCGCGGCTACCTGGGCCTGGCCCACCTCGCAGGCGGTGCATTTCGTGTCCTCGGCAAGGAGACACTCGAAAAGGACCAACGCCGCGATGGCGTCCCGTTTTTCCTGCTGATTCTCGCTGTCGCGGGCGCGATCGTCGAGTGGTTCGCACCGAACGATCCCGTTTCCGTTGCCCTTGATGCCTGGACGTTCGGCGGTCTCTTCGGCCGAGTCGCCTTCGCTCTTCCCGTCATCATGCTCGTGTTTGCGGGATGGCTGTTCCGGCATCCGTCAACCGTGCACGACAACACCCGCATTGGCATCGGCGGCCTTCTCATGCTGTCGAGCGTTTCGGCAATTTGTGGAGCGGCCGGAAAGAACCCGCAGCCAGGCTCCAACAGCGGCGAACTTGCGAAAGCCGGAGGCGTCATCGGCTGGATCGCCGGATGGCCGTTCGTCCAGCTGGGGGCCAGTGCTGCCATCATCCCGCTGGCCGTCATTGTGCTCATCCTGTCGCTGTTCATCATCACCAAGACCCCGCCAAACCGAATCGGTGAACGCCTGCGCCAGCTGTACGCATACCTGTTTGGCGCGACGTATGTCGAGCGCACGCCGGGGACCAAGACGGCGAATGAAACCGAGGCGCTCGAGTTCGGCACGCTGAGCGACCTTGGACTTGACGACGAGGATCCGGCGAGCGTTCCCTGGTGGCGTCGTAACAAGGCCAAGAAGGATGCCTTCGACAGTCCCGTGGTGACTCGCGAGTCTGACGAGACGGCCGTTATCGAGCAGAACCAACCCGGCGACTCGGGAGACTTCGGCATCGACCTGCTCGAGGAACTGCTGCGGGCCGAGGACGCGGTCAAGCGCTTCACCGGCGAGGTCGACGTTTCGCCCACGGGTCTACAGGACCCCGTTGGTCCGGTAGGGCCGGTCGGGTTGCTTCCCGGCTTCAACGCGAAGGCCAGCGAGAAAGGTGCCGCGGGGGAGTTCGAGACTGCGCGCGCTTCGCGACCGACCGCGCCGTACCGCCTGCCGTCCGCCTCCGTCCTGACGCCTGGCACGCCACCGAAGGCCCGAAGCGCGGCGAACGACGAAGTGGTCGCGGCGCTCACCGAGGTGCTCAAGCAGTTCGAGGTGGACGCGAAGGTCAGCGGCATGACGCGCGGCCCGTCCGTGACCCGCTACGAAATCGAGCTCGCGCCCGGCGTCAAAGTCGAGCGTGTGACCGCGCTCGCGAAGAACATCAGCTACGCGGTCGCTAGTAACGAGGTGACGATCCTGTCGCCCATTCCCGGCAAGAGCGCCATTGGTATTGAGATCCCGAACAAGGATCGCGAGATCGTCTCGCTCGGCGACGTGCTGCGCTCGGGTCCCGCCCAGAAGAGCCTGCATCCGCTCACGGTCGGCCTCGGCAAGGATGTCGAGGGCGGATTCGTGGTCGCCAACCTCGCCAAGATGCCGCATCTACTGGTCGCGGGTGCCACAGGATCCGGTAAGTCCAGCTTCATCAACTCGAT
Source organism: Galbitalea sp. (assembly GCA_036271875.1). GTDB lineage: Bacteria > Actinomycetota > Actinomycetes > Actinomycetales > Microbacteriaceae > Galbitalea. The sequence continues at coordinate 20,811 of DATAZU010000024.1, forward strand.
GATCACGTCGATCCTGATGCGCGCGAAGCCCGCCGAGGTGCGCATGGTGCTGATCGACCCGAAGCGCGTCGAACTCACGATCTACGAGGGTGTTCCACACCTGATCACCCCGATCATCACGAACCCCAAGAAGGCGGCTGAAGCGCTGCAGTGGGTCGTCAAGGAGATGGACACCCGTTACGACGACCTGTCCAGCTTTGGATTCCGTCACGTCGATGACTTCAACCGAGCCGTCGTCGCCGGCGAGATCGTGCTGCCGGTCGGCAGCGAGCGAGTGCTACGTCCGTACCCGTATCTTCTCGTCGTCGTCGACGAACTCGCCGACCTGATGATGGTTGCGCCTAGGGATGTCGAGGACTCGATCGTTCGCATCACGCAGCTGGCCCGGGCATCCGGCATCCACCTGGTGCTCGCAACACAGCGTCCGTCGGTGGACGTCGTCACCGGCCTGATCAAGGCGAACGTACCGTCGCGGCTCGCCTTCGCCGTGTCGAGTTCGACCGACTCGCGAGTGATCCTCGACCAGCAGGGTGCGGAGAAACTGATCGGCCAGGGCGATGGTTTGTTCCTTCCCATGGGTGCGGGCAAGGCCGTTCGCGTGCAGGGTGCGTGGGTGACAGAGGCGGAGATCGACGCCGTCGTGAAGCACGTCACCGCGCAGGCGCGTCCGGAATATCGGGCGGATGTCGCGGCCCCCGTCGAGCACAAGCAGATCGACTCCGATATCGGCGACGACCTGGAAGTGCTGCTTGCTGCGGCCGAGCTCGTGGTCAGCACGCAGTTTGGGTCGACCTCGATGCTGCAGCGCAAACTTCGCGTCGGATTTGCCAAGGCCGGCCGCCTCATGGACCTACTGGAGTCGCGCGAAATCGTCGGCCCGTCCGAGGGCTCGAAGGCGCGCGACGTTCTGGTCAGCGCGGAGCAGCTTCCCGAGGTACTCGCGCGGCTCAGGGGCTCGGATGCCGCGTCAGCCGAGAGTTCTCGGAGAGACCCGGTCGCCGAGATGACGAGCGGATACGATGAGGTGAGCGGCGACCCCGACGAGGACGCCTGGGGGCTTACGGGCAGGGAGTGACGGTGGCGCAAGTGTCCGCACAGAACCCGTCCCAAGCCGATCCGGTGCCGCGTCGTGGCGGTTCGATGCGCGGTCGAGTGACCAGCGTCGGAGACACCCCGGCCAGCAACGGCAATATCGCGAACATTGTCACAGTCATTCGTATCCTGCTCGTCCCGGTTTTCATCTGGCTGTTGTTTCTCGACAACGAGACCGGAGGGCTTTGGCGGTGGATCGCTACGGCGTTATTCGTCCTGGCAATCGCAACCGATGGCGTGGACGGTCACCTGGCTCGCGGTCGCAACCTGATCACTGACGTCGGGATCATCCTCGATCCGATCGCGGACAAGTTGCTCATCGGAGGGGCGCTCGTTTCATTGTCGATCCTCGGCGACCTGTGGTGGTGGGTCACGATCGTAATCCTGGTGCGTGAAATTGGGATTACCGTGTTCCGGTTCATCGTCATTCGGCAACGCGTCATTCCCGCTTCGCGCTGGGGCAAGCTCAAGACCGTCTTCCAGTCGATTGCGATTTCGCTCTACCTGGCGCCGCTGCAGGCCTTTTTCTCGAACATTGTGCACGCGCCGTCAGGAGTAGTCGTGTTCATCAACGATTTTGACTTCGCCGTCATGACAGTCGCCCTGTTGCTCACGGTGTACTCGGGGTTCGAATACCTGTGGCAGTACCAGAAGCTGAGGCAAGCCGAGGCGTCGGCGCAGAAGCAGTGAGTGACTCGCGAGCCGCAGTGCTCGTAGCCGAACTCACTGCGCTGGGATTGACGCTCGGGGTCGCCGAGTCACTAACGGGTGGGCTGCTCGTTGCTGAGTTTATTTCCGTGCCAGGGGCGTCTTTCGTGGTGCGCGGAGGAGTGGTCGCATACAACACCGCCCTCAAGCATTCGCTGCTTGGAGTGGATCCGCAGCTTCTGGCCGACCACGGCGCAGTGCATCCGGATGTCGCGGCGCAGATGGCGGAAGGAATTCGTCGCGCCACCGCCGTTGGCGAGGTCCCGGCGGACATCGGGATGTCAACCACGGGCGTTGCGGGACCGGAGCCCCAGGACGGCCAGGCCGTCGGCACCGTGTATATCGGCATCGCAACGCGAGGGGGAACATCCGTCCGGGCCCTTGCCCTGTCAGGCTCGAGGGAAGCCATCCGGACTCGGGTCGTCTCCGAATCACTAGAGCAACTGAGCGATGTTTTGGCAAATTTGCACGCATGAGCCGCTTCGACTCAAGTTTGGGGAATAATGGTCGTTTCGATCTCGTTACAACTGGTGAATTCACAAGGAGTATCGAGGTTGTACCGGCTAGATTGTGGAGCGTGGGGATGTAGTGTTGTCCCTCCAACGAAATAACCGGCAGACATTCGAAGCAGTTGTGAGAAAAGTGAAGGAGGGTCCCATGGTTCTAGTTCGTCAAGAAATCGGTGACGTATTGCGTGACTTCCGCCTTCAAAAGGGTCGTACCCTCCGCCAGGTGGCAAGCAAGGCAAGCGTCGCGCTTGGATACCTGAGTGAGGTTGAGCGCGGCCAAAAAGAGGCGAGTTCAGAGATTCTCGCTTCGGTCGCGGATGCACTCGAGACTCCCATCTCGGTCATCATGCGTGAGGTTGGCGATCGGATCGCCATCATCGAGGGCCTTCAGCCCATCCCAGACACCGTTCCGGACGATCTCGTCGCCGGATACGACGCAGACCTGCTGCTGCGTTAGTTTTCGCGCGGCATCACAAGAAACGCTCCGGGCCTTATGCCCGGGGCGTTTTTCGTTGTGCCGCGGTTCACGCCGGTCAGCGCAATCGCCTAGCGTTGAGTCGTGCGACTGAGTGAATTCCAGCTGGCGATCTCCGACGAGTTCGGCGAGGCTTACGGCAGCGTAATCACGAGGGACCTCGTGCTGGAAGAAGTTGGCGGCCGCACCGCTGACCAGGCAATCGCCGCGGGCGAGTCGGTGCGAGCGGTTTGGCTGGCGCTCTGCAAGGCGATGGATGTTCCGGCCTCGCGCTGGTACGGCGTCGGCCAGCGCGAACCCAAGAAGCAGTAGCGACTTTTGCCCCCGTGTGGAGCATTTGCCCCCATCCTTACGGGCGCAAATGCTCCACACGGGGGCAAACACGTTGCCCGCGTGTCGCTCGAACATAGATTCGATCACGCGTAGAGTCCTTCATAGCGACGTTCGAATACGAGTTATTCACCGTTTGCCCGTGTTCCGGCCCGAAATGTCGGAACGCGAGCGTACTGTCTGACTCGTAAGCGCTAATCGCTACACCAGCCTTTTGTCGGGAGGCTGACGGCCTTGCTACATCGGCCAGCAGCGAAACGACAGCCTATGGGGCAATCATTTTTGGGTTTTGAGCGCACGTGCTTAAAAACCGAATCGACACAAGGAGCACGAAAATGCCATCAGCAGTCGACCGTGAAAAGTCACTCGAAACAGCACTCGCCCAGATCGATCGCCAGTTCGGTAAGGGATCGGTCATGCGCCTAGGCAGCGACGAGCGTGCACCCGTTGAGGTCATTCCCACCGGCTCGATCGCGCTGGATGTGGCGCTCGGTATCGGGGGGCTCCCGCGCGGCCGTATCGTCGAGATCTACGGCCCTGAGTCATCGGGTAAGACGACACTTACACTTCATGCCATCGCCAACGCCCAACGCGCCGGTGGCATTGCTGCCTTCATCGACGCGGAGCACGCGCTCGATCCCGAGTACGCCGCAAAGCTCGGTGTCGATATCGACGCGCTTCTGGTGTCGCAGCCGGATACCGGCGAGCAGGCGCTCGAGATCGCCGACATGCTCGTGCGAAGCGGGTCCATTGACGTCATCGTCATCGACTCCGTCGCGGCCCTGGTGCCTCGCGCCGAGATCGAGGGAGAGATGGGCGACTCGCACGTTGGCCTCCAGGCTCGGCTCATGTCGCAGGCGCTGCGCAAGCTCACGGGTGGGCTCAGCCAAACCAATACCACCATGATCTTCATCAACCAGCTTCGCGAGAAGATCGGCGTCTTCTTCGGAAGCCCCGAGACAACCGCCGGCGGTAAGGCGCTCAAGTTCTACGCGTCGGTTCGCCTCGACATCCGTCGCATTGAGACCCTGAAAGACGGAACGGATGCCGTCGGCAACCGCACTCGCGTCAAGGTCGTCAAGAACAAGATGGCGCCGCCGTTCAAGCAGGCCGAGTTCGACATCCTGTACGGCACGGGCATCTCCCGTGAGGGCAGCCTGATCGACTTCGGTGTCGACCACGAGATCGTGCGCAAGTCCGGCGCCTGGTACACCTACGACGGTGACCAACTCGGCCAGGGCAAGGAGAACTCGCGCAAGTTCCTGCTCGAGAACCCGGCCATCGCAAAAGAAATTGAGCAGAAGATCATGTTCAAGCTCGGTGTCGGGGCGGAGGCCAGGGCTGCCGCAAGCGCCGCTGCGGTGCAGGCTCTTACCGAAGGGAACAAGGCTGACGCGAAAGCGGCGAAGGCGGCGGCGGGCCCCGCGCCGATCGCCGTGGTACCGACCGAGGAGACGTTCCCCGAGTCGCTTCCGGATGACGCGGAACTTGAGCCCTCGCTGCAGCCCGCCGTCGGCGAATAAGCCAGCGACTCGGTAACGGCCATGACTGATGTGATCGGCTCGGACGACGGCGTGCGACTCGCGCGGGTAACCTACCTGCCCGGAGTGACACCGCCGACCGAGCCGATCGCGCAGGACTACACCGGCGAGGCAATGCCGGATCTGCCGCCGAAGCGACTGCACAACTACCCAACCGGTGAGTTGGAGCGGCTCACTCCGGAGCAACTCCAGCAGCGGATGAATGACATAACGGCTCGGGCTGAACCGCAAGCGGCGTCCGAAACCCAAGAAATTCCCGAGACGCTGGGCGAGCGCTCGGCCCGCGCGCACAACGTGAGCATGGCGGCACTGACCCGCCGCGGAGTATCAGTCGCCGAGATGACCGATCTCCTGCTCAGTCGTAACCTCGCTCCGGATGATGTAGCAAACGAGGTCGCTCGGCTCCAACAGGTCGGATTGCTCAACGACACCGAATTTGCCGAGACGTTCATCCGCCAGTTGCGGGAACGCAAGGGGCTCGGCCGTAGCGCAATCACGAGCGAGTTGCGTCGTCGAAAGATCGACCCCGTGGCGATCGAAGAGGCCATGAGCGCCTCATTCGATGCGGACGGAACCGATGAACTCTCCCGGGCTCGAGAACTCGCGATCAAACGTGCGCCGCAATTGCGATCGCTCGACCCCGAGACGGCCCGCCGCAGGCTCGGGGCATTCCTGATGCGCAAAGGCTACTCCGGCAGCATCGTTGCTTCTGCGGTGGCCTCCGCGCTTGCACCGAATCATCCAGCGGTGCGGGGCCCCCGCTTCGAGTAGTGTCGACCGGCGCGAACGCGTCGGGTGTTTAGACTTGATTCCGCCATGACGCTGCTTGCCGAAAAACCATTGCGCGACGAAGCGCGCCCCCGCACCTACGAGGTACGAACTTTCGGCTGCCAAATGAACGTGCACGACTCCGAGCGGTTGAGCGGGTCACTTGAGGCAGCGGGCTATGTTCGCGCCGATGGCGAGCAGGCCGACGTTGTCGTGATCAACACCTGCGCCGTTCGCGAGAATGCGGACAACAAGCTCTATGGCAATCTCGGCATCCTCGCTTCCATCAAGCGCGAGCACGAGGGAATGCAGATCGCGGTCGGCGGCTGCCTCGCCCAGAAAGACAAGTCTGTAATCCTCGAAAAGGCGCCATGGGTCGACGTCGTATTCGGAACCCACAACATGGGAGCCCTTCCGACGCTCCTCGAGCGGGCGCGCCACAACGGCGAAGCACAGCTAGAGATTCTCGAGTCCCTCGACGTCTTCCCGTCGACGCTTCCCACCAGGCGCGAGTCCACGTACAGCGGCTGGGTGTCCGTTTCGGTCGGATGTAACAACACGTGCACGTTCTGCATCGTGCCGTCGCTGCGTGGCAAGGAGAGAGACCGTCGCCCAGGCGACGTGCTCGCTGAAATCCAGGCTCTCGTCGATGATGGCGCGATCGAGGTCACGCTGCTCGGCCAGAACGTCAACTCGTATGGCGTCGAGTTCGGCGACCGCCAGGCGTTCGGCAAACTGCTTCGTGCGGCGGGACAAATCGATGGGCTCGAGCGGATTCGCTTCACCAGCCCTCACCCCGCTGCGTTCACGGACGATGTGATCGACGCCATGGCCGACACGGATGCCGTCATGCCGCAGCTTCACATGCCGCTGCAATCCGGGTCGGATTCGATCCTACGAGCGATGAAGCGCAGTTATCGCTCGGAGAAGTTCCTCGGAATCCTGGATCGCGTTCGTGCTCGAATCCCGGATGCTGCCATCTCCACGGACATCATCGTCGGGTTCCCCGGCGAGACGGACGAGGACTTCGAAGACACCCTTCGCGTCGTGCGCGAGGCACGGTTCGCGTCGGCCTTCACGTTCCAGTACTCGATACGTCCCGGCACGCCGGCGGCGACCCTTCCGGACCAGGTTCCGAAGACAGTCGTGCAGGAACGGTACGAACGGTTGACGGCGCTTCAGGACGAGATCTCGTGGGAAGAGAACAAGAGACTGATCGGTACCGAGGTGCGCGTCCTCGTAGGTGCCGAAGGAACGAAGGATGCGGCGACCCATCGTCTCTCCGGCCGCGCGGAAGACTCCCGTCTGGTCCACTTCGAGGTTCCCGGCGGCGACATCCCGCGCCCGGGCGACATCGTCACATTGTCCGTCACGGAGGCCAAGCCGTTTTACCTGATTGCCGACGCTCCGGATGGCGCTCCGCTGAGGATTCGGCGCACCCGCGCAGGTGACGCCTGGGACCGTGCGGAAGAGGCGAGTTGCGCGGTGCCGGCGCACGGCCCTTCGACGAGCTCAGGGACCGGGACGAGCTCAGGGACCGGGACGGCAAAGGTTTCGCTCGGACTGCCAACGCTGCGGGTCGCAACCATCCCGATCTACGACGCGTCCGACAATCAGCGCTAGACGGATGTCGGGCGAGTCCACCGCGGCTTCCGAGCTCATCGCGATCGTTGGCGCCACCGGAACCGGCAAGTCGGGCCTTTCGCTCGACCTCGCTGAGCGCCTTCGCGCCCGGGGACGCGAAGCCGAGATCATCAACGCCGACGCAATGCAGCTGTACCGCGGCATGGATATCGGCACGGCCAAGCTGCCTACGAACGAACGTCGCGGCATCCCACACCACCTCCTGGACGTGCTGGACATCAGCGACGAGTCGACTGTCGCCGCCTATCAGACGGATGCCCGTGCCGCGATCGACGACGTCCTGGCACGCGGCACGACACCGATCCTGGTCGGAGGTTCCGGTCTGTACGTGTCGAGTGTCCTCTGGAACTTCCGGTTCCCGGGCACCGACCCGGCCATCCGGGCAGGCCTTGAGGCGGAGCTCGAACGACAGGGTCCCGGCGTGCTGTACCAGCGCCTTCTGATCGCCGATCCGGCGGCCGCAGCATCCATTGGCCCTCACAACGCCAGGCGTCTGGTTCGGGCCCTCGAGGTGATCGAACTCACGGGGAAGCCGTTCGGGGCGGGACTTCCCGACGACGGGAGCCCGTGGCGACCCGTCGTGATCCTGGGGCTCGGGACCGCCCGGGATGTTCTGGTCCCGCGGCTCGACGCCCGAGTTCGGCAGATGTGGGAAGACGGACTCGTCGACGAGGTCCGGACCCTGGAAGACCAGCGCTGGGGTGTGACTGCTGAGCGCGCCATCGGATACGCGCAGGCACGAGCACAACTCGCCGGCGAACTGACCGAGACGGATGCGATCGACCAGGCGGCGGCGCTCACACGTCGGTATGCGCGCAGGCAGGTCGGCTGGTTCCGGCGCTACGCCCACGCGCGATGGCTGGACTCCGACGACCCGAGCAGGGTCGACACTGCGCTCGATACGATTGACGCGTGAGCGCAACCATCCACTTCACCAAAGGCCACGGCACGGGCAACGACTTCGTGCTGTTCGCCGATCCGGATGGCGAGATCGACCTCACGCCGGCGCAAGTCGCGGCAATCGCGGACCGGCATTTCGGGGTCGGCGCAGACGGAGTGATTCGTGCGGTGCGGTCGAGCAAACTTCCGGATGGCGCGCGCGCTCTTGAGGAAGACGATGCAGCCGAATGGTTCATGGACTACCACAACGCCGATGGCAGCGTCGCCGAGATGTGCGGCAATGGCATCCGCGTATTTGCCCGCTACCTGCTCGACAACGGGCTGACCGAACTCAACGACGGCAACACTCTGGCGGTGGGGACGCGCAGCGGTGTCCGGGATGTGCAGCGCAACAAAGCCGGCTTCCAGGCCGACATGGGGCGCTGGCGACTCGACGGCACAGAACCCACCGTTCGAGCCCGCAACCTGAGCGTCGCGCGTCCGGGACTCGGCATCAATGTCGGTAACCCGCACGTCGTGGTCGCACTGGCGAGTGATGAAGAGCTGGATGCCGCTGACCTCAGCTATATCCCAATTCTCGACCCGGAACCGGCCGACGGCGCGAACATCGAGTTCGTCGTGCCGTTAGAGCCCCTGGTCAAAGACGGCGTCGGACGCATCCGGATGCGCGTGCACGAACGCGGCAGCGGGGAGACACTGTCGTGTGGAACCGGGGCGGTTGCCGCGGCACTGGCTACGCGGTACTGGGCGGGAGCCGGCGCTCCAAATCAGTGGAGCGTGCAGGTACCGGGTGGGACCGTGGGGGTGCGGATGTTCCCGACGGAAGACGGAGAACACGTCTCACTCAGCGGACCTGCGGAACTCGTCTACTCCGGTGACTTGACGATCTAGTGGAAGCCGCGGGCCGACTGCACCACGTCGAACTTCGAGTACCCGACCTACCGCGGGCGCTGGCGAGTTGGGGTTGGTTGTTGTCACAACTCGGATACCAGCCGTTCCAGGAATGGGGTGCTGGATTCAGCATGAGCCTCGACGGCACGTATGTCGTATTCGAGCTGGCGAAGGGAGCGCACGACCGGCGAGTCCCGGGCCTGAGCCACTTGGCCTTTCATGCCGGCACGCCCAGGAACGTTGATGCGTTGGTTGCCTCAGCCCCGGATCATGGATGGCACGAACTCTACGCAGATCGTTTCCCCCACGCCGGGAGCGATGATAGCTACGCCGCTTTCTTCGAGAACGATGACCGTTTCAAGGTCGAATTGGTGGCCGAAGGGGCGTACCGGGCACAGCTACCGGACCGCTAGCGGCGGCGACTGCGAAGGACTCGATAGCCCTTGTTCGTGGCAACACGGGTGAACGTGAACTCCTCCGGATAGGTCGCCTCAAGCCAGCGTTGAAGCGAGTCGGCGCCGAGGTTCTTCTGAACTACGAGCCACGCATCGCTGCCATGCTCCAGCCTCGGGAGCCACCGCTCCAGGAGCGCGTGCAACTCGTTCTTGCCCACCCGGATCGGTGGATTGGACCAGATTGTGGTGAGAGTGACATCCGTGGGAACATTGTCGGGTGTACACGCGTTTACGTTAGTCAGACCGAGCGATTCGGCATTCCGTCGCACCAGGTCCAGCGCACGTTCGTTCACATCGACGGCCCACACCGTCGCCCTTGGTGAGTGGATCGCGAGACTCAAAGCGATCGGCCCCCAACCGCAACCGAGATCGAGCAGGTTGCCCCCGGGCGGCGGCGGCGGAACGTTGCCGAGCAGAACGTCTGTGCCGGCATCGATCCGCTCCGGGCTGAAGATCCCATTGGCGGTCGTCAGTTCATAGACCTGGCCGACGAGGCGGGCATGAAAGCCGCGGAGGTTGAGTTCACTTGCCGGCTCGGCCGAGAAGTAATGCTCATTACTCATCCAAGAAACTTACCGAAAAACCGAAGACTACAGTTGGTGGAAATGACCGATATTGACGAGAACGAGGCGGCAATCAGCCGGGTGCTTGCACGCGATGACGCGCATGCAGCAAGTTCGGCGACCTTTGGAGTCGCAGGGGCGGACGCCCTGCGCAGCGCAGTGATACAGAATGATTCTCATTACGACGACCATCGTGACGGTGACCAGTTCGACCGGGAAGACCGCGCGGCGCTTCGACGCGTCCAGGGACTCGGCACCGAACTCGAGGATGTCACGGAGGTCGAGTATCGGCAGCTGCGACTCGAGAACGTCGTTCTTATCGGCGTGTATCCAAGCGGCACTCTGACGGACGCGGACAACTCGCTGCGCGAACTCGCCTCACTTGCCGAGACCGCGGGCGCTCGCGTCCTCGACGGTCTGCTGCAGCAGCGCCCGCACCCGGACCCGAGCACCTATCTGGGCCGTGGCAAGGTAGAGGAGCTCCGCGGCATCGTGCAGGCGCTCGGCGCCGACACCGTCGTCGCGGACTCGGAACTCGCACCGAGCCAGCGTCGTGCGCTCGAGGATCTTGTGAAGGTCAAGGTCATCGACCGCACAGCCGTCATCCTCGACATTTTCAGCCAGCACGCAAAGTCCCGTGAAGGCAAGGCGCAGGTCGAACTCGCTCAGCTCGAGTACCTGCTCCCGCGACTGCGTGGGTGGGGCGAGTCGATGTCCCGCCAGGCCGGTGGCCAGGTCGGTGCTGGGAACGGTATGGGTAGCCGTGGCCCCGGTGAGACGAAGATCGAACTCGATCGTCGCCGCATCCACACCCGGATGGCGCGCCTGCGCAAGCAGATCAAGGGTTTCGGGCCAGCGCGCGAGGCAAAGCGCGCCAACCGAAATCGGTTTGCTGTGCCGAGCGTCGCGATCGCCGGGTACACGAACGCGGGCAAGTCCTCGCTGCTGAACCGCATTACGAGTGCGGGACTCCTCGTGGAGAACGCACTGTTCGCGACCCTCGATGCCACCGTCCGGCGAGCCGAGACGGCGGACCACCGGCCCTACACGTTCACAGACACGGTCGGGTTCGTGAGCAATCTCCCGCACCAGTTGGTTGAGGCGTTCCGGTCTACGCTCGAGGAAATTCGCGACGCGGATGTGATCGTGCACGTCGTCGATGGATCGCATCCCGATCCTGCTGCCCAGATCGCGACCGTGCGGAATGTGCTCGGCGAGATCGAACCGCTTGACGAGGATGGCGCAAGGGCGCCCGAAATCGTCGTCTTCAACAAGAGCGACCTCATCGACGACGACCAGCGACTGGTGCTCCGCGGGCTCGAGGCCAACGCCGTCTTCGTGTCTGCGCGCACCGGCGAAGGCGTCGAGGAATTGCTCGCGAGAATTTCCGACCTCATCCCGCAGCCGCAGATCGAGCTCAGTCTGCTCGTCCCGTATGACCGTGGCGACGTCATCTCGAAGTTGCACGTGAGCGGGCGCGTTCTGACAACCGACTACGACGAGGCGGGGACTCGAATCACGGCACTTGTCCACGAACACAGCGCAGCGGCGTTCCGGCCGTTCGAGGCAGTTCACGCGGAGTAACACAAACCGGCTCCCGCCGTCGGTTTTGCTATTCTCAAAGCCGAACGGGCGCAGGTTTTGCGCGCCCGGGGAGCGACAGCCGAGCCCGGCACCCGCCCCAGCCTGCTTGTCTTGATTTGTGCGCCCCGTCGCACAAATAGAGCTTCTTTGGTTTGCGCGCCCCGTCGCGCAAACCAAGCGCGGGTTGGTTGGTCGATGGGAAAGGGCTTGTTGAATGTCAACGTTCTCGTTTGAGATGTATCCGCCGCGTACAGCGGCGGCCGCTCTCGCGATGACTGAGACGGTTGACCACCTCGTTTCTGCTGGCCCGGAATTCATCTCGGTCACCTACGGCGCCAGCGGGTCGACCCGCGAGGCATCGCTGGACGTGCTGCGGCACCTGATGACGACATCCGTCGCTCCCATGGCCCACCTCACCTGCATCGGCTGGACCTACGCAGATGCCACCGCCGTCATCCGCGAATTTCTGGATGCCGGCATCACCAACTTTCTCGCCGTGCGGGGTGACCCGCCCGCGGGCAGGCACGAGGGCGAAGACTTTCTCGGCAACCTGAAGAGTGCGGGCGAACTGGTGCAACTCATCCACATGGTTCAGTCCGAGCGCGAGCCGTTCTCACAGATCGATGTACCGGGATTTCCGCGCTCGAAGCGGATCGCGAGCGGCCAAAAGGTAACGATCGGCGTTGCGGCGTTCCCGAACGGACATCCGCGTTCCCGCTCGGTCAGCCAAGATCTCGACACTCTGCTGGCGAAGCAGGCCGCTGGAGCAAACCTCGCCATCACCCAGCTGGTCTTTCGCGCCGACGAATATCTCGGCTTCGTGGAGCTCGCGCGCAGCGCCGGCGTGACCATGCGAATCCTTCCCGGCATCATGCCCATTGGCTCACCAGCCCGCCTGCACCGGATGATCGAGCTGGTGGGCGAGACGATGCCGGAGGACCTGCTGAACGGTCTCCTCGCGGCAGAAACTCCCGAGCGTCAGTACGCTGTCGGAATCGAGCAGGCGACTCGGCTCGGCGAGGAACTGCTCGCCGGTGGCGCGCCGGGACTGCACCTCTACACCTACAACCAACACAAAGCCGTACTCGATGTGCTAGGCGCCGTCGGGATCCTCACCCCACACCAAACCAGGGAGCACGTATGAGCACGTCCGCATTTCCGATCGGCACCATTCTCGGGTATCCCCGAATCGGTCGGCGCCGCGAACTGAAGAAGGCCGTCGAGGCATTCTGGGCGGGCACCATCACGGTGGACGAGCTCGAAAAGGCGGCAGCCGAACTCCGCGCAGCGACTCGCGAGCGTCTCGTCGCGCTCGGGCTGGACAAGAAGGATTCGTCGATTCCCGAAGCCTTCTCCTACTACGACCAGATGCTGGATGCGGCGGTCACCGTTGGGGCGATTCCCACGCGCTTCGCCTCCCTCGTGAATGCGGATGGCGCCGTGGACCTCGCCGGTTACTTCACGATCGCTCGTGGCGAGGGCGACAACGTTCCCGCAGAGATGACCAAGTGGTTTGACTCCAACTACCACTACCTCGTACCTGAGATCGGACCGGAGACAAACTTCTCGTTCGCCTCTGACCGACTCGCGCGCGAGGTCGCCGAGGCGCTTGTCGCCGGATACCGGACCCGCCCCGTCATCGTCGGCCCCGTCACCTTCCTACTGCTCAGCAAGCCGAGCGAAGCTGCTCCAGTCGGTTATCAGCCGCTCGACCGGCTCGATGACCTGCTCCCCGTCTACGCCGAGCTCCTTGCTGCGCTGACCGCGGTTGGAGCGGACTGGGTGCAACTCGACGAGCCGGCGCTCGTCTCGGAGAGCATCGAGGTTCCGCGCGCCGATGTGCTCGCCGCAACCAAGAAGGCCTATGACCTTTTGTCAGCCGTTCCCGCGCGTCCACAAATCTTTGTTGCGGCTCCGTACGGAAGCCTCGACGACGCCCTGCCCGTGCTTGCGGCAACACCGATTGAGGCGATCGGCCTCGACCTTGTGCGCGGAGCCGTCCCGACATCACTGAGCACGGACAAGGTCCTGGTCGGCGGAGTGATCGACGGACACAACATCTGGCGCGGCGATCTGAACGCTGCGTGGGAGAAGTTGGATGCTCTGAAGGCGGCCAGTCCGAACGTCGCGGTGTCATCATCCACCAATCTGTTTCACACCCCGCACGACGTCGAGGACGAGCCGTCGCTCGACCCGCACCTGAAGACGTGGCTCGCATTCGCCGACCAGAAGGTCGGGCAGGTCGCAACCCTCGCCGAGGGGCTGACCCACGGAAAATCGAAGATTCAGCCGGCCCTGGACGCCGCGACGGCTGCGCTTGCGGATCGTCATGGCGCCCCCGGAGTCCGCGACGGCGCGGTTCGTCTTCGAACGGCGGAGCTGACCGACGCCGACTTCCGTCGCGGCGCATATGCCGATCGCCTGGTCGCTCAGGAGGCGGCGTTGAGGCTCCCCATCCTCCCAACCACGACCATCGGCTCATTCCCGCAGACTGGCGACATCCGTCGGGAGCGCGCGCGTTTTGCTCGCGGCGAGATCACCGAAGGCGAATACGTCGGCGCCATGGAGGACGAGATCAAGCGCGTCGTCGAGCTGCAGGAAGAGATCGGGCTGGATGTCCTGGTCCACGGCGAGCCCGAGCGCAACGACATGGTGCAGTACTTTGCTGAACACTTTGACGGATTCGCGGTGACCGAGAACGGATGGGTGCAGTCATACGGAAGCCGCTGCACGCGCCCGTCACTGCTCTGGGGCGACGTGTCGCGCCCATCGCCCATCACGGTCGGCTGGTCCACATACACGCAAAGCCTCACCGAGAAGCCCGTGAAGGGGATGCTGACCGGCCCGGTCACGATCCTGGCCTGGAGTTTCGTGCGCGACGACCAGCCGCTCGCCGACACCGCGAACCAGGTTGCTCTGGCCATCCGGGACGAAATCATCGACCTGGAAAAGGCCGGAATCAAGGTCATCCAGGTGGATGAGCCGGCACTGCGTGAGTTGCTGCCGCTCAAGAAGAAAGACCAGCCGGCCTACCTCGACTGGTCGGTCGGGGCGTTCCGTCTCGCGACAGCGGGGGTTCTCGACAAGACACAGATCCACACGCACCTCTGTTACTCGGAGTTCGGCGTCGTGATCGATGCGATCAACGGCCTCGACGCTGACGTCACATCCATCGAGGCGGCTCGCTCGAAGATGGAGGTCGTGCCGGACATCAAGCGCAGCGGGTTCGCTCGTGGCATCGGACCCGGGGTGTACGACATCCACTCCCCGCGGGTGCCGTCGGTCGACGAGGTGACCCACCTTCTCGAGATTGCCCTGGCATCAATCCCGGAGAAGCAGGTGTGGGTCAATCCGGACTGCGGCCTGAAGACACGCGGTTATTCCGAGACGGTGGAGTCACTCAAGAACATCCTGGCGGCAACGCGTGCGGTTCGTGCCAAGACCGGCGTGTCCGCGTAATCCACCAATAATTACGGGCGGCTAGCTCACTGAGCGGAGTACCGCGGTGACCTTTCCGAGGATGGTCGCGAAGTCGCCGAGGATCGGCTCGAAGCTCGTGTTGCGCGGGAGCAGCCAGGTGTGGCCATCGCGTTGACGGAATACCTTGACGGTAGCTTCCTCATCGAGCATCGCCGCGACGATGTCGCCGTTCTCGGCGTGCTGCTGCGGATGCACAACAACCCAGTCGCCGTCACAGATGGCGGCATCGATCATTGAGTCCCCAACGACTTTGAGCATGAACAGGTCACCCTTTCCGACGATCTGACGGGGGAGCGGGAAGACCTCTTCAACGTGCTGCTCCGCCGTGATCGGAATACCGGCGGCAATGCGACCGACAAGGGGAACCATGGCGGCGTCGCCGAACGTCGGCGTGCTCGTCGCGGCGTCATCCGACTTGGGAAGATCGATCAGGATCTCCATGGCGCGCGGACGATTGGGGTCACGCCTGAGATATCCGCTCAACTCCAGCTGATTCAGCTGGTGCGTCACGCTCGAGAGCGACGCAAGCCCGACGGCCGTTCCGATCTCGCGCATGCTCGGCGGATAACCGCGAGTGTCGAGCGACACCTGGATGGCCTCAAGGATTGCCTGCTGCTTGTCGCTGAGACTCGTGCGGCGGCGGGTACGGCGCTGCGGGGTCTGCTCGGCGTCATTGTGCACGACGTAATTCTGCTCGACGTCATTCTGCACCGCGTCATCGCCGATCATTTCGTCATCCACGTCGTCTCCCTTGATCTGTCTCAATCGATCTGTCTCAATCGAGTTTTTGAACCTCGAATGTCAGTGGTCTGCGATTGATTTGTCGCAGCAACAATCGAAACTGTATCCGTTTTGGGCGCTAAAACAAACAACCGTTCGAGTGTGTCGAACAATTTGTTTGCCTCAGCATCGAATATCGGGTTGCATATTCGAATAATCGAAGCTATGTTCGGTACAAAGCTTCGCATCCGGTGGCTGGCTCTCCCGGCCGAGAGCCAAATGCCGGATGCGAGAACCCCGTATCGACGCATGTGAAGGAGCAGAACGTGAGCGCAATCAGCGTTGGATATCCACCAATTCCTGCTGCGACTCCGCATCGCTCTCATCTGCGCATGACCGTGCGCGGTCGCGCTGTGCTTCTCACGATCGTCGCCACGCCGCTTGTCGTCGCCGCTCTGTTCATGGGGCTCAATTCCGGCGCGGCCAGCGGATCGACATCATCGCAGCCGCTGCAGAAGATCACCGTCGTCGGAGGCGAGACCCTGTGGGGGCTCGCCAGCGAGATCGCACCCAAGTCCGATCCGCGCGACGTGATCGCGAACATCATGTCGGTCAATCGACTGACGACCGCCGACATTCAGCCCGGCGAGCAGCTGCTGATCCCGGCGCAGTACAGCCGCTGACCACTTCGAGGGACCGCCCTTCGAGTGCCTCAGGCACCGGGGCCAGGAGTCTGTCGGTCCCTGAGCCTGTCGAACGGCCCGACACCCGAGAGCTCAGTGCCCCAATAGGCTTGGGCAGTGACCACACTCGACGATCTTCCGATTCGGGATGATCTGCGCGGGCAGACACCATACGGTGCACCGCAGGAGCAGATTCGCGTTCAGCTCAACGTCAACGAGAACACGCATCCGATTCCCGACGAGGTCGCAACTCACATCCTCGAGTCGCTTGACGACGCGATTCGCACGGTCAACCGATACCCGGATCGCGAGTTCACCGCACTTCGGGAGTCCCTGGCCGCGTACCTTGGCCACTCACTGGCCGCGGACAATCTCTGGGCCGCGAACGGGTCAAACGAGATTCTCCAGCAGTTTCTCCAGGCATTCGGCGGACCGGGACGAAGCGTCCTCGGATTCGAGCCGACGTATTCGATGTATCCGATCATCGCGTCCGGAACCGGGAGCAGGTGGATCGGCGCCGCGCGTGATCCCGAGTATCGCCTCAGCTCGGAGACAGCGGTCGCCGCGGTGGCGCAGCACAGGCCGGACGTCGTAATCTTCTGCTCACCCAATAATCCGACCGGCACACCGCTTCCGCTCGAAACGATTGCCGCGGCATACGAGGCAACCGATGGCATGGTCGTCGTCGACGAGGCATACGCGGAGTTTGCGCCGGCCACGCAACCATCCGCCCTCAGCCTCCTGCCCGGCAGGCCGCGGCTCGTGGTGACCCGAACCATGAGCAAGGCCTTCGCTTTTGCCGGAGTCCGCGTCGGCTACCTCGCTGCCGACCCCGCGGTAACGGATGCGCTGCGTCTCGTTCGGCTCCCATACCACCTCTCCGCGCTGACCCAGGCGGCCGCCATCGCGGCGCTATCACACGCCCGCGAGATGCTCGCGATGGTGGACGACATCAAGGCGCAGCGAGACCGTATCCTCGTCGAGTTGCCGAAGCTGGGCTTCGAGACCTACGAGAGCTGGTCGAACTTTGTCCTCTTCGGTGGCGTCGAGAACCCGCGCGTGCTGTTCCAGGCGCTGCTCGGTCACGAGATCATCATCCGTGATCTCGGTATCCCGAACACACTGCGGGTCTCGGCTGGCACCGAGGCCGAGACGACCGAGTTTCTCGAGGTCCTTGCATCTCTGATCGAGTCGGGCGATATCCGAGCCCTCGGTAGGATCGGAGCATGACGAGCGACCGCACCGCGCACCTTGAGCGCAAGACGAGCGAATCGAGCGTCGACCTCACGCTGAATCTCGACGGCACCGGAATCGCGGTGGTTTCGACATCGGTTCCTTTCTTCGATCACATGCTCACGGCATTTGCGAAGCATTCACTCGTCGACCTCGAGGTCACGTCGACGGGCGATACGCAGATCGATGTGCACCACACGGTTGAGGACACCGGGATTGTTCTGGGCAAGGCGATCGCGCAGGCCCTGGGCGACAAGGCAGGGATATCGCGGTTCGGCGACTCACTTGTGCCGCTGGATGATGCGCTCGCGCAGGCGGTCATCGACATATCGGGACGCCCGTACTTCGTTCACTCGGGCGAACCCACCGGATTCGAGCACCACCTCATCGGCGGCCACTTCACGGGTTCGCTCGTTCGTCACGTCTTCGAGGCCATCGCGCTCAACGCCGGTCTCACGGTGCACCTGACGGTGCTTGCCGGCCGTGATCCCCACCACATCGCCGAGGCTGAGTTCAAGGCCTTCGCCCGCGCGTTCCGGTTCGCTGTTGCGCGCGACCCGCGCGTGAACGGTGTTCCGTCGACCAAGGGCGCACTCTGACCAATGCGTGCGTCTCCCAGCACGGCTCCATCCGTTGTCGTGCTCGACTACGGCTCCGGTAACGTCCACTCCGCGGCGAAGGCGCTCGAGGCGGCTGGCGCGCGGGTCCAGTTAAGTCGGGATCGGGCCGCGGTCGGCAATGCCGACGGGCTCTTCGTGCCGGGCGTTGGGGCGTTCTCGGCAGTCATGCAGCAGCTGAACGATGTTCGCGGTGGCGAACTGATCGAGCGACGACTGGCCGGCGGCTTGCCCGTTCTCGGCGTATGCGTCGGGATGCAGGTTCTCTTCGACAACGGAGTCGAGCGCGGAAACGATACGCCAGGCATTGGTCAGTGGCCGGGCGTCGTTCGCGGGCTTGAGTCGCCCGTGCTCCCGCACATGGGCTGGAACACCGTCGAGGCCCCGGACGACTCCGTTCTGTTTGCGGGCATCGGCAACGAACGGTTCTACTTCGTTCACTCCTTCGCGGCGCAGGAGTGGACTCTCGACCCGATTCCGCCGTTCGCCGACGCGCGCCTGACCTGGGCAGAGCACGGCTCGCGCTTTCTCGCCGCCGTGGAAAACGGGCCCCTTGTCGCGACCCAGTTCCATCCCGAGAAGTCCGGTGAGCCGGGCATTCGTTTGCTGCGTAACTGGCTCGCCAGCCTTTGACGTTTCTTCCCCTGCTGTGCCGAAAGAGAGTTTCCCGATGACGTCGCCCGCCCTTACCCTGCTTCCCGCAGTGGATGTTGCCAACGGTCAGGCGGTGCGGCTGACGCAGGGCGCCGCCGGAACCGAGACCGGTTACGGCGATCCCGTCGACGCGGCGATTGAATGGGTCGAGCAGGGCGCCGACTGGATCCACCTGGTCGATCTGGATGCCGCGTTCGGTCGCGGCAACAACTACGAGTTGCTCCGCCGGGTCGTCGGCGCGACCCCTCGCACGGTGAATATCGAGCTCTCCGGCGGCATCCGGGATGACGCGTCGCTCGAAGCAGCGCTCGAGACGGGCGCCCGCCGAGTGAACCTGGGAACAGCCGCTCTCGAGGAGCCGGAGTGGGCCGACGGCGCGATCCGTAAGTATGGGGACCGGATCGCGGTCGGGCTGGATGTTCGCGGCACGACGCTCGCCGCGCGGGGGTGGACTCGCGAAGGGGGTGACCTCTGGGAGGTGCTCGACCGCCTGGAGGCCGCTGGCTGTGCGCGATACGTCCTGACCGACGTCAACAAGGACGGCATGCTGAACGGCCCGAATCTCGATCTTCTTCGCGAGATGTGCGAGCACACTGACAAGCCCGTGATCGCCTCCGGGGGAGTATCCAACCTGGAGGATCTGGTCGACCTTCGCGGTCTCGTGCCGCTCGGCGTCGAGGGCGCCATCGTCGGTAAGGCGCTCTACGCCGGTGCGTTCACCCTGACGCAGGCTCTTGCGGTAGCCCGCGGCTGATGGCGTCGACGGATTCGGCCGGCGTGCCGTGGGAGGGACGTTCGTTCGAGCACGCTCCCGCATCCGATGACGACGGTTCAGCACCGCCGAAACTTCTCGAAGCGCTCAAGCGGTTCCGCAGTCGCGAGCTGGGCGAGGCCGAGGTCGTCGATGAGATTCGCTCATCTCGTCTGTTGATCCCTCTGGTCGCCGAGCTCGGTGAGGAGGGACGATCCGATGCAGGCCACCCAGTCGACAAGTCCCAGGAGCTCTCCATCGTCACGGTCTCGGGGCCGGACGGCCGTTCCGTGCTGCCGGCATTCACCTCCGTTGACGCGATGGCCCGGTGGAATCCGAAGGCGCGCCCCATTCCCGCCGATGGCCGAAGAATCGCACTGGCGGCCGCGAGCGAAGGTACCGACCTGGTGGTCATCGATGCAACATCCGAGACCGAGTTCGCGGTGCGTCGCCCCGCGCTGTGGGCGCTCGCTCAGGACGAGCCATGGTGTCCGAGCTATCTCGACGAGGAGGTTCTCGCTGAGTTCTTGATCTCGGCGGATGGCGAGGAGGCGATCGTCGCCATCCAGCTCGCGCCGGGTGACCCGGATGCCCGGCTGGTGGGACCCGAGCTGCTTGTCCACCTCTCGCTCGTGCCCGGTCTCGACGAAACCGAACTCGCCGCGCTGCTCGCGCGTGCGCAGGCTGCCTGGTCGATGAGCGAACTGATCGCGACCAGGGTTGACTCCATGATGGTGAGGCTGGCGAATGCCTGACGACCTCCGGGATGCCAGACCTCACGGTCCCGCCCCGAAGCTGGTTCTGGTCGATCTCGACGGGACGCTGCTGAACGACGAGCACCAGGTATCCGCGCGCAACGCGGCCGCGATCGAACGGGCGACGACAGCGGGTGCGCGAGTGGTTGTTGCGACCGGCCGTCCGGTTCGGCTTCTCGAGCCCATCCGCGAAAGTCTCGGACACACGATCGCGCTCTGCTACAACGGTGCCGTGGTCTACGACCTGCCGACGAGCGCGGTGATCGATGCACACCTGCTGGACGCCGCGGTGTTCGTGCACGCGGTGGAGGCGGTCCGCGCCCAGGGACTCGACTTCATCGTCGCCGCCGAGGGGATGCCGGATCGCGGCATCCGGGCCGAGCTTGGCTTTCGTGAGGAACGCGACATTCCGCGGGGGACGGTGGCCCAGATTGCCGAAGGTGGCGTAGTCAAGGGCCTCGTAATTGCGCGCGCCGAGAATTTTGCCGCGATCTGGGAGGCGTTCTCGACCGGATTTGTCGGCGAGATCGAGGTAACCCGATCCGGCATTGAGGGATTGATCGAAATCTCCGCGGTTGGTGTTTCCAAGGGTGGAGTGATCGCGGGGCTGGCGGTGCAGTGGGGAATCGACGCATCCGACGCCATTGCGTTCGGAGATATGCCCAACGATCTCGAGATGTTCCGCTGGGCTGGTCGATCCGTCGCCATGGGCAATGCCGAACCGGAGGTCAAGCTCGCTGCGACCGAGGTCGGGGCCGACCACAACGAGGACGCCGTCGCCCAGATCCTCGAGCGCTGGTTCTAGCCGCAATACCTTTTCAGGAAATTGTGTGACGGGTGTGACAGTTGTCCGGCAGTCGAGCTACTCCTGCAACTTTGGTCACAGAAGTTCCTGAAAAAGGTAAGGATCTAGCTGACGGGACCGGTGTACTTCTCGCCGGGGCCCTGGCCCGGCGCATCCGGGATTGCGGATGCCTCGCGGAAGGCTAGTTGCAGCGACCGGAGTCCGTCTCGCAGCGGCCGGGCGTGCTGGTCGCCGATCTCGGATGCTGCTGCCGTGACGAGCCCAGCAAGGGCGGTGATGAGCTTGCGCGCCTCGTCCAGGTCGAGTTGCGCATCCGGATCATCCGCTAGGCCGAGCTTGACCGCCGCGGCGCTCAACAGGTGTACGGCCACGGTGTTGATCACCTCGACAGCGGGCACGTCGGCGATGTCCCGAGCCTCGGAGAATCCGTCGAAATCGTCTGGCTCGCTCAACTACCGCTCTCTCTGTTACCCTTATTACGGCTCCGAGCGCTTTAGCGTCCGGTACAAAAGTGGAGATTCTCCCACCCGTTGACCGCTTCTCAAGGTTACCGGGTAGCAACGCTCCGTTCCTCTTCGGGAGGAATAGCTAGGGCGTCGTGATAGAGGCGTTTGTAAAAATGCGGAAAATCGCGGAATTTCCTTCTTTTGCTGCCCGTAGCATCCGCTGCGAGTGCGGCCAGAACATTCAAGAAGGAGACACGCATCAGCGATCCGCGAACTAATGACCGAATCCGGGTTCCGGAAGTCCGTCTTGTCGACGCCGATGGCGCGCAGGTCGGAGTAGTCCGTATCGAAGACGCTCTTCGTTTGGCTGCAGAGGCCGACCTGGATTTGGTTGAGGTTGCTCCCAACTCCAAGCCGCCCGTCGCGAAGATCATGGACTTCGGCAAGTTCAAGTACGAAACGGCGCAG
>DATAZU010000025.1:0-181176 GCA_036271875.1 Galbitalea sp.
TCAGCGAGCTCCCCAACACTGCGCTCACCATCCGCGAGCATCCGCAACATCGCCCGCCTCGTCGGATCACTCAACGACCCAAACACGGCATCAAGCAACACCGACCCACCACCCGATCGTTCAACCATACGGTTGAGCATACTCCGTGAGAGGGCCGAATCGGCTGAAAAACGGGCCCGTTTACGACCGATTCGGACCTCTCACGGAGTTTCAGCCATCGCGAACGCCCGCCACATCGACGCATACCGACCATCGCGAGCAAGCAACTCGTCGTGACTACCGACCTCGACAATCTGCCCGCCGTGGAGAACCGCAATGCGATCCGCCGCGCGCGCCGTCTGCAGGCGGTGCGCGATGACGAGCGTGGTGCGCCCGGTCGACACGCGCTGCATGGCGGCGGCGACTCGGGCCTCGGTCGCCAGGTCCAGGTTGGATGTCGCTTCATCGAGCAGCAGGATGGCCGGCTCGACCAGTTCTGCGCGCGCGAGTGCCAGCAACTGGCGGTGACCAGCTGAGAGCGATCGGCCCCGCTCGGTGAGCTCGTGCAGATAGCCGCCGTCGAGCTCGACGATGAACTCGTGCGCTCCAACGGCACGAGCCGCGGTCTCGACCTCGACATCCGTCGCCGCGGGGCGACCGTATGCGATGTTGTCTCGCACGGATCCGGTGAACAGGAATGCCTCCTGCGGCACGTAGCCGAGCTGCGAGCGGAAGGCGCGGAGGTCGAGGTCGCGCACTTCGTGACCGTCGACACTAACGCTGCCGGCATCGGCATCGTAGAAACGCGCGACGAGTTTCATGACGGTCGATTTGCCCGCGCCGGTCTCGCCGACGAGTGCGACCGTCTCGCCCGCTGCGATGCTCAGGTCGATGCCGCGAAGTGCCTCGGGCGGCTTGCGCGTAGCGGCATCCGCGGTCTCCAGCAGACGGCGGTCAGCCGGGCCAAGCCGACGCGCCTGGGTCTCCCGGACAACCGGCGCACTCGGATAGCTGAACCGCACTCCCGTGAGCGTCAGTTCACCGCTGAGCCGTCCCGGTTCCAGAGGGTGCGACGCCTCGGGCGTTAGGGTCTCGAGCTTCATCAGTTCGACGATGCGATCAACGGAGATCCTGGTCTGCTGCCAGGAGTCGAACACCTGCGACAGTTGCTGGATCGGCGAGAAGAACATGTCGATGTAGAGGATGAACGCGATCAGAGCGCCAGCCGTGAGCTGCCCGTTGGCGATCAGCAGCGCACCAACTCCGAGCACGATGGCGTCGGCGACCCCGGACAGGAACTGAACGAACGGAAAGTAGAGCGCGACCAGCCGCTGGGCAGCGACGCGCGACTCGACATAGCGGGCACCGAGGGATGCGAACCGCTTTCGCGTCTCCGCTTCGTGCACAAACGCCTGTGACTCGCGAACGCCAGACAGGCTCTCCTGGAAGTCAGCGTTCACAATCGCGATCCGTTCGCGCGCCTGGTCATAGAGAACCTCCGCCCGCTTGCGGAAGAAATAGGTCGCGATTGCGAGCGGGATGACGACGGTCAGGGTCCAGAGACCGAGCTGCCAGTTGACGAGGATCAACGCGACGCCAACCCCGACGAACGTGACAATCGCGACGAGCGCCGAGAGCAGGCCATTTTCGATGAGTGACTCAAACTGATCGACATCGGTCGTCATCCGGGTCATGATGCGACCGCCCATCTCCCGCTCGTAATAGTCGAGCGACAGTCGCTGGAGCTGGGAGAAGATCCGGATGCGAAGGCTCAGCATGACGCGCTGCGCAAGGCGACCGGTGATGAAGGTCTCGGCGATTTCGTCGACGAGATCCGCGAGTGTGACCACCAGGAAGAGCCCGGACGCGAGCGCAAGCACCGCGGTCGAACCGGCCTGCACACCGCTATCGATGCCGGTCTTGACGAGCACGGGGCCGAGCAAACCCGCCGCGGCGTCCAGGACGACGAGTACCAGTCCGCCAATCAGCGGTCGCCGAAACTCTCGAAGCAGGCGCCATAGAGTGAACGACCGATCCTGCACGGTCTCTTGCGCCAGATCGACCTTCGGGATGTCACGGATGGGCCCGAGCGCGACGACCTGCGCAAGCAGCTCCGGCGTCGGCGCGAGCATCCCGGCCAGGCCCTTGCCGTTTCCGCGCCCGCCGCCACCCAGGCCCATGCCCAGCCCGCCGCCGGGCCCGCGTGCCGTCGTGGGCGCAGCGGCGGTTGCGGTTGCGCCACTCCAGGCGCCGGCAGTTGTGCCGCCGCGCTCGAGCGTTGCGAGAACCTCAATTCGTCCTTCGGCAACGGCCGTTGCCACGTCCTCATCAAGCCCGGACAGCAGCGCGCGATACGTGGAACTCGATCCCATCAGCTCGTCATGGGTACCCTGCTCTGCGATACGTCCGTGGTCAAGGACAACGATGCGATCGGCCAGCCGCAGGGTCGACTCACGATGCGCGACGAGCAGAACGGTCTTCGTGCCCAGCGCGCCGCGCAGCGCCTCGTGGATCGATTCCTCGGTGCGCGCGTCGATGGCGCTCGTGGCGTCATCGAGAATCAGGATGCCCGGGTCGGCGAGGATTGCGCGCGCGATTGCGATGCGCTGGCGCTGGCCGCCCGAGAGGCTCAGGCCGCGTTCGCCGACAACGGTCTCGTAGCCGCGAGGGAGGGCGCGAATGAAATCATCCGCGGCGGCAACCTTTGCGGCCGCAACGATGTCTTCTTCCGAGGCGTCCGGCCTGCCGTAGGCGATGTTCGCACGGACGGAGTCCGAGAACAGGAAGCTCTCCTCGAAGACCACGCCGATGTTCAGCCGAAGTGACGAGAGCGTGAGTTCACGCACATCCACTCCCCCCACCGACACCGAACCAGACGCGACGTCGTAGAACCTCGGCACGAGCGCGGTGATCGTCGACTTTCCGCTACCGCTCGGTCCCACGAATGCGACGCGCTCACCCGGCTTGATGTCGAGCTGGATGTCGCGAAGCACTGGATGCTCTCCATAGCCGAAGCTCACGGAATCGAAGCGGATCGACGAGTCACCCGCCGGTAGCTCCCGCGCGTCCGAAGCGTCCTGGATGCTCGGCTTCTGGTCGAGAAGCTGGAAAATCCGCTCGATGCCGACACGTGCCTGCTGACCAATCGCGAGGATGTTGGCGAGTTGCCGTGCCGGCGAAACCAGCGCCGCGAGATAGGTGGAGAACGCGAGGAACGTACCAATGGTGAGCTGGTGGTTCAGCGTCAGCCATCCTCCGAGGGCGAGCACGGCAACCTGGCCGAGCGTTGGCAACGCCTCCAGCACCGGCTGGTAGCGCGACTGGATGCGGACCGATCGAACCTGCGAGCCGTACAGCGACGAGGCAACATCCGCGATGCGCTGTACCTCTCGCCCCTCGCGGCCAAAGGCCTTGACGACACGAACGCCCGCGGTGTCTTCGTCGACGATCTGGGCTACTTCGCCCTCCTTTTGCTGGGCGTCCCAGGTGGCGGGGATGATGCGCCGACGCATCCGAAGCGCGACCACTGTGAGCAGAGGCAGCATTACCAGGCTGATCAGGGCGAGAAGCGGCGAGAGGAAGAACATCACCACGAGCGAGAGCACCAGGAGGATGACGTTGCCGCTCATGATCGGAAGCATGTTGAGCAGCGCCTGGACGAGCGCGGAATCCGAATTCGCGCGAGATACCAGCTGGCCGGTCGACATCTGATCAAGGCTCGCGAAGTCGAGCGACTGCAGGTGCTTGTGCATGTCGTTGCGCAGGTCGTTCTGCACCTCGATGCCGACCCGACCACCGCGATAGCGACGAAGGTAAGCAAAGCCGAACGTTGCCAGTGCAAGGACGATCAACAGTGCGAGCCACGGGAGAAGCGGGCTGGTCTTTGCGACGATCACTCCGTCGACGATCTGACGCGCGATCAGCGGCACAACCACCTGGCAGGCGCTGCCGATCAGCGCAGCGGCAAGGGAGATGAAGACGCTGCGGCGGTGACGCAGCATGTAACGCCAGAGCCGGCGAATCCACCCCGGACCGGATGCTTCCCCTTTGGATGCTGCCGCCCTTGATCCCTTATCCGAACTCACTCCGCCGCCTCCCCGGCGTGCGCAACCTCTTTCTCGTGGCGCTCGCGCATCGCCGCATCAACCGCTTTATCTAGCATCGCGAGCGCCTCGATCAGCCGGTCGGCATCGTCCGTGCGCTGCGCAAGCAGGTCGAGTTGTCGCGACATTCGAGCCTGCATCCGTTCGAACAGGTCGCGACCCTCATCCGAGAGCGTCAGTGCAACCGCGCGATTGTCGCCGTCCACCTTCGATCGCACGATCAACCCGCGCTTGCTCAGTGATTCGACCGTCGCGCTCACGGTCGGCTTCCCGAGCGCGAGCCGATCGGCCAGCCGACTGGCTCGCCCTTCGCCACCTTCGATCGACGACATCACCCGATAATCCGCAAAACTCAGGTCGAGAGACGCCCTCTCCACAATCCGGGAGGCTCGCGCCAATCCCCGCACGGCATCATGCAAAATCTTTGGTTCGACCATCGAACCAATTTATCACAACCGTTCGACCCTCGAACTATTGACGCCATCGGCGTAGCGGACTTTTGCGGCATGGCCCTTCGACAAGCTCAGGGACCGAAGTTGGGCTCAGGGACCGAAGCTCAGCTAGTTGGGCCAGGAGAGGTTGACCGCTTTCAGCACGGTTTTAGCGGGTTTTCCATTGATCCAATCGATCATGGCGGTCAGATACGACCCCGACCCAACGACGGCTGGCATCAGGTCGGCCGCGTCGAAGCGGAAGATCGTGTTCTTGTCTTGAAGCAGCTTGGTTGATGCCTGCTCGAGTGGTGTCGAGTCGAGGGAGGCGGGCAACGACAGATCCGGACTGATCGCCCCGCCGAGCTTGACGCGTGATTTCGCCCAGGCGGCACTGGCCAGGTACTGCTGCACCTTGACGGTGTCGGCGCTGGTCGAAAAAGCGGTGACGAAGTATCCGCCGCCGGTGACCGGGGTCGTGGATGAGGTGAACGACGGCAGCGGGAACGCCCAGTACTTGCCGTCGGGCTTGATGGATGCCTGGTCTCCGTTGGTGTCAGTGAGCTGGTTCACGAAGGATGACGGCTGGTGCGTCATCGCGCACTTGCCGCTCTCGAGCGCCGACGCAACCTCGGGTGTCGTCGCCGTGTTAATACTCGACACTCCCCCGATGTCGGCGTTGACGTATTTCGGGTTGAGTAGCAGTCCGGAGAGATCATCGAACGCCTTCTGAATCTTCGGGCTGGTGAACGGGATCTGGTGGCTGACCCACTGGTCGTACACCTTCGGTCCGTCCTGTCGAAGCACGAGGTCGTCGATCCAGTTCACACCGGCCTCGCCACTCGTCGCACCCTGGCTGAATCCGTCGCACCAGGGAGCCGCGCCCGTCTTCTGCTGGATCGTCTGCGTCAGGGTGAGCAACTGGGCCCAGGTTTTTGGCACGGTGACGCCCCATTTGGCGAAGTCCTTGGGCGAATAGAAGACCCACCCGTTGACGCTCGCGAGCAGGGGTGCTGCGTAGTCGTTGCCGCCGGTGGTCGTGTAGTTGATCCAGTCGGCGGGGAAATTCTTCTTCGCTTCGGACAGCACCGAGCTCGGCAGCGGCTGCAGCAGCCCCTTCTGCGCGAAGTCGACAACGATTCCGGGCTGGGCGACGATCGCAAGATCAGGTGCGTTGCTCTGCTGAGCTTCGACGGCGATTGACGACTCGAAGTCCGGCGTCCCCGTGTAGAGGATCGTGATGTTGTTGGCCTTTTCCCACGACTTCCAGGACGCGGAGAGCAAGTCGGCATCGTGGTCGGTGATGGGGCCCTCAATCGTCACCACGTGGGGAGGGGTCGGATTCGCGCGCTGCTGCACGGATCCGCTGCATCCTGACAACACCATCGCTGCCGCGGCAAGGCCGGCTACTGTCGCGGCAACTCGAATAAGGCGTGCGCTCACTGTTTTGACTCCCGGTACGCGTTCGATGTCGGTAAATGGTGCAGTGCCGTGATTAGGGGCTATTCCGGCAGCGCTGCCGAGCTGATTACTGCGAGTGCGATTCGGGTGTCGCGGGTGCTACAGGACTTTCGAGAGGAATGCTTTCGTTCGTTCGTGTTGCGGATTCGACAGCACTTCTCGCGGATTTCCTGATTCGACGACAATGCCGCCATCCATGAAGACTAGGGAATCGGCGACCTCGCGGGCGAACCCCATTTCGTGGGTAACGACGATCATGGTCATGCCGTCTTTTGCCAGCTGCTTCATCACATCCAGTACTTCTCCGACCAGCTCCGGGTCAAGCGCGGAGGTCGGCTCGTCGAAGAGCATGAGCTTCGGATCCATCGCGAGAGCTCTCGCGATGGCGACTCGCTGCTGCTGTCCGCCGCTGAGGTGGGCCGGGTACGAACCCGCCTTGTCAGCCAGCCCGACTCGAGCGAGCAGTTCCTTCCCCCGCGCGACGGCATCCGTCTTCGAAATCTTCTTGACCTGCATGGGCGCTTCGATGATGTTCTCGAGCGCTGTCATGTGCGGGAACAGGTTGAACTTCTGGAAGACCATGCCGATGTCGCGGCGCTGAAGCGCCGCATCCTTCGGGTGCAGTTCGTGCAGTCGTCCGTTTCGCTCGCGGTACCCGACGAGCACGTCTTCGACGTAGAGCCGCCCGGCGTTGACCGTCTCGAGGTGGTTGATGCAGCGAAGGAACGTCGACTTGCCGGAACCGGACGGCCCGACGATGCAGAGCACCTCGCCCGGTTTCACAGTGAGCGTGATCGCTTTGAGCACGGTGTTCGAGCCGAAGCTCTTCGAAACCTGCTCGGCATCGACCATGTTTCCGGTCGCGGCGCGAGCCGGTGCCGCGCTATCTACTGTCGTCATTGTCTGTCATCCGGCATGTAGTTGATGATGGCGCCGCCCTGCGCTGCTTCGACGAGCGCCATCGTCTTATCGGGTCGGGCACTGCCGACCCCGCGGGCGAAGCGCCGCTCCAGGAAATATTGGCCGACGGTCAGGATGGAACTGATCGCGAGATACCAGGTGGACGCGACGAGCAACAGCGGAACGGGGTCAAACGTTCGGGCCGCGATGGCCGATGCGACCGCGTACAGGTCTCCACTGAACGGAACCGCTGTGACGAGTGACGTGGTCTTAAGCATGCTGATGAATTCGTTGCCAGTTGGCGGGATGATGACCCGCATCGACTGCGGAATCACGATGCGCCACATGGTCTGCGACCAGGTCATTCCGAGCGCGACCGACGCCTCCTCCTGACCATGGTCAACGGAGAGGATGCCCGCTCGTACGATTTCGGCGAGGTAGGCCGCCTCGTTGAGCCCCAGCCCAAGGACGGCCAGGACGAAGAAGTTGAGCACGCCGTCGGTGTTGAACGAGGCGATCGGCGGAAGGAACGGAAGCCCGATCGGGATGGTCTTGTAGATCGTCGACAGCAGGCCCCACAGCGTCAGCTGTACGTAGACGGGTGTGCCACGGAAGATCCAGATGTATCCCCAGGCGATCCACTTGAGGACGGGATTGTTCGAGAGTCGCATCACCGCAAGGATCAGTGCGAGCACAATGGCCAGTGCCATGGCGAGCACTGTCAGTTCGACGGTGACAAGAGCGCCAGCCGAGATGTGCTGGTCAAACAGATACTTCAGATAGGTGGGCCAGTCGAAGGCCTTCGACACGCCACCTTTGACGAAGATCGCGGTGTAAAGAATGGCGACTAGGTAGACGATGAGAATGACGGCGATCAAGTTGCGCCACGGGTGACGCAACTTGCGCGCCCGAATCGCCGGTGCAGCATCGACCGGCGACGGAGTCTTCCCCGCCGCCGGCTCGATGAGATCGGATTCTGCCACGATTTGTGCGGCCTGTTTAGCTGGTGGTGTTCAGCGTGATCTTCGTGACAGCGCCATCCGTCACGCCCCACTTCGTGAGGATCTTGTTATACGAGCCATCGTTAACGAGCGCCTGCATGGCCTTCTGGATCGCGACATTCAGCTTCGATCCCTTCGCGACGGCGATGCCATACGGCGCAACCTCGAACGACTTTCCAGCCGCCTGCAGCTTGCCTTTGGACTGCGCGATGGCGTACGCCGTGATCGGTGAGTCGGCGCTCATTGCGTCGGCCTGTCCGAGGACGACGGCATTGGTTGCCTGATCCTGGTGGTCGAACTGCAGGATTTGGATCGGCTTCTTGCCCGCGGCAACGCACGCCTTGGACTTGCCTGGGACGTCATCGGTCTGTTCGACTGTCGTCGCCTCGACCGCGACCTTGAGGCCACAGGCGTTGTTCGGGTCGACGGTCTTGCCCGTCGGTGATGCCCACAGGATGCCAGCAGAGTAGTAGTCGACGAAGTTGACCTGCTTCTCGCGGTCAGTCGTGTCTGTGAAGGATGAAACTCCGACGTCGTACTTGCCACCGGTGATCTTCGGGATGATCGTGCCGAAGTCCGCGATGTTGTACACGGCCTTCACGCCCAGCTTCTTTGCGACGGCGTTGAACAGGTCAATGTCCCAGCCGACGGCATTCCCATCGGCGTCCTTGTACTCGTTCGGGGCGTAGGTGGCATCGACGCCGACCTGGATGACGCCGGCCTTGGCAATCTTCGCGGGAAGGAGCGCAGCAAGTGCTGAATCCTTGCCGCCTGTCTTCACTGAACCCGTCGAGCCGCCTGTCGTGTCGTTGTTAACACAGCCGGTAAGCGCGAGCGCCGCGGCAACGGCGATCACGGGAATGGCATACCTGATGCGCATAGAGAGGTCCTTTTCTTGGAGGTGGGAAGGGTAGATCGGAGCCTACACCCGCGCGAGTTACGAACGAATTACGCACGATCACTGCGCAAAAATGCCGCGAAACGATAGTTTTGCAGACGATTTCGTCCGTTCAACGCACGGCATCGTCGCACCGCTAGAAGCGCTGCGCTGCGTACAACTTCGAGTACCGACCGGCGCGCGCAATTAGTTCGTCGTGGGAACCCGCCTCAACGAGCTTGCCCTTGTCGAGAACGGCAATGCGATCGGCTGCACGGATGGTCGACAGGCGGTGCGCGACGATGAGAGTCGTTCGTCCGCGCATCAGTTGTTCAACCGCGCCCTGGACGAGTTTTTCGGATTCGCCGTCGAGAGCGGAGGTCGCCTCGTCCAGCAGGAGCACCCGAGGGTCCCGGATGAGGGCACGAGCGATCGCAATCCGCTGCCGCTGGCCGCCCGAGAGTCGTGCGCCGCGTTCGCCGACGACGGTGTCCCAGCCGTCCGGCATCGCATCCACGATCTCCAGCGCGTTCGCGCCCCGGAGCGCGGCGAGGACGACTTCGTCCGGAACATCCTCGAGCCCATAGGTCACGTTGTCGCGAATCGTGCCCTCGAACAGCACCGATTCCTGCGGGACGACGGATACGCGTGAGCGAAAGGTGCGCAGGTCGAGGGATTGCATGTCGACACCGTCGAGCAGGAGTCGGCCGCCCGTTGGCCTCAGGAAGCCGAGCACCACGTTGAGCAGAGTCGACTTGCCCGATCCCGACGGACCAACGAAGGCCACGGTCTCGCCCGGCTTGATCGTCAGGTCAATCGAGTCGAGCGCGGGACGGCGTGACTCGGCGTAGCTGAAGCTAAGGGCATCGAAGCTGAGCTCGCCGGTCACGCTGGCAACCGCGATCTTGCCCGTATTGCGTTCGACATCGGGCTCCTGCAGAACCTCGGCGATCGACCGCATCGACTCACGGGCCTTCGTCATGACCGGCAGCAGGTTCAGCAGGTTCACGATGCTGCTGGTAAGGATCGTGAAGTAGCCGCTCAGAAGGACAACCTCACCCGGCGTGATCGGGATGATGCGAGTCAGCGCAGCGAAGGCCGCAGCCACGAGGCAGAAGACCCCGAGGCTCTGGTACGAGATCCAGGTGATTGAACCGAATCGGCCGTTGAACTTGTCAAGCGCCACAGCCGCGGAGCGAACTTCCTCAACGCTGGTCGACACGCGCGCAAGAGCGACATCCTCGAGGGCGTGGGCTCGGGTGATGGGCATGAGTGCCGCCATCTCGCCCACCCGAGTCGAGAAGTGTTCGAACTCGCGGCGCAGCGATTCATTGAGTTTGCTGGAGCGGCGGCGAAGCAGGATGAGCAGCACCGCTGCGATCGGCACGATGACGACGAATACCAGCACAAAAGCAGGTACCCGGATCGCGGTAGAAATCAGCGCGCCAATTAGTACGCAGATCGCAGACAGACCGACGCCGTACGACTGGTTCATCGCCAGCTCGACGTTCTCGGCATCCCGAACAACCTTGCTCTGGATGACCGCCGCACTCGTGCGCGAATGAAAACCGATCGACAGCAGCTGCAGCCGTCCGCTCATCCCGTTTCGCAGGTCCGCGGCGACGTGCCGAATCGCGTTGCTGAACAGGTGAACGTACACAACGTTGAGCGGGTAGTTCATCAGCAGGATGACCGCCGCGATGACCGCGTTGAGCCAGAGCTGCGTGAGCGGCCTGTGACTGACGACCACGTCGATGATGTTGCCGGTGAGGATCGGCAGGATCCAGATCGGGCTGTCTTTGATGATGAAGATCAGGGTCGCGAGCAGCATCGATCCGCGATACGGAACGAAGAGGTGGAGTAGCGACCGGACCGGCCTCTGCTTGTCTACCGTGAAGGCCGGAGACGGTGACGCGGATGCCATTTGGCCAGTATGGCCCTCCCGCAAGAACTTTACGAATCCCCGCAATTCCCTCGCATCCAAAACTCCGTGAGAGGTCCCAATCGACCCATAAAACCGGCCAGGAAACAACCGATTGGGACCTCTCACGGAGTTTTTAGCCGAGCGATTTCCCGAAGCAGAGAAAGAACGAAACGCCCTGATACAGTCCGAACAGTGGGATCGGGACGTAGCCGATCGACGTGTAGACCGCGACCGCGTCCGGTTGCCGATCGCCGGTTTGAAGTACCAACTCGGATACCCCGCGCTCGCGGGCGACCGTCTCGAGCTCGGCCATTAGTCGCTTCGAGATCCCCTGGCCGCGGTACTCTTGGAACACGATCACACGCTTGACCTCGAGTTTGTCCTCGAACGGGCGGAGCGCCGCGTGACCAACCAGATCCTCGCCGTCGAATGCACCGACCGTCGCGATCATCTCCTCCGGATGCACAACGAGCGCCGCGTCGATCCGGGCGAGCATCGAGTCCAACTCGTCTCCACCGAGACCGCGATCGATGTCCGAATAGCGCGCGCTCATCTCGACGTCCATGGCTTCACGGATGGCGACGGCACGCGGGTCGTTGTAGTCGATCCGCCGAATCTCGATCGGCAAAACTACTCTTTGGACTCTTTGCTCGTGCTCGTAGCCGACGCGTTGGACTCGTACGAGGTGTTCGTCGACTCGAAGAAGTTCACGAGCTGCAGGGTGTCGTTTGCGGCAGCCATCCACTTGGCAGGGTTCGCAACGTTGTACTCGGCCTCGAAGCCGAGCTCCTCAAGGCGTCGGTCGGCGAGGTACTTCACGTACTGGTTGATGTAGCTCGCGTTGAGGCCGAGAATGCCACCGGGAAGAAGGTCGCGGTTGTACTCCTCTTCCATTTCCACGGCATCCAGGATCATCTGCTTGATCTCCGTCGCGAACTCTTCCGTCTGCAGGTCGGGATTCTCCTCGAGCACAGTGAGGATGAGGTTAATGCCGAACTTGAGGTGAAGCGACTCGTCGCGAACGACCCAGTCCATGAGTGAACCGAAGTTGCGCAGCAGGTTGCGCTGGCGGAACGACAGCGCAACCATGAAGCCCGAGTAGAACCAGACGCCCTCGAGGATGACGTTGTATGCAACGAGGTTGCGAACAAAGTCCTTTTTGCCCTCGGTTGTCGAGATATCGAGCGTCTGCTCCGTCATGCGGCGGATGAACTTCATCTCGAACTCTTCCTTTCGCGCCATCGACGGGATGTCAACGTGGGCGTTGTACGCCTCGTTGCGGTCGATCGGGAAGGTCTCGAGCACGTACTCGAAGCTCATGCAGTGGTTAGCTTCTTCCCACATCTGCTTGGCGAGATACAGGCTGCACTCGGCCGCGGAGACATACGGATAGACGCCGAACGCGAGCGCCTTGTTCACGAGCAACTCGTTGGGATTGAAGTAGCTCATCAGGAAGGTGACGGCGTGACGTTCCTCATCCGTCATCTTCTTGAAATCGGCAATGTCTTCCCCGAGCTGGATCTCGTTGGGGAACCAGGTGTTCGCGACGGCCTGGTCGTACAGGTCCATGGCCCACTGGTACTTGATTGGCTTAAGGAGGAGCCCCTCCTGAAGTCCGGTACCCAGGATGCCCACTACTGGCAGCTCTCGCACTGGAGGTCGTCCATCGGATCGACCGGAACGTCATATTCGATCGTGTTGTCCAAGGCAATCGTGCCGTCGGTGGGATTCATCGTCACGCCTCCGACTTTGGTGCGAGGCCGCCGAACCCGCGACGAGCCGGTGCCGCGGGCGCAGCAACCGAAGCGGCCGCCTCCGTCGGAACACTCTGGCCGGCCGTCAGGTCCTCTGCCTTGTTGACCTTGACGGTCGACTGCTCGGCGGTGTGACGCGGCTTCATGTGCAGGTAGTAGGTCGTCTTCACGCCGCGTTCCCACGCCGCGAAATAGATGTCCATCATGTCGCCGAGGTCACGCGTCTCGAGGTACATGTTGCGGCTGATGGCCTGGTCGATCCATTTCTGTGCGCGAGCGGCAACCTCGAGGAACGCGTACGGCGACAGCTGGAAGCTCGTCTTGTAGGTCTCCTTGATGTTGTCCGGGATCGCGGCGATGTTCTGGATGTCGCCCTGGCTGCGCAGGATGGTTTCCCTCGTCGAATCCCAGATCCCGAGCTTCTGCAGGTCGTTCACCAGGTTGCGGTTGACCTCGAGGAACTTGCCGTTCGAGGTAGCGCGGCTGAAGATCTGCGCAAACTGCGGGTCGAAGCCCGGCGTCGTGCCGGCGACGAGCCCAATGGATGCCGTCGGCGCGATGGCCATGAGCGTCGCATTGCGCATCCCGCCCTTGACCTTGGTACGCAGAGCGTCCCAGTCGAGTCGGGTCGTGCGGTTGACCTTGATCTCGGTGCCGCGATCCTTCTCGGTGACCGCGATGGTGTCGAAAGGAACCATGCCCTTCGACCAGCCGGAGCCCTCGAAGTTCGGGTAGGAGCCACGCTCAACGGCGAGGTTGGCGCTCTCGTCAATAGCGGCGTAGGAGACGTGCTCCATGATTTCATCGATCAGTTCGTATGCGGCCTCGCTCTCGTACGAGATGCCGGTGCGTTCGAGGATGTCGGTGAATCCCATGACGCCGAGGCCAACCGCGCGGTTCTGCTGGTTGGAGAAATCGGCTTCCTTGACGGATGACCGCGTGATGTCGATCAGATTGTCGAGCTGGCGAACCGCAAGCCGCGCGCTCTCCTCGATCTTGGCGAAGTCGAGCTTGAGCCTCGGGCCTGTCGAAGCACCGTCGGCAGTCGGGAGCACGTGCTGCGACAGGTTGATCGAGACCAGGTTGCAGACCGAAACGTTGTCGGCATCCTGCGGCAGCGTGATCTCGGTGCAGAGGTTCGAGAGATGAATCGTGCCCGTGTTGTTATTGAGCGCACGGTTGTTGATTGTGTCTTTCCAGGTCAGCCACGGGTGGCTGGTGGTCTGGAGTGAGATCAGGATGGCCTTGAACTGTTCGCGGGCCCCGATCTTCTTGAACATCCGCATGTCACCGGCCTCAGCCTTGGCAACGTATTCGTTGTACTTGGTCGAGAACGCCTGTCCGTACAACTCATTGAGGTCGGATACTTCCAGCGGGTCGAAGAGGTACCAGTCGTCATCGTTCTGGACGCGCTTCATGAACTCGTCGCTGATCCAGACCGCGGTGTTTGCCGTGCGAGTGCGACGGTACGGGTCACCGGAGTTCTGGCGCAGGTCGAGGAACTCGGGGAAGTCGAGGTGCCAGTTCTCCATGTAGAAGCACAGCGCACCGAACTTCTTGCCACCGCGACTGACCGCACGAAGGATCGAGTCGATCGTGTGCATGAACGGGATCGGGCCGGTCGAGGTCGTGTTATTGGACCGGATGGGCGAACCCTGCGCGCGCAGCTTCGTTACCGAGAGGCCGATTCCGCCGGTGCCCTTCGTGAGCCACATGACATCGCGGGTCGTCTTCGCGATGTGCTCCATGTCATCCTGCATCTCCATGACGAAGCAGTTCGCGAGCTGTGGGTAAACCGTGCCGGCATTGACGAGCGTCGAGCCTGCCGCGATGTACTCGAGCTTCGACATCTTGGAGTAGAACTGCAGCGCGTGGGCGGTCGGGTCTTGTTCGTTGAGCGATAGGCCCATCGAGATGCGCATCCAGAAGTACTGCGGAACCTCGAGCGCATCGCCGTTGCGGCCCTTGATGCCGTAGCGATTGTTGAGCGTGACGAGTCCGATGTACTTGAGCAGCTCGTCGTGCTCGGGCTCCAGCGCATCGCTGAGTTTTTCGAGATCGAACATTTCGATCAGCCGGGTGTCGAGCAGGCCCTCATCGACACC
Source organism: Galbitalea sp. (assembly GCA_036271875.1). GTDB lineage: Bacteria > Actinomycetota > Actinomycetes > Actinomycetales > Microbacteriaceae > Galbitalea. The sequence continues at coordinate 14,536 of DATAZU010000025.1, forward strand.
ACGCGTGATGTTGGCGATGAAGTGCTCCTTGTGGAGCTTTTTTAGCTCGTCTGCGGTCTCGTAGTCACCGAGCACTCGCTTGTAGATGGTCTTGAGCAGCAGGCGCGCGGCGACGACATCGAACGCGGGGTCATCCTTGACGTTCTGGAGCGCGACCTGGATGACCGCTTCATCCAGTTGCTGGGTGGTGATGCCGTCGAAGAGCGTCAGCTCCAGCTCCGAGGCAATCTGGGTCACCCAGGTGATGTTCTCGTCGAGCCCTGCGCTGGCGTGCTCGATGGCGAGATTGATCTTGTTGGCGTCGTACGGCTCACGCTGGCCGTTGCGCTTGACGACGGTAATTGTCACGAAAAACTCCTCCAAATGCGACGGATCCAGCAGTGCCTGCAGGCCCTGGTGCCCCGAAAACATCCCACATGTAGAACGCGGAAATGCCCCTGATTATTGCCTTGACATGCGCCCCCAGCCAGGCGGCTTGATCACTATATCTCGGGGGTCCGTCACTAGGTCAACCACTAGATGTAGTGGCGTGTCGTCCACAAACTGTGCATAACTTCGCGTCGTTTTGCACATTCCCGGCGCGTCCTGTGGACAAAGCTAAGCCGAGCCACCGACCAAAGAGCCGAGAATGCACCGATCGCTAGACTTGACCCCGATATGAGCACATACGGGAGCCTTCTTCGAACTCCCGGCGTCGCGAGAATTATCGCCGCCCAGCTCACCGCGCGCCTTCCGAACGGCATGCTGTCGCTCGCGTATCTGCTTCGCGTGCAATATGTCACGCACTCGTACGGAGACGCCGGACTGGTTCTGGCCGCGACGAGCGTCGGCCAGGCGATTGCCGGGCCGTTGACCAGTCGCTGGATGGGCCGCTGGGGGATGCGCCCGGTGCTCATCCTGACCACGCTGGTGTGCGCTGCGACAGTCTTCTCGATCGCGTTCCTGAATCTCGGTCTCGTGCTCTACATCGTGCTGGGCTTCGTTGGCGGGCTCAGCACGCCGCCGGTGCAGCCAGCCGTGCGCACCATCTATCCGAAGATGGTCACCTCGGCGGGTCTCACGCGCCTGTTCGCGCTGGATGCTTCGGCCCAGGAGATCATCTGGATCGCCGGCCCCGTTGTCATTACGTTCGTGTCGATCCAGGTCTCGACCGTGCTCGGCGTTGTCATCCCGGGCGTTCTGTTGCTCGGCGGCGGCCTGTGGTTTGTGCTCTCCCCCGAGGTGGGCAAGGTGCGCATCCCACGAAGTCGTCGCTCGCTCGGCGCGGTACTCAGCAAGAGGCCGGTCATCCTTTCGCTCATCGTCGGGCTGCTGCTGATCGGCGCCTGTTCGGCGACGGAGGCCTCGGTGGTGTCGGTGTTCGGGCACGGCGGACCGCAGGCCGGTATCGTGCTCGCGATCTGGTCGATCGGATCGCTCATCGGCGGCCTCGCACTCGGTAGCCAGCAACTCGACCGGTGGGCACTTTCCCGACGGATGATCGTGATCGCGGTCGGAATCGGGCTGGCCAGCTTTGCCGTCGCGGCGCCCTGGTTCGGGACGTTCTGGAGTCTGACCGTTGCGCTGCTCGTTGCTGGCCTCGGAATTGCGCCCGCGCTCGGCGTGATGTCGGCGATCGTCGCATCCAGTGTCCGGTTCAGCGAGACTGCAGAGGCATACGGGTGGGTGGGAACCGGACAGCTCATCGGGGCCGCAGCCGGTTCCGCCGTCGCCGGGTTCTTCATCGACGGAGACGGCTCCATCGGCGGATTTGTCGTTGCGACCGTACTGGCGGTACTGGGGGCACTCGTCGCCCTGCTGTTCCATCGCTGGCATCCCGATCTGCGCGGACGCGACTCGAGCCCCATCCCCGACACCGAACCGGTTGCGGTCACCCCGAGCTAAGACCCCGTGAGAGGGCCCAATCTGCCCTTAAAGTCGGTCCAAGAGCAGCAGATTCGGCCCTCTCACGGACTCTTAGGCGGTGACGATCTGGCGGCGCAGCGGTTCGAGCCGTGCTGCGAGGTCGGAGGTAACGCCGTCGGAGATGCCCACCTCGCGCAGTGACTCCAGCAGGTGATCAACCGCGGTGTCGAAGTGCTCGTTGCGAAGCTTGAGTGATGCGTGCACTTCACGCATACCGCGGCCGAGATACAGATCCGGACCGCCCAGCGCCGCCACGACGAACGCAAACGCGTGCCGCTGTAGACCGGCCTGGTCGAAACCCTCAAATGCCCAGGCGAGCTTCGGATCTCCTGTCATCCTGCCAACAAACAAGGTCACGCCTCGGCTAACGGCATCAGCGTCCGCTGGCATGTTGTTGTCGACCATTGGGATTCCTGATCAGGAGAGAAGCGATTCGACCGGGTGCGAACCACTCTCCAATTCTATTAGTCCCACGCCCCCGTTGCGGGGGCGCGCCGCGCCTACGAGCCCCCTAGTCGGCATAAATGTAATTAACCACTTGTTTATTTATCCAAATGGTTTATTATCGTCGTATGGCAACAGATGAACTGAGCAGAACGTTTGCCGCTCTCGCGGATCCGACGCGACGCGCAATCCTCGGCCGGCTGTCCCGCGGTCAAGCGACCGTGAACGACCTGGCCGAGCCTTTCGCCATGAGCCTGCCCGCGGTCTCGAAGCACCTGCAGGTGCTCGAGCGCGCCGGGCTCATCGCTCGCGGTCGCGACGCCCAGTGGCGTCCGGCCCGGCTGGTGGCGGAACCGCTCGCACCCGCCGCCGACTGGATCAACGGCTACCGCCGCTTCTGGGACCACAGCTTCGACGCACTGGAACAACACCTCACCACTCAACAAGAACAGAAAGGCACGACCAATGACTGACCCAACAGGAGCCACAATCACGCGCACCTTCGCCGCAACACCGGATGCCGTCTTCGACGCGTGGGTAACTCCGGCATCCTTCGCTGCCTGGTTCGGTGGCAGCGGCGTCGAGGTGCCGACCGACACCGTCGCGATGGATGTTCGCGCCGGCGGTACCTGGAAGGCCACCATGATCCTGGGCAACGAGATGCCCGACATCAACTGGTACGGCGAGTTCGTCGAGGTCGACCGTCCTGGCAAGCTCGTCATGACGCTGGCCGACCGCCCGGGCGACGCCCGTGAGACCGTAACCGTGACGTTCACCGCGACCGATGGCGGCACCGAGATGCTGTTCCGTCAGACGGGCGGCAACATGTCGGCCGAAGAGTACGAGCGCACGACGGCGGGTTGGCAGACGTTCTTCGACGCGATGGACACCCTGCTTGCCGCCTGACATCCGGCCGCATCCCGTGAGGGGCGGCAGAAGGCCCTAACGCGCAGCGTTTTAGGGCCTTCTGCCGCCCCTCACGTGAAAAAGGGCTAGGTCAGCGAGGCGCGCGCGGGTGTCAGGAAGGCCGATAGGTTTTCGATCTCCTCGAACTCGCGAGCGATGAGCGCCGACTCCTTCTCGCCGGGCTGGAAGACACCGTCAACCACCTGCTGGCCGCCGAAGTTCAGCTCGACGTTCGCACCGACACGGACAAGACCAAGGGCGGTGGTCACAGTCATCAGCGCCGCAACGCCACGGGTTCCGCCAGACACTCCGCCGTAGCTCACGTAGCCGAGCGGCTTGCGCCACCACTCGAGCGACAGGAAGTCGAGCGCGTTCTTGAGGGCGGGCGAAAAACTGTAGTTGTACTCGGGCGTCACGAAGATGAACGCCTCTGCGTCCGCGACACGCGCGCTCCAGTCGAGAGTGTGCTGCTTTGTGTATTTCTGGAGCCGTGGATGCATCGGCTCATCCATGAACGGCAGGTTCAACACTGCGAGGTCGACGAAGTCGATCTCAAACTTCCCTGTCTTCTCCGCCTCGGATTTCACCCACTCCGCGATGGGAAGGCCAACCCGGCCGGGACGGACACTTCCGACAACGATCATTAGCTTGGTCACGACTCATTCAACCAAGCGCGCGCTCAAGAATTCCCCAAGTTCGTGACGTGACAACAACTACTTTCCCGGATCAGTCCTCGCGCGGCAGTCCCGCATAGCCGAGGTCGGTGTCCGGACGATCGCCGTTGTCGACATCCTCGGGATTGGGCAGTCGCGCAATGAACCGGAAAAAGACGATCGTCGCGATCACTCCGATCCCGCCGGCAAAGATAAACGGATAGGTGAGGTTGACCCGTCCGATCAGTCCGCCGACCACCGATCCAACCGGCGTCGCTCCCCAGAGCAGCGTCCGGTACGTTCCGTGCACGCGGCCGAGAAGCCGCCCCGGCGTGAAGCCCTGTCGTAGTGACATAACGAGCACGTTCCACACGATGATGCTGAGCGTCGAGAGGAAGAATCCGACCGCTGCTGCCCAGATCACCGGCACCAACCCGATGAAGACGAGAGCCGCGCACGACACGACCATCGATACGGCCATCGCGACACCGGCGCCCCACGCCCTCTTGAGCGGAGACGCAACGATGCTACCGACAATGCCACCGACGGCTCCAGACACCAGGAAGAACCCGTAAAAACTGGATGGCAGTCCCTCGAACTTGATGACGAGGAGCACAACTCCTGCGGTTGCGGCGCTGAAGCACAGCCCGATGAACGTCTGGAAAAACCACAGCGTGCGAAACATCTTGCTCGCCATGATGAAGCGGTAGCCGTCGACGAACTGCATGTACCACTTCGGTCGCGGCTCGCTGCCGACGTCCGTGAACTGCTTCCCGGATGCGGCGCGCGGCAGCAGCAGCGCGAGGACGACCGCCAGCGCGTAGAAACCGATGTTAGAGCCAAGGGGAATGAGAACCGCGACGCCAAACAGCAACGAGGTGAGCGGTGCCGCCGCGAAGTTCTGCAGCACCAGTTCGCCTGCCTCGACTCGCGAGTTCGCGGTCGGAAGCAACTCCTTCGAAACGATGCTCGGCATCATCGCTCGGATGGCGCCGTCGTAAATCGTCTCGCACGCCCCATCCACGAAGACCGCGACGTACAGCCACCAGATCGTCAAATCGCCCGTTGCGTACAGCAGCACCAGCCCGACCGCGAGAAAGACCCGGACACCGTTGGCGATCCCGAGTGCAACCCGACGATCGATTCGGTCGATCAGAATGCCGGCAGGGATCGCGAAGAACAACCACGGCAGCAGCGCGAGTCCAGACAGGAATGAGATCAGCAGTGGGTCGGTCGTGAGCCGAATCGCGAGCAGCGGCCCCGCCGTCCGGATGACTCCGTCGCCCAGGTTCGTCGCGAGATTGGAGACGAACAGATTCTGGAATGCCGCGGGAAGCTTGCCCGGCTTCGCTGCCGGGGTCGCGTTTACCATTTGTCTGCGAGATCCTTTGCAAAGTAGCGGTCGTAGATGTCGCGGATGCCGTCGGTGAATTCCGCGGGCAGCGCCGCTGCGGATCCTGCGGCCGAGTTGACTCGAGCTTGCTCCGCGTTTCGAGCGCCGGGGATGACGGTACTCACGCCGGGCAGCTGCGCCAGCCACGCGATCGCCGCGTAGCTGGGAGGTACGCCCTGCTTGCCGGCGAGCGCCGCGAACTCGTGTGCGGCCTCGACGCCCCGGTCGAAATCAACACCCGAGAAGGTCTCGCCGACATCGAACGCCGCGCCGGAACGATTGAAGTTGCGGTGATCGTTCTCGGCGAACTCGGTGTCCTTCGTGTACCTGCCGCTGAGCAGGCCGCTGGCGAGCGGAACGCGCGCGATGATCCCGACACCGGCATCCCGTGCCGCGGGCAACACGCGATCCAGCGGCTTCAAGCGAAACGCGTTCAGGATGATCTGCACGGTTGCGACGCCCGGACGCGCAATTGCCGTCAGAGCCTGAGCCGTCGTCTCGACGCTGACGCCGTAGTTTGCGATAACCCCATCGGCGACCAGTTGGTCGAGTCCGTCGAAGACCTCGTCGTCGTCGTAGACCGCGGTCGGCGGGCAATGCAACTGCACGAGGTCGAGCGTGTCGACGCCCAGATTCGTGCGCGACCGATCAACCCATTCGCGGAAGTTGGCAAGCGTGTAGTTCTCAGCAACCTGCGGGGCGCGGCGCCCCATTTTGGTCGCGACGAAGATGTCCAACTCGGGATTGCTGCCAAGGTAACCGCCGATGAGCTGCTCGCTGCGCCCGTCGCCGTAAACATCCGCGGTGTCGAGCATCGTGACTCCGGACTCGACTGCAGCATGCAGAACGGCCACGGCATCTGCCTGCGATACGGCTCCCCAGTCCGCCCCGAGTTGCCAGGTGCCGAGGGAAACGACCGACACTTCGCGCCCGGTGCCTCCGAGAATCGAATGCTCCATGCGTTCGACACTACTGCCAGCAAGTGACGCCGAATCGTGACTCTGCCCGCCGCAGAACTCTGGCAAAGTTGGGGCATGCTCAGGATGCGGCGACGGATTCTCCTTCCCATGGTCGCCCTCGCCGTGGCTCTGGCCGCCGCCGGATGTTCGTCCTCGGGCAGCGGTGCCAGCATCGCGGGCGGAGCGCCGGTAGCGCATGCCGGGTCCGGCAGCCAGGCGAACGATTCGGTCGGATCCCCGACAACCTCCGGAGACGTGGTCAAGCGCCAGGTCGTCACCACGGGAAGCGTTGTGATCCGAACGCCGCATCCCATTGCCGTAGCCGACAGGGCCGCGAAGATCGTCGATGACGCGGGCGGACGAGTGGATGATCGCAATCAGACCGCCGCGACGGCAACGAGCCCGGCCAATGCGTCACTCACACTGCGCATCCCGTCCTCCAGACTCACGCAGACACTGGCCCGGCTGAAGAAAATCGGGACCGAGGTTTCGATTAGCGAGTCGACCGACGACGTGACAACCAAGAGCGAAGACCTCGGGGCGAGGATCACCGCGCTGCAGACATCCATTACTCGTCTGCTGGCTTTGGAGGCCAAGGCAACCAACACGGCCGACGTGATCACACTGGAGAACGACATCTCGTCGCGGCAGGGCGACCTGGAGAGCCTGACCGCGCAACAGCGCTATCTGAGTGACCAGGTGGCAATGTCAACAATCAAACTGCGCCTCATCGCGCCATCCGTTGTTATTGCGAAGCCCGGTCCTACGTCGGCCGCCAGCGCGTTCTTCGCGGGATTCGCCGGCTTCGGTGTTGTATTCACCTGGATCTTCCTGGTGCTGGTCTACCTGCTGCCGTGGCTGGTGCTCGCAGCCGTAATCTGGGTCGGCATCGTGTTGCTGGTCCGCTGGCGCCGCCGCCGCACCGGTGCCGCGACGACACCGGCACCGCCAGCGTCCTGAAGCCGGACGCATCAGTGGGCCTCCCTAGACTGGGGTTCATGCCAGGCGACGCCGCTCCGATGTTTCGCTAGACAACGGCCGCCCCGAACATGATCGCCGTCGTTGCACTCGGTCTCGGTGCCGCCATCGTCTATGGAGTGTCCGACTTCTTCGGCGCGTTCGCGGCACGACGCATCCACCTGATCACGGCAACGCTGTTTAACTACGCCGTAGCCACGGTGTCGATCCTCGTGGCCCTCCTCATCGTCGGCGGGGTCTGGTCGATCGCCGCGATCGAGGCCGGGGTCGCATGCGGGGTCCTCGCGGTCTTCGGGCTGCTCGCGTTCTACGGCGTTCTCGCGATCGGCCCGATGAGTCTGCTTTCGCCACTTATCGCGCTGATCGGATCGATCGTCCCCGTCGTAGCCGCGGTCGTCACCGGCCAGGCCCTCACCCCATTCGCCTGGGTCGCGATCGCCATCGGGATCGTTGCGCTCATCCTGCTTGCCCCTCGCCGCGAGCCGGGACACCAGCACATCACCCCGCGCGCGGCGCTGCTCGCCGTGGCATCGGGGCTGTTACTCGGCGTTTCCCTCATTGCCCTCGACTTCGCACCCCACAATTCCGGCGTCGTGCCGTCGGTCCTCGAAATCGTCGCCGGGCTGGTTGTGCTCGCCATCGCGTGGCTCGTCCTGCGTTTCATCCCGGGGCGCAACACAACCCTCGCGTTTCTTCAGCCGGGGCCGGATGCCGTCGCGGACCTGTCCGCACCCCGCGCGTGGCTCGCGGCGGCCGTCTCTGGGGTTCTCGTTGGCGTCGCCGACGCGTTCATCGTGCTTGACCTGCATGTCGGCAACCTCGCGATCGTCTCGGTGCTCGTCGCGCTCTACCCCGTGCTCACCGTGATTCTCGCGGCGACGGTGTTGAAGGAGCGGATGACGAAACTCCAGTTCGTCGCGGTCGGCCTGGTAGTCGTTGCCTCGCTGATGTTCAGCGCGACCGGGTGACGCGTTCCGCCGTCCGTTTCACGAACTCCACCAGGTCCGGTTCGCCCTCGAGCGTGTAGCCCACTCCCGCGGGGATCCAGGCGAGTGCGCCGAAAGCGTGCTCGGGCGTTTCCGCTTCGATGCGCCACCGAGTCAGTCCGTCGTTGACGCGTTCGGCCTGGGAGGCCCACGGACCGAACGCCGAGCGAGCGGCCTCAAGGGACATCTGAAGCAGAACATCCAGGCGAACGTTTCGACGCAGTGCCGTCACCGAACGAGCGACATACTCGGCAGCCCCGCCGGGGATTTCGCGCGCGACAAATCGAAGGCGAGTTCCGAAGAGCCGAGCCATCCGATCCACCCGGAACGTGCGCCAATCGTTGCGGCGCAGATCCCAGGCGACAAGGAACCATGCTCGGGATGCGGCGACCAAAGCGTGCGGCTCAATGACGCGTTCGGTCTGCTGCCCCCGCGCGTCCTCATAGGAGAAGCGGACCCGCTCGTGGTCGCGGCAGGCAAGGGCGAGCGCCCCGAGCAACTCCCCCGAGACCGTTGGAACGCGCGGGCTCTCGGACTGCACCGTCACGGCGAGTGCGTTTACCCTGCTGCGCAGCGCGCTCGGCAGCACCTGTTCGAACTTGGCGAGCGCGGTCTGCGTCGTGAGTTCGCCATCGACGAGTCCCTGCTGGGCCGCGAGACGGAGCCCGATCGCCATCGTCACGGCCTCCTCGTTGGTGAGCAGAAGCGGAGGGAGCGAACCGCCCGCCTCCAGCCGATATCCGCCCTGCGGCCCGCGAGCCGCTTCGACCCGATAGCCGAGCTCCCGAACGCGATCGATGTCGCGCCGAAGGGTTCGCGCGGTGACGCCGAGCCGGTCAGAAAGCTCGGACCCGCTCCACTGCCGATGCGACTGCAGCAGGTTAAGCAACTCGAGCGTCCGCGAAGTAGTCTCGGCCATTCTTCGATTCTGGCGTAATTCAGGACAGAATCTGACCTATACGCGCGAGATTCTTGACCAACAACCTCACGACAGAAGGAGTTCTCATGGACTGGAAGATCGAACTTGTCGCCATCCCGGTCAGCGACGTTGATCGGGCAATCAGGTTCTATCGCGATCAGGTCGGGTTCGCCCTCGACCACGACCATCACATCGATGGCGGCATCCGTTTCGTTCAGTTGACGCCGCCGGGGTCTGCCTGCTCGATCGTTATGGGCGACGGCATCACCGAGATGGTACCGGGATCCCAGAAGGGCGTGCAGATCGTCATCGGCGACGCGGATGCCGCACGCGCACAGCTTGTGGAGGCCGGCGTCGATGTCGGCGAAGTGCAGGAATTGCCGTGGGGCCGGTTCGTGTTCTTCTCCGACCCCGACGGCAATACCTGGTCGCTTCAGGAAGTGCCGCAGAGGTCCTAGACCCGCGCGACCGGTGACGGCGCGGTCGCCGGTCGTCTGCGCGCTCCGAAGTCGACGGCCGCGAGGATGATCGCCGCGAGGCAGAGCAGGCCAACCAGCGGAGCGACCACTCCGATTGCCGGGCCGAGTCCTATCGCCGTTGCCAGTGCCCCCGCGCCGATTGCGGCGACCGCCTGGAACAGATAGGAGAACAGGTACAGCAGCGAGAGGGTCGCCCCGCGGTGTTCCGGCGGCGCGGTGCGGCTCAGCAGCGACAGTCCTCCCGTGAATGCCAGCGAATATCCGATCCCGCCAACAACGGCCCAGGTCAACAGCAACCCCAGTGACCCGGAGCTCGCGGTCGACGCCATCGCCACGAGTCCCGCGATCGAGATCACGCCGCCAAGCACCACGGCGAGGTGCGCGTGCATCCTCTGGATGAGAAGTGCCGTCGCTCCGATGCACAGCGAGGACAGGGCGAGTGTCGCTCCGATGATGGCGAGGTTGGAGGTGTGGGTCAGCTGGGCCGCCATGGACGATCCGAGAGACAGGAACAGGGCCCCAACGGTGTATGCGACGGCGACCGAGAGAGTCGCGACGATAAACGGGCGCACCGTGCCGCGTGCGACGTGCACCGGTGCCGGCCGCCAACGGTCCGTTCGGGCGCCGGCGCGATCATCCGGAGTCAGCGCGACGAAAATGAATGCGCCGATTGCGAGCACGAACAGCAGCACGAAACTGAGCACAAGCGGCAGAGGCGCAAATTGCGCCAGAATCCCCGAAAGCACGAGCGCCAACGTCAGGCCGGTCGCGGTGGATGCCGTGGTCAGTGAACTGGGAAACCGCGGGTTTGCCGAAATGTTGTTCTCAACGAGCTTTGCGCTGGCGGCTCCGATAGCAAATCCCGTTCCAATTCCCTGGAGCGCCCGGGCTGCGAACAGCCATCCAACGTTCGGCGCTACAGCGAACAGCACGGCGGACACCGCGATCAGGAGGATGCCAGAGAGCATCGTGCGACGACGACCCACATAGTCCGATACGCCGCCGAAGAACAACAGCACGAGCAGAAGCGCGACGGGGTAGGTGCCGAACACCGAGGTCACGACGACGGATGGGAGGTGCCAGTGGGCAGCGTAGATCGGATACAGAACACTGGCAGCGGCACTCGCCCAGAGGCACAGTGCGAGCACCGAGGACGCCGACCAGAAGGTGGCGCGACGCGAAAGACCCCTTCGCATCTGAACGGGCGGCACTTCGGTTTGCGAAGCATCTTGAGCAATGGAAGAAGGCATGGGGAACACCGTAACAGGGCTGAGTTGGTTTTTCCAACTTATATCGTTTAGAATCGTCTCATGCCGTTCAAATCACTCATCGAAGAGCCGCGCTGCCAGATCGTGCGAACACTCGACATCGTCGGCGAGAAGTGGTCGCTGCTGATCATTCGCAACGCGTTCCGTGGCCAGACGAAGTTCTCCGAGTTCCGCGACCAGCTCGGCATCCCGACAGACATTCTCACCGCGCGTCTCGCGACCCTGGTCGAGAACGGGATCTTCGAGAAACAGGGCTATCGCGACGCCGGCAATCGCGAACGCTCGAGTTACCACCTCTCCGAGGCAGGGCGCGCGCTGAACATCGTGATGGCGGCGATCAACCAGTGGGGCGAGCAGTTCAATCCGAGCCCGTGGGGTTCGGCATCCACCTTTCTCGATGAGAGAGGCAAGCAGAAGGTGAGCGTCGCTTTCGTCGGGGAGTCGGGAACAGCCGTTCCGCAGACCAAGGTGAGCTGGGCACCCGGACCGGCGTCAACCGTGCAGTGGTAGACGGCCCCATCGTCGGCCCGAAGCCTTACCGAACTCGAACAATTGGCTGACGGAAGCCGAACCTCCTCCGTGCACAGTTGCGGGTGTCGGACACCAAGGATCCGAACAGACGATTCGAAACTCGAAGGCATCCCATGAACCGCATCCTCAGCACCTCGCTCATCGCGGCATCCGCTGCGGCACTCGTTGTCGGCAGCTGCGTACCGGCCTTTGCCGACTCAACGTCACCGTCAACCCCGTCGGCCGGCGCGGGCAAAAACCTGGCGGCCATCCAGGCTGCGGCTAAGACCAGGACCGGCGAACGCATCGCCAAACTGGGCGCCGCAATTGCGAAAGTCAACGCCGCGAAGGGGCTCACGTCATCTGACCGCTCCACGATCCTCGGAACCCTGAACGGCGATGTCGCGGGCATGAACACGGTCGAAGCGAAGATCGCGGCCGACACCACCGTGGCATCCGCGGCGGCCGACTTCGCGACCATCTTCACCACCTACCGCGTCTACGCAGTCGCTCTTCCCCAGGCGCGAATCGCGGCTGCCGCCGACCGGATGACCGAAACGACCATCCCCCGGCTGAGCGCCGCGCAGTCCAGGCTGGCGGCCGCGCTCGCGGGTAAGGATGCGTCGAAGTCGACTCCAGCGCTGCAGGCGGATCTCACCGACATGCAGTCCAAGATCTCCGCGGCAACCGACGCCCTCGACGGTGTGTCCGCGAGCGCTCTCGCCGTGACGCCGGCGGACTTCAATTCGAACCACTCGGTTCTCGCCGCGGCCCGGAGTTCGGTCAAGACCGCTGTGACGGACCTGAAGGCCGCTACCGCGGACGGCAAGACGATCCGCACCGCGATCAAGTAACGCTCAGTGCGGACGCCGGCGCCCTTCACCAAGGCGCCGGCATTCGCGGCTCGAACGGATCTCGCGGGACCCGGTCGGCTCCCAATAGGCTTGGCACGCCAGCGCCACACGAGGAGACCGCACTGTGACCGACTCACAACCACCCAAGGCAACACCGGCGCGTAGGCCCACGGCAGCGAAGAAGACGGCGACGGCGGCGACCAAAACAACGCCAGCCAGGACGCGCGCGAAGACCGCGGCGGCGGCTCCCACAGCGACAGCGCCCGCGGCCTTCGCTCCTGTCGAACCGACTGCCGTGGCACCGGTCACCGCAACGGCGCCCGCCGGCTGGTACCAGGTCTCCCCCGGATCGACGACACAGCGCTACTGGGATGGCTCGGCATGGACCGAGCACATTCACGACCCGGCCGCCGCAGCCGCCACGGCACAACCGGCCCACGGATATCGCGTGTCACCCAAGGCTCTCGATGGCACGAGCGCAACGACCGTGTGGTTCTGGCTGACCGTCGGATCGTTCGCCATCTCGATCGCCTACTGGATCGTTACCCAGATCTACTTCCAGTCCCAGATCGCATCGAACGAGTCCCAGGGCAGCCCGGCATCCACCGACACACTATTCAACGTCTCAATTCTGCTTGGTCTGGTTTCGGTAGCAGCGTTCATTGTCTTCCCGATCCTCGACTGGCTCGCGCTGCGCAAGCGAGGTGTGCCAAAGCCGTTCAACTGGGCGTGGTCGCTCTTCGCGATCCTGCTGTCATCGCCCATCGTTTATGTGATCGGACGCACGGTGGTCACTAAGCGCCGCACGGGCAGGGGGCTCGCTCCACTGTGGGTGTTCATCGCGTTACAGGTGATCACATTCATCATCGCGATCGTCGTGCTCGTTACGATCAGCATCGCGATCCTCGATGGGCTCGGTGACCTGCTCTCCGACGCCGGCGAGGTGCTGTAGGCGGGCTCGCCTCGATCAGCGCCGCTTCGCCATCCCCGCGCCCAGGTTGAGCACCTGCTCCGCGAACCGCGCCGCCTCGGCTCCGCCGAAGCGCGTTCGCTCGAACGGGTAGCCTCGCGGTTTGACGTTCACGGCGCACGTCACTTCAGTGGATGATCCGGTAAGCGAACGAAGGTCAAACGCGATTGTCGGCCGCGATGGACCGTTGAAGATCGTGAGCTCGAGCTTTCCCGGGCGCTCGTACCAGGAGATCCGGTAGTCGGCTTTTCGATCCCTGCCGCCGGCCGACTTCAGAGTTTGCGCCCAGACCGCTCGCTCGGGCGGTCCGGCGGCGAAGATCACGCGGACGACTTCGGGACGCCACAGGTGATTGTTGGTGCCGTCAACGAGGAAATCAAAGACGTCCTCGATCGGAAAATTCACTCGAACAGACTCGGATGCGATACCCACGTCACCTATCATCGCTGGCATGGACACGCGACCGCACCTGTCAACTCTGCTGTCACAGGTGCTCGTCGCCTACACGATCGAGGCGGACAACGAGTTCGAGTCGCTCATGCCGCACTCGACGACCATCGGCGTGGCCGCCGGACAGAAGCGCGCCGGGCCGTGGCTGATCTCGCTGGAACTGTGGTCCAACTTCCTCGCGTTGGTGCCGCCCGAAGGGATTTCGCCCGCCGAGCTTTCGGCGAAAGCCGGCACCCGGAAGCTTGACGTCGCCGGAATGACGCGCTGGCGGTACGTGCGCTCCGAAGATGGGTTGCTGCGTCTCACGCCCGGCGGAACGCGAGCCGTGCAGACTTGGACACCGCTCGAAGAGCGCATCGAAGAGCGGTGGCGCGAGCGTTTCGGCGCTGACACCATTGCATCCATTCGGTCGACGCTCGCCGCTTGCCTCGCCGACGTTTCCCACTTCGGGCCCAACTATCTTCCACAGGTGGTGCACGGTTTGTGGACAACGCCGCAGCTTCGCGCGGACCGCGATCCGAACGGGCTGAGCGATTCGCTCTCCTCCGTCCTGTGTCGCGCTCTCACGGTGATTGCCGTTGCGTTCGAACGAACCTCCCCGACCTCGCTCGCCCTCGCTGCGAATGCGCTCCGCGTGCTTGAGCCCGATGGAGTTCCGGCCGGTGAGGTCTGGGTTCGGGCGGGAATCGCGCGAGAGATCACCGACGTTTCGCTCGGTTACCTCGAGAAGCAGGGACTCGCGACTCGCTCGGGCGCCGGCCGCGCGAAGGTGGTAACTACGACTATGGGAGGCGCCGCCGCTCAGCTACAGACCGACGAGAGGCTCGGCGAACTGGACCGGCGCTTCGAGCCGGCGCGCGCGGCGCTCGAGGCCATCCTTTCGAACTCGGATGGGATGGCCGACGGCCTGACCCCGCATCCGATGGGATGGCGCGCGCAAAAGCCGTACCTCGTCCAGACCGAACGGATGCTCGCCGATCCCCGCGCGGCGCTCCCGCACTTCCCGATTGTCACCCACCGCGGCGGCTTCCCCGACGGCAGCTGACTGGCATAATTGCGCAATCGAAGGGATGTCGAATGCCTGCAACCGAGTGGACGGAAGATCTGCTCCGCGAACTGTCGGACACGGAAGAACTCGTGCTCGTTGTTTCGCGAACCGGGTACGACACGATCCGAGTTCCAGTCTGGGTCGTCGCGGTCGACGGCGATGTTTACCTGCGCTCGTACAAGGGCGTAACCAGCATGTGGTTTCGTCGGGTCGAGACGGATGCCGACCAGTCCATCCACGTCGACTCGGCCGACGTACCGGTGCACTTCGAGAACGTCGACCGGCTCGACCACGTTAATCGTGCAATCGACGCCGAGTTCAATCGCAAGTATGCGAGGTTCGACTACGTGAGTGCGATGTCAGAACCGGCCGCCGTAGAGGCGACCCTGCGCGTTCTCCCGCGCTAGCCCTGCTAGCGTGATGCGCGTGACCGACAGCCAGCCACGATCGGCGCCAGCCGAGAAGCCTCTCTTCACCGGGCGGTTTGTCGTTCCGCAAGGATACCCGCGAGCCGCCTCACGCGCGTTTACCCAATTCCAGTTCTCTCGCCCGGCGGTATGGATTCCTCTCGCTGTGTTTGTCGTGGTGTTCGGTCTTGCCGCATGGGACGCAGCAGCTCGAGGAACCAGCTTTGGTGGCTTCACGATTCTGCTGCCCATCCTCGTCGCTGCGTTTCTCGCGTTCAACATGATCTCCCGTTCCCGCGCACTCGAGCGGCAGCTCACGACGAACGCGCGGCCCGGCAGCATCTATGAAGTCACACTGACGGAGTCCATCATCACGACCCGCACCCCAATGGCCTCAAGCTCGGTTCGATACGACTACTACGAGAGGCTGAACGTCCAAGGAGGTTTTCTCTTCCTGAAACTCCGCGGCGCACGCGTTAGGTCGATCGTGCCTCGTGGTTTGTACAGCGACGAAGCGCTCGATTTCCTTCGTTCCAGGATTCGTTGACCGAAGGACGCGTGACCTACGCGTTGTCCTTGCGGAAGGTTCGCGTTCCGAACCAGACGCCGAGACCGAACAGCAGGAGCACCCAGAGCGCACCCCATAGGGTCGTGATGTTCCACACTCCGCCGACGAAGAGTTCGCGCAGTGCGTTGACGAGGTACTTGATCGGCATGAAGTCGCTGACGTCAACGAGCCACTGCGGTGCCCCCGTCGCGATGCTGATCGGAAGCAGGATGCCAGACAGCAGCAGCACCGGGAGTGCGATGCTGTTCAGGATCGGTGCGAGCGCATCCTCGCTCTTGAGGGTAAGCGCGAGGCCGTAGGAGGATGCCGAGCACGCGCCACCCAACAACAGGATGAGGACCAGGCCGAGCATCATCCCGGGAATCGACCCGTTCATCCCGAAGGCGAATCCGAGTGCGATCAGGATGATGCCCTGCGCCAGGAGAAGGGTCAGATCGCGCAGAACTCGACCGACGAGCAGCCCGGCGCGGTTGGCCGGGGTGACCCGTTCTGCCTCGATGACGCCCTCGCGCCACTCCGAGACAAGACCAAACCCGGCGAAGAGCGCTCCGAACAGACCGAGCTGGATGAGCAGGCCGGGAACGAAGAACGTGTACGCGTTCTGCGTGCCGATTTGGGCGGCGAGCGGTTTGAGCAGCGGACCGAACAGGGCCAGATAGAGCACGGGCTGCGCGAGCCCGATGATGATCCACGCGGGATTGCGCAGCGAGAGGCGAAGCTGGCGGCGGTAGATGATTCCGGTTTCATAAAAGAAATTCATGGTCCGTCTCCTTAGGCGTCTTCGCGCAGCGAGCGCCCGGTCATGGTCAGAAATACATCGTCGAGGGTCGGGCGCCGAACCTCGATCGCCGTAAGAGCGACGCCCGCGGTGTCGAGAGATCGAAGGAGACCCGGCAGTTCGGTTCCGGCGTCCGGAATTCGCATGCTCACAACGAGCCCTTTGACGTCAGCGGTGGCAGAAGCGGATGCGCCGAGCCTGCCGAGCTGCGCCGCGGCCTCCGACACCTGCTGTTCATTGGCCAGCACGAGCTCGACCAGGTCGCCGGCGACCTCGCGCTTGAGCGCATCCGGCGTGTCTGAGGCAACGATCACACCGTGATCGATGACGAGGATGCGATCGCACAGCGCGTCCGCCTCATCGAGATAATGCGTGGTCAGGAACACGGTCGAGCCGAGCTTTGTACGCAGATCGGCGATGTGCGTCCAGAGGTTTGCGCGCGCTTGCGGATCGAGACCGGTACTTGGCTCATCGAGGAACACCAGCTTGGGGTCGTGGACGAGGCCCATCGCGATGTCGAGTCGGCGACGCTGGCCACCGGACATCGTCTTGGGTTGGCGTTCCCACATCCCCTCGAGTTCGAGTTGTTCGAACAGTTGCCGACCGCGTTTCTCTGCCTGCTTTGCGCTGATGCCATACAACAGCGCGTGGTCGATGATCTCCTCGCCGGCCCGCGCGATGCTGGCGGTCGAGCCACTCTGTGAGACATAGCCGATCGACCTGCGCACCTTGATCGGCTCTCTGGCGAGGTCGTAGCCCGCCACCGTCGCGGTTCCCCTCGTCGGTTTCAGCAGTGTCGTCAACATCCTGAGGGTCGTCGTCTTGCCAGCGCCGTTCGGACCGAGGAAACCGACGATCTCTCCCTCCTCGACGTCGATGTCGACGCCGCCCACGGCCATGACTTCGACCTTCTCGCGGCCCCTCTTGGTGTCAAAGGTTCGGGCAAGTCCTCGGGCGTGGATCACGGTGGCTCCTTGTGGTAGATTTCGCGATATATCGCGTTAGCAAGAAACACGTTATATCGCGAGTGGGGAAATGCGCAAGCGAATCTTGGGCGACGCTACAGTTCTAGTCGACGCCGAATTTGCGACGGCGACGACACCACCATCCAGAAGGGCTGGCCGTGATCAACCTGGCGCCATGGCACGACGTTCTGATCGCGTCCTCGGCTGCGGCGGCAACGCTTGCGGGCCTCATCCTTACCGCCATGGCGGTGAACATTGACGCGATCCTCAAGTATCCGTCGCTGCCGCCACGGGCCGGCTCGGCGATCGGCTCCCTGGTCTATGTACTCGTTCTCAACGTCGCAGCACTCATTCCCGGAGCCACTCTCGTCGAACTCGGCTGGATCACCGTCGTCGTGCTGCTGGCTCCACTCGCGATCCAGGTGGACGTGATGGTGCGGCAACTGCAGATCCGTCCCAAACAGAGCTTCGCGCGACTGTGGAGCAAAGTCGCACTGGCCGTCGCTCAGACTGCGCCGTTCATCGTGAGCGGCGTACTTCTGCTCGAGGCATCCCAACTCGGCCTGACCTGGATGATTGTCGGCTCCCTCGCCGTGTTCGTCTGCGCGGTGGCAAATGCCTGGGTGCTGCTCGTGGAGATCCGTCGCTAGTAGCTATTCGGGGGGCGGCTGGGGAGGACGGGGAGATGGACTACCGAGGGGTGGGCGGCATCGTGGAAGACGACCTGGTCGGCGGGGAACATGTCAGTGATTCCGGTCTGCTCGTCGAGGGTTCCGAGATTACGAGCCCACCTCGGGTGGGCACCACTCGAGACCTGGATGCGGATGCGGTGGCCTCGCTCGAACAGTTGAGCCGTCGATGAGAGGCGAACACGAACTCGCTGCGGTTCCCTCATGGCTCCCCCATCGGGTTCAACAACACGGATCAACCCGTCGGCGACGTTGAACGACCGGCCGCGACGGTCAACGTCACACAACCGCACGAACAGGTCCCAGGTCGGGCGCGACGAGGTCATCCAAATCTCGGCATCGATGTCACCAACCATCGTGGCATCCGAGACAAGGGGGTCCGTGGTGAACGTGAGCACGTCGTCGCGCGCTTCGAGCGCCCCGTTGTTTTTGCGCCCTGCTCCGGTGAGGAGCAGGCGGCCACCAACGGACGGGGTCGGATCGGCCGGATCGTACCGGTACGGGGTGGATGCGGGTGTGGCATCCGGTTCGCGTCCAAGCCGCCCATCCGAGCCGAGGTACCACGGCGTCGAAACAGAGCCGGGCGGTGGCCAGGTCTCGAAATCCCGCCACGTGTGTGCCCCCATGACAAAGACGCGCACGGCGGCACGGGCCGGGTCCCTCCCGTGACCGGTCTGGATGGCGCTCCATTCGAGCGTGTCCTGAACGGATGCCATGGACGTGCCAAGCCCGGTGTGAATCCACGGCCCGATGGTCAGTCGCGCGGGAGTGCCAGCGTCGCGCAGGGCGGCGAAGTCACTCAACTGGTCCATCAGAAACGGGTCGTACCAACCGGCCACAAAGCTCGCCGGCACGGACACCCGGTGCAGGTCGACCGCGCGGTTCCACGGCACCCAGGCCGGATCGTCCTCGAGGCGCGTGATCGTGTCCTGGTAGAACGGCCAGGACGCGCCAATCATCCGCTCGTCGATCGCCTTGAACGGAAGAGTGTTCAGGGCGTGATCCAGCTGCTTGCGATCGAGGCCGAGCGCGAGCCGAGCGTTTGCCCCCGGGAGCTCCTGGCGAGCCGTGAAGTACGACCACCGCGCAGCGGCGTCGAGCTCGAGCGCGCCCGAGGTCGAGAAGTTCTGGGCGAGCCGCGCCGAGGTGAGGTGTGGATGCATCGCGACGACATCGTCCGGGACTTCGGCCGCAACCGCCCACTGCGTGTACCCGAGATAGCTGGCACCGGCCAGCACCATTGATCCGGTGTACCACGGCTGGGCGCGCACCCAGTCGAGCACCGCAAGGCCGTCGTTGTGCTCATGATGCATCGGATAGAACGGACCACCGCCCGATCCGAAGGTCCCGCGCGAGTTGACGACCACGGTCTGGAACCCGCGCTCCGCATATGCACGAGCGACGAAGCCCCAAAACGCCTTTCGCGAGTAGCAGGTGCGGACGAGTACCGTCGGCATTGCCGGAGACGACGTTGTCGCCGAAAGCGCTTCGGGCGCCCACCGATCGGCCAGCAGCAGGGCGCCATCGGGCATCGGGATCGGAACATCCAGCTCGGAGGCGATCCGGCGAGTTGACGGTTTCCCCAACCGAAAGAGTGTGCCGAAGATGCGGCGAGTAACGGGGTGCGTGCGAGTCATAAGATTCTTCGAAAGGACGGCTGGATCTAGTCCATACGGATTCGGAGCGGTCTCACGAAAGGATGTCTTTCTGGCTGAACCTCCCGTAGGCGAGCGCGGCAAAGACAACGATGTAGCCCGCCTGCAGAAGTCCGTTCTGGCCGAAACTCGTCCACGAGATCGGGTCGCGGAGCATGTCAGCGAAGTCCAGCCAGTAGTTGCTGAACAGCCACGGATGCAGCCACGCTGTCTGTGGTAACTGGTCGAGCACCTCGGACGCCACCGAAAGGATGATGGTCGCGGCCATCGCCCCAACCGGAACGTCGGTGAGCGTCGACACAAACAGGCCGATCGCCGACAGGCCGAGCAGCGACACCGTCACGTAGAGCGCAATCAGCAGCGACCGACCGAGGGCATCGGCGAGCGATACCGAGTCTCCGGAGAGCAGGGTTACTGATCCGGACGGGAAGAGCGCGAACCCAATAAGCGCGCCAGCGATGCACACGATAAGAGTCGCGGCGAGACTGAATACCGCTGCACCAACGTATTTGACCGCGAGCAGACGGATGCGGCCGGCCGGCGCAATCAGCAGGTAACGAAGCGTGCCATTGGACGCCTCGCCGGCAATCGTGTCGCCCGCGACAACCCCGACCGTGAGCGGCAGGAACAGTGGCACGCACACACCGAGCGCCACGAATACCGTGAAGAGGCCGTTGTTCTCGATGCGGTCGAGGAACGCCGGACCGCCGCCGGAACTCGAGTGGGTCACACGAACCGCGATCGCGATCAGGATGGGGACGGCCGCGAGCGCCGCGAGCATGGCCAACGTGCGTCTGCGCCGGAACAGCACCGAGAGTTCGGAGCCGAGTAAGGCGAAGCCACTCGCCGGTCGCGACGGACTCACCCGGGCCTGGGCTTCAGTGGTCAACGTTAAACCCCTCGCCGGTGAGGGAGACGAACCGATCTTCGAGGCTCGGTGTCTCGACCGCAAATCCACGGACCCGTACCTTCGCCCTCACGAGGGCCGTGACAATGGCATCCGGTTCGGCGGGGTTCTCACCGAAGAGAGCGAGGAGTTCGCCGTCGTCCGTCACCGGTTGCACCGTGAGACCGAGCTTCGCCAACACCCCGGAAGCGGCCTGCGCATCGGGCGTGAGCAGCCGAACCCGCGCCCGGCCGACCTGTCTCAGTTCATCCAGAGTTCCCTGCGCAACGAGGCTGCCCGCGCTCATGACCGCCGCGTGCGTGCAGATCTGTTCGATCTCCGCAAGCAGGTGACTGGATACGAAAATTGTCGTTCCGGATGCGGCGAGCGATCGAACCAGGTTCCGCACCTCGCGCGTGCCCTGCGGGTCGAGTCCGTTTGTTGGTTCATCCAGAATCAAGAGTTCGCGCGGGGTAAGAAGGGCATTCGCGATTCCGAGGCGCTGCTTCATTCCGAGCGAATACGCTTTGACCGATTTGTTGGCCGCCGACGAAAGCCCGACGCGTTCGAGCGCATCCGCAACGCGTACCTTGCGAGTTCTGGACGGGGCGTATCGATCCGCCGTATCGAGACGACGAAGATTCGCGGCGCCGGACAGGTACGGATAGAACCCCGGCCCCTCGACGAGCGCGCCCACCCGCGGCAGCACGAATGCGCGGCCCGAGGCGATGTTAGCGCCGAGAACCCGCGCCTCACCGCTTGTCGGCGAGGCCAAGCCGAGCAACATCCGGATCGTGGTGGTCTTGCCAGAGCCGTTCGGCCCCAGAAACCCGAACACCGATCCGTGCGGCACCGACAGGTCGATGTTCTTGACAGCCGCATATGCGCCGAAGTGTTTTGTCAGGCCGCGCGTCTCGATCGCGAGGTTGGCCGCAGCCATCGGAGGAATGGGAATGCCGCCTACTGCGCTGCGACGGCTTCGAGCCGGGCGACCGATACGGCTCCGGCGACAATTCGGCCATCCGAAGTGAGCAGCACGTTGAACAGCGTGGTGTGGAACACCTGTCCACCCGCGACTCGCGTGGTCAACTCGCCGAATTCCGGCGACGTGGTCAGCTTGCTCAGCGAGGCGTTCCCACCGGAATGCGCTGCAATTGTGACGACCGCGTCCCAGCCCTTGCCCGTCACGGCTTCGGTCGGCTTCGGCGAGACGGCCGGCGACTTGATGTCCGGCTTTGTGCTCGGCTTCGTCAGCTGCTTGACCGTCGCGCCCTTGGGGGCCGTGAACAGCGACGCATCCGGCTTCGACAGGCTGAGCGAGGTGAAGCCAATGCTGACGGCCGGGTCTTTCTGGCCCCGCGCGTCAATCTGTACCTGGAGCGGAAGCCCGGTTTGCGCATCCACGGCAATCGAGACCGAGCCGATGAGCGTATCGGTGACCTTGGGCGTCACGACGAGCGTGTATGCGGCGCGGCCGGCGACGCGAACGTTATCCGCAACGCTGACCGTGCTGCTCGGACGCAGCTTCGCCAGGATTGCGTCGGCGATCGTCTGCGGAGTCTGCGGCGCCACGACGGTGCCCTGCGGCGTCGCCCCCGGACGCGAGAAGTGCTGGTTCGGGTTCGCCGAGTCAGACTTCGGGGCAATCGTGGTGTGTTCGACGGAGTTCGACTTCGAGTCGTAGACCCAGACATCCTTGCCGCTACGGATGACGTCCTTCTCGCTCAGCGAACCCAAGTCCTGGAGGCGGATGTTCTTCTCGCCGTCGACGTAAACGCGCAAGCTGTTGTTGCCGGTCAGAAGCGCGAGGCCGGACGCGAGGTCGCCGTCGCTGCTCGATCCACCGCCCGGCTCGCTCGCCGAAGGCAGTGACGGAAGTCCGAGATCGGATGTCTCGGTGATGTCACCCGAGAAGGCAGTGACCTTGCTCGACTGGATCAACTCGAGCACCTGTGCCGGAGTCTTGCTCGGAAGGCTGACGGCCGCGTTGGCTGCCACCGGAGCGGCAACCGCCACTCCCGCAACCACCACAACGGCGACTCCCGCTGGAATCCACTTGCGCCACGTAACGGACATCAACTGCCCACCTTCCAACAATCACGTTCTGTCGCCCAAATTACGCCGGAATCCTGCCCGTTGGCTGGCATTCCCAGAAAGATCATCCTGTGGGAGTACACGCCAATAGGACAGTCCGCCGAGTGACCTAGCGCGGTCCGGGCGCGCTCTTCGCGGTCATCCCGGCATCGCGAACCACCGCATCACCCAGCACCGAGTCGATCTTTGCCATCAGCTCCGCCGGAATCTCGACACCGGACGCCTTGACGTTTTCGGCCACCTGCTCCGGGCGGGATGCGCCGATGATCGCTGCAGCGACATTGTCGTTTTGCAGCACCCAGGCCACGGCGAGCTGCGCCATCGTGAGGTCGAGTTCGGCGGCGATCGGTGCGAGGCCCTGGATGCGCGTAAGCAGGTCGTCGTTCAGGAAGCGAGCGATCGTGTCTGCTCCACCGTTGGCATCCGTTGCCCGCGTGCCCTCGGGCAGCGGAGCGCCAGGCTTGTACTTGCCGGTCAGCGCACCCTGCGCGACGGGCGACCAGACGATCTGCGAGAGACCAGCCTCCTTGGATGCCGGTACAACCTCATCCTCGATGACTCGCCACAGGGCCGAGTACTGCGGCTGGTTCGAGATCAGCTGCACGTGCAACTCCTTAGCCAGCGCCGCACCCGCGCGGATCTGGTCGGCCGTCCACTCGCTCACGCCGATGTACAGGGCTTTGCCCGAACGAACGACGTCGGCAAAGGCCTGCATCGTTTCTTCGAGCGGCGTGCTCTGGTCGAAGCGGTGCGCCTGGTAGAGATCGACGTAGTCGGTCTGCAGTCGGCCGAGTGAGCCGTCGATCGACTCGAGGATGTGCTTGCGGGACAGCCCGGTGTCGTTCGGGCCCTTCGGTCCGGTGCCCCAGTACACCTTGGTGAAGATCTCGAGCGACTGGCGCCGTTCGCCCTTCAGCGCCTCGCCGAGCACCGTCTCCGCGGCGGTGTTCGCATACGCGTCGGCGGTGTCAAAGGTCGTGATCCCATTGTCGAGTGCCGCCCGCACGCAGGCAGCCGCGATATCGTTTTCGACTTGCGATCCGTGGGTCAGCCAGTTGCCGTAGGTGATTTCGGAGATCTTGAGACCGGAGTTGCCGAGGTAGCGAAATTTCATGTCTTCAAGCCTAGGACCCGAGGTCGGGCGCCCGCCGACGACGGTCGATCGCATCCACCACGAATGCGATCGCAAAGACGACGATGATTGCACCGATCGCCGCGAACAGCGGGTTGATCGGAAACCAGAATCCCGCGATCGCTCCGACGCCCACGTGATACAGCGTGTAGATCGTGGACGCGATGAACGAGCGAGGCAGGTAGCGGCGCACGTTCAATCCACTCGCGCCCGCCGTGATGGTGACCAAGACCCGCACAAACGGCACGAACTTTGCCCCGGCCAGGTACAGCCCCGGCCGCTTCCGCAGACCGTCCGCGGCACGCGCAATCATCGCGGCAGCGCGGGGCCGACGCATCCACGCCCAGCGGTCGACGCCGAGCTTGCGGCCGATCACAAAGGAGATTGCGTCGCCGACCATCGTCGCGGCGACGGCGACCAGCAGCACCAGCCACAGTCGGTCTCCCCCGCCCGCGGCAACCAGGGTCGACAGCGTGACCACCGCGGTCTCGCCTGGCACGAAGGGGAAGAACCCGTCGACGACGAGGATGCCCGCCATGACGAGGTACGCCCAGGGCGTCTGGCCGATAGCGAGAAGCAGGTTCTCGATCGATGACACCACGGTCAAACAGTAGGAGAGCCGGGCGGCCGTTCCCTTGCCAACGGGTGAACGGCCGGTGCTGCAATGCGTTACGCAGGCGTTACGGGGTGCGCCATACCGTTCTTGCATGTCCAGACGTATGGTGGTTCCGCTCGCCGTAGCCGCATCCCTCATCGCCATCGGCGCCCTCACCGGATGCTCAGCCGGCGGATTGCCCGGCGGATTGCCCGGTTCGTCCGGAACCCCGGTAGCGGGATCGGGCGGCGCAGGCTCCGGGAACTCGACCAGCGGCAACCATTCGACGAAGGGCCACGGTTCGGGAGCGTGCAAGGCGTCTGGCGCGACCATCCCCGCCGGCAAGTACTCCGGCGACATCGAGTCGAACCTCAACACCGTCATGAAGCTGACGATCCCGGGTGCTGGCGCGATCCAAAACGCCGGCGCAAGCACGACACCAATGGACGGCGAGATTCACATCACCTCGGATGGCAAGACCGTCCACGGGGTGATCTCACTGTCCGGTGAGGGCGTCAGTCAGGTGGGCGGCAGCATCAATTCGAAGACCGAGGGCGACCTTACCGGCGAGATTTCGGGACCGGCAAGCGACCCGGTCGTCGTCGCGAAACTCGGCGGCGCGTGGCAGACGCTCGACGCTCCGATCAACTCGAGCGGTAGTACGTCAAACACGGTGACGATTGGCCTTCACATCACGTCGGTTTCCTGCAGGGCGATTGCCGGCGACGCGATCGCGATGTTCGCCGAGGTGGCGAAGCCGGTTGCGCAGTACATCACCGTGAGCGGAACCGGCGCCTGGACTGCCAAGCGCAAGTAACCTTTCGCAACGCCCGATCACCAGGCAAAACGAGGTAAGTAGACTCGCGAATGTGCGAGTAAGCGTTCTGGGCGCCGTCTCCGTCGCCGAGGGCGACCTTGAGGTTTCTGGGCACGCGCTCGGCGGACGCCGGGTGCGCCTGGCCATCGTCGCGCTCGCTCTCGCCGACGGCCCGATCCCGAGCGAGCGACTCGCGTCCATGATTTGGGGCGACGAGCTTCCCGCGAGTTGGAAGCCGGCCCTCCGCGGCCTGGTCCGCAGTATCCGGACGGCGGTCGCCGCGCTGAGCTCAACCGACCAGCAACTCGTCGCGACCGCCCCGTCCGGTTACGCGCTCGGATCAGCCGTCGAGGTGGATGTTCGCGAGGCAAGCGCCGCGCTCGATGCGGCGGTTCGGCAATTGGCGGACAGTAGACCGGATGTCGCGCTCCAGCTCCTGCTCCCCGCGGCCGAGCTTGCAACCGACCAGTTTCTTGCCACGGAGGACCTCGACTGGGTCGAAACGGAACGCCGGTCGCTCACCGAGCTTCGCCGCTCGGCACGAGAGACGCTCGTCACCGCTGCTGGCCTCACCGGCGACAACCGCCGGGCGGTGCGGACTGCCCGGGAGCTGGTCGCGGATGACCCGACCGACGAGAGCGCGCATCGCACGCTGATCGCAGCGCTCGATCGCGCTGGTGACCGTGTCGGCGCGGTGCAGGCATACGAGGTATGCAGGAACGTGCTCGCCGACCAGCTCGGGATCGATCCCAGTGGCGAGACGGTCTCGGTCTACCTGGCCGCGCTCCGATCATCTGCGCCGGTCACGGTAGGGCACCTGCCCGAACACCAGTCGACCTTCGTGGGTCGCGAAGGCGAGCTGCACGAGCTGACAACCGCAACATCCGAATCGCGCCTGGTGACCCTGGTTGGTCGTGGTGGAATCGGTAAGTCCCGGCTTGCCCTCGCATTCGCTTCGACCGTTCGGGATGGCGAAACACTGTGGGTGCAATTGGGCTCGAGCACCAACCAGGAGCTCGTCGCCGCGGATGTCGCCCGCGGACTCGGCGCGTCCCCGGAACCCGATCCCATCGCGGCGCTCATCGCGACGATCGCTCCGCGCGGTCGAACGCTGCTCGTGCTCGACGGCTGCGATGAGATCGCCGATGGCGTCGCGACTCTTGCCGCGAGTCTGCTGGCCGGATGCCCCGAGTTGACGCTCGTTTGCACGTCGCGCGGCGCGCTTCGACTGCCGGCGGAGCGCGTGCTGTCGCTTGGCCCGATGGACACCGGGTCGACATCCGAGCCCGGCCAGGCGACGCGTCTTCTCGCCCGGCGCATCGGCGAACTCGGTGCAGCGCCCGAGGGCGATTCGCCGGACTATGCGGCGCTCCAGCAACTGGCCAATCGTGCTCACGGTATTCCGCTCGCGCTCGAGCTGCTCGCTGCGCAACTGCGTGAGATTTCGCTCAACGACCTGCTCGACGACATGGCGGAGAGCGAGGTGGGCGACCAGCTGCGCACGATCCTCGACTACGGATACAGCGCGCTGACCGAGGATGAGGCATCCGTGTTCCGCCGGATCTCGGTGCTCGACGGTGCCGTCGCGCTCGGCCTGGTTCGAGGCCTCGTTGCCTCGGCGAGAATCCCTTCGACGCGCGTTGCCCGGCTGCTCGGCGAACTGACGACGCGCGGCCTCCTGACCGTTGATCAATCGGGTGCTCGCTGGCGATACGAACAGCACGACGACGTTCGCGACTATGCCCGCGAGTTGCTGCTCGCAAGCGGCGAAGAAGCTGGCACGTTCGTTTTGCTCTCTGCCGCACTGCGCTCCATGCTGCCGGAGGATGCGCGACTGCCACCGGCCCCGTTCACCGTAGCGATCACGGAGGTTCTTCCGAGCATCCGCTCACTCTTCGGCGCCGCCCTCGACGGCAGGGCGAGCATGTCGGATGCCCAGGAGATCGCGTTTCGACTTCACCGCTATTACGCGGCGACAAGTGTTTCCGAGGGCCGATTCTGGCTGTCGCGGCTGCTCGCCACCGACGAGTCGACCGCGTGGACCGGGCTCGCGACGTTCGCGCTCGGCTACCTGAGCTATTGGGCGGCCGACGGAGAGGCGGCGTTCGCGCCGATGAAGACTGCCGTCGAGTTGCTGCGCGGGGTTGAGGACTCCTATGTCGCACGGGGTCTAATCTTCCTGGGCGGGATCGCGGATGATCTCAACCGCGGCGACGAGGCTGTCGACTTCGTGAAGGAAGCCATCGCGATCAGTGAGCGACTCGGCGAACACAACGTGCGCGTCGGAGCGACGGTCGGCGTCGGCTCGCTGCTGGCCGAGCGCGGCGACGCATCCGCGGTCGACTTCGCACAGGATGCGATCGCGCTCTGCCGCGAGGTCGGTACACCCGAGCAACTCCTCATCACCCTGCCGACCGCTGCGATGATCGCCTGGCAGGTCGGCGACAACGCGGCAGCGCGCGCCTTCGCCGAGGAGGCGCGACCGCTGCTCGAGGACGAGCCGCGGATCGCCCGCATGGTTCTGCTCACCACAATGGCGGGGCTGGCGCTAGCCGAGGGAGACCCAGCGGATGCCGTTCGGCTCGCGTCCGCCGCCGATGCCGACGGAACCGAACTGGGTGTCGAACGCGAGCTGCCACTGGTGCGCTGCGTACTTGCCCACGCTCGACTGGCAAACGGTGATGTTGATGGCGCGGCCGAGGCGGCTACTTCTGCTCTCGCCTCGACGTCAACCATCAGCATCGACTACCCGTTGGCGCTGTGCCTCGAGACCGCGGCGCTGGTCGCGCGCGAAATCGGAGCAACCGATACCGAGCTGGCGTCGGTGCTGCAGTCGGCCACGATCATCCGTGAAGCGGGATCACGGCCGACCGCCGCGGGGCTTGCGGGCAGCATTTCCCGCCTGCGTGCAGGCATTGGCCGAGGCCAGCCGCTCTCGGCGAGGGATGCGGCCGACCTGGCGTCGAGGATGCTCAGCCGCCGCGTGCGAACCTAGCCAAGGGATCAGCCGAACAGGGCGCTGCAGATCGCGCCGAGTTTGGCGGCGAGGCCGGGAGCGTCCGCCGCCGCGATGGTACGCGATCCGCCCGGCTTGCTCAGCCCCACCTCGGTTGCGTCATTGAAGCTGGTCTGCACCAAACAGAACGCGGTCGCGCTCTTCGCGAAGACCTGCGGATCGCCGTTCCCGCCGTCGTAGTACTTCGCAGCCGTGCCAACACCGCTGAGTGACTTCGAGCCGGCGTACGCGTCGAGAGCCGCTTGATAGTTCGAGCCGGTGTCTGGGGAGTCGAACTTCACGACGACACCGTCGCCGTAGAGCGCCCCGAGCGCGACCCCGCTCAGGCCGCCGTTCGGCCCGACGCCAAAGTTGCAGGTATCGGCCCGCTGGTATGGCGCGCTCAACGCGCCCGTAACGACTTTGGCGAGAGCGTCGTGCGCGGTCGAACAGAAGCTACCGCCACCCGGGTTGGTCTTCGGCGCCGTGCTCGAAGTCCCCGTTGACGCCGGCGCACCGGCCGCCGGCGCGTTGCCCGGGAGACCTCCCGACGAACATCCGGTCAGGATGGCAATCGCAAAGACCACAACCGTGGCGGGAAGAACTGCGCGCATGGCAACACCTCTCGATTCCGAGCCCGCGGTTGGGCTCGAACTCAAGAATCCTCGGCGGGCGTAACGCCTGCGTAACGCTTTCGCGCCGCCGTGAACAGGATGACGCATACGATCGCCGGCCAGATCGATTCGGCATCCGCGGCAATTCGCTCAACCAGGCCGACGTAACCGAGGGATGTTGACGTCCATATGACCAGAAACCAGAGGCAAATCGCGGTGAGCACGACGGTGCCGAGAAGGGAGCCAACCGGCCGGACGATCCACGGGAAATCGCGTCGGAAGCGCATCCCGAACAGCGGCCACGCCGCGAGGAGGACGAAGCCGACAATCGCTGCCGTGTCGTGAGCGGATGATGACCCGTTGTGCGCGGGCAGTGGCAGCGCCGCGATGGCGAGCGACGCGAGTGCGCCGCAGAGGAAGACGATCCGACCGATGATCCCAATCCCTCGCGCAAACGTGATGGTCACGAAATGACACAGCGCAGTTGCAATGAACAGGATCGTCGCGGCGACTCTGGTCGGCGAGCCGACAGCGGCAAGCTCACTGATCGTCGTCCGCACAGGGTCATACCCGGGAGTCGCAACAGCAACGACGGCAAGCCCGACCACGAACAGCAGCGGCGCCAGAATCGATGAAACGAGCGCAGGCAGCCGGATCAGTTTCCGCCCCGTCACCACTTCTCGACGATCCCCCGCGGCGAAGACGGAGTTATCTCCCGAAGGATGCGGCTGCCGGGCAATACAACGGATCGCTCGACGCGATGCCGACCTTGTTCAGATGGCGGATCACGATCCCGTATGCCTGCGCGAGCCCGGTCTCCGTGTAGAGGATCGAGTTGGTGTCACAGTATTCGCGAGCAATCG
Organism: Galbitalea sp.; assembly: GCA_036271875.1. Classification (GTDB taxonomy): domain Bacteria; phylum Actinomycetota; class Actinomycetes; order Actinomycetales; family Microbacteriaceae; genus Galbitalea. The sequence goes on from DATAZU010000025.1 coordinate 44,316, forward strand.
CCTGCGCGGCCTTGAGGTTCGGGCGCGGCATGTTCGGGAAGAGGTGGTGCTCGATCTGGTAGTTGAGCCCGCCCATGAAGCTGTCCATGACGACGGTTCCGCGAATGTTGCGTGAGGTGAGCACCTGCTTGCGCAGGAAGTCGACCTTGGAGTCGCGCGGCAGGATGGGCATCCCGGTGTGGTTCACGGCGAAGGATGCACCCATGTAGACACCGAAAACGGCCAGCTGCACGCCAACGAATGCGAATGCCATGCCGAGCGGCAGCACGAAGAAAATACCGGTGAAGTAGAGCGCGATGCGGGGGACGACCATCGACATCTCGAGCCAGCGCTTGTCAACGCGATCGCGCCCGAAGACCGTGCGGAACGCGTGAATGTGCAGGTTGATGCCTTCGAACAGAAGGATCGGGAAGAGCAGGAAGCCCTGGCGACGCGTAAACCAACCGTAGAAACCCTTCGCTCTTGCGGCATCCTCCTCGGTAAACGAAACGACGTCGCGTTCGATGTCGGGATCCTTGCCCATGAGGTTTGGGTTTGCGTGATGACGAGAGTGCTTCTTCATCCACCACGAATAGCTGATGCCCACGAAGAGGTTTGCGATCGTTCGACCGGCCAGGTCATTGGCACGCCCGGACTCGAAGACCTGTCGGTGCGAAGTCTCATGGGCGAGGAACGACAGCTGAGTGAAGATCACGCCCATCCCGGCAGCGATGAGTAACTCATACCAGGTGTGCTGCAGCAGGATGAATCCGGTAATCTCCCCGCCGATGGCGATGAGGATGATTCCGAAGACGAGAAAGTAAAAGCCGGTGCGGCGCCGCAGAAGTCCGGCATCCCTTACCGTGTGCAGCAGGGCAGAGTATTCCGTCGTCGGGTTGCTCGCATTCCCGCCCGGTTTTGTGCGGATAATGCGAACGACTGACGGAATGACACTCACGGTGACCTCAATCCATAAAGGGTTCCAGCCAATTGCTAGCTGGCCCTGGACAAGTAACCAAGATTCCGGGGTCACGAGTTACCTAACCGTAGGGCAGAACCCTGTGCGCGGGGTGAATTTCGGCTAACAATCTCCCACCCAGATCTGGGGGTGATGCCCGAGCAATCAAGGGTCGGCTCAGCTACGAATCATCCCGATTGAGACGTCCCACAGCCGCTCGGCGTCCACCGGATCGAGAGCGTAAGCCGCCACACCGCCCGGCTTCGGCGGCGCGGCCAGCTCGGCCTCGTTCGCGTCGTCGAAGTAGCGGCCACCGACTCCATCGAGCAGCCACGAGGTCGCAACGAAAACGGATGTGGCTGCACCCTGCTCCGGCGTCTTCCATTCGACGTTGGACTGCACTCGTCTGGCTTCCATCGCCGTCAGTTGTTCCTCGGATTGATGACGCTGCAGATTCGTCATGATGCCGCCGGGGTTGAGCGCATTGGCTGTAATTCCCTCAGCCGCCCAGCGCCGGGTCGCCTCGACGGCGAAGAGCACGTTGGCAGTCTTCGACTGCGAGTAGGCCACCCACGGGTCGTATTCGCGCCGGTCGAAGTTGATGTCGTCGAAATCGACTCCGCCTCGAAGGTGCGCAGCCGAGCTCACCGCGACAATTCTCGCCGTTCCGGCCGCGGCAAGCGCGTCGTGCAGACCCAGCGCGAGGTTCAGGTGACCGAGATGGTTGGTTGCGAACTGCGACTCCCAGCCTTCAACGGTGCGATGCAGCGGGTTCGCCATGACGCCGGCGTTGTTGACGAGGATGTCGAGTGGTCCGGACCATCCGGCGACGAAGTCAGCGACGGATGCGCGATCGGCAAGATCGAGTCGTCCCACGCTCACGGAGCCCTTCGCGCCTGTCGCGTTCAGTTCCTCGGCGACTCGATTGCCCGCCGCAGTGTCTCGCACCGCGATGGTGACGTCCGCCCCGGCACCTGCAAGTGCGCGAGCCGTCTCCACCCCTATTCCGGAGGCGCCGCCCGTGACGATGGCGCGTTTGCCGGCCAGCTCGATGCCGCGAACAACTTCTGCAGCGGTGGTTTGCCAGGTATACGAGGTGGTGATTTTGCTCATGACTCGAGGCTAGAACTTGGAGTGCGCTCTAAGTCAAACGGCCTGGCTCCCGGCAACGGCATCCCACCAGTCGAGCACTCGCGTCGCATAGAAGGTAAGCCATTTCGATGGTTCACCCACGGGAACGTCGATCTCGAACCAGGCGTGACCGGGGTGTCGTCGTTCCTGCAGCCAGGTGCCATCCGGTTGTCGCGCCGCGCGCACGACCTCGATCGCCTCGGTGAGTCGAGGATCTGGCGCGCCACCGTCGTGCAGGTTCGCAGCGCGGAAATAGTCGAGCGCATTGAGAACGGTGTAGAACCAGCGGAACGGATACGCGAAATGCGTGAACCTGTCACCGAGCGGTTCACCCGTTGCCAGGCCGAACATGAGTCGGCGCTCGAGCAGGTATTCCTCGGCGGCATGACGCGCGGCTCGAAGCTCATCGCTGCCGCCGGTAGCAATCTCGAAATAGAGGATGCCCTTGAGTGAATTCAGCGTCGAATCGAAGGATGACCGGGTTGACCCGTTCTCCCACTCACAGTTCCAGCCTCCGTCAGCCATCTGGTGCTCGAGGAACCATCGCACCAACCCGGACACATCCGCTCCGAGCCACGCGCCGTTGGCGAGCGTGTAACCGTTGATGCAGCAGTCGACCTCGCCCTCCCAGTACGGACCGTTGTTGTAATCCCAGCGGCTGTTGGCCGCGAGCTTCGCTGCAGTACCGGCCAGCACGGATGCATCCAACCCCCAATCGCGCAGGGTGTTCAGCGACCAGGTCGTTGCCGTCCACGGCTGGCCGGCTCCGGGTTGTGCTTCCGGACCCTCGAAGTCGAATCCGGCCGGAAAGTACGACCCGCCTGCCCACTGGCCGTCCGCGTCCTGATGCGCGAGCAGTTCGGCGCCGAGACCCTCGGTCGCGACGCGGCGACGCGTCGCCTGCCAGGTCTCGTCGGCCGCCCGGGCGAGATCCCGTTCGACCTGCCAACGCAGCGCGGAGTCGGAATCCAGCATCCATTCGGTCACATCGCCTGGTATCACCATGAAGGGCAAAATATCGGTCGCCTCCGACACGGCGCAATGGCCAGGGCTCTTAGCCGACCAACTCGCTTCTGTGCACCAGCGCTGCCGCACCGATGAGGGGTCCGTCCCCACCCAGCGCAGATGGCACCACACGAACGCGGGAGACGAAGTCGAATGCCCTGCGCTTGGCAATCGCTGTCCTGATGTGATCGAACAACGCTGGTGAGACCTGTGCGAACCCGCCGCCGATCGCCACCGTGTCCACATCGACGAGAGATGCCGCAGACGCAATCGCATGGCCAAGAGCGCGCCCCGCCCGCTCGACCGCCGCGACCGCGATCGGATGGCCCGTGCGATGATCCGCGGCCAGTTGCTCGCCAGTTGACCCGGCCCAGCCGAATCGGTTCGCCCAGGCAACCGTCCGCGGACCCGATGCAATCGCCTCGACGCAACCGATCCCGCCGCACGCGCATTCGTCATCAAAGCCGCCAACTTCGATGTGTCCGATGTGACCCGCGTTACCGCTCGGCCCCGGCACGGTAACACCACCGAGTATCAGCCCGCCGCCGATGCCCGTAGACACAATCATCCCCATCGCATTGCGAAGTCCCATCGCTGCGCCCACCCAGTGCTCGGCGAGAGTGATGCACAGGCCATCCATTCGAAGGATCGTGGGAACGCCGACGATGTCCTCGACGAGTGATCGAAGCGGATACTCACGCCAGACAGCAAGATTGAGAGGACTCACAAGGCCACCGTCAAGGTCGATGGGTCCCGCGGTTCCCACGCCCGCTCCGATGAGCCGAGAGCCAACCGGCAACGTCCCAAGGGTCGTGAGGAGGACCGACCTGACAGCGCCGGCGAGCTGCTCGGAACTGGCAGCCGACCCAGTTGGCGCGCGGAATCGCGACCCGTCGAGTACGCGACCGTCCGCGTCGACGAGAGCGGATTCGACTTTGGTGGCACCAAGGTCGAGCGCGAGGACAAGTTCGCGCCCACCGCTTCCTGTGACCACCCGATGCGTGGCCGGAATCGATACGGATTGCATGGCTACGCCCCAACCGCAAGCAGGGCCGCCGACATCGACTCGATTGTCAACCGCGTCTCGTTGGCGGGAGTCGCGGCTCCCGCGATGACGGCGACCGGGACATTCGCCTCCAGTGTTGCACTCTGCCCGGTCCAGTTGATCGCCCAGGTGAGCTCGCGGCCGTCCGCCGCGCGGGCGCGTCTGGTCACCAGACCCGGCGCCGCCTCGCTCCAGGCCACCGCGGTCTCCGGTCGTCCGCCAAGCAGCGCGACCATCGATGCGGCGGAGCGCTGATCCGCGCTCGCCCCGTACGCGAGCGAGGGGTAGCTTGAAACCAGCACAGCGGTCCCTTTTCCCTTGTTGTTCCTGGTGACCGCCGGACTCCCATCCGTAAATCGCCCGATCACCGAGGCGCCGCCAACGCGCGTGGACTCCAGTTGCCAGGCAACAGCGATCTCTGAGCCGGCAATCGCAATACGTTCCCCTGCCCGCGGTGTCGTCGTTTCCACTTGCTCGACCCCGAATGTCTCGATGAGAGGACCCGACGGCACCACGGGTCGACGATGCCCGGTCTCGGTGTACTCGCCCGGGCCTGCCTCGCTGACGAGGTTCCCGCCACGGTCGACAAACGTCGCGAGTCGGGCGGTCAGCACATCCGAAGCGACAGATGGCATCGGCCAGTAGATTGCGCGGAGGTGACGAGGCACCCCCGCGGCGGCGACAACGTCCTCGTGCAGGATCGTTACCGCAACATCGCGATCGGTCAGCATTCGATAGGCGCCCATGACGGCGTCTCGATAGAGATCCATGGTTCGATCGGTTGCGTAGGCATGCAGTGCCGTCTTTCTCGACACGAGCAGACCGACCTGCGCGGCCTCGGTACTGCGATCGACCAAGATCGGCATGGACGCGATCTCGGCGAACCTCGACACCGCCGCGACTCGACTCGTCAGCGATCCGTCCGGCGCACAGAGGCCGTACCCGGGACTCTCGGGACCGAGCAACTCGGGTCGCCACTGCCAGAACACGATGCCGGTCGCGCCCGCGGCAAGCGCGTTCCACATCCAGAGCGAGACGGTGTCCGGATGCGGTTGTCCCGTACTGCGAAGGCCATCGCGTCTGCCACGGCCGCCCTGGATTTCGGCTTGCCAGAATGGCTTGCCTCGCGCCGCATCCCGCGCGGTATCCAGGTTGAAGAGATGCTCGACGTGATCATCGGCCATCAGCCAGGTCGGAAAGCTGGATGTTCCGAACGCGTCGACGGAGTCGGTCAGCGTGAACTCGTCAAGGGAATGCGTTGCGAGTTGGCCGGTAAATCCGCTCAATGCCACGTGGGTCATCACCGTTTTGGCGCTCCCGGCATCGCGCACGACCGATACCCGCCAATCAAGCCATGACCGTAGATTCTCGATCCAGAACTCACGCCAGTCCAGCATGTCGGGAACCGCCTCGTACACCCTGGGCGGCGCGACCTCAGACCAGTCGGAGAAACGCCGGGACCATGCCGCGTTCACGCCGTCGATGGTCTGATATTTCGCTTTCAGCCAGTTCAGGAATTTAGCAACGGACGCGTCGCAGTAGCAGAAGATGCGGTCCGGAAAATAGGAAGCGGGTTCGAGGTGCGGCTCGTTCCAGACGTCCCAGGTCGATAGCGCGGGATGACCGTCGAAACGCCGAACCAGTTCGGTAAGAAAATCGCCGGCAACATCGCGCACCTCCGCATTATCGAAGCACAGGCCCGGCCATCCCCCGCCGGGCGTGTTCATCGCCGCGGTCAGGTGAATCTCGCGGCCGTCCTGGTCGCGGTAACGAGCCTGCGGAGCCCGGCGCTCCAACCAGTACGGGGCATTCTCGATGATCGTGTTGATCACGACGTCGAGACCGAGCTCGCCCGCGAAGTCGAGGAGTTCGGCGAGATCCTCGAAGTCGTAGTGGCCCTCGCCCTGGTCTATCCAGCTCCAGCATCCCCAGAATTTCACCGTGTTCATGCCGGCCGATTTCATCCGCTCGAGATCCCGCCGCCAATCCTCGCGCGGCGGATTCGGCGGGCGATAGTACTGGGCGCCGAGTGTTGTCATCCTTTCACTCCCCCGAAGGTCAGACCCCGCACCAGGAAGCGCTGCGCGGCAAACCCGAGGATGAAGATCGGAATAATGGCCACAATCGCCGCCGCGGACGACCCGCCCCAATCGATCGATACCGATCCGATAAAGGAAGACACTCCAACCGGAACCGTTTCGGTGTCCTGGTTCGAAAGTACGAGGGCAAACAGGAACTCGTTCCACGAGAAGATCACGCACAGCACCGCGGTCGCCGCCATTCCCGGAGTGGTCAGCGGAACGGCAACGCGCCAGAACGCACCGAACCGTCCGGCGCCATCGACTAGTGCGGCCTCTTCGAGTTCGGGCGGCAGCTCCTCAAAAAACGATCGCATCAACCAGATGACAATGGGCAGGTTGAATGACGTGTGCGCCAGGATCAGGGATGCGTATGTGCCGGTGAGGTGCAACTGGTCAAACAGCACGAACATCGGCACGACGAGCGCAACAGCGGGCACCATCCGGCTGAACAAGATGAGGCGCGCCCACCACTCCCGGCCGCGAATCGGAAGACGAGCGAGCGCGTACGCGAACGGCACACCGAAGACGAGGGACAGTGCCGTACTACCGACGGCGACCACCACGCTGTTTCCCAGGTACTCCGCGAAGTTCAGTTCACCGAAGACCTTCGCGTAGTTCTGCAGGGTTGGCGTGAAGATCAGCTGCGGCGTGGACGTGAAGATCGCGGATGGCATCTTGAACGAGTTGATGGCAACCGTAACCACGGGCACCAGAACCCAAATCAGGAAGATCGCGATCACGACGTAACAGGCAATGACCCACGCGTCCCTCGGCCTGCGCTTCCGCTTCGCAACAGCGCTCGACGTCATTGGAACACCTCCCTTCTGCGGAGCAACCGCAAGTAGAACCCGGAAATGATGGCCACCGTCACGAGAATGAAAACTCCGAGTGCCATCGCGTAGCCCAGGTTGAAGAACGAAAATCCCGTCTGGTAGGTGTACAGGCCGATGGTCTCGGTCGAGATACCGGGCCCACCCCGGGTAAGCACGAAGACGGTGTCGAAGATGCGATAGGTGTCCATCGTGCGAAACAGCAGGACCAGCAGGATCTGGGGTGCGATCCCCGGCAGCACGATTGACCGGAGGATGCGCAGGCGTCCGGCGCCGTCGATTCGAGCTGCCTCGAACTGTTCCTCTGAAATTCCGAGCATCCCGGCGTGCAGGATGAGCACCACGAACGGCGTCCACTGCCAGATGTCGACAAGCATCAGGGATGGCAGAGCGAGGTTCGAGCTGCCGAAGAAGGCCACTCCGCCGTTGATGCCAATGAGCGCGAGAACCTGACTCACCAGACCAAACTGCGGGTCAAGCATGTAGCGCCAGATCAGCGCCGTGATAACCGGTGCGATGATCATCGGCAACAGGATCAGCGAGTTGGCAAGTCGGCGGCCCTTTGTCAGATCGAACAGGGCGCTCGCAATGATGAATCCCAGGACCAGTTCAACGCCAACGCTGCCGACCACATAGAGGAGGGTGTTGCCAACCGCGTTGAGCACTTTCGGATCGGTGAACAGCTGAACGTAGTTCGAAAGGCCAGTGAACGCCTTCCCGCTGTTGATGTCGGTGATCTGCCACTTGTAAAGCGAGAGCACGATCGAGTAGATCAGCGGGCCGAAGATCAGTGCCGCGAGGAGAACGGCGGGCACAGCGATCATCGCTCGCCCGAGGCGACGGCCGCCGCGATCCCAGCTTGATCGCGAGCGATAGGTGGTCGTCATTGGTTCTCCCGGGAGTTGGTGGGGAACGGCCGCGTGACCCGCGACCGCTCCCCGTGGTGTTACTTTGCGCGAAAGCGGGTCAACCCGCGAGCGCCTTTAGTGCCGTGTGCATTGCCGCGACACCCTGCGCCACCGTGAGCTTGCCTTGAATGGCCTGCTCGACGGCAACTTCGATATTTGTCTGGATGCCCGGCCAGGCCGCGAGCGAAGGCTGCGGATTGGCATTTGATAGCGCGCTATTGACCGCAGGCAGGAACGGCAGCTTCGACGTCACATCCTTGTCCGTGTAGAAGGACTTGGTTGCGCCGAGCGTGCTTGCCGCGAGCGCGACCTTCGCCTGCTGCTCGGTGTCCGTGTAGTACTGCAGGAACGAGTACGCCGCATCCTTGTTCTTGGAGGTGGCCGCGATGCACCAGTCCCAGTAGATGAGCTCGCCGCCGGGCTTGTTGGCCGTGAACTCGATCGGAACGTATGCCCACTTGCCGACGGTTGTCGACTTCGACGGGTCCTCAAGCGCCGACAGCGACGGCGTCGTATCAACGACCATCGCCGCCTTACCCTGCGCGGCAACCGTTGCCGCGTCATCAACCGCCATGTTCAACAGTCCCGTCGGCGCGTACTTGGCCGCCTTGGTGTAGAAATCGAGCGCCTTGGTTGCCGCCTGGTCGTTGAGGGTGTCCTTGGTGCCGGCAGCGTTGTACCACCAGTTGCCCTGAGCGGTCAGCAACGAGCTGAAGACATCCGACACGGCACCGGTTGCCTTACCCGGCATGACGATTCCGGACACACCGTTCTTGCCATTGAGAATGGCTGCGTCCTTGATGATGTCTGAGGTCGTCTTGGGTGCTGACAGCCCGGCGGCCTGGAACAGGTCCGTGCGGTAGCCAACCACAATGGTGGATACGAAATCGGGAAGGCAGTACTGCGTTCCCTTATATGCGCCCTGGGACAGGACCGATGGCAGATACGACGCGGCAGAGAATCCGGATGGGTTCCGCTTTGGATCAGCGAGGTCCTTGGAGATCGGCGCGAGGTATCCGGCCTTGGCAAATTCGCCGAACCAACTCGGGTGAACATAGAGGATGTCATAGTCGGAGTTGCCGGACGACAGGGTAAGCGCCTGCTTGTCGTGCAGGTTCTCGTACGGCACGGCCGAGATGGTGAGCTTTCCGCCGGTGGCCTTGTTCCAGGCCGTCGCAGCGGCCTGCTGCCCGGACGTCCACGGGTCGCCCGCCCAGCGCGAGAGAGTCAGGTCCTCGCCCTTGAAGGTTCCGAACGGACCGCCGGCAGCCTTGGGCTTGGTGTCCGGGTTGGCCCCGGACGTCGTTCCACCCGAGGTACTGCAGGATGTCAACAGCAATGCGCCAATGCTCAGCGCAGCTGCCATGAGGACAATTCGTCCTCGTCGCTGTGTTGCAAACATTTCTCTCCTTTGAGGTACACGCAAGACCTGCACACCCTGTGCGGGTCCGAGACTAGCCGCAGCTAGGAAGCGATCGGTGTCGCAGCTCCTCCTTTCTCGGCCGATTCGTAGCCGGCCCTGATCACCCGAAGACAGGCGACGCCGTCATCGAGGGTTGGGCCGAAAGGCATGAGGTCGTGCTGCACGTGATCGAGGTAGGACGCGACCTCGCGCTTGTAGTGGTGGACGTGCGGTGCCCACCCCGAATAATCGTGCGGTTCGGTGGTCGCCGGTTCGATGTGTGGCACCGTCCACCCTCGCCAGAGCTCATCGTCGTTGCCGCGAAATACCTCGACCTGGGGAAACGGATCGGTCGCCCGCATGATGAGCGTGCCCTCGGTCCCATAGATCTCGAGAGCGTTGCGCATCTTGATATCGACGTTCATGCTCCAGGCTGTCGTAATCTCGCCCAGAGCCCCGTTCTCGTAGCGGACAATGGCAACCGCAATGTCCTCATCGGCGATTTCTGGCTTGTTGCGGTTCGCGATGAAGGCGGAGATCTCGCGAATATCACCCACCATCCACCGCAGCAGGTCGATGCCGTGAGAGCCCTCGTCTATCCACGCGCCGCCGCCACCAAGGGCGGGGTCCTGCATCCACTCCACCATGTCCGGCGGGCATCCGATCTCGGCAATGCCGGCGAGGCCGATGATGCTGCGGGTAAACAGCACGGTTCCGAGCACGCCACTGTCGACGATCGCCTTGGCGCGATCGGCTTCCTTGCTGAAGCGACTGACGAACGCGGCAGTGCCCTGGACACCGGCTCGATGCACCGCTTCGGCCATCCGCTCGGCATCTTCGGTGCGCGTGGCAATCGGCTTCTCGCAGAAGACGTGTTTGCCGGACTCGGCGACCGCGATGACCTGATCGACGTGCACCGAGTTCTCGGAGTGAACCATCACGAGGTCGATGTCGTTTCGTGCCACCAGCTCGCGCCAATCGGTGGTGAAGAACTCGACCCCCCATCGGTCCGCCGCCGCCCGACCTCGAGCTTCATTATCGTCGGCGATGGCAACGATGGTCGCGCCAGGGATCTCGCTGATTGCTTTGGCTCGAAACTCGGCGTGGACGTGGGCCCAGCTGATCATCCCGATGCGAACTTCTTTCGACGTGGTCATGCGGAGGCTCCCGAGAGTGATGTGATGTCGGCTGGCTGGTTGACAGCGGTGCGTTGGCCCGTCTCCGCCGCTCGCATGGCCGCATCCACAACCTCGAGAACCGCAAGACCCACCTCGCCGTCCGAGCGGGACGGAACGCCAGCGTTCCGTGCGTCGAGAAAGTGCTCGAGCATTGCAAGATGCCCGTCGGCGATCAGTCCCGGAATGGGCAGCGGGTACGACCAACCCTCGGCGGCCTCCGCGGAACCCGTTGTGCTGACCACCGAAATCGGTTGCCGATAGAGGTTGTCGATGAGAATGCGGCCCTCGGTGCCGATAATTTCGAACCGTGAATCCATCGCGCCGGCGAGGGTCCAGCTGTCTTCGCACAGCCCGATCACACCGTTGGCGAACCTCAGGCTGAGAACGGCGGTGTCCTCCGCTCGCGTCCGCGTGTTCCAGACGAATGTGCCCGTCTCTGCCGACACGGTTGCCACAGCGGCATCGGCAAAGAATCGACAGAACTCGATGCTGTGCACGGCCATGTCGAGCACGGCACCGCCGCCGCTGAGCTTCTCGTCGAAGAACCAGTCGGAGTGAGGCTTACCGATACCCTCGCTGGCCTTGACGCGAAATACCCGACCAATGTGGCCGGCATCGACGAGCTTCTTGGCTTCCTGCACCGCGGGGATGAACGGAACGTTCTCGGCGTAGAACAGGCGGGTCCCCGCGGCCGCAACGTCGGTAAGCATCTGACGAGCCTCAGCGACATTGCGACCGAGAGGCTTGATGCAGATCACATCCTTGCCCGCCCTCGCCGCCAGGCGCACTGCCTCCGCGTGAACGAACGGAGGCGCGACGATATCGATGACGTCAACGTCGGGATCGGAGATCGCCAGCGCCAGGTCCGCAGAAAACCTGGGGATGCCGAAACGCTCGGCCGCGGCGCGTGCGGAACTCTCGGTTGCGGCTACCACGCTGACGACAGTGACGTCCGGCATCATCGCGAACGCCGGGAGGTGCATGGTGGTAGCCCAGAATCCGGCCCCAACAACGCAGACGCGAGTCGTCATTGTCTCAACTCCACCGTGTGTTGTTCGTCGAGCGATTGCTGGGCAGCCAGCATCAGCTCGAGAGCACTCCGCGCCTCAGCGGCGCTGGCCGCGATGCTGCCGTCCGCTCGTCCGAGGATTCGGTCGACAAAGTACTGTTGTTCGCCCGCATAGCCGTAGTCCCAGAGCAGATCCGGATACTGCCAGCCGGCGTCGTCGCGATCCTTGTCCGAGATGTGGAAGTTGAGCGCCTGATGCACCAGGTCGACGGTCGCGCTCCCGTCATTTCCATAGACATCGAGCGTGAAGTTGCCCCTTCCAGCGGTCCATGACACATACATGCTCGACACGACACCGCTGGTGTGGCGAACGGTGACGACGGCGTTGTCCGGGCTTCCGAACTTCTTGGCGCCGTCGAGCTTGTACGCTCCGCCCTCTGTCGTGACTCGTTCAGCGGGGCCGAATAGCCACAGCACCAGGTCGCCGAAGTGGACGAGCGTATCCAGGATGACCCCGCCGCCGTTCTTCGGCTCGTAGAACCAGTCGTTCGACGGCTCCCAACCGAATACGGCCGCCTGCGCGGCGATGAGCGAGCCGAGTTCGCCCGCAACGAGTCGGTCGTGCAGCTGCGGGATCGGCGGCGTGAAGCGGAGCATGAATCCGAACTGCAGGACGCGATCGCTCGCGTTCGCCGCCGCCACGACCCTGTCCGCGTCCGGAAGGGTGAGCGCAATCGGCTTTTGGCAGAACACGTGCTTGCCCGCTTCCAGCGCCTGAACGGCTTGCTCCGCGTGAAGGAAGTTTGGCGTTGCCAGAAGCACCGCGTCGATCGAGTCGTCGGCGAGAATGTCCCCGAAGGTCGGGCTCAGCGCATAACCGTGCTCGTGACTCATGCGCTCCGCGGCCGACAGGATCGGGTCGGTAACGGCAACGATCTGTCCGCGGGCGATCCGCTGATAGGCGGCCGCGTGGACCTGCGCGATCCTCCCCGCGCCGATGAGACCAACACGAACTGTCTCGAGAGTCGTAGTTGTGTCGGTCACGCTCGTGTCTCCTTGGGTGCAAACGGAAAGGTCACGCGTGCCCCGAGTCGGTCTGATTCGTAGGCGGCGAGAATCATTTCGAGGGCTGCGCGCCCGTCAACCGCGTTCGGGACGGGCTCGGTGTCGGTACGGACGGCACGCTCAAACTCGACGAGCAGGTCGCGATAGCACGCGTCGTATCGTTCCTCGCCGACCAGGTCGACGTAGGTGCGTTGCCTCCACGGATCCTCGGTTCCCTGAATCTCGTATTGCGGACTCTTTTGATAGTGGAGTTCGATCTCGCCCTTGGTGCCGCTGAGCGATGCGTGGTCCGGGCTCGAAAGTGGACCGAAATAGTCGGCGGCGTGCCAGGTGCTCTCGACCGTCACGATCGCGCCATTGGCAAGCGTGTATGTTGCGATGCCGTAGTCCTCGACTCCGAGAGCCTTGTAGGTGAGTGACCCGATGGTCGCAACCACGCTTGTGGCATCGCTTCCGAAGAACCAGCGGAAGAAGTCGGTGAAGTGCACCCCGTGGTCGATGAAGCCACCGCCACCGTTTCGGATGGGATCCGCATACCAACCCTGCTCCCGGGTGTTGGGGTTGTCCGTAATCGCGGCGACGGGAAACCGGATCGAATAGAACCCGGAGACGAGTTCACCGACGGCGCCGGCATCCACCGCTTCCTTTACCTGCCGGTAGGCCGGCAGGTAACGCAGCAGGTAGGCGAGCATGACCTTCACCGTTTTGCCTGCTTCGACGATTCGATCGGCGTCCGCCATCGTGGTTGCTATCGGTTTGTCCAGCAGCACGGGCTTGCCGGCCGCCGCAGCGAGTTCGACATGCTCGGCGTGGATGGAGCTGTATGACGTGATGATGAGCGCATCCACGTCGTCGCGGTTGATGAGTTCGGCATAGTCGGTCGTGTAGCTGCAGCCGTACTCATCGGCAAACTGTTTTGCGAGATCTTCACGCTCATCGGCCACGCCGACCAGAGTCAGTCCCCCGATACCACGCCGCATTTCGTTCGCGAACGGATAGGCATGATAGTGATTGTGCAAACCGACGATGCCGATTCGGATGTCTGCCACGTAGTGCTCCATTTACTTGCTATGCGGCCGCAACTCGACGTTGAGCCCTCGAAAATTAACTGTCAGAACGGATTACGCAACCGATTTACTAAATCGGTTGCGTAATCTTTACATGTGATCGAGTTTCGCGCAACCGGTTTAGTATGTGAATCACCTTCGGAGGGTGACCATGTCGGCAAATGAGCGACCCACAACGATCCGCGAGATCGCCGCGCTGGCTGGCGTTTCCGCGGGAACGGTCTCGCGGGTCATGAACGACCTGCCCGGAGTCGGGCCGGACACGCGCGTGCGAATCAAAGCTCTCATCGAAGAGCACGACTTCCACGGCGACTCAACCGCGCGTCAATTGTCGCGAGGTCGAAGCGACAGCATCGGGATCGTCTTCCCGCTGCAGGTTTCGGAAGTCGTCATGCATCCGGTGTATCCGGAGTTGCTCGGCGCGATCAGCGATGCGGCACAGGATGCCGACTACGACGTCATCCTGTTTACAACAAGCGCGTCTCGTGGGGTTGATCACGTGCTCGAGTCGGTCAAACGCAAACGAGTCGACGGCCTGATCCTTCCTGCCGCGAATTCCGACGACCCTTTGGTCACACGAGTGCAGGAAACCCGTATCCCTACCGTGTTGGTTGGACACCGACAGAACGCGGATCGGCTGACCTGGACCGACTGCACCCACGACGAAGCGCTCTACTCACTCGCTTCAGCGCTGTTGCGCGCGGGGCGCAGGCACCTGACACTGCTGAACGGGCCGAGGAGGATCTCGGCTTACGATCTTCGGTCACAGGGATTCTGGCGAGCGGTTCGTGACTTCGACGACTCCGAAGTCTCCGCTGACGAAAAGGTGTCCGAAATGGGCTACGCCGCCGGCGCGGCCGCGGCCGAACAGATCCTCGCCCGCGGGAGCGATACCGACGCCATTCTCTGTTCGGCGGACACCACGGCAGCGGGCGTGCTCGAAACGCTGTCCAAGGCCGGCGTAGACGTGCCCGGTCAGATTGCGGTGACGGGTTTCGACGACATCGAATTTGCCAGCCATTCGACGCCAACGCTGTCGACGGTGCGGATGCCACTCCACGACACCGGCGCCTCTGCAGTCTCGCTTCTCCTGGAGATGTTGGCCGATCGCGCGGTCACTCCAGAGCCACGAGTTCTCCCGACAACGCTCGTTCCGCGAGATTCCAGCGGTCCGCTCAGCCTGTAGGCATCCTCGTTCCCTAACGCTTCTTGGGCTTGGTCTCCCAGTCAACGGCGCCGCCAACGATCACCGGACCGTCGCCCGGCGGCGACTCTTCGACCGGCGGTTCCGGATCCTGGCGCGCGAGTGCCGTGGATGCTTCTCCCCGAGGTCGCTGATCGTGCGCGATCTGCAGATCTTCGATTTCGGCATCGGTGAGCGGCCTGGCGGCCTGGCGCTGAATGCGCTTCCACTCGCGCTGCCAAAGCCTGGGATCGAAGCGATTCACGAAGCGGAACTTCTGGCGCAGCGCGTAACCGAAGATTACGAGTCCGACAATCGCATAGAGCACCGTCCCAAAGATCGTGCCCTCCTGAGCGCTTGCGTCGACGGACGGGCGTCCACTGATGACCCTGTGCAGTGACTTTGTGGGAGCGGGCAGCTGCGACTCGAGCATCCCGTATGCCCCCGTGTAGGTCGGAGCGCCGAGCCGTTTCGCGATGGGCTTCAGGTCGATCGAATCCACCTGGTTGGCAATGTTCTTTTGAGCCGCTTCCGCCGCACTCACCGAGCCCTGCGGAGCTTCGCCGGCAACGATGCGTGCGGTGACCGTCACCATACCCGCCGGCGGTGCGGCAGTCGGCGACGGGATGTTCGGATTGGCCGAGCTGGAGGCGACGCAGCCGCGATCGATCACCAGCATCCGCCCATCCACCAGGAGGGGTGTCAGCACCTCAAAGCCGGTGTCGCTGCCGCAGGTTCGATTGCGCACGTACAGCTGCGAGGATGTCGCGTAAGTTCCCGTCGCGATCACGGGCTTCCACTGCTCGGATGCTCGATACGAACCGATGGTCGGCAGCACGTCCCGCAACGGAACAGGCGTCGCATTGAAGTTGCGACTGACGGTTGCGTTGAACTGGGAAATCTGCGCACCCAGTTGCGCCTGCCAAATCACGCCGGCGACGCATCCGCCCGCGAAGACGATCACTCCGACGAAGAAGGCAATCCAGCGCCGGGTGAGGACGAACCGCCAGCCGGTCTTGCCCTCGGTCGTCGTGTCGTAGGTCGCCGCAGTGGGTAGCGGGATCGCGAGTTCGGCGAAGCGCCGCTGTTGCTGGACGAGCTCAGTGCTCGCAGGCTCGCGCTCTCGCTTCACGAGGCAACGCTAGCGCCGGGCCGCTGTGTCGAAGCTGTGGTTACGAGTAGGCAACGATCGTGCGTGTCGACCTTGCGCCGTGCTGTCGGGCTTCGCTACCGTTGGGGTCTGCCGAATAAGAAAGGAGCCAGGCCAATGATTACCCCACTCGCAATCGACAAGATGCGCAGCGCCGGCTTCTTCGGCGTTCTCACCGAGGATTAGACCGGCTTCTCGCTCGTCACGATCACGGTGACGACGCTCGAAGGAGCCAGGCCCGCACGACCGGCAGTTACGGTCGCCGTGTCTTCGCGAATCTGTCGTCCCTCACGGTCGACGAGGTCGCATCCTCGCACGATCCGCCACGTCCGTGGCGCCCCACTTCCGGTCCCTGAGCTTGTCGAAGGGCCGGTCCACGAGACCACTCTCAAGGGAAACCACCATGAATACATCCCTGTCGGCCCAGGTCGACCAAACCCATCACCATCCGCCCTCGTCGCCCGTGCGCGCCGCGACCGTTCGACGGGTCAGCCTTCCGGACCGCGTCGCGCTGCACGTCGGTCTCGCGCTCATAACGTGGAGCCGTCGGCCGCACACCGTGGACGTCCGACCCAACACGGTCGACCTCTACGCGCGCAACGAGCAGGCTCGGGAACGAGCCGAGCGCGAACGCGAGTGGCAGCGTGCGACATTCCTCACGCAGCCTCGGCGCTGACGCAGTGGGGAACCGCAAGGGCGGATGCCCACCAAAGGCGAGAGCCCGACTTCGGTCGGGCTCTCGTCCTTGTTTGCGCGTGCTCGCGTGAGTGAGGATGGGAGAGTGAAACGTAGCTGGCCGTGGGGCGTGTTCTTTCTGATGGCGTACGTTGGCGCCGCAATCTATTTCATCACCCATTCCGACGGGAGCTTCGGTGGTGTCGTGCTCGGGCTCCTGCAGGCCCTGGTCTGGCCGGTCTACCTCATCTACGACCTGCTGGCCCTGGTGAAGGCGTAGCGACTCTGTCGATTACCGGTCTCACGCCGGTTTGTCGACCACCCGAGCGCGCGCGAACAGCGCGGTGTCCTTCCGAGCAAGGCTCGGCTTCTCGATGAGGTGCCACGAGGCGAATGCAACGCACAGCGTGCAGACCAGAATTATCGCGATGTTCGACCAGATCGGGATCCTGCCGAGAACGCCCAGTTCGACCTGCTGCAAGACGAATGCCCACAGGTAGGTGCCATACGAAAAGTCGCCAAACCGTGCCGCTCGTCGCAGAACCGGTATCGGAGTAAGCGCCAGGCTCAGCACGCAATACGGCAGGGCGATCCACTCGAGTTCGAGCTTTGCGACCGGCCAGATCCAGACCAATATCAGCCAGACGACCAGCACTGCAATCGCAATAGTGGGCCGTAGCGCGGGCCTCGGGACGACAAGTCGACCGAGCGCCCCGAGCGCGAAAAAGACCACCTCGGGCCCAGCATCCTCGAAGCCCTGCAGCGACGCATTGCCCACCGTCAAGAAGTATGCGGCAAGGCCAACCAGCGCCATTCCGATGAATCCGACCCACATTCGGCGGCGCATCGCGACGCCGAGAATGAGCACGGCGATGTAACAGGACAACTCAACGCCGAGGGTCCAGAGTGAACCATTCACGGCGGATCTGGCATGCGCCGAGTCCTCGAACACTCCCGGCAGCGAGTATTGAGCAAGCGTGACCAGGTTCAGGAGATAGGTCCAGGTCGTCGACGACTGGAAATATTTCGCGACCGACAGCGTCGTGCAGAGCGGCCCGATCACGAAAATGGTGACGAGCACCACGACCCATAGCGCCGGGAAAATCCGAAGGAAACGATGCCGGATGAACACTCGCGCGTTTCGAATGTTCTGCCAACTGCCCGTGATGAGGTAACCGCTCACCACAAAAAACACCGAGACCGCGAGCGTGTCGATCGGGATGCCGGCAAGAGCGGGGACGGGATGCACGTCGGTCAGGATGAAACCGTGCCCAACGAGGACCGCAAGGGCCGCAAGCAGTCGGATGCCGTCAAAGTTGTTGGGCCGTTTTGTCGTGCGCGGCGGGGCCCCGCTCGATTTGCTGCTTGTCACGAGTGGACCCCGCGCGTCAGCGGTGACGTCCTCGACTCGCACATGTTGACCCACCATAGCCGAGCGGCCCTGCTCGCGCGGTGTGATCGGCCCGAGCCATCCGACTGTCCCCCTTTATGCCTACTTGAATGATCCTCGATATTGGAGGACAGTCCGACTTGGGCAATCGTTGCCCGATCAGGAAGGGATTCGAATGTCTCGCAAAGTACTGAAAGTCGCGATGGGTCTGACCGTCGTGGCGGCGTTGACTCTCGGTGTGACCACGGTCGCGTTCGCGGAGGGACAGCGGCTGAGTTACATTTCAGCCTGGCCAACCGGCCACAGATCGGGCACCTGGGCCGATAGCGACGGCGACAGCGCGCACACCCGCGTCTTGCTCACGGGCGTCACGATCTCCGCCGACAACATCACCTACACCCCATCCAGCGTGCAGCTGCAGTTGCTGAAGAACAACCCGCCCTTCGGTTACCAGGCGGTCTCCAATAAGACGGCCGCGCCGGGGAGCTACCAGGACTGGGGCAACCCGGGGTCCGGTACTTTCGTGTTCCAGTACAACGGCTCGACATACGCCGGTGGCTTCTACGGGTCCGGTTCCGGGTTTGACCTGAACGCGACTCACGCAAACATCTACTGGTGAGACGAGTTCACAAGAAACGTAAGACGCGATGAGAGTTCGTCCGCTCCTGACGAACCCAGCCCCCTGGGCGGGGGTGCTGGTCACTCTGGTGATGATCTACGACCTGTCGATCAATTTCCCGGGCTACCGCACTCCCGCCACATGGCAGGCCGCACTCGCGGCCGGCGGCGTCGGCTTTCAGGTCGCCGCACCGCTCATCTGCGCCGCGGCCGCCTGGTCAGTCGGCCCGATTGAGCGATGGCGCATCCGCAACCTGCTGATGCCGGTGCGTTCGCCGCTGACATTGGTTTTTGCGTCCACCTGGCCGCTGCTCGCGGGTGCGGCGCTCGGATACGGTATCAGCGTTGCACTTATCTACGGGGCAACCAAACCAAATTGGGGCGGACCGGAGCAACTGCTGGTCTTACTGACGTTTGCCGCAATGGTTTTTCTGGCTCTGCTGACCGGCGCGTTCGTTGGCTCCCATCTCCCCACCGCGATCGCGGTACCGGTTGCGCTGATCGGCGGATACGCTGCGGTCGCCGTCCCGCTCGTCAACGACAGTGCGGGCATTGCTCGCGGCGTCCTCGGTTTCGGGCTACCCGTTTCCCTGTATTCCATCAATGACCAGATACTCCTTGGCGCATTGCTAGCGCCGGTCGCACTAGGTCTCGCAGCGCTTCTGGCCACCTATCTGGGTGGCGCGCTGACCACGAAGGTGCGCGCCGTGTTGCCCGCGTTGGTGCTGGTCGTTGGCATCCTGGCCGGCGGGTTCCTCGTTGCCGGGGCATCCGTCCCACCCACCGAGTCGCGACCGGCGGCGCAGCTCGAATGCCACGGTGCATCCCCACGAATTTGCCTGTGGCCGGAACTCGGCGCAGACAAATCGATCGGCGCGCTTGCCACAACGCTGTCCGGGCGGCTCGCAGCAAGTGGTCTCGCGAAGCCGACGTTGGTTACGTCGCGTCCCGGTGCGACCGCGCCAGGCACCGTGCGCTGGGATCTCTCCGGCACCGATGACCAGACGTCTCGCACGATGCAGTTCGCCTGGGGTTACCAGGACATGTTCGCCTGTCGCCAGAAGCCACAGACGCAACGGCAACTCAATGACGAGGATCGAGCGGTCTTCGCGCTCGCCGTTGCGCTCGGTGCGGATCCCGCGAAGATCGCCAGCGCCGGCTCGTCGCCGATCTTCGATACATCGACACTCTCGACGGTGAGCAGTGTCTATCGCATCCTGAACCTTAAGGATGCGCGGGACGGATTCCACGAGTTCGTTGCGTGGACGAAGGCCAATCGGTCGATCTGTTCGAACTAAGAAGGAAAATGCTTACCTATACCAACGTTTCCTATCGACGGGGACTCTCCCGCCGACCCATCTTCGACGACTTCAGTTTTCAGTTCGCCGCGTTTCCGTGCGCGCTCCTCGGACCCAACGGAGCCGGCAAGTCAACGCTGCTCCAGCTGACCGCTACCGCGTTGCGACCGAGCACCGGGCAAATCGGGCTCGCCCTCGGCAAACAACGCAGCACCGCCAGCCGGTCGGACCTGCGCCGAAGAATCGCCCTGGTTTCGCAGACACCGTCGGGTTTCCGCGGGCTGACCGTTCGCGAGGCTGTCGCCTACGCCGGCTGGCTCAAGGGTTTGAGCAGAGCCGAGGCGTGGGAGCGAAGCATCTCGACCATCGACCGCATGAACCTCTCGGCGCTGGCGGATGTCTCGTCCATCCGCATTTCCGGCGGAGAACTGAGGCGACTGGCCATTGCGCAGGCGCTGGTCATTAATCCCGAGGTCCTGCTGCTGGATGAAGCCACAACCGGCCTTGATCCCTCGGAACGCCGGAACCTGCTCGAGATCATCGCCGACATCGCCGATACGGTTCCGACGCTCGCGGCGACGCACGAGGTTGACGATCTGCAATCCGTCTTCGCCCACGTCGCCGTGCTACTGGATGGCCGCATCCTGTTCGACGGGCCGACGGGTGACTTTCTGGGCGCGAGTGACGGCAACCTGTCCCCTCGCGAGCGCGCGGAGCACGCCTATGCGCGGGCGCTCAACTCCGGCGCAATTGCCTAGCCCACGTGCGCTACTGGTTCAAGGCAACGTGGCGAGTTCAACTCTGGGCCGTCGTGGTCACGCTCGGTGTGATCGTCTCCCCGGCTTTCGCACTTCGCGTGCCGTATCCGACGCTGTTTAGCCGCGGCTTCGACTCATCCTCGATCGCCGTCTTTCTTGCCGCAGTCCCGGCGATTCTCTGGCTCGCGGTCATTCCGCGGCGCTCGATTGAAAGCAGGCTGAGTCCTGTACGGGTTCTTCCGATCATTCTGGATCTCTCGCTTGTGCTGGGGTTTCCAGCGCTGCTGGCGATTGCAGCAGCAATCGGCGACGCTGGCGCTCGAGCCACGGTCGTACCGAGCCTGACTCAGTCGGCACTGGTCATCCTTGCAGCCTGCTTTCCGGCGGCGAAGGGACTCCGTGCGCTGCCAGCGATTGCCCTGGCCGCCTGCCTACTTGTCGGCAACGGAAATCGCATCACCAGCGTCTGGAGCCTGGCGATCGCGGAGCGCCCAACGGCGGCCAACCTCATGGTCACGGTCGGCGCGTTGATCGTTGCTCTCGCGATCTACGCTGCCGCGACTGTCCGGCAGCGCCGGTAGTCGCACGCCAAAGTCGAACACCGGCCCACGATCGCGCATGCGAGTCCCGATCGGCGGGTCGGAGCCCGCGTTCGTTCGATCTCGTTGAAAGATCAGCGAACACCCGGGTCTGAAATCACGTTGAACGACGTTGGGCAAGGCATGCGCGTCGGCTGCTCCCGAACCTCTTTGACCGGAACGCCAGACGAGTCTCAATCGCCAGTCAAACAAGACCTCCGACAGGCCGGGGGTGAGTCAGGTTCAGGTCCAGGTGGCGAGGACCGATTCGGCCAGGGCTTCGCGCTCTGCCTGAGGCTCGGACGCAGTGAAGGCGAATGTCACGGTGAAGGCAATCCCGGAGTGTTGAAGGATGTACTGCTCGTTCCACTCGGTGATGCCGTTCTGGGTGCGCTGCGAAGAGATGTGCACGCGCTCAACGCCTGCGACCATGACGTGCGGTCGCACCTGAACATGTGTGGCGCCCATAACTTGCTCGAGGTAACTAACACCGTTCTGCTCGATCTGGTCGAGGGTGTCGCCGGTCGCTGGGGCGGGAAGCACGTTGACGGTGTCGTAGACCCCGGCAGCATCGGGCTTGGCGGAGATCGCGTAGGCGTCAGCCTGCGGCGCATCCCTCGGGATAGTCCAACCCACAGGGACGCGGAAGGTGTACCCGCCACCGCCACCCTTGATCAGCATGCCCGTCGCCGGCGCGACAGAACTCGTGGTTGGCGTCGACCCTGGCGTAGAACACGAGCTTGACGCATCCGCCGGCAATCCAAGCGTCGAACGGATGAGCTTACTTGCGCCAGCTGCCTTGGTAGTGTCCGGGAAGTCGCCGTAGTCCGCTGCCTCGTCCGACATCTGCTTCGACGTGGCCATTTTGCTCAGAGTCGATAGCTCAGACCTGTATTGGTTGCGCAGGACCAGGACTGACTTTCGAATCGAGGTCGGCCAGACAACCTTGGGATTGCCGAGGCGGGCAGCTGCGGCACGCACGGCCTTTTCAAACGCGAGCGACGCTGCCTTTAGGTTGTCGAGGTCGGGCCCGGTCTCGCTGGTGCTCGTCTCGGCGGCACTCAAGGCGTTGCTAAAACCGTCCGCGGCGGCATTGGCCTTGCACGTCGTGGCCAGGTAGTACGCACCCGCCGATTTTGTTGTCAGGACCGTTCGCTGCGGCGTCGGAGTACCACTCGTGCATCCGGTCAGAGCGGCGATCCCGAGCGACGCGACTGCGATGACGATAACCGCTTGCCTGCGAACCTTGCCGACCATCGTCATGAGCACTCCATCGTTGTGGTGGATGGCCAGCCCGATGGATGGCCATACCGAACATAGCTCGTTTTTTCGATGGACCTGTCTCACGCCTGAGCCGAGTCCGATCCCGCTAAGCCTCACTTCTGCGGAGCGTGGAGGCCCGGGGTTCCTGTGGCTTTGTGATTCTCGAGGTCGAACTGGGTCCCCCACGTATCGAACGCCTTGCTCGCTGCAGTTGGGTCGGTAAACGAATGCGCGTTGTATGGCGCGACCCTGGCGCGCAAAGTCCGACATTGTCCGGGGCGTGTGCACGCGCAGTCGTCGAGAACAGCTCCGTCAACGCAGCCGCGTCATGGCGTTTCAGACATCCGCGATGTGCTGCATCTCAGCATCGGCCTGCTGATCGCTGTCGGCGAGTTGTACGTCGCCCATAGCCGACACCGGCGGCAGAAGCGCAGGCGACGACAACAGCCCGACGCACGCCAGCGGCCACCACGCCCGCACCCATCGAGTGCTCCCGGCAAAGAATATACCGTCACTACGTTTGCCCCCACGCGGTGCGTTTGCCCCCGGAAAGGTGGCGGCAAACGCACCACGCGGGGGCAAACGCAGATTTGGTGGACCCTAGGAGATTCGAACTCCTGACCTCCTCGATGCGAACGAGGCGCGCTACCAACTGCGCCAAGGGCCCGTTTGCTGCGTAGCTACGCTACCAGAACCATCGAGTGCCCTCTAATTGCGGGTGCGGGCTGGCACACCCGCAACTAGAGGGCACTCGATGACGAACTAGCCGGCGCGGCGGCGGCGCAAAACTTCGTCGAGATCGGTGCCCGTTACATCCGCCGATCCGAGTACGCCCATTGCGGCGTATTTGCTTGGGGGCGCGGCCGGACGCTCGGGTGCGACGATCGGTGAGACTTCCGGCGACTCCTGCGCCTCGCGAAGAGCCCGATCAGATTCGAGTGCTGCCGCCCGTAGCTGCTCGTGCGGATCGACGGTCGACCTAACTGCCGGAGCCTCGGCGCGCGACAGGTATAGCGGCTTCGGAACAGCAACCGGTGTCCAGGTTGTGACCGGCGGCCGAGCCGCTTCTCGCTCCTCCGCAACGCGAGTCCGCATCGGCCGAACCTGGGGCACAACTAGACTCTGGCGTCGACGAGCGATCGCGGCGAGTCGGCCGAGTGCCGCAAACGAAACGACTGCGCCGACAGCGGCGAATCCGAGAACCGGCCACGCACCAGCAGCGATGCCACCGGTGACCATGAGCGCCACCTGAATAATCGCGGTGACGAGTGCGGCAACGAGGATCAGAGATACGACGGCACGAGTGCGGCGAAGCCGACGGGCGATGCGCACCTTGGCGGATGCGGCCTGGCCAGCTCCCGTCGCCTCCTCCGCGAACTGTCGGCTCGCGACTCGGGCGGCCTGGGCATCCCGCGAGCGCGTGATCGCTTCCGCAAGTTTGTCCGGATTCGCGACTTGGCCGGTCGGCGTGACAATCGCTTCCACGCGTTCGCGAACGGGGATCGGCTCGGTCTCCTGCAGAACGCGCATGGCCTGCTGGCGGCGGACGTTGGTCTTCTCGAGCGCGGCGTACTCGCGACGCTTGAACCAGGTCGGCAGAAGATAGACCAGCCAGAGGCCCGCGGCGAGAGCCACCATGATGCCGCCGTCGAGACCAGTGAATCCCATACCGCAACGGTACGAGCCGGATGCGCGGATGCCCGGACACCACGCGGACAGACTCCGTGAGAGGTCCGAATCGACCCTTAAACGGTCCGGTTTATGGGTCGATTGGGACCTCTCACGGACTTTTAGTCAGTCAGGTCGAAGACGAAGTACGGACCCCTGTCGTCGTGCACGATGCGGGCGAGCCCGTCGAACGACTCGAAGTCGCCGGTTCCCGTGCCGGGAATGATGTAACCGAACGACGAGTCGTTGTCGGCCGGATGGTCGAGAGCACCGTGGTGAACCGTGAACGCGCCGGACCGGCCATCCGCCAGCGCTCCCGTGATGCGCTCAACCGCGAGATAGCCGCGAGCACCCTCATCGCCGGACGAGACGAAGTGCGCGATGCTCGACCCAACGATGCCTTCTGTGAAGTCCTTGCGCATGGTGACCGCGCCAACCCAGTCTTCGTCGATGCCGTGAAGTGGTGCCGGTTCGAATTCGGTAACGGTGAAGCGCGCGACGAGTTCCATGGGAGCCACGCTACCGCCGAGTAATGACACGCAGCGGGATCGCCGCCTTGGCGCGATCGGCGGCCGGTATGGCGGCATCCGACTCCGGCGCGTTGCCATCAAGCCAGCGACGGAGAACGCCCTGGGGCAGCTCGTCTACCGTGAGTGCGAAGCAGAAGTGATCGCGCCAGTCACCGTTGATGTGGATGTAGCGACGCCGCAGTCCCTCGTACCGAAACCCGAGCTTCTCGACGACTCGAAGGGATGGCGCGTTCTCGGGCCGGATGCAGATCTCCATCCGGTGCAGTCCGAGAGCGAAGAAGCAGTGGTCGGTGGCGAGAGCGACGGAGATCGGCGTGACGTTCTTGCCCGCGAATCGCTCGCCGACCCAGTATCCGATGGTCGCGCAGCTCAAGCTTCCGTAGCTGATCGACGAAACATTCAACTGCCCGGCGAATTCGCCCCGATAGTCCATCGCGAACGGCAGCCCGAGGCCGGCCCGCGAGTTGGCTTGCAGACTGCGAATGTTCGACCGAACATCAAAAGAAAGCGGACCGTGCGGGTTGGTCGCCTCCCACTGCCGAAGCCAGCCGCGATTGTCGATGAGTTCGCGCTCGAGCGCGCGAGCATCCCGCGCCCGAATCGGGCGGATCGTGACATCGCCGTGCGTCAGCGACGGAATTGTCGGCACCCTTACTCCATCCCCCGGACGAAGTCGCGCAGCCAGGGACGCAGCCCCGCCCCCAGATCCTGGCGTTCGACCGCGAGCTGGATGATGGCCTTGATGTAGTCGAGTCGGTCACCCGTGTCGTACCGGCGACCGCGGAAGACGACTCCGTAGACCCCACCAGCGATAGAGGTGTCGGCAGCGAGCACCTGAAGCGCATCCGTCAGCTGGATCTCTCCACCCTTACCGGGATCGGTCTTCTCGAGCACATCGAAGATTTCGGGACGCAGAACATAGCGCCCAATGATGGCGAGATTGGATGGCGCGCTCCCGACGGACGGCTTCTCGACGAGCCCCGTGACCTTGACCACGTCATCCTCGTCGGTCGCCTCGACCGTCGCGATGCCATACATCTCGACCTGCGACGGGTCGACCTCGAGGAGAGCAATGACACTGCAGTCGCGCTGACCCTGCACCTCGATCATCCGCGACAGCAGCACGTCGCGGGCATCGATGATGTCATCGCCGAGCAGCACCGCGAATGGCTGGCGCCCGACGTGGTTCTGGGCCCTGAGCACCGCGTGGCCAAGCCCGAGAGGATCGCCCTGGCGCACGTAGTGCACATCGGCGAGGTCGGTCGAATAGTTGACCTTTTCCAGCCGGGCCGTGTCGCCCTTCGCCTCGAGGGTTGCCTCGAGTTCGCCGACCCTGTCGAAGTGGTTCTCGAGAGCCGTCTTGTTGCGGCCCGTGATCATGAGCACGTCGGTGAGGCCCGCGGCGACGGCCTCCTCGACCACGTATTGGATGGCGGGCTTGTCGACGACCGGCAGCATCTCCTTGGGCATGGCCTTGGTCGCGGGCAGGAACCGAGTGCCGAGACCGGCAGCGGGGATGACCGCCTTGGTAATCTTCGCCTGCATACCAACAGGGTATCGGGCTACGGCTCCTAGAATTGCGTCATGACCGACGACGTCAGCTCCCAGAAGCGCGCCCTGCGGGCCGAGCTTCGCGAGCGCCGCCGCACCAAAACCTCGACCGAGCGCGCGGCGGACACGGTCGCCCTGACCACCCAACTCGAGTCCCTGACCGAGTCGCTCGGCGTTACATACCTCGCCGCATACCTTTCGACGCCCAACGAACCGCAGACGCGCGACTTTCTCGGCTGGGCGTGTGGGAAGGGCATCCGGGTCATCCTTCCCATCTCGCGGGACGACGGGCTGCTCGACTGGGCGCCATACGACGCCAGCGACGAGATCGAGGATGTCGCAGGCATGCCCGCCCCGACGTCCGAGGTTCTCAATCCGATGACG
The DNA here is from genome assembly GCA_036271875.1 of Galbitalea sp. Lineage (GTDB taxonomy): Bacteria > Actinomycetota > Actinomycetes > Actinomycetales > Microbacteriaceae > Galbitalea. The sequence continues at coordinate 71,020 of DATAZU010000025.1, forward strand.
ATCAACGACGTCGGACTCATCCTCGTTCCTGCCGCGACCGTCGACCGCACCGGGATGCGGATGGGCTGGGGCCAGGGCTACTTCGACAAGACACTCGGCAGTATGGAGAAGTGCCCACCCGTCTATGCTGTGATCTTCGACGACGAGCTTGTCGATTCGGTACCGAGCGAGGTACACGACAAGCGCGTCAACGGCGTCGTTACCCCGAGCGGCATCGTCCGTTTCGGCTAGACCTCTCAAGACAAGAAAAAATGCCTACCTACTCATACAAATGCACGGAGTGCGGAACCGCCTTCGACCAGTACCAGGCCTTCACAGATGATGCGCTCACCGTCTGCCCGAATTGCGGCGGCAAACTGCGCAAGGTCTTCGGCTCGGTTGGTGTGAGCTTCAACGGGTCGGGCTTCTATCGCAATGACTCGCGCGCGGGCGGCAAATCGGGCGAGTCGTCCACTTCGTCCGCATCCTCCGCGGCGGGCTCGTCGGGTTCGACCTCATCGGAGTCAAAGTCACCAGATTCCAGCCCTTCGACCTCATCCGGCGACTCCGGCTCCACGTCGAAATCCACTCCGAAGACCTCGGCGGCATCCCCCAGCAAAGCCGCCGGTTAATCGGCGCGTCTCGCGCCCGTCCCCCACGAGGAGTTGAAGTGATCAAGGGTTTCAAAGAATTCATCCTGCGCGGAAACGTGATCGACCTGGCAGTCGCGGTCGTCATCGGAACCGCGTTCACCAACATTGTGAACACGATTGTCATGGGCATCCTGAACCCGGCGATCGGCGCCCTGTTCAGCACGGCATCGCTCGCCAAGTCGTTGCCGGTGACGGTGCCGCCCATCCTGCACGGCGGAACGCCTGCGGTCATCTACTTCGGTGCTCTCATCGCGGCGGTGATCCAGTTCCTCCTGGTCGCCGTCGTTGTGTACTTCGCGCTCGTTGTCCCGATCAACTACGTGAAGAACCGCGCGGCCGCTCGCAAAGCTGCGGGTCACCCCGCCGTCGCCGCAGACACTCCTCCCACCGAGCTCGAACTGCTCACCGACATCCGCGACCTGCTCGCGAAGAACGCAACCAGCTCCGAGTCGTAGCCCGTCCGCCCGGCCCGGTCCCGTCCGGTCCCTGAGCCTGTCGACGGGCCCGGACGCAGAGCTCAGTAGTGTGGTGGCTTCTCGGCCTTCAGGCGCTCATCGTTTTCGGTGACCTCGTGCCGCTCCGGTTCGGGTACCGGCGACGGGTCAGTACCCGGCGGATGCGGAGTCGTCACACGTCGTCTGCGACGACCGGATGGTTCGGGCGGAGCGGAATCAGGCACTGGTGACGGGAGTCGGCAGATCCGCGGGATCCATTTGCTGGGTTGCGTTCGGATCGGTGTCCGCGCCCAGGAATTTCACGACCTTGGTCGCAACGGCATCCGGATCGCTGAACAGCTCGAACAGATGGATGCGCAGGTAGTGCCAGCCGAGTCGACGCAGCAACTCGGGGCGCATGCGCAGCGACTCACGCAGGCTGGAGCGCAGCAGGAACGGGTCCGCCTCGATCGTCACGCACATGCCGCCGTGGGATGCGACGAGCCCCAGCTTGCCGCGGTGCCCGAGTGCAACGTGAAGGCCGCGTGCTTCCAGCCGCCGCGCGAGATCGACGAGCATTGGATCGGAATCGTCCGGCAGCGGAACCTCAGCGGCCCGCGCACCGATCTCGTCCAGGATTTCAGCGAGCGCGATCGCGCCGTGCTTCATCCGCGAGTCGTCGATGTCCTCCGGTTCGAAGCAACTGACGATGGCCATCGAGCGCCGGGCTCTCGTCATCGCGACAGCGAGGAGGCGTTCTCCACCGGGCTCGCCGAGCGCTCCAAAGTCTGAGAGTACGCGCCCGTGCGGGGTCCGTCCGAAACCGATCGAGAAGATCACTCGGTCACGACTCTCGGCGACCGCCTGCTCGATCGTGGCAACCATGAACGGTTCCGCGCGGTCACTGATCACGAATTCGGTCAACTCGGAGTTGGCACTAAGCGCGGCAATGACCGCCTGCTGCACTCGCACAGCGTGCCGCTCACTCGCGGTGATAACCATGAGCGATTCACGAGGCCGTTGGATCGCGTGTTCGATCACGAGCTCGACAACGCGATCGACTTCGGCGTCGACGCTTTCGACCGCGCCGGTGTCGCCATCCGGCATCCCGACGCCGTTGGCCACATAATCGAGCGAAATGCTGCCGTGCCCCAGGAAGCTGCCCGCCCAGGGAAGGGACTGGATCTTGCCGCCGTAGAAGCGGCGATTGACCAGTTCGGCCAGGTCTTCGCCGCCAGCACGGAAGCTGCGGGTCAGCGAAAGGCTGGTAAGGACGCCGCCGAGCCGAGCCAGCGCGGAGTCCGCGTGCCACTCATCCGACTGCTCCGGTGTGCGAAGCGGCCGCACGTAGTGGTCGAGGTCCGGCACGCCGGTCTCGAAGGGCGCCGGGCTTTGCGTTACGGGATCTCCGAACGCGACCACCTGCTTAGCGCGGCGAATCGCGCCGGCGTTCTCGGCAACCGTTGTCGCGCCCGCGTCAACGAGCAGCACGGTGTCGAACACCAGGCTGTCGACAATCTCGTTCACCTCATACGGCGAGGCGAGCCAGACCGGTGCGACCGTGCGGGACAGGTGCGGGGCCGTGGTCTGCAGATCGAAGGATGTGACACGGTTGCCCCGGAGCAGCTTCTTCAGCAGCGACGCCTCATCCGGCCAGTCGACCAGTCCGATCTTCCAGTTCTCGGCGAGCTGCCACGAGAGCAGCTGCGCACTTCCCGCTGCGTGCGCCTCATCGACGAGCCGGAAGTCCGCTTCGAGCCGATCGAGCACCGTCGTGTTGGCGCCGAGTAGTGCGCGTTCGCCCGCGAGCAGCGACTCGAGCGCGGACTGCCACCACGCCTGTTCCAGTTCGGCTTCGACCTCGGTGTCTGGCACGTGTCGAGCGGCGAGATCGGCCAGCAGGGGCTCGATCTGCAGGTCGCGCAGTGTCGACATGAGAGCAGAACGCTCCTGCAGGTTGTTGAGGACATCCGAATCTGCGGCGAGCCGCTCCATCTTTTCGACCAGGGCGCCGATCGAAATGTACTCGAGCTGGCTGTCGCGAACGGCCAGGCCGAGCGGATCATTGAGCTGGGCCAGATCGCGGGCAACCTCGACATACGCGGCCTGAACATCCGCAATTCCGACCGGGACCTCGGGCGGAACGCCCTCCGCCACGAAGCGCTGCCACAGGATCCGCTGCTGCTGGATCTTAATGAGCGACTCGTGCAGGTCGCCAACGTGAACACCGGGTCGGACGTATTCCTTCGCCAGTTTCTTCAGCCGACGTCGATTCGCCTGGCTCATGTCGTTGTCGCGGCGGGTCGCCGTCGCGATGATGAGCTCGGTCAGCGAGCGGTCGAACACATCCGGAAGGAATCGGTCGAGTGTGTCGCGAAGGTCGACGAGCAGCGACAGGTAGACACCGAGCTCCGAGACGTTCTCGAAGGGGCGCATGTATGTTGTACGGATCAGATCCTGCGCGCGACCGAGCAGCCGCGGGAGCAGCTCCTCGTGCAGGCTCTTCGCGAGTGAGTGAGCACGCGCCGCGGCCTCGCCGCTGGCGAAGTTGGCGCCGTACCATGGCGAGTCCCCGGGCCCGTAGCGGAATTCGCCGAGCGCCGCCGCGGTGACCATGGTCTCGGATGCGCGATGCCGATCCACGCTGAGGATCTCGACGGTCTGTCTGCTCAGTCGGGCCGTTGTGCGCGGCGGCACCGGAAGCAAAGAGAGACGGCTGAGTTCCTGGATGCAGTCCAGAACACTCACCCCGAGCACCTCATCCGCGCGCGATAGTGCCGCGCGGTAGTCGAGCATGACTTTGCGGAGTCGCACCAGCGCCTCGTCCACTTCGCCGACGATGGGCTTGCGTGCCTTCTCGATGCGGGCGATGGAACGAACGATGTCGCGTCTCAGCGTTGCCGGCGACACCGCGAGTCCGGTGAGCCCGACGTCGCTGAGCCGCTGGTTGATCGCGTGCAATGACGAGCGGCGCGCACTCACGACCAGCACGCGTTTGTTCTGGGTCACCAGGTTGCCGATTGCGTTGGCAATCGTCTGGGTGCCTCCCGTGCCCGGAAGTGTCTTGACCACAAGCGAGTTGCCCGCGGCGATCTGAGTGACCACGTACTCCTGCTCGGCATCCGCCTCAAATAACAGGGTGTCCGACTGCGGGGGCCGGGTATCCGAACTGTTCGGGGCGACGGGCGAGTACGCCTCTTCGAGTTGCCATTTGGCGGTCGGGTTTCCGGCGAGCGCATCGAGCACCGGGGAGTCGAGATTCGCGGCATCCGCCACCATTGCGGTTGCCACCTCGACGAAGGACGAGACCACGAGTCGCGGGCTGACGGCGAAGCCATCCAAATGGCTGGTCAGTCCCCGCAGCCGATCGATGACCGCGTTCGGCTTGAACACGCCGTTCTCGTCGGTCAGGGCAACGAAGGCTCGCTCATCCAGATCGATCTGGAATTGGCTCCGGAGGGCGGCGTGCACCTGCCGATTGAGCGCTGCTTCGCCGCGCAGCTTGAGTTCGAAGTCTCGCCCGGCGCGACGGATCGCCATGGGCCGAAGAAGAAGTGGCCCGCAGTAGTCGACGTCGTCGTGTCGCCACTCCACAAGGCCGATGCCTAAGAAGATGCCGTCGATACCGCGAGCGGTTGACAGCTCGAGGCCCTTGGCCGCGATGGTGCCTGCGGCGACCTTAGCGGCGCGGAGAGCGACCTCGTCGCGGATCAGGTTCGAGAGCAGCGTCGTCTTACCGGTAATGAACTGCGCCAAACCGCCCGGATGCGTAGCGCTGAGCTCGATGCGCGTGCCAGGTGCGTCGACGAAGTGCAGGAGCGGCGACTCGCCCCCGACGGATGCGAGCTCAGTGCGCCAGGCTCCCCAGGTTGGCTCGGCCACGTTCACCGCCCTCATGGCTGGGTCACCAAAGCTGATCGCGTGCGGCTGGGTAATCTGCAGAGGCGGTCGCGGAGGCTCATCAATTCCGAGAGCCTCATCACTGAGGTCCTCATCATTGCGATTTCCGGCATGCCACACGAGGCAACTTTATGGCTGCATCCCGCTAAATTCTGGGACCCGGGCGGGGTTTCGTCCCACTCGTTCCAACGCGAATGCCTAGGGAGGCGGGTAAAGGAAGTCTGCAACCGATGAGATCGGGATGGTCCGCATCGCGTACGCCCTACTGGCCTCACCGTTGTATTCCTCGATCGTTACGTTGGATCCGGAGATCGAATGCACATACGCGACGTGATCCCCGACGAACCATGCGACCGAGCCGACGATTGGCGTAGTGCTGACCGTCCATCCGTGGCGCTGCCATGCCGACTTCCACTGCGAGGCATCACCGCCCCACGGGGTCAGGTTCGACCAGACCCACTTCCACGGCGCAGACGTCACGCCCTGGTCGCGGTTCAGCCGCCAGGCGACGAAGTCGACGCACTGGCGGTAGTAATAGCCGAGCGGCGAGAGACTGTAGCCGGCGTCGCGCCACGGGTAGTCGTCACCCGGCTGGCGAACGCCCGGGTTGTCCGCGAGGAGCCGCGCGTTGATCTGCTCGGTGCGCAGTTCGGCCTCGGATGTGGCCGAAACCGCGTCACGGCTGACTTTCGACATCTCAATGTTCGCGGAGACCTTGACCGACTGTGCGTGCTTGAAGCTCGTGGCGATGCCGGTCGCGTTGCTAAACGACGTTACTCCGGCTGCGGCGGGCAGAGCCACGGCGCCGACGATGCCGGCGACAACGAGTACGGCGAACACGGCTTTGATCGGGTGCTGCTTCTTCCGTGCCGACGGAGTCGTCGCAGGTGCGGCAATGAGCGGAGTCGCCGCGAGCTTCTTGACGGCCGCCTGGTCGCGGCGAGAGAGCTTGCTCTTGCGCGGCTGCGTGGATGATGTCGACGCGCGATTCGCCGGACGACGAGCCGATCCCGCAGCGTCGCGAGCCTCACGGCGCGAGGAAAACTGGGGCACGGGAGGCACGATCGGCGCCGAAAATTCGCCGCTTTTCCCGTCGCTGCCGGGATTGTCGAGGAGGTCTCTCAAGGGGTCAGGCGCGTGGCCATCGGACTTGGGCTCATCGGACACGGGTGTGTACCTCCGGCGGATTGCAGATTGGACGCTTGCGGGCAATTTCCCACGCGGAAGCCGACCAACCCTTATCGAGGCTACCCGAGGCATTTTGATCTGTCACCTTGAAGCAACGAATTGATAACGAAAACCGTCCCCCCAGTTGTGGACGCACGGCTATTTCGACGCTTGTCAAGCCCAGTCCCACATAGTGAGGGAAACGGGGCGGCTGAATAGAATTGCGGCAGAAACTGGAGGACCTGGCCGTGCCAAACGAAGACGCGACTGACCGTGTTCTTGGAGAGCGCTACGCGCTCGAATCCGTCATTGGCCGTGGCGGAATGGCAACCGTGTTTCTCGCCCGTGATCAGGTACTTGGTCGCCGGGTCGCCATCAAACTGTTTACGACGTCGAGCATCGTCGACTCGGCTCGACAGGAGACCGAACTCGGGGTGCTCGCGACCCTCAGCCACCACGGGCTGGTCAACCTGCTCGACGCGGGCTTGGAGAGTTCCGAGACCGGTGAAACGCACCGCTACCTGGTGATGGAATTCATTCGCGGAACCGATCTCGCCACGCGGCTGAACTCGGGTCCGATTGCGCCAAGACACATCGCCGAGATCGGATTCGACATCGCCGAGGCGCTCGAATACGTCCACTCGAACGGAGTGATTCATCGCGACATCAAGCCGTCAAACATCCTGCTTGTCGACTACGGAAACGGCGCACCCCGGGCGCGAGCCAAGCTCAGCGACTTTGGCATCGCACTTGGCGAGGACAGCGAAAGGCTCACCCGCGAGGGAGCAACCACCGGGACGGCCGCGTACCTGAGTCCCGAGCAGGCGGCAGGTCTCAAGGTAACCGTTGCGAGCGATGTCTACGCGCTCGGACTCGTCTTGCTCGAGTGCTTCACCCGACACGTCGAATTCCCCGGCACCATCGTCGAGTCCGCCGTCGCCCGAGTTTCTCGCAATCCCGTCGTACCGGAGGACCTCCCCGACAACTGGCGCGCGCTACTCTCGGCGATGACAGCGCGAAAGCCGGGCAATCGTCCGCAGCCGCGCGAACTCGTCGCGTCCCTACGGCAGCTCGTCATCGCCGAAAGCGCTCGCCACAAGGATCTCGACGCCGCGCTATTGCCTGCAACGGATCCGGCGCCGGATGATGCAGTGCGGTCGGCCTACCTGGACACGTTCCCCGACATGGCGCTTGACCGAGTGACCAGCCTTGCGGCAAGAATGCTGGGGGCATCCATCGCAATCGTGAGCGTTTTGGACAGCGACCGGGTTTGGCTGAAGTCGCACTTTGGACGAGAAGTCGACCAAATTGTGCGGGCGGTCGATCTGACGGCTCCGGGGCCGCTCCCCCAGCAAACGACCGTCATCGAGGATGCGCGGGCGCATCCCGCGACGATCGACAATCCTCTCGTCACCGGGCCGCTCGGCATCCGCTTCTATGCCGGCGTTCCGCTTCACCGCGATGGGGGCGAGGTCATCGGCACGCTCAGCGTCATGGACACGAAGCCGCACACCATCAGCGAGGGCGAGATCGCCAACCTCGAAGATCTCGCGGCACTGGTCGAGGCCCAACTCGACGTTCGCCGGGAACGCCTCAGGACAACGGGTGAGCATCCAACCCAGGCCGACACCGTCGCTTAGGCTCGATCGCCGCTAGCTCAGGGCCGCCGCGGTCACCTCTTCGCGCTGCGGGTCGAACTCGTCATTCTTCTTGACCGTCGACGCGTAGACATCCACATAGTCCTGTCCACTGAGCGCCAGGATATTGAGCATCACCTCGTCGGTGATGGCTCGAAGAATGAAGCGGTCGTTGTCGAGACCCTCAAACCGCGAAAAGTCGAGCGGATCGCCGATGGTTACCGTGACCCGAGCGAGGCTGCGAAACCGCGCACCCTTTGTCATCACGCGATTCGTACCGTGAACGGCAATGGGAATGACGGGAACTCCCGCCGCGAGCACCATGCGCGCGATGCCCGTCTTGCCGCGGTACAGGCTTCCGGTTGGGCTGCGAGTTCCCTCCGGGTAGATGCCCAGTGCTGCACCGTTCGAAAGCGCAACCAGTCCCGAGTTAAGAGAGTCGCTGGATGCGGCACCGCCAGAGCGGTCGAGCGGGATCTGCCCGATGGAACGCAGGAAGCCGGCAACGAATCGACCGACTAGCCCGGTGCCCTGGAAGTATGCGGCCTTGGCAAGGAAGGTCATCTTGCGTGGCAGGGCGATCGGGATGAAGAAGGAGTCGATGGCCGAGAGGTGATTGCTCGCGACAATGACCGGGCCCGTCTTGGGCAGGTTCTGCAAACCGCGAACTCTGAGCCGAAAGAAAACGTGCAGAAAAGGGCCGACGACAATGTACTTGAGGAACCAGTACAACGGTGACATTGTCGCGGTCCTTTCGTCTGCCTGCGCGGGCTTCGCTAGCTTACGCGCCGACAAAGGGGTCTACGCCCCCTCGATCCGCCCTGACAAGCTGGATACATGTCCGAGCTCGAACGCTTCCGTGAGGCCGCGTTCGAGTGGGCGGTCGATCGCAGCCCCACTGCTGAGCGTCAGGCCCGAAGTTCAGCCGCATACGTTTCGATCGTCGTGCTCGTCGAGGGCGTTAGCGATGCGGCCGCGATCGATACCGCGGCCGTCGTATGCGGGCGCAACCTCGAGGCCGAGCGCGTGTGCGTTGTGCCCATGCGCGGCGTCACCAACTTCGGTAGGTTCGTGACCACCATCGGACCGGCAGGGCTCGGGATGCCGATCGCCGGACTCTGTGACGCCGGAGAAGAGCGGTATTTCCTGCGAGCGCTCGAATCGGCGGGAGTTCTCGCGATCGCAACTCGCTCGGCCATGGGGAGCGCCGGTTTCTTCGTCTGCGTCGACGACCTGGAGGATGAGCTGGTCCGCGCGCTCGGAACGGAACGCACACTGCAGATTCTGGCGAAAGCGGGCGATCTCCCGCGATTTCGTACCTTCCAAAGCCAGCCGGCCAAGCGCGACATCCCAATCGCGGCGCAACTGCACCGCTTTTTCGGTACAACATCCGGACGCAAGGAACGCTACGCGCGGTTACTCGTGGATGGGCTCGATGGGGCCCCGCTGCCGCGACCACTGGCCGACCTGCTCGACCGCCTGACCTCGCCGCTCGACGACTAATTTCTGCGCGATGGTCGAAATGCGAGGCATCCGTTCGTCGTGACAATGACTTCCCGGATCGCGGAAGCACTCATTACGAGAAACGGAATTACTGTGAGCAAGAAGAACTATCCAACAGACGCCGGTGCAGGAACGTACCTCCTCACGGTGCTCGGCACGCCGAACTCCGATACTCCCGCGGCAGCGCGCGAGTTACACAATCTGACCGCGGGAGACGCCGGCGGTGTTGCCGCGGCGAAGTCGCTCGGTGACCTAAGCCACAACGTCTTCCTGCCTGCGGACTCGGGCGACAAGCGACTGCTGTTCATCGACACCTGGAACTCGCCGACCGGACTCGGGCAGTTCTTCTCCGACGAGCAGGTGCAGAAGGGTGGCGCTGCGCTCTTCGCGGATCGTGAAGCCATGCTCTGGATGCCTGCCGCCGGCTTCGGCAGCTACACCCTGCCGGTGCCGTCGGGTCGCACGGTTGGTGCGATCGGAATCATGCGCGCACCGGTCAGCTCGTTCGAGGCGGCAGAGGGTGCGTTCCACGCCGATTCCGCGGGTAAGGCGAACGCGAGCAGGCAGCTCGGCCAGATCGCGCACACTCTTTGGGTGCCGGTCCCGATGGACAACACGCCCGCGACCGAGGTGCTCGGAGTCGACTACTGGCTCGATAAGGGGCAGATGAACGACTGGTACGCAAGCGCAACGTACGACGACCTCGGACCCGTCTTCACCGGTGCTCCGGCCACCAGCACGTGGACCCCGGCCGGCGCCGACTGGGTCGAGTGGTAGCACTCATTGCGCGAGTTGCCCACTTCGGTCGAATTAGAAGGCGATAACACAGCAGAAGTGGGCAACTCGCGCTAAGCAGGCTGGGAGACGCGAACCAGGTTTCCGGAGGGGTCGCGGAAGGCGCAGTCCTTCGGACCCCAGAACTGCACGATCGGCTCCTGGAGCACTTCCGCCCCCGTGGCGCGCGCCTTCTCGAACGTGGCATCCACGTCGTCCGTGTTGAACACAATCTGGAACGCGCCCTTCGTCACGAGCTCCTGGAGTGCATCGCCATCGGCCTGTGACCGACCGGCGTGCGGCTCGGACAGGACGATCTGGGCGCCGCCCGTGCCGGCACTGCCCATCGTGATCCAGTGGAATCCGCCGTTCTCGACCTCGTTGTGCACCTCGAGACCGAGCGCGTCCCGATAGAACGCGACAGCCTCCGCCGTGTCGTTGACCGTGATGTTGCAGAACTGGAGAGAAATCGTCATACCGACAACGCTACGCAGCGCCGATCGACACCGCTTCTCGATTCCTGCTCGGTCGGGTGAGCACCATCGCGACACAGGCGGGCACGACCTCGAGCTCGTCGTGGTCCCGTGCCCGATAGGCACTCGGCGTCTCACCGACCAGTTCGCTGAACCGTGTGCTGAAAGATCCGAGCGATGTACAGCCGACCGCCATACACGCATCCGTGACGCTTGTGCCGGAGCGCAGCAGCGCCATCGCCCGCTCGATTCGCCGGGTCATCAGATAGCTGTACGGCGTCTCGCCGTAGGCCGCACGAAACTGGCGGGAGAAGTGTGCCGGCGACATCAGGGCGCGCTCGGCCATCGTCGGAACATCAAGCGGATGCGCGTACTCACGGTCGATCAGGTCCCGCGCCCGACGCAGGTGCGCGAGATTTGCAAGCTCATCCGGCGTCATGCGACGAGAGTAACACCGGCCTTCTGCTGCACTCTAAAGTTGGCTTGACGTACAAGAGTCAGGAGTCGGGTAACCGTGAGCGACGGGAATGGCCAGCGAGTGCCGCTGCCCGACGCCTCTGCTGCACGGCGTCGGCCGGTATCGATCGAGCGCTCCGTCGATGAGGGAGTGCTTATTGCCCAGGCCGCAGTCGCGATGGATGCCAAGAACTACATCATCGTCGAGGCCATCCGTGAAGGCAACCGGTTCAACATCGACGAGGTTCGTGCGCGGGTCAAGGAAGAGCTCCTCGAACTCGCCGAAGAGAATGCGGACAACGCGAACCGTCTGCAGCAGCTTTCCGTCGATGTGCAGACGCCCCGCGGTGCTCGGGACAACTCCGAGGGCTACGAGTCCGACGATCATCCGACGCTCACCAAGCGTGCGGTCATCCACATGATGCTCGGCGCCGAACTCGAACGCCTCTGCGAGGACGATGAATTCGTCGCCGACCTCGCCGAACGTGCGCGTGTGCAGGCGTGGGCAGAGGTTGGCGGCGCAATCGAGTCCCGCCTGATCGAATCCGCATCGGTCACACCCGATCGGTTCTACGAAGACGACAAGGATGCCCGCATCCGCGCGCTCTACAACATCAACCTGCGGGCGCTGGAGAAGCAGGCGAAACGCGCCGGAGTCCTGAAGCGCTGACTCGACTACTGACCGTCGCTGGACTCGCGGTCTTCGAGGCCGACCGCCGAGCGCAACTCTGCCGCATCCTTCTCGAGGCCCTGCGCGGTCATCAGGTCGCTGAGCGAGTCGGCGATCGCATTGAGCTTCGCCTGGATCGCGTTGTCCGACCGCTCCTGCGTGTTCTGCAGCAACGCAACCAACAGAAAGGTGATGATCGTCGTCATCGTATTGATGATGAGCTGCCAGGTGCTGATGCTGTGGATGATGACGATCGACGGGGCCCAGATCACCACCAGGAGTACGCAGAACGCGAAGAACCACGCGCGGCTCACAAATTTGGATGCCGAAGAGGCGAAGCGATCGAACCAGCCGACATGCGTGTCCACGTCCTCGGGCATGTCCGGTTGCTTGGGCTTAGCCCCCGTCGACTTTGTCGCAGCTGCGGGCTTCTTGGTGTCGGGCATCTTGGCCTCCATCCTGACCGTGGTGATGTACGTCGAAGGTATCCGTTGCGGCGATGTGCAGGTAGCCCTTGCGGTTGTGCGCACCTTCGTGGGTACTATCGCGGGATGGCCGAGACGGAGGATGAGCAATATCGCGTTGTGCGCATCTTCCCCGACTATGGACACTCATCGATCTGGTTCGCCGATGCGTACCCGTTCGACTACGAAGAGTGCGCGATCAGTGCGGAGCTTCGTGCATCGTTCGAAGTCTGGGAGCAGTTCTACTACCGGCACGTGGGCTACTCGTCGCAGCGACTCCCGACCAGGCTCGCCGAATACAACGATCAGGGGCGGCGACTCGCCCGACAGCTAGCGGACGAGATCGGCCCGGGATTCGAGGTCGAGTGCTCCTCGCCGGAGGCGACCGGTACAACGAGATTCAGCGCGTCCGGTCCGGCGCGAAATACTGCGGCAGCAGCAGCGTTTGCGAGGGTCCGCGAAGAAAGCAGGGCCGACGATCTGGCCATGCGGTCACGCCTCGCGGATGGTCGCGAGCGCGGTAGGACCTATGGCTGGACCGCCCACTCCCCCAAGACGGGCGAGGACTTTAGCAACCCAAGTTGACGAGCATCCCATAGCAACCTAGGTTGCTTAGATGCTCCTCAGACTCCTCGACATCCTGGCGATCGTGCTCGCGGCACTCATACTCGGGGTCTTTTGGGGACCGTGGCTCGCCCTGACGCGTTCAATGAACACGCTCCCGCCTGCCGTATTCCTCGCGGTCACACATCGACTCGACAGGAACCTCGGACGCGCCATGACGGTCCTGTATCCGGTTTCACTGCTTGCCATCATCGCCATGGCCGTCCTCTCGTTTGGCTCGGCGCTCGCCTTTGGGCTGATCGTCGCCGGTCTCGCAATGTTGGTGCTTGCCCTGGTCGTCACAACGGTCGTCGAAGTGCCGATCGTGGCTCAGGTTCGCGGCTGGACCGAGTCGACGATGCCAGCCAACTGGCAGAAATTGCGCGACCGATGGATGTCCTTCCACCTTCTTCGGGTGATCCCCGGCATCCTCGGCGTCGGGCTACTGGTCGGAGGCGCACTGTGGCAGCGCTGACTCCGGATCCGCTCGGGGCGCCCGCAGATCAACTCGCGGCCGTCGTTGCGCTGCGCGAACTCGCCGACCAGCTGGAAGATGCCGGAGTCGAACGGGCGTTGCGGGAGGGATGGTCGTGGTCCGAGGTCGCCCAAGCACTCGGCGTGACTCGCCAGGCCGTGCACAAAAAGCACCTGCGTCGCATCGCCGATATCGGCGTCGAGCTTCGGCGGCGCAATGCCTGACCTAATGCTCCCCCGCCAACTTCACAGGATTGGGCAACGCGCAATCGACGAGGCAACCATGCGGCGAGCGAGCTCCGTTGGTCCCGAGCACGTTCTGCTTGCGATCGCGGCCGACCCGGATGCTCCTGCCGCTCGCATCCTGGGCGAGATCGGTCTCGACTATGCCGGGATCGCCTGGGTCCTCAGGGCGGAGCGCGCTCGCAGCCTTGCTGTCGCGGACGTGACACCCGTCGTAACCGGCGTTCTCGAGGCGGCGCGTTCCACGGCGAAACCCCGCTGGGGAGCATCGGTTCGGGGTCTGCTGCGCGCGGCAGACAAGTCGGCGGTGAAGTCGGCGGTCCGCGTCGGTGCGCCGGGCGCACTCGAGCGCGAACTCGTCGTTGGCATACTTCGTGCGGAATTGGGTACGGTCCCCCGAATGCTCGCGCTCGGAGGATTCGACCGCCGTACTCTCATCCAGCATCTCAGCGCGACCTAGAGAGCGCGAGTTGCCCGCTTATGTCGCATTACGGCCGGCTAATACGACATAAGCGGGCAACTCGCGCTAAGGAATCGTCACGTCTCCGCACAGGTGCACCCGCACGCCGAGTCGTGAGAACATCGCGGCCTTGGCGGCGAGAGCACGGTCTGCAGTGTCGGCATCCGGCGCGTAGACGAGCTGCGCGTGGTTGGCCTTGTGCCTGGCCATGAACTGGTCGCGGTCGATTCCGTGCAGCACGACGTGCATAATCGGCCACTCCGGATTGGTTGCCTGCCAGCGGCGCTCGGTCTCCTCGGCGGGAAGCGAAACCGCGGATGCGCGTCCAATGTCGAGGTGCAGTGCGCCCCCCTCTATATAGAGGCGCGACCACACGACCTCGCCGGCCTTGGAGACACCCTTGATGGTCGAGCCGCCGAGCGGGAAATACATCGGGTTCTGTCGCCAGCCGACCGCGCCCGCGTATCCGCCGTCCAGGTGCGAGGGTGGCACCGAGCCCGAAATCTCGAAGACCCAGACAAACTGCCCATCGAAATCCTCGCCCCAGCGCACGTCGTGCAGCGTTGTTGCCGGATCGAGTCCCATCGCCGTCCACACGCGATTGGTGGCGAGGGCATCCACGGCAACTCCCCAGTCCGCCTCGTTGGCCAGTGGAAACGCCCGCCCCTCGAATAGCACTCGCGATCCGTCACGGCTCGTCACCGGCGGCCGGTCCACGTTGTTGATCAGGCCCTCGGCGAGATCGGACGCCGGGCAAATGTCCTTGAGCCCCTGCTGGTACTGGATGCCAACGCCATCGAGCCCGTAGTCATCGCTGATGCGCAGCGCCGCAATGTACATCTTGTACTGCCAGGTGAGCTGCGCCGTCGTCAGGTCATTCGCCTCGCTGGGCCCAAGCCTGAACGTCATTCCCTTGGACTCGAGCCACGAGCCGACCGCCGCAGCCTCGGCATCCGGCACCTTCTGCATTTCCGCCCACAGGGCCGACTGCGAAAGTCGCTCCTTATATATACCGAGCGGATTGATGAGCTCGTCGTCGAGGATCGCGTTGTACATGCCCATGCAGCCCTCGTCGAACACACCGATGATGGCCTTGTCGGCGACCAACTGGTCGGCGAGCGCCTCGCCCAGTTGCTTCTCCGCGCTGTCGGGCTGAGCGCCCAGGTCGTGGACATGGGATGCGTCGTGCACAATCCGTCCGGTCGTCGTCCACTCGCGCAAGCCGTTCAGGAACCAGCCGTCGGTGAAGTCGACACTCCAGATGGTCGAGTACGGCACGCCCATCTTCGTCAGTCCCGCGTTCAGGCCGAGCAAGCCGACGAGCCCGGGCGCGCCGCCCTCGAAGTTGGCGACCGTGAGGATGGGACCCCGGTGCGTTCGAAGACCGTGGAGCACGTGGTGGCTGTACTGCCAGACCGCTTCGGCGACGATGAGCGGAGCATCCACGGGGATGTCCTTGAACACCTCCATGCCCATCCGCTGGCTCGAGATGAATCCGTGCCCGGTAATCGGGTCGACGGGATTCGCTCGCTGCAGACTCCAGTCGAGACCGCCGAGCGCCTTCTCGAGGGCGAGCTCCATGGCGTGTTGGACGGGCCACCCCGCGTTGTTTGCGGCGGGTCGAAGGTCGCCGCTCGAGATGAGCCAGGCGGTATCGGCGCGGGTCGTCGGCCGCTCCGCCACGACAGGAAGCGTGTAGGTGGTTGTCATGTTTCTGCTCCTCGGATGGATGGTCGGGTATCAGCGGGCTGCGGCAGCCTCAGCGTCGGCAAGCACGCGGGTGACGGATGCGCCGAACGCGGCGTCCCAGACGATCGTGTCGCCGGAGTCGATTGCCGCGATCAGCTCATCGAGTGTCGTTGCCACGGCTGCTGCGCGGGATGCCCCGGGCCCGTCCGGCACCGCAGTCACACCGTCGGCACCCCAGAATCCGGCCGTGAATTTTCCACTCCCGGCGGGCAGCCCGTAGCTCAGCGTGACGGTGCTCACTCCCCCGCGCTCGTGGGAGAGGGACAGAACGTAGGTGTCGCCTCGTCCGTGGTGCGCCTGCACATCGGCGACCGGACCGAGTGCGGCAAGCGCCATCGAGACCGCGTGCGGACCGACATCCCACAGCGCGCCATCGTCCTGCAGCCGCCACGGAGTAAAGAACGGGGAGTCCTCCGCGGCGCGGAGGCTGCCGAGGATGGTCACCTCGCCGCCGTCCCAGTCGTGGCCAATCACCGCGTCGCGCATCCACGCACCGGATGTCCCGGCAATCAGGTTGGTGAAGTTGACGATCGACCGCACGCCGTTTCGATCGCAGGCGTCGACCACCGCGCCGGCGGCGCCGACGGAAATCGCGATCGGCTTCTCGAGCAGGAGGTGGCAGCCGGCGTCGGCCGCGATTGGTGCAAGCTCGGACTCGACCGTTGGCGGCACCGCAAAACTCACGACGTCGACGTCGGCAAACAGCGCCTCCGGAGTCTCATACGCCGAGGTCCCGCGTCTCTCGGCGAGGGCAGCGGTCTTTGCTGCGTCCCTGCCCCAGATACCGACGAACTCGAGGTCAGCCCTCGCGGTGATCGCTGCCGCGTGGCATTGGTCGGCCCAAAAGCCGGTGCCGATGAGTCCGATTTTCATGGCTGTTCCTTTCGGGTGGCCGACTCAGCGCGGCGCTGAAATTCGGCGAGGTGATGCGAGATGTCCGCTGTCGCAGGATAGAGGGCGAGATACGAGGAAAAGAAGTCCTGATAAGTCGCGCGCGTTGCAGGGGTTGGCCGGACGGTGCGAGCGGTCGGATTCCACTCGAGGATGTCCGGCTTCGCGACCAGTCCCGCAGCGAGGAAGGCCGCCCCGAAGCTCGCGCCGATGGTGACGGTCGGGATCTCCTGGGTCAGGCCCGTGACATCCGACACGATCTGCGTCCACAGGTCGCCCTGGGTTCCGCCGCCCACGGCGACCACCCGACGCGCGTTTGCACCGGCACGCCCCAGGGTCTCGACATTGTGTCGTACCCCGAAGGCGGTGGCCTCGAGCGCCGCTCGATAGAGATCGCCCCGCGTGGTCTCGAGCGTGAGCCCCGCGATCGTGCCACGCGCATCCGGATCCTGGATCGGCGTTCGCTCGCCCGCGAAATACGGGAGCATGATGATGCCGCCGGCACCCACTCCGGATGCCGCAGCCTCGGCGGTCAGCGTCGCGTAGTCTCCGCCTGTCAGGTCACTCAGCCACGCGGTCACCGCTCCGGATGTCGCCATCCCGCCCGCGAGATTCCGCGTGCCCTCGAACGCCCCAACCGTTCCCCACATCGACCGTTCGGAGAGGGAGGAGTCGAGGGTGAGCACCAGGAACATCGTCGTCCCGTACATCAGCATCAGGTCGCCAGGCGTCTGCGCTCCGACACTGACGGCCTCCGACCAGGCGTCGATGGTGCCGATAATTACCGGCGTGCCCGCGGGAATACCGACAAGCTCTGCGGTCGTTCGCCCGGCCAGCTCCGCGGGCCAGCGCAGCCGCGGCAGTTCGAGGTCGGGCGCAATCGCTGCGATCCACGGGGAATACCAGTCCAGAGCAACGCTGTCGAAAAGCGGAGTGCACTGGCTCGCGGAGTGAAAGTCGAGCAGGTATTCGCCGGTGAGTTTGAACGCCAGCCATGAGGCAGGCATAAACAGTTTCCGCGCTCGATTCCAGACTTCCGGTTCGTTCTCGGCGACCCACGCGAGTTTCGGTCCAACGGCCTGGCTCGAGAGCATTGAACCGCACCGCGCGAAGATCTCGCCGGCCCCGAGCTGGCGGTTAAGTCGATCGATCTGCTCGGTCGCTCGGGTATCGACTCCGTACAGGATCGCGGGGCGCAGGGCGTTACCCGCCTCATCCGCCAACAGGACGCACGGGCCCATGCCGCTCACGCCGACCGCGATGACCGTCTCGGCGGTTCCCGAGGTCAACTCGGCGGCGATCGACTGGAACTCCCGCCACCAGATCTCGCCATCCATTTCGACGTGACCGGGCGCTGGACGCTGGACCGTGTGCTCTCGCGTCGCGGTCCGAAGGATGCGCCCATCGAGTGTGACGAGAACCCCCTTGCTGCTCGAGGTTCCGATGTCGACGCCGAGTACCACCTCCGTGCCGGTCATTCGTCCCCGCCGAGAATGACCAGCGTCTCCCAGTCGTCGAGGTCGGTCAGTTCAACGCTGCCGCTGGTAATCGGCAGCGCGATCGTCGTGCGTCCGACCACTCTCGAGACCGAGACCGTTCCCACCGGGACGGCAAGCGTCAGGCTGGACAGCTTGGGCACATCCTCGATTGCTGCCGGTTGCGGCGCTCCGAACAGGTCGAGCGAGAGAACGGGATATCCGGTCACCAGGTGCGCGACCCGAACACTGTCCTGCTGGGACAGCACTAGCTCGGTGTTGTTATGCTGCCCAAGGATGCGCACGGCCGGTTCTTCGGCCGCCGCACGACGAACAAGCGCGGCAAGCAGATCCCGGTAGGCCCCGTGACCGAGACGGGCGCGGTTGTTTCCGAGCCGAGCGCTCGACACAATCACTCGACCTCTGCCGTACTGCCGCTCGACGATGAGCGCCTCGTCGGACTCTGGACCGGGCGCCGGCTGGTTATTGTGCCAGTAGGTGACGCTGTCGGTTTCGAGGACGGGATCCGTTCGGCGCGCGAGCACCGTGACATCCGCTGCAAGACCCGTCAACGGCCGGACACGGCCGTAGTGTGGCAGCGGCCAGTGTCCAAGCTCGTCAAGCAGCGCCTCGTCAACCAGTCGCAGGTAGGGGAAGGTGTACTTTCCCGGCTCGCCAAAGTGCACCCCGAGCAGATCCTCGACGGTCGAGCGGTCGAGCAGCTCCCCAGCGCTGTTTCGGATTCCGGTTGGCCCGGTCGCAACGAGGCCGCCGCCGTTCTCAACATAGCGCCGCAGCGCATCCGCCTCGGCCGCGGAAATCGAGAGCACATCGGAAAGCACGACGACCTTGAAGTCACCCAGTCGGCCGAGGCTCTCCGGTCGCTCGTCCAGAAACTCGACCGGCAGGTGCGCCTCGACGAGGGAACGATAGCTGCCGGTGACCGCGGCGACGAGGTCGCTCGCCGCAGAGCGCGGTTCGCTCTGCGGGAACTGCGCCGACTGCTCGCCGATGCTGTCGTTCTCCGGCGCACCGAGGAGGCTCTCGAGTTCGCGGGATGTCTGGCTCGCGTACAGCGCGGCATACGGCTCGGGATGGAATCCGTCCAGCCACGCCGAGCGCTCATCGATCCTCTCGTAGACCGGCGCGAGACGCCGATACACCTCGGGCTCGAGCGCGCCCGTCGCATAGGGCTGATCATCGAGGGACACCGCCGAACCGTGCGCGGCAACCGTGAACGCCTCGAACCGCAGCTGCGCGGGCGACCTCAGCGTGAAGTCCCAGGTGTGCACGAAACGACTTACGAGCACCTCGCTCGGGCGGCCGAGGACGCCAGCCTGGATGTAACCGGCGGCGAAACTCGGAAACCCGAGACCGTGCCAGTCCGTGTATCCCTCACTCGAACCAATGTCGGCAAACGACAGGTGCTCCGTGCTGAGTCCGATGACGGCATCCACGAAGGTCGTCGCGTAATAATTCGGTATCAGCGCGGCGTGCGGCCTCTCCTCAAGCAGCACGGCCCGCTGTTCCTCGAGGTAGTCACGGAGTATCCTCTGCGAGAAGTGCACGAGATCCAGCCAGCCCGGATCATCCCGGTTCGCCGGAATCGCACGACCGTATTCCGCCTCAAACGCTGCCTCACAGCGGTAGCAGACGCACGGCCCGGCGGTGAGGATGTCACTCCACAACCCGTCGATCGGATACGCCTTCGCGATCTCCCGCACCTGGTCGAGAGCAAGCTGCCGGTAACCGCTCAGCAGGCAGAGCGCGGGCCAGCGTCCGGTGTTGCCGCGCGACTCGGCCGGGACGAGTGCCCAGTCGGGGTTGGCCCCGGCCTGCGCGGTATCCCACATATTGGAGTAGTACGCGATCACCCGCAGCCCGCGCGAGTGCGCCGCCGCCAGTTGCTCGCCGAACAGGTCACGCCCGTCGAGTGCGGAATGCTGGCGCCCGATCTTCGTCGGGTAGTAGGCGTTGCCGTACTGGCATTTGGCGAACAGCACGACCGAGTCGACACCGGCGCCGGCGAGCACCTCAAGGTCGCTCTCCGGATCCACTGCGCTGAGCACGGGGAAGTCGGGAAAGGGAGCATTTCCGCGTTGGTTGGGGTCGTTCCAATCCGGGGTGTGCGAGTCGAAGAAAACGCGGCGACGCGAAGTAGCCCACCACTTCGAACTCGCTTGGGTGACGGGTGCAAGCCGGTTTGTCATGCTGCCGCCTCCGCTCGAAGGATGCGCGCCAGCCAATCGCGGCGCCTCCGGATCGTGCGGCGACTGACCTGCGCCTCCGGAGCGATCAGATCGAATCCGTGCACCGCCCCATGCTCGACCACGAAGTCGAGCGGAACGCCGGCCGCGCGTAGCTTCTCCGCGAAGGCGCTGTCCTCGTCGAAGAACAGGTCGAGGTCTCCGGTATCGAGATAGGTGGGCGGAAAACCAGTCAGGTCGACGGCGCGCGCGGGCACCGCGTACTCGTCCGCCGAGCCGGCGCCGAGGTAGGCATCCCAGCCCAGCCGGTTGAGCCTGGCGTTCCAGACGACCGTGTTGGCGAGCTGGCGGGCTCCCGCCGTTTCCCGATCATCCAACATGGGATAGGCCAACAGGAGCCCGGCAATCGCCGGCCTCGAACGGTCTCGAGCCAGAAGGGTGAGACCCGCGGCGAGCCCACCACCCGCGCTCGCTCCGACAACGACAACGCGGTCGTAGCGCTCGGCCAGCCAGGCCAGAGCGGTGTAGCAGTCATCGAGAGGCTCGGGATACGGGTGCTCCGGCGCGAGCCGATAATCTACCGAAGCGATCCGTATCCCGAGGGCATCACTGAGTGCCTGGGCATTCGCGTCGTCCTGACGCGCGCTGCCGAGGAACATCCCGCCGCCGTGAATCCAGAGGATCACGGAACGGGAAATCGATGAGTCGAGCGTCGTCGGCAGATGGCGCCGCAGCTCAAGCTGGCTTCCGTCGGGTCGGGGAATCCACTCACTTGATCCGCTCGCCTCGGCGATGACCGCGAGCCCCCGATCGATCTCGCGCACAAGGTCGACGGTGAGTTCGCCCGCCGGAAGGTGCGGTGGAAGCGTGCCGGCAACGCCGACAGTGAGCTCTGGGTCGAGACGCTGTGCAATCTCGACCTCGGTTAGCGGGCCCATTACTGCGTCCCGGTTCGCGCGTGGATATCGTTCAGCTGCGCGCCGACAAGCGCGCAACTGAACACGGCCAGGAAGCAGGGCACGAACACGCCAAGAACACCGAGGCTCGCGACGACGACGAAGCCGCCGATGCAATTTAACGCGAGCACCGTAATGGCCGTTCCCGGCCGGTACGCGACGAGAATGAGCCCGCCGCGCCAGGCCGAGAAACCGGTGCGTTCTCGCACAGCACCGTAGGACAGTGCGAAGGGCACGATCACGAGCAGAAGCGCAGTCAGCAGGACACCGGGGATGATCAATGCCCGGCCGTCTGAGAGGAGCGCGCTCGATGCGAACACGCCAACCTCGACGGTCAGGCCAAGGAGCGCGTCTACCCGAAACGCGTCCCGGATGGTCGGACGCTCGCCACGCGAGATGATCGCCGCGAACCGAGCAAGCCCCGTCGCATACAGGCAACTCGGCAGCGCAGCCAAGGCAACCAGGTACCACGGAACGCCGAGCAAACCAGTGAGCATTGGCAGCGCGAGCAGGATCCAGACCAACCCGACCGCGACGACGCGTGGCAGTTCCAGCCAGGTGAGAACGGCCATCCGGCGAAGCTGTGCCGGCTGCGAGAGAGGCGAAAGAACGATCTGCGCGGTCATCAGATCTTCAATCCGCTCGAGGCGATCGACTGAACGATCCAGCGCTGGGCGATGATGAAGACAATGAGAACGGGAATGATCGCCATGGTAATGCCCGCCGCGATCGTGCCAAGGCTTCCCGTCGTGTAGCGACCGGCGAGGAGCACGAGCCCAACGGGCAGCGTCTCCTGGTTCACCGAACTGATCATCACGAGCGGAGTGAAGAGGTCATTCCACCAGTAGGTAAAAGTGATGATCGCGAGCGTGGCGAGCGCTGGGCCCGACAGGGGAACCATGACCTGGAAGAACATCCGCAGATGGCCCGCGCCATCGATCCGCGCCGCCTCCTCAAGTTCATTGGGGAGCGAAAGGAAGTGCTGGCGCATCAGGAAGATCCCGAAAGCGCTGAATATCGGGGGCAGGATGAGCGACCACAGCGTGTTCGTCAGGTCGACCTTCGCCAGCGCCAGATACAACGGCACGATCGTCACCTGCAGCGGGATCATCAGGCCACCGAGCACGATCGCGAACGCGATGTTCTTGCCGCGGAAGTTCAGTCGCGCGAACGCATAGCCGGCCGTCGAACACGTGATGAGCTGTAGCACGGTAATGCTCGTCGCCACGATGATCGAGTTCAGCGCGAACTGCGCGAACGGTACCTGCTGGAAGACTTTGAAGAAGTTGCCGATCGTGGCATCCAGCGGAAACGATGGCGGTAGCTCATAGAGCTCGCGGTCGGTGGGGGTTACGGCGCCGCGGAAGATCCAGAGGAACGGTGCCGCGACCGCGATCGCGGCGATCCCCAGGATGACAAACGTGACGAAACGTTGCGGGATCTCGTAGATGCTCGAGCGCGCCTGCTTGCGCTTCTGCGGGGCGCTCGACGCGCCGGAATTCACTGTCGCTGTCATTGGTAGAAGGTCCATCTCCGTGAGAGTCGGAACTGGATGGCGGTGAGGATTATCAGCAGCACGACGAGCGTGAGGCCGATCGCCGAGGCGTACCCAATCTGAAGGCCGCCGAACGCGGTGTCGTAGATGTACTCGACGATGGTTCGACTCGAGTCGCCCGGGCCGCCCTGCGTCAGCACCCTGGGTTCGGCGAAGACCTGAAACGCGTTGATCGTGTTGATCACAATCAGGAAGAACACGGTCGGGGACAGCATGGGAAGCGTGACTCGCCAGAATCGCGTCCAGGCGTTCGCACCATCCACGATCGCCGCCTCGCGAATTTCATTCGGGATGCCCTGCAAACCCGCCACGTAAATCAGGATGGAAAATCCGAGCGTCTTCCACGAGTTGACGATGATGACCGCGATCGGCGCCCACTGCGTCGTGCCAAGCCAGTTGATGTGCGGAACGCCCAGGAAGCTCAACCAGTAGTTGACCAGGCCGAAGTCGTTGTCGAGCAGGAATCGCCAGATGAGCGCAACCGCCGATGACGAGACGACAAATGGAAACAGGAACGAGAGCCGGAAGAAAGCGCGCAGCCAGCGCGGCATCCGTGTCTCGAGCAGAACCGCAAGCAACAGCCCGACGACGATGTTGATGGCCAGGATGACGACCGCCATGTAGGTGGTCGACGCATATACCGCGAGAACGTGCGGATCCTTGAACAGCTGAACGAAGTTCGCGAACCCGACGAACGTTCCCGACGAGATTAGGTTCCAGTTGAAGAAGCTGAGGACGATGACGCCGAGGGTCGGCGCCAGGACGAACAGAACGAATCCGATTCCGGACGGCGCGAGAAACCCGAAGGCTGCAAGGCCGTCGGCCCGTCTCTTGCTTCGTCTACTTTTTGGTGCACCGATCTTTGGTGCACTGTGCTTTTCGCCACCGGGGGTGGTGCCCATGAGAACACCACCCCCGTTGCCGCGAACGGACTCTGTTGACATTAGTTACTGCAGGTCACAATCGGCTCGAGGTCCTTCTGCATCTGGTCGAGACCCTGTTTGACCGTGTCGTCGCCACCGAAGATCAGCTGCGTGTCCTGGAGAACAGCCGCCGCGAACTGCGTGTAGCGTGCCGGGCCAGGGAACGGAGTCAGCACCTTGTAGTTGTCGACCGCGTCATAGTACAGCTTGGTGTTTGCCGGCGGGATGCCTGCAGCTACCGTCTTGTTGGCCGTCGAACGAAGGGTCGGAATGCTGTCGAACGGAGCGGTCGGAGTACCGATTTCGGCATCCTGAACCGCGGCGCTGGCCGCGTACTTCTGGAACTTCCACGCGAGGTCCGGGTTCGGCGACGACTTCAGGATCGGGTAACCGGACGCACCAAGGGTGGTCTGGTAGGTCGATCCGGTCGGGTATCGCGTGATGTCGAACGACTTGAAGCCCTGTCCGAGCATGGTCGGGATGACGTATCGACCCGCGCCGAACATCGCGATCTTGCCGTTCTCGAAGTCGGTGATCAGGTCGTTGCTCGCCGGAGGAGTCGGCGAAATGCCTGCCTTGATGAGCCCCTCCAGGTAGTCATACGTCTTCTCAACCGGCGCGCTGTTCGCGGTTGCGGAGCAGGCGTTCTTGCCGACGAGGTTACCGCCCTGGTTGGCGATCCACGGAAGCACACCGGGAGCGATCTCGGTGCCCGTCCACGCGTAGCCGTATGTGCCGTTCGTGGTCAGCTGCTTTGCAACGGCCTGGAACTGGTCCCACGTCCAGTCCCCGGTTGGCGCGGGAATTCCGGCCTTCTGGAACAGCGCGGTGTTGTAGTAGATCACGAAGTCGTTGAAGCCGTTGGGGAGGCTCGCGATGTCGTTGCCCGAGCTGAACGCCTTGAGCAGGCTCGGCGCGATGTCCGCCTTGAGCTTCTTCGCCTCCGGGTCGGTCTTCAGATAGTTGTTGATCGGAAGGAGCAGGTTGTTCTGATCGAGGAACTTCACACCCTCGGATGCCATGAACGCGATGTCCGGGTGCTTGCCGCTCGCGATCATGATGGCGAGATTGGCGACGTAGTCGCCCCAACCATCTCCCGCGACCGGGGTCAGCGTGACCTTGACGCCGGGGTTCTCCTTCTCAAAGCCCTTCTTGAGAGCGTTGTTGTCGCTGACCGCACCGGGACCGTAGTTCCAGTACGCGACATCCAGGGTCTTGCCTTTGTCACTGCTTGGCGAACTCGACGAACTACACGCCGTGAGCCCGGCAATCGTCAGCCCTGCTGCTATCAGCAGGGCGGCGATTCTTTTGGTGCTGTGCTTCATAGGGGTAAATCCTCTCCGTTGAGAATCGGCTGCGATAAGTAGATCGCAAGAAATCGGTTTCGTCAAGCTGCGACAATTCGTCGTTGTTTGCCGTTCAGTTCCCAGTGTTTATATGAAAGAAACCGATTACAAGAGATCTGCGTGAACTGTAGCGAAAATTCCGCGGAATCATGCGGATTTCACGGAGGCTCGAAGACTCAGGATGCCGCTACCGGCGCGAGGCCGAGCGTGACGTCGGCCCGGAGGACAACGGTTCGAGCCGGCTGCTTGTCTCCGGCAATCCGTTCCAGGAGCATGTTCGCGGCCGTTGTCCCCAGGTGCCGCGCGGGCAGGTGCACCTGGGTGATCGCACGCGGCGAGAGCGTCGTGAACGGAAGGTCACCGATAACGGCCACACCGATCTCCGGCGGAATAATCCCCGCCTCCGACAGTACCTGGATGGCGCCGACGCCCATCAGGTTGTTCGTCGTGACCACGGCATCCGGTGGCGTTTCGAGCGCCAACAGTGCTTCCATGGCCGTGCGGCCACCATCCACCCGGTAGTTCGCGTGCTGGAGGTAGCCGGTCGCATCACCCCCGTGTTTCGTCACGACCTGCCGCCAGCCGAGGGTGCGCTCTTCGGTGCTTTCAATCTCGACAGGCCCGGCGATACAGGCGATTCGGCGATATCCGGCGTCCCAGAGGGATGTCGCTGCCGCGATACCGGCCGCGCGATTGTCCACCATCACCGCGTCGATATTGAGTCCGGTGTTGCGGTCAACGGCAACAACCGGGCGGCCGCGATCGGTGAGTCGGCGGATGTCGCCGTCCTCGGCAACTGGCGCGAGAATCACGCCGGCCATGTTTTCCGAGTTCGCGATATCGAGATAGTGGGTCTCTTTGCTCGGGTCCTCGTCGGTATTGCAGAGGACGAGCGAGTACCCAGCCGCCTGGAGCACATCCTCGACTCCGCGAGCCAACGCCGTGAAGAACGGGTTCTCGATATCCGGGATGAGGAGGCCGACGACTTCCGAGGTTTGATTGCGCAGTCGCTGAGCCGTCTTGTTGGGCGAGTAGCGCAGCTCATCGGATGCCGCGCGAACCAGATCGATCTTCTCGGCCGAAACCGGCAGTCCGTTGAACACTCGGGACACCGTCGCGGGCGACACTCCCGCCTTCGCCGCTACCTCGTAAATGGTCGCCATGACGTCACACTCTAGCTACATAAAACCGATTTCATGAAGTCGGATGCATCGGCGGCGATTCATGTCACGATGCCCTTGCGCAGCAGCGCGTTCGCGTAGGTTCGCTGCTCCCCCGTGCGGATGACGACGAAGGCTTCGGCGGCGAGCTCATAGAACGCGAAGCGGTCGACAAAACGCGGTTCGCCCTTCTCGATTCGCGCCGCCGTGATCAAGTCGTCGTGGATCGCGATCGTCCTGCCGTCCGGGGTCGCCATGAGGTCGAGCGGGCCGTCCTCGTCGAGTGGGAGCACGGTGCGGATGGCGGTCAGGACATCGGTCACCGTCGTACCCGCGAGATCGACGAACCTCTTGGCGAGGCGCGCGGACGGGAAGTGCGCATCCGCGATCACGACCGAATCTGAGTGCCCCATCTCGTCGAGGTGCATCAGCAGTCGGCCGGGAAGCAGCGGCGATATTCCGGTAAGCAAGGTCTCTCGTTTCTGTTCGGTCGGCTCGTCGCCAGAGTACTGTCCTGAACTCGGTGGTTGAGTAGCGAGCCGCGTCTGCGGTTCGCGTATCGAAACCCCCACGGGGGTGGCGTCTTGTCCTCAACAGGATGGTTCGACCGTGAGTTTTCCACAGCGTATTCATCCTCTGACCAGCACTAATCGAATGTCGGTGGTCGCTGTTTAGCTTTAGTCATGTCTTCGAAGTCGGCCCGCGCAGCGCGCAAAGCGCTGTGGTTGACCGAGCTTGCCCAGAAGGCCGAATCGACGGAGGCATCCGCCGAATTCGAGCGCCTCGAGCAGCAGGAACTCGTCCTCGAAACGGATGAGGTTTTGGGCGCAATGGTCGACTACCTGACAGTGGTTCGCCGGTCGGCGGCGCGTGCCGAGGGGGAACGTACCCGGCAGGTTTACGCGATCCTGAAATACACCGAAACCAACATCCCGGTCGTGACCAGTGTGGGGATGAAGCCGTGGTCGCAGAAACGCACCGCGGAGCAGGTTGCCGTCAGCGAGGTTGCATTGGCTCTGAACATTCCCGAGCGCACCGCCCACGGGTATCTCGAGGATGCCCGGATGCTCGTCGAGGAACTTCCGGCCACCATCGCCGGTCTTAGCAATGGGGATTTGTCCTACCGGTTCGCCCAGGCGATCGTCTCCCACGCGAGGTCGCTGCCGGAAGACCAGCGGTCCGGGTTCGAGGAGACCGTGCTGCCGTATGCCTCCAAGTGGGTGTTCTCCAAGTTCGCCCAGAAGCTGCGGACCGTCCGGGAGCGGATGGACCCCACCACCATCACCGCACGGCACCAGAAGTCCCTCGCCGACCGGGAAACCTTTTTCGAACCAGCCCAGGACGGGATGGGGTGGTTGCACTTGTACTCATCCGCCTCTGTCACCCTGGGGGCGTTCAACCGGGCGGATGAGATCGCCCGGGCCGGGCAGAACCCGCTCGAAACCCGCACCCTCACCCAACTACGCGCCGACACGGTCGCCGACCTGCTCCTGGATGGCAGAGTCGGTGATGCCCCCGAATACCAGATCCGGCCCTCGGTCGCGGTCACCGTCCCGGTGCTGACCATGCTTGGCCACAAGAACGCGGACGGTGACCTGGAGCTGCCGGTCCTCGAGGGTTACGGACCCATCGACATCGCCACGGCAACCCGCCTGGCTGGGGCTGCGAAGAGCTGGCTGCGCGTGCTGACGCACCCAGAAACCGGGGTAAGTCTCTCTGTGGGACGCGACAAGTACCGTCCCCCCGCAGCCCTTCGCAACTACCTCCAACGCGTCGATGGCACCTGCCGCAAACCCGGCTGCACCCGGCCCGCCGTGAAATGCGACCTCGATCACACTGCGGAGTGGCAGCACGGCGGGCAAACCGCCCACGACAACTTGGCCCACTACTGCAAAAAACACCACACCGAGAAACACCACACCAGTGCGAAAATCACCCGACTGCCGGGCGGCGACATCGAGTGGACCCTAACCTCAGGACACAGCTACGTGAGCGAACCCACCAACCGCGCGACGATGCGACCCGCCAAACCCCTCGGATCATCTGGCGGCCAGCCTCGGACGAACGCCGCATGACTGCATTGACAATGCAACGCCCGTGCATCAACACCAGAATATTGCTAACCGCGCGCCCACTCGAGCAGCCGATCAAGCGGCCACGTCGTCACGATCCGATCGGCCGGAACACCGTGAGCCTCGGCACGTGCCGCGCCAAAGTCCAACAGTCCAAGCTGGCCAGGAGCGTGCGCATCGCTGTCGATGCTGAACAGGCATCCGGCCTTCAGCGCCAGCTCGATCAAGGGACCGGGTGGATCCCGCCGCTCCGGCCGCGAGTTGATCTCGACCGCGACATCGTTCGCTGCACAGGCCGCAAATACGGCACGAGCGTCAAAGCTTGACGGGGACCGCGTCCCGCGACTGCCCTCGACGAGGCGTCCGGTGCAGTGGCCGAGGAGGTTGGTGTGCGGATTCGAAACAGCAGCCAGCATCCGCTCGGTCATCTCGCTCGATTCCATCTTGAGCTTCGAGTGCACGCTCGCGACCACGATGTCGAGTTTGCCCAGCATCGCGTCGGTCTGATCGAGCGCACCGTCATCGAGAATGTCCACCTCGATTCCCGAGAGCAGCCGGAATCCATCCGCGGCCTTGTTGATCGATGCAACGACGTCCAGCTCCTTGCGGAGACGATCGGCGGTAAGTCCGTTGGCAACGCGGAGATGCGGCGAATGATCGGTGAGAGCGAGATACTCGCGACCGAGCAACTGAGCAGTCGAGGCCATGAGTTCGATCGACGTCGTGCCATCAGACCAGTCGCTGTGGCTGTGCAGGTCGCCCTTGAGCAGCGTAAGGATGCTCTCGCCACCCGAGGTCAAGGGAACGGCGGCGCGTTCCCGAGCATCCAGCAGGTACTGCGGAACCCGACCATCGAGCGCCTCGACGATGACCTCGTAGCTCGTCGACCCGATGCCCTTGGTCTTCTTGAGTTCGCCACTCTCGACCTGCGCTGCGCGTTGGTCAACAGAGATGCTCGCGAGAACGGATGCCGCCGTGCGAAACGCCTTGGTCTTGAACTCGGACGCGCGTTCCCGCTCGAGCAGGTACGCGATCTCGTTCAGGGCATCGACTGGATCCACAGGTCCATTGTCTCGCGCCCTTCGACAAGCTCAGGGACCTGTGTGCTAAACCGGGGGTCGGGCAGCGAGCTCCCAAGAGGGCGCGCAGCGAGATACCGATTTTCCGAACCCTGATCTCGCTGCGTGCACCCCGCCGGGCTACCCGACCACCGGTGGTCTTAGCTCTTGGCGTTCAGTTCCTTGTCGATCTGGTTGATCTGAGCAACCGTCAGCGGAACCCACGGCGAACTGTCGGGGTTGGAGGATGCCGCAGCCGGGCTGTCGCCCTGCGTCCACCACTTCGACTGGTAGGGAGTTCCGTCGAAGAGAACGCGGTCGCCCTTGTTGTACGCGGTCGCGCCATCCCACGTCGGGAACGTCCCCGCCGGAACAGTCGGCTGCACGATCGGCTTCTCGCCCTTCAGGACGGGGCCGATGAGCGTCCACGGCGTCTGCCATGAGTTGAGCACCGGGTTGTCCGGAAGGTCGCCCTGCGTCCACCACTTTGCAACATAGACGTTGTGGTGCCAAACGATCTTGGTTCCCTCGAGGTACGAATCGTTCTTCGACCAGATCGGGTACGGGCTCGTCTTCGGGTTGTCCTTGAGCGACTTACTCGACACTGGCTCCGACTTGGTGACGGTCTTCGACGCAAAATCGGTCGAGCCGGCGAAGTGCCTGGCGAGAAGGGTCGCGAACGACTGCCCGCCCTGCTTCACGCCACTGCAGGAATCCGAAACGACGCTCAGGGTCACGTAGTTCGAGCCGCACGAGACATCCCGGTTGAGCGACCACATCGACATCCGGCCGACACCCTTCGACGCGGCGAACGAGTTGAGTGCCTTGGCATCCGCGATGGTGAAGACCTCGCCCTTAGAGTCGTTCTGCCCGATCATCGGAGTTGCACCGATCTTCGACCACAGGGTGCCGTCATTCAGCGTGATGTTGGCCTGCTTGTAGAGGATGCCCAACTGGCGCTCGGTCTCGATCAGTGCAGACTCGGATGCCTGAAGCATCGTCTGTCCGTGGCTGAGCTTCCCGTAGTCCATCGTCATGGCGTTCACGCCGGCGATGTCGACTTTGCCGGCCAGGGTTGCGCGGACGACATCCTGACCACCGATCTGCAGGCCGCTCGGCGCAACCGGCAGCGTGAGCCAGATCGCCAGCGACTTTCCATCGGAGCGTAGCTTCTCCTGCACGATCTCGAGCGCCTGTGCGCGTCGCGAGTTGGCTGCGGAGTCGGTCAGTGCAGCGCCCTCGATGTCTAGGTCGATCGTCGTGATGTTGTATCGATCGATGACGGACTCGTATGCCGCCGCGAGCTGGGAGACGTTGTCACAGGTGACCGCGAGCTCCTGGTTGTCGAGTCCGCCGAACGAGATGGCGATGTCGCCACCCTGCTGCTGCAGGCGTGCGATGCGCCGGTCAAGATCGAGTGAGGCGGATGCCTGGTCGAGCGAGTACGCGCCACCCCAGCTCGGCGTGCATCCGGAACTGTCGGAACCCGCGACGACGAACGACAGCACGACCTGCTTCTGGGCCGATGTCGTCGGGTCTTCGAAGGCGTATTGGGGTGTTGCCGTGACGTCTACGTAGCTGGCGAACCACGCACCAGACTTACCGACGGAGGCCTGGGCCGAGTACATCTGCCAGCCGACAAATCCGGCCGCGACGAGTGCCGCGGTAACGACGATGGCGACAAAAAGTCGCAGGACTGAGAGGCGCCGAACCGGCTGGGCCGGCGGCGTTTGAAGGGTAGTCATTGTTCTTAGGCAGCAATCTTTGACGGGTCGGGCTGCGGGCGTGAAGAGCCCGACCGCTTGGGCTGGTGAGAGGAGGATGCGACGTGATCGCCGTCGCTGCCGTTATACAAAACGGTGCGCCAGTCGGGCGTCGACGGGATGGCGGGCTGGGCTGCACGGGCGTCCTTGGGGAGTTTCTCCACGAACAGCCAGCTGGTGGCTCCGAGCCAGACGTCGACAATCGAGTTGAGAATGCCGATGTACGCGAGGATGGCCCAGGTCGCCAATACCGCGTTGAAGAGGGCGAAGGCCGCGTTGCCCCAGTTCTGTTCGAGGTAGTCCCGGTAGAGCGTGAATAGCGAGAACGCGACGATCAGGTAGGGCACAACGACGTAGATAATCGGAGCCGCCGTGCGATCCTTGACCTTCGGTGTCCGGGCGAATGGAATCTTCTTACCGGTGATCGCCTGCTGGATCGACTTGAGAACCCCGGCGAGCTGAACGGGCAGCAGGATGAGGTTGAACCCGTAGATGCGGAAGACATCCGAGCGCTTGTAGCCGGTGCTGCGCAGATCGCTTGCCATCGCCAGGAAGTACGGCAGGGCGGCACCGAGCACGAGCGGGCTCAGCAGCCGAGAGTCGTACGGGAAGGCGAGCAGCATCACGAGGCCAAAGCTCGCCCAGGCGATGGATGCCATGTAGTTGACCCGAAGCGCGAGCTCGGTGAACGAGATGCGCTTGCCGGCACGACGCCGCTCCGCCATCTGACGGACCAGCTTGGGCAGGATCAACAGCCCGCCGTTGGCCCAACGACGACGCTGGACGATCAGCGAACCGAAGTCCGGAGGCGTCGCCGAGTAGCTGAGGCGCTCCGGGTAGTTGATCAGCGTCCAGCCGTGAGTCCCGAGATCGATCGACGACTCGGTGTCCTCGATGACCGTGCGGTCCTGCACGTAGCGCTTGATCTCGAAACCACCGACGATCTCCTTCTCCTCGATGTCTTCGAGCGCGCGCTTGCGGATAACCGCGTTCGCACCAACCCAGAACGCCGCACCGAAGTAGGACATGCCCTGGTGGAGGATGTGCTGCAGATCGGTCGTTGCTCCGGCGAGCCGCTCAATGCGCGAGCCCGCGCCGCGGAAGGAGGAGTACGGCGTCTGTGTGACGGCGACCCGTTCGTTCTCGGGCTGCTCGAGCAGGTAGACGAGTCGCAGGCAGTAGTCACGAAGCAGGATCGAGTCCGCGTCGAGGGTCAAAAGGTACTCGGAGTCGGGGATGACGAGGTCGCCGGGCTCAGCGTTCTCGACCCGGCGCAGCACGATGCCAGCAGGAGTCTGCTCCTGGCGGTAGCTGCCGCCCATGAGCCCGATGTATGAGTTGAGGTTCATGGCCTTGTTCGCCTCGTTCGAGAGCGACGCATAACGCTTGCGCTCGAACACGGCGACCTCGGCATCGAACGTCCAGGCGAGACGGCGGAACAGTTCGTTCATCCGCGCGCGTGGCGGGGTCGCGTTCTCCGCAATCGCACCAAACAGTGCCTCGGCGGTCGTACCGAATTCCTCGGCCAGTGCGCACAGCACCTGATCGGAGAAGAAGTCGTCGACGTGGTCGACACGTGGCTCGCGAGCGGCCATGTCGACCAGCCAGTTTGCGGCCCAGACGTAGTGCTCGGCGAGCTCGACGACCGCCATGCTGCTGACGTCATCGTGCGCTTCGCCGCTGAATTCGAAGCGTGCGGCGGCCTGCCAGAAGCGCTCACGCGGCTCGGCGAGCGCTGCGTTGATCTGATCGCCGAGGGCTCGCGTCGCATCCAGCTTCTCGAGCTTCGCCGGGTCGCCTGGGAAGGGCGGGTCGTCGAGCAGCAGCACGACGCGCACCGCCGGGTATTCCTGCAGCGCAGCCGACCAGAGGGTCGAACGAACCACCGATGGCTCCTCCGCGTAGGAAGGAACGAGCACGGTGATCGAGGACGAGCTGCCGCTGAAGTGGCGGTCGAGCTCCGCACGCGGAACCCGCACGTGCGACTTGAAGCGCATGAGCGCGCCCTGCCTGGCGACGAGGTACATGAGCGCGGAGAAGCTCAGGAACGTCACGATCACCAGGTAGGAGATTGCCTCCATTGTGAATTGGAAGTTGCCGCCGGTGTCCAGAAACTGGCGCAGAACGGTCGAAATCACATAGGCGACCCAGAACAGGATGGTCGCGACAATTGCAAGGCGACCGAGCGCGATCTTCCGATCGCTCGGACGGTCATGGATGGTTGGCAGCGGCTGGGTGCGGCGCTCCGCACCCCACTGGCGCTTTCTGATTTGGCTGGAGCGCAGGGTAGCGGCGGAGCGCTTTTGGGCGCGCAGATGAGTACTAGGGTTCGGCATCGGGTTTCCCTCAGGTGGGTTTGTGCGCGGTTCGGGTGCGCAGAGTGCCCCGATTCGGGTGGGGGCTTAAACAGGCTATGTCCTCCAAAAAGAGGACATGACCAAACCGGCACATTTTTTGCATTTTGTGATCAAACGTTAAGCAATCCGTCCCCCATTAGTGGGGCATTTGGGGGCGATCGAAGGCTGGCCGAGAGAATAGCCTCCATGGAAACACCCTCCGAACTTCTCGACCAGCTCGTCGCGTGGGCGAACCGGACCGCATGGCTGGACTGGGTGGCACTCGGCGGATCACTCGGCCGCGGAGCCGGCGACCGGCTCTCCGATATCGATGCGGGGGCCGGCGTACTGGTCGGACCGAGTCGCTTTGACGAGCTGCGAGATGAGACTCTCGCCGCCGTCTCGGAGTTCGCGACCGTGGCCGATTCGATCATCCAGCCGCTCGGCACCGAGGACAGAGTTGCGGACCATCTGATCGTTCAATACCGGGATGGGCGACAGCTCTCGCTCGTCGTTTCGCGCGCAGAACAGAGCCGCGGGCTCGCTCCGCAGTCGCTCGCGCTGGTCGACAAGTCGGGCCGACTGCTGGCGCTGCGGCCGACATCGGAGTTCGATCCGGATCCCCGCACGCTTCGAGAGTGGTCGTTCGTCGCCTGGATCAGTCTCGGAGACGCCGCCAGGCACGCGTCACGAGGAGCCGGATGGCGAGCGGTTCAGTCGCTCACCGAGGCAAGAGATCTCGGCTGGCAATTGTTCGCATCCGATCGAGGCATCCCGTATCCCGCCTTCGGTGCCGTCAGCGTGCAGAACGCCGGGCTAGCCACTGAGGCCGGGATGGATGCGACGCTGCCGACCTCCCTTGCGCGCGACGACCTGCTCGAGGCGGTCCGCGCGCTCGCGACCGTGCTTGTCGAACTCACGGCCGGGCGCGGAGTCGACGGTCTTCGCGACGTTGCCATGCGGCGAATCGACGAACTCGGCGAGCACTAGAACGAGACCCCTAACCGCCCGGAGCCGGCGGTGTCGGCACGGGAGTCGGTCCGGGCGCCGGGTGTGGCTTCGGTTTCGGTGGCGGCGTCGCGAAGTATCCCGTCGGGCTCGACTTGAGCAGCGCGGGATCCGGCGGCGGGAACGCAGCTCCGCGCCCGAGCCGCGCGTCGACGTATGACATCACCGTCCTGAACACCACGTGCCGAAGCACCGCAGCCTGGATGCCGCCGACATACGCGCTGCGCAGGTTCTGCGCGCCCGAGATGTTCCCGATCCATACCGCCGTCGCGGCTTTGGTGGATGACGACACGATCCAGGTCTGCTCGGCATCGTTCGTCGTTCCGGTCTTACCCATGAACGGGGTGCCGTCGTTGGGGTTCGCGGTGACCCCGGTTCCGCCCGCCTTCATGACGCCCTGCAGAGCCGTCGCCGCCGTGTTCGCGATGTTAGCCGGGATCGCCTGGTGGCAGTTGGCATTTTCGCCGCCAAGATTCTTACCGCCGGGACCGATAATCTTGGCCACAGCGACGGGCGAACAGTACCAGCCCTTGTCGGCGATCGCCGCGTAGGCGGCCGCCATCGTCAGCGGGGCGATCGTGTTGTTGCATCCACCGATGACACAAGACGGCAGCGTGCTGAGTGGCGACCCGTTCGCGTTGTGGACACCGAGCGACATTGCGATGTTCTTGATATCGCACAGATCGAGGGATGCCGCCATCTGCAGGAAGACCGAGTTGACCGACTGGGCTGTCGCGCGCATGACGGTCCATCCGCCCTGTTCGTTCTCATCGTTGGTGAAGGTGTACGGGGGACCGCCGATCGCGCCACACGAGTCCTTGAACTTGGTCATCGGAATCGATCGGACACTGGCGTTGAATACCGAGTTGAGTCCCTTGCCATTTTCGAGCCAGTCGATAAGGGTAAACAGCTTGTATGAGGATCCGGGCTGGAAGCCGACCGCTCCGCCCTTGTCCTCATCGGTATTGAAGTTGACGGCGGTCGTCGTTCGTCCTCCGCCCGCGAGGGTGTTGTTGTAGTCCTTGTTTTCGGCCATCACGAGGATGTCGCCCGTCCCCGGTTGCACCGTCGACACCGCACCACCCAATTGGAACTGCGTCTCGCTATTGGGCACATAGTGGTGAAGCGTGTTCGTCGCCACCGCCTGCATGCTGGTGTTCAGCGTGGTGTAAATGTCATACCCGCCGAGCTTCCAGTTCTTCTCGCGCTGCGCCTTGCTGCTGCCGAGCGCTGTGATGGTTGGCACGTCGTGTACGACGTAGTCGCACATCCAGCGGTCGGCGAGTGGCGCCTCGAGGCAGCTGTCCGAAACGACGGATGGATGCACGAAGCTTGCGTCGACCTTGGTCGCGAGTGCTGTGGCGAGCTGCGCCTTGGAGATGTCCCCGTCGGCGTACATCTGCTTCAGGATGAAGTCGCGACGTGTCTCGTTCGCCTGGTAGTTTTTCGCGCTACCGAGATTTCTTGCAGTTGGCGACTGCACGATCGCGATGATGCTGGCCGCCTGAGCCGGAGTCACGTCGGCGGCGTTGGTCGAGAAATACGCCTGCGCTGCAGCCTCGACGCCGTAGTTCGCCTTGCCGAAGTTCGCGATGTTCAGGTAAGCGAGCAGCACGTCGTTCTTCGAGTACGACTTCTCGAGGCCGATCGCGAGCTTCATCTCCTTGAGCTTGCGAGCGACCGAATCGGTTGTCGCGGCCTTGTACGCCTTCGCCTGTTCCGCCGCGGTCTTCAGTTGCAGGGCATCCTGCACCTGCACGTTGCGCACGACCTGCATGGCGATGGTGGACGCACCACTTTGGATGGAACCCGAGTTGAAGTTGCCAAGCGCGGCGCGAATCAGGGACGGTACATCCACTCCGCCGTGCGAATAGAAGTCCTTGTCCTCGGCGTCGACCGCGGCATCCTTGAGAAATGGGGACACCTGGGACCAGGATGCCTCCTCACGGTTCTGGTCGTACACGGTCGCAATCTGGACTGGACCGGACGGGCCGTTGGCAAAAATTCGGTTGCGCTGCGGTAGACGACCGACGTCGATGTATGACGGCAGGCTCGTGAACACGTCCGTCGACGCGACCGTCGTCATCTGCACAACGGCGATGCCCGGGGTAATCGCGAGCGCGGCGAGAAGACCGGCAATCACGCTGAACACGATCAGGCCGGTCAGCGCCGCCGCGGTGTTGGCGAGTCGACCGTGATCGGGTACCGGCTGAGCGTCAACGGGCTCATCGAAAGCGGCGAAGACCGACTCTTCGGCCGCGCCTGGTCTCGCAGGACGATTCTGAGTCGGAGTTCCACTCATCTAGTCAACGCTAGGCGCTAAACCTGAACGTGGTAGCCGTTGAGATTTTGAATTTGCTGAACTAGACGGAATTGTTTGCCATCGTGCTAGTCGCCGGCCGTGACTGACTTGAGCGCCGCCAGTGAGTCCCCGATGAGCTCTCGCAACGGGCGAGTGTTGTCGGGTGCCACCCACAAAGCAAATGCAACGTGAAATACCGCGAGTCCGGACTGGGCGGTGAGACTCGCGACCGGCTCAGTCACGCCGCGCCCACGGAGGGCTGCGGCGATGGCGTCACCGAGGCCGGCGAGTTTGATGAGTTCCCGTTCCTGAAGCCCCGGGTTCGCTGCGATAACTCCCTGCCGCTGGCGCGACCACGGCAGCCGCGGCTCGAAGTCGTCCGCGACGGCATAGAGGCCGGCGGCAACGGCCTGGAGCGGTGTCGCATCGGCGGGTGCGGCAACGACCGCCGGGATGAACAAGTCCCGAAACGGCTCCTGACCGGCGAAAAGAACCTCGCGCTTGTCAGCGAAGTGGCGAAAGAATGTGCGCTCGGTGAGTCCGGCACGCTCAGCGATCTCGGCGACCGTGGTCTGGTCGAAGCCGCGCTCGGAGTAGAGCTCCATTGCGGCGAGCGCGATGCGGCCGCGTGCATCCGGCTCCCATCGGCTCATGGAAGCATCGTAGCGGATGACAGTGACTGACATTAGGTGTATCGTCGATGTCAGTCACTGACATTGAGGAGAAATCATGCGTTACTTCGTTACCGGTGCATCGGGATGGATCGGCTCCGCCGTCACGGCGGAGTTGATCCAGTCGGGGCACGAGGTGGTCGGGCTGGCACGCTCGGATGCGTCGGCCGCGGCCGTCGAGGCTGCGGGAGCGACGGTTCAGCGCGGCGACATCACCGACCTCGACAGCCTGCGTGCCGGCGCGGACGGCATCGACGGCATCGTTCACGCGGCATACATCCACGACTTCAGCATCATGGAGGAGGCAGCAGCAGTCGATGCCGAGGCGGTCAACCTCTTCGGTGACCTGCTCGAGGGCAGCGGCAAGCCCCTCGTGATCGCATCCGGGATCCTCGGCGCGGTGTCCATCGAGACCGACCGTCCTGACCCGGCGACCGCGCCGACGCCGCGCCTGCGTACCGAAGCGACTCTGCTCGCGTTCGCGGACCGGGGCATCCGTTCCGCCGCTGTTCGTCTCGCCCCGACTGTGCACGGGGAAGGCGATCACGGATTCATCGCTGCCCTCGTGGGCATCGACCGGGAGAAGGGGAGCGCCGGATACATCGGCGACGCCCGCTGGCCGGCGGTGCATCGACTCGACGCCGCGCACCTGTTCTGCATCGCGCTTCGGGATGCTCCGGGGAATACGATCCTGCACGCGATCGGCGAGCCGGCCGTGTCACTGCGAGACGTGGCAGACGTCATCGGTCGCGGCCTCGACCTGCCCGTCACCGAGATCGCTGCCGCGGACGCGGTCGATCACTTCGGCTGGCTGGGGCGATTCCTCAGCATCGACTCGACGGCATCGAGCGAGATCACGCAGGCGACGTTCGGCTGGAAGCCCACGCATCCGACCCTGATCGAAGACCTCGCCGCCGGGTACTACTTCCGCTAAGCGAGAGATTTGGCTATGACCGAGTCTCCTGCTCGGCGCAGCGCCTCGGCCAGGGCGGCCGCGGATTCGTAGGTCGCAGACATCCGCGGCTCCTCTTACTCTCGTCCGGGTAGGCGCGTTGTGACTTCCTGGAGAAACCAGGTGTTGCCGTCCGGATCGGGGAATGAGACGAACGAACCGTAACTCTTGTGCTCCGGCGCCGGACCGGATGCCCGCGAGTCGGCTCCCGCATGATGGAAGACCCCGCCAGCGTCGTGGAAGACGTCGCTCGCCTGGACGCCCTTGGACACCAGCTCGGCGCGCGCCGCGTCGATGTCGTCGACTACGAGCTGGAGGCCCTCGTATGACCCCGGTTGTGACCCGGTCACCCTGTCGCCGAAGATGATCGAACAGGCGGAACCCGGAGGAGTCAGTTGGACGACACGAAAGCCGTCCGTGCCGGGAAAGTCGGCGTCGAGTCGCCAGCCCAGGGACAGGTAGAACTCCTTGGCCCGATCCGTGTCCGAGACGGGCAGCACCACAACCTCAAGTTTCATGTCCACGATTGCCATGGTCCTCTCGGGTGTAGTGACCGTCAAGGTTTGGCCGTCGCGAGCGGGGCGTGCGACGATGACGTGTGCCCCAGCCCATCGACGTCATCCTCGACTGTGATACCGGAACGGATGACGCGGTCGCGATCATGCTCGCCGCTCTGAGCCCGCGGATAAACCTGCTCGCGGTCACGACGGTGAACGGCAATGTCCCAACCGAGGTCGTCACCGAGAACACGCTGCGCGTTCTCTCGCACATCGATCGGGCCGATGTCGCCGTATACGAGGGCGCGCGGCATCCGCTGCACCGAGACGATTTCCCGGTGCCTCGCGACAAGAACATGACGTTCCCGATGCACGGGACCTATCTGGACCTACCGCCATCGGGCGGCGAACGCCAGCCGGAGGACGCGGTCGAGTACCTGTGCCGGAAGGTGCGAGCGGGTGCTAAAGCCGATCGGGCAGTCACGCTGGTTGCGACCGGACCCCTCACGAACATTGCTGCCTGTGTTGAACGCGATCCGGATTTCGTTGCGGGCGTCGCAACTCTCATCGTGATGGGCGGTGGGCACGCGATCGGCAATGTCACCCCGTCAGCCGAGTTCAACTTCTGGGCGGATCCAGAGGCGGCAAAGATCGTGGTCGGAGCGGGCTTCCGCGACCTGGTCATCGTTCCATTGGACGCGACCCATCGCGCGCTCGTGAGCCTCGCCGATTGCGCTGCGCTGCGAGGACTCGGAACACCGGCCGGGGACGCAACCGCCATGGTCATCGAGCAGCGAATTCATGCGCACGACGCGAGCCAGCCAATGGAGCATCGGGGAACCGCTCCGGTACACGACGCGCTCTGCGTCGCCCTGCTGCTTGACGACGGCGTGGTCGAACTCGCGCGACTGCACGTTGACGTGGAGACAACCGGGG
Source organism: Galbitalea sp. (assembly GCA_036271875.1). Lineage (GTDB taxonomy): Bacteria > Actinomycetota > Actinomycetes > Actinomycetales > Microbacteriaceae > Galbitalea. Next base: position 110,767 of record DATAZU010000025.1, read on the forward strand.
ACCTGACCGTTGGGCGCAGCGTCATCGATGTGCACCATCGAAGCGGCAAACCCGCCAATGCTCGTGTTGCGCTCGGCGCTGCTCCCGAACGGTTCGTCGCACTGCTGCTGAAGACGTTCTCGCCGCGTGCGAGATAACTCTTCCCTTATCGACCTGCGCGACTTCGTCTTGGACGGGCCCGGATCGACCTGAAAAAGTAAAGTCATGGACCGCCTTACCGAGCTTCGAACAGCGATCGCCGACAACACTGTTCCGGGCGGCAGCGCCTTCGGCCGGGCCGCGGCGGAGGTCATCCTGCTCACGCTGACGGCAAACCCCGAACTCGTGGGTGATCGTCTTGACCGCACGCTCACCGAGACCACCGATTGGCTGATCGCTACAAAGCCATCGATGACGAGCGTTCGAACGGTCTCCGACCTCGCATTGACTGCGGTTGCCACGCGGGGACGTCTCGGAGTGATTTCCGCGATGAAGACCTTCATCGCTGACTCCGAGGCGGCGATCGCGTCGATCGCCGACCATGCGGAGAAGTTCATCCCCGCGGGGTCGACGGTGCTGTTTCACTCATATAGCGGATCGCTCATCCAGATCCTGCGTCGCGCGGCCGAAACGAATTCGGACCTCACCTACCTGTTTACGGAATCCCGGCCGTATCGTGAGTCGAGACGCGTGGTTGCCGCCTTGGATGAGTTGCCGGTCGAGTTCGTGAGTTACAGCGATGCCGGAGTGGCCATCGCCGCGGCACACGCCGATCTCGCGATCGTTGGAGCCGATGCCCTGTTTGCGGATGGCTCGTTTGCGAACAAGACGGGCACGTTGCCGCTGGCCCTCGCTTGCCAGTTCATCGGGATTCCGCTGTACGTCGTCACCGAGCTGTCCAAGCTCTATTCCGGCCCATCCAGCGATGTCGAGATGGAGCAACGGCCGCCGGAGGAGATGCACGAAGGGTGGGAGCTCGCCGTATCGGCTCGCGTGAAGGTCGTCAACCAGTTCTTCGAGGTGACACCGGCGAACCTCGTGACGGCATACCTCACCGACAACGGAGTCATCAGCCCGTCCGAGTTGGGTGCCGCATCCGTGGCCTCGCGGTGATGGGAACGGCCTCATCGAATTACAATCACACATGCTGCATCCTGGCGACCCGGAACTGAATGCCCTTATTGGATTGTCGACGTGGGCCGGCCACGGTATGCGGGTTCGGCGGGCTCGAGACCTTGTTGTGGCCGAGCTCGGGAACAAATCAATCGTGATTGCAGCGGATTCGAATGCCGCAACGGGAGATAAGCCCGGGGACTTCCTGAAACAGAAACCCGAGATCACCGGCTACAGCGCGGCGAAAGTGCCGCTCATGGAGGTCCTCGCGTGCGGCGCTCAGCCATTCCTGCTGGTCAACAATCTGGGCGTCGATCTTGCGACCACCGGACGCGGGGTGCTGCGCGGCATCCGTCAGCTCCTGGATGAGACATCCGTCGACGTTCTGATCACGGGATCTGACGAGTCGAACATGCCGACCGTCCAGACCGGGGTCGGTGTCACTGTGCTCGGGATCATCGAGACCGTCCAGCTGCGGGTCGGCCGCACGCAGGACCGCGACGAAATCTGGGCGATTGGCCGGCGGCGTTCAGGGCTTTCCGGGGACGAGTATTCGGAAGGGGTTGACGGGATCGCCACGGCCAAACACGTCATCCAGGCCCTGCAACTGCGTCCCGTGCACGAAATTCTCCCCGTTGGCAGCAAGGGCATCGCATACGAGGCGGCCGAGCTGGCCCGCGAAGCGGGACTACGCCTGAAATTGCGGGACAACCCGTTGGTCGATCTGACTCGCTCGGCGGGAGCGAGCACCTGCTTCCTGGTCTCCTGCGTGCCCGGGACCTCCTCGGAACTCGACGCCATCGACCTGCCACGAAACCTCGTCGGCACGCTGTCACACTGACCCCCGTTCGTCCGCCAACCAGGAGCCTCCATGACCTCTGCACCACACAACCCCATCCGCGTTTCCGCCGAAGTTGCCCAGGCGGTCCATGCCGGCCAGCCGGTCGTCGCGCTCGAGTCGACCATCTTCACCCACGGCCTGCCACGTCCGATCAACCTCGAAGTCGCTCTCGATGCTGAGACGATCCTTCGCGACCGCGGGGTCGTGCCCGCGACCATCGGAATTATCGCTGGCGTCGCGGTGATCGGAATGAGCACCGACGAGATCCGCGACCTCTCGACCGAGGATGCCGTGGTCAAGGTCAGCCGGCGCGACCTGCCGATCGCCGCCGCGAAACGGCTCAGCGGGGGCACCACCGTTGCCGCAACCGCGTTTCTCGCGCACCACGCAGCCATCCGCGTATTCTCAACGGGCGGCCTCGGTGGCGTACATCACGGCGCGAGTGAGTCGTTTGATGAGTCCGCGGACTTGAGCATCCTCGCCGAAACACCGATTCTGCTGGTGAGCGCCGGGGTGAAGTCAATCCTGGACATCCCGGCAACCCTCGAGCGGCTCGAGACCCTCAGCGTGACCGTCGCGGGCTACCGCACAACGAGCTACCCGGGCTTCTACGTGCGGGAGTCTGGCTCAACGATCGAGTACTCGGTGAACTCCCCCGCCGAAGCCGCCGAGATTCTGTCGGCGCAGGATGCGTTCGGCATCAACTCCGCTGTGCTCATCGCGAATCCGATTGCCGAAGACCAGCAGTTGCCCCCGGAGCTGCATACGCGCATCCTCGCCGAGGCATGGAAGGCCGCAGAGGTCGCTGGAGTCGCCGGCAATGCGACGACTCCGTACCTGCTCGATTACATTCAGCGGGCGACGAGTGGGCAGAGCCTTGCGGTCAACATCGCCGTGTACCGCGGGAACGTGACGCTGGGCGGCGAGATCGCGCTCGCGCTCGGCTGAGCCATCGCGCCGCTCAGGATGCTCGTTTTCGGCGACTGTTAGCATCAATCGATGAGCGAGGTCTCGCCGGTGAACCTCACCCTCCGGCTGTTGCGCGCATTCGTCGTCGTGAGTCACGAGGGTCATGTTGGGCGCGCAGCAGCGCGGCTCTACGTGTCACAGCCCGCGCTGTCGCAGGATATTCGCAGACTCGAGCGCGAGATCGGGGTCATCCTGTTCGAACGCGGCTCGAAGGGACTCTCGTTGACGCCCGCGGGCGAAGAACTGCTTCGAAGCGTCGAATCCGCTCTGTCGACACTTGATCACGGGATTAGCTCGGCGCAGGCAATCGCCGCGGGTGATCGAACCGTGGTGCGACTGGCGTACAGCCCGAGCATGGGCAACCAGCTCATGCCAGCGTTACTGCCTGCTCTCGAACGAGAGAAGCTCTCTCTCATCGTTGAGGAGAGCGAGGTCGACACGGGAGACGTTGGACCCGGCGTGATCTCCGGGCGCTATGACGTCGGATTCGCCCACTCGCCATCCCCGGACCAGGGGCTTCTACTCAGCCAACTCGCGGATGAGCGCCTGTGCGTCGCGGTCGCGGCGAGCCACCGTCTCGCATCCGCGACATCGGTTCGACTGGCCGACCTTGCGGGGTCGGCCCTGCTCATCTGGCCACGAGACAGTGCGCCGGAGTACTACGACCTCATCCTCGACATCTGTGCGCGTGCCGGTCTCGAGTTGCCCGAGGTGAAGCAATTTCGCCACATCACGCCGCGATCGTACCTACTCGATGACAATCAGACCTTCAGCCTGCTACCGAAGTCGACAGCGACGATCCAGCGTCCCGAGGTGCGCTTCGTCGACCTCGACGACGAGGACGCCCGAGTGCCCCTGATGTTCGTCCGCCGCTCCGACGACGACCGCGGCGAACTGAGCGTGATTGAGAACATTGCGAGGCAGGTCAGTCGACGCCTGATGGCCTGAAACCTACTTCACGGCGCCCTGCAGGAGCCCGCTGAAGAACGAGCGCTGCGTCAGAACGTAGATCAGTACGGCCGGACCGGCGACGATGATCGATGCCGCGGCGAGCGACGGCACGTCGGTCAGATGCTGGCCCTGAAAGCTGGCGAGCCCCAGTGACACGGTTTGGATTCCCCCGCCTCCCCCCATCACGAGAGGGACAAGATATTCATTCCACGACGAGAGGAAGGTCAGCATGACCAGGGTGGTGACCGCCGGTCGCCCGAGTGGAAGCAGTATCTGCAGGAGGATCCGCAACGACGAAGCGCCGTCGATACGCGCCGCCTCGATGAGCGAGGTGGGAAGGGACGCGAAGAATGCCTGCATCCAAAAGACCCCGAAGGCCAGGTAGAGGCCGGACTCCGGAAGAATTAGCCCCCAAAAGGTCCCGAGCAGATTGAAACTCTGGAATTCCAGGTAGATCGGCACAACCAACACGACGTACGGGACGACGATGCCAGCAAGAAAGACGTAAAACAGTACGCGAGACCCGCGGAATCGCATTGTGCCGAACGCATATCCAGCGCTGATCGAACCAGCAGTCACAATCACCACGACGACGATCGTCACCAGCCCGCCAGAGGTAAAGGCGGAAGCAAAGTTGCCCGCGTTCCAGGCGCTGGCAAAGGCGCTGAGCGTGAAGTGCCGGGGAAACTCGACGCCGGCGATTGGGGTGCCGGGTGCATTGAATGCCGTGATGCCGACAACGAGCAACGGAACGATGGTCAGCGCAGAAACGACCGCGAGAAAGACATAGCGAATGGCGGCGTGCGCGGGAGACATTCTCATGAGTCGCTCGACAAACGTGAGATGGCCGCGGAAATGGCGAGCACGATGATGCCAAGAATCACAGCCAGCGCGGACGCCGCTCCCAGCTCCTCCAGTACGAATGCGCGAGTGTAGATGAGGGTAGACGCGACCTGGGTCTGGTTGCCAGGGCCACCCTGCGTTGTAACCCAGATGAGCGCGAAGTTATTGAGCGAAACGGCGAAGGTCAGGATGGCCGCCACGACAATGACACGACGCAGGCCGGGCACTGTGACGGTGAAGAATTCGCGAATGGCGCCGGCACCATCTATCGCGGCCGCGTCATAGAGTTCGGTATCGATGTGCTGCGCGCCGGACAGGAAGAGCACCATGCACAGGCCGGACATCAACCACGTTCCGATGGCGCCCTCTGAGGGAAGCGCCCAGGTGAAGTCTCCAAGCCAGACTCGCGTGAGGTCACCGAGACCGATGAGTCGCAGCAGTTCGTTGAGCGGACCATCCGACTGCAGTAACCACTGCCAGGCAACTCCGACGACGACGACCGACAGCACCTGCGGCAGGAACAGAAACACTCGCCACATACCCATGAGTCGAAGCGGGTGGCGGGCAATGATCCCCGTGAGTACGAGGCCGATGCAGATCGGGATGGCGGAGTAGAAAGCAACGAGCACGATCGAGTGGAACGCTGCGGACGCGACTGTCGGGTCGGTAAGCGCGTCGATGTAGTTGCCGAGGCCGACGAACTTGGCCTGGCTGACGCCGTCCCAGTTCCACAGCGAGATCCAAACTCCATAGCCGATGGGAACAAGGATGACGAGCGTGAACAGGGCCAGTGGTGGAAGAACGTAGAGGAGGCCCTCGGGCTGCCGCATTCCCCGCGGACGCCGCGACCGGCGAGAGGCGGCTGTCCCACCATGCTCGCCGGCCGAGACCACCGAAGTGTTTGCCGTCACAGTTCTTACGATTTTCTCTGCTTCTGGAAGTCAATCCAGCTGCTTTGAATTGTCCCCGTAAATGACTGGGGAGTTGTCTTCCCTGAAGCCATTGACTGCAACGCCGCCGGGAGCGCTGTCCCGAAGGTTGGCGATGCCCAGTCGAGGAACGGCGTCGTCCCCGGGCCGGATGCCGAGTTGATCTTCGTGATGTCGTCAAGCACCGTCTGGGAGGTTGGGCCGGTCGCCTGTGTGCCGCTCGACACCAGTGCACCGGGAACGCCCCATCCCTGCGTGAACAGGTAGTCGGTGTTCTCCGCGCTGACGAAGTAGTTCAGGAACGCTGCATCCACCGCCTGGTGCTTCGACTTGGCGCTGATGACGAGGGGAGTCGACCGCCCGCCGCCCACCGGCGACTGGGGCGACACCGACGGAAGCTGGAAGACCCCGCCGTTCGCACCAAAGGTGGTATCCGCGCTGCCCGAGTTCCAGCTTCCTTCGATGTAGTACATCGACTTCCCTGCGAAGAAGGCGGATGCGGCATCCGAATCCGATTCACCGGACGCGCCAGGCTCGAAGTATCCGGCCGTCTGCCAATCCTGAATGGTCTTGGCGGCCTTCACGTTGGCCGGAGCCGAGAAGGAGCCTGACGCACCATAGATCCAGTTGTTGACCGATGCAGCGCTGGTTGAGAACGAGTCCCACAGCGCCATCTCGGTGTGGATGTATGTGCTGGATTCCTCGATGCCGACAATGCCCTTCGACTTGGCCGCTGCGAGCGAACTTTCGAACTGGTCGAAAGTAGTCGGGATGCTCGTCACACCGGCTTTGTCCATGAGCTTCTTGTTGTAAAAGACACCGATCATGCTGGTCTGTTCGGGAAGCCCGTAGAGAGCACCGCTTCCCCACAGGTCGCCTTTACTCTTGTCGACTTTGAAGACGTCGAGCTTGGCCGATCCGCCGAATCGCGCATCCCAGTTGTATGCCTTCGCGTATGCGTCCAGCGGTAGAAGGTCGCCCGCCTTCACAAAGTTGTAAAAGCCCTGGCCGTATCCTGCCGTCTCGAGCATGAGCACGTCCGGCGGATCGTTGGATGCGACCTTCAGGTTGATTGAGTTCGCGTAGCTGTTGTAGTCCGTCGTGAGTCGCTTGATGGTGACGTTCGGGTATTTCTTCTCAAAGCGCTTGATCACGTTGGCGAAGGTTGCGCCGGTGCCGGTAGTACCCCACCCGTCGTCCACGGTGATGGTTACTGGTTTGCTGGTGTCGAACTTGGTCGTGACGGGCTGGCTCCCCGATGAACCCCCGGAACTTCCCGAGCCGGGCGCGCAGGCTGCTAGCGCAATCGCAACAGCCAGGCCGGTTGCGGATGCGAGCGCCGCCCGTTTGAAATTGCTGTGTCTTCCTGTTCGAGTAAGCATTGGGGCTCCATCGTCTTATGTGGTGCTGGACTGTCCTCATGGTTTCATCCGGGTGATGAGCAGTCCAAGACGAAGTGCGGCAACGCCATAACTGGAGAGTTATCGTTCGCGCTAAACCGATTTGAATTCGATCTCGATGAAAACGACGGGCTTATCGGACGCGCTCGACACATTATGCGTCGTGCCGATAACACCGGTGTAGCTCACCCCGGGTTCCTGATGCAGGTTGCGGATGCTGCCGTCAGCTGCGGTGACGACGAGGTCGCCGCCCGAAATCGGAACAACGAGGTAGTCGAAGTCGTGCACGTGAATGCCGGTTTCGTCGCCCTTTGCCGCAAACGTGAGCCGGTTCACCTTGACGCGGTCGTCCTCGAAATCGAGTTCGGATGTTCGAAGTGCCATCCGCCCAGTATGCCTTGACGCGACGCACCTGGCCGGGTTCGAGCATGAGGTACGCCGCATCGACAGGCAGATGGCGCGCATTGCGATCCGGCCAGAATGGGCGCGCCTCTACGACTTCGGTGCTGGTCGGCTAGCGCAGGAGCCGAAGGTCAGAACAGGGACATCAGCGCATCCACGTCGGTGAACGCCGTCGGTGCATCATGGGCGACGATCGCTCCATTCTTCAGGACGTACACGTCGTCGACGGTCTTCATAACGTATGGAATGTTCTGCTCGACCAACAGCACCGACGTCGACTCCTCGCGCGTGACGCGCTCGACGAGGTTCATGATCTGGTCGACGATAACCGGAGCGAGACCAGTAGATGGCTCGTCCAGAAGGATGACGTGGGGTTGAAGCAGGAGTGCCCGACTGATCGCGACAAGGCTCTGTTGGCCACCCGAGAGTTCCCCGGTTCGCCGTTCGAGAAATTGCGCCAACATGGGCACGTACTCGATAACTGTCGCTAACCGCTGGCGTCCCTCCTCGGAGTTCAGCCGAACTCCTGCGCCGGCGTTCAAACCGAGTTCGAGATTCTCGAAGACCGACAGATAGCCGAAGATCCCGCGACCCTGCGGCACAAACGCCAGCCCCGCAGGTACGCGGTTGCGTCGGGCGCTGACCTTATCTCGATCGTATTCAATGGACCCGGCACGAGGGTTTATGAGTCCCGCCAACGTGCGAAGCAGTGTCGATTTTCCTGCGCCATTGTGTCCGATCAGCCCGGTAATGACACCGGGGCGCAACTCAAGATCAACGGAACGCAGCACGGGAAGGCTACCGATTCGTACGTCTACTGAGCGAAGCGCTGCAATGCTCATGCGAATTGCCCCCCTAGGTAGGTTTCCTGCATCCTCGGGTCCTTGAGCACATCCTCGGGCTTGCCCGTGATCAGTAGCTCGCCCATGTGAAGGAACGCGATTTCGTCTGCCAGAGCACGCACCAGATCCAGGTTGTGTTCAACGATGACAACGGTCTTCCCGTCGGTGCGCAGCTGTTCGATCAGGCGGATGAAGTGCGCCGCAGAATTCGCGTCGAGCCCGGACGACGGCTCGTCCAGAAGAAACACGTCGGGATCGAAGGCCAGCATGCGACCGAGCGAAACGAATTTTTGCTCGGCGTATGACATCCTGCTTGCCGGCAAGAGTCCCCCGGCCGGAAGGCCGAGGAGCTCGAGTATCTCGGGCACTGACCGCCTGGTCGCGCTCGATGTCCGCTTGTCTTTTCGATGCTCTGATGACTCGCGAGCTACCTCTATGTTCTCCCGTGCCGTCAATCGCGAGAACACGCGTACCTCTTGAAATGACCTTACGAGGCCGCGAGCCGCCACTCGCCGCAGCGGCATCCCCTGGATCTCCAGGCTGCCAAGTCGAATCGTTCCCGTATCCGGAGCCAGCGCGCCCGAAATGACATTGAACAGCGTTGTCTTGCCTGCACCGTTCGGACCGATGAGTGCGGTCACGTGTGACTCTTTGGCCGTGAGACTCACATTGCGAAGTGCCTGAAGACCGCCGAACGATTTGCTCACCGACTCGATGACGACATCTCCGCCAGCGGGGTCGCCCAGCGTTGTCGTGCCATCGGTCATTTGAGCTGCTCCTGTCGACCGGGGTTCTTCCGGCCAAACCTCGATGTATCCGAAATCAATCCTTCGGGGCGGAAGATGACCATCGCGACGAGAAGCACGCCGTAGATGATCTGACCGAGCGACGCCTGATCCGCCGGAGGGACAAAGTTCAGGAACGTGAGGGCCGGCGGCAAGGCACTGATGATGACTGCGCCAACCACCGGGCCCCACACCGTACCCGCGCCGCCGAGGATCACCATGGTGAAGACGAGAACGGACTGCTGGAAATCGAAGCTGTCTGGATTGATGAATCCGACGTAGTAGGCATATACGCAGCCCGCCAGCCCCGCAAGCGCACCCCCGATAATAAGGGAAAGCGAGCGGGCCGACAACGGACTGACGGCGAGTGACTCGGCGGCGCGTTCATCGTCTCGCACCGCACGCATTCGCCGTCCGACCGGGCTCGATCGCAGCAAAGCGACGGTGCCGACCGAAATGATCGCAGCGATGGCAGCGAAGATGAGGAAATCGTTGGGGGTCGAAAGTGTCGCACCGAAGACGGTCGGCGCCGGAAAGCCGGTCAGGCCGTTTGTACCGCCGACGAATGCCGAGTTCACGAACACGGTGCTCGCCACGTATTGCAAACCAAGCGAGGCGACCATGAAATATTCGTATCTCGCTCTCACCGCGGGAATGATAAAGATCGCTCCTGCGGCCGCAGCCAGGATGATCGCCGCAATCGCGGTAACGAATAACGAGCTGCTGACATGGCCGGCCACGAGCGCAGTCGTGTAGGCACCAACGCCGTATAGCGCGCCCATTCCGGCGACGTACATCCCTCCGAGCCCCATTGGGATATTCAGCGCGCTTGCGAGGGTGATCGCGATCAGCGCGAAGATCAGGATGTTTTCCCAGTAAGCGAGAGCCATTTCAGGAACTCCTTTCGGCGAGGACACTTTGGCCGGCATTTCTGCTGAACAGGCCACCCGGGCGGGTTAGGAGAACGATGACCATGATTCCCAGCCCCACCGCCTGCGACCAGCTGGCCGGGAGCCACTGGACACTCACGCTCTCGATAATTCCGAGCACGACCGCGCTCACAAATGTTCCAACCGGGCTGGTGACCCCACCGATGATCGTTGCGGTGAACGCGAACGTGCCCACCGTCAGTGCAGCCGATCCGTCAACGCCGTTGAGCGACGGAATGATGATCGCCGCGGGCACTAGTAGCGCGGACCCGACCGCCATCGTCACAATGTCGTGCGCGGTTGTACGCACGGAATACACGGCCGCGAGATCCCGGTCATCACTGATTGCTCGGATCGTGCGTCCGCTCAGGGTGCGACTGAGCCAGAGTTGTAGACCGACGATGATGAGAACGCCGAGAACAACTCCGACGATGTCCCCGACCGGAATTTGCAAACCCCCAAGAGAAAGACGCTGGGTGGTAAGTACCCCGGAAGGGAACGAGAGGAATCCGCCGCCGTTCACAATGGACAGGACGTTCGTGATGACCGTCAGCACGCCGAGCGACGCGACGAATCCGACGAGAAAGGACAGCCGTCCCCTAATGAGTGGCCGGTAGGCGATGAGATAGATGAGTATCCCACCGCCCACCGAAACAACGAGACAGGCGAGGATGGCAAGAGGTACTCCGAAGTGCCAGGTGGTCACCGCGTAGTAGTACGTCTCCGCCGTGAGAAGGAACACCGCGCCGTGAGCAACGTGGAAGATCCGCGTTACCCGGAGGATCAAGCCGAACCCCACTGCGGGCAGCCCAAGTAGCGCACCAGTTCCGGCTCCGAGGATCGCTAGTTGAAGCAGTATCACCGTCGGCCGACCGTTCTAAGATGCGTTGTCATTCTCGCTGTTTGCCTTCTCGCTGCTTCCGGCTACAGGCCGGAGTTGCTAATCGTCTTCCGCACCGTGGCAGAAGTTATCGACTGCACCGACACCGGTGCCTTGTTTTCAATCTTGATGATGCTCATCGCGGGCGCCAGAATCGCGTCCGGGAAGATGAACGTGGCGTTCCCGCCGATCAGATCGAACTTCTTGTCGGAGTTCACGTAGTTCAGGATCGCCGCGCTGGTGACCTTCGTCCCTGACTTCTGGAGAGCGGCGATTGCTTCCGCGATCAGGATTACCGCGTTGGCGCCGGGCAGGGAAGCCGCAGCGGGATCTGCCGAGTGCGTCTTGCGATACGAGGCCAAGTATCCCTTCGTAACCTTGTCGGTCGCGCTCAGATCCACGTTCGGCTGCGCGTAGTAAGAACCCTGAGCCGCATCGAGCGCAATGGTCGTCGGGTCGTTGAAACCGTCGTAGCTCAGCGCGGGCGCGGTAACTCCGGCCTGGCGAAGGTTCGTCAGGAAGGCGTTGCTCTGAGAAGCGCCCAGCATTCCGACGAAGACCGCGTCCGGCTTGGCAGCGGCGATCTTTGCCACCTGCGAGCTGAAATCAGTGGTGTCAAGCGCCGATACGTTGAGCGAGGCGACGACCTTGTAGTGAAGCTTCGATGCCAAAGAGTTGACTGCTTTTGCCGCCGACTGGCCCAGTGTCTCGTCGGTGTACATCACCGCAACTTTCTTCACCTTCAGTTTCTTGACCGCGTAGTTCATCATCAGGGGCAACTCACCGGTGAGGAGCGGGCCAAGACTGACGACACTCTTACTGACGCCGGCCATATCCGGGCTCGACCCGTTCGTATTAACGGTCAGGATCTTGTTGCTGAGTGTGTACGGCGCAACCGCCTGGACGGCGTTGCTGCATAGCACTCCGAGGGCAACAGCATTGTTGACCTCGACGAGCTGGTGAACTGCGGTGACGGCCGGCTGTGGAAGGCACTGGTCATCGCCGTACGCCATCTTCAGCTTGCCCTTGATGATGCCGGCACTGTTTACGTACTTGACTGCGGAGTCGTAACCATCACTCAGAAGCTTTCCGAACGAAATGTTCGGACCCGACAGGGGCAGCGCCGCCCCGATCGTGAACGTCTGATTGCTGCTACCACTGGTCGTGGTTGTGCTGGTCTGACCCGAGCAGGCGACGAGCGACGCTCCGGCAACGAGCGTGATCGTTAGGGCTGCTATGACCTTCATTTTCGATCGCATGACATATCTCCTTTTAGTGTTCGTCGTGATTGTGAACTTCGGTGCGCGAAACGCGGGCGCGATCAGTCGTGACTGCTAATCGATCGGGCCACGATCCTCGCGGGGGCTCCGTCTCCTCCGGGTAAGCGAAGAGGGAACGCAAAGATCTCGTAGCGCCCAGGAGGGACACTTTCGAGATTGAGATTCTCTGCGACAAGCACGCCGGCACCGAGGAGGCGGTGGTGAGCCTCCATGGTGTACTCCGGCGTCCGGCGCGACCCCGGCATTTCGGGTGTCGAGGTGTCGGTACCCACCATCCTCAGTCCCGACTCGACACACCAGGAGATCAGCTCGCTCGAGAGCCAGGGCGCATCGACGTAGTGTTCGCGATCCTTCGACTCGAAGTAGCGCCCCCAGCCGGTACGAATCAGAAGCATCTCGCCGGGGCCGGGAACGCTGCCCGCGCCAAGCACATCGTCAATTTGGATGGCTTCACCGGCCACGCGGTTAACATGCGCGACGACGCCGTTTCCGGTAAATGACTCAAGGGCCAGGTCCTCAAGCCTGGTGCCGTCCTCGAGATGGTGCCACGGCGCATCGACGTGGGTGCCGACATGGCTGGCGAAGGCGAGTTTGCTGTAGGCGATGCGACCGTCACCGCCGGGCATCGAGAACTGATCGGGCTCGAAGTGCGGACTCGGGAGGCGGCCGCCGACCGGCATGTCATTGTCGTACGCCTGCGACAGATCGAACCAGCTCACTGCTCGCACCTCCTCATTGAGGTTTCGTGGGATCGGGACCGACCACGATATTTGGGTAGCCTATGGCTGCGCATCAGCGGCTCCTACAGCAAGAGCCGAACCTTCGCATCGACTTTTTCGATGCTTCATCCGGCCGATCATGGCGTCGTCTTTGTTGCGCCCGCGCCCGGAATCGTTCGAGATTCGGTGTGCAGTTGGTCGAGAAGCTCGTCGACCGAACTCGCCTGTTCCAGCGATAAGACCGATGCCAGAACTCTGTTCGCGTGCTCATCGCCCCAGGCCACTGCGGCGAGATTGGAGAATTTCCGGCTGATGTCGTCGTCGCCCAGCTCCGCGAACCGCACGCCGCCTGCGCCGCCCTCACTGCGCCCCCGGCTTCCGTAGTCAGTGCGGTGACGATGCGTTTGCCCGTCGCGCGTGCGCACGGTCATGACGGTGTCCATTGTGTAGCTGTTCTCCCGGTCGAGCTCAGAATCGACCTCGAGGATCACAAGTCGCTGCAGTCGCTGCACTTCGGGATCATCGACGGCCGTCGCGAACATCGCCGCGTCCGACCGCTCGGCATTGAGAGGAGCCGGCGCCAACGCCAACCCAACGGCCGCCGCGTATGGCAACGAGAAATTCGCGTCGGCCAGTCCCGTGGCAGGTTTGAGCATCTGATCGTGCTCGCGGATGAAGGTCGTCGTGCCAACCGTCGCCGACACGATGTCTTCCGAACGAGCTATTCCCTCGGCGCGCAGCGCCACGCCGTTGTCGAGTATGGTCTGCCCGCTGGCATGGAACGGGTAGTACTTGATTCCCAGGCGAGCCCAGGCACGCCATTCCGAACCAAATCCCGCGGTGACCGCCTCGAGGTCGCCCTGGTCTGTTGGCGCGTCACCCTCGCCCGAATACGTCATGGCGCGTCGATATCCCCATCGCGGGTCCTCGAGAACGTCGAGGCCGCACTCGATCCCGCGCGCGGCGAGTAGCGCGCTGGTGATTCCCGTCTGTGCGGTTCTGGCCTGGTGGAAACGTTTCGCGTTGCCGCGAGCGTGGATCAGGCCACCGCCGGCCATGTCCGCAGCAAATGCGACCGCGCGCGCGAGGTGGACCTCATCCAGCTCAAGCAGAAGACCGGCGGCGAGCGCGCCACCGATCGCACCGTGGAAGGCCGGCGTGTGCCATCCGATGTAACGCTCGGGGAGGAACCCAACCCACTCGGCCACTCGCACGGTCATCTCGTAAGCAACGGCCGTCGCCCGCAGGAATGCCTCGCCGGAAACGGCCGCACCGTCCTCGAGTCGCATCTGCGCGGCAACAAGAGCCGCAGGCACGATGCTTGCAGCGGGGTGGACAAACGCACCGGCGGTGTCCAGCTCGAACGCACCGATGTACACGCCGGACTGAAATGCGGCATCCCCGGGACTCATTCGCACCGTTTTCCCGATGACCCCGAAGCCGGTCGGTCGCGCCAGATCACTGACCAGTGCTGAGGCGTACGGCAACGCGCTTCCGAACGCGGCACACCCGATTGCGTCGACGAGATGTCGCTTAATCCCCGCCAACGGCAGGGATGCGGCGACCGGAGGCACCGAGAGAGCGCCCCGGGCAATGTCCTGTGCCAGCGTCATCGCGGGTCTCCCGTGGAGATCGATTTCACGTCCACGTACGCGATCCGCCACACATCTGTGACGTCCTCGAGCGCGTCGAGATTGAGAATTGCTTCACGGAGTTCGCGCGCGCGAGTCTCGCCGAGCGCAGGCACGGTGAGGTTATCGAACTTGGTCAGAATCGCCTCGTCGCCCTGCGCGCCAAACTCAATAGCGCCCTTGCCCCTCGCTCGCGAAGCTTCGCCGAAACTCGTTCGCGTTGAGATCGTGTTGCCGTCCACGAGATCAACCCGCAGGGTTGTGTCCATCGTGTATGGGTTCTCAGCATCAAGGACGTCGGACGACTCGCATCGCACGCGCTGTTGCAGCGATGCGACATCCGGGTTGGAGTAGCCGTCCAGGAAGAGCCGGGCGGATGCGCCGTCTTCAGATAGTCGCCGCGGCTCGAATACAAAGCCGAGCGCGGCCGCGTAGGGAAAAGAAAAATTCGTGTCGGCGAGAGATGCAGCGGGCTTCAGCATTGCTCCGTGCTCGAACATGAACGTGGAGAGCCCGACCGTGATGGATGCAACGTCCGAGACGGTAAGCTCCGGTCGCTGCCGATGCAACTCCGCCATGTTGTCGAGGATTGACTGCGCAGCCGAATGGAACGGATAGTACTTGACGGACACCTTTGACAGCGCATCGAACCTGCTGCCAAGTCCGTCGAGCGGGTTCCCGGGAACATCGGTGAGAGATTCCGTGCCGTACAGCAGCGTGCGCCGATACCCCCACCGCGGGTCCTCGAGTACGTCGAGGCCACCTTCCAGCCCGTCTCGAGCGAGGATGGCCGAGAGGATTCCGCTGGCAGGCGTGCGCCCCATGTGTGCGCGCTTGCTGTTGTTCCTCGAGTGAATGAGGCCACCGCCGGCCATGTCTGCGGCGATCGCCATCGCGTGCGCGGACGTTGTCGCATCCAGGCCCATGAGCGCGGCCGTCACAGCCGACGCTCCAACAGCGCCGTGAAAAGCGGGAGTGTGCCATCCGACATACCGCTCGGTAGCAAACCCGACCCACTCCGCCAGCCGCATCTGGATCTCCGCGGCTCCGACGAACGCTCGCAGGAAGTCGCGACCACTGATCCGACTATCGTCCCTGGCAGCGAGGTACTGGGTTGCCGAGATCGCGGCGGGAACGATGCTTCCCGTCGAGCCACCCCACGCGCCAGTGCCCGCGAGTTCGTAGGCATAGACCATGAATCCGTGTAGGAAGGCCGAGTCGCCGACGGAGGATGTGCCTCCCGCGTGACCCATCACGCCATACGGCCCCGATGATGTCACGAACTCTCGAGACATCTGGCGGACGTACGGCAGCGACGCGGAAAACACGATGCATCCGACGGTGTCAAGCAGGCGAAGCTTCGCGGCGGGCGCGACGGGGGCAACTTCCTTGAATTCGAGTTCTTCAAGGAAGTTCCCCATCGATTGCAGCAGAGTCATCGTTGACCCTCTCCTATCGGGCGCGACTCAGATTCCGGAGTAGTTCCCCGCAGATCCCAGGTCGAAGATGGGATGCGTCCCCATCCGCAGCGCCTCAAGGTTGCCGAGCTCTTCGATGCGCGCGTTGCCGATGTTGACCTCGGGACCGAATAGCCGGATGAGCCAGAACTGCAGCCACTGGCGGTTCGCACGCGGACGCAGACCGGATGCCTCAAAGATAATGTTCTCCAGTCCGATCTCCTCGACCACCTCACGGACCTGTCGCACGCCCGTGAACGCGTGCGCCTTGATCGACTCGGGGTCGTCACCGAGCACCTTGCGCAGGAGGTGACCCTCCCAGTACACGCGCCAGGCACCCGCTTCGATCAGGGAGTGGAATTCGCGAATGGTCGTCTCGGTGTCGATGTTGTCGTCGGTGAGGCGAGTTTCGTCGCCGTCGAAGAACTTCTTGCCGACCTCGCCGAAAACCTTGAAGCCGTGTTCGACCGCAGCCGCGACCAGGTCCTCGCGCCGCTTCAATCCGTCGTGGGTGGATGTGGTGTTCGAGATCTCGAGGGCGTTGAACCCCATGTCGCGCAGTGTCGGAAGGATAGACAGAGTATCTGTGTGACGTTCCGCCATCTCAATCCAGATCCCTCCGGGCTGCACGATGACGTCGTGCGCGCGGTACACCTCAATCCGCTTCTCGACCTGCGAGGTGGTTACTCGAAGGAACGGGTCCCAGAGCTTGACGATGTCGAGCTGGTCGCCGAAGTCGTCCAGGACGTCCGAGACAAAACTGATCGGCCAGCCCTGATCCATGACCATCGTCTGCCCCAGTTTGCGGGGCTTGGTGGTTCGCGGTGCAGTCGGCAACCCGAGCGTTACGTTCAGGATGGTGTCAGCAGCCGTCGTTGTCGGTGCATTCATGTTTGGTTCCCTTCAATTGTGTGAATCGTGATGTTCGCTCAGGCGCGATGAGTCGACGCCCGGTCGGCGGCGTGCGTGCCCGCTGTCTTGCCGAAAACTGCGCCGGTCGTGATACCGGTTGCGGTCGGATAGTTGTGATAGAAAAGCCCGCCGAGAATTTCACCGGCGGCAAAGAGACCGTTGATCTGATCTCCGTATTCGTCGATGACGTTGGCGCCGGCATCCACCTTCAGACCGCCGTAGGTGAAGGTGATTCCACAGGTGACGGGGTACGCGTGGAAGGGGCCCTTCACCACCGGCGTCGCCCAGTTCGACTTCGGAAGCGGCAGCCCGCGAGTGGACTTGCCATCTTTCTTTCCGGCGTCAAATTCGAGCGAGCTGTCGGTTGCCGCGTTGTACTCCTCGATCGTGTCGACCATGCGATCCCCCAGTCCGAGCTTTGTCGCGAGCTCGGGGAGAGTCGGTGCCTCGATGTGAGTGGTGCCCCGTGAGGCGTATTCGTTCCTGAGCCGGCCGAAGCCATCCGCATCGAAGATCTGATAGGCGATAGCGCCCGGCTGGGCCAGGATTTCGCGGCCGAACTTTGCGTAGGTGTGCGTCTCCAGATCCTGCCCTTCGTCGACGAACCGAACGCCCTCGGCGTTGACCATGACCCCAAAGATGTAGGAGTGGCGAGTGAACGCGTGCAGGAGCTTGCGGTCGCCCGTCATGGGAGCCTCCGCGTCCCACGGGGTCGCATGGCATCCGCTCCAGTGACCGGCCATCGCGGCGCCAACGCTCTCGGCGAGTCGATGCCCGTCACCGGTGTTGAACTCGGATCCGCGCACCTTGGCGAGATCCCAACCGGGGCCGAGATACTGGGCGCGCATCCGACGATTGGCCTCAAAACCACCGCTGGCAAGTACCACCGCACCGGCGGAAACAGTGTGCTCGATGCCGGCCTGCCGGTACGTAACATCCCAGCGCTCCCCGGATCGCGTCAGGGCGGTTGCACGAGCGTCGTATTCCATTTGGATTCCCGCAGCCTCTGCGGTCTTGGCCAGATGTTCGACCAGCCCGAGACCGCCGCCGGAGACCTCGACGGGAGCGTTGCCGCGGAAGACGATCTTGTCGCCGTCCTGGAACGCGTGCAGGCCGAGGCTCGGAGCGAACGGAACGCCGAGAGAACGAAGCCACTGCATCGTCTCAAGGCTCGATGAGGTGAGGGTATCGAGCAGGTCGGGATCCGCCCGATACCCTCCGAGCGAAGCGACATCCTCGAAGAAGTCGTCGGAGGTGTACGTGCCAACGTCGTAACGATTGGCTTCTTCGTCCGTCATATCGACGACGGTGCGTACTCCATCGATGTCGCCGTATGCGAACCGCACAAGGCCGCCGGTGAAGATGCCGTTACCGCCACGTTTGTCGCGAGGCGACTTCTCGAGCGTCATGACCGTTGCCCCGGCCTGGTGCGCTGCGAGCGCCGAACAGAGTGCGGCATTTCCGCATCCAACGACCAGAACATCGACTTCGTGGGGCATCTGTGAGTCCTCTCTGACTCCGTGTGAACGAGTGCGAACAAGGCCGGGCTCGTGGGTGGTGATGAGCTTGAATTTATCACCGGGACTTCTGTGGAGAGGCCTGTGGTAGACCAATACAGACCATCGATTTATCCGATGCGAAATCGCAGAAGCGCCGGAATACCGGGAATTATTCGCCAGTTGAGGCCGCCATCATCGGTCGCGTCGTTCGTTCGATCTTCACAGTTTCGTGGCCATGCTTCATGATTTGTCCCATGCCATCAGCAACCGAACGAACACGACTCATCGAAGATTTCATCCTCGACATAACCGTCGCCGATATCCCGTCGCAGGTGCGTGAACGTGCAACGGATTCGCTCACCGATCTCGTCGGTGTGTATCTCGCTGGTCTCGCCGAACCCGTCTCACAGCACGTTTTCGAGTACCTCAAGGAGTCGGGCCAGATCCGTTCCGATCGGGGATGCGCGCTGATCGGTCTCGGACAGCGCGCAAGCCTCAGCGGTGCCGCCCTGTTTCACGGAACTACCGCTCACGCACTCGACTACGACGACACCGCGCATCCCGCATACACGCACCCGAGCAGCCACATCTTCCCGACTCTGTTCAGCCTGGCAACGTTGACCGAAGCCTCGGGAGAGGATCTGCTTACCGCGTACATCGTGGGAATGGAGGTCGAGGGCAAGCTCGGAGCGTGCATTCGTCCCGGCGATCGAAACCTGGCGATGCACCCGACTGCCATCATGGGCCCGATCGGAGCCACCGCCGCCGGGGCAAGGCTATTGGGCCTCAGCCGACACCAGCTGTCCATGGCTCTGGGGATCGCCGGCTCGTCCGCGGGAGGGCTCCGCGCCAACTTCGGGACGATGACCAAACCGTTGCACTCCGGTCGCGCGGCCGAGGGTGCCGTCGCGGCTGTGCTGCTCGCCCGCGACGGCCTCACGGCCGCCGAGAACATCCTCGAGACTCGGTTCGGCTACTTCGACGCCTTCCGGCGCACCTCCCAGAACGACCTCGAGCGGGACCTCGAGCAGATCGGCCAGTTGGGCGTTACGTGGGAGCTGCTGCTCGACTACGGCATTGCACTCAAGCCATTTCCGTCCTGTGGCGCCAGTCATCCGGCAATTACTGCCGCGCTCAGAGTGCGCGAGCGGGCCGCGGGCGGGACGATTGCGAGCATGCACGTCGGAACGAATGAGCTCGCGTCGACCGCACTGATCCACTCCAACCCCACAACGCCGCTGCAGGCGAAATTCTCCATGCAGTACTGCGTCGCCAGCGCGATGGTCGATGGCCAGGTGCGTCTCGGCACGTTCGACGAGGGAATGATCAGCCGCCCCGAGGTGCGCGACCTGATGTCACGCATGGTGGTGGAGATAGCGCCAGATCTGGCTGACGATGCCGAGCACGCGGCGCGGGTCACGGCGACGATGTCCGACGGCTCCGTGATTGAAGAATTTGTTCCCTTCGCCGAGGGCAAACCGGTCAGCTGGTTCTCCAAGCAGACGCTCGAGTCAAAGTTCGATGACTGCGCGAGTCGGGTACTCGCACCCGAGCAGGCATCAACGCTGTTCTCCTGGTTGCAGGACGTCTCACACCGTGCCGACCTCGGCGAACTGGCGAGCCTCGCAAACCTGGGCTAATACCCGCCCGTAGACTGGCCCGGCAACGGATCTAGGAGCCAACATGGATGTCGGCCAGCTCGAGGCCTTTCTGCGCGTAGCCGCGGAAGGCAGTGTCACCAGAGCCGCGATCATGATGAACAAGAGCCAATCGACGATCAGCGTTCGGATCGCCAACCTTGAGCGATACCTCGGAACACGCGTGTTCGAACAGCGCGGCCGTCGTCTGGAATTGACGGCCGCCGGCCACGCCCTGCTCCCCATCGCGGAGCAGATGCTGGAGTTTCGGCAAATGGGAACCGAGCTTGCCCGTGCGGCGAGCGCCGACGCCTGGTCGCGAGTCTCGGTTGGCGCGAACAACGTGACGGCGAGCTATCTGGCCAGCACGATAGCGCGAGCTCATTTCGCGATAGCGCCCCGCGTACGCCTCGAGATCCACGTGCACTCATCGCAGACGCTCACCTCGCTGCTGCTGGAGGGACGCATCGACGTTGCCTTCCTCAATCCACTGCTTACGACACAGGTCCTGCGACAACTCGCCTCGTACCACGATCGCAGTGCGCTGGTGCGGAGTTCATCGTTCCGGATGAATTCCCAGCTCGCCGAGAATCCCTTCCTTTCGTACTCGCTCGGACCGGTGAAAGAAGCGATGCGACTTCTCGAACTCGCGATCGGGCATCGAATCACGGTGGCGGTTGAGAGCAATTCCTCGAGCCTGATCCATTCGCTGGCGATGGAAGGAATGGGGCTCGCGATTCTGCCCGCATCGCTGATCGGGTCGTCGCTGGCGACCGGAGAACTCAAGGAGGTGCAGGTGCCGGGCTTCAATGCGCCCGACTGGCCGGTCGCATTCGTTGCTTCTCCTGCACGCCATTTCCGTGCGGAGACACGCGCGTTTATCGACCTCGTGACGGAAACCGTCAAGGCGCTTTAGCCGCCCAGACTCCGGGCAGGCTATCGGCCCACTTTTCCGGTCAGCTCCGCAACCGGCCGGAGCAGGATCGGGCGAGCGAGGAGCCACAGTCCGGCAATGACCAACACCGAAATCGCAAAGATCCATACTCCATCGAGGCTCTCGTCGTTGCGCGCGGCGTACATGTGATTGAGATTTCGCTGTACCCCCGTGGTCGCCACGAGAGTGACGTGCACGATGACGAACGCGACGAAATAGATCATGACGGGGAAGTGAATGGCGCGCGCGACTTCGACGGGATATGCGCGCGACATCCGTTTCGAGTCCCGCGGCCAGAACGACGACATCCGAACGCCGGACAGAATCGCGAGCGGGGCCGCAATGAAGACCGTAACGAAATAGGCCAGTAGTTGCAGGCTGTTGTAGTTCGACCAGCCATTCTCGGCTGGCCAGTTGAATGAGGCGTATTGCAGAAGTGCGGAGACCGCATTGGGAAAGACATTCCAGTGCACCGGCACAATTCGAGCCCACTGACCCGTGCTGAACAGCAGCACGTAGAAGACGACCCCATTCAGCATCCAGAGGACGTCGAGCGATAAGTGAAGCCAAAGGGTGAGGCTGATCTTCCGAGGCGGGTTCTTGGTGCGAATCGCGCCAGTGTTCTTGCGAGTCCAAAACATGGTCGGTCGCCGAGTGGTTCGCACCTGCCAGCCGGTGCGAATGATCAGGATGATGAAGAGCGAGTTCAGGAAGTGCTGCCACTCGAGCCACACGGGAATTCCGACCGCTGTTCCGGCGGGTAACGGCGAAAAGCCGGAGTAGGTCCCGATGAAGTCCCTGCCGGCCGGCGTGCTACGAATCCAGATCGCGACGAGGACGATCACTGCAAGAACAACGACAACGAGTGGCACGACCCAAAGGGCACGGCGCACCAACAGCCGGTCGGTCCAGCGGGCGGGGGTTGACGCGGGCATCAGGAGCGCGCGGCCAACGCGTTGATCAGCTGCGGCACCACTGCAAATGCATCGCCGACAACGCCAAAGTCGGCGATCTCAAATATTGGCGCCGATGGATCCTTATTGATGGCCACGATCGTCTTGGCAGTCTGCATCCCCGCAAGGTGCTGGATCGCTCCCGAAATTCCCACCGCGACGTACAACTGCGGGGAGATGGTGACCCCGGTCTGTCCCACCTGGGAGGTGTGCGGTACATATCCGGCGTCGACCGCGGCGCGCGATGCGCCAACGGCGGCACCCAGTTGATCGGCGAGTTGCTCAATCAACGCGAAGTTGCTTACCGAGCCCATCCCCCGGCCGCCCGACACCACCTTGGTCGCGCTGCGAAGTGCCGGCCGGTCGGAAGCGACCGCCGCCGGAACAACCTCGTCGATGACAACCCTCACGGAGGCGGACGGGGCAATCGTCATGCTCACGCGCTTCGGCTCGGCCGAGGCGAGGGATCCCTCAAGTGCTCCCTGGCGCACGGTAATGACGGGGATTCCACGATTCGCGCTGGCCACCACGGTGAATGCGCCGCCCAATACCGAGTGCACCGTCGAAATTTGGTCGCCGTCGCGAGCGACATCAATCACATCGCCAAGCAACGAGGCATCCAGTCGAACTGCGAGGCGACCGGCGATATCCCGCCCATCGAGCGAGTGCGCCAGCAGGACCGCCGCGGGCTTCACCTCTCTCGTGGCCTGGTGAAGCGCCGCGAGCGCGGGTTCCACCAGGACTTCGTTGACATCGGAAGACTCGGCGACATAGACGGTAGAGGCGCCGAGACGTCCGAGCTCGGTAGCAGTCGCTGCACCATCCCCCGGACGCGTTGCCACTGCCACTACCGGGTCCCCCAGGCGCGAGGCAGCGACGAGCAGAGACGGCAGGGTGTCCGCGACAGCACCGGTCGGAGTGAGTTCCGCGAGTACGAGTATGTTTGCCACGTTTCGTCCCTATCCAAGACCCTGGTCGACGAGAAACTGCGCGAGCTGGGTGCCGCCATCCCCGTCGTCGACCACGATGACTCCGGGAGCGCGGGCTGGCCGGGGCGTTACCGATTGGACCCGGGAATGTGGTTCGGACGACGAGATGCCGAGCTCCGCGAGACTGCGCACCGTGAGGGGTTTTCTCTTGGCGCCCATTGTTCCCCGCAGGCCCGGCAACCTCGGCTCTGGCGCGCGCTCGGTGACGGTGACGATCGCGGGAAGAGCCGCGCGGAGCCGATAGGAACCCGCATCCGCTACTCGCACTGCCCGCACTTCTCCCAAAGAAATGTCGATGTCATCGACCGATCCGAGACACGGCATCCCGAGGCGTTCCGCGATCATTGCGGGCACCCAGCCACCTCGACCGTCCGTGGAAATATTTCCGGCGAGAATGATGTCGAAATTCTCCGGACGAAGGACTGCCGCAAGCGCCTCTGACGTCACGAGCGCGTCCGCATTGTCGAGTTCGTCATCGAGGACCTGCAGAGCCGAGTCCGCGCCCATTGCGAGCGCGTGACGCAGACCATCCGTTGCCTCGGCCGGACCCATCGAGACCACGACCACTTCGACGTCGCCGTTGACTTCCTTGTACTGAAGCGCCGTCTCGAGCGCTCGTTCACAGATTTCGTCGAGAATCTGATCGCCCGAATCGCGATCCATGCGGCCGTTGCTCACATCGAGGCTGCGGTCGCCCCAGGTGTCCGGGACCTGCTTGACAAGGACGCCTATGCGCATTCGATCGCTCCGAATGCTCGGACTCGGGTTCTGGTCGGCTGCGCCGCTGCCCAATCACACATCTGCCAATTCTCCGATCTATTGCGCGATCGAGTGTGCCATTTGGCTTATATAGATCACCCGCATCGGGAAAACCGATGGGTGAAGGATGGCCTCAACTCCCACTCTTGCCTTCGGCGAGTTCCGCCAGCACAGCCTCCGTGTGCTGACCAAGCTCCGCCACCGCGCCCATCCGGGTTTCGCTGAAGCGGGCCGTTACCGGAGGCACGAGGACGCGAACCGGGCCGTTCGGCGACCCGATCTCGCTCCAGCGGTGGCGTGCCTGCAGTTGCGGATGCGCCGAGAAATCGGCCATGTTGCGTAGTTCGGCGTTGGCTACGTTCGACGCGTCGAGCAATTCGCGAGCCTCGGCGGTGGTCAGCGAACGCAGCGGCGCGGCGATGCGCTCGTTGAGGTCTCCCCGGTTGATGACCCGCGCCGAGTTGTCGGTAAATCTGGCATCCCTCGCCAGTCCCGGATCTCGCAGGACGGCCTCGCACAGGGCCACCCACTCTCGATCGTTCTGCACGGCAAGGTAAATAACTCCATCGACCGTATCGAACGGTCCATACGGCGCGATCGTCGCGTGTTCCGCCCCACTGCGCGGCTGTTGCGTGCCCCCATACTCGGAGTACAGATACGGCTGCATCATCCACTCGCCCAGCGCTTCAAGCATTGAGACCTCGATCACATCTCCGTGCCCGGTCGTCGCGCGATGGAGGAGCGCGGTGAGAATCCCCGAGTATGCGTACATCCCCGTCGCGATATCGGCCAGCGATATTCCTGCCTTCGCTGGTGCCTCCGGTGTTCCGGTCACGCTGAGGAGGCCGGCCTCACACTGAACAAGGAGGTCATACGCCTTTCTATCGGCAAGGGGACCACCCTCGCCAAAACCGGATACCGAAACATAGATGAGTCTCGGGTTGATGGACGTGAGTTCGTCGACCCCGAACCCGAGTCGATCGATAGCACCCGGCGCAAGGTTCTGAACGAAAACGTCGGCGCTGGCAACAAGCGCTCTTAACGCGTCCTGCCCAAGGGTCGACTTGAGATCGAGGACCACGCTCTCCTTGCCGCGGTTAAGCCAGACGTAGTAACTCGACATACCTCGGACGGCACGGTCGTAGCCGCGGGCAAAGTCGCCCTCGGGGCGTTCGATCTTGATTACCCTGGCGCCAAGGTCGGCAAGCTGCCTGGTAGCAAAGGGTGCGGCGACCGCCTGCTCAAGCGAGACAACGGTTAATCCCTCGAGTGGAAGGCCGGTCATGCCGAGTTCTCAGCTCGGCTCAAGGTCCAACGGGCTCGTTCCGCAACGGGAAGATCGACAAATTGACCCGCAACCTGCGCGCTCGCACCGTCGGCGGAAAGCACCCGGCGAGCCCAGGTCAGCTCGGCGTCGGTGGGGGCGAACCCCGAGCGGATGGCCGAAAGCTGTCCTGGATGGATGGCCAGCATGCCACCGAATCCGAACGCACGCGCCCTCCGCGCCTGATCCTCGACGGCCGCGGTATTCGAAATCTCGACTGATGGCGCATCGAGGGGTGGACGAATGCCCGCGGCGCGCGACGCGTTGACCAAACGGGAACGCGCGTACGCCATCGGCGCCGCGGCGTGCTCGGCACCGATGTCGAGCGAGTAGTCGATTGACCCGAAGGCGAGTCGGCTTACCCCGGGTACGGCAGCCAGGTTTTCACACCGGGACAGTCCGACGGCGGACTCGACGAGCGGGACGATGGCCACGTGCTCGGGAACCAACTGGGCTATTTCCTGAAGGGTGCCCTCGTCGTCCGCTTTCGCGACCATGATTCCGATCAGTCCCGGAAGGTGCGCGAGTGACCTCACCTGAGTGGCGTGGCGAACATCGGATGCGGCCCGCACTCGGACGATCGCGCTGACAGTTCCCGATGACAGTGCGTCAACGGTGTGTGCGAGAGCCACGTCAGCGTCGGTGTCGGCAACGGCATCTTCGAGATCGATGATGATCCCGTCCGCCGTGCTCTCGGCGGCCTTGGCGAATCGGTCGGGCCGACTCCCGGGAACGAACAACAGCGTCGTCGCATCGGAGACCGACGAAAGGCTCACGACGATTCCGTCCCGTGCTGCGCCAAAGCGATAAGGGATTCCACTGCGGGTCTGTTGGCCGAGAGGTCGGGGCCAGCCCCGCGGCGGTACACCATGAAAGTGCGCCGATACGTGAGGATTATCGTTCCGTCCTGCTTGTATCCCTCGGTCGCGACGGTCACGAGCCCGACCTGCGGCTTCGACTTCGATTCGCGAGTCGCCATGACGATGGAACGCGAGTAGATGGTGTCGCCCTCGAACACGGGCTTGGGTATCCGCACCTCGTCCCACCCGAGATTGGCGTAGACGTTGAACGACAGATCAATCGTCGACTGCCCCGTGACGAGCGCCAGAACGAACGTCGAGTTCACCAGAGGCAGCGTGTACTCGGTCTGCCTGGCGAATTCGACATCCAGATGTGTCTTGGACGTGTTCTGGGTTAGCAGGGTAAACCACTGGTTGTCTGTCGCGGTCAGCGTGCGGCCCATGGGGTGAAGGTAGATATCCCCGACGCCAAAGTCTTCGAAGTATCGACCCGTCCAACCGGCTACTTCCCTGTATCCCTGTTCGCTCATGTTCTGGTGCTCCGATTCGCTCATCGGCGTGATTCGCTTTCACGCTTCGCTTACCCCCGTTGGAAAGTATTATATAAAATATGGAAAATGATATGCGCGTGGGCGAATTCGACGCATTGCGGGCGCGCACGAGAGCGGTCTGCCAGGGCTTCCCCGACGCGTATTGGCGGGGCCACGATCGTGAGCGCACGTATCCGCACGAGTTCGTCGATGCGATAACGCGCTCGGGCCTTCTCGCGGCTCTCATCCCCACTCAGTTCGGCGGTCTGGGACTGGGCCTCATCGAGGCGAGCATCATCATGGAGGAGATCAACCGTTCCGGCGGACATTCCGCGGCCTGTCACGCCCAGATGTATCTCATGAGCTGCCTGCTGAACTTTGGTGGCGACGAACAGCGCGAGCGATACCTTCCCGCCATAGCCCGTGGCGACCTCCGTCTCCAAGCGTTCTCCATCACGGAGGATGCCGGTTCAGACACGACAAACATCACCACCCGGGCCGAGCGGGTTGGCGACACGTTTGTGATCAATGGACACAAGACCTGGACGAGCCGGATCGATCAATCCGACCTTGCGCTCATTCTTGCCCGGACGACGGAGCGGGACCCGAGCAACAAGACGAGCGGACTCAGCCTGTTTCTGGCGGACCTTCGATCGATACGTGCCGAGCAGGGCGGCGCCATGCGCGTTGAGCCGGTGCGCACGATGTTCAACTATGCGACGAACCAGGTGTACTTCACCGACCTTAGGCTTCCGATCGACTCTGTCATCGGCGAGGTCGGGTCGGGGTTCCGCTATGTGATCGAGAGCTGGAACGCCGAGCGGATCCTGTTGGCCGCTGAGGCGATTGGGGATGGCTACTGGTTCACCGATCGCGCCGCGCAGTACGCGAGCGCCCGGCAGGTGTTTGGGCGCGCCATCGGTGCGAATCAGGGCGTGCAGTTTCCCATCGTTGATGCGTACATGAAAGTGCGCGCGGCAGACCTGATGCGGTACGAAGCGGCACGACTGTTCGACTCCGGTCAACCGTGCGGGCCCGAAGCGAACATGGCGAAGCATCTCAGTGCCGAGGCGAGCTGGGATGCCGCCAACGCCTGCCTCAATACCTACGGCGGATACGGCTTCGTCGACCAATACGACGTCGAGAGAAAATTTCGCGAGACGCGGATGTACCAGGTGGCTCCGATCAACAACAACCTCGTCAAGACATTCATTGGCGACAAAGTGCTGGGGATGCCAAGGACATACTAGGCCTCGACTCATTTGCGGTTTGGCTACGCTGTGGAGGCAGGAGGAACCGTGACCACAACGCGTACCGAGCCTTTTCGCCAGCGCTCGCAACTGAGCGATGAGGCGTCGGCGTACATCCGTAACCTGATCATGTCCGGTCAGCTGCTTCCCGGAGAGTCGGTTCGACCGGAACTGATTGCCGAACCGCTTGGCGTGTCGACCACTCCGGTTCGCGAGGCGCTGCAGGCGTTGCGGGTCGAGGGCTTTCTCGAACTGTTGCCCCGCCGCGGGTTCATCGTTGCACCACTGACGGGAAGCGACATCCGCGACATCTTCACCGCCCACGCGCTCATCGCGGGCGAGCTTGCCGCCCGTGCCGCCCGGAACGCGACGCCGGAGGAGATCGCAACGTTGGCCGAGTTGCACGAGTCCCTGCTGGCAGCGGCAAGGTCCGGAGACCTCGAGGGGCTCGAGCAGCGGAACCACCAGTTTCATCGGGAGGTGAACCGCACCGCCGAAGCCCGCAAACTCGGCTGGGTGCTCGGAGTGGTCGGACGATACGTGCCGCACCTGTTCTATTCGACCGTACGGGGCTGGCCGGGCGCCACCATCGAGGACCATTCGGCGATCATGGAGTCGATCGCGGCCGGCAACGCAGAGCAGGCCCGTGAGGCGATGACCAGGCACATTATTCACGCGGGCGAGCTGCTGGCACAGCAATTCGACGAACGGACTGTCCGATCCGGGCAGAGTGGTTCGTAGTAGGAGTGAGAGGCAGCCACAGGGGATGCCACAAAGCGAGGAGCACTTCGACATGCAATTTCTGGTATCCGTAATCGACAGCACAGAGGCGATCGCCGCTGGCCGCAGCGAATTGGCTACGCGGGCCGAGCAGGATGCGATCGACGTCCTCAACCAGGAGCTCCAGGACGAAGGCTGCTGGGTCTTCGCCGGAGGTCTTGGGATGAACGACAGCGCGACCGTGATCGACAACCGTCGCGGTGAAACGGTCATCACCGACGGCCCATTCGTCGAGTCCAAGGAATTCCTGGCGGGGTTCTGGATCCTCGAACTCGCCGACCTCGATGCCGCACTAAGGATCGCGACCAAGGCGTCGACCGCCTGCAATCGCAAGATCGAGGTTCGCCCGTTCCTGAGGCCGGAATAGACGCCACGGAGGCGATCACTCTCGCTCACCGCAACGAGTGGGCGCGGGTCGTCGCCATCCTTGCCGGGCGCTTCCGTGATCTGGACCTCGCGGAAGAAGCCGCGGCAGAAGCGTTTGCGACCGCCGCGCGGAGGTGGCCGCTCGACGGTGTTCCGCCGAACCCGGGCGCCTGGCTGACGACGACGGCCTATCGAAAGGCGATCGACCACATCCGGCGCGAGAACAAGCGCGAAGAGAAACACAGGGAGGCTGAGTTGATCGCGGACGACAGCGCGCCCGAGCCCCTTGGCGCGATCGAGGATGAGCGACTGCGGCTGATCTTTGTCTGCTGCCACCCGGCACTCGCGATGGAGAGCCGGGTAGCGCTGACGCTTCGGATGCTCGGGGGCCTCACGGTCGCCGAAATCGCGCGGGCGTTCCTGGTCCAGGACTCTGCCATGGCGCGACGGATCACGCGGGCCAAGGACAAGATCAAGGCTACGGGCATCCCGTTCCGCGTCCCATCCTCGGATGATCTCCCCACGCGAACGGCCGGCGTTCTTGCGGTGCTGTACCTCGTCTTCAACGAGGGCTATCTGGCCAGCGACCCGGATCGCGACCCGATTCGATCCGACCTCACCGGGGAGGCGATCCGTCTCACTCGGCTGCTGCGCGTCCTTCTGCCCGAGAACGGCGAGGCCACGGGTCTTCTCGCGCTCATGCTCCTCACCGAGGCCCGCAGTTCGACTCGGGTCTCGGCTGCCGGCGAACTCGTGACAATCGATGAGCAAGATCGCGGCTCATGGGACGCGACGCGGATCGCCGAGGGACACGCGCTGGTGCGCCAGCGACTCGCGACTGGTGAGGCGCCCGGGCCGTACCAAATCCTCGCGGCGATCAACGCCGTGCACACGTCAGCTCGGGACGCTCGCGATACCGATTGGTCGCAGGTCGTCGCGCTCTACGACCAGCTTGCGAGAATGGATTCGTCGCCGATCATTGCCCTTAATCGGGCCATTGCCGTCGCCGAACTCGACGGACCGGATGTTGCCATGGCATCCATCGATCGTCTCTCGGGCCCGCTTACGAGCTACCAGCCGTACCACGCGGTTCGCGCCGACCTGCTGCGTCGCCTCGGACGCAGCGCCGACGCGCGCCAGGAGTACGACGCTGCCATCGAGCTGTCTGGCAACTCCGCCGAGATCGCAAACCTGAGGCGCCGCCGAGATCAGCTGGGCGGCGAAGTCACCGATTAGGCGAAACCCAGCAGTCGGAGGCCGGCCGCCGACAGGGCGCCCAGGATGACGACCACGATGAACGGCGCTCTGAACAGGAGCGCGGTTGCCGCGACGACGAGCGAACCGATACGCGCGTCCGCCACGAGGTGCTGACCGCTTGAGAAGGTGTTCGCCGCTGTCAACGCGGCAAGCAGCCCGATCGTCAATGTTCCGGCAATGCGCAGGATGCGAGGGTTCTTCAGCAGTCGACGCGGTACGAGGTAGCCAACCAGCTTGGTGAGGAACGCGACGATGCTGGCGACGATGATCCAGATCCAGAGCGTCATTCGGGGACCTCCCGCTGCTCCGCTCGCTGCTGGCGGTAGCCGAACCATCCGATTGCTGCCGCAACGACCGCGGCAACGAGGATGGGGATGCCCGGCGGCACAAACGGCACAGCGATGACGGTTGCCACCGCGCACACGATCGCGATCGCCCCGGCCTCACGCGACGTGAGTCTCGGCCAGAGCAGCGCGAGGAACGCGGCAACGGCTGCGCCGTCCAGTCCCCAGTTCTTCGGGTCGCCGACCGCGCTGCCGGCGAGGGCGCCGAGCAGCGTGAAGAGATTCCACAGGAGAAAGATGCCCACGCCGGCAATCCAAAACCCGCGCTTCTGTTCGATCGTGTCGGTCTGTCCGGTGCTCGTCGCGAACGACTCGTCGACCGTGAACTGGGCCGAAACAAACCGGCGCCAGCCTCGCGGCTGCAGCAGCGCGTTCAGCTGCATCCCGTACACGGCATTGCGGATCCCGAGCAGCGCCGAAGCTCCCGCGGCCGCTATCGGGTTGCCGCCTCCCGCGATGACCCCGATGAATGCGAACTGTGATCCGCCCGAGAACAACAGCAGGCTGAGTACGCAGGTCTGAAGCACATCCAGTCCGGATGACACAGACAGCGCACCGAAGGAGACACCGTACAGACCTGTCGCAACGGCGATCGAAAGCCCGACTCGTGCTCCCGGTGAATTGCGAAGGCTGGTCGACATCGCCCCATGCTACGGCCCGGCCGAAGTCAGTCGGACGGTAGGTCCGCCTCATCGAGCAGCAGGTCGGCGTGATGAATCTCTGCAACATTCGGATGCGCGCGAAGACGATAGCGCAACACATTGTCGCCGTAGGTCTCGAGGATCGGACTGTTCGTTGGATCGAGCGACAGTCCGCGCGTCTGGGCACGCAGCTCGGGCGCGAGTTCGAGGTGCGGCATGGTCGCGTCCAGCGCTGGATTGAAGAAAAACGGGATCGAGATGCGATCCGTCCCCACCCGGGGTGATTGCACGCGGTGCAGGGTCGCTTTGAGATAGCCGTCGGTGGCGAACTCGAGCATCTCCCCGATGTTCACGACAAACGCGCCCGGCATCGAGGGCGCCTCGATCCACTCGCCATCGTGTTCAACCTGCAGTCCTCCCTTGCCGGGCTCTACCAGCAGCAGAGTGAGAACTCCCCCGTCCCGGTGGGCACCGACGCCCTGTTTTGGCGCCGTATCCGTCTCGCCGGGATAGCGGACGATCTTGACGAGCGAGAACGGATGGTCGGCAAACGCAGCGTCGAACACGTCCTCCGGAGCGCCGAGAGCAAGCGCCCACAACCGCAAAAGTCGAAGCGACAGGGCGTTCAGTTCGGTGCGCCACCGGGCGATGGTCGTCTCGAGTTCGGGCAACTCGGTCGGCCACAGGTTCGGGCCTTCGAGTCGCCAGAAGTCCGGGATGCCCGTGCCAGGCTCCACCGCGTCCCGCTCCTCGCCGATGTCGATCTGCTCACGCCAGTCGACATCGCCATTCGTTAGCTCCTTGCCAACGCGCGTGTAGCCACGAAACTGCGGACTGTGCACGTTCTCAATGGCCAGCTTTGCCGAATCCGATAGCTCGAAAAATCGGCGGGAGACATCCAGCACCCCGTCGACGAGCGACTGGTCGATCCCGTGACCAACGAGGTAGAAGAACCCCACCTCGTGGGTCACTGTGCGCAATTGCGAACGGAAGTCCCAGGCACCCTTATCGGTCTCGGCGATCGAAAGGTCCAGGACGGGGAGGGATGAGAGCATCTCTCGATCCTGACAGAAGGTACCTCTGTGCTGGCCGAACATTACGTTGGTTTGCGCCCCCGCGGACGGATCGGCGGGTTTGCTCATAGTGTCGATTCCGTGGACGAACGGCACAGCATCGACGAAGACGGATTGCGAGCGCGACTCACGGACGAGGAGTACGCCGTGCTCCGCGAATCGGCCACCGAGCGTGCGTGGTCCGGCGAGCTCCTCGACGAGAGCCGCGCCGGCCTGTACGCGTGCAAGGCGTGCGGCAACGAGCTGTTCCAGGCGGGCACCAAGTTTGATTCCGGATGCGGCTGGCCCAGTTTCTACGAGTCGGTGAACCCGCAAGCGGTGCGCCTCCTGCCCGACGACAGCCTCGGGATCGACCGCACCGAGGTTCGGTGTGCCCGCTGCGACTCGCACCTCGGTCACGTCTTCCCCGACGGGCTTGGTACCCCGACCGGCGATCGGTACTGCATGAACTCGCTCGCTCTGAATTTCAGCGCGGACGAGGAACTAGCGTCCTGACCGAAGGATCCGCACGTCGTTCGGTGTGAGGTTCGGATCAACCCGGGTGACGACGGGGGCCTCATCCGGGTTCCGCGCCGCGATGGAAACGCTCGCGCTCACCAGATGCGCGAGTCCGCGACTTAGCCCGGCGAACGCCGCCTCGGCCGCTGCCGCCTCCGGTGAGGTCGCATCCAGCCCCCGCTCGCCGAGCGAGCGGATGACCGACCCTGACGCAAGCAGGTCTTCGACCGCGAAGCGATAAGCCGACTCCCGTTTCGCGCCGGCAGCGATCACGGCGATCGTCAGCCGCCTGGCGAGAGTCCTTTGGCGTTCGACGATCCAGTCCGCCACCGCAGGGGCCGACGCAAAGTCCGCCCCGACCACGTCGGCGTTCCCGGGTAGGAGGGATGGTTCGAACGCGCGAGGCACAACGTGCACCCAGACGATGACATCGGCATCGGCGCCGATCGCGGCAGCCCCGTCCGCGCCCCAGTCGAATCGCACCTGGTATCGGCGCTGCTCGATCAGGACAAGGTTGGGATCAGAGATTGTTGCCCCCGCGGTACTGTGCTGCCGGGTGCTCGGCGAACAGCCGCGCGTTGCCCTGCCCGAACAGCCGCTCGCGGAGCGTTCCCTCCTCGTACTTCTCGCGATAGAGCCCGCGTTTTTGCAGCTCGGGCACGACCAGTTCGATGAAGTCCTCCGCGGTACCGGGCGTCAGGAACTGGCGCAGGTTGAATCCGTCGAGGTCGGTCTCCTCGACCCAGCGCTCGATGCTGTCGACGACCTCGGTTGGCGTGCCGATGGCGAAAAAGGGGGGACGGTCGAACCGGGTCACCTGATCGAGTGACTCGCCAACCGTCTTGCCGTAGTAGCGCGCCGAATCCTCGACCTTGCCACGGCCGGGACGATTCTCGGCCTCGATAATGTCGGATACGAGTGCATCGCGCGGATAGGCCGCCAGGTCGATTCCGCCACCGCCCGCGTGTGCGAGATAGCCCTGTGCGCGGCTGAACTGGCGATACTCGTCCGCCTTGCGCTCGGCATCCTCCCGCGTCTTGCCCGGGATGACCACGGCCATCGCGTAGGTCTTGATCTGGTCGCCGGCTCGACCGAACAGCTCGGCCTTCCTGCGGACATCCGCGATGTTGTCGCGGTACTGCTCCGTGCTCGAACCGCCGACGAACACGGCTTCGGCGTGCTTCGCGGCGAACTCGCGTCCTCTCGGAGAGCTTCCGGCCTGGAACAGCAGCGGAGTGCGCTGAAGCGACGGCTCGGACAGATGCGGCCCCGCGACCTTGTAGTGCTCGCTCACGTGATTGATGTAGCGAACCTTCGAAGGGTCGGTGTAGATCTTGTTCTCCCGGTCGATGACCACGGCATCGTCATCCCACGAGCCCTCCCAGAGCTTGTAGACGACCTCGAGAAATTCGTCGGCGAGCGCGTAGCGGTCATCGTGCTCGACCTCGTCGTCGAGACTAAAGTTCCTGGCCGCGTTGGGCAGGTACGACGTCACGATGTTCCAGCCGAAACGGCCACGGGTGAGGTGATCGAGGGTGGATGCTCGGCGAGCGAAGGCGAACGGTGGCTCGTACGTTGTCGAGAAGGTCGCCGCGAAGCCGAGGTGCCTGGTCACCGCTGCCATCGCGGGAATCACCAGTAGCGGGTCGTTGCTCGGGATCTGCACGCTCTCGATGAGCGCGGTCTCCGGCCCGTTGCGGTAGCCGTCGTATGTGCCGATGACATCGGCCAAGAACACCGAATCGAACAGCCCTTCCTCGAGGAGTTTGGCTTCCTCGATCCAAAAGTCGATGTCATTGAAACGGTGACGAGTGTTCTCCGGGTGCGCCCACAGGCCGTGCGAGATGTGGCCGACACAGTTCATTTCGAACAGGTTGAAGGAGATTTGCTTGGTCATAGGATTTCTTTCTGAATTCGCGGCAGTGAACTGAGCAGAGCCTGCGTGTACGGATGTTGCGGGAAATCGAAGATCTGGTCGGCCGCGCCCTGTTCGACGATACGTCCGCCCTGCATGACGAGGATGCGATCACTGACGTGGTGGATGACTCCGAGATCGTGCGAGATGAACAGGTAGCTCACCCCGAGCTGGTTCTGGATGTCGGCAAGCAGGTCGAGCACCTGGGCCTGGACCTGGACATCCAGTGCTGACACAGACTCGTCGCAAATGATCACCGATGGCTCGGGAGCGAGCGCACGCGCAATTGCTACTCGCTGTCGCTGGCCGCCGGAGAGCTTGAGCGGCCTCCGGTCGGCGTGCTCGGGTTCAAGACCGACGAGCGACAGTAGTTCCGCAACGCGAGCAGCTCTCGCCGAACCCCGATACCGATCGGCGGGCAGAGCGTCGAGAATGAGGCGCGAGACGGTCCAGCGCGGATCGAACGAGCTGAGCGGATCCTGATACACCGCCGTGATCAGCCGCCGACGAGGTCGACGCTGGTGCTCGCTGATGCCAGACCATGGCTGGCCCGCGAGCCGGATCTCGCCACGGTCCGGCTGAGTGACGGCGAGCACGAGCCGCGCCACGGTGGTCTTGCCCGATCCGGATTCGCCGACTACGCCGAGCGTCTCGCCGACGCCGAGTTCGAAACTGACGTCTCTGACCACTGTTCTCGTGATTCCGTCCGGTCCCCTGTAGCTCTTGGAGACGCGGTCAACGGTAATGAGTGCCGACCTCGTAGGCCCGTCGAACACGTCGGGGACCGAGCTCGATCGCTTGGGCGCCGGGCGCGGCGACGTCGCCGGTGAGAGGCGAGTACCCCGCGAGTGAGCACTGGGAACGGCATCGAGCAGCCGCTGCGTATACGCATCCCTGGGATTTCCGAGAACCTGGGCCGTTGGCCCCTCCTCGACGATCACACCATGATTCATCACGGCAACCCGGTCGGCAAGGCGGGCAACCACGGCCAGGTCGTGGCTAATGACCAGTACGGCCTTGCCGCGAGCCTTCGTCTCGTCGAGGAGATCGAGGATCTGTGCCTGCACTGTCACGTCGAGCGCCGTGGTCGGTTCGTCGGCGATGAGCAGACCCGGGTCAAGTGCGATGGCTGAAGCAATGAGGGCTCGCTGGCGCTGACCCCCGGACAACTCACCAGACAACTGCCGGGCGCGCAACTGGGGCTCGGGAACGCCGACCTGCTCGAGCAGCTCAAGCACGCGCGCATGTCGGGTACGCGCCGTTCCCCAGCCGTGAAGCGTGAGGGTTTCGGTGATTTCCTTCCCCACCGGCCGAAGCGGGTCAAGCGAGACGAGAGCATCCTGCAGGATGAAGCCGACCTCCCGACCTCGGATTCCGCGCCAGCGGCGGTCCGGGTATCCACGAACATCCACCCCGTGCAGTTCAAGTTTGTTGGCCGACACGCGCGAGCCCGATCCGGCGAGCCCGATGACCGACCTCGCGCTCACGCTCTTGCCCGAACCGGACTCACCCACGATCGCCAGGCACTCACCGGCGGAAACACCGAAGGAGATTCCCTTGACGACCTCGCGGTAGTCGGAGCCGACTCCGAATCCGACGCGGAGGTCTTCAACCAGGAGCGCGGTCACGCGTCCGCGCCCCGGCCTTCGAGCCGTCGCTGCAGGTAGCGACCGAGCGAGGTAGTTGCGAGGGTTACGAAAACGATCATCGCACCGGGGAACAGCTCGACCCACCACGCGGTCGAGATGAACTCGCGACCGTCGGCGAGCATGGCTCCCCACTCCGGCGCGGGTGGCGCGGCGCCAAGCCCGAGGAAGCTGAGGGATGATGCCCAAATGATCGACTGGCCGATGCCCAGGGTTGCCAGCACGAGGAGCGGTCGCATCGCGTTCGGCAGAACGGTGCGGCCGAGCACGCGCCAGCGCGAGTGCCCGAGCACATATGATGCCTCGACATACGGTGAGCTCTTCACCGCGAGGATCTGGCCGCGCACCATGCGCGCGTATCCCGGTGCGGATCCCAGCCCCACCGAGATGATCAGTGATTCGACGCTCGCGCCGAAAATCGTGACGAAGAGGAGCGCGAGCAACAAGGCCGGGAACGCGAACAGGATCTCAAGGATCCGGCCGATGATGGCATCGACAACCCTGCCTCCGAGCCCCGCAAGAGCACCGAGCACGATGGCGATCGCGAGACCGAGAGCCGTGGCGGCAAGACCGATCGAAAGCGACGGCGTGGCGCCGTAGACGACGCGGGAGAAGACGTCACGGCCGGACTCGTCCGTTCCAAACAGATGAGCGACGGATGGCGCTTCGAGCGACTTCGCCGGGTCGACGGCGAGTGGCTGGTAGTGCGCGAGTAGCGACGGATCGACAACTGCGACCACCAGGAAAAGGAGAAACAGCACCGAGAGGATGGGCCCGATCCGAAGCCTCCGAAACGCGCTTGCGGTCGGGACGGGACGCGAAGTGCCTGCACCGAGAAGCGCGGCACTCGAATCGAGAGTGGTCACAAGAAACTCCTGTCGAACGGGGGTATTGGTGGTTAGCGGGAGCGAAGCCGAGGATCGACGACGACGTAAAGCGCGTCGACCACGACATTCGCGACGACATACACGAGCGCAACGATCAGGGTCACACCGACCGTGAGCGGCATGTCCTGCTGGGTCACTCCGACCAGGAGGACACCACCGAGGCCGTTGCGCGAGTACAGCGTTTCAACGATGACCGCACCGCTGATCAACGAACCGAGTGCCCAACCGGAGAGAGTGAGCCCGGGCAGCACGGCGTGCCGCAGCACGTGGCGAAGACGCACGCCCCAGTCGCTCATCCCCCTGGCCCGAGCGGATATCACGAACGGCTGCTCAAGTGCGAGGTCGAACTCGTCCCGGGTCACCTGCGACATGAATCCGGCGAGTGGGATGGCGAGAGTGAAAGCCGGAAGGATGAGACCCACCGCACCGTCGCCGCCCGTCGCCGGGATCCAGCCGAGGCTGAATGCGAATATCTCGAGCAGCAGGATGCCAAGCCAGTACTGGGGAAGCGCGGCCGACAGTACCTCAAGGCCCGAACCGAGCGACGTCGCGAACCGACCACGACGAACGGTGAGCAGGCACGAGGCAATCGCTAGAATCCACGCGAGAAGCAGGGCGCTCGCCGTCAGAAGGACAGTCGGCCAGATCGACTCGGCGATGACATCGGCCACCGGCATCTTCTGGGAGGACGAGAAGCCGAAGTTGCCACGAATGAGACGCAACAGGTAGAGCAGGTACTGCACGAACAGCGACTGGTCGAATCCATACTCGCGAGTGACCGCCGCGATGACGGCCTTACTCGGATGGCTCGCTGCACCGCCTGCCATCGCGACGGCAGGGTTCCCCGGCATTGCGTTGATGGCAATAAACGTGACGGTGGCGGCGCCCCAGAGCACAAGGATGCCGGATCCGACCGTGCGGACGAGCCGCCGCCAGCCTCGCTGGCTGTGGCTCGTCCGGGCCCCGGTGGTCGTGAAGTCGGAGTCGAGGTCATCCTCGAAACTGACCGATCCGGTGCTTACCGTCGTCATGGCTTCGAAATCCAAGTGTCGTGGAAGTCGGGCAGACCGACCGCGTAGTCAGCGGTGATCCCGTGGACGTTCGCGTTGTACGCGAGCCGCTCCTCCGCCGGATACAGGTTCAGTTGCAGGGCCTGCTGCGAGACGAGTTCCTGCGCCCTGGTGTACAGCGCCGCGCGATTGCTCGGATCCTGCTCGGACAGCGCCCGGTTCAGCAGGTCATCGAGCTTCGGGTTCGAGTAGTCGTCGCCATTCGTGCCGTAGAACTTGAGCGCCTGCGTCGAAAACAGCGTGCGCAGGACATCCGGCGTATTCGTGATCCAGTAGTCGCCCGCCAGGGTCTGGTACTTGTGCGACTCGTACAGGCCGTCAAGGACAGTCGTGCTGATGGGGTGGAGCACGATGTCGATCCCCGCTGTCTTTTCGGACGCCTGGATGTCCTGGTACAACGTCAGGTCCTCCGCTGCGGTCTGGCCCGCGTCCGAGTCGTATGGAATCGCAATCTTCAGTTCCCTGCCATCCTTCGTTCGGTATCCGGCGGCATTCCTGGATGTCCATCCCGCCTTATCCAGCAGCGCATTCGCTTTCGCAACGCTGGCGGGATACGCGCCCTGCAGAGCCGCGTCATAGTCCGGGGTTCCCTTGACCAGCGGACTGCCGACGTACGGGTAGGTGTTGAAGTACGCGCTCTTCAGGTTGACCGCCTCGTTTGACGCGTAGATCACGGCCTGTCGAACCGCGAGTTCATTGAGCGGCGCGGCCTGGACGTTGAACGTGATTCCGTTGGGGCTGCCCGGACGCTCATGGGTCAGGATCTGGATGCCGCTCGCCGCGTCGGACTTCCAGTCCTCCGCTGGCGGGTAGTAGATGACGTCCGCCTGCTTCTTCAGCAGCGCGGCATTGCGAACCGTGCCGTCCGGAACGATCTTCCAGATCAGCTTGCTCAGATAGGCGGGACCCTTGTGCGCGGACCCGGGCGGTGCCGTGTTGTAGTTCGGGTTACGCACAAGCACAACCTGCTGGTTGGGCGTATAGCTCTGGATCTTGAATGGACCGGTTCCGATGGGGTCGTTGCAGTTCTTGGTCTCGCCGCGCGCGAGCCCCGCGGGGGACTCGATGCCGATGTAGCCCTGTGCGAGGACATCGAGCAGGGCAGTGTCTGCCTGCTTGAGGTTCACCTGGAGCACGTAGGGCTCCAACACTTTCGAGGCGGCGTAGAACGGCGCGATATATCCACCGTCCGTCGATGAGCCGGTCTTCGGATCGACGACCCGGTCGAGGTTCACCTTGACTGCGGCCGCATTGAGGGGGGTGCCATCCGTGAACTTCACCCCCTGCTTGATCGTGAAGGTGTAGGTGAGACCGTCGGGCGAGATGGTCCACTTGGTCGCGAGCCACGGCTCGATCGTGCCGCCTGGCCCCTCGTAGACGAGGTCATCGGTGATCTGCTGCCCGATCATCGCCTGCGGGATGTCACCGCCGTCCTCGGGGTCGAGGCACGTTTCTGATCGATCCTGCAGGTAGGTGAGTGTGCCGCCGAAGACGGGTTTGCCGTTCGATGCGGTCAGGCTGCTGGGCTGGCCTGCGCAGGCGGAGAGGATGCTCACGGCGACGAGAGCGACAACGACGATCGGTACGGTGCGGCGGAGAGCGAGCTTTCGAGACACGGACGCATTCCTTCTGCTGTTGGGTGCGGGCCAGCGACGAGCTGGCGGGTACCCACAACGTAGAAAGGACCGCAACCTGATCGGCTGCTCGCGCGTAACAGTGCGAATACTCCGTCACGGTTTGTCACACTACGGTCGACGGATTCGCATGCCGTTCGCGTCGGTGTATTGCGGTGCTTTACCAGCAGACAGCGTGCTCGTCGCTGCATCCAGCCCGAGGTGATCGCGCAGTGTCTCGCCCAGGTATTCATCGGGGAACAGCCCGCGGCGACGCAACTCGGGTACAACGAGCCTTGCAAAGGTCTCGAACTGGTCGCCGAAGGCCGATAGCACCGTGAAGCCATCAACTGCTCGTCGCGTGAACCACGACTCGAAGTGATCGGCGACGTCCTCCGCCGAGCCGACGAGAATCGGTGCGGTGACGACATGCGCAACCAGAAGGTGGCGGAAGGTGATGCCCCGCTGCCCGCCGACCCGGCGGCCCGATCGTGCGCCCACGATCCGAATCAGTGCGCGTGCCTGGTCACTGAACCGAAGCGCGAGTCGCTCGGTCAGGTAGTCGTCAATCCTGACCCCGTTGAGGGAGACGCCAAGAACGTCCGAGAGGCTTCGGATTGTTCGATTCGGCGGCAGTCCCTCGATTTCAGCGCGGCCCGCGACGAGCTCAACCGGGACGAGCTCAACCAGCTCGTCATACAGCTGCCAGGCCGCTTCCCGCGTCTCGCCGATGATCGGGAAGATCGAACACATCAGGAGGTAGTGATCGGGGTTTCGTCCCCACGCAGCCGCGTCTCGCTTCGCGTTCGCGTAGAGCTCGACACCATCCGCGATGGTGCGTGGCGAGACGAAGCACACATCGGCGGAGCGTGCGGCGAGCTGCCGCGAATTCTCGGCGGCCCCGACCAAGGCAATCGGCGGGTGGCCCTGTGGCGAACGGAGGACATTGAGCGGACCGGCGGACGAGCGCAGCTTGCCCTCGTAGCCCAGCGCGTGGAGTCCGGACGCATCGATCAGCCGTCCGGAGTCCGCATCGGCCAGAAAGGCCTCGTCGTCCCAGCTGTCCCAGAGTCCGCGCAGGATATCGATGAACTCGCTCGCGGCCGCGATGCGATCGGCCTCCGGGTGGATGACCCGCCAACCAAAATTGCTCGCGGATTGCGCCTCGGATCCGCTGGTCACCGACAGCCCGACGCGCCCGTCGCTGAGAAGGTCAATTGATGCGGACGAGCGAGCCGTCGAGTATGGCTCGGCATGGGACGAACTAACCGTTGCCAGCAGACCGATCTTTGATGTGATCGCGGCCAGGTAGCTGATCGCGGCGAACGGCTCGACGCGAGCGAGGAGATAGGGATCCGTGAACTCGAAGTCGGCGGATGTCGCGAGCCAGTCCCCAAAGTAGAGGAACTGAAGGCCAGCAGCCTCGGCCGCGAGCGCGATCCGGGTGAGCTCGAGGCGATCATCCTTGGGATTCCGATGGGCATTCGGATAGCGCCAGCCGGATGGCCATGCGCCGAGCGTGCGAACCGTCGCGCCGAGCACGAGTTGTCGACGGTCGCCGCGAGCCTGCTCTGCCACGCTTCGACGGTAGCTCCCCGGTCCGCCCGTGCACGCCGCGCGAGTACAACGCCGTAATCGGACGACATTCCCGGTCATTCAATGAAACAAAGTTGCGGGCGCCTTGCGACCGCGGCGACCCTCGAGACATGACATCAGGTGCAGTGACGGAACGGTTCGTGCTGCGCGCGAACCGCAGCTCCGATGGCTGGCAGCAGCTCAGCGGGGACGATTTCGCGTTGGCATTTCGCAATCATCCGGCCGGCGTCGCAGTGATCACCGCCGACGCGGGTGACGGTCCGGTCGGACTGACCGCGACATCTGTGTTCTCGGTCAGCGCTGAACCGCCGCTCTTCGTCTTCTCGATCTCGTCACAGTCATCGAGTGCGCCGGCACTCGCACGCGCGGACACGGTGGTTGTGCACCTCCTGAGCGCTGCGCAGCTTCCGGTGGCCAGGCTCTTTGCCACGAGCGGCGTGGATCGGTTCGCGGATCCCCAGTCGTGGGCTCGACTGGCAACGGGTGAACCGTACCTGCCCGACTCGCCATCCTGGCTTCGCGGTCGGATCATCAACCGGATGCAGGCGGGCAGTTCCACCGTGATCGCGGTTCACGCGCTCGAGTCGCGAATCGAGGACGTCGACGCCGAGCCACTCGTCTACCACAACCGCACGTGGCACAGCGTCGGGAACCACTCCCGGCTTGAGGCCTGACGCGAGCTCGGTCTTATGCGAGCTGGAGCGACGGGATTACGAGGTAGACGCCGTACAGCGCTCCGGCCGCGGCCACAACGAAGCAGGTGACGGCTACCACCCGCACTCCGCGGTGAGTCTCGGCGATTGCGAGCAGTCGCAGCCCGAGGGCAAAGATCGCCACGAGCACGGCTGCCGAACCGATCGAGACGGCGGCAACGACGATGAACGCGGCCCAGTCGATCACGTGGCCTCCTCACGAGGACCGTAGTCGAAGAGCGAAGACTCGTCGCTCAACCGTCGCCTCGTCGCCAGGATCTCGTCACCACGCTTCTTCTCGGCCGCCCGTCGCTCCACCCGCGTCATGACCGAGTTCATCGCCACATCCACCTCGAGCGCTTTGGACTGCTCGACGGGGCGACGGCGGGAAAGCAGGAAGATCGCAAGGATCACGACCAGTCCGAGGGTGGCGTCGATGACGAGACCCTCAACACCCAGGCCAGCGATGACTTCGCACACCGCGCCGACTGCTGCCGCCGCGGGAAGCGTAATAAACCAGGCGATCACGATCTTGCCAGCGGTGGCCCACTGGATGGCGCCGCCGCGACGTCCGAGCCCAGCGCCGATGATCGAGCCCGAGGCGACCTGGGTCGTCGAGAGTGCGAATCCGAGGTGGCTCGACGCGAGGACTGTCGCCGCCGTTGCTGCCTCCGCCGAGAAACCCTGCGTGGCCTTGATGTCGGTCAGCCCTCCGCCGAGTGTCTGAATGATGCGCCACCCTCCGGAGTATGTCCCCGCCGCGATGGCGCAGGCACAAACGATGATTACCCAAACCGGGGGCGCCGATCCGGTCGGCAGGAAACCTCCGGCGATGAGGGCAAGCGTGATGACGCCCATCGTCTTCTGCGCGTCGTTGGTTCCGTGGGCAAGGGCGACCAGCGACGAAGTGAAGATTTGACCGACCCGGAATCCGGCGCGGTGGTTCTTTTCGACGGGTCGGCGCGTGATTCGATACGCGAGGCGAGTCGCGATGAAACCGGCGAGCCCGGCAACGAGCGGCGCAAGCACCGCCGGGAT
The DNA here is from genome assembly GCA_036271875.1 of Galbitalea sp. GTDB lineage: Bacteria > Actinomycetota > Actinomycetes > Actinomycetales > Microbacteriaceae > Galbitalea. Next base: position 153,720 of record DATAZU010000025.1, read on the forward strand.
GATGACTTTCGAGAGCACGACTCCGAAGTCCACCGAGCCCAGTCCTGCGCCAACCAGCGCGGCCCCGATGAGTCCCCCGAACAGCGCATGCGACGAAGATGATGGCAGTCCCCGGAGCCAGGTCACCAGGTTCCAGATGACTGCGCCGATGAGACCGGCGAAGATCATTGCGGGCGTGATGTCGACGCCGCCCGGTCCTTCGTGGATGATTCCGCCCGAGATCGTGGACGCCACCGTCGTTGACAGAAACGCCCCGGCGAGGTTGAGTACGGCCGCAACCGCCACGGCCACCTTGGGTCGCAGGGCGCCCGTCGCGATGGGCGTCGCCATCGCGTTCGCGGTGTCGTGAAACCCGTTCGTGAAGTCGAAGAAGACTGCGAGCACAATCACCAGGACAACAATGAACGTGAGACCCACGGCCTGACTCTGTCATTGAACGTTCCCCTTGGCAAGCCGAAGTACCGTAGACCGCTGGCGCCCGGATGTTGCACCGCCGGTAGGGTTCGAAGCATGAATTGCTTCTCGGTCGAACGCGACGGCGATGTCGCCCTGGTCACGCTCCTCTCCCCGTCCATGGGGCTTGAATTCTTCCGCGAACTCCCAACCGTGTTCCGGGAACTCGATGCCGACGCCGGCGTGCGTGTGATCGTGCTCGGCGGCGGCGCGAACTTCTCGTACGGCCTGGACCTGAAGGATGTCGCCCCGCTGTTCGCACCGCTCGCCGGTGACAACGTCGGGGCCTCCGCGCGCGCGAAGGTACTTGCCCAGGTGCGCGAGTGGCAGGCATCCATGACGGCCGTTGCCGATTGCCGGACGCCGATTATCTCGTGCGTAGACGGCTGGTGCATTGGTGGCGGCATCGACCTCGTTGCCGCAACGGACATCCGGGTCGCGACCTCGAGTGCGAAGTTCAGCGTGCGCGAGACAAAGGTGGCGATCGTCGCCGACCTCGGCGGCCTACAGCGCCTGGTCGGCATCATCGGCGACGGTCACCTGCGCGAGCTGGCGCTGACCGGTGGCGACATCGACAGCACGCGGGCCGAACGAATCGGCCTCGTGAACACCGTGTATCCGGATGCCGAAGCGCTGCGGGATGCTGCCATCGCTCTCGCCCGCGAAATTGCGGCCAATTCCCCGCTCGTGGTGCGCGGCATCAAAGAGGTGCTGGATGCCGAGCGCTCACCCAGGGTCGAGGCGGGACTGCGCTATGTCGCGACCTGGAACGCAGCATTCCTGCCAAGCCGCGATCTCGGCGAGGCGTTCGCATCCTTCGCAGAGCGTCGTCCGGCTGAGTACACCGGCGAGTAGGGCCCTATTAGCGCAACTCCGGGATCGGATTCGAAGACTCCGGTCCGCGTGACCGTCCCCGCGTTGCCAAGCGGCTTTCTCGCCGCTACCTCGACAGCCGCACACGCCGAGAGAAGCGGCGAACCAGTATCACCGCCCCGCCGATCAGCACGAGGAACAGGCCGTCCAGAAGGCCGGGAAGCGGGCTGCTGCTCCCGGTGAGCGGGAGTGATCCCGTCGCAGTAAAGACGAAAGTGCCCGCGGTCGAAAGGCCAGCGATCGTCGTTATGACAACGTCCGCTGTGCCGACGGTGCCGGGCGGTGTCGTTGCGGTGATCGATGTCGCACTGTTCACCGTGAAGCTCTTAGCATCCACTCCCCCAAAGGTCACTGCCGTTGCTCCGGTGAAATTCGTACCGGTTATGGTGACTACCGTTCCGCCCGTCACAGCACCATTGGCTGGAGAGATCGTCGTGATTGTCGCCGGAGCGACGTAGGTGAACTGGTCGACAGCGCTTGTTGACGACGTTCCGCCGGGCGTCGTCGCGGTGACATCCACGGTGCCCGAACCCGCCGGTGAAATCGCGGTCGCCGACGTCGGGCTGTTGACCACGAAGTCGGTGGATGTCGCCAAGCCGAAGTCGATCGCCGTCGCGCCGAGCAGGTTGGTGCCGGTGATCGATACCGTGGTGCCACCCATCGTCGACCCGGTCGTCGGCACGATGCTGGTGATCGTTGGGGCGTTCACGAACGTGAATTGGTCTGCCGCGTTCAATGCTGAATCACCGCCGTATCCGCCCACCTTGAAATTCAGAGTTCCGGAACCGGCATTCGTCGTCGCCGTGATGGACGTCGGACTGTTTTCCACCCAGCCGACCTGGTTCGCCCCGAGGAAGACCACGGACACGCCATCGAAGCCAGTGCCAGTAATCGTTACAGCCGTTCCGCCGGCTGTGGGTCCTGCGCTCGGACTGATCGAGGTGATCGTCGGCGGCTCGAAATGGGTGAACTCGTCGGCGACGCTGATCGCCGAGCTTCCGCCGGGCGTAGTCACGATGACATCAACCACACCGAGGCCCGGTGGTGCAACTGCGGTGATGGTCGTCGCGTTGGAGACTCCCCAGTCGGTAACGGGCATTGCACCAAAGGTCAGGGCTGTTGCCCCGGTAAAGCCCGTGCCGGTGATGGTCACGAACTCACCGCCCGCAGTACCGCCCGCCGGAAACAACACTCCAGTGATCACTGGCCGGTCGAGATAGGTGTAACGGTCGACCGCCGAGGTGGCGGACGTTTGCCCGCCCGCGATCACCGACACGTCCACCACACCACTCCCCGCGGGCGCGACCACTGTGATCAGGGTCGGCGTCACCGAAAGAATCGTTGCCGCAGTGCTGCCGAAGAGCACAGTCGTCGCTCCGGTGAACCCGCTTCCGCTGATCTGCACGGTCGCACCGCCGGCGGCCCCGCCACTGTCGGGGCTCAGCGCCGTGACGGCCGGACGAACGACGAAGTCGATGAAGTTGATGGCGAGCAGGCTGTATTGCACTACCGTGCCGTCAGTTGCTATCAGGTTCGGGCTGAAGAATCTGGCGATCGCGGTGAGCGCGGTGGTTGTCCTACTGGCTGCGACGGTGGCGGTGCAATTCTCGCTGGCTCCGACGGATAGGAGGTCGGACGGACAGGTAATACCCAACGCGCCCGCGGACAGGCTGTCGAAGCTCAGCGGCACATCCCCCGAATTCTTCAGGGTGACAACGATGGGGGCACCCGCCGCGACGGTGGGGCCTGGCGAAACCGTCGAGTCCGAGCCATCCACGGTGCTCAACAGGGTCGCCTGGGGAGTGACGCCGGTGAAGTACGCTATATAGTTCCCGCCGACGGGTCCACTCGAAGCCACTGCATCGACGGTCGCCGTGAGTGTGTCGATGCCGGACGCCGCGGTGAGGTCTGCCTCACAGGTCATTGACGTAAGGGCTGCGATCGTTGTCGATGGGCACGTGATTGTCGTGCTGGCATTCGTGACACTCACATTGGTGAGTGCGCTTGCAAATGTGTTCGTCAGAGTGAACTGCACAGTGACGGGATCCCCGGTCAGCACGTCGGGGCCGGGCGCGGCGAGCGTCTCCTCGGTCTGAGCCGAGGGAATCACCGCGAGTACTCCCGTCGGCAGTTGGGCAAAGTAGTTCCCGTCATCCTCGCCTGACACAACCGGTATGCCGACCACCGCGTTGGGCTGCGGGCTTCCGCCGCCGAACGCCTTCGTGATTCCGGCGTGCGTCCCTGCCGGCCGAGTTACCGTGACGGTGTATCCGACTCCGCTCGACGGGCGCACATTGGAGAACGCGTAGTCTCCGTCTGGTGCCGGCGAAGTGGTCAGATCTACCGAATTGCCAAGATCATCAAGGCCCGTGAGCGTGAGCGTTGAGCCTGAAGCCGCAGGATCGCCGCTGCCGTAAATGCCGTCCTGGTCTTCGTCGATATATACGCCTCCGTGGATCAACGCGGGCTGCACTTCGCCGAAGTTGTAGTTGCTTGCCGCGGAACCTGAGGGTAGCTGGACGCTCACGAACTGGCCGTTTCCGCCGGTGCCCCCATCGGAGCCAACGGTGGATTTACCGTCGAGGTATCCCGCTGGCTGGGTTTCGGTGACGGTGTATCCGCCGGTCCCAGCGGGGCGCAGATTGGTGAACGCGTAGCTACCGTCTGCTGCCGTCGTCGTCGTCAAGTTGACGGCCGATCCAAGGTCATTGATGCCTGTGAGCGTAACCGAGGTGCCGGCGATCCCGGACTCGGTGGATTCCTCGATCCCATTGTCATTCGAGTCCAGGTAGACCGAGCCGCTGATTGACGCGACCTGCAATTCGCCGAAGTCATAACCCGTGGCAGCCGCACCTGACCCGAGCACGATGGCCGAGGCAGTGTCGTTGCCCAGCGTGCCGCCTGCCGTTCCCACCGCATCCCGACCATCGAGGTAGCCAGCCGGCTGAGTCTCGAGAACGGTGTAGCCGGACGCGCTGGATGGGGACAGGTTCGTCAGGGTGAAGCTGCCGTCGCCGGCGGTCGTCGTGCTGACGTTGACCACGTCGCCAGCGATGTCAGCGCCGATGAGTATCACCGTTACCCCGGCGATTCCCGCCTCCCCAGAGTCCTTCGTTCCGTTGTCGTTCGCGTCGATGTATGCGTAGCCGCTGATGCTGGATGCCTGCAGCTCGCCGAAGAGGTATCCGGTCGCGGCATCCCCTGAACCCAGCACGACACCGCTAAACACGTCGTTGCCGACGACGCCTCCGCCGTCTCCCAGCGTGTCATCGCCGTCGCCGAAGCCCTGCGGCTGCGTCTCAGTGACCGTGTAACCCGAAGAGTCCGACGGGCGCAATCCTGGGAATGTATACGAGCCGTCCGCCTGGCTACTCACGTGGATGTCAACTGCTGAGCCCTGATCATCGGTTCCGGTCAGTTGCACTGTCGTGCCCACGATGCCGGGTTCGCCGCCCTGCTTGACCCCGTCGTCGTTTGAGTCGGCATAGACCGAGCCGCTCAGGCTTGCGGGCTGAAGTTCGGCGAAGTTGTTGTCGGTGCCGACAACGCCGCCTGCGAGCACGATTCCCGTGATCGCCTTTCCGGAAAGCGCGCCACCGGGCGTTCCGACCGAATCCGTACCCGGGAGATATCCCGTCGGAGCCGACTCGGTGACGGTGTAGCCGCTCGCGTCGCTCGGCGCGAGGCTCGGGAAGGTGTAGCTGCCGTCGGCAAGCGTTTGAACCGTAATGTCGACGATGTGCGTCGTGCTGTCGGTGCCGGTGATCGTCACGCTCACGCCGGAGAGGCCGGGCTCGGCAACGTCCTTGACGCCGTTGTCGTTCAGGTCGCTGTAAACGAAACCGGAGATGCTGGCGGTATTCGCAGCGAATGCCGCTGACGGCACGAGCAACACTCCGCCGACGGTGAGCGCAACCGCGGAAACAGCGGCGAGTACGCCACGAAAAGATGTCCGTCGGATGTATGCCGTTCTTCTCATGAAGTCCACCTGCGGATTGTCGGGCGCCGCGACATCAGTATTGCGGAATTGGGGGCCTCACCACTACTTCGGCGGGCCGGTGTCGACCGGTTGTGGGCGCCCGCGCTATGCGACCGACCCCGCGGGTACAGGCTCGCTCGTGATCAGCACGACGATGCCGTCCGGGTCCGCGATCATCGTGGCGTACGGACCGATCAGGTTTCCCGGCTAAGGGAATAGCTAGTGCCTGTCGATCGTGGCGTTGTGCTCAGCAGGTTGCTCGAGGTGGTGATCGAGCGCGAGACACCCATCCTTGCTGCGCACGAGCTCACCATGTGGGAGTACATCGTCCTCGCGTCAATCTCGTCAGAGCCGGGGCTCAGCCAAAGTGAACTTGCGCAACTGAGCCGGCGAGACTCGACGCGCCTCATCCGCCATCTCGACGATCTGGTCACGCGCGAGCTCGTTGTTCGCGACATCGATCCTGGCGACCGACGACGTCGCGTTGTGCGACTCACCCACGCGGGAAGCGCGCGCCTCGGTGCGACACAGGAAGCGATTCGAGCGATGGAAGCTGAACTTCTCCGCGCGCTTCCCGAAAGCGAACAGCAAGGGCTGCGCAGCGCGCTCGCCACGTCCCTCCGCAGCGTCGCATCCGGCAAACCACCGACCGACTCCGCACTGTCCCACAATTCGAGCGAGTGACTCGGTTTGTTATCTCAACCCGGACGGTCCTGGAACACCGCAGTTTCTAGGAATCGGCGAAGGCGGATCGGAGCGTCGACCAACTGTCGCCGCGAACATAGACCGGCACCTCGTCGATCGGCGCTGGACGGTTAACCACCCGGCCACCCGTGACGGATTCACCGGTCCACGCATCCACCCACACCCCTTCCGGCAGGTAGACGTCCCAATCGCGGCGACCCTCCTCCGTGACCGGCGCGACCAGAAGGTCGGAGCCGAGCATCCACTGCAGCGGATGTAGCCAGACCTGCTCATCGCCCGGGAAATCGAAAAACAGCGGACGCATCAGCGGCTCACCGCGCGCGATTGCCGACGCCGCCTGTTCGACGAGATATCCGTTCAGGCGCTCGCGCACCTGCACGAACCGGCGGAAGACGGGGATGACGCGGTCGTCCCCCGACTCCTCGGCAACGTTCCACGGCGTGCGATCGCGCAGCGGCAGGCGGTGATGGTTGAACTCGGAGTGGTACTGCATGATCGGGACGAACGCGGCCGCGGCGGCGGATCGCAGATACAGCTCCGGCGTTGGCAGGTCGCCCGAGAAGCCGCCGATGTCCCACCCCCAGTAGAGAATTCCGGATGCCGAGGCCGTCAGCCCCGCCGTCAGCGACCAGCGGAACGCATCCCACGTCGAGTTCTCGTCGCCGGCCCAAAACGCTCCGTGCGCCTGCGAGCCGGTGAAACCGGCTCGAGAGAACGTAACGGGGGGCTTGCCCGCCGACTCGAGCAGATCGCCGTATGCCTTCGCGTAGGCGACCGGGAACAGGTTGTTTCCTTCATCGCCGTGCTTGCCGTCGAGGTAGCGGAGATCGCGTCCCCATGCGTGCTCGCCGCCATCAGTCTTGAAGCCATCGATGCCGAGTTCGTCGACCAGATAGCGGCGTTTGTTCGTCCACCAGGTGGCAGCGCGGTCATCGGTCAGGTCCGGCATGAGCCCAAGCGGGAACCACCATCCGCGGTTGCGGTATGGCCGCAGCGAACCATCGGGAGCAACCTCGCGGATGAGCACGTTCTGCTTCACCGCGTCGCCGGCGTCGATCTCGGCCTGGCCGCTCGGATGAGGTCGCATCTTGATGAGCGGGATCTGCCAGAGCACCAGGCGCACGTCGTCGCCGTGCAGTTCATCGACCATGCCGCGAGGATCCGGCCACGCTCCGTCCGCAGGGAAGGTGTAGTCCGCGAGCACGTGCGGCCGGGCAGTTGCCTGGTATCGCGCATCGCGAAAAGCAGTGAAAGTGCTCTCGTCGCTCCACGCCTCGATGACCATCGTGCCGATCGGGATGTCGTGCTCGCGATGCAGCGCGGCCTGTCGCAGAACCTCGGCCTGGGTATTCCACTCGTTGCCGCTCGCCCAGAGCCGGAAGACCCACGACGGAAGCTCGGCCGGACGTCCGACATCCTCGAGGAAGGCGTTCAGTACCTGCGTCGGTGTTCCGGAGTAGAAGGCCACGGTGATCGCTGGCGAGTCCTCCCGCTCGGCATCAAGCTCTGCCTCGATCGCGATTCGCGAGGGATCCGTCGCCCCGATGTCGAACCACACTCGGCGCGACGAGCGCACGTGGAAACCCCAGCCGTCCACACCGGTCACGTGCGCGAATGGCATGGGGAGGTAGGTCTTGCGCTCGGCGCCCTGCGACTTGTATTGCTCGAAGACGACGCTGTCGAGACTCGCGGCGCGCTGATCGACGCGATCGAATCGCTCGCCGAAGCCGCTCACGTGTTCGCGCGGGTCGACGGCGATCGAGAAACGGATGCGCAGCAGTGCCAGCCCGTCATCAAGAACCTCAACCGGGCCAGCGAGTCGACTCCCACCGATGGCTGCGACCTGATCGGTGTTCGCCGACCGCCAGGCCGCAACCCGGACGTCGAACCACCGCGTATTCTGCGACCGGCTCGAATCGATCGTCCCGACAAATCGGTACCGCAGGACGTCGGCGGCGCGCAGGTCGTCGAGAGTCACCTGCCAGCCACCGGCAGCACGGACGAGTCGCGCCTGGGCGCCGGCGAGATGGCCGCCGTCGACCGTCTGTCCCCGGGACGAGCGCGCGACCGGCTCCAATTCGATCGCGCGCTCGTGGCTTCGCCCATCCGCCGACGTAATCTCCAGCTCGCAGCGCACGCCGACTACATCCGGTGACGTTCGCACACCGAGCAGCAGCGGTTCGCCCGCGACGGGGTCGACGGGAGACCGCTGTTCGGTGTCGACGGAGTACGGATGCCCCGACCCGAACGGACGATGTCGGATCACGCGTCACTCCCGAGCGGGAAAACGCCGAGTTCGATGCTGAGTTTCAGAAACATCGCGTGACTCCAGACCAGAGGATTGGCCACCGGACCCCACTTCTCGAGCCAGGAATCGCGCACCTCCGGTGCCAGAAGATGGTTCGGCACCTGCTCGGGCAGGCTTCCCGAAGGCCCTTCCGTGCCGACAGCCCACGCCAGGAATGCCAACGCGCTGTCTCTGTCGCCCGCCGCGTTGTACGCCAGACCGAGCATGCAGCTCAGCAACGGCCACTGGCCTCCCCCGTAGAAGCTATCGAGTAGATAGCGATGCACACCGCCCTCAAACGAGAGGTCACGAGCAACTCGCGCGATGGTCGAGAGGCCTATCGCGCTGGTCGCCTCGATGAGTTCGAGCGGCGCGATGAGGGCCAGCAGGCTCGCATCCGTCGCCGACGATCCGAGCCACTTCGCGAGCCCACCCTCCGCGAGGCCGGACGTCGTGATCAGCGCGCGGATCTCATTCGTCGCCGCACGCGCTCGCGAGCCGACTTCGACCTCCAGCGCGCCGGACTCCGCGACCCGTCCGAGTCCGGCGGCGATGCAGCCGAGAGTTGAGACGTGCACCTGCTCCGTCGATTCTTCCCACCAGTCGAAGCACGGTCGCTGCCACGAAGACAGCAGATAGCGCGCGGTCAGATCGATCGCCGTGCCCCATCGAGCAGCATCGACTCCGTGTCGCTCGGTGTGCGCGACGACCGCCCACAGCCAGGTTCCGTAACCATCGAGTTGAAAGTCCCACCAGTCGTCGTCGCCGGTCGAGCCATCGAGGCGGAACCGCGCTGGAAGCATCTCGGCATCCGGCAGCGGTCTCCCCGCTTCCGCCGCCGCAATAATTTCTTCGATGTGGGCGGCGCGATCGAGGATGGCACGCGCGCACCAGTCGAAGAACCGGTTCGGGGACGCGACCTCGCCGGCGGATGAAACGGCATCCGCTGTGAAGGCACCATCCCGGAACCACGCATAGCCCTTGTAGGCGGAGAACGTCGGGCTGGCCAGATACGCACCCGACGGATCCTGAAGTTCAATAATTTTCTCGAGGCTGATGCGGGCAAGACGACTGGCCGCGTCCCGACCGGTTGCCTCCGTCGTGTCAGTCATATCCGTCACTGTCGGCGCTTCCTTTCGGATAGTGTCGCTTCGAAGTGGGCGGGAGCGAGCTCCAATCGCTCCCGCCCACGTTGGACTACTGTCCGAGCAGCGCGTTGATCTGCGAAGCGGCTGCGGCAAGCGCCTGGGCCACTGTCGAGCGACCAGCCTGCGCTTCAACCAATTCGTTGGTCATGATGTCCTGGATCTGATTTCCATTGGCACCGAGCACCGGCGACTGAGCGATGCTCTTCGCTGCGTCAAACACGGCCTGACGGTTGTCGGGCGCGCCCTCCTTCAGGTACTGCGCGAGCTGGGTCTTGTTCGCAATGGTGGGAAGCTCCCAGCCCTTGCTGATCCGGACGTTCACTTCCTCCTTCGACGACGACAGGTACTCGGCCCACTTTTCGGCCGCGTCCTTGTGTTTCGACGTCACAGCCACACCGACGGCGTTCGAGAACGTCGCGCTGGCCTGCTTGGTGTTTCCGGGCTCAACCGCGATGTCCCACGGGCTGACGGCCTTCGCAAACGCGCCAATCTCCCACGTACCCGTGATGTCCATCCCGAGCTTGCCTGCGAGGAACAGGTTGGTGTCGTCGTTTGGCGTTCCCTGGCCCTGGGCAACGGTCGGCATCACTGTGCCGCTCTTCTGCACGAGCCAGTTGGCGGCCTTGACACCCTTCGCGTTGTTGAAGGCGACCTTGGTTCCCGCCTTGTTCAGGAAGGAGCCGCCGTTCTGCACGAGTACCTTGTAGAACTCGTTGTAGGTGACGGGCTGGTACAGGCCAAAGACCCCCTTGGCCGGGTCACTGATCTTCTTGGCTGCGGCCAGTTCATCCGACCAGGTCCAGCTGGAACTCGGGTATGAGACTCCGGCCGCGTCGAACAGCGCCTTGTTGTAATAGAGGATGACCGCCGAGAACGACGTCGGGAGGCCGTACTGCTTGCCGCCGGTCTGGTAGCTGTCGAGCAGGGCCTTGCTGTAGAGGGACGAATCGGCGCCGGTGATCTGCGCCAGCTGCCCGTTCGCCTGGTAGTTCAGGTAGTTGCCGACGCCGTCGATGTCGAAGACATCGGTGGCGGTACCGGCCGCAAGATCGGTCTGCAGCTTGGTGTCGTAGTTCGCATACGGCACCGTGTCGACCTTGACCGTGATGTTCGGGTTTGCCTTCTCGAACGCCTTGACGATGGTCGTCAGGTTGGCCTCGTTTCCACCCGCCGAAATGAAGTTCGTGTAGGTGATCGTGACCGGGCCACTTGGCTTCGGTGCTGCGCCGGACGAGCATCCCGCGAGCGCCAACGCGCCCGCGGCAGCGACGGCCGCTGCGGCTATCCATTTCTTGTGTTGCATTGGTATCTCCTTCGATATGTGATGGTGCGGTGCTACGACGAGTCGGGTTACTTGATTCCTGAACTCGCAACGCCCTGGATGATGTACTTCTGGGCGAAGATATAGAGCGCCAACATCGGCAGGATGCTGATGACGGAGCCGGCCATGACGACATCCCACTGGGTTGTGTATTGACCCTGGAGGTTCGCCAGCGCGATCGGCAGGGTCTGCAACTGTGGCGAACTGAGCACGATGAGCGGCCACAGGAAGTTGTTCCAGCTGCCCATGAACGCGAAGACCACGAGGGTCGCGAGCGCTGGCCGAATGTTGGGCAGGATGATCGTCCAGAAGATGCGGAAGTGGCCCGCGCCATCCAGCGTCGCAGCCTCGTCCAGTTCCTTCGGAACCTGGTTGATGGCCTGCCGCAGCAGGAAGATGCCAAAGGCGGAGGCGAGACTCGGCAGCAGCACGCCGACGTAGGAATCAAGCAGGCCGAACGTTTTGAGCTCGGAGAACAGCGGCACGATCAGCACCTGAAGCGGAATCATCATGGTCGCGAGGTAGATGCCGAAGACGATGGTGCGTCCGCGAAACCGCAGTCGACTGAACGCGTACGCGGCGGTCGAGCCGGTGAACAGCTGGACGACCGTCGTGACGACGGCGAGTCCGAGGCTGTTCGCGACGACGACCGCGAACGGAGTGTTGGCAAACAATTCGGCGTAGCCGGACAGCGACGGATCCTTCGGGATCAGACTCGGCGAAACCGTGAGGCTCGCCTCGGGACTGATCGACGTGATGATGGTCCAGACGAACGGGAACACCATGAGCGCTGCGCCCAGAATGAGCACGATGTAGAGGGCGATCCGCTTCGCGAGCTCGGGCCCGGGCATCCGGTGACGGCGCTGCACAGGGAACGTCGGGGCCGCCGCAGCAACTGCACTAGTCATAGTTGACCCACCTTCGCTGGCCGCGGATCTGGATGACCGTGACGGCAAGGATGACGATGAACAGCATCCACGACAGCGCGGACGCGGTGCCCGCCTGGTTGTAGCGGAACGTCAGGTCGTAGATTTCTTCGACCACGACCTCGCTCGAGCCGTTCGGACCACCGCCCGTCATCGCATATACCTGGTCGAAAACCTGGAAGCCGTTGATCAGGGAAATCACGATCACGAAGAACGTGGAGGGGCTGAGCAGCGGAAGTGTGACGCTGAACAGCCGTCGCCACCATCCAGCGCCATCGACTTTCGCCGCGTCATACATATCGGTGGGGATCGACTGCAGCCCGGCGAGCAGGATCACCATGACGAAGCCGATGTCCTTCCATGCTGACGCGATAATGATCGACGGCATGGCCCAGGTCGGATCCGTCCACCAGCCGGGTCCCGTGATGCCGAAGAAGTGCAGGACCGTGTTGACGACTCCGCTGTCCGGCGCAAGGAGCCAACGCCAGATGACTGCGACCACGATCCAGCTCGTGACAACCGGCAGAAAGTAGACACCTCTTAGTAGGGAGCGTCCCTTGAGGGCGGTATTCAGCGCAAGCGCAAGCGCGAGGCCGCCGATGTAGACGAGCGGCAGGTATCCGACGATGTAGTAAACCGTGTGCAGAAAGACGGCGCCGGTGGTTGGGTCGCTGAACAGGTGGACATAGTTGCCGAGGCCGACCCACTTCATGGGCGACAGCAGATTCCACTGGTTGAGACTCACCCACGCGGACGCGATCATTGGGCCGAGCGAGAACAACGCGAGTGGGATAGCGCTGGGCAGCAGGAACGCGAGCACCGTCAGCACGTGCTTCCAGCCGGCCTTCTTCTTGCGCGGGCGCGCGACCTCCAACACCGTCATCAGCGCGCCGCCTCGCCCATCCGGATGTGCTCAATCAGCCGCTCGCGCACCAGTCGGCCCTGCTCTCCCGCGATCCCCTCGGTGTCGAAGGATGTGGCCAACACGAGCGCTGCCGCGCCCTGCGCCCAGCCGTCGTCTGCCCACGGTTCGACGACTACAGACACCCCTCGCTTACCCGGTACCAGCGATCCGCGGAACGCGGGTTCGAATCCGTATGACCAGTGCGACCACGCCGCCGCGCCCTCGCCGAGCAGCACGACGACTTCCGGGTCGAGGATGTTGACTGCGCCAGCGAGTGCGCGGCCGAGGTGCTCACCCGCCTGCCCGAAGATTTTCTGCGCTGCTTCGTCACCGCTGTCTGCGGCCTTCTTCAGGGCCTGGATGCCCGCGTGTTCGCCGATGATGCCCTGCTCGCGTGCCTCGCGGACGAGACTCTGCTCACCGATGAATGCTTCGAGGCATCCGCGATTTCCGCATTGGCAGATCGGACCGTCGGCACTGACCGGGATGTGGCCGAGGTCACCGGCGCCGCCCGCGCTGCCTCGCATGACAGCTCCGCCGGCGACGATGCCGCCGCCAACGCCGGTGCCGACGGTGACCACGAGGAAGTTCTGGTAGTTGCGCCCAAGCCCGAACAGGCGCTCGGCCATGCTCAGCGCGTTGACGTTGTTGTCAATGACCACGGGAAGAGCGAACGCCTGCCGCAGTGCCGCGCCGAGCGGAACCTGGTTCCAACCGAGCTGCGTCGAGTCGACGACACCGGCATCCTGCTCGTTCACCGTGCCCGGGATGCCAACGCCGATCCCCAGCAGCGGTGTGTCCAAACCGCCGTCGATGAACCGCCGCAGGATCGAGATCAGATTCGTGATGGCCATGTTCGACAGCGCGTCGAAGGGCTCGGCGCCCGAGCGCGTCACCGCGCCATCGACACCGACCTCGACGAAGGCGACGTGATCGACAACGACCTTCACTCCGATCGCCCGGATCGCCGTCGATACAACGCCGAGGAGCCGGCCCGGCCGCCCGCCCTGTGACGGCGAGTTTTCGAGTTCCTGGACCAGCCCATCCGCGATGAGTTCGCGGGACAGCTGAGTGACCTGCGCGGGCGAGACACCGAGCATCCGTGCCAGATCCGCGCGCGACGCCGGCCCCTGCGCGCCCAGATGCGCCAGGATCGCCGATCGATTGATGTCGGTGCGGAGCGGGGGAACAAGCGCCATTGACTACCCTTTGTTTAGAACTAAACAAAGACTATAAATAAGAACTGAATTAAGTCAATCACCTGCGCGTTTCTCTTGCCGACCTGCGCGCGGCGCGTCACGCTGGTTCCATGACTGACGCGCATCACGAACACGACCATTCGTCCAACGGCGAGATCGATTGGGATGCTCGATACTCCGAATCGGAACAGCGCTGGAGCGGCAACCCGAATGTTGCGCTCGTCGACGCGGTGCGCGACCTCGCGCCTGGTCGAGCAGTCGACATCGGTTGCGGGGAGGGCGCGGATGCCGTCTGGCTCGCCCGCAACGGATGGGACGTTACGGCGCTCGACGTCTCGGCCGTCGCTCTGGAGCGGGCGGCCCGCCACGCGAACGACACGGGGGTTGGAGTTCACTGGATCCATGCGGGCCTCCTCGACGCTAGCCTTCAGCCGGCCTCGTTCAACCTGGTTTCTGCGCAGTACCCGGTGCTGGCGAAGACGCCGGAGTTCGCCGCCGAGCACATCCTGCTAGGGGCAGTTGCCATCGGTGGAACACTCGTGATCGTCCACCACGCCGATTTCCAGTCGCCGGGCGAGGACCATCACGGCGCGGACCCGGCCGACTACGTGGGTCCGTGGGATATTGTGCCTCTCCTCGACGAAGGCTGGACGATCGAGGTCAACGAGACCCGGCCGCGACACGTGGCGTCCGGCGCGGGTGCCGGCCACACCGAGGATGTTGTTCTCATCGCACACCGCGTGTGACGCCCCGCCGCGGTCACGCCGTTTGGCGCAGAGCGAGCCGGTTGAGGAAATGGCCGTCAGCACTGATCGTGACGGTTGGTCGCCCGTTCCAGATGGCGATCCGCGCGGTGAAGCTTGACGCTCGTGTGTCAACGATGAGGTGAGCACACCAGCGCGCCGCCCTGGCGAGTTCGGGTGGCGGTACGGGGATCTCCCCGAGATCATCGAGTACCGTGACCTCGATTCCGCGATCTCTCACCGACTGAAGCAATGAGACGAGCGGCTCGATCGTCAATGATCTCCCGCGCACCTGGTCGCGAAGCGCCGCCTCGAGGCTCCGAACGGATGCCGGGCTCGGCGAGGCGCCATCCGAGATCGCTTTCAACGTCGGTTGCGCGAGGTCGCGGATTACCTGCAGCGCTGACTCGATGGCTTCGTCTCTGCTCAATTCCCGCGCTTCACGGGTAGTTCGTTCATGCTCCGCCCGTTGGAAATCGCCGATTCTGATCGCTGTACGGCGAAGGCCGACCGCAAATGCGGTGCAGGCAAGAAGGGTCACGGGCTGTCCGTAGCTCATCCCAAGTCCGTACAGCGGCGATCCCGATACCGTGAGACTCCAGGTACAGATCAGGAGGATCGACAGCCCTTCGGCGATCCACGCGGCGGCGACGCGCCCGCGAATCGTGAGACAGAACATCAGAAGATTGTTCGCGCCCAATTCCCAGGCGACGTAACCCGGAGCGCGATCGTGAAACGGCTGCTGCCAGGTGATGAGGACCACGGTTGCCACGACAATTCCGACGGTTGTCAGCGTTCGCCACCACGGCAGCGGCGTCCGGCTGGGCACGGCGAAGAGCGCTGCACCAACGAAGTCCAAAACGAGCGCAAGACCACCAAGCGGGGTCTTCATGGGACTGCCGCCGAGCACTATCGCCTGATATCCGAAGACGACAACGTAGAGCGCGAACAGGACCCAGACGCCGGGAGCAACCAGCCCGAGCGTTCGGCCGAGATCGCCGTCGGGAATCGGTCTGGAGATGAATCGAACCAGCGGTCGCAGCCTCATGAGCGTTGCCAGCGCAGTAGCACGGTGGTGCCGTATCCGATGCGACTCGAGACCGTTGCCTGGCCGCCGTGAATCGCGAGCATCCGACCCTTGATTCCGCTTCGAATGCCGAGCCTGGCGGGGTTCACGGCGCGGGTGTCGAATCCGTCGCCGCCATCGAGAATTGCTAGTACAAGCCGGTCATCCGTGATCTCCAGCCTCACCTCACGTGCGATCGGGCGATCGGACGGGGCGTGCCGGATGCTGTTTCGCAAAGCTTCGGCCGTGGCCTGCGCTAGTGCATCCGCAACCACTGCAGGAATGATGAGCTCGGAGGCGAGCTCATACCGAAACTGGATCTTGGGGTCGAGCTGTGTCGTGAGGGCCTGGATTTCCCAAACCAGATCTCGAGGGGAGCGGTCTACCGAGTCCGGCCCGGTCGACCCCGTCCGGTCGATCGCGGCGAGCGCGACGCGCGCCTCGACCCGAGCCTGTTCGGGTCGCGCCCCACTCGCGTAGGAGAGCAGCGCGGCAAGGACCCGATCGTGCACGAGCATCTCGAAGCGCTGGCGAGCGGACCGTCGACGCTCCTCGTGCGACAACGACTGCGCCTCAAGTACCGCCGACACGATGGTCCGATCGAGGAGCAGCCCTGCTCGTCGAAGCACAACGGCAAGGCAGGTGAAGAAGGCGACAAAGAAGAGCTGCCCGACGGCCTCGCCCATTGCCTCGCCGGGAAACGGCTCATCGACAAATCTCACGAGGTTAAAGATGACGGCTTGAAGCAGGACGACGTATCCGATCGCATACCTGGTTGGCCAGGCGAGGGCGCCAGAGCATCCCGCCAGAACGGCCAACTGGACGAGCCATGGCAGGCCATCGGACGTGGAGAGCTTCGCCGAACCGAGACCGAGGGGTGCGGTGAGGTAGGCGATGAGCAGTAGTGCGGCCGAGATGCTCCAGATAACGTGCAGGATCCGTCCGGTGACTCTCCGGGACAGGACGAGCGACGCGAGAGCCGGCGCGCCCGCAGCGACGAGACTGAACGCCAGCCATCCACCGGACAATATCGGGCCGTCCTCGATTGCGGCGGGCAGGTTCAGGACGAGAAGGATGAGAGCCGCGATCGAGAGCGCGAAAGATAGCAACCCGTACACACGACCGGCCGCAAAACCGGCACGCTCGCTGGCGGAAACCGCGGATGTCGCCGCACTCATCCTGTCGCCCGCCGGACTCTTGTCATCTGCCGCTGATTATCGACGTCAGGAACGCGCCGACAACAGCGCCGTGACGGCGTCACCGAGCGGACCGCGGAGCTCGGTATCGGTCGCGGACCTTAGCGGCTCGAGAGCGGTGGATGCCCTGAGCAGGAGTATGCCGAAGGCAGTGGCCAACACGAGTTGGGCTCGCAGGACAAGGTCCCCGGTGCGTGCATCCTGGGGTGACCAACCCGCGGCCGTTGCCATCCGCTCGGAGAAATCGCGCAGAGTGCGACGACGGATCTCGTCAACTTCCGGCTCGCCGGTCGACCGCAGCAGCAGCAGCAGTTGAAGGGGACGGCCATCAGCGGGGGTATCGAGCATCTGCTCCAGCATGACCGTGACGATCTGGTCGACGGTCGAGGCATCCGTGTCGCGGTCGCCGAGCTCCTTGACGGTGCGGTCGAGACACGCCTCGAACAGTCCTTCCTTCGACGTGAAGTAACGATTGATGAGCGCGACATTCACACCGGCGTCTGTCGCGATGTCGCGCACGGTAGTCGCGGCGTAGCCATCCATCGCAAAGCGTTGGCGGGCGGCCTGCAGCAATCGTTGGCGAGTCCCGTCGGCGTCGCGGTGTCGCGCCGCGGCGTCGGGCTCATCGCTGCCTTTGACGGCGGTGACATCCATATCCGACATGTGTCCCTCTTCGGTTCGCTGCAACGGTACCTCTTTCCGTTTTCCGTTAACCCTATGTAAACGGCTTTTGACTTGTCTGTCCGGCGGGATACTATCGAAGTCAGCAATTGTTTACATATGGATCGGAGCGACCGTGCAGGCCACCAACCAGAAGACAGCGAACGAGACAACACAGACGCCGGTGGCTCGCCACAGCACGCTGATCGTGGTGTTCCTGTCGCTGGGCGGGCTGTCATTCGCCGTTCTCCAGTCGCTGGTCGCGCCGGCACTGTCCACCATCGGGGCCGACCTCAAGGTCTCGACCGCCGATGTCAGCTGGATCCTCACGGCCTACCTGCTGTCGGCATCCGTCTTGACACCGGTCCTCGGTCGCTTCGGCGACATGGTCGGCAAGCGTCGCATCCTCATCGTGGTCCTGGTACTCCTTCTTATCGGCGCCGTGCTTGCCGCTCTCGCGCCGAACCTGGGAGTGCTGATCGTGGGGCGCGTCATCCAGGGTTCCGCTGGCGCCATCCTGCCGTTGTCGATCGGTATCGTGCGGGACGAACTCCCTCACTCGCGCGTTCCGGCGACCATCGGCATTCTGTCGGCCATCTTCGGAATCGGCGCGGGCGTCGGAATCGTCGCGGCGGGCCCGATCGTCCAAGCACTTAACTGGCACTGGCTGTTCTGGTTCCCGGCATTCCTTGTTGTCATCGCTCTGGCCGGCGCGATCTTCGGGATGAAGGAGTCGCCGGTGCGCAAGCCCGGCCGGATCGACGTCGTGGGCGCGCTCGTTCTCGGCATCACGCTGGTTGCGATCCTGCTGCCCATCGACCAGGGACAGACCTGGGGATGGGGCAACTGGAAGACCATCTGGCTGCTCGTGCTTGGCGGGGTCGCTCTCATCGCGTTCGTCTTCATTGAACTGCGGGTGAAGGAGCCTCTGGTGGACATGCGCCTCATCCGCCATCGTGGTGTGTGGAGTGCGCACCTGGTCGCTCTGACCTTCGGCTTCGCGATGTTCGGAGTGTTTATCATCATCCCGACACTGCTTCAGTTGAATCCCGCGCAGGTCGGATTTGGCTTCGACAAGACGGTCACGCAGGCCGGTTTCTACCTGCTTCCCACGGTCCTCGCGATGGTCGTCTTCGGCCCCTTCGCCGGCTTCCTGGTGCGCAAGGTCGGACCGAAGGTGCCGATGATGATCGGTGCCCTTCTGCTGATCGTCGCCTTCGTCATCCCCGCGATCAAGCACGACAACATTTGGGAGGTCGTCGTTTCGGGAATTCTTACCGGTGCCGCGATCGGCATGGGGCTGGCCTCGATGTCCAACGCGATCATCGAGAGCGTGCCCGCAACGCAAACCGGCGAGGCAACGAGCGTCAACGCGATCGCGCGAACGATCGGAAGCGCGATCGGCACCGCGGTGGTCGCGGCCATCATCTCGTCGAACAGCGTCGTCGTTGCGACCTTCTCAGTGCCGAAGGATGCGGGGTTCACGGTCAGCTTCTGGGCCTGCGCCGGGGTTGCCGTTCTTGCGTTCGTCGCCGCTCTGATCGCTCCCGGTCTCCGCAAGAGCCGCGAAGCCGCCGCTGCGCTCGGCATCGATGACTTCGAGGTCGGCAGCTAGCTCAGGGGCGCAGCGGCCGCACACCCTCGAGGACCGCAATGCAAGAATGGCCCCCATGAGCCAACTTCACGCCTACCTGGCATTCGCCACATCGCTGGCCTGGCCGTTTGTCGTGCTGGTCTTGATCATCATCCTGGCCGCTCCGCTCAGGCGGCTTGTCGACGGACTGCGATCAATTGAGTTGTCGCGCGGAAAACTACGGCTTCGTCGTGAGTTTCGTGCCGCCGCAAAATCCGCGAGAACCGCCGTCGAAGAGTTGAAAGTCGCACCGAGAGATTCGTCGGCAGACCCTGACGATGGGCCTTCCGAGGTGATCCTGGAGAACAGAAACCCCTGGCTGGCGATCGCGGTCACGAGTCCGGCCATTGCCATCCTGGAGAGTTGGGAGGAGCTACGGGCCGCGATCTTTGACCTGGCCAACAAGACGGGGATAGAAACGAGCGAGGTGGGCAAGCGAGTTCAGGTCGGCCTAACCGAAACTATTCAATTGCTGATTGAAGGCAAGGTCGTAAACCCAAGCTTCGCGAGCGCCGTTGATGAACTCCGCGAACTGCGCAACAAGGTTGCGCACGGCGGTTGGACCCCAACTCAGCCCGAAGGGCTGGCGTTCATCACTTCTGCGTGGGAACTCGTTCGAGCTTCCAACGCCATCGCGATTGTTCTGCGCCCTCGATCAACGAGACTCCGAACGCCCAAGGATCCGCGATAGTTCGATCGTGCTAGGTGCTGTCAATCGGCTGCCAGGAAACCCCGCACGAGTGTAATCAGCCCGGTGTCGAACGAACCACGTTCTCCGCCCGATGTGTACCGATCATTGGTGTCGAATACGTCGGATCTGCGTGAGTCGATGTGGCTTACGGACGCGCGCAACCTGATCGGCACCGTGTCGCCCGACGGAGCGCCGTCGATGTTGTGAAGCATTCTTCGGACTTGGCGCGGCAATAAATCACCGTACTTCCGCTCCAATTCGTCATCGTCTGGCTGGAGTCGGGACAACTTGTCTCCGTAGACGATGCTTCGTCGCATCTCTTCGTCAACAAGACAGATGTACAAGCGGAATTGTTCGCCCAGAGTCACCCTGGGGACTTCGTATGGATCGGTCATGGCGGTGCCTTTGATCGGGATCCGACCCGTCCCGGATGGGACTGGATACGAGAAATATACCCCCAAGATGGTTACATCGGGTAGAAAGTTTCCGCTACAATTAATGCCCCCGGATTTTGGTGGCAAAATACAAGAAACTTTCAGTTGTTAGCCCAGAAGCCTGCGTCGAATCAGATCGGGAACACGTTCGGACGTGTCCTCGTCACTCGCAACCTCCATGGCGATATTCGTCTGGTCGGGAAGGCCGATGAACGACAGAACAGCACGCGCAAAGTCGGCAATCAGTACGTGCGTTTCAGATGACCGATCATCTACGCAAAACTGCACGATGAGAACCCGTGGTGCCTTCACATCGTCGACGAAAATGAACGGGAGCCGACCCTCAAGATGCGCCGCGATATTTCCCGCAACCGACGGCAGCAGACGGGTCCCCGTCATCGAATCAAGTGAGATCCAAATGCGGGCGTTAAGGTTGCCCTCCGCAAATCGAGCCCGATCGACGACGACGAGATCGGGCAGCACGTTCTGTGGACTCACGTATGGCGAGCCGGTGTCATCATTCCGACCAGTCGCGTCCTGTCCGCCCGACCAGTCATTCGTGACCGCGACTAGCCGTGTGCGCTCCGAATCCGCCTTCATTCCGACGGTCCCGCGCTGGTCGGGTGCGATGCGCAGAATCGCAGGCGCTCTCCCGGTGTGAAGCAAAATGCTTCTGGGCACGCCAAAGGCATCGAACTGTCCAGCACGGTCAGCTCCAGTAAACCTCGATTGCGGTGCGGGTTTGTCGACCTCGTTGGAGATTGCGGGGCTTGGCCATGGAATCCTCCAAAACGTTAACGCGCCGTCCAGGGTGGCAGGACAGAAGAGTGCGTCACTAACCTCACGATCTTAGACTCATCGACGGGATGAAGGCTCGCGGACCACCCGATTTGTAACAATCTTGTGACAATTGGGACGGTGCGTTGCGGGTCGACGCATCAGCACGTGGGGGTCGGATTTGCGGCGGTGTAGTCGGATCCCGCGACCAGCTGGTGACGCTGGTTCCACCACGTGACGACCTGCGCGATCCGGTGATACCGAGAGTGTTGTGCTGATCGCTTGTCACCTGAAATGAGCGGGCGCCCTACCCCATCGCCCGATGCATGTGGCCATCCTGTGACGTGATGTATTCGTAGGAGTCGAGAACGATTCGCTCGAGCACGGACAGGTCGACGTCGCTGAGACGCCTGATGTAGACGCAAACCCGGCTCGTCGTGTGCCCGCCCAGGCGCGCGAGTAGGTCTGCATGGCGCACCGTGCCATCCATCAGATAGATGGTCAGCTTCCCCTTACGCGGGTAGAAACTCATCGCCTGCCCGTCACCCTCGCGGCCCGAGTCGTACTTGAAGTGGTAGCTGTCGAAGCCGACGGTGCCGACGTTGGCGAGCTGTGGTTCACTACCGGTGATCCGTTGCATGATCTCGATCAGCACGCGGGAGTCGGCGAGCGTTTGCTCGTCGTCGAGCGACGCGAGGTAGTCCTCGACCGCGCTCCCACCCGATCCGATCGGCTCAGTCATCCAACGTCCGCCCGGGCGGCGTTTCACTGGTCATCCAGGCAGCTTGTCATAGTCGAAATTGCGGGTCATAAATCATTGAGTTCGCTCTCGATTCGTGCATTCCATTGAAGAGTTTTCCGGTGACTCCAGCTAACCGGCGGTCGGTTGCCCGCCGCAGGACTGGTCGCACCCCGGCTCGTACGGATACCCAGGGTCTTGTTCCGATCTCCCGCACCATCCGGGTATCCATGAACGTGGCCGGGTGTACGCAGTTGATCAATACATTGTCCTTCTGAAAGTCCTCAGCTCCGTTCAGCGTGAACGCGGCCAAGGCGAATTTGCTTCGGAAATATGCTTCCGCACCGTTGTAGTCGCGTCGGAATTCGATGTCGTCTATGTCGACGGCGGACTGGCCCACAGAACCAATGTTGATGACGCGTGCGTCCGGCGCGTTCTTCAAAGAGGGAAGGAGAAGCCGGGCCAGCATTGCTGGGGCAAGATAGTTCACCACGAGTCGAAGCTCGTGACCATCCACGCTTGTTTCTCGGCTGAGATGGGGCGGCGCCTGGCTGGACATTGACGGTAGAAAGGTCGATGTCCACTATCGGGATCTCGACCGCGTTGAAGCGGCGGACATCGCGGCAGCCGACGGTCGATTCGCAATCGAGCCGCTGATGTTTTACCTCGCGGGTGTGGACAGACCTGGCCTCAATGAACTTGGACTACGCGGTCAGCCAGCATGCCGAGCAGAACAGACCGATCCAATTTGCTGGTCTTTGGGCTGTGGCGGCGATCCAGTTTGCCCATGCCGTCCTTGCTCATCGGGGCGAATGGGTGACAAACGAAAAGGGGCTGCTACGCCTGCCTCACGATTCAGCTCAGATTCCCAATATCGACTGAGGCGGGCGCCAGGTGCATCGACGCCTCGCCAGAGACGAAGTCCACGGGTAGCGACAGGTGTTCATGAACGATTTCCCATTCGTCGCGACGCACGCAGCAGATGGTCGCCCGCGCCCAGTAGTCGACAACTCCTCCGCTAGTGAGAGTTCCTTGCGTGCGATTCAGCCAATACGCGAAGGCAAGATCGCCCTGAACTGTTATAGACAGACCTTCGACCGTTATGCCGAGCTGTCCGGAATAACCCCCGAGCCACCGCGCAAAGATCTCGCTCAGATTCTCCCTGCCGTCAAACTCCAGCGGGGGCACCAAGTCGTAAGATACGACGCTCTCTGCGTAGAGTCGCATCAGACGGTCGAGGTCGCGTTCGCGAATTGCTGCACTGCGCTCGGCAACAATTGCAGCTATTTCAGTCTCTGCATCCATAAATCCATCCTGACAATTGGGGCCAGGACTCTCTGGCGGAAATCCGACCTCACTGCCGTGAAATCGCAGAACTAATCGAACTATCCGCAGCTGCCTGGATTCTGAATTCGGTACGAGCCGGAGCCGTGCCTACCGGATTGGTTATCGCCGCCGCTCACGTCGTTCGTGTCGCCAGAGGACCGCGGATGCCAACGCCGCGACGACCGACGAAACCGCGATCGCGGCGAAAGCGAATTGATAGTTCACCGCAGTCGACGCGGTGGCCCCGGACAGGATCACCGCCACCAAGGCGACGGCAACCGCCCCACCAACCCTCTGCAGAATATTGACGAAGGCGGCCGCATCCGGGACTTGGTCCTGCCGAACGGCAGCGTAGGCCGCCGATGCGAGCGGCATGATCACGAACCCGGCCGCCAGCCCGCCGATGAACAGCAGCGGCTGCAGAAGAAGCATGTTCGTGTGCGCGTCCAGAAGCGAGAATGCCGCCCACACTGCTGCCGCCACCAGGTTTCCAACGACCGCGACAACGCCTCCGCCCACCCTGTCTGTAAGCCGCCCGCCCAGGGGGAATGCTACGACCCCGCCCAGGCCGTACGAGATCAAGAGCAGCCCGCTGTTCACCAGCCCCTCGCCATGGACGACCTGAAAGTACAGGGGCAGCAAAACGCTCACCCCGAACATGGCAGCGCCCGCGAAGAAGCTTGCCCCGTTTGCCGCAGCGAACACGCGGTTGCCGAACATCCGGACATCCAGCAGCGGCTTGGACTGCCTGAGCGCGCGGAGGACGAATGCCACAATCGCGATCACACCGCCGACAATAGGCAGCCAAACGAGCAGTGGGCCGACGGACGCGGCATCCGCGATATTGCCCACTCCGTACACAACGGCGGAAAACCCGGCGCCGGCGAGCAACAGGCCGATCACGTCGACGCGATCGTGTCCGCTACCCGCGGTCTTTGTTAGCACTCGCAGGCCGAGCACGAGTGCGACCACCCCGAGAGGAACATTGATCAGGAACAGCCACTGCCAGCTCAAATGCGCCAGGAGGAGGCCACCAATGGTGGGACCGACGGCCGGTGCCGCAACGACCGCAATGCCGACAATCCCCATCACTCGGCCCATCCGCTTCGGGCCGGCTGCCTGCCCGAGCAGTGTTTGTCCGGCAGGGATAAGGAATCCGGCCGCCAAGCCCTGCAACACTCGCAGCGCGATGAGCACCCCGACATCCGGCGCGAGCGCGCACAGCGCGGAAACGATGGTGAAGGCCACCAGCGCGCCGAGCCAGAGTCGTGCGACCCCGACACGACGGCCCAACCAGCTGCAGATCGGCAGGGCGACGGCAAGCGCAAGCAGGTAGGCCGATGCCACCCACTGCACCGCGTCGAGCCCGGCGTGCAAGTCATTGCCGATGGTTCGCAGGCCGATGTTGACCAGCGAGGTGTCCAGCATCCCCATTACCGCGCCGAACACAACTACTCCGGCCACCCGCCAGACCTCTGCCGGTATAGGTTCCAACCGAGTCGGGCCTTTTGCGGCGATCACGGTGTCCGAAGCCGAGGATGTCGTTAGATCGCTTTCGTTGCTTTTCATCGGGGTCTCCCATTCTGTTGAGGCTCTCAATGATTGAGTGTATCTACAGTATGGCTCATCATCAACCCTTAGAATTGAGACATGTCTTACCAACCGCAAGGACTACTGCGGATTCCCACCTACGTGTTCGGGAAGCTACACAAAGCCCTCTACAGTCAGGTCAATTCCTCACTGCGCGAATACTGGGTGCTGGTGTGCCTTGAAGAGCAGGGCGATGTCTCGCAGCAGGAGATCTCGAACGGGATGGGAATCGACCGCAGTGAGGTCGTGCACATCATCGATAGCCTGGAAAGCGCGGGCTTTGTCACCCGCACCAGGAACGAAGCTGATCGCAGAAAGTACCGGCTGGACATCACGGATGTTGGACGCGCCGAGCGTCGACGGGTGACCGCGCAGATCGACGGAGCCACCGAACGGGTACTTAACCGGCTGGATGACGACGAGCGGGCGACATTGCACCGACTGGCCCTTAAAGCGGTGGGCTACGACGAGTACCTCCAACCGCTGCCGGGGCCCGAGTTCATCACAGCGCCCGGGACTCACCACTGACGCACGAAAAGAAATTGGCGGTGCCGGGATCGCTTGCTCGATCCCGGCACCGCGTCGTTTAGTCGCTAAGTTTCGGCTAGGACCGGTTCTTACTTAGCGCCCTTCTTGATCGTCCAATCGAAGAAGTTCCAGAAGATCTGTGGGGACAGCGGACTGTCCGAGACGTTCTGGATCTTGCTCGACCAGGCGCTGATATCCGGGAACTGGAACAGAGTGGCGCTCGACGCGTCGGACCATCCTTCCTTGTCGACATTCGCGAGCAACTTCAACTGCGCGGGCTGGCTGTACTCGGACTGGAGGGACTGGTAGTCAGCGTCAACGCTCTTGTTGCTGAACCCGTTGAGGTTATTGCCACCCCCGGTCTGCCACTGTGACTGAGCGCCCGTGACTGCCAGCGACGTGAACTGCCACGCGAAGAGAACCGCGTCGTAGCTCTTGTTTCCGAGCAGATCCCCCCAGTTGTCGTCGCCATCGTCGATCACATTGATGCCGGCTTGCTTCTCGGAGGCTTGGATGAGCGCAAATTCCTCTGCACGGCGCGTGTTCGACTTGCCGTAGAGGAACTTCACACTGATGCTCGACACTCCAGCTTTTGCCAGGTCGGCTTTGGCTGCGGCGATGTCGACCGTGCGATACGCCGAGGATCCGTTGTCATCAACGGACTCGTTATAGCCTGCAGCACCCGGGAGAATTGTTAGCGAGTCATCCAGCTTCGCATCCGGCTGGATTGGCTTGATCAACTTGTCAATAATCTCCTGGCGAGGCAGCGCCTTCATGAAGGCCTGGCGAACCAGAAGCGCTTTGGACGCATCGCCACCGTATGTGGCGGGATCGAACGGACCACCATTGTTCTCGGTCAGGTCGACGTGCTCGTAGGACGAACTCGCGGTCACGGACGTTGTGACGCCGGACAGCTGCTTCAGCGCCGAAGCCGTGTCCGCGTCACCTTGACCGTAGATCACACTGACTTCGCCATTCTGCAGGGCCTGGACCTGTGCGGTCGGGTCCTGGATGACACGGAAGGTGAACTTCGAGATTTTGGGCTCGGGTCCCCAGTTGTACGACTTGTTCGGGACGAGGCTGATCGAGGCGTTCTTCGCGACATTGGAGATGATGTACGGGCCATCCGACAGGTACAGCAACTTGTTCGACGGCGTGCTGGTGAAGTCGAAGGCGGTGCTCCACGTCTTAGCAAGTTTCGCCAGAACCGCGGTGTCGTTTCCCTCGATCGCCTTGGTGACTGCCTTGCTTGCGACAGCTGGCTTCGTGCCCGGGTAGGCCGCCTCGTAGACAGCGTGCGCGGCAAGGGGAGTGGTCGGAAGAGCGTTCTGCCAGTCAACGTAGGGCTGCGAATACACCAGGGTCATGCTCTGTCCATCGCTTGACACGGTCGCCTTGGTTGCGAGGTCGAGTCCGGTACCTGCGTTCGCCGAGGTGAAGTTGACGCCCTTCGGGTCGTTGTATTTGGTGATACTCGAGGCCCAGTCGAGGAGGAGGTCTGCGGCCGTGACAGGCGTTCCATCGGACCACTTGACGCCGGGATTGATCGTGTACTTGATTGTCTGCGGAGACTTCTTAACGAGGGTCTCCGTGCCGAACTTGGGGTTGTTCACCTCCTTCGGGGTGTCGTCGTAATAGTTGAACCAGGCATTCGTCATGTAGGTGACGTTGTTGTTGTAACTCGAGTCCCCGGTACTTGAGTTGCCGTTGTACGACGAGAGTCCCTGGTTGGTTGCAACGGTGATCGATGTGCCTTTTACGATCTCGGACGTGTCACCCGGCCCCGCCGAACAACCGGACAGTGCGAGGGTGCCGGCCGCAACAACTGCGACGACTATCCCGATGTGCTTGAGTTTCAATTTTCCTCCTGTGCAGGATGCGCAAAATGGCTGTGCGCGGTCGATTTATTTACTTTGGTTCTTACCTATCGGACCGAGACTTTTCGAATCGGACCGAGCTGATGAGCGGCACCGCCTGAGCGGAGGCGCGGCGAGGAGCGATGTGTTGCGGATATCGGTAAAAAGGGCCGACCGAGCGGGATCAGAACGCTCGGTCGGTCAATGAGCACGGACAACCGGTTACTCAAACCCCGGTCCTGGTCGCGGGTCTACATCTAGGCGCTGATGGATTTGTAGTACGCGCCGACTTCGTCGAAGCGGTCCCAGATCTTCGGCATTGGAGTGTCGTTGATGCGTGACTCGAGGAGGTCGAAGTGCACGTGCCAGCCGCGGGCAACGTCGTAACTGAGTTCAACACTGGGCACCCGGCTATGGGTCAGC
>DATAZU010000026.1:0-92783 GCA_036271875.1 Galbitalea sp.
ATCGCGATGTTCGTATCCCAGAACAACGCGAACACCACGCTGACCGCGGATGGAATGGACTCCAGCAAGTACGGCGTCGTCGCGATCCCGGCCCCCTCGGGTGGCAAGGATGTCGCATCCGGCATCCAGGGCATCAACCTCGCGATCTTCAAGAACTCGCAGAACCAGAAGGCGGCTCTTGAGTTCGTGAAGTTCATGACGAGCTCGTACGCGCAGGGGAAGATTGGACTCCCGTTCGGCACCATCCCGGTCGCCAAGGGCATCACCCCGCAGTTCTCGACCGACAAGGCGTTCGAGACGACGTTCCAGAACATCTACAACACCAAGTCGCTCCCGTACCCGCTGGTCGCTTCGGAGGGCGCGTTCGAGCAGAACGTCGGTACCGCGATCAACAACCTGTTTGCGACTATTGCGACCGGTGGTCATGTGAGTGCAGCGGACGTCAAGGCCGCACTGCAGACCGCGCAGGACAAGACAAACGCAACAACTAACTAGCACCATCACCTCGGTCGGCCGGATCGCGCAGTACCATCGCGTGATCCGGCACGGCTAGGGCGTGCACCACGTTCGCGCGACCACGGGGGACTGCTCTCCCGCGGTTTGCGCGAGCAGCGGCACTACAAAAATCTAGGAAAGGCACGCCGCGTTCATGGCGATCACAACGGCTCCCCCTGCTTCAACCCCCACAACTTCTCCGCGGCGCACCGGGCCAGGTGGACGCCCTGCGGAACATCGCCACCAGACCAAGCGCTGGTTGCCATACGTACTGATTGCCCCCGCAGTCGTCTTTGAACTACTCGTCCACTTCACACCGATGGTCACGGGCGTCTGGATCAGCTTCCTCGACCTGACCAACGCCTTCATCGCCAACTGGTCGGCCGCCCCGTTCGCCGGGATCGGCAACTACCAGATCGCGGTCAGCGTCACTAACCAGCAGGGCGCGGCGCTCCTCAACTCATTCGCTATCACCTGCGGATTCACGCTGGTCGTGGTAGCTGTCTCCTGGGGGATCGGCATGTCCGCCGCCGTCGCGCTCCAGCGCACGTTCCGCGGCCGGGCGATCTTCCGTACCGTGTTCTTGATTCCCTACGCCGTCCCGATGTACGCGGGCATCATCGCGTGGAAGTTCATGTTCCAGCAGCAGACGGGTGTCATCAACCAGATCCTGAACTTCCTGCACCTGGCGTCGCCGTCCTCCGAGCCGTTCTGGCTCATCGGGCCGAACGCTTTCGGCTCCGTCGTCGTCGTCGCGATCTGGCGCACCTGGCCGTTCGCCTTCCTGATGCTCATGGCCGGGCTGCAGACCATCAACGAAGATCTGTACGAGGCCTCGGCACTGGATGGCGCGAGGCCATTCCGCCAGTGGCGCTCGATCACGCTTCCCGAGCTGGGCGGCGTCAACCGGGTGCTCGTGCTCGTGCTCTTCCTCTGGACATTCAACGACTACAACGATCCAGCCATCCTCTTCGGCGAGGGGCAACCCCCCGCAGGCGACCTGATCTCGTTCCACATCTACAACAACTCCTTCTCCACGCTGAACTTCGGTTTCGGCGCGGCGATGTCCACAATGCTCCTCGTCTTCTTGCTCATCGTTTCGGTGGCATATCTGCTCTTCGTGAATCGGAGGTCCACTCGTGCGTGAAACTATCGGATTCAAGGCCTTCCGGGTCATCGTCATCGTCATCCTGTCGCTGTTCGTGATCTTCCCGCTATACGTGATGATCACATCCTCCGTGAAGCCGCTCGTCGACGTCGAAGCCGCATGGACCTGGTGGCCCACCACGTTCACCATTCAGCCGTTCATCGACATCTGGAACACGGTGCCGCTGGCGACCTACTTCCTCAACAGCCTTATCACGTCGACAGTTGCGAGCATCGCCAGCGTCATCATTGCGATCTTCGCCGCCTACGGCGTCTCGCGGTGGCGCTTCCGCGGTCGGTCGACATTCACCACCGCGGTTCTGTCGACCCAGATGTTCCCCGGCATCCTGTTCCTACTGCCGCTGTACATCATCTTCGTCAACATCCACACCGCTACGGGCATCCCGCTCGTTGGCACCCTGTGGGGTCTGATCATTACGTATCTGACGTTCACCCTGCCGTTCGCCATCTGGATGCTGACCGGCTACTTCGACAACATTCCGCGTGACCTGGACGAGGCCGCAAAGGTTGACGGCGCGTCCGCGCTGCGTTCGCTCTGGAGCGTCATCCTCCCGGTAGCCCGGCCCGGAATTGTGGCGGTCATCGTCTACTCGTTCATCACGGCGTGGGGTGAGTTGCTCTTCGCGTCCGCGTTCGTAGGCCCGATCCAGAACCTGCGCACGCTGTCCATCGGCCTCACGCAGTACTCGTCGCAGACCACCGTGTTCTGGGACCAGATCATGGCGGCGTCCCTCGTCGTCAGCGTTCCGATTGTCGTCGGATTCCTGCTGCTCCAGCGCAACTTTGTTGCCGGACTCAGCGCGGGCGCCGTCAAGTAGCCCGATCCAACCATCACGAACGCCTAACGCACCAACGAGAACGGACACCGATAGCTGTGAGCACGCCCGACCACGCTTCCTGGCCAGAGGGCTTTCTCTGGGGCGCGGCAACCGCCGCCGCCCAGATCGAGGGCGCGGCGCACGAGGACGGCAAGACCGACTCGATTTGGGATCACTTCTCCCGCATCCCGGGTGCCGTACAAAACGGGGACACCCCGGAGCGCGCGGATGATCACTACCACCGGATGCCGGCGGACGTTGCGCTCATGAAGCGGCTCGGCCTGCAGTCTTATCGCTTCTCAACGAGTTGGGCGCGTATCAAGCCGGATGACGGCCCAGTCAATCCCAAAGCGCTCGACTTCTACAGTCGCCTCGTCGATGAGTTGCTCGATGCCGACATCCTCCCGTGGCTCACTCTCTACCACTGGGACCTGCCGCAGACGCTCGAGGAGGCCGGCGGCTGGCCGAATCGGGACACTGCATACCGCTATGTCGACTACGCGAACGTCGTATTCGATGCGCTGGGCGACCGGGTATCACGCTGGACGACGTTCAACGAGCCGCTGTGCTCATCGCTTATCGGCTATGCGGCGGGCGACCATGCACCGGGGCGCCAAGAGCCGGCGGCCGCGCTCGCCGCGCTGCACCACCAGCACCTGGGACACGGTCTCGCGGTGCGCGCGCTGCGCGAGCGCAGCGAGTCACCAGGGGGGCCGAGCGGCGGCAGCGCCATCCAACTGGGCATCACGCTGAACCTCACTAACGCGATCCCGCACGACCCGACTGACCCGATCGACATCGAGGCGGCTCGTCGCGTTGACGCGCTGTGGAACCGCGCCTTCCTGAATCCGATTCTGGTCGGGTCATACCCGGACGATCTTCTTGAGGACGTACGAGACTACGGTCTGGCCGAGGTCATTCAGCCCGGCGACCTCGAGATCATCGCTGCACCGATCGACTTCCTGGGTGTCAATCACTACCACGACGACTCTGTGAGTGGGCATCCCGCAACCGACCCGGACGAGCGCGAGTTCAAACCGACCGACCGTCCGACGAGTTCATCCCTCGTCGGCAGCGAGTACGTCTCCTTCCCGCTGCGCGGGTTGCCGCGCACCGCGATGGGATGGGAAGTGAATCCCGCCGGGCTGCACACCCTTCTGGTGCGCCTCGGCCACGAATACCCGTCCCTACCGCCGCTTTACATCACGGAAAACGGCGCGGCGTACGAGGACACCGTCACCCCGGACGGCGCCGTTCACGACGCCGAACGGGCGTCTTACGTGCTGCAGCACATCGGCGCCGTAGCTGACGCGATCGCCGATGGGGCGAACGTGCGCGGATACTTCGTGTGGTCTCTGCTCGACAACTTCGAGTGGGCGTGGGGCTACGGCAAACGGTTTGGAATCGTGCACGTCGACTACGACAGCCAGGAGCGGATCATCAAGGACAGCGGGCTGGGGTACGCGGAACTAATCGCGGCCGTGACCAGCGCAAACACCCGTGATCAGCGACATGCGGCGGCCCATTAGCATGGAGGCCGGATGAAGGGCGTGTCGAAATGACGTCTGAGGCCCAGAACGGTTCCGCCGTACCGACCCTCGAGGCGGTCGCGGCGCGCGCAGGCGTCTCCCGGTCGACAGTCTCCCGAGTTGTGAACGGTTCGCCGAGCGTCACAGCGGATGTCGTGTCGACGGTCCAGCGCGCCATCGAGGAGCTCAACTACGTGCCAAACCGGGCGGCTCGATCGCTCGCCAGTCGGCGCACGCAGGTGATCGCCCTGGTCATCCCCGAGTCGACTGCCATGGTCTTCGGCGACCCGTTCTTCGCATCCATCGTGCAGGGCGTTGCGATGTTCCTGGCGAGTACCGAATACACACTGAACATGATGATCGCCGTCGAGTCGCGTCCGGATAAGACCAGGCGCTACCTCATGGGTGGCAACGTCGACGGGGCACTCATCGTCTCGCATCACAGTGGCGACCATTCGTACGAACACCTGGAACGTTCGCTCCCCGTCGTCTACGCGGGACGCCCGCTGCAATCTGAACCGCAGGGCGAAAGCTACTTCGTCGGTGTCGATGACATCGCCGGCGAGCGCGGAGCGATCGACCACCTGATCGAGCGTGGACGCAAGGCGATCGGCGTGATCGCGGGTCCGCAAGACATGCCACCCGGCCTCGATCGGCTCGAGGGATGGCGTCAGGCCGTTCGCCGCTACGGCATCGAGAACACGGAACTGGTCGAGTACGGGGACTTCACACCCGAGTCGGGCGCGGACGCGATGCGTCGCCTGCTCGCGCGCGGCGTACCCATCGACGCGATCGTCGCGGCGAACGACCAGATGGCGGTCGGCGCATACACCGCCATTCGCGAGCGCGGACTCACCGTGCCGGATGACATCGCGGTGGTCGGCTTCGACGACAACTACTTCGGACTCACCGCGACACCGCCGCTCACGACCGTGCACCAACCGTCGGTCGAACTCGGCGCCACCATGGCGGAAGTGTTGGTGAAGCTCATCCAACACGAGCCGGTCGAGCATGTGACCATCCTGCCCACGAGTCTCATCGTTCGCCAGAGCTCTTAGCTCCGGGAAGTTCTACGCTGGAAGAGTGGCGGAGACAGCACAGAACATCCGGGTGCGGGACAACACCGAGGCCGGTCGATTTGAGATCGTGGTAGCTGGTGAGGTCGCCGGGTTTTCGGCGTATCAGCGGTTTGGGGCATCCATCGTGTTCACACACACGCAGATCAACCCGGATCGAAGTGAACACGGTCTTGGTACCCAACTCGTTCAGACCGCGCTGGATGAGATCTCGCACTCGACCTCCCTTCGCGTGGTCGCGCAGTGCCCATTTGTTGCTCACTTCATTGAGGAGCACCCCAACTACCAGCGCCTGCTGATTCGCTAGCCGAGCGACGATCCAACTCGGGTTCGTTGACGAGTTCCGCGTCTTTCGCGTCTTTCGCATCCCGATCATCCACGATGGCGGGACGTCGTTCTTCCCGCCTGTGGATGCGAGCATCCCCCTCGACCTGCTCGACACGCGCCTGTTCGCCCCGGTTGTCGCCTACGAACGCTACGGGACTCGGTAGA
This sequence comes from Galbitalea sp., assembly GCA_036271875.1. Taxonomy (GTDB): domain Bacteria; phylum Actinomycetota; class Actinomycetes; order Actinomycetales; family Microbacteriaceae; genus Galbitalea. Next base: position 5,578 of record DATAZU010000026.1, read on the forward strand.
TCCACTCGTCCGTGGCAAACTTGTCGACCACCAGTGCTTCCGCTTTTGCGCGCTCGTCGGCGGTGATATCGCCGGGCGTGCCACCGTAAAGGCGGCTAAACGTTGCGATCAGCTGGTCGATGATCTCCGCCCGGGAGAGCCCGGTTTGGCTTCGCAACGGGTCGACGCGCTTGTTCGCGCTGCGTGTCCCCTTGTCGCTCATCTTTTCGCGGCCGATGCGAAGAACCTCGACCATCTTGTCGGCATCCATGTCGTAGCTCATGGTCACGTGATGCAGCACGGCACCCGTACCCAGGCGCTTCTGCGCCGCCCCGCCGATCTTGCCTTTCGAGCTCGTGATGTCGTTGAGCGGTTGATAGAACGCGTCGATACCGAGCGCCTGGAGCGCAAGGATCACCCACTCGTCGAGGAATGCGTATGAGTCCGCGAAGCTCATTCCCTGCACCAGATCGGCCGGCGCGTAGATCGAGTAGGTGATGACGGATCCGGCTTCCATGAACATCGCCCCGCCTCCGCTGATTCGGCGAACCACATCGATGCCGTAATTTGCCGCGTTCTCAAGGTCGACCTCGTTGCGCACCGATTGGAAGCTGCCGATTACGACGGCCGGCTGGTCCCACTCCCAGATACGCAGCGTTGGCCCGCGTCGTCCTTCGCCAACCTCCTCGGCCAGGACCTGGTCGAGAGCGAGCTGCAGCTGCGGACGCTCAGGACCGGCGTGGATGATCTGCCACTGGTAGTCAGTGAAACTGGTTGCTCGCGCGAGCGCACGGCGGATCGTCGTCGCAACTGAGTCTGGACTAAATCCGAGGAGCACCGCATCCGGGGGCAGGGCCGCCTGGACAACCGCGGTGAGCTGCTTCGCATCCACGTCCGCGGGGAGGCCATTGACCGCCGCGTCGATGGCCTCGAGGGCGGTATCGGGTTCGAGAAAGAAGTCGCCAGCGAGCTGGAAGTTACGGATCAGTCCGTCGACGACATCGAGGTCGACCACCACGAGCTTGCCGCCGGGAACTTTGAATTCGCCGTGCATGGCTACAGCGTAATCTCGCTGTCCACATTTCGCCTGGGCTGCGCCCCGTCAGGCGGTTGGGCCGGAGAGGCGGCCATCCAGCCAGTTGATGAGGTCGGCTATGACCTCATCGCGGTTTGTCTCGTTGAAGATCTCGTGGCGTGCACCGTCATAGACGATGACCTCGACATCGGTCAGGCGGGACCGGGAGATGTACTTCTCCGCGAGTTGCCGCACACTCTTCTCGCCGCCGAGCGAATCCTCACTGCCAATGGCAATGAGCAGCGGGATGTCACGCTCGATGTTCTTGGTCGGAACGCCGAAGAGCCGAAGCCCGTCGACCACGCCGAAGAGTTTAAGCACGTCCGCATAGAACGTGAGCGGGTCGTCGAGGAATGCCTGCGATACAGCGGGGTCACGACTCAACCACTCGTACCCCGTGGTGCCGAGGTGCTTGTGCTTCGCGTTCAGCTGACCGGCGTTCATGCTCCCCGGCCGCCGGTATGCCGTGCCGGTCAGCACGGCCGCGTCGTAGTCACCCGCGTGCTGGTTCAGGATCATCTGCACCATGAGTGATCCCCAGCTGTGACCGAGGATGGCCAGGGGCAGTCCGGTGTTCTCCCGGCGCGCAATCGTGGTCAGCTGTCGAACCTCTTCAACGGTTGCGCGGAGACCGCCCGGCCCGAGGCGACCCATGTGCTTCATGTCGCCGAGATGCTGTTCGACACCGGTACGGCCGTGACCACGATGATCGTCGGCATAGACGGAGTATCCCGACTTCACGAGCGCCTGGGCGAGACCGTCGTACCGCCCCGCATACTCACCGAGCCCGTGGGCGATCTGCACTACGGCTTTCGGCTTGGGCGCTGTCCACGTGTAGTAGTGGATCGTGACGCCTTTCGCGTCGATGAAGGTGCGATCCGTTCTCGGGACTGTTGCAGTAGCCACGTCAGCCTCCTTGCCTGGCTGTAACTCTATTCTCGTTCTCGTTCTCGTTCTCGTTCTCGTTCTCCCTTCTGTGAGGGGCGGCAGTAGGCCCCAACGCGGAGCGTTATAGGGCCTACTGCCGCCCCTCAGGGAGTGATCCGGGAATACTTAGCAAGGCTAATTTGCTATGCTAAGTAATCATGCACAGCGACGACCAGGAGATTCGACTGACGATCCAGCGCCTTGCGCGCCGCATCCGGTCGATGCAGAGCGACGAGTCGGTGACCGAGGGTCAGCGATCCGTGCTGTTCGCGTTGGCCAACGAAGGACCGCAAACCCTCGGATCGCTGAGCGATCACGAGCGCGTGACACCGCCAAGCATGAACCGAACGATCAACGCGTTGGTTGCCGCTGGCCTGGTGACGCGCGTTGGCGCACTCGACGACGGTCGCAAGGTGACCATCGATCTCTCGGAGACCGGACGCACCTTCATCAAAGACACGAAGCGCAAGCGCGATGCATGGTTCACGCAGCAGCTCGCGAAACTCACCGAAGAGCAACGGGCGATAATCGACCGATCTGCCGCGATCCTGAGGGAGATCGCCGACTCGTGATTCGTACTTTCCGATCACTCGGCATCTTCAACTATCGCGTCTTCTTCTTTGGGGCATTCGTCTCCAATATCGGCACCTGGATGCAGCGCACCGCGCAGGACTGGATCGTCCTCACACACCTGACCCACAATGATGCCGCCGCCGTCGGCGTTACCCTCGCGCTGCAGTTCGGCCCGGTCCTTCTACTCATGCCCGTTGCCGGGCTCATCGCCGATCGCTTCAATCGCCGCAGGATGCTGGTCATCACGCAGATCAGCATGGGCGTTCTCGGATTGGGTCTTGGGCTCATCGTGCTGGCAAATGTTGAGACTCTCGCGGAGGTCTACGCGTTTGCCTTCGCGCTCGGAGTCGTGTCCGCGATTGACGCTCCCGTCCGTCAGACATTTGTCTCCGAACTGGTTCCGCAATCGTCCATCCCGAACGCGGTGTCGCTCAACTCTGCATCCTTCAACGGAGCACGACTCATTGGCCCGGGCGTCGCCGGCCTTCTGATCGCCGCCATCGGATCTGGATGGGTCTTCATCATCAATGCCGCGAGCTTCGGCGCGATGCTCATTGCCCTTGCGCTTATCCGGCCCGCAGAACTCAACGCGCCAAACAGGCCGCCACGCAAGCGCGGACAGATCGTCGAGGGTTGGCGCTATGTCGGTTCACGGCCCGATATTGTCGTCGTGCTGGTGATGATGTTCCTCGTCGGGACCTTCGGCATGAACTTCCCGATCTTCTCCTCAACGATGTCACTGGCCTTCCATCAGGGCGCAACCGGCTACGGCGTTCTCTCGTCCGTCATGGCAATTGGCTCAGTACTCGGTGCGCTACTGGCAGCAAGGCGGGAACAGCCTCGAGTCATGGTGGTCGGGCTCGCCTCACTCGGATTCGGGATCTCGATGCTGGCATCCGCCCTGATGCCGTCCTACCTGACCTTCGCCGTGGTCCTGATCGCGGTCGGACTCAGCGCCCTCACCATGATCACGAGCGCCAACGCGTACGTGCAGACGACGACCTCGCCGAACATGCGGGGTCGGGTGATGGCACTGTACATGGCCATCTTTGCCGGAACCACGCCGATTGGATCCCCGCTCGTCGGATGGGTGGCAAACATCGCGGGGCCCCGCTGGGCGATTGTTGTCGGAGCGGCAGCAGGGTTCGCCGCCGCGGGCGTCGCCCTCGGCTGGATGATCGTGACTAACCGACTGCGCATCCACCGTGACCGGGACGCGAGATTCGGCCTCGCATTCAGCTACGACCACGCGATCCAAATCAGGCGTAGGCGCCCGACCGCTGAAGACCTCTCAACCACCGAGATCGCAATCCAACGCGGATAAGACTCGCTCTTTCCAGCCGGAGGGAGTGGAATAGGCGAAGCGATTTCGTTTCATGTGCGAAGCGAACTCCGCCTACCCGTCTGTCAAAGGAGATAGCCGTAATGACCCGTAGCACTTTCCCCGACGTCGAGATCCCGAACCTCAGCATCTACGACTTTCTGTTCGGCTCCCTCGAACCATCCGAACTCGAGGTTGCGGCGCTCGTCGACGGCACCAGTGGGGCATCAACCAGCTACGGACAACTCGTCGCCCAGATCAACGCGGTTGCCGGCGCCCTCGCCAAGCGGGGTGTGACGACGGAGACGACCATCGGACTTCTGTGCCCGAACACTCCGGCGTTCGCTGTCGTGTTCCACGGCATCCTCCGCGCGGGCGCTGTCGTCACGACGATCAATTCGCTGTACACGGCGGAGGAGATCGCCGGGCAGCTGAGGGATGCCGGCGCGACCTTCCTGTTCACCGTCTCGCCGCTTCTTGCCGGCGCGAAGGCCGCAGCCGAGGAGGTCGGCATCGACGCCGATCATCTCATCGTGATGGACGGCGCCGAGGGCTATCCATCGCTGAAGGACCTGATCATGGAGCAGGCGCCAGCACCCGAGGTGTCGTTTGACCCAGCAACCCATCTCGCGGTGCTGCCATACTCGTCCGGAACGACGGGAAGGCCGAAGGGCGTGATGCTCACGCACCGCAATCTGGTCGCGAACGTCGCCCAGAGCGAAGTCAACATCGGCGTCGAGACCGGTGACGTGGTGCTCGCGGTGCTGCCGTTTTACCACATCTACGGACTCACGGTCCTGCTTAACTTCGCCATGAAGACCCGATCGACGCTGGTGACGATGCCGCGATTCGACCTGCCGGAATTCCTTCGAATCATCCAGGATCACAAGTGCACCTGGGTCTTCATCGCACCACCGATCGCCGTCGCGCTGGCCAAGCATCCGATGGTCGACCAGTTCGACCTCTCTTCGGTCAAGGCGATCTTCTCGGGCGCAGCTCCACTCGATGAGAACCTGGCCGGCGCGGTTGCCAAGCGGCTGAACACGATAGTGCGACAGGGCTACGGGATGACCGAACTCAGCCCGGTCTCGCACACGATTCCGCTCAATCGCGACGACATCTCGCTGTCAACGATCGGTCTGGCCATCCCGAACCTCGAGTCGAAGCTGGTCGATCCCGAAACCGGTGAGGAGATCCCGCAGCCGACGTCGGGCGTCAGCGAGCCGGGCGAGCTCATGTGCAAAGGGCCGAACGTGATGATGGGGTACCTGAATAACGACGAGGCCACCCGGGCGACACTCACGGACGACGGATGGCTGCACACCGGCGACATTGCGACGGTCGACTCGAACGGCATCTACAAGATCGTCGACCGGCTCAAGGAGCTCATCAAGTACAAGGGCTACCAGGTCGCTCCGGCCGTGCTCGAGGCCGTGCTGCTGACGCATCCGCAGATCGCCGACGCCGCGGTCATCGGCGTGAACGACGAGGACGGCCAGGAGATCCCGAAGGCGTACGTCGTGCTGCAGCCGGATGCGACCCTCAGCGAAGACGAGGTGATGGACTTTGTTGCGTCGAAGGTCGCGCCGCACGAGAAGGTGCGTCGCGTTGAGTTCATTGACGTCATTCCGAAGTCAACCGCGGGCAAGATCCTGCGCAAGGACCTGCGCGCCCGCGAGGCCGCCTAAACCACTCCGTGAGGGGCGGCAGAAGGCCCTTAAACCGCTCCGGTTAGGGCCTTCTGCCGCCCCTCACGGATTCTCGGTTCAGGCTTCGCGGGTGATTTCGACCGTGACGAAGAGGGATGAACTGTACGGCCCTGCGTACACTCCGCGCAGTGGGGCCACGTCGTTGTAGTCGCGCCCATGCCCCACCGTCACGTGGCGGTCACCGATCTCGATGAGGTTGGTCGGGTCGAAGCCGTGCCAATATCCGCAGAACCACTCGACCCAGGCGTGCGATTCGCCCGCGATCGTTTCACCGATCGCGGCATCCGGCTTGGGATGCAGGTAGCCCGAGACGTATCGGGCCGGGATGCCAACGGACCGAAGTGCGCCGAGCGCCAGGTGGGCGATGTCCTGGCAGACTCCACGTCGGCCCGCCCACGCTTCCGCGGCCGTCGTGTGGACGCCGGTCACGCCCTGCATGTACTCAACCTTTTCGCCGATCGCGGTACAGATGGCGAGCGCGGCATCACACGGGCTGTCTGATCCGGCGAGAATCTCAGCCGCAAGCGCTGCAACCTCGGCGGGTGGGTCCGTTCGCCGAGTCTGAGCGAGTTGCTCGACGTACTCCGTTGCTGCCGCCGCGGCATCCGCCAGGTCATCCCAGCCGAGCCCGTGCTCCGAATGGTCGCGCGGCCGAACCTCAACGAGGCTCGTCGCGGTCAGCGCCAACTCCTTGTGCGGAGTGAGAATCTCAAACGATGAAACCCGCGTTCCCCAGTAGTCGACATAGGAGTGGAGGCTCGAAATCGGAAGGATGTCGAGGTTCGAAAAGAGAACCAGCTGGCCATCGGTGGATGCCGGCAGCATCCGCGCTTCGTTGTACGACGCCGTGACATCGCCCTTGTAATGAAACCCGGTTCGATGCGTGATGCGCAGTCGGTTCACGAATTCTCCCGAACCCAGCTGGGCGCAGCGTTGGTCGGAAAGTAGCGCTGTCGAATCGCCTCGGACGCCGCACTCGTTGCGAGCTGCACGTTGTCCATGTGCATCGTGAGGTCCTCAAGAATCTCGGCGATCGGCCGGAACTCGAGCTCGCTGCGAATCTGCCCGAGAAGCCGAAGGGCCTGGTCGCTGACGCCGACGCGGTCGGTGCGAGGCTCGATGTCGCGCATGCACTGCTCCGCGCGAGTCACGGAGAAGAGAATACTCCGCGGGAACAGGCGATCGAGGAGCAGGAACTCGGCGGCGTTCCGTGCGCTCGGCACGCCGCGATACGTGCGCAGGTACGCCTCGTATGCGCCGACGCTGCGCAGGATCGTCGTCCACGACGGGCCGCTTGCCTCGGTCAGCGAACGAGTTGCGAGCAGTCGCGCCGTCATGTCCGCGCGCTCGATGCTGCGACCAAGAGTGAAGAAGAGCCACGCCTCATCACGGCTGGTGGCTGACTCGATGATGCCGACCGCAAGCGCAGACCTCTCGCGAACCCAGCCGAAGAACTCGTGCACCTTGTCGCTGGAAACCTTGCGTGGCATCCGGGCTCGCGTGGTGTTGAGCACCTCCCACAGTTCGGTCGAGATGACCTCGCGGGCGCGACGCGCATTTTCGCGCGCCGCATTCAACGAGTACGCAATGGATGCGGGCTGTGTTCGATCGACTGCGAGAATACCGAGCACGTCCGCCCGGGTCAGTTCCTGATCCTCCGGTGGCATCTCGGCGCCCATGACGCTGAGCAGAGATCGGCAGGCAAAGTCCTCTTCGATCCAGGGATCCTCGAGCAGTAACTGCAGGTGCACATCCAGTATCCGAGCCGTGCCGTCGCTGCGCTCGATGTACCTGCCTATCCAGAACAGGCTCTCGGCGATGCGGCTCAGCATGTCGTGACCCCAAACGTGAGACCCGCGGGGCGCCCTTCGACGAGCTCAGGGACCGAGAGCGCGGAGGCCGCCTGTTGCTGTTGCTGCTCCTGGTCGTTTCGCGGGGCTTCGAGCGGCGAGTGGTCCTGCACGTGGTCCCCCGGAATGATTGAGATCGAGCTCGTCGGAGCCGCCTGGTCGGCGACCAGGCCCTGGATGTTGTGGCGTGAGGTTCCGAGTGGATCCTTCCCGACCACCCAGGTGTCCTTCGACCCACCACCCTGTGAGCTGTTGACCACGAGCTCGCCCTCGGGCAGCGCAACGCGCGTGAGGCCGCCCGGCAGAACCCAGACATCCTTACCGTCGTTGACAGCGAACGGTCGCAGGTCGGCGTGCCTGGGCCGCATCCCCGCGTCGACCAGTGTCGGAATCGTCGACAGCTGCACGACGGGCTGGGCGATCCAGCCGCGGGGATCGGCGATCAGTCGGGTACGCAGGTCGTCCAGCTCCTTCGCCGTTGCCGCGGGCCCGACGACGAGACCCTTGCCTCCGGACCCGTCGACGGGTTTGACGACAAGCTCGTCCAGACGGTCGAGCACCTCCTCGAGCGCACCCGGCTCCTCGAGTCGCCAGGTGTCGACATTCGGGATGATCGGATCCTCGGAGAGGTAATACCGGATGAGGTCAGGCAGGTAGGTGTAAACGAGCTTGTCGTCGGCGACCCCGTTGCCCACGGCGTTCGCGATCGTCACATTGCCGAGTCGCGCTGCGAGCAGCAGGCCAGGACTGCCGAGCATCGAATCCGCGCGAAACTGCAGCGGATCAAGGAACTCGTCATCGACGCGGCGATAGATGACGTCAACGCGCGTCGGTCCCGCGGTTGTCCGCATCCACACCCGACCACCAGAGCAAAACAGGTCGCGGCCCTCGACCAGCTCGACGCCCATCAGACGGGCGAGCAGCGTGTGCTCGTAGTACGCCGAGTTAAAGACGCCGGGGGTCAGCACAACAACCGTTGGGCTCTCGACCCCGTCCGGCGCTGACGCCTGCAGCGCCTGCAGCAGTTTGTTCGGGTAGTCACCGACAGGACGCACCTTCATGCTCACGAACAGTTCCGGCAGCGTCTGAGCCATCACCCGACGATTGGAGATGACATAGCTCACACCACTCGGCACCCGCACATTGTCTTCGAGCACCCGCCAGGTGCCCGCCTCATCACGGATCAGGTCAATGCCGGACACCTGGATGCGCACCCCGTTTGCGGACACGATACCGGCGGCTTCCCGATGGAAGTGACTCGATGACGTGACCAGCGAAGCCGGAATGACCCGATCGCGAACGGCCAGCTGGGCACCGTAGATATCGGCGAGAAAGCGCTCGAGGGCTCGGACCCGCTGCTTGATGCCCGCTTCGACCCCGCTCCATTCGGCCTGGTCGATGACACGCGGAACAGCATCCAGCGGAAACGGCCGCTCCTCACCGGCAAAGTCGAACGTGACTCCCTGCGCCAGGTAGCTCGCGCCGAGAGCATCCGTGCGACCGCGCAATTCCTCCTGCGTCATCTGCGCGAGCGCCGAGTAGATCTCCTTGTACGAAGACCGCGCAACGGCTTTCGACTCGAACATCTCGTCGAACGCCGGCGCAACCCTGCGGATCCCGCTCGGGGACGACAAACGCTTGGATGCGGTGTCCTTCGGCGCGGTGGCAACACTGCCATAGCCGTCGAACAGGTCACCCATGGCCAGAGCCTAGCCTCGGGGTGTTGCGGCGATGTTTCGATTGGCGGTCACGGGCATTTCGGTGCAGCACTAACCAATAACCGATGACCAGTTGTACAGCGCACCGAATCCGGCTCCGCAGACGATGACCAGGGCGAGGAGTGCCACCCACCACGCGTAATGACGTTTCACGAGCAGGATGATCGCGACAATCGTTCCCGCCATGGCGACCAGCAGCGCCACCAGGAACGCGACGTAGGTGAGTGACTGCGCGGCACCCGTGTCGTTGGGGCTATCCGCGCCGCCGAATTCGAAAAGAACCCAGCCGAGAGCCATGAAGACGAAGGCAACCGGGTTGCCCAGAAGAAGCAGGATGGTGACCACCAGGTCGATTACCCGTCCCGGGCCGTATGCTCGCCTCACTGCCGGATCCGGCAGCGAGGCCACTTCGGTCACGTCCTGCCTCCGACTGCGACGAAGTAGAGCACAAACGCCGCGATCGCGCCGATGATCACCACGACGAGTCCAATCAACGCAATCCAGCACGCCCGGCGTCTCGCTACGAGCGAACACGATCGAGAGCGCGACATCCCACGCGGCGCGAGTCCGGTTCGGTGTCGGGCTGGGCACGTGCCTCAGCGTAACGGTGAGCCGGATTTGCCTGCTAGAGGCCCGGCGCAATGACCGGACACCTCGACTTGAGGACCGCGAGCGGGGCGCCGCCGGGCCCACGGGTGACATAGGCAAACGGTGACGGCACCGCCATCGAGGATTCGACGCTGTCGAGGTAGCTCAGCCGACTCGGTAGGGATGACACCAGTCCGCCTGCGCTCCGGATGCACGCGACGAAGTCGTTCTTGAGGTACGAGTACTGGTAGCTCCACTGCGCGGTCGTGCGAAGCGTCTCTCGGACCGAGACGCTTGGGTACTGGAGCGAGCACGCGTCGAGCGCTCGGGCCAGGGCGGCGCCGCCCTGTGGATCCGCGGGGTAGGTGTACGGTCCGGGCGGAAGCAGTCGGAAGTCGACGTTCGTGATTCCGTGGGATCGAACGCACTCTGTCATGATCGTTGGCCACTCCTCGTTGGAGATGAAGCGATCGAGTGTTACCCCGAAAAACGAGTAGCCGTCCGGCCCGTCGCCTTCCGCGCGTGAGACCAGCCTCGGAAGCTCCGCTGTTGTCGGGGCCGGCGGCGCGGGCACCTCGCCACAACCCGCGAGCGTCGAGGCAAGAGCGACGACGGCGAGCAGCAGACCCGCAACTCGGATGGCCGCCACAGCCCCATCCTCGCAAATTAGGTCAGGGAACGACAGCGGGTCTGTCGGACTCGATCGCGTCGCGCAACTCACTGTCGAGCGTCAGTTCCACTGCCCTGGCCGAGTCCACGATGGACGCGGCCCGCCGTGCCCCGACGATCGGGACAATCGAGCGGGAAAGCGAGAGTAGCCAGGCCAACAACGCCGACTGAAGCGAGATGCCGCGTTCGAGCGCGAGGCGATCGGTGCGCGGGAACGCTGACGCGAGCGACCCGGACCCGGATAAGCCACCGAGCGGCGAGTACGGCAGGTAGGCAATTCCTTCCCGTTCGCAGAAGGCGAGCGTTTCGGAATCCGACGTGTCAAGTGGTCCGAACCGATTCTGGACCCCGGCAATGGGAATGACCGTGCGCGCGACGCTAACTTGCTCAACGGTCACGTTGGAGAGGCCAACGCGATTGACCTTGCCCTGTCGGGAAAGGTCAACGAGGGCGCCGACGCTATCGAGAAATGGCACGGTGGGATCGGGCTTGTGCAGGTAATAGAGGTCGATTGAGTCGACGCCCAACGCGCGGAGGCTGCGCTCACAGTCACGGCGGATCGACTCCGGCCGCCCATCCACACCCCAGTTGGCGCCCTCTCGAGTGTGGCCGCCCTTGGTCGCAACGAAGAGACCGGGATGTCGCGCGACCGCCCGTCCGACCAGCCTCTCGCTGTGCATCGGATCCGTTGCCGTTGCGTACGCGGCCGCCGTGTCAAGAAAGTCAATACCGGCGTCGATGGCTGCGTCGATCGTGCGCTCCGCCTCCGAGTCCGAGACCGATTCGTCGATCGACAGGTTCGCGGTTCCGAACGCGAGTGCGCTGACGGCGGCATCCGCAATCGACCGATGAATCATGGTCGACTGCTCTCTCGCACGACCAGCTCGGGTTCAAAGACAACCTGCTGCCGGTCGCGAGCGGGATCGTCGGCTTCCGCGAGCAGCAGCTCGACGGCGGTTGCGCCGATGAGGGCGCTCGGCTGACGAATTGATGACAACGGAACCACGGAGCTTGAGGCGAACTCAACGTCATCGAAACCGATCAGGGCAATCTCCCGGGGAACATCAACCGCGCTCTGCATATATATCGACTGCAGAAGCCCCACCGCGAGAAGGTCATTCGCTGCGAAGACAGCGTCGGGTCGTTCCGTTCGCGCACGGGCAACGATGTCGCGCCCAACGCGTTGGCCCTCGCGCACGGTGAGCGCCGTGGTCTCGATCACTTCGAGCGATACTCCGTCATGAGCGTCAACGGACCGTCTCGATCCGGCCAACCGATCGCTGACCTGACGGATCCCGACCGGGCCCCCGACGAACGCAATCCGACGACGTCCTCCCGAGATCAGGTGATCGACCGCTTGCTGGCCGCCTGCGACGTCGTCAACGGACACGGAACTGAAGGACCGATCTGCCGCGGGCCGATCGACGAGTACCGCGGGAATTCCCAGCTCGCGCAGACGCCGCAATCTCTCGGTGACGTCACCGAAGGGCGAAATCAGAACGCCGTGCATCCGCTGTTCCTCGAACAAGTCAAGGTAGGCGGACTCTCGATCGGCCTTCTGATTGCTGTTCCCCATGATGATGGAAAAGCCTGACTCGGCCGCCTTGTCTTCCGCGCCCCTGGCCAGTTCGGCGAAGAACGGGTTGCCAACGTCGAGCACGATGAGACCGACCGCTCTGCTGCGCCCTGCGCGAAGCTGGCGAGCCGCATCGTTTCGCACAAACCCAAGGTCCGCGATCGCACGCTGCACGACCTCGATGGTGGGCGGCGCAACTTTGTCGGGCCGATTCATCACGTTCGAAACGGTTCCAACCGAGACGCCGGCGCGTTGCGCGACGTCACGGACGCTGACAGCAGACATCCGATGGATCCTTTCGACTCTGGAGCGTGAATCATTCCGTTGTCTCGTCGCGCGCGCTTGACCGCACAGATCGACTCTTCTAAAGTTCAACCGTACCGGATATTAAAACGATTCAATTGCGGAGAGAAATATGACGACCTTCGACCAGATCGCATCCCGTCTCGAGGAGCAGACGATCGAGCTTCCGTCGTGGGCATTCGGTAACTCGGGCACGCGCTTCAAGGTGTTCGGGACACCGGGCACTCCGCGGACGGCGCAGGAGAAGATCGCAGATGCGGCGCAGGTCAACTCCTTCACCGCGCTCTCCCCGACGGTGGCGTTGCACATCCCGTGGGACAGGGTCGATGACTACGCGGCTCTCGGAGCGTTCGCAAAAGATCACGGCGTCGCCCTTGGCACCATCAACTCGAACACGTTCCAGGACGACGACTACAAGTTCGGTTCGCTGACCCACACGGATCCGAAGATTCGACAGAAGGCCATCGATCACCACTTCGAGTGCATCGACATCATGAACCAGACCGGGTCACGGGACCTGAAGATCTGGCTGGCCGACGGCAGCAACTATCCCGGCCAACAGGACATCCGTGGCCGCCAGGATCGGCTTGCCGGGTCCCTCGCGAAGATCTACGAGCGGATCGGGGAAAACCAGCGCATGGTCCTCGAGTACAAGTTCTTCGAGCCAGCTTTTTACCACACGGATGTTCCGGACTGGGGGACGTCGTACGTTCAGGTGAGCGCGCTCGGCCCGCGCGCGATGGTCTGCCTCGACACCGGCCACCACGCCCCCGGCACCAACATCGAGTTCATCGTCGCGCAGTTGCTTCGCCTCGGGAAGCTTGGCAGCTTTGACTTCAACTCGCGGTTCTACGCTGACGACGACCTGATCGTTGGGGCGGCGGACCCGTTCCAGCTGTTCCGCATCCTGTACGAGGTCATCCGTGGCGGCGGCTATGGGAAGGACGCAGAGGTCGCCTTCATGCTCGACCAGTGCCACAACGTCGAGGACAAGATCCCCGGCCAGATTCGCTCCGTGCTGAACGTGCAGGAGATGACGGCACGCGCCCTTCTCGTGGACGCCGGCGCTCTGCAGTCGGCGCAGGATGCCGGCGACGTGCTTGGCGCGAACAATGTGTTCATGGACGCCTTCTACACCGATATTCGGCCCGCGCTCGCCGACTGGCGCGAATCCCGCGGACTGCCGCGCGATCCATTTGCCGCCTACCTTGCATCCGGATACCAGCAGCAGATCTCCGAAGACCGCGTCGGCGGAACCCAGGCGGGCTGGGGGGCGTAAAACAACAAAGCTCTGGTCGGATGGGCGAGACCGATCCCCCCTTGTCCAGTCAGTCTGATTTCACCCAGCCGTCGAGAGAGTCCCCCTAAAAACGGCACCGCAGAGCCGGGTCAATTACTGCTGTCCGTTGGGAACCGGTTGCGTTCGCCGAAGATGCGCTGATGCCAGTACGGATAGGTCGGCGTTACCGCACTCGCCGCATCAAGCCTGGCGACCTGGTCGGCGCCAAGGTTCCATTCCAGGGCGCCGACGTTCTCGCGGAGCTGGGCTTCCCACTCAAGTTCGCGAGCTGCGAGCGAAGAGTGCACCTGGTGTTGCCAGGCTGACGGTATTCCCCTTTCTGACTCCTCTTACTGGTTGCCTGCATTGCTGTCATTCGTTGCATACTCAACTAATGCGGCACCGCTGGCGACGCGCCTCTCCTACCGGTGTGACCCGCGAGCGGACGCAAGGGCCGCGGTAAACACGGCATAGCGTTCCGCCATCGCGACGGTCAGTTCTGGGTCAGGGTCGATGAGCTCGCCTCCCTTGGTGAACCGGTCAACAACCTCCGCAAAGGGTTCATCGCCCGCTGCCCAGCCGGCGAGCACTGCCGCACCATATCCGCTGTCGCCGTGGGTGGGGATGCGGACCACGGCACCGAGTGTTGCCGCGCGAATCTCATTCCAGAGACGATTACGCGTTCCACCGCCGCTCAGGACGCGCGGGCTCGCGGATGCATCGAGCCCCAGGGTCTCGAGGGCGAGGCGCTCCACCATCGCGACGCCCTCAAGGCCCGCGCGGTAGGTGACAACGGCGGGAACCCTGCCGGACGACGAGCCATCCAGGTCAATCGCGAACGCCTCGAATTCCGCATCGGCCACCGGGAAGCGTTCTCCTCTCCGGGCCAGGGGATATCGCACAATCGGGCTAGGGCCGAGTGCGCGAGCCCGGTGCTCGGCCTCGGCGTAATCGAGCCCGTCGGGCTTCTGCACCGAGCCGCCGCCAACGTTGGATGCTCCGCCAAGCCAATATGCGCCGTCAGGGGCGCGGTGGGCGTAGATGCCCGTTGCGGCATCCCAGTGATCGACTGCGGCAACCGACTTGAGGACGAGAGTTGTGCCGAGAACGCCGACCGACTGACCATTACGCACGGCGCCGCTCGCGAGTTGCGAGGTGCATCCGTCGGTCATGCCCGCTACGAGAAGCGCGCCACCCGCGGCTCCATCGACGACGGAGCCGAGCGTCGTGCCCGGCTGCACCAGCACGGGCAGGACGTCGTCGCGCAGGCGAGCATCCGCGAGGAGCTCGCCTGGCCATGCGGTTTCGGATGGATCGATCCCGGTCTTCAGGAAGTGCGACGTGTCGCCGCCAACCTCGTGTCCGACGAGCACGGTGCCGATGACCTGCGCAACGGATGCCGCACGAAAGTCGCCGTGCGCGGCAGCGAGCGCCATGATGCGACCGAGCATGGAGATCGGTCGGCCCTTCCCCTGAGGAAGTAATCGTTCGAACGGCAGGCCGCGCGCGTCGTCGTACATCACAGCAATGCCGCTCTGGCGACCCATGGAGTCGATCGGGACGACCGTGCCGGATGTTGCGGTGATGGAGATCGCGACGACCTGGTCGCCGACATGGTCGGAGAGCGCCTCGTCGATCACCGTGCGCGCGAGCAGTGCGTAGTCGACGTCCTGCACGCGCAAGCCGCCCGTCCCCGTGACCGCGGGAAGCGCGGTCGCTGCGCCGGCCACCTCGATCGCCGCATCGAGATCGAGAACCGTCACGCGAACCTCTGCCGTTGAGACGTCCATCCCGAGGGCGAGCCGATGCGTCGCTGCGGCACTCATGGGAACAGGAGACGATCGAGACCGGCGAGCGATTCGACCGCAAGGTCGGGTTCGGCTCTCTGCTCCGCGGTTGGCTGCGCCGGGGCCTCTCCGCGCATCAACCAGACGGTGCCGAGGCCGACGGCGCGCGCGGGCCGCACGTCTGTGTCGAGCCGATTGCCGATGTGCACGGCTTCCCGTGCATCGACGCCAACGGCATCCAGCGCCCAGGCGAAGATTTCGGGCGACGGCTTCTCAATGCCGACCAGCGCTGACACTCCCCACACGGTGATGAATCGCGCGACCCCATCCCGCTTGAGGTCGTCCACGACGCCAGCCTCCTGGTTGGCAACGACCCCGATGACGGCGCGATGGTCGACGGCTTTGAGAAATGGGACGACATCCGGCATGAGGGTGCCGGTCGGGTGCATCCAGTACTGCTTCGTTCGATCGGACAGCTCATCGCGCAGCGATGCGTCGCCGAGGAATCGCCGAGCCAACTCGCCCCGGATTGAGCCGCCCTGCCGATTTCGCATCGCATCGTAGATCGGGCGCAAGTCGTTGGCGGGCACCGGCGGCAGCCGTCGATCGGCACGAAGCTCATCGAGTGCGCGGGAGACCGCAACTACGAAGTTCTCATCGTCGTAAATCGGACCGCCGATGTCGAGAAAGATTGCCCGCGGATGGCGGAGGCGTTCAAGATCCGTCACGTGCTTGTCGCTGCCTTGGGCGGCGCTACTGGCCGGAGCCGGACAGCGCGCTGCGGCGTTCGGAGAAGTCTTCGCGAGCCCAGTACGCGGCGACGTGCTCGCGATCGAGACCCGCAGCGCCTCCGATCGAGTACGCGCCGATGCGCACGCGCGCGGCCTTGACACTCATCAGCGAAATCGCCTCAGCGCCCTGCGCGGTCTCCGACGTGGCAACGATGCCGTGGTTGCCGAGCAGGATCAACGATGGCACCGCGGCGTTCTCCTCGACATAAGCGCGCACGCGCTCGTGGAACGCCCGACCGAGCGCGAGGCCGGGAGGCGCATACGGAACGAATAGCGGTGTGCCGATGACGACGACCTCATCCGAGTAAGCGGGTGCGGCGAACGCATCCTCGGCGTGCACGCTGGCGAGAAGGGAGATCACGGGTGTCGGATGGGAGTGGGCGACGAACCGTACTGGCGTGAAGGCCCTTACGGATGCGTGCACAAGGGTTTCGATTGAGGCGCGACGACGAACACCGTTCTGCACGCCGGCATCCAGAACGTGGGTTAGTTGCTCCTGCGTTCCCGCAGCGTCTTCGATGACCGCGACGACCTCGGAGACATTTACGGTGACGAAGTCGTCTTTGGTTGCGGTTGACATGTACGAACCGGATGACTTCACGGCGATGACATCCTCACCGATCAGCTCCGACGTGTTCCCCTCGGCGAGGATCACCAGGTCGAGTTCGGGTTCTCCGAGCCGCCTGGTCATGGTGAGGAGGTCATCGCTGATCGCGGCCGGGTTCCACTTAGTTGTCATGATTGCTTTCTGGTTTCGAACGCTGGCGATGTGATTATTGGGTCAATGTGAGAACGGCGCGGCGCTTGAGGCGCGCACTGCGAGCTCGGGCTGCAGGATGACGTGTCGATGCACGTGCTCATCCGGGTTGGTGATCTCGTCAACCAGCATCTGCACGGCGAGCTGCCCGAGCTCGTGGCGCTTCTGATGCACGGAACTGAGCGGCACCATCGACGCGCGCGCCCATTCGAGGTCGTCAAATCCGACGATCGCGATGTCGTCGGGAACGCGGATACCGCTGCTCCACAGGGCCTGCACCAGGCCGACCGCGACCAGGTCGTTCGCGCACATGACGGCCGTCGGACGCTCGTCGATGGGCAGATCCACGATCGTCCGAGCTGCCGCCACACCATCGTCGAAACGCCAGTCGTCGGTCTCGATTCTTCTAACCGATTCGGCCTTGCGATCTACCGCGTCCCGAAAGCCGGTGAAGCGACGCTCGACGTGCGGTGAGAACCCACCCCCGCCCACGAAGGCGAGGCGGCGGTGCCCGCGCTCGAGAAGATGCTCGCCGGCCAGACGACCGCCCGTCGCATCATCCGTCGTCACCCAGCAGCAGGGACGGTTGCCGGATATGCGGTCGACGTAAACGATGGGGATTCCCTGCTCGGTGAGCTGTTCGAGGCGAGGGTTGACCTCGTCAACGGGCGTGATGATGATGCCGTGAACGCGTTGCTGCACGAGAAGATCGAGGTTGTGCTCCTCACGGCGTGAATCCTCGGCGAGAACGAGCACAACGCCCATCCCGAGGCGTTTGGCTTCGGCGTCTGCGGCGAGCGCGACGTCAACGAAGAAGGGGCTGTGCATTTCTGCGACGGCTAGTCCGAGCGTTCGCTCGCGCCCGGGCCGAAACTGCTGCGCCGATTTGCTCGGTTCGAACTCGAGCTCGGCGATGACCTCGAGTACGCGCCTTCTGGTCTCAGCGCCGACGTAGCTCGGACGGTTCAGCACGTTGCTGACCGTTCCGGCCGAGACACCGGCGCGCTTCGCAACGTCTCGAATGGTTGCCACGGAACGCACCTCCTGTCTGGCTGTCGAGTGATTCTGGGCTGTCGCAGAATCTGGATTGTCGCGGCCTCTGGATTGTCGCAGAATCTGGACTCGCGAAAATGGGTAAGCGAGGATTTGGGCATCATGGTTCGGGACGATGATGCGGTGATATGAACCGGGGTCCGCGCCGCGCACTGCGCGAGACGCGGACCCCGGTCACATGCTTCTAAATGTTCTTAGAAGTTGTAGTTATCGATGTTTGACTTGTCGAACACCGTAGGCGGACCCAGGATCACGGTCTGGTGGGCTCCGACCGTGTATTTTCCGAGCTTGCCGGCGGTGAAGGTGTCACCCTTCTTACCGGTGATGGTTCCATCTATCAGCGCCTTGTCCGCGTACGCGGCCAGGTATCCGAGGTTCGACGGGTCCCAGAGAGCGAACTGGGTGACGGTGCCGTCCTTGATGTACGAACGCATCTCGCTCGGCAGGCCGAGGCCGGTCAGGTAGACCTTGCCCTTGTACTGCGAGGTTGAAAGGTAGCGAGCAGCTGCGGCCACAGCGACCGTGTCGGGAGCGATGATGCCGTTCAGGCTCGGATACTTCTGCAGGAGACCGGTCGCAGCGTCGAGCGACTGCTGAGCATCGTCGTTGCCGTAGACGGTGGTGACGATCGTGATGCCCGGGTACAGCGATGCCATGTAGGACTTGATGTACTTGATCCAGAGGTTCAGGTTGGTCGCGTTCGGCCCGCCGGACTCGATGGCAACGGTTCCCTTGCCGTTCAACGCCTTGCCGGTCAGATTGACTAACGACTTCGCGATGCCCTTCGGGGTGACCTGGTTGACAAACAACGAGCGGCAGTTGGTGTCAGAGTCGAAAGTGACGACCTTGACGCCAGCCTTCATGGCCGCGTTGAGCGCGGTGCAGGCTGCCTGCGGGTCATCCGCTGCCAGCACGATACCGCCGACGCGCTGCTGGGTGAGAGTCTGAACGAATGAGACCTGGCCCGTGGGGCTCGCCGTTGCCGGAGCAACCTCTTGGTAGCTGCCGCCGAACTTTTTGACTGCGGTGGATCCGCCCGAGTCGGAAGCCTTGAAGTAGTTGTTACCGAGGCTCTTCGGTACGAACGCGATCTTGTAGTTCTTCGAACCCGAACCGGACGACTTTCCGGTCGAGCTTGCACAGCCGGCGAGTACTGCGACGGCGGCCACTGCGGCCAGGGCGCCGAGCACTACCCGGCGTTTGCGGGGGAGCATATTGCGAAGAAACATCTTTGTTCTTCCTTTCAATTGAGTTGGATTGTTATTGCTGGGTGATGCCTGGTCTTACGGGATATCGCCGTGCGGTCACTCACCTCCGATCGCTGCTGCGATTTTTTTCTCGCGTCGGCCGCGGGTGAGGCCCTCCAGGACCCGCGATCCGATCACCGAGAGAATGAGTGCAGAGCCGGTTACGACACTGATGCCGTTCGATCCGACGCCCGCGAGTTGAAGAGCGGAAGTCAGGACCGCTATAAGGAGCCCGCCAACGATTGCGCCGAGAACTGTGCCTCGCCCGCCGAATGTTGAGACGCCGCCAAGCACGACCGCGGTTACGACCAGCAACTCGTCACCGATTCCGTTCGATCCGATCGAGTTGTCGTATTCGAGCGTGAAGACAACGCCGACCGCAGCCGCGACAAGGCCGCTGATCACATAAAGGACGAACTTCGTCCGCTGCACCGTGACCCCAGAGAAGTGGGCCGTCTCGTGACCGAGACCGATCGCGTAGATCCCGCGGCCGAATGACGTGAACTGCAGAATCACGATGAAGATGATCGTGAGGATCACGAACGGGATCGTGAGGATCGGGAAGGGGGACGCGCCGATCGTGTTCTGCAGGTTGGTCGTGATGTCGACCGGGAAGTCGGTGATCGCTGTCGTTCCGAGCAGGCCGACGGCTACGCCGCGGAACAGCGCCAACGTTCCGATCGTCACGGCAAGGGAAGGAAGCCCGACGACCGTCACCAAGAACCCGTTGAATGCTCCGATCCCGGCCCCGATGAGCACCGCGATAATTGCCGCGAGCACGAGCGAGAATTTCGCGTCGTAGAGCAAACCGAAGACGACGCTCGAAACGCCGAGCACGCTGCCGACCGAGAGATCGATCTCGCCGGCCACCACGATCAAGGTCATCGGAAGCAGCATCACAAAGATCGGGAAGTTGGTCTGCACCAGGTAGGTCAGCGTGATCGGCTGGCCGAAGTTCGGCACGAATGAAATCGAAAGCACGACGACGACGACGAGCGCACCGATGAGCCCAGCCTCCCGCGATTGCAGGATGCGTCGCCAGAACGGCTTGTCGTGCAGGAGATAGTCGCGCACCGGAGTGCCTTTGAGTTCAGTCGCGGTCATTTGGAACTCCCCACTGAACGTGAACGTGACTTTCGAAGGCTATTGAGGAACAGGGCGCGGTCGAGGGCGATCGCGCCGACGATGAAGACGCCGGTCACGGCCTGCTGCCAAAGGCTGGGAATGCCGACGGCATTAAGGGCGCTCGAGATGGTCTGTAGCAGAAGGGCGCCGAGTGCGACGCCCCAGATCGTGCCCGATCCGCCGAGGATGGCGACTCCACCCACGACGGCCGCCGCCACGGCCTGCAGTTCATACCCGGAGCCGACCTGCGAATCTACGCTCGCATAGGCCGCGAGGTAGATGACTCCGGCGAGACCGGTGAGCGTTCCGCTGATGACGAAGGTGGTCAGCACAAGCTTGCGGGTCGGCAGTCCATAGAGGATCGCGGCATCCGGATCGGAACCGACAGCGTAGAACTCGCGACCGGTGCGACGGTTGCGCATGAACCACGCCGTGATCAACACGACAACAACGGCAACGATCATCACGTACGGGATACTGCCGAGCTGGTCGACCCCGAAGTTCTCGAAGCTCTGTGGCAACTGCGACGGCACGATGTTGTTACTGCCGACCCAGAGAACGTCGATCCCGCGGTATGCGTAAAGGGTGCCCAGCGTGATGATCAGCGACGGCACCTTGAAGAATGCGACAAGGAGGCCGTTGATCATTCCCATAATCGCGCCAAGAAAGACCGTCAGCAACACGACGATGATGATCGGGATGGCAGGGTACGTCGACAGCAGGTAGCCGGCAAAGTATGCAGTGAGGCCGAGCGTCGAGCCGACCGAGAGGTCGATATTCCTCGTAATGATGACAATGCCCTCGCCGACGGCGATGAGGATCAGCACGGATGGCGTGCGAAGGAATTCGCGCCAGCCGTCGGGGGAGAACAGGAAGGTCGGGTGGGCGGATGTTGTGAAGGCAAGGATCACCACAAGCACGATGACGATGCTGAGCTCACGGGACTTAGCGATGGCTTTCAGCCATTCCGGCGCGCCACGGCGAGTTGGTGTTTGGGTGCTCACGCTGTCACTCCTGCCGCGTGGGTTGCCGCGAACATCACCGACTCCGCAGTCGCTTCCGCTCGGTCAATCTGGGCGGTCAGGCGGCCTTCGCGGATGACCAGAACCCGGTCTGCCATACCGAGGACCTCGGGCAGCTCGGAGGAGATCATCAATACGGCGAGACCGTCGGCCGCCAGCTCGGAAATCAACCGATGCACCTCTGCTTTGGTCCCGACGTCAATCCCGCGGGTCGGTTCGTCGATGATGAGCAGCTTCGGTTTGGTTGCGAGCCACTTGGCGAGGACGACCTTCTGCTGGTTTCCCCCGCTCAACATCACGACATCGGTGTCGAGCGCGCGGGTCTTCACCTGCAGGCGTCCGGCCCAGTTCTTTGCGGCGGCCTCCTCCATGCCGGAGGTTAGGAACCCAAACTTGCTGAGGGAATTGCGGATGGCGAGCGTGATATTGCGCTGGACGCCGGCGTTCATCACGAGGCCCTGGTTGCGACGATCCTCGGGGACGAGTGCCATTCCGAACTTCTCGGCGGCTGTCGGTCGGTGCCTCGGCACCCTGGTGCCGTTGATGGTGACTCTTCCGGAGTCGTATCTGTCGACTCCGAAGATGGCACGCGCGATCTCGCTCCGACCCGCGCCGACAAGCCCCGCGAGACAGGCGATTTCGCCCGCACGCACAGTAAAGGAAATGCCTTCGAAGATGCCTGCCGTTGTCAGGTCCGCTACCTCGAGCACGACCTCGCCGATCTTGGCCTCCTGCTTGGGGAACAGATTGCCGACGCTACGGCCCACCATCTTGCGAATGATCTCGTCTTCGGTGACATCTCGGATCGAGTCGGTTGAGATGTATGCACCGTCACGCATGACCGTGATGGTGTCGCACAGCGAGAACACTTCGTCGAAGCGGTGTGAGATGAAGACGATGCCCTTGCCCTCGTCGCGCAGCGATCTCGCGATGCCCATTAGGCGCTCGACTTCGACGCCGCTCAGGGCCGCTGTCGGCTCGTCCATGATCAGGACGGCGGCATTGAGCGAGATGGACTTGGCGATCTCCACGATCTGCTGATCGGCGATCGACAAACCGCGAACGAGGCGATCGGGGTCCAGCGGCACGCCGAGACGCTCGGTCAACGCGCGCGCCTCCCTGCGCATCCTCGCGCGGTCAAGTCCGATGCGGTTGTAGTATTGGCGGCCGATGAATATGTTCTCGGTCACGGACAGGTCGGGGAAGAGCGTTGGCTCCTGGTAGACGACGGCAATGCCTGCCTCCTTGGCCGCGGCCGTTGAATGGAAGTCGACCGAAGCTCCCTTGAACAGGAACTCCCCGCCGTCACGCGTCTGCAGGCCCCCGATGATCTTGACGAGAGTCGACTTTCCCGCACCGTTCTCGCCGACAAGCGCGTGAATGGATCCACCCTCGAGACGCAGGGTGCCGGAACTCAGTGCCGCGACAGCACCAAAGTTCTTGGTGACGTTCGTCAGCTCAAGCAGCGGAGGGGACGCTGTCCCGGGTTCGTTTGCCAACGCCTTCTCCTCTTAGATCCGGCCGAATTCGAAAGACACCTGGTAGCTCACACTCTCGCGCGACTCCAGCACTGGCAGGCGCCCCGATGCGCGCGCGGCCGCGCGGCCGTTGATCTCGGGCGTGTTTGCCGGCTCAAGCCCGAGCACGTAGTGACCGACGCTGGTCATCTTCCATTGGAAGATCGCGGGTAGTGTCTCGACCCCATAGCGCAGCGTGAACTGGATTCCGAGCTTCGGATTGGTGACTCGGGCGATGCCCTCGCCCCCGTCGTGGACGAAAACCTGCTCCCGGAATCCTGGGACGGGAGGTGTGATGTCGTTCCGGGTGTCGAAGCCGGCAGCGGCATCGGGGTCACGTGGCGAAACACTCGCAGCCGGGATTTCCACCGTGACGCTTTCGTCGAGCAACGGCCATCCTACGTTTACGTGGTACAGCACCATATGCGGGCTCGCAGTGGCCCCCTCGTTGGTTACGGTGTCCCGAACCGTGATTGAGGTGGACCCGACGGCCGATGAGATCTCGCGGTTGAGCACCAGGTTCTCGCCGAATACGCGCGTCTGGCGCACGGTGCCTGCCACCGTCAGCTCCCCCGCCGTCGCCTCAGAACGGGTTACTCGAGCGGGCACCGCACCGATGCGGCCGTGCATCGGAAGCGCGCCGTCCTCCTCTTCGCCGTCGGGACCGAAGGTGTCGAGTCCGCAGGTTGCGAGAAGGCCACCGCCGAAGGTGCGGAGCCAGCCACGGCCCTGTGGTTCGGCAAAGTGCGAATCGGCGATGCCGGTCGACGAGATCCAGGCCAACGGGATGCCATCGAGCGTTGCCGCGCCGAGGTCAAGAGCGCGATCGGGGTGGATGTCGTACTCAAGGCCACCGCCGGTGATGACCCGAAGGCGTCGAGCGCCACGCGACATCCCCTCCGCGTCGACGAAGCTGTCGACGCGGGCAATCTGATCGAGTGATCCCACCCGGTCAAGCGCTTCGGCCATGGGCCGACCGAAGATGTTAGCCAATGGTCCCGAGTTCCGTGTTGCCTGGACCGAAGTGCTTAAGGATGACCATCGGGTCGGTCAAGCTGTTGTTGGTGATCTTCACGCCGGCGACCGCCGTCGGCTGCGCGACGAAAAATTCGTCTTCGCTCAGTTGGCCGAAGCGAATGGTTGTTGCCGCGGCGGCGTCGTGGACGCCGAAGGTGCCATGACCCTGCACGACAATCGCGCCGTACGCGTCGGTGTCTGTGATGGTGACGGTGTGTCCCGGAGCGACGGTGAGTTCCTTGGCGCTGAAGGAGTTGGAGCGGAAGACGATCCACTTCTCGACGTACGCACCGCCGCCGTCTGCGATCGACGCGTCCGTCTCGTACGGACGCAGGAATCGGTTGCGAACGAACAGCGGGTCGACGTTCTTCTCCCAGTCGAGCAGGTCGATGATGAAATCGAGGTCGCCGACGTGGTCTTGAGGCACATCCTTCCAGAGCAGCTCCTCGGGGACCTCCCTGTTATTACTCCACGATTCGCACATACTGAACACGTCACAAGCGACCTGCGGCTCGTAGGTGCAAATACTGCCCGGTGCGTGGAGGACGCCGGAAGGGATGTCCCATCCGGTGCCCAGCTGAGTGCGGTAGCCGAGGGCGAGGTCGGTGATGCGGTTGTCGCCGCCATTGCCGAATCGGGCGAGGCGCTCGCGGATTTGGTCCTTGGTTGTCTCCGGCTGGAGCCCCAGAAAGGAGATGGACTGTTCGCCCAGGTAATTGTTCATCTGCGGCGAGTAGTAGTACGCCTCCGGCTTTCCCGGCTTGCCGACGAGGGCGGCCTTTTCATCCGAGTGGTGAACGTGGAATGGGAGCGGCTGCAGGTTGTCGTAGAACTTGGAGTACATGGTCCAGCGGCCGTGAGAGTTCCACAGCCGATCCCCGATGATGTCGCTCTTATGGTGGCCAACAAACTCGTCGAGCGGGAGCAGTGTGCCGTCCGGGTCGACAACCAGGCTCAGCCCCTCATATGGGCCGGTGAGCGGACCGTTGTCTGCACGCACCGGGGACGCGAGCCAACGCTCGTCGATGCCACCGCGATCCTGGGCAAAGGGGAAGTAATCATCCGGGTGAAGACGGATGCGACGCCCAGGCGTGCAGAATGCCCGGGGCACCCAGGCCGGGGCGAGCCTCACGACGCCCTTGCCGGCATCGAGCGCGCGATCCATGCCGCTCGCCGATGACTTGACGGTGGAATAAGCCTCAACGGCCATCTACGACTTCCTTTATCCGGTGCCGCAAACAACTCGGGCGGCATTGCCTCAACGTGTGAACGGTTCATTGAACCGGCTGAAGGAAACCTAGCACGGTGCATTTGCGAGGTCAATCAACAAATTGCAACATTTCGATTTGCCCGCGATTTCATGGGATTTTTAGATTAGAATGTTAACTACTGTATAAACATAACAAATTGAATCAACCCGGGATGGGAGCATCGTGGCCACTACAAGTACGCCGGATTCCGAGGAACGAAAGAAATCCCTCCTCGCCGCACTCAAGCGGGATAACGTCATCCGTCTTGCCGCCGCGGCGGAGGATCTCGCGGTCTCGACGATGACGATCCGACGGGATCTCGAAGAACTCGAGGAAGAGGGGCACCTGCGCCGGGTCCGGGGCGGGGCGGTATCCGTCATCGGGCCGCGACCGTTCAGTGAGCGTCGCGCGGTTCGCTTGCGTGCAAAGGAGATCATCGCCGAGAAGGCGCTTGCCTTCGTCCCACGCATCGGCTCGATCGCGCTCGATGCGTCGACCACGGTCGGCATCCTCGGCATGAAACTTGGGGCACGGTCGGGCCTCACCATCGCGACCAACTCGTACCAGACCTTCTCGACCACCAAAGGCATCCCCGGCGTTAAGTCGATCCTGGTTGGCGGCGAATCGGAGGAGACAACGGACAGTCTGGTCGGGCCCATCGCCACTCGCGCCGCCGCGTCCCTGAGGTACACGCGGTTCTTCGCGTCATGCAGCGCAGTTGACAACGAGTACGGAACATCAGAGGTGTCGTTGCCGGAGGCAGAGGTGAAGCGCACCTTTCGCGGGGTGTCCAAGGAGCTGGTGCTGTGCATCGATTCGTCCAAGTTCCAGCAGCAGGCCGTCGCCGCCGCTTTCGCCCTGGGCGAGGCCGCCGTGATGATCACCGAGCTCGAGCCGGCCGACCGACGACTCGACGAGTTTCGCGGACTGATCGAACTGCGTTAGGCAAACGCCTGTTGCACCCGTCAGTAACTTCTTGTTAGATTTCACACGTCCGAACGTTTGGACGACTGAAGAGCCCTAGGACGTGTGCTGCCATCCGAAGGTCGAGGACGGAGAGCATGAGCGCTGTATCAGATCTAGTCGCCCGGAGTAATCGGCTGGGCTCAGATCCCAGGATCACCAACTATGCCGGCGGCAACACCTCGGCAAAGGGGACGGTCAAGGACCCGGTAACGGGCGAAGACGTGACGCTGCTTTGGGTCAAGGGCTCCGGTGGTGACCTCGGTACTCTCACCGAGGAAGGGCTCGCGGTGCTTCGCCTCGACCGACTACGGGCGCTTCCGAACATCTACAAGGGCCTCGAGTACGAAGACGAGATGGTCGCCGCACTCGACTACTGTGCGTTCGGATCGAAAGGCGCTGCGCCCTCCATCGACACCTTCATGCACGGACTCGTTGGCGCGGCTCACGTCGACCACCTTCACCCCGACTCAGGCATCGCGATCGCGACCTCCGCTGACGGTGAGAAGATCACGAGGAAGGCCTTCGGCAACAAAGTCGTCTGGGTCCCGTGGCGTCGTCCCGGCATCCAGCTCGGTCTCGACATCTCCGCGACCAAGCAAGCCAATCCGGACGCGATCGGCTGCATTCTCGGTGGCCACGGCATCACTGCGTGGGGCAGGACAAGTGCTGAAGCGGAGACGAACAGTCGGTGGATCATCGACACCGCCCAGGCATACATCGACAAGCAGGGCAAGAAGAATCCCTTCGGAGCGATCGTCAAGAAGAACGTGGCGCTGCCCAAAGCGGAGCGCCTCGCGCGTGCCGCGGTCCTGACCGCCACCATTCGCTCGATCGCGAGCCAGGACAAGCCCATGGTCGGCCACTTCACCGACTCTGATGCCGTGCTCGATTTCTTGTCCGCCGCGAAGGCGCCCGAGCTGGCAAACCTGGGCACGAGCTGCCCCGACCATTTCCTGCGCACCAAGGTCAAGCCTCTCCTGCTCGACCTTCCGGCGAACGCGCCGCTCGAAAGGCAGATCGAACGCCTGCATGAACTGCACCAGAAGTACCGCGAGGACTACACCGCGTACTACGCGCATAACGCGACGGCGACCAGCCCGGCGATGCGCGGCGCGGACCCGGCCATCGTCCTCGTTCCCGGCGTCGGCATGTTCAGTTGGGGCGCGAACAAGCAGACCGCCCGCGTCGCCGGCGAGTTCTACGTCAACGCCATCAACGTGATGCGCGGCGCAGAGGCGATCTCGACCTACACCCCGATCTCGGATGCCGAAAAGTTCCGCATCGAATACTGGGAGCTGGAAGAGGCCAAGCTGCAGCGCATGCCCAAGCCCAAGCCGCTTTCCGGACGGATTGCGCTCGTAACGGGCGCGGCATCCGGAATCGGCAAGGCGATCGCTACGCGCCTCGCGGCCGAAGGCGCCTGCGTCGTCATCGCGGATCTCGACCTCGACAAGGCAACCGCTGCTGCGGCAGAACTCGGCACAACGGACGTCGCAGTCGGCGTCGCCGCCGATGTGACAAGGGAAGAACAGGTGCAGGCCGCCGTCGATGCAACGGTGCTCGCGTTCGGCGGACTCGACATCCTGGTCAATAACGCCGGCCTGTCGAAGTCTCAGTCGCTGCTCGAGACAACAACCGCAGACTGGGACCTGCAGCACAATGTCATGTCGCGCGGTTCGTTCCTCGCGTCGCGTTCCGCGGCAAAGGTTCTCCTCGAGCAGAAGCTCGGCGGCGACATCATCTACATCTCATCGAAGAACTCGATCTTCGCGGGCCCGAACAACATCGCGTACTCTGCGACCAAGGCCGACCAGTCGCACCAGGTGCGCCTGCTCGCCGCGGAGCTCGGTGAGTACGGGATCAAAGTCAACGGCATTAACCCCGACGGCGTCGTTCGCGGATCCGGTATCTTCTCCGGCGGTTGGGGCGCGGCGCGCGCGCAGGTGTATGGGGTGCCGGAATCGGAGCTCGGCCTGTACTACGCCCAGCGCACTCTGCTGAAGCGCGAAGTTCTCCCCGAGAATGTCGCAAATGCGGTTTACGTGCTCTGCACCTCGGATCTCAGTCACACGACGGGTCTACACATCCCGGTTGACGCAGGCGTCGCGGCAGCTTTCCTGCGATGACTCGGGTCAGCGTTGCGGCGGTCGACCTCGGAGCGACCAGTGGCCGCGTCATGGTCGGTCACGTCGGCCCAAACTCGTTCGAGCTAAACGCCGTTGCGCGCTTCCGAAACACGCCAATCCGTGAGAACGGTGAACTGCACTGGAATATGACCGGGCTCTACGGCAGCGTTCTCGAGGGCCTCGCGACTGCGCTCGCGGAGCAGCCAGAGCTCGCCAGCGTCGGGGTGGATTCGTGGGGGCTCGACTACGGGCTCATCCGGGACGGCGTCCTCTTACAGCAACCGTTCCACTATCGGGACGACCGCACGCCGCGGGGCCTAGCGGAGGTTCGGCGCCACATCTCCGATGAGGAACTGTACGCCCACAACGGACTGCAGATCATGAGCATCAACTCGATCTACCAGCTATCGGTCGATCGCATGGACGGACGGCTGCAACCGACCGACACGGTGCTCCTCATTCCGGATGTGGTGACGCACCTGCTCACTGGCCAGTCGATCGCCGAGCAGACGAATGCCTCGACCTCGGGGCTTCTGAACGTCACGAGCGGCAAGTGGGACGACGAGTTGATGCGGAAAATCGATCTCCCTCGAACCATCCTGCCCGAACTGGTCGGTCCTGGCATCGCCATCGGTCCGGTGACCGACACTCGGCTTGCGAATGGCGCGCGGCTCACCCTCACCACCGTCGGATCGCACGACACGGCCAGCGCAGTCGTCGCTGTGCCGGCGACCTCGCCGGACTTCGCGTACATCTCGTGCGGCACCTGGGGGCTGGTTGGCGTCGAGACGGAACATCCGGTGCTCACCAAGGAGGCGCTTGCCGCGCGCTTCACAAACGAAGGCGGAGTCGACGGCCGCGTCAGATTCCTGCATAACGTCATGGGCCTATGGATCCTGACCGAGACGATTCGCGGTTGGGGCGACGACCTCGCGCCCCTGCTCGCCGCCGCCCGCGATGTGAGCGAGAATGTCTCGATCTTCGATGTAGACGACGAACGATTCCTGCCCCCGGGCGACATGCCGACGAGGATCGCGACGTCGCTCACGGAACGCGGCCTGCCCGTTCCGTCGTCCAAGGCCGAAATCGTGCGCACGATCATCGAGAGTCTCGCGCAGGCGTTTGCCGATTCGGTGGCGAAAGCGAGCCGGCTCTCCGGCACTAAGGTTTCGGTAGTCCACCTGGTTGGCGGCGGCTCGCAGAACGAGCTGCTTTGCCAGTCGACGGCGGATCGCACCGGCCTTCCCGTGCTCGCGGGCCCGATGGAAGCAACGGCCATGGGCAATGTGCTCGTGCAGGCACGCGCGCTCGGCGCGACATCCCCTGGCCTCGACGGAATGCGCGCCCTTGTCGCCGCGAACTTCGCGCCGCGCAGGTACGTGCCGGCTTCGTAGTTCACCCCGTCCTCGCGCTCGCGTCGGCTCTCGTCCTCGCTAGGCGGGCCCTCATGAGCGTCTTGTCGACAGCGTGGCAAGTGGTTTGACCTTGGCGTCGAGTCGAATCATCTGCCGACGAGCACAATTGTTGTATAACAATCTGCTAGATTGTTATACAATCACATTCGATGCAGAAGGGGCCGCGATGTCGCTTGGTGATGTTTCGACGGTCCTTCCCGAAGCGATTTACGCGGACCTGCGAGCCGACATCCTGACCCAGGAGATCGCGCCGGGCGCGACCATCACCGAGTCAGCGGTCGCCATGCGCTTTGGCGTCGCTCGTCCAACAGCCAAGATGGCCATCGAAAAGCTGGTGACCGAGGGACTGCTGCGGCGAGAGAAGAATTCCGCGGCCCGTGTTCCCGTTCTCACGCGATCCGATGTCGTTGATCTGCTCGACGCGCGCGCCGTCGTCGAGGGAGCTGCCGTGGCGCGCCTGGCGGAGAGTGGAACCATCCCGGCAGAAGCTCTCGCAGCGCACCGGAGCATCCAGACGCTCGGCGATGGCGAACCGGAGGTCGCCGCTCTCGACATCGCCTTTCATCGTGCCCTCGTGACCGGACAGGACAACCTCCGACTCCAGCGCATGCACGCGCTTCTCATGGGAGAGATCGAGCTGTGCATCGGTCAGGTGGTGTCCGGTCGACTTCGGACGGCGACGGATGTTGGCGTCGAGCACCAGCGCATCCTTGACGCCGTTACCGCCGGAGATGCCCCACTCGCCGAAGACCTCACCCATCAGCACATCGCGATCACCCGCAGTCGACTGCTCGCGCAGTTCGATCGCGTTGCGATGTAGCTTCGACAACGCCAGAAGGAACACAGTGGTCACCAGGCAGCTACCCAGACCGGGCGAACTCCTCGAATTGATGAAGTTCAAGAAGCCCGAACTCAACGGCAAGAAGCGACGACTGGGTGCGGCGCTGACCATCTCCGACCTGCGCCTGATTGCGAAGCGGCGCACGCCCAGGGCCGCGTTCGACTACACCGACGGATCGGCGGAAGACGAGATCTCGCTCGAGCGCGCGCGGCAGGCGTTCCTCGACATCGAGTTCAGCCCGTCCATCCTTCGGGGACTTCCGGACACGGTCGACACCTCGTGTCAGATCTTCGGCGGTCCGAGCGCGCTGCCCTTCGCGATCGCGCCAACCGGGTTCACCCGCCTGATGCAGACCGAGGGTGAGATCGCGGGGGCGAGCGCGGCCGGCGCCGCCGGCATCCCGTTCACGCTCTCGACGCTCGGGACCACCTCCATCGAAAAGGTCAAGGAAGCGAATCCGGATGGGCGCAACTGGTTCCAGCTGTACGTCATGCGTGAACGCGAGATCTCATACGATCTGACTCGTCGCGCGGCCGCGGCCGGTTTCGACACCCTGTTTTTCACGGTCGATACTCCCGTCGCCGGGGCACGCCTGCGTGACAAGCGGAACGGATTCTCCATCCCGCCTCAGCTCACGCCGTCCACGATCATGAATGCGATCCCGCGGCCGTGGTGGTGGTGGGACTTCCTGACGACGCCCAAGCTTGAATTCGCGTCGCTGAGCTCGACCGGGGGAACCGTCGGTGAGCTGCTGAATGCAGCCATGGATCCGACGATCTCATTCGACGACCTGAAGATTGTGCGGGAGCTGTTCTCCGGCAAGATCGTGATCAAGGGGGTACAGAACGTCGCCGACTCGAAGAAGCTGGTTGACCTCGGCGTCGATGGCATCGTCCTCTCGAACCACGGCGGACGCCAGCTCGACCGTGCGCCGATTCCATTCCACCTGTTGCCCGCGGTCGTCAAGGAGGTCGGAAAGCACACCGAGATCGCGGTCGACACGGGCATCATGTCTGGCGCGGACATCGTCGCGGCGATCGCGCTTGGCGCGAACTTCACCCTGGTCGGGCGCGCCTACCTCTACGGACTCATGGCCGGCGGTCGTGAGGGCGTCGACCGGATGATCTACATCCTTCGCGACCAGATCGAACGAACCATGAAGCTGTTGGGCGTCGCGACGCTGGCCGAGCTAAATCCGGGTCACGTGACCCAACTACAACGTTTAATACCGCGCGGATAGGGCGTCGGTTTTCCCAGACGACCCGGCGGGTGGGACTGTGGTGGTTCTCACCCGCCGGGGAGTCACCCCGGGTCTCGTGAGGGGCGGCAAATCGCCCTTCCGGAGCCAGTTTTAGGGCGATTCGCCGCCCCTCACAGAAGAGCTCACAGGACGAGAATGGATGCGATGACTCTCCTAGTTGCACTGCCAGACGAAGACATGCTCGCGCGCCTATCGCCGCAGATCCCGGACGGCGTCGATCTTGTGGTCTGGCGCGCTGGAGACAAAGCGCTCGATCGAATGATCGATCTGCTGGTCATGCCGTATGCCGTTCGCTACGACGCGCTGGTCCAGATGGCAGGACTCGTTCGTCATGCACAGGGACAGTCTCTCGGCTACGACGGTGCCGACAAATTTCTTCCCGCGGACATGACCCTGAGCAATTCAATCGGGGTGCACGAGGGGCCAACAGCCGAGATGGCTATGACGCTCATCCTCGCGAGCCAGCGTGGCTGGCCGACCGTTGGTCGCAATCAGGCGGAAGAAAAGTGGGAACGCGCGTGGTATCCGGGGCTCATCGGGTCGCGAGTGCTGCTTCTCGGAGTCGGCGGCATCGGAAGTGAATTCATCAAGCGCATCGCACCGTTCGACGTGAAACTTACCAAGGTTGCTCGCACCGCACGCGACGATGTGCACGCGACATCCGAGCTGTCGCAGTTGCTGCCAAACGCCGACATCGTGGTTATCGCGATTCCGTTCAGCGAAGAGACTCGGGGTCTGGTCAACGGCGCGTTCCTCGACCTGCTCCCGCGCGGGGCGCTGGTCGTGAATGTCTCTCGCGGTCGGATCATCGACACGGATGCGCTGGTCGAGCGGGTGCGCACCGGCGCCATTCGCTCGGCGCTGGATGTCGTTGATCCGGAGCCACTCCCGGAGGGGCATCCGCTCTGGTCGCTTCCCGGATCACTGATCAGCCCGCACCACGGCGGACAGGTCTCGAGCATGCAGTCACGTGTCGACCCGCTGGTGCTCCACCAGATCGAGCGGCTGCTCGCTGGCGAGCGCCCTGACTACGTGGTGCTTCCCGCCCGCTAGAACCCAGCGACTTCGAGCCAGGCGTCCGCGATGATCCGGTGTCCGAGCGCGGTGGGATGCACGCCATCCTGCGCCAGTGCCGCCGCACCGTGATCCTCGGCCGTGGCAGTGAGCAGGGACTGCAACGGGACGAACCCATACGCGAACTCGGCTGCGAGTCGAGCAACGACCACACGCTTTTCATCGAGGTCCTCGTGCCAGCGCTCTTGCTCCTCGTTCACGGGAAGCACGAACGGCTCGACGAGTAAAACGCGCGATGCGCCCCCGACGTTCGCGAGGCACGCGCGGTAGTTGTCCTCAAAGGTCGCCGCACTCGTCGGGTCGTTCTCGTCATAGCGACGCCAGGTGTCGTTGACTCCGACGTAGATGCTGAGCAATTCCGGATGCTGCTCAACGACGTCGATGTTCCAGCGGTCCCGCAGGTCGATCGCCCGATTTCCCGAGATGCCGGCATTGATCACCCGGCGCGCGGGTAGAGCTTCGGCAACGAGACGGACGTATCCGTCGCCGAGATAGTCTGGCGCGTCATCGCGGCGCCCGCAATCGGTGATGCTGTCACCAATGAATACGATCGGTCCGGTCACGGTGTCAGCCTAAAGCCAATCCCGTTTGCCCCCGTCTGGAGCGTTTGCGCCCGTACAAACGGAGGCAAACGCTCCAGACGGGGGCAAACACGGGAAGGGTCAACCGAGGAGGTTCGTTGCGACAGTATTGTGCACGGACTCGGTGTCGCTCGGGTGGTAGATCCCGGCGAGGACATCGCGCTGCAGCCGGGCGAGTTCGCTCGCCGTGCGGTATCCCCCACCACCGGCGAGGCGTGCCGACTGATCGACGACGTAGCGCGCCGATTCGGTCGCACGGTGCTTCACGCCGGTCAACTTGCGGAACCACAGCGGCCCGTGGTTCACCAGGTCATCGACATCCGCCGCAAGCACCTCGATCTGCGGGGCGAGCGCGTCCAGCGCGAGTGCCGCATCCGCTGCACGCCAGCGCATGTCTGGGTCCTGCGAATAGAACGCGCCACCGTTCTTCAGCGACGTGCGCCTGCCCAGTGCCTCGACGCCGAGCTCCAGCCCGCGATCGGCGATGCCGGCATACACGGACGCGATGAGTAGCAGGAAGCCCGCGAAGATCCCGAAGATGAATGGATCGGCGCTCGGTCCGACCGGCAGGATGCGCGCGATGCGATCCGCGGGGACGACCACGCCCTCCAGGACGGTCGTGTGACTTTGCGTGGCGCGCATGCCGAGCGTGTCCCAGTCATCGAGCGACTTCCAGCCCGGAGTTTCGCGGGTGATAAAGCCGTGCACAAGCTTCGGGTTCGCGGGCTCGGAGTCGTCGCGGCCGAAGATTCCCAGTCGGGTCCATGCGGGCGCGAGCGAGGTGAAGATCTTGGTGCCGGTGAACGAGTACGAACCGTCGTCTCGCGGCACTGCCTTCGTCATGGAATCGAACAGCACGAGGTCATTTCCGGCCTCGCTGTTGCCGAAGGCGAACAGTTCGCCCGCCGCCGCATCCTTCAGCACCCAATCGAGAGATGGATCGCCGCGCTCGGAAAGCACGCGTGCAACCCCGGTCCAAACCAGGTGCATGTTAATGCCAAGGGCGGTGGCCGGCGCGTATGAGGCCAGCAGTCGCTGGTCCCGAGTGGTCTCGAGAAGCGATCGCGAGGCGAGGTAGCCGGCGGCCTTCAGTTCCTCGAGGTCCTCCGTGAAGAACGCGTTGTCCCGGTCGTATCCTGCGGCCCGGGAACGAATCCGCTCGAGCAACTCCTGCGTCAGTACGGTCACGCTCTAACGCTAATCCCTCTACCTTTTTCAGGAACATCTGTGGCAGATGAGATCTGTGTCGCACGTTGACTCTGCACCCGTCACATCCGTCACAGATGTTCCTGAAAAAGGTATGACGTCAGCGGGCGAGCTCTTCAGCGATACCGCGAACGCCGAACTCGAGTTCGGCGAAGGTCGTGCTGAGCGGTGAGAGACCCAGGCGGATGCCCGACGGTCGACGGAAGTCCGGCAGCACGCCGCGCGCCCAGAGCCCGGGCATCAGCTCGGCGAAGCGTGGATGATCGAGCGTGATGTGACTGCCGCGCAGGGTCGCATCGCGGGGCGTCGCGAGCGTGGCCTCCGGAAGGAGAGCGTCCGCGAGCTCGATGGCGAATGAGGTGAGCTCGAGGGACTTCGCGCGAACCGCTGCAAGCCCGACGCTCTCGATCAGGTCGATCATGTCCTGCATCGCCAGCATCCCGATGATCGGCGGAGTGCCGCTGAGGAATCCCCGGATGCCCGCCGCCGGTTGGTAGCCCTGCCCCATCTCGAACGGCGTCGCGCTGCCGATCCAGCCCTGGATGGGCTGCCGCAGCTCGCCCTGCACATCTTCGCGCACGTACGCGAAGGCGGGTGCACCGGGGCCACCGTTCAGATACTTGTATGTGCATCCGACCGCGAGGTCGACATGCCAGGCGTCCAGCTCGACCGGGACGACGCCCACTGAGTGGCAGAGATCGAGCACGAGAAGTGCTCCCGCTTCGTGTGCGACCGCGGTGATGGCCTCGGCATCAGACAGGTAACCGGACCGATATGCGACGTGACTGAGGATGACAACGGCGGCTTCCCCGGTGACCGCCGCCGCAACAGCATCCGGCGTTACGGCATCGGCAGCATCGATCCACACCAGGCGCATCCCGAGCTCTGCCGCGATTCCTTCTGCCACATATCGGTCGGTCGGAAAGTTGTCGCGATCAATGACCAGTTCGCTCCGGCCGGGACGCGCGGCGGCCGCGGCGCGAACCAGCTTGTACAGCAGCACTGTCGTAGAGTCGCCAATGGTCAGCTGCCCGCCCGCAGCTCCGAGCGCGACGCGTCCGAGCTGGTCGCCGATTCGCACCGGGAGGTCAAGCCACTCTTCGTCCCAACCTCGAATCAGTCGATCACCCCACTGCGTTTCGACGAACGTGGCTATGCGCTGGATGGATGTCGACAGCGGTCGGCCGAGCGAGTTCCCGTCCAGGTACGCGACCACGCCGTCGGATCGCACGAAACGGCTCACGTACGACGCGAGCGGATCCGCGCCATCCAACTGGCCGGCGGTCCTCATTGCGCCAGCCCAGACTCAGCGGCCTCAACGTCCTGGTGGGTTCGAACCTTGACGACAACCGAAGCCAGCACAGAGAGAACGATCACCACGGCGACCAGCGCGATGTCCACGGCGAGCCCGAGCGCGAAAACAGCGAGCGGCAGGAGAAGCAGCAGGAGGACCACCGGAAGCACAATCCATGCTCGGATCACGATCCTCGGGACCAGCGGCGCATTCGCCGCCCACAGGAACAGCACGTAGATTGCCGTCGGAACAGCGACCGCGTATGCCGCAACCAGCGGGACCACCGTTGGATGCGGTCCGACCGCCCCAACCACTACCTCGATGCCGGCACCCAGCGCGGCCAGCCCCGCCAGGATGAAGTAGTGGCCGTAGCCCCAATAGAACGACAGCCGACGGCGGGCTGCGAGCCCTTCGCCCGCCGGTTCCATGAAATACAACCACCAGAGCCCGAAGATGAGGACCAGTAACGAGATGGCCACGGTGAGCAGCGCCGCCAACTGGTGCGGGCTGCGCAGCGCCAGCCCGATACCGACCGCGAGCGCGGCAATGGTCTCGCCGAGCAGGATGATCGTGAACAGGCTGTAGCGCTCGGCGATGTGGTGTGGGTGCCAGGCCAGGTGGCCGCGCCGTTCGGCCCACACCGGACCAAGGCCCTCCAATGCCACCAGAAAGAAGAAGCTGAAGTAGACAGCCCACCATTCGTCCGCGCGGTCCCCCGGCAGCCACAGACGAGCGACCCAGCCGGCCTGGATAATCGTCACACCGACCGCGTACCGAATCGCGGTCGGCCGGCCGTCGGGGCTCTCGATGGCCGCGCGGACCCACTGGCCGACCATTGCGATGCGCATGATGACGTAACCGATAACGATCCCGAGATAGTTGTGCGCCGTAAACGCGGAAGGCACGCCAGCCGCCAGCACCAGCACGCCAGCCATTTGAACCAGGGTCAATAGGCGGTAGGGAACGTCATCCGTGTCATAGGCGGAGGCGAACCAGGTGAAGTTGATCCAGGCCCACCACGTGGCGAAGAAGACCATGACGAATGGCAGGACATCCGCGAAACCGTGACCGTGCTCGATCCCGATGGCGAGCTGGTCCGCGATCTGAGCGACTGCGACGACAAACGTGAGATCGAACAGCAGTTCAAGCGGGCTCGCCGTGCGGTGCTGCTCGTCGATGTCGCGCCCGGTCATCCGTGTTCGTATCCTGAACCGCGCAACCGGGGATGTCATGCCACGAGCTTACTTTTCAGTCCCGGCGCAAGACCCGAACCTCCCACGGCCGCAGGGGCGTCGAGCTCGTCGCGGACGGATAGTTGGCGAGCACACTCGACCAGTCGTCGAGATCAAAGCCGAGGATGGTCGCGGAATCGAG
Organism: Galbitalea sp.; assembly: GCA_036271875.1. Taxonomy (GTDB): domain Bacteria; phylum Actinomycetota; class Actinomycetes; order Actinomycetales; family Microbacteriaceae; genus Galbitalea. Next base: position 42,849 of record DATAZU010000026.1, read on the forward strand.
CTCCGCCTCGCCGAGGTTTGCGATCACGAGCAGCACCTCGGTATCCAGCCGTCGCTCGAACGCGAACAGCGTCGGATGATCCGGGGCCAGCATCCGGAAATCACCGATCGAGACCACGGGCAGCTTGTGCCGCAGGCGAATCAGCGCCCGGTAGAACTCGAAGACCGACCCTGCTGCGCCCACCTGCTCCGCGGCATTGATCGTCGAGTGATTGGAATTCACGCCGATCCACGGTTCGCCGGACGTGAATCCGCCATGGGCGGCCGCCGTCCATTGCATGGGTGTTCGCGCATTGTCTCGACCGATTCTGCGGATGCTCGCTAGTACGGCCTCCGACGTTGCGTCCGGCGCTGCCATGGCCTCCGCGACATAGTTGAGAGATTCGATGTCGCGCAGTTCATCCAACCCGTCGAACATCGCGTTTGTCATGCCAAGCTCTTCGCCCTGAAAGATGTACGGCGTGCCGCGCTGCAGGTGGAGGACGGCCGCGAGAGCCTTCGCGGACTGCAACCAGTACCGCCCGTCGTCCCCGAAGCGACTCACCGCGCGCGGTTGGTCGTGATTGTTCCAATAGAGGCTGTTCCAGCCTTTCGCGGCGAGGCCACCCTGCCACCGGGCGAACGAGGCCTTGAGCTCGAGAACGTTCAGCGGTCGTGAGTCGAATTTGCCGCCCGGTCCGTGATCCAACTCAACGTGCTCGAACTGGAAGACCATGTCGAGTTCGGACCGGTTCGGATCGGTGAACCGCTGCGCCTGTTCCAGGGTGACGCCCGGCATCTCGCCAACGGTGACGAACTGTCCGGTGCGTCCCGCGAATACGGTCGCGTGCATCTCCTGCAGGAATTCGTGGATGCGTGGACCGTAACTGTAGAACGGGAAGCCGTCGCCATAGCGGTGGCCCGGCTGCCGGATACCATCTGGAAGGTCCTGCTGCTTCGAGATCAGATTGATGACATCCATCCGGAAGCCGTCAACTCCTCGGTCAAGCCACCAGTTCATCATCGAGTAGATCGCGGCCCGCACCTCGGGGTTCTCCCAGTTGAGGTCGGGCTGCTTGCGCGAGAACAGGTGAAGGTAGTACTCGCCCGATGCCTCGTCGAACTGCCAGGCCGATCCCGAGAAGAACGACTCCCAGTTGTTCGGCTCCGCGCCCTCGGCGCCGCCGCGCATGCCCTCGCGTGGCGGACGCCACCAGTACCAGTCGCGTTTCGGGCTATCTGCGGCGGAGGCCGAGTCGACAAACCATGGGTGCTCGTCGGACGTATGGTTCACCACGAGGTCCATGATCAGCTTCATGCCGCGCAGGTGAGCCTGGGAAACGAGCTCGTCGAAGTCATCGAGAGTACCGAACGCGGGATCAACCGACTGGTAGTCGCTGATGTCGTAGCCGTTGTCATCTGCGGGAGATGCGTACACGGGAGATAGCCAGATCGCGTCAACCCCGAGGGTAGCCAGATAGTCGAGGTGGGCAACGACACCGGGCAGGTCACCGATGCCATCTCCGTTCGAGTCGGCGAAGCTGCGCGGATAGACCTGGTAGATCACCGCGCTCTTCCACCACTGCTGCCCGGAGTCGGATTCTGTTCCGGACACCCTCGACGCGAGATCGGTCACGATGCCCCACCAGGATCAATGACGACGAGTTGCCACACCGACAATTCCGGCAGTACCGCGGTCGCGTGGTCTCCGTCGAGTTCGACGGTTACATCCACGAGTCGGCCAATACCGTCGGGGTCGGCAACGCGGACCCGCGGCACACCATGACCGACGCGGCGGAACCGCAGCCGCCCTGCTCCCGTGCGACCCGGGGATTTTCGCGGTGCATCCCACAACGCGTCGTCCTGCCCGAGCAGGTTAATCAAATGGACGACCAGCCGGTCACCGGCAAGGGTTACCCGCCGCCACACCGATCCCGGCACGGCGGCGTCGCTGGTGGTCGCGGAGTCGAACTCGACGTCGCAGTCGCTGTTGTACGCACCAACGTATGACGACGTCGCATCCACGATGGAAGGTTCGAGCAGCAGCTCGTCGTGCTCGACCAGAAAGTCGTACCAGCGCTTGAGCAGGCTCGACGTCGATGGTTCGATCACGTGATTGCGAACGTAATATGGGTCAACCAGAATGCGATCGGTCTCTCCCGCCAGTAGCTGGGTCGCACCGTGGGAGAACAGCGTCGCCATGGTGAAGGATGTCGCCAGGTCGGCTTCCACAGCCGTTGCCGAGTCGTACACGTGCTGGTACGCCGCGATCACGATCGGCTTGCCGGCTGCAACCGACCTCGCCCGGCTCACGACCGATCCGAGGGATCCGAGCGTGACGGTGGGCTCCCATGGCTCGATGTACACCGCGTCCAGGGGTGCGCTCGCGGTGGCCCAGGTCGGGAAATCGTTGACGTTATTGAACACGAGGTGAGCCGACGGCAACCTTTCGCGCACCGCAGCGATCATGGCCGTGAATGATGTCGCGACGTCAATCGTTTCGCCGTCTGCGCGAGTCGCGCGCTTGGGATAGCCATACTGATCCAGGTGGAATCCGGAGAAGCCGAGGTCGCTTGCCGCAGCAGACAGTTGACTCGAGAAGCTCTCGAGCCAGTCGGGCGCCGCGGGATCAACGAGAAACAGGAAGTCCTCCAACGCATAGGGTTCCCCCGTCGCCGTGAGTAGTGCACGATGCTTCCACTCGTCCCACTCGGCAGGACCGACGGCATACACCGCCGCATACCCGACCGCGGACGCTCCGCTCTCCTTGACCGCCGCGATCAGGTCCCGCACGGTGGCGAGCGAGATCGGCTGGTCGAGCGCGTCGCGATACTCCGCACCCCCGCCGAGCAGGTTCGCGTGACGATAGGCCCAGTCGTAAAACTGGATGCCATTGAGGTGCAGCCTGCGGATGGTGTCGCTGATCCCGGAGAGATCTCGCCCGGGCGAATAGTCCACGACGAATCCGTAGCGAAGGCGAGAGCGGCCGATCTCCGCGACCTCGACGGCCGTCGACAGGATCGCGTCGGAGGTCACGAGCTCGATACCGTAGGTCCCGACCGGCAGCCAGCCGAGCACGATCGACGACGTTCCATCCCAGACCGCGCGCAGAACCTCGTCGCCGAGGTGCCGAACGACAACTTCGCCTGGGCCAACGGCCTCGCGCACCTCGAGCACGATGGAGTCGCCCGCCGCGTAGGTCGCCCGCGTCGGCAGGAGTTCTGGGCCGGTCATCCCTTGACCGCCCCCGAGGTGAGTCCCTGGACGAAGTAGCGCTGGAACACGATGAACACGACGAGCACCGGAATCACGGCGATCAGGGACGCCGCGAACACGAGTCCCCACTGGGTCGCATGCTCGCCCTGGAAGTTGGCGATGGCGAGCGGCAGGGTCGCATTGTCCGGGTTGTTGATCATAGTCAGTGCGATCGGATACTCGTCCCAGCTGTTCAGGAAGGTGAAGATCGTCGCAACCGCGAGAGCCGGTCGCGCCAACGGGAGTGCGAGGCGCCAGTACCGCGTCCACGCGTTTGCGCCATCCACCTGCATCGCACTGTCCAGCTCGCCGGGGATGGATGCGAAGAAGCTTCGCATCAGGAACGTGTTCAGCGACAGATTGCCCGCGATGTAGAAGAAGATGAGCCCGCCAAGCGAATCGAGGAGATGCAGGTTCTTCGCGAGGATGAATTGCGGGATGAGCAACATCACCGCCGGAATCGTCAGCCCGATCAGGACAACGCGAAAGATCGCCTCCTTGGCGGGGAAGGAAAACCTGGCAAACGCAAACGCCATCATCGAGCTGAGCAGGACCGAGCATGCCGTTGAGATCACGGCGACAATGAGCGAGTTCGCGAAGTAGAGCAGGAAGTTCTCTGTGCCGATCGCCTGGGCGTAGTTCGCAGTGGTGCCGGGGACGGGAATGAGCTGGGGCGGAATCGTCAGGACGTATGCCTGCGACTGGAAGCTCGCCGACACCATATAGATGAAGGGGGTGACCATGACGAACACGCCGACGATCAGCGCGACGTAGCGAAGGGTCGTTCCCGCCGGATTGCTCCGCGTGCCGGGCAGGCGCGTCATCCGCGCGTTCGTTGCAGCACTCATGCGAGTTCATCTCCGTCTCGATTGCGCATGATTCGCAACTGGAGTACCGCGAGCACGAAAACCAGCACGGCCAGGATGACGGCCAGCGCGGACGCGTAGCCGAAGTCGGTGAAATTGAACGCCTGCAGATACATGTAGGTCAGCACGACATCCGTCTGCCCGATCGGCCCTCCGCCCGTCAGCAGTTGCACGGAGGTGAAGACGTTGAGGCCGCCGATCACGAGCATGACCGAGATGAATGTGGTTGCCGGGCTGAGCGCGGGAATGGTTACCGCCCGAAAACGCTGCCAGCGGTTGGCACCGTCGAGTTGAGCTGCCTCCTCGAGTGTCTCTGGGACGCCCTGAAGCGCGGCGAGGTAGATCATCATCGACCAACCCACCCCTTTCCAGATCCCGAGAAGACAAATAACAACGAGCGCCGTCCAACGATTCGCCAGCCACGACACGTCGCTATTCATGAGGTGAAGAAAGTCGTGGAGCGTGAAGTTCACGAGACCGCTGTCGTCGAAGAGAAACTTGAACAGCAACGTGACAACGACCCAGCTGGTAACTACCGGCAGGTAGAACAGCACTCGGAAGAGCGGCGCGGTCGGGCTCTTCCGCTTGAGAAGCAGGGCAATCGCCAGGCCGATGATCATTTGTGGGATGACCGTCGCGACCATATAGATGCCGCTGTTCTCGAGACTCAACCAGAAGTGCGGGTCGCGGAAAGCGGCGATGTAGTTGTCCATTCCCGACCATTGGCTCAGCTGCGCGTTAAAAACGTTCCAGTGGTAGAGGCTCATACGGAACGCCGAGATCGCAGGCCAGATGATGGCGACGACAAAGACGACCACCCCGGGGAGCAGGAATAGGTACGGTGTCGCGGAGAGCCGCCGTCTGCGACCGCCGCGGGTAATCCTGGTCCGACCGGGCCGCGCGACGGAGGAAGTCTCCGCCGCGCGACCCGTCGTAGTGGTGAGCGCCAATCTGCTAGTTCCCGGCCAGCAGGGTGTCGATCTGTGAGGCCGCACTGTCGAGGGCGGCCTGCACCGTCATCTTGCCAAGAAAGGCCTGCGTGAGCGTCGTGTTCAGCACGGTGTCAATCTTGCTCTGGTTGGGGCTGGCGATCCGCGACTTCGCGGTCTTCAACTGGTCGGAGTACACCTTGTAGTAGGCGGCAATCTTGGCCTGCGCGTCAGCGAAGGCCGGCACTACCGTCATCTGCCCGGTCTTCGCCATGGCGAGCTGGAAGTCCTTCGACTGGGTGAAGCGGATGAACTTCTCCGCTGCGGTCTGATGGGTGGAATTGGCCGTCAGCACGATGTCTTCTCCGCCGACGACGCTGACCGATCCGCCCGCTCCAGATGGAATGGGCGAGTACACCGGCTGGAAGGTCGGATACTGGCCAGTCCAGATTCCGGCCATCCATGGTCCATCGAAGATCGTCGCGTACTTGGTCTTCGGCAGGCCATCCGACGTTCCCGTTGCCCCCGTGTTGCCGGTGATCAGGTTCGGGATGAGGCCCTGCTTGTACCAGTCGACCAGCATCTGGATGGTCTGAACGTTGGTTGCACTGTTCAGGTAGCCGGTCGCCTTGGTCTCCTTCTTGTTGGTGACCTCGCCGCCGCCCGACCAGATCCACGGGGAGATATTCCACGCCCCCAGGCCGCTGTCGGCGAATAGCGACACACCGCTGCCCTTGAGCTTCGATGCCATCGTCTGGAGGTCCGCGAAGGTGGACGGCGGAGTGCTGATACCGGCCTTTGCTAGTGCGGCCTGATCGGTAATCAAGACGCGAGTGTTGGTGTCGAGCGGAAGCCCGTAGTACTTGCCCTTGTAGAGATTTGTGGCCAGGTTGCCCTGGTAGTCCTTCGCGCTGAGCGTCGTGAAGTCCGACATTGAGTCGGACAGCGGCACCAGCACTCCGTTCTGGGCGAACTCGGGAACCCAGCCGATGTCGGCTCGCACGAGGTCCGGGAGTTGTCCGCCCGCGGCGCTGGTTGTGAGCTTCTGCAGCAGCGAGTCGTACGCGATATCGGTGTACTTGACCGTGATACCGGGATTCGCTTTTTCAAATTCCGGGATGAGGGTCTTGTTGAGGGCATCCTGCTGGGTCGAGTTCCCGCCGTTGCCGTATGAACCCCAGAACGTGATGGTCACGGGACTGGTCTTCGTACCGGCTGAACTGGTGGGACTCGAGGAGCATCCGGCCGCAAGCAGCGAGACTGCCGCTGCCGCTGCCACCGCCAGCCCCAATTTGCTTGAACGCTTCATTGCGATTCTCCTGTCGTAATTCGTGGACACGATGGTGTTCGGGCCGCGCACCAATGCTTGCGGCTGGAATAGTTCTACTGCAAAAGTAATTCGGAGTCAACCGCGGCAAATTTGCCGTCCGGGACCCGTTAGTATCTTGATTGGCGGAACTAATCTGTCTATGTCAGGCTAGATTCTCCCCAAGCACAGCGCTACCCGAGTAAGGAAATGGACATGCGGATCAGCACACCGCTGTGGACGCCGGACGTCGGCGCATCGCGTTCTGTCGCGCTGCAAGTGCTGATCAACGGCCCCATTTCCCGCAGCGACATCGCGCGCAAACTCGACCTGTCCGCCGGCTCGCTCACCAGGCTAAGCACGCCTCTTATCGAGAGTGGTCTGCTCATCGAGGTCGAGGAGAAAACGGATGGCCGCGCCGGACGACCATCCAAACCGCTCGACATCGTGCCCGAGTCCCAGCACTTTCTCGGCATGAAGCTCACCGCGGATACCGTACAGGGCGTTCTCACGGACCTCCGCGCAAACATCCTTCAGTCCCGGTCGGTGGAGCTGTCCACAAGGGATCCCGAATCGGTCGTCGCGGTGATTGCCGGACTGGCGAACGAACTCGCGGGTTCGGTGTCCTCGATCACGGCGCTGGGACTCGGCATCGGCGCCCTCGTCACCGACCATTCCACGGTGCGCAGTGCACCGTTTCTCGGCTGGTCCGACGTTCCGCTCGGCACCATGCTCGAAGCGGCAACGGGCCTTCCCACCGTCATCGAAAACGATGTCGTCGCCTTCACGGAGTCGGAGCACTGGTTCGGGGCGGGGCGGGGGCTCGATGGTTTTGCGGTGCTAACACTCGGCGCGGGGATTGGATACGGCCTGGTGGCCCACGACGACATCGTCCTCGATGAGGACTCCGGCATCGGTCTGGTCGGGCACTGGCCCCTCGATCCTTTCGGGCCGCTGTGCCCGGCCGGACATCGGGGATGCGCGCGCAGTGTTCTCACACAGTCGGCCGTTTCGAGCGCGGTTTCGCTCGCACTGGATCGAGCCGTCGGCTACGACGAGGCGCTCGACCTCGCTGCCGCGGGCGAACCGGCAGCGCGGCGCGTGGTCGACGATGCCGGGCGCGGCCTCGGACGCATGATTGCCGCAATCGCAAACCTGACGGCTCCGCAGCGCATCGTCCTCGGTGGCGAGGGCGTGCGACTGGTTGAGGTCGCAAGCGCTGCCATGCAGGAGGGCATCGCAGCGGACCGCGACCCACGCGCTAGCGAACTGGACATCGTGACGACGCCCGGTGACAACAGCGAGTGGTGTCGCGGCGCGGCCGTCATTGCGATCCAGCGCTACGTGCTGGGGAAGCGCTCGTGAAAGGCTAGCTCCAGAGCGATGGGCCGGTCCCTGAGGCTCTCGAAGGGCTGGAGGATCGATGCCGATCACACACGACGTGTTCAACCAGGTCCCGCGACGGGTCGGCCTCGACGAATTCACCGAGAACCTGCCGCTCGTCGAGGCGGTCGCGACCTACGACGCGGCCTGGGCAATCGATGCCCTAACCGACGTCGGCCTGCACGTCGGCAGCGAGGTATTCCAGAACGACGCCGACCGTGCGAATCGGATTGAGCCCGAGCTCCACACCCACGATCGCTACGGCAACCGCATCGACGAGGTCGAGTACGACTCGAGCTACGACAGGATCATCTCGGCGGCGGTAGCCGCTGGCGCACACACCTCAGCCTGGGCAGATCCGAAGCCGGGCGCGAACGTTGCGCGAGCCGCGACGTTCATGCTCTTCGCCCAGGTCGAACCCGGTCACGCCTGCCCGATCTCGATGACCCACTCGGCGGTACCCGCGCTCGCCGCGACTCCGGCGCTCGCGGACAAATGGATGCCGAGACTTCTCAGCAGCCAGTACGACGGCGCTCTGCGCCCGTCGAAGACATCGGCTCTGTTCGGCATGGCGATGACCGAGAAGCAGGGTGGCTCGGATGTTCGAGCCAACACAACCCGCGCGGAACCCGTCGGCGACGGTCAGTACTTGCTGACCGGGCACAAGTGGTTCTGCAGCGCACCGATGTCCGACGGGTTTCTTGTGCTCGCGCAGGCTCCTGCGGGGCTCAGCTGCTTCCTGCTGCCGCGGGTGCTCGACGATGGCACACGTAACACGTTCCGCATCCAGCGCCTCAAAGACAAGCTCGGCAATCGATCGAACGCGTCGAGCGAGGTTGAATTCGACGCCACCGTGGCGTTCCTGCTCGGCGAGGAGGGGCGGGGTGTTCGCACGATCATCGAGATGGTGTCGCGAACGCGGCTCGATTGCATTTACGGCACCACAGCGGGGATGCGGCAAGGAGTGGCCGAGGCAGCATGGCACGTGCGGCACCGCGAGGCGTTCGGTCGCACGCTCATCGACCAGCCGGCCATGACTGCCGTGCTCGCAGACCTGGCGCTCGAGTCCGAAGCGGCCACCGCGACGGCACTGCGGCTTGCGAGAGCGCACGACGAGGACGCGAGCGACAGTGAGCGCGCGTTCCGTCGACTGGCAACCGCGGTCTCGAAGTACTGGATCTGCAAGCGCGGGCCCGAGCACGCATACGAGTCCCTCGAGTGCCTGGGCGGCAACGGCTACACCGAGACATTTCCACTGGCACGCCGCTATCGCGAGCAGCCCGTCATGGCGATCTGGGAGGGATCGGGTAACGTCATCGCGCTCGACGTGCTTCGCGCGCTCGCGCGGGAGCCCGAGAGCTTCGAAGCGTTCGACGCTGAGGTCACGATCGCGGTCGGGGACTCCGCGGTGTTTGATGCGCACCTCGAGGCAACCCGCGCACTCGTTCGCGACATCACCGCGTCCGAGCCGGATGCCGCATCGCGGCAGGCTCGCAGGCTGGTCGCGGAACTCGCTCTCAGCCTCCAGGCCTCACTGCTCCTGCGGAATGCACCATCCGCGGTTTCCGATGCCTTCGTCGCTTCCCGCCTGGGTCCCGATCGATCGCGCCTCTACGGCGAGCTGCCGGCAACCGCAGATCTCGCGGCAATCGCAGGCCGCGCCTAGCGAACCGCTGCGGCCCGGCCTCGAACCAACCGAGTCCGGGACGTACGTGCTCGCAGGGGTGGGAGCGGTACGGCCCGGACTCGCGGGGGCATTGGGGGCTAGGAGCGCAGCTCTGCGAGCACCGCCTCAAGTTGGTCGACGGCCCAGTCCAGATCGTCGGGTTCCACCACGATCGGTGGCGCGAGCCGGATGGTGCTGCCGTGAGTGTCCTTGGCCAATACGCCGCGGGCCATCAGCAGCTCGCACACCTCGCGTCCGGTCGCGAGCGCGGGATCGATGTCAATGCCAGCCCACAGCCCGGCGCCGCGAACGGAGACCACTCCGTGCCCGACGAGCTGCTGCAGGCGCGCGTGCAGGCGCGCACCGAGAACCTTGGCGCGCTCCTGGTACTCGCCGGTCGAGAGAAGACCGACGACCGCAAGACCGACCGCGGCCGCGAGAGGATTGCCGCCGAACGTCGAGCCGTGCTCGCCCGGCTTCAACACACCGAGGATGTCCGCGTTGCCGACGACAGCGCTCACCGGCACGATGCCTCCGCCGAGTGCCTTGCCGAGCAGATAGAGGTCAGGCACGACACCGACGTTGTCGCACTGGAAAGTCGCCCCCGTGCGTCCGAGGCCCGACTGGATCTCATCAGCGATGAACAGCACCCGATGCCTCGTGGTGATCTCGCGGATCGCGGGAAGGTACTCCGTTGGCGGCACGAGGATGCCCGCCTCGCCCTGGATCGGCTCGATCAGAACGGCGACCGTCGTCTCGTCAATGGCCGCTTCGAGCGCCGCCGCATCCCCGTAGGGAACGCTGACGAATCCCGGCGTATACGGACCGAAGTCGTTGCGAGCATCCGGATCGCCCGAGAAGCTGATGATGGTGGTCGTGCGACCGTGGAAGTTGCCGTCGGCGACGACGATCGTCGCCGTGTTCTGCGGAACACCCTTGACTCGATAACCCCACGCACGCGCGATTTTGATGCCGGACTCGACGGCTTCGGCGCCCGTGTTCATCGGCAGCACCATGTCCTTGCCGGCGAGCGCAGCGAGCGCGGTGACGAACGGGCCGAGCTGGTCATTGTGGAATGCGCGACTCGTGAGCGTGATTCGATCCAGCTGAGCCTTAGCAGCGTCCACCAGGACCGGATGCCCGTGCCCGAAGTTGATCGCAGAGTAAGCCGCGAGGCAGTCCAAATAACGCCGCCCGGTGACGTCAGTGACCCATGCGCCTTCGCCGTGACTGACTACTACTTCGAGCGGGTGATAGTTGTGCGCGGCGTGCTCTTCTTCCAACGAGAGATAGGTGGCGGCCAGGCGCTCCGACGTTGTGGAGTTGGGGGACATTAGCGCCGAAGCTCCAGGGTGCAGCACTTAACTCCACCGCCGCCGAGGAGAAGCTCGGACAGGTCGACCCCGATTGGGTTGTATCCGCGCTCGCGCAACTGGCGCTCGAAGTCCTTGGCGCGGGAAGCGATGACGACGTTGTAGCCGTCTGAATATGAGTTGAGGCCGAGGACGGCGGCATCCTCTTCGTTCACAATGAGGGCATCCGGGTAGCGCTCGCGCAGGATGGCGAGACTCGGCTCGTCGAACGCGCTGGGCAGGTAGGCGATGTTCGCCGCGGTCCCCGAACCGGCCGGACCATCCGGAGCTCCCTCCGGATCGAGCACCGCGATCGCGGTGTCGAGGTGGTAGAAGCTCGGATTGATGAGATTCAACGAAATAACCGGGCGACGAAAGATTCTCTCCAGTTCCTGATGGCTGCCCGAATCACTCCGGAATCCCTGGCCAGCCAGGATCACGTCGCCCACGAGCAGGAAGTCGCCTTCCCCTTCATTGACCTCCTCGGGAACACGCACGTCGTAGCCGTTCTCGCGGAACCAGTCCATGTACGCGGGTCCCTCGGGCTGGCGCTCCGGGTAGTGAAAGCTCGCACCGTACGCGATGCCGTCAAGCACGAAGCCGCCGTTTGCGGCGTAGACCATGTCGGGCAGGCCCTTGATGGGTGCGATCAGCTGCACGTCGAAGCCGAGGTCGATGTACGTCTTGTACAGGACTTCCCACTGCTTAACTGCGAGGCTGGTGTCAGTGGGATCCTCCGGGTGCATCCACGGGTTGATCCGGTAGGACACGGTGAAATAGTCGGGGCGACACATCAGAATTGTGCGGTGTGATGCGCGGCGTTCTGGCGCGACTTTGGATGGCTCGGTCATCGTCATGACCCCAGCTTTTCACGCACTATCGTCACGTTTGCAGCTTCCTGCGCACGGAATCGCCGTCTTTGCTTGGGTCCGCACACTTTTTCGCCATAGAGTGTGCGGATGGACAGCCTCGACTACGGGATCATCGACCTGCTCCGCCAAAATGCGCGTGCCGGCTACGGCGACATCGGCGAAGTGATCGGATTGTCGGCTTCGGCGGTCAAACGGCGCGTTGACCGCCTGGTCGCGGATGGCGTCATCCGCGGCTTCACGATCCAGGTTGACCCCGCCGTCGACGGGATGGCGACCGAGGCATACGTCGAACTGTTTTGCCGCGGAACCGTTGCCCCGGAGGAGCTCAAGCGCATCCTGTCCGGCGTGCCCGAGGTGGTGGATGCGGGAACCGTCACCGGATCAGCGGATGCGATCGTGCACATGCGTTCGCGCGACATCCCGTCGCTCGAGATCGCCCTCGAACGCGTGCGTATCGCGCCCAACGTCGACCACACCCGCAGCGCCATAGTTCTCTCGCGCCTCATCCATCGCACCCACGACTAGCCCCGCGCCCACTTTTGCCCCCATGTGGTGCGTTTGCCCCCGTTTGTACGGGCGCAAACGCACCAGGCGGGGGCAAACGGGTTTGTATGGACACATTGGTACATAGTTGGTACAAATGACCCATGTCACTTATCACGATCGGCAGCGCAATCGAGACGGTCACCCGCGAGAGCCGTGGGCAGAAGAGCCGGGCGCGGCCAGACCGCCGGGTCCGCCCTCGAACTCGCCTGGGATGACGCCCTTCGATCACGGGCGCTGAATTCCTTCGTGATTACACCCTTCTTTCTCGGCACATATTTCGGCAGCGTCGCGTTCGAGTGGTATCCACCCGCTCGCGGGATCGGGGAGACCATCGGGCCGGATATGCCTACGTCTGCAGCTGCCGTACTCATCCTGGTTTGGGCGATTGCTGGCATGATCAGCAAACCCCAGCGGCGATACCTACGTCGACTCTGGCCCGAGTTGGCTGCCGCGGGTGCGACGGCGTCTGCAACGCCGGCGGGGGCAAGCCACTCATGATCACCATCGACTCGCGGTCCGCGACCCCACCGTACGAGCAACTGCGTGTTCAGTTCATGGATGAGGTGACCTCGGGCGCGCTCGCGGCCGGCACGCGAATCCCCACCGTGCGAAAACTCGCTGAGGACCTCGGACTCGCACCGAACACGGTTGCGCGCGCGTATCGGGAGCTCGAAGCGGACGGTTTCATCGAGACGCGCGGTCGCAACGGGTCGTTCGTGAGTGCTCAGGGCGACGCAGCGGAGAAGCAGGCACAGGAGGCCGCGCGGGCCTATGCCGACCGCATCCGGAAGCTCGGCATCGCTCGTTCGCAGGCGCTGGCCTATGTCACCGGTGCCCTCGACGGCTAGTCGGCGCCGCTGGACTAGATGTGGAGCCCGGCCATGCGCGGGTCGGGGTTGCCGAAGCGGTGCGCCGTGACCGAGACCGCCTGCTCGTGCAGGAACGCCAGCAACTCGACCCGGCCGGCCGTCGTCACCGGGCCGCCGTAGATCGCGACATCCGGGTTGCCCTTCAGGATGCCGGCGAGAACGGATGCGTCGCCACCGGCCAGGCGGATGCGCGTCGTCTTGAGCTCGCCGGCGATCAAGCGGGCATGCCAGCGAGCATCCGACTCGACCACCACCGACTGGATGAGCACGGGAGACGCAAAGTCGCCGAACAAATCGACGAGCGGCTGTGGCAGCGGGATCGCGGTCGACACGAACAGCACCGATCCCGCACGAGTCCCGGCAACAATCAGCCGGGCAAGATCGCCCATCGATCCGCCCTCCGCGAGGCGGATGGTCACGGGAATCGGCCGATAGCGGAACACGTTTCGCTCCACGCCGAGGTTGCTGACATCGCGCCGGACACCGAACTCGCTCAGCCAGGCCTTCTCGTCACGAACGGCCGCGAGACGAACCCGATCGAACTCGAGAAACTCAAGCCCCGCCTGCGCTCGCTTGATCACGCGCGCCACGGGCTCGCTGATGCCCTCGAGCGTGAGGTCCTCGCCCGGGCCGGACTCCAGCGGCTCCCAATTGCCGAGCGTCATCAGGTAGTTGGGTCCGCCCGCCTTCGCAGATGCGCCGACCGTTGACCGTTTCCAGCCTCCGAACGGCTGGCGTCGGACAATCGCGCCCGTGATACTGCGGTTGACGTAGAGGTTGCCGGCATCCACCTGGTCGGCCCAATGCGCGACCTCGTCCGGCTCCAGCGAATGGATGCCTGCGGTGAGCCCGTAGTCGGTTGCGTTCTGCAGCGAGATCGCCTCGTCAAGCGTCGCGGCTGTCATGATGCCGAGCACCGGTCCGAAGTACTCCGTGCGGTGGAACGCGCTGCCGGGAGCGATGCCGTCACGAACGCCGGGCGACCAGAGTCGACCCGTGTCATCCAGCTGTCGTGGCGTGACCAGCCACTGCTCACCGTCGCCGAGGGACGTCAGCGCACCAAGGAGTTTCCCGGAGGCCGGTTCAATTAGCGGGCCCATCTGCGTCGTCGGGTTCGACGGCAGCCCGACCTTGAGCGTCCTGACCGAATCGATGAGTTGGCGCCGGAATCGCTCAGAGGTCGCAACCGAACCAACCAGGATCACCAGCGAAGCGGCGGAACACTTCTGCCCAGCGTGTCCGAACGCGCTCTTGACGATATCGGCGACCGCGAGGTCGAGGTCGGCCGACGGGGTGACGATGATGGCGTTCTTGCCACTCGTCTCGGCGAGCAACGGCAAATCGCTGCGCCAACTGCGGAACAGGTTCGCGGTCTCCCATGCGCCGGTCAGGATGACGCGATCAACCGCCGGATCGGAAACCAACTGCTTGCCGAGATCGCCCTCGGCAATGTCCGCGAGTACGAGGACGTCCCGGGGAACACCCGCCTCCCAGAGCGCCTCAGCGAGAACCGCTGCACACCGGCGTGCCTGCGGGGCAGGCTTTAAGACCACACCGCTGCCCGCCGCGAGCGCCGACAGCGCGGACCCGGCTGGAATGGCGACCGGGAAGTTCCACGGTGGAGCGACGACGGTCAGGCGCGACGGCACGAATCGTGCACCGGGCACGCGGTCGAGATCTAGTGCGCGTTCGGCGTAGTAGTGGGCAAAGTCCGTGGCCTCGCTGACCTCGACGTCGCCCTCGGCGATCGTCTTTCCGGTCTCGCTTGCCATGACCTCGATGAGGCGACCCCGGAACGCCGACAGCACGTCGCCCGCGTCGTGCAGGATGCGCGCCCGGTCCGTCGCCGGTCGAGCACCCCATGCCGCTCCGGCAACGACCGTGGAGGCGATCAGCTCGTCGACCCGACCTGTCGCGGTGACGGCCGCCGCCGCGAGCGTCTCTTTGCCGAGGCTCGAGTCGGCACTCCTGGCGAGGATGCGACGACCCCAGTCGCGATTGTCCGCACGCGACGGATCGGTGTCCGGCTCGTTCTCGAATGCGCCGAGGACGCCGGGCAGGGACGCCGGATGCAGGCGATCCTGAACCCGATTCGACGACGGGACGTCGCCATCGAGCCCGGAGAGCGAAGCGAGGAACCGCCCAGACTCCCGCGCGAACACCTCACGGTTCGAGGCCAACTCGAAAAGGCCGCTCATGAAGTTGTCCGGGCTCGCGTTCTCCTCAAGCCGTCGCACCAGATAGCTGATAGCTGAGTCGAACTCACCGGGGTGCACGACGGGCGTGTACAGCAGCAGGCCGCCGACATCCCGCTTGACCACCTCTGCCTGGCCCGTCGCCATGCCCAGGAGCATCTCGAACTCGACGCGGGTATCGACATGGCGCTGCTTCGCAAGCAGCCATGCGTATGCGACATCGAACAGGTTGTGACCTGCGACACCGATGCGCACGGCGTCGGTGTGCTCTGGCGTGAGCGCCCAGTTCAGGACACGCTTGTAGTTGGTGTCCGTCTCGACCTTGTGCGCGTATGTCGCGAGCGGCCACCCGTGCATGGATGCATCGACACGCTCCATCGCGAGGTTCGCGCCCTTGGCGACGCGAACCTTGATGCCGGAACCTCCCGAGGCGAGGCGCTTCGTGGCCCATTCGGTCAGGTCCTGCAACGCGCCGAGTGCGTCCGGCAAGTAGGCCTGAAGCACAATTCCGGCCTGAAGTTTCTCGAGCCGGGGCTGGTCGAGGATGCGCTTGAACACCGCGACCGTGAGGTCGAGGTCGCGAAACTCCTCCATGTCGAGATTAATGAACTTGGGACTGGGCGAACCGGCCGCGAGTTCATAGAGCGGAGTGAGGCGCTCAACCACCCGCTCCACGGTCTCCTCGAACGCCCACATCGACAGCTGTGCCGCGACAGACGACACCTTGATCGAGACGTAGTCGACATCGTCGCGCTCGAGCAGCGTGCGCGTTCCGGCGAGGCGACGGTCCGACTCCGCATCCCCGAGGACGGCTTCGCCGAGCAGGTTGATGTTGAGACGGATGTGCTGGCGCCGCAGGTGGCGGAGCGTCTTGTCCAGGCTCTTCGGCGTCGCATCGACGACGAGGTGGCTGACCATGCCGCGCAGAACGCGACGCGCAATCGGCACGACAATCCACGGTAGGAGTGGCGCGAATCCGCCCCCGATCACGACGGCGATCCGCAGGTACCACGGCAAAAAGCCCGGGATGGCCCGGCTCAGCTTCTCCAGGTTGCGGGCGGCGACGTGAAGATCTTCCGGACGCACAACCCGATCAACGAATCCGAGGGTGAACTCAAGTCCGAGTGGATCGCGCAGCACCCCGGCGAGGCGCTCGGCGCTCTTGTCCGGCGCGATTTGAGCGGAGTCGCTCAGCCAGCGATGCACGGTGGCGATGGCTTCATCCGCCAGGTCCGACTGGGCTCCCGCTGCGACGGGTTCGACACTCGACATGCTCACGACACTATGCCTCTCTTGCGTACTGACGCTGTGTCGTCCAGCCTGAGGCATGACTACAGTTCATAAAAAGCGATGGTTTTCATTCGGTATTGTGAAGGAAATCCGAATAATTGGTGGCGGCGC
Source organism: Galbitalea sp. (assembly GCA_036271875.1). GTDB lineage: Bacteria > Actinomycetota > Actinomycetes > Actinomycetales > Microbacteriaceae > Galbitalea. Next base: position 59,467 of record DATAZU010000026.1, read on the forward strand.
GAATTTCGATGGGAGGTGTCGGTGCTTGATCTCAAGCGACTCGCGCTGCTTCGTGAACTGAAGCTCCGCGGCACGATTGCCGCTGTCGCATCGTCGCTCTCGTACAGTCCGTCTTCCGTGTCCCAGCAGCTCTCACTGCTTGAGTCCGAAGTTGGCGTTGCCCTGCTGGTGAAATCCGGTCGGCGGGTGCGACTGACCCCCGCGGCAGAACTGCTCGTCGAGCACGCGACCGCACTGCTCGAACGAGTTGAGTTGCTCGAGTCTGAACTCGGCGAGTTCGGCTCGGCACCATCCGGCACCGTGCGCCTTGCGGTTTTCCAGTCCGCCGCTCTCGGGATCATCCCGCAGGCGTTGACCTTGCTGGCGAAGGAACATCCGACCCTGCGCGTCGAAATCACCCAGCGCGAACCGGAGAGCGCGCTCGCCGCCGTGTGGGCGCGCGAGTTCGATCTGGTTATCGCCGAACAGTATCCGGGCCACGTGGCGCCACGCAGCGACGAACTCGACCGCCAACCGCTGTGCAGCGACATGATTCGACTTGGCGCCCCAACGGATGCTGTGCAATCGCTCGGCGACGCCGCGGCCGTTCCCTGGGTGATGGAGCCGCGGGGAACCGCATCCCGCCACTGGGCGGAGCAGACCTGCCGCCTCGCCGGGTTCGAACCGGATGTCCGATTCGAAACAGCAGACCTCCAGGCACATATCCGGCTGGTCGAATCCGGACATGCGGCCGCACTGCTACCCGACCTGGTCTGGGGAACGCGAGCGCCCACGATCCGCGTTCTGGAGCTCCCGAGCCGGCCCCGTCGCGAGGTCTTCACCTCAGCGCGACGATCAGGCAGCGCCAGCGCGACGATCTCCGCCTGCCGCGACGTACTCGCGCGCTCGGTGGAAGAACTCTGGCTTGACCATAGCTAGCGGCGCCGATCTCTCTACAATGAGTCCATGTCTGAGGTGTCCAGCGTCAGCGAAGACGAATGGGATGTCTGGCGCGCTTTCCACGCGATGCGACGCCAGCTCGATCTTGTGCTGGATCGCCACCTGCAACAGGACGCCGGGATCTCCGGCCCCGACTACGAGATCCTGCTCACACTCTTCGAAGCCCCGCGCAACCAACTCAGATCGCGCGAGCTGTCCGAGCTTCTCGGCTGGGAGAAGAGCCGTCTGTCCCACCAGGTCACCCGGATGGAAGCTCGCGGCCTGGTCGCACGGACCGAGTGCGACACGGATGCTCGCGGCACCTGGATCGGCATCACCGCACTCGGGCGGCGTACGACGCTTGGTGCGATGCGCGACCATGCCCTGACCGTGCGACGACTGTTCTTCGATGTGCTCACGGACGAGGAGCAGGCAGTACTGCGGACCGTGTCCTCGCGCGTTCTCGACACCATCGATCCGCCCGCGTGTCACCGGGAGGATGACGCGGAACAGGCATCCGGCGCCGCGTGACCGGCCTCTACGACGCGGTCATCGTCGGCGGCGGCCACAATGGCCTGACCGCGGCCGCCTACCTCGCCCAGGCGGGCAAGAGGGTACTAGTCCTGGAAAAACTCGACCACTTCGGCGGAGCTGCCGTGTCGGCGCAGTCCTTTGACGGCGTTGAGGCTCGGCTTTCGCGATACTCGTACCTGGTGTCCCTCCTGCCCGCCCGGATCATCAGGGACCTTGGCCTGGACGTTCGGTTGAAGCGGCGGCGTTATTCCTCGTATACGCCCCGGCCCGGCAGCGAATCCGGTCTTCTGATCGATGCGGGCGATCCGTCAGCCACCGCGGCGGCACTCGGCCCGGATGCCGCGGCGTGGGCCTCCTTCTATGACGGAACGGCGCAGATCGCCCGCGCTATGTTCCCGACCGTTCTCGAACCCCTTCTCACGCGATCGGAGTCCCGCGCGGCCGTGGGGGATGATCGGCTCTGGGACGAGCTCATCGAGCAGCCCATAGGCCAGACCATCGAGTCGACGTTCAGCGACGATCTCGTTCGCGGCGTCGTCCTTACGGACGCGCTGATCGGCACGTTTGCGCCGAACGTCGATCCGACCCTGGCGGGCAACCGTTGCTTCCTGTACCACGTCATCGGAAACGAGACCGGTAACTGGGATGTCCCGGTGGGCGGGATGGGTGCTGTGTCGAGCGAACTGCTGGATGCGGCGCGAACCGCCGGTGCGGAGCTCGCGTCGGGAGCGGACGTGATCGCGGTCACTCCGGACGGCGAGGTCATCTATCGCGTTGGCGAGACCGAGCACACCGTTGGTGCGCGATACGTCCTGGCGAATGTCGCACCGTACGCCCTCGACCAACTGCTGGCCGGCCCTTCGACAGGCTCAGGGACCGGGCCGAAACCCGAGGGTGCCCAGGTCAAGGTCAATCTGCTGCTGAAGCGACTGCCAAAACTGCTCGATGGCGCGGTCGCGCCCGCAGCCGCCTTCGGGGGCACGTTCCACATCAACGAGCTGTGGTCGCAGCTTGATGCCGCATACGACACGGCCGCCGCTGGCGGCATCCCCTCGCCCCTGCCCTGCGAGATCTACTGCCACTCGCTCACCGATCCGAGCATCCTGTCGCCCGATCTGCAGGCGAGCGGCGCCCAAACGCTGACGGTGTTCGGGCTGCACACTCCCGATCGCCTCGTCGATTCGGAGACCAATGACTCGCAGCGCGCGAGGCTTCAGACGGCCGTCGTCGCCTCTCTGAACTCGGTGCTCGGCGAGCCGGTCGAGGACCTCTTGCTCACCGATGCCCACGGCAATCCAACGATCGAAACCAAAACCACGCTCGACATCGAGCTGGCGATCGGGATGCCAGGAGGCAACATCTTCCACGGGCCGCTCAGCTGGCCGTTCGTCGAGGAGAATGCGCCCCTGAACACTCCCGCCGAACGCTGGGGAGTCGCGACGGCGCATCCCCGCATCCTGCTGTGCGGGTCCGGCGCCAGGCGCGGCGGAGCAGTCAGCGGGATCGGCGGTCACAACGCCGCGATGGCCGTGCTGGAAGCCGGCTAGGTCAGTCGGTCACGCTAAGTTTGCGGGATGGTTGATGTCGCGCTGCTGCGTTCCCGCGTTTCCGGCCCGGTACTCACCAGGGACGATCCCGCGTTCGCCGATGAGGTCAAGAGCTGGCTCCTCAACTACACCCACTCCCCGGAAGTCGTGGTTGGCGTCACGTCCGCACAAGATGTCGTCGAGGCCGTAAAGTTCGCCATCGCGAACCAGCTGCCCGTGCGAGTGCAGGCGACGGGACACGCCGCCGACGTTGCCGTAACCGACGGTCTGCTCATCACGACCAGGCGACTCGATTCTTTGGAGATCGACGAGAAGACCCACCTCGCGACGATCGGCGCTGGACTGGAATGGGAGCGCGTCGTCGCAGCATCGACGCCGCTTGGCCTCATGCCGATTGTGGGATCATCCAGCACCGTTGGGGCAGTCGGCTTTCTGCTCGGGGGTGGCTGCGGGCCACTCGCCTGCAGTCACGGGTTCGGCAGTGACTGGGTGCGCGGCTTCCAACTCGTGACCGGCAGCGGCGAGCTCGTTCGCGCAAACGCCGAGGAGAACACCGACCTCTTCTGGGCCCTCCGCGGTGGGAAGGGCGGATTCGGCGTCGTGACCGAGGTGACGATCGAACTTGCCGAGCTACCCGAGCTCTACGGCGGCTCACTCACATTCGACGCTCCAGACATTGACGCGGCCCTGCGCGCCTGGGTCAGCTATCTCGACACGGCCGATCCCCGCGTCTCCACGAGTGTTGCGATCACGCGCGTTCCCGACCTGCCGTTCATTCCCGAGATCGTGCGAGGTCACACCCTGCTCGCGGTGCGATTCGCATTCCCGGGATCCGCAGCCGAGGGCGAGAAGCTCGCGGCGCCGCTGCGCGCGGCCGCCCCGGTGTACATCGATGCGCTTGCCGAAATGGATCCCGCGCTGATGGATGCCATTCACGGCGATCCGAAGGATCCGGCAGCCGGATGGGTGGCCGGCCGCATGCTCAGCGACCTGGATGAGGAACTCGCCGACACCATCCTGGGGTTCGCCGGTGCCGGCAAGGACTTCCCCTTCGTCGCTCTCGAAATGCGACACCTGGGACTCGCGACCGAGACGGATGTCCCGGGCGGCTCGGCGGTGAGTGGGCGATCGGCCAGGGCGACGCTTAGCCTGTTCGGTGCCCCGAACCAGGAACTCTGGAAAACGGTCGTTCCCGACGCCGCGCGCGCTCTCTACGACGCCGTCGGCAAGTGGGTCGATGCCGAGAACAACATCAACTTCGCCCCCGCGCCGACCTCGCGTGAAGAATACGAAGCGATCTGGCCCAGGCACATCTTCGATCGACTGCAAACCATTCGCGCACAGTACGACCCCAGAGGAACCTTCGTCTACGGCTTCTGAACCATCCAGTGCGAAACTATCTAGTGCGAAGTTGACTGGGGCGTGGTCGATTCGGGCGAGTCCCAGTCGCTCGGGAACGACGCTCTCGACGGCGGGAGCGCGATGCTGTCCACCCAGTTGGTGACCCACTCGGGTACCGGCATTGACGCGGGGTCGAGTCCGGCGAGCTCGCCCAGTTCGGCGACGCTGACCGTTCCGCCGCTCCGTTTCAGAAACCGTCCGCGCATGTATCCGACCGCATAGACCTCGTTGTTGCTGACGAAGCGCTGTTCGACGTACATGGCCTTGTCATCGAATCCGATGACCTTGGTTTCGAGAACGTAGCGCTGCCAGGTCTGAAGTGAACGACGGTAAGTCATGGTCGTGTTGGTGGCGACCGGATACCAACCAAGCTTGCGCAAGCGAGCCCAGTATCCGCTTCGGATCATCAGGTCGAACCGCCCGAGATCCATGAGTGACAGGTAGATGCCGTTGTTCACGTGACGCAGGATGTCCGTATCGTTCGGCAGCACACGCATCCGCACCCGGCCAACCTCCCGGAAATCCAGGGGCGGTCTTCGGCGACTGGTCATCATCAGCAACAGAGTTCGCAGCAGCAGGTTCACGCTAAGACCGTAGCGGGGTCTTGGTTTTTCAGCGCTGGTTCCTGTGCGTTCCCTACAGCCATGGTGTCGGAATGAGGGGAACCGATGGTCGGATCTCGCGCGCCGGGCGCGTTACGCTAGTCGCGATCGTCGTCGCCAGCGCGATCACGGGTTGTGCCGGAATCGGATCGGACCACCGTCTTCAGCCGTTGCCGACCGGGGTGCGGGTCGACTATTAACTCGGCGGAAGCTACCGCCACGCAGCGGCGTAAGGATCGTGGCGCGGGACAGCACCTTGAGGCCCGCGGCTGGACTGTACAACATCTGCTACGTCAACGGCTTCCAAACCCAGTCAGAATGCCACGATCGGCAGGTGCAAGCGCGAGGGATTCCGGGCGGTCGAGTTCGACAACCTCGACTCGTACTCGCGGTCGCACCGTGCGTTCGGACTCGGTGCCGACATCGCGATGGCGAAGCTGCTCGTCGTTCACGCCCACGCCGACGGCCTTGCTGACGGCCAGAAGAACACCACCGAACTCGGCAGCCGGGGCAAGGCTGTCGTCGGCTATGACTTTGCCGTCGCCGAAGAGTGCTTCCGCTACGACGAGTGTGCCCGCTACACGAAGGTCTACGGCGCCGCCGTCATCGACATCGAATACACCGACCATCTACGCGGATCGTTCGCCTCCGACTGCCGGGCCAAATCTATTTCGGCCATGACCGCGCTGCGGGAGCGCGAACCCGTCACACCCCGCAGCAGGGCGTATGTCTATCGCAACCGCTGAGCGGGCGGCTTAGAACGCGCGGTAGTCCCGCAGTTGCACGTGCGGTCCGCGAGCGGGCTTACGGATACCGGTCAGCTCAATGAGTCGCACGATGCGTTGGCGATGGCCGGCGTATGGCTCGAGCAGTTCGAGCATCCCGTCGTCGTCTACGGGCTCACCGGCAAGCGCAAGACCCACGGATGCGGGCACGTGGTAGTCGCCGACGCTGGGTGAATCCGGGTCACCGTGTGAGCGCTGGGTGGTTTCCGCAGCTGTCCAGCTGCCGACCCCCGGAACGGATCGAAGTTTCTGCGCTACGACCACGCCGCCACGGCCGAGCGCGAGAGTTCGCTCGAGGGATGCCGCGACGATCGCCGCGTGAATGCAGGCCTGTGCCCGATTGGGTCCGACACCCGCTCTGTGCCACTCCCAAGACGGGATCCCGCGCCAAACATCCGCGTCCGGGAACACCCGCATTCCCTGCGGAGCGGGGCCGGGTGCCTCGGGGCCGAATTTCACCAGCATCGTTCGCCAACTGCGTCGGGCCTCGATGCTCGAGACCTTCTGCTCGAAGATCGCTGCGATGAGGGCTTCGAACACCGATCGCGTGCGAGTAAGTCTCAGGCCGGGAGCGGTGCGCAGCACCTCAGCGAGGTACGGATGCGGTCTCAGATCAAGCGCGGACCAGTCGTCCCCTTCGCCGCAGAGCTCTGGGACTCCATCGATCGCGATCTCCGCGCCGGCGCCCCACGCCTGCGCTCGAATCTCGTCGCCGATCGGCGTGAGACGAAGCGTCGTCGATCCGGCCTCCGTGTTCGCGGTTCGCCACAGCGACGGTCCGTCCCAGCGATGCGTTGGGTCTGTGCCGCCTCGAATGAGTGGCGACAGCGTCTGCCGCAGACTGAGGGGATGTCCCGGCCGGTACACGGTCTCGAGCATCCTCATGCAGGAACCCTAACCTGCCGTCCCGACTTCCGAACAGCTTCGAGCGCGGCGGCGCGCGGCGAGGCAGCGCCGAGCCAATCGATCCAAGGCGCCGGCGTCGCAGGATCGATTCCAGCGCGCAGGTGAAATGGCGCCGCAGGGGCGGCGGCGGCAAGATAATACGGTGCCCGTTCCGAAGATCCTCCTGTTCTACAAGTTCACGCCACTCGCCGACCCGGACGCGGTGCGGCTGTGGCAGCGGGACCTGTGCGAGTCGCTGGGGCTTACCGGACGCATCCTGCTGTCGAAGGATGGCATCAACGGCACGGTCGGCGGCGCGTTGACGGCGATCAAGCGATACGTCCGAAAGACGCGCGAATACCCGGCGTTCAAGGACATCGAGTTCAAGTGGAGTGAGGGGCATGGCGACGACTTCCCGCGACTGAGCGTCCGGGTACGAGATGAGCTCGTCAGCTTCGGGGCACCCGAGGAGTTGACGGTTGACGGTGAGGGAGTGGTCGGCGGGGGCGTGAAGCTCACCCCCGAGGAACTGCACGCCCTCGTGGCCGAGAAGAAGGTCACCTTCTTCGACGGCCGCAATGCATTCGAGGCCGAGATTGGCCGATTCCGGGATGCGGTGGTCCCGAACGTTGAGAATACGCGTGACTTCGTCGGTGAGATCGATCGCGGTGCCTACGACCACCTCAAGGACGAGCCGATTGTCACATATTGCACCGGAGGCGTGCGCTGCGAAGTTCTGTCGAGCCTCCTCATCCGACGTGGATTTCGGGAGGTCTACCAGCTCGATGGCGGCATCGTGAAGTACGGCGAGGTGTTCGCCGATCGCGGCCTGTGGGAAGGGTCGCTCTATGTGTTCGATGATCGCAAGGCGATCGAGTTCAGTGATCAGGCGAGCGTGATCGGCCACTGCTACGTGTGCAGAGCGCCAACCTCCCGAATGGAGAACTGCGGAGATCCCGCCTGCAGAACGCAACTCGTCATCTGCGACGAGCACGCCGACGCGACAGCCTGCGAACTGCACACCGCCTGAAAGCCGTTGTGACGGATTTTCCGAATTCCGTTCGGTCCGCGGTCCAGCCACATCCGGCGGATACGCGAGAATAGCGGTATGAAAATCGGAATCCTCACGAGCGGGGGAGACGCACCCGGCCTGAACGCGGTCATCCGCGGTGCTGTGCTCACCGGGATCAAGGTGCACCAGCTCGAATTCGTTGGGTTCCGAAACGGGTGGCGCGGAGTTGTTGAGGCCGACCTGATCGAGCTGGGTCGCGAGGACGTCAAGGGCATCAGCAAGCAGGGTGGCACCATCCTCGGCACGTCTCGCACCAATCCGTTCGAGGGCATCGGTGGCGTTGACCGGGTCAACCAGGTGCTCAGCGAAAACGGTATCGACGCGATCATCGCGATCGGCGGCGAGGGAACACTCGCAGCTGCGAAGAGGCTCACGGATGAAGGCATCAGGATCGTCGGCGTCCCGAAGACCGTGGACAACGACCTCGACGCGACGGACTACTCGTTCGGCTTCGACACCGCCGTGCAGATCGCAACGGAGGCCATGGATCGCCTGCGCACCACAGGCGACGCCCACGATCGCTGCATGGTCGCCGAGGTCATGGGTCGGCACGTCGGGTGGATCGCGCTGCACTCCGGCATGGCCGCTGGTGCTCACGTCATCCTGATTCCCGAACGCAAGACATCGATTGAACAGATCTGCGCGTGGGTCAGCGAGGCGCACGATCGCGGCCGGGCGCCGCTGGTTGTCGTCGCGGAGGGATTCGCACTCGACAGCATGGATGACGCACACTCCGAGCGCGGTCTCGACGCGTTCGGGCGACCTCGTCTCGGCGGCATCGGCGAGCTCCTCGCTCCCCTGATTGAGCGGCGCACCGGCATCGAGACGCGCGCAACAACGCTCGGCCACATCCAGCGCGGCGGGACGCCGTCGGCATTCGACCGCGTGCTCGCGACGCGGCTCGGAATGGCGGCGATGCGCTCGGTCCTCGAGGGACACTGGGGGCGCATGGTCGCCCTGCACGGCACCGAGATCGTTCATGTCCCGTTTGAGGAAGCTCTCGGGAAGCTCAAGACCGTCCCGGACGATCGGTACGAAGAAGCTCGGATCCTGTTCGGCTAATCCATGGTCTCTCGTCCGGCGGTTACGGTGGAAGCATGACGAAGGCGCTGCAGGTCAGCAGGAACGACGCGGGCGAAGTCGCGGTGACGCTTCGCGAGGATGTCGCTGATTCGGAACTCGGAGATGGCGACGTCACGATCGACATCGAGTGGTCGGGCATCAACTACAAGGATGGCCTCGCACTCGCCGGCAACCCGGGAGTGATGCGCACGAGCCCGCTGATTCCCGGCATCGATCTCGTCGGAACTGTCGCGTCATCCCGGTCGGCACGCTGGTCGGCCGGTGATCCCGTGGTGCTCAACGGCTGGGGCGCTGGCGAGACGCGCAACGGAGGACTCGCGACGAGGGCGATCGTGGATGGCGAATGGCTCGTTGCCCTTCCCGCGACCATCTCGGCCAAGCGCGCCGCAGCGATCGGAACGGCGGGCTTCACCGCCGCGCTCTCGGCGCTGGCGATCGGCGGCGACCTCGGCGGCGAGATCCTGGTAACGGGTGCGTCCGGCGGGGTTGGCTCGATTGCAATCGCGCTGCTCGCTGCGGCCGGACGACGGGTGATCGCATCCACCGGCAGTCCCGAGCATCGCGACTACCTTCTCGGCCTCGGTGCGACCGGCACGATCGACCGGGCGGAACTCGAAGAGCCGGGGAGACCCCTGCAGAAACAGCGCTGGGCTGGCGTCATCGATTCGGTGGGCGGCGCTACGCTCGCCAACGTACTGGCCCAGACCAATTACGGCGGAATCGTTGCCGCGTGCGGCCTCGTCGGCGGCTCGGACCTACCGACGACGGTCATGCCATTCATTCTGCGCGGAGTGGTGCTCGCCGGCATCAACTCGGTTGAGTGCCCGAGGCCACGACGTGAGGCCGCATGGGCGCTACTCGCCCGCGATCTCGACCTCGACCTGCTCGACTCCCTCACAACGACCATCCCGCTGGACGGCGCCATCCACGCGGGCGAAGCGATCCTCCGTGGCGAGCTGCGCGGTCGCACGGTGGTCGACGTCCGCAACTAGCCTTAAAGCATGTCGAAAAACTGGTTCATCACAGGTACCTCACGCGGCTTCGGGCGGGAATGGGCGATCGCTGCGCTCGAGCGAGGGGATCGGGTCGCCGCAACAGCGCGCAATCTCGAGTCCCTCAGCGATCTCACAGATAAGTACGGCGACAACATCCTTCCCCTTGAGTTGGATGTCACGGACCGAGAGGCTGACTTCGCTGCCGTTGCGCGCGCGCACGACGTATTTGGCAGTCTCGACGTCGTGGTCAACAACGCGGGCTACGGCCACTTCGGGATGATCGAGGAGATTACCGAGAGAGAGCTCCGCGACCAGCTCGAGACGAACCTGTTCGGCGCATTCTGGGTGACGCAGGCCGCGCTTCCCTACCTCCGCGAGCAGGGCTCCGGTCACATCATCCAGGTTTCCTCGATCGGCGGCATCAGCGCGTTTCCCATGATCGGCGCTTACCACGTGTCGAAGTGGGGACTCGAGGCGTTCACCCAGTCCCTCGCTGCCGAGGTCGCGAGCTTCGGCATCCACGTCACGCTGATCGAGCCAGGCGGCTTCTCGACGGACTGGGCCGGTGACTCGGCGAAACGCTCGGAGCCGAACCCGGCCTATGACGAGTTCCGCGAAAAGGTCGCCGCAGGTCGGGCTGCTGCCGCCGCGAATCGCGGCAACCCCGGCGCGACCGGGAAGGTCGTCCTCGAACTGGTGGATGCGGTCGAGCCACCACTGCGCGTCTTCTTCGGTACCAGCCCGCTCGCTACGGCGAAAGCCGACTACGCCAGCCGCATCGAGACCTGGGAGAAGTGGAACGACCTCTCTGTTGAGGCGCAGGGCAGCTGATCCGCGCGTGCCCGTGTCGAGCCATCAGCCAGCCGCATCCGTGACACACTAACGGCCATGAACCTCGTGCTCCTCATCATCGCCATTGTGTTCGCGGGGCTCGCCGCCCTGCTGCACGTATACATCTTCGTGATGGAGAGCATCCTCTGGACGCGGCCGTCGATCTGGAGGCGCTTTGGCCTGAAATCGCAGGATGACGCACAGATCATGAGGCCGATGGCGCTCAACCAGGGCTTCTACAACCTGTTTCTCGCCATCGGCGTGTTCGTGGGCTTCTTTCTGCTGCCACATCCGACGTTGCACTCCGCGGGGGTAATGCTCATCCTGTTCTGCTGCGCAAGCATGCTGGCCGCGTCGCTGGTTCTCGTGATCTCCAACCCCAAGATGGTGCGCGCTGCCGTCACCCAGGGGCTGCTGCCGCTCATCGCAGTCGTCTGTCTGGCCGTTTTGGGAGTAACAATTGTGACCGGCACGGCGTAAAGTCGCCCTCGTCTTTTCGAGGGGGTTGGAGTGCGCGCGCGGGTGCTTCTGCTGGTTGTCGCTCTGGTGGCGACCGTGTGTGGCATCGCGGGCACCGGCGCTGCCGCTGCGGACGCCAGTGCTCCGCTCGCGACGCCGATCGTTTCCGGCAACCAACTTGTCGACTCGAGCACCGGAGATGTCTTCGTGCCCCACGGCGCGAACTGGTCGAGCTTCGAGTATGCCTGCAGCCAGGGCTGGGGGTACTCGGTCGGCAGCGCTACAGCTGCGGCCGCTTCAGCGATGCGGAGTTGGGGCATCAACATCGTCCGCATCCCGCTCAACGAGGAGTGCTGGCTCGGTCTCGACCCTGCGGATGACTACGGCTCGTCGTCCGGCTATCGTGCTGCAGTCGCTGCCTGGGTCGGCATCCTGAACGCTCACGGGATCGTTGCGATTCTCGACCTGCACTGGAGTGCACCTCCCGAAGAGCGCGCGCTCGGGCAGTGGCCGATGGCCGACAGCCAGTCAACGACATTCTGGACGAGCGTTGCGTCCGTCTACGCGGGCAATCCGTCCGTGATGTTCGACCTGTTCAATGAGCCCTATTCCATCTCGAACGGCAACAGCTACACGTTCCAGCTCACCTGGGACTGCTGGGAGAACGGCGGGTGCCGGGCACCGTACGTCGACGAGGACCAGAGGCCGATCGTCGGGAAGGGCTCTGGCAGCTATCCGGTCGTCGGGATGTCCGCGCTCGTCGCCGCCGTTCGCTCCGCCGGGGCCTCGCAGCCGATCCTGCTCGGTGGACTCGATTACAGCAACAACCTGTCGGGCTGGCTGGCGCACGAGCCGTCCGACCCCGATCACCAGCTGGTCGCCTCCTGGCACAATTACGACGGCCAGAACCAGGATTGCAACACGACATCGTGCTGGAACTCGACGATCCTGCCGGTGGCCGCATCCGTTCCGGTGATGACCACCGAGTTCGGCGAGACGGACGGCAAGACCGCGTGGTTCACATCCTTCATGGACTGGGCGGATGCAAACGGTATCGGTTACTCGCCGTGGGCCTGGACGGATGCGACCCAAACGTCTGGCGACGATGCGATCTACTCCCTTTACTCTGGCAACCGCTTCACGCCGAACGCGCCGATGGGCACCGCGTACAAGGCACACCTCGCGACGCTGCAACCGATCGTGTTTCGAATCCAGCCAGCGCCGATGACGGCGCCGGGATTTCCGGCCGCCTCGGCTCTGACGCCTTTGAGCGCTAGCGTTTCGAGCGCGATCACTCCGGAAGAACTCCGCCAGCTGCTCGAAAGTAGTCGACGGCAGCTGAGAATCGCGCCGCGCTAGTCGCTCTTCGCTGAGGCCGCAGCCTTTGCCGCCGCGGGCAACGCATCGAGAATGCGACCGATCGCGGTGTCGTCGTGTGCAGCAGTCACAAACCACGCCTCGAACACCGACGGCGGAAGTGAGACGCCGGAGTCGAGCATCGAGTGGAAGAACGGCGCATAGCGGAACGCCTGCTGCGCTTTTACCTCGTCGTAGTTTCGTGGGGAGGCCTCGGTGAACGCGAACGAGAAGAGATTTCCGGCCCGTTGCACCGAGTGTTCGACGCCCTCGACGGCGAGCGCCGCGGAGACCGCAGAAGCGACGGTGTCCGCGGTCGCGTCGAGGCGGGCATATACGGATGCGTCGGCGAGCGTTAGCGTCGCGATCCCGGCCGCGACGGCGACCGGGTTTCCGCTCAAGGTTCCGGCTTGATATACCGGACCGAGCGGCGCGAGGTGGTCCATTACGTCGGCTCGACCACCGAGCGCGGCAAGCGGCATCCCGCCACCGATGACCTTGCCGTAGGTGACCAGATCGGGTTGCCAGCCCGCGCCATCCGGCACGACGCGAGCCGCCTCGAGCCCCCACCATCCGGCCGGCCCAACCCGGAATCCGGTGAGTACCTCGTCCAGGATCATCAGCGCGCCGCCGCGATGCGCCATCGCCGACAGCTCACGGTTGAAACCGCGATCGGGAGCAACCACTCCCATGTTGGCCGCCGCTGCTTCCACAATGACGGCGGCGATACGATCCGGGTGCCGCTCGAACACGTCGTGCACCGCATCCAGATCGTTGTACGGAAGCACGAGAGTCTGCGCTGCGGTTGCCGCGGTCACACCAGCCGAGCCGGGCATGGCGAGGGTTGCGACGCCAGAACCCGCCTCGGCGAGCAGGCCGTCGGAGTGGCCGTGGTAGTGGCCGGCGAACTTGATGAGCAGGTCACGGCCGGTGAATCCGCGAGCGAGGCGGATGGCGGTCATCGTCGCCTCGGTTCCGGTTGAAACCAGACGAACCTTCTCGATCGGTGCCTGCATCGGCTCCTCATCGCGCCGCGACGGGTTCGTCACTCTCCCGCGTACGAGCTCGGCGAGCTCGGTTTCGCCCGGCGTCGACGCGCCGAACGAGAGTCCGCGCGCTGCGGCGGCCTGAACGGCAGAGACGACTTCTGGATGCGCGTGCCCCAGGATCGCGGGGCCCCACGACGACACCAGGTCGACATACTCGATGCCGTCGACGTCCGTGACGTATGGGCCCCTGGCCGAGACCACGAATCGCGGAGTGCCGCCGACCGAACGATAGGCGCGAACCGGCGAATTGACTCCGCCCGGAATCGACTGCTGCGCGCGCACGAACTGCCGCTCGTTGGCCGTCACGCCGAAAACTCGCCTGCCGCCAGCATCCGCGCAAGCTCGACCGCGAAGTAGGTGAGCACCGCATCCGCTCCCGCGCGACGGATGCCGAGAACTGTCTCGTAGATCGTGCGCTCCCGGTCGATCCAGCCGTTCGCCGCGGCCGCCTCGATCATCGAGTACTCGCCGCTGACCTGATAGGCCCAGACCGGAACCGTCGAGATCGCTGCCGTTTCGGCCAGCACGTCGAGGTAGCTCATCGCGGGTTTGACCATAACGATGTCCGCTCCCTCCGCGATATCCAGTTCCACTTCGCGCAGACCCTCGCGGCTGTTCGCGGGATCAAGCTGGTAGCTGCGCCGGTTGCCGACCAGTGACGACTGGACGGCCTCACGGAACGGCCCATAGAACGCCGATGCGTACTTCGCTGAATATGCGAGGATCGGCAGCATCGTGTGCCCGGCATCGTCGAGAGCCGAGCGCACGGCGGCAACCTGCCCGTCCATCATTCCGGACAGCCCAAGCAGCTGGGATCCGGCAGCGGCCTGCGCCAGAGCCATCTCCCGGTAGACCTCCAGCGTCGCGTCGTTATCGATCACCAGTTCGGTCCCTGAGCCTGTCGAAGGTTTCAGGACTCCGCAGTGGCCGTGGTCGGTGAACTCGTCGAGGCATAGGTCGGTCTGTACAACGAGGGCGTCTCCCGCCGCTTCCACCGCAACTACCGTCGCGAGATTGAGGATGCCGTTCGGATCGACGGCACCAGAACCCCGAGCATCCTTGTGCTCGGGGACTCCGAACAGCATTACGCCGCCGACGCCGACCGCCGCGGCGTCCTCAATTGCGGCGGGAAGACTGTCGAGCGTGTGGTGCACGACGCCGGGCATCGAGGCGATCGGCACCGGCTCCCTCGCTCCCTCGCGAACGAACAGCGGAAGCACGAGCTCGGCGGGATGCAGACGGGTCTCGGAAGCGAGACGACGAAGCGCCGGCGTCGCGCGCAGGCGTCGCGGTCGGATTGGCATCGAGTCAGTCACTGTTGGAGCTCTCCCGGCTCACCGCGAACTCGACGAGCGACTCGACGAGCGACTCGGCCGAGCGCGTCTCTGCTATCACGTTGACCGCGAGCCCCGCGGCTCGAGCGTCATATGCCGTCCGCGGCCCGATGCAGGCAACGACGGTGGCCGTCGGCAGTGGCGCGAGCTGTGCCGCAATCTGCCGCGCCACGCTTCCCGAGCTGACCAGGATCGCCCCGATTCGGCCGTCCGCAACATCCGCGCGCACGTGGTCAGTAACCGGCACGCCGACCGTCCGATAGGCCGAAACGAACTCGACGGCCAGTCCAAGCGCGCTAAGACCGCTCACCAGTGTCGGCTCGGCGATGTCGGACTGCGGCACGAGAACCCGACCGGCGATGTCTCCGTGCGGCCATTCTTTAACCAGCCCTCGAGCCGAGTTGTCTGCCTCCGGAACGAAATCGACCCGATACCCGGCGAGGGCGAGAGCTGCCCCTGTGGTCTCACCCACGGCCGCGATCTTCGTGTCCGTCGGGATGACAACATTCTGGCTCATCAGAACGTCGACGGTCGTTGCGCTCGTGATGACGATCCAGTCGAACGCGCCCTTCTGCAGCGAAGACAGCGCAACAGCGAGACCGGCCTCGTCATCGGACGCCGCGAAATTGATGAGCGGGGCGATGACCGGCACGGCGCCAAGACCGCGGAGAGTTGCGGCCACGCCGTCGCCCCACTTGCCGCCCCTTGGCACAAGCACACGCCATCCGGCGAGTGGTTTCTCTCGCGTCATCCGGTTGCCCCCAGCGGTGCAAGATCGGCGGCGCCCCCGTCGAGTAACTCCCGAGCGACCCTCTCGGCTAATTCCGAGCCGGGTTCCTTCACGTCAGAAAGATACAGCGCGTGAGAGCTCGTCAGCTGCGCTGTGCCATCCAGGCTGTACACGCGGGCACTCAGGAAGAGCAGGCCGTCCTCGACAAACGCGTTGACTCCAACGGGTGCCGCGCACCCGGCCTCGAGCCTCGCGAGTACTTCGCGCTCCGCTGTGGCAACGATGCGCGTCGACTTGTGATCGAGAGCGACAACCGACTTCTCCTCGCCCGCTCGGACTTCCACGGCCACCGCTCCCTGACCGGGCGCGGTTGGCCAGTTGTTGATGCCGAGAAAGTCGGTGACGGCGTCCAGCCTGCCCAGTCGACTCAGGCCGGCGGCCGCGAGCACCACCGCGTCGAGCTCACCCGGCACCTTTCCGAGCCGAGTGTCGACGTTTCCGCGGATGTCGACAACGTCAAGACCCGGACGGCGGGCAAGCAGCTGGGCGCGGCGGCGCGGCGACCCGGTGCCCACTTTTGCGCCATCGGGCAGAGTCTCGAGCGTGAAGTCGTCGCGCGCACACAACGCGTCTCGCGCGTCCTCACGCTTGGGGATAGCGCCAATCGCGAGCCCGGGAAAGGCAGCGGTCGGAAGGTCCTTAAGCGAGTGGACGACCGCGTCACAGCGGCCATCGATGAGCGCCTCGCGGAGCGCGCTCGCGAAAACACCGGACCCACCGAGGGACGCGAGCGAGGCCGTGGAGGTGTCGCCCTCCGTTGTGATGGTCACGATCTCGACCGCGACGCCGAGCTTCCGCAACGCCTCGGCCACCGTGCCGGTCTGGGCGAGCGCGAGCGCACTGCCGCGAGTGGCTAGTTTGATCACGGCGCCAACCCCGCGAGCGCAGGCTTGAAGCCGAGTCGCACGTTCTCGCAGCATCCGGCCCGGCACACGTCGTACCAGGGACCCAGCGACGTGAGTGCGGGACGGTCGGCCGCGCGCGTTCCGTTCAGTCGTTCAAGAACCAGGTCAACCAGCCCGCTGACATACGCGGGATGGATGCCGGGCGTCGGAACCCGCACCGCCCATGCGCCGAGTTCGGCTGCGGTCTCCATCGCCTCCGTGTCGAGGTCCCACTTGACCTCCATGTGGTCGCTCACAAAACCGAGCGGAACCATGATGAATGCCTTCGTTCCGTCGGCCGCGAGGGTCCGCATGGCATCGTTGATGTCCGGCGAGAGCCAGGCTTGCGTTGGTGGGCCGCTGCGCGACTGGTAGACGAGTGACCAGTCGACGGGCCCGTCAGGGGCCGCGGCGGCAATGACGACCTCGGCGACTGCACGGTGCTGGGCTTCGTACGCCCCGCCGTCACCCAGTCCGAGCGAAGCCGGCCCACTCTTCTCGGCGTCAGCGGACGGGATGCTATGAGTCGAGAACAACACGTGGGTGTCGGCCCCCGAGAACCCGGCGGCAGCCGCATCCTCAAGAGCGACGGCCAGGCCGTCGATGAACGGCTGAACGAATCCGGGGTGATCAAAGAACTGGCGTACTTTGTCGATCTGCACGTCAGACTCGAGGCCGGTCGCCTCGAGTGCCATCGCATAGTCCTCGCGATACTGTCGGCAGCTCGAGTATGAGCTGTACGCGCTCGTGCCGATGGCGAGAAGCTTCTGAAACCCGCGCTGCGCGGCCTCGGACACGGCGTCAGCGAGGTAGGGCTGCCAGTTGCGGTTGCCCCACAAAACGGGAAGGTCGATGGCGCGCCGAGTCAACTCGGCTTCGAGGGCCGCCTTGAGTTCACGATTCTGAGCGTTGATGGGGCTGAGGCCGTCGAACGCTCGGTAGTGGTGGGCAACCTCTTCGAGTCGTTCATCCGGGATGCCGCGGCCGCGGGTGACATTCCGCAGGAACGGAATGACGTCGTCCTGGCCTTCCGGCCCGCCAAAGCTCGCCAGCAGGATCGCGTCGTATGCGACCGGCACTTCGACGTGCTCCGGACCGTCGGCCGCTGCCGCGGTTGCTCCCATCACCGCTGGTCGAGTAGTCCCAGAGTGCGGAGCGAGACCGCCGTTCGAAATACTCACGAGAGCACCTCGGCGATCTCGTCGATCTCGATGCGGCGTCCGGTATAAAACGGCACCTCTTCGCGCACGTGACGCCGAGCCTCGGTCTGGCGAAGGTGACGCATCAGGTCAACGAGATCAACGAGTTCCGGTGCTTCGAGCGCGAGAATCCATTCGTAGTCCCCCAGCGCGAAGGATGCAACGGTGTTCGCAAGGACCTGCGGGAACTCCGCGCCCTTGCGCCCGTGGTCGCCGAGCATCGCGCGCCGTTCGTCGTCCGGCAGCAGGTACCAGTCGTAGCTCCGCACGAATGGATAGACGGTGAGCCATCTCTCCGGCGGCTTGCCGCGCATGAAGGAGGGCAGGTGGTTGGCGGTAAATTCCGCGTCGCGGTGCACGCCGAGCACGTTCCAAGTCGGCAGCAGGGGCTTCAGCAACGGACTGCGGCGCAGTTCACGCAGGGCCCACTGCAGCTTCTGCGGGTCCGGCCCGTGCATCCACACCATCAGGTCGGCGTCCGCGCGAATCGAGGACACGTCGTACCAGCCGCGGATCGTGACACCTGCCGATTCGACGGCGGAGACGGCACCCGATACATCCCCCGCGCCGGGGTTCGCGCGCGACGGATCGCGACGCAGGACTGCCCACAGGGCATATCCCAACTCGGGTTGTGCGGGCGCACCGGCGCTCGCTTCAGCGCTGGAGCTCATGACCTATATCCTCCCCCGAAGCGGAGCCCCCGTCTAATTCACCGACAATTGCTCAGGGCTTGCACGCGACACCCCTCGTGCATTCCCGTGCGGGAAATTGACTCATCGACATGACTCACGCGTCGAGGTCGCGCTCGTAGGTCTCGAGCAGGTCCACGGGGCATGCCTTTCTGGCGGCGTCGGCACCGTGGCCATCGGAGATTCTGTCGAGCGTCGCAAAGACCGCGGCGCGCTCGCCACGCTCCCACTCGGTGTCCACGAGCCCGGTCAGAGCGAGCAGCCGCCCTCGACGGTTGGCCGACGTCTCGGCCGCGCGCACCGCCTCTTCGAGTACGGGAATTCGCTCGGCGGGCGCCAGGGCAAGGGCCTCCAGCATCAGGCTCCGGTGTGCACAGCGCAGGTCTCCCAGCGCACGGAATTCGGAGGTGAGCGATTCCAGGGTCTGCGCCCCGAGTCCAAGCATCGCCTGCACAAGATGCGCGTGGGCAATCTCGTGACGGTTCCCCGTCAACTCCGCGTATTCGGCAGCACGAGCGGCCCATTCAGCGGCCACGTCGAGGTCGATGCCGTTTTCCGCTGCAACGAGCGCCATCATGTATCTGCAGTTGTTCGCGTGCATGCGATCGCCCGCACGAACATACCGGCGAGTTGCCGATTCCAAGGCAGCGATGGCCTTCTCGGCGCTGCGTATTGCATCGCTGGCAAGCACCACGCCCTGCAGCTGGCTGATCGCGCCCGTCTCCCAAACGTCGCCGAGCTGTGATGCCAGTTCCTCTGCATCCTCGAGCACGACGAGCGCGTCGGACTCCCGCCCGTTGTTCGCGGCCGCAATCCCTGCAAGATGGAGCGCAGCGAGACGCTCGCGTTCATCTGTTGCTCGCTGAGACGCCAAGGATGAGAGTTCGACCAGGAGCCCCGCGTCGATGAATGAGATCGCGGTACCGAGCGAAAGAAGCTGCTCCGCGCTGGAGTTCGCCCGCACAACCTCGTTCCTGCCCGCAAGGACGAGCGCGTTGACCGTGTCGACATCCGCGCCGTACTGCTCAACACCGATCGCGACCGCCGCAGCCAGTTCGGAGGCAACGGGATGATCGGCAGCGAGCGCCCAACGGAGCGCGGCGTTCGCCTCTGGACACCTGGCCCTCGCCATCGCCACTGCCGCAGGGCTATCGTCCGTCCTCGCCACGGCGGCCGCGTGCATCACCGTGTCCGTGGTGTACAGGGTGTGTCGCTCTCGCACGGAGCGGATGAGTGCCGGATCGGTGCGGGCGAAAACAAATTCCCGCATTACCGCCAACAAACGGAAACGCCGGGGCCGGTCTTCTGTCGCCACGAGGAGGGAATGGTCGAGCAGGCGGAGTACCGTTCCCTCGACGCGCTCATCCGTAACTGCTCGCGCGAGCTCGAGATCGAAGCTCAGCGGCAGGGCCGCGAGACTTCGCAGGACCAGTCTTTCGTCGTCGCTGAGAAGATCCCATGTCCACTCGAACGCGGTTTCCAGCGTGCGATGTTTACCGGCCGGAGCGGCGCGATCGAGGGATGAAAAACTCTCCGCAAGTTGGGCATTTAATTCGTCGAGCGGAAAGTGACGCGCGGCTGACGCCGCCAACTCGAGCGCCAGGGGCACACCGTCCAGTCGCGTGGCAATGCTCTCGGCTGCCGCCCGGTCCGTCGGCGAAAGATTCTGGGCGGCACCGATTCGGTCGAGCAACAACATCGCCGCTGGGGACTCGGGTCCGTCGGAGACGAGGGGCCGGACGGTCATGACCGCCTCGGCGGGGCGACCGATTGGAGTTCGCGAGGTGGTGAGAACCTGCAGATCGGCGGCGCCGGCGCGGGCACGGGCGACGATCGCGGCGACGGCATCGCCAACGTGATCGACGTTGTCCAACACCAGAAGGTACGGATAAGCCGAGAGCGCGGAAATGATCGCGGGAACAGGATCTCCCGGTACCGACTCGAGTTCGAGGGCGCGCGCGACCCGGGCTGCAACATCCTCGGCCGCGGCCTGCTCCAGTTCGACGACGATGGGAGAGCGATCGCTGCGGTTGGCACTCTCCAGCGCCAGTCGGGTCTTGCCAACCCCACCAGGACCGGTCAGCGTCACCCAGCGCCGTTCATCGAGCAACTGGAGCACATCGACCAGCTCCGCGTCCCGGCCGCGTAGCGGATTGTCTGGCACGTCGACCGACCGGTTTTGTTCGGTGGTGGCGGCAATCAGTTCTTTGCGACTGTCGGCCCCGAGTTTGCGCCGCAGACTCGCGATGTGGCTCTCCACAGTGCGCACGGAGAGATACATCTCCGCAGCGATCTCAGGATTCGTGAGTCGACGCCCGACAGCGGCCAACACGGCCCGCTCGCGGCGCGTCAGTTGCTGTGCGGCCACCCGGCACAGTTTAGCCGCGGGTTATTGTCGGATCAGTCGTCGTCGCCCGAAAATATGGCCCACGCGACAACACCGAGGATCGCGATTGCCACACCGGTCGCGCCCACGATCCACGGGGTCGGGTTGCTTTCGTATGATGCCTGCGCGCGCTTGGTCAGCGCACTGACCCGCTTCGGAACGTTGAATTTGTCCTCGATCTCATCGAGGGTCGCTTCGAGGTTTGCGCGGGTGCGCGCAACCTGCGACTGGATGTCGTCGTCTTTGCTCATAGGTCAGTCCCGCTTTCCAACGCCCTTGATGACGTTCAGGTCTTGTCTGAGGCCGGCGATGGTCTCGTTTGGCAGGGGTGGAATCCCCTTCTTGAGTACCCGGTATCCGATCAGTCCGAGAATCACCGCGATGATCAGGAGGGCGGCGGCGACAAGGAGCGCAGCCAACCAGCCCTGCATGATCAGCGACAGCGCGAGGATCGCCGCCGTCAGCAAAACGCCAAGCATGCCGAGCAGCACGACCAGCGTGACGACGAGCAGCGCTGCGCCCACGCCGAGGGCCTTGAGTTTGCGAATCATCTCCTGCTTGAGGAGTTCGATCTCGCCCGAAACCAATTCCCGGACCAGCGCCGGGATGTCGGCAAACAGTTGGATCAGTGACCGCTTGCGCTCTGGCTGGCTCGCCTTTGCAGGGTTTGCCGTCTCCGTTTGAGCCACGGGACTAGCTCTTCGACGGTGTTGACCTCGGCGTCGACGATCGGCGTGAGGCAGGCTTCGTCGCGGTCGTGGGGGTTCGCGTTGTCGCCTTCTTCACGTTGGTGACAACGAAGTCCGCGACATCCGGTGCCTTGTCCTTCACGAACTCACCGACGTTGTTCGCCTGCTTCTGTACGCGTGGGTCATTCCAAACCTTCTGTACCTTGGCGACGAGCTCGTCGTACTTCTCGCGTCCTGCGCGAGTACCGAGCACGTAGCCCACTCCTAGACCGACCACCAAAAGGATCTTGCCTTTCATGGGTTTCTCCTTCTATCAGTTGCGGACTGGTTCAGCGTCTTTCTTGCGAAGCTGAAGTTCCATCGGAATACATTCAGCGTAGACCCGGCCGCCTTTACACGTCTTCGAGCAAACTCTCGGCCAGCGCATCAGAACGCGCGATGACGCTCGCCAATCCCGTACCCGCAATGCTCTCACCAGCCATCGGGATGCCATCAGGGGTGGTCGTTACCCGGGCCGGCCGGTACCATGACACCCGCGCGAAATCGAGAAGGGCCGACCGCGGAATCGGTACTCCAAGCAGCGCCTCGGCATCAGTCCTCGCCAAATCGACCAAATTCTCGTCGTCTGACTCGTACGAGAGACGCAGGACGTGTCTGCCGCCGGTACGTTCGGCGAGCCAGTCCCACTTCGCCGTCGAGTGCGTAAGGGCCTTCGCCGCGATTCCGCGAGCACCCGGTGCGACGAGAACGCCGGTTCCTCGTGGCGCGGCGTCCAGAAGCCGCTGGTCGACGACCAGGGTCGCAAGGATGACCCGGGTGCCGGGACCGGAATCGCCGAGTACACCGGGTGCCGCGACGACCACGAGCCCGTGCTCGGTCCGACCATCCAATTGCAGTGAATCCGCCAGCACATCGGTCGCCGCGACCCCCAGCCGGACGTCGACCCCGAATCGCTCGAGGTCTGAAGCCAGCTGCTCGGCGAGGCGGTAGACACCGCCCCGAATGCCGGCAACGGCCGATCCGGCGCGAGCGGAGGTCGCGCGAAGGTCCAGAACCGCACGAGCAAGCGATCCGGTACGGACCACAGCGCTGCGCAGGCCCGGCGCAACCTGATCGAGGGGCAGCTCGTCGGCATCCGCGGAGTGGACGCCGCGCGCAACCGGCCGGACGAGCTGCTCGAGAACCGCAGATCCCATCCTTCGACGAACCAGCTCGCCGAGTGTCTGCGCCTTCGCCCCGACGAAGCTCGGGATGAGCGTCTCGGCATAGGCGCGCAGGGCAGCCGGCCTGCCAATGATCGCCGTGACGTCGCTCGCCATCGGGGAACCGGGGATGCCGAGCAGGCTGTTCTCCGGCAGTCGAAACGCCGGGCCGGATGCGGGCTGCAGCCACGCCCCCTCCGGGTTCGGTTCGACGATCTCATCGCCGAGCTGCAGCGCCTTGGCGAGCGCCGCTACCGTTCCACTGCGTGTCGCGAAACTCTCCGCTCCCGCATCTAAGTCGATGCCACCGACCGTGTGGCGCGCAACGGTCCCGCCAAGTCGATCGCTCGCTTCGGCAAGCAGCACTCGCTTGCCCCCGAGGACCAGTCGCCGGGCGAGCACCATGCCGCCGATGCCACCACCGACGATGAGAAAGTCGTGGGTGTCAGCCAAGGTCGTGAACGAGTTCCACGATCCGAGTGAGCACGTCCGGGTCGGTCTCGGGAGGCACGCCGTGACCGAGGTTCACCACGTGAGATGGCGCAGCGAGCCCACGAGTCACAACATCGCGAACGTGCGATTCGAGTACGGGCCACGGGGCCGCGAGCAGTGCCGGATCGATGTTCCCTTGCAGCGGCACGCCGCCCCCGAGTCGGCTCTCGGCCTTGTCAAGGGGAATTCGCCAGTCGACGCCCATAACATCCGCTCCGATCGAATGCATCGCGTGCAGTAGTTCGCCAGACCCGACCCCGAAGTGCACCGTGGGAACGTCGAGCCCTCGAAGGTGGTCCAGAGCACGACGAGAGTGCGGTGCAACCCGGCGCAGGTAGTTGAGCTCGCTCAGCGATCCCACCCAAGAATCGAACAGCTGTCCGGCGGATGCGCCCGCCTCAATCTGCGCGCGAAGGAACTCCCCCGTCACATCGGCACACCAGTTGAGCAACGCGGCCCACGTGTGCGGATCGGAGAACATCAGCGTGCGAGCCCGCTGCTGATCCTTGGACGGCCCGCCCTCGACGAGGTAGGAGGCGAGAGTGAATGGTGCTCCCGCGAAACCGATCAGGGGGGTCGCGCCGAGTTGAGCGACCGTGGCCGCGACGCCATCGCGGATGGGCGCGAGGGTATCCGGATCGAGAGGACGCAGGGCAGCGACGTCGGACGCGGTTCGAATTGGTTTCTCAAGAACCGGGCCGCGGCCCGGAACGATCTCGACCGCGACCCCGGCGAGCTTCATCGGAATCACGATGTCGCTGAAGAAAATCGCCGCGTCGACGCCGTGTCGACGAACCGGCTGCATGGTGATCTCGCTCGACAGCTCCGGTGCGAGGCAGGCATCCAGCATCTGGGTACCAATGCGCAGTTCCCGGTACTCCGGCAGGGACCGACCGGCCTGCCGCATAAACCAAACCGGCAACCGCGCTGTTCGCTCACCCCGGTATGCGCGAATCAGGGCGGAGTCGGCTGTCCCGCCGTTCAGCAAAGGATGGGTTTCGGGCAGTGGCACGCATCTAACATTAGGAGGTGCTCCTGTGCCTCACCGCAAACCACCGCAACGCAAGCTTCGACCTGCTCGAAAAGCTTTCATTCGCGGCACAGGATGCGGCTGCCGGGCTCGTCGAGTCGACCGATTCCGTCCGCGGTGCGGTGGTGCTCGCCACGTGCAACCGTTTCGAGGCCTACCTCGACATTGCCGACGCGGCCGTTGATGACGCAACATCTGCGGTGATCGACACGATGAGTCGAGCAAGCAACGTCCCGTCGGCCGATCTTCGGTCCGCGGTAACATCGCTCTCCGGTGACGAGGTCGTCACGCATCTCTTCGCCGTGACCAGCGGACTTGAGTCTGTTGTCGTTGGCGAAGATGAGATCGCGGGCCAGGTGGGGCGGGCCCTTCTGCGCGCTCGAACGGATGGCACGACATCCGGTGATCTCGAGCAACTGTTTCAGCGCGCGACCAAGACCAGCCGGGGAGTGAAGACGCGCACGTCCGTTGGCGCGGCGGGCCGCTCTCTCGTTCGCCTCGCCCTCGAGTTGGCATCCAGTCGCGTCTCGGACTGGGGCATCACTCGCGTCCTCGTCGTCGGCACCGGTCAGTATGCGGCCACGACCGTCGCTGCCCTTCGTGATCGCGGAGCCACGATGCTGAGCGTCTACTCGCCGTCCGGACGAGCCGACGCCTTCGGCACCAAATACGGCCTATCCGTGCAGCGGGACCTCGCCGGAGCAATGCTGGATGCCGACGTCATCATCACCTGCACGACGGCAACGGTGATTGGAACGAGCGCCATCATCGGAAGCGAGAGACGGCTCGTCATCGACTTAGGGCTTCCGCGCAACGTCGACCCCGCCATCGTGTCCCTGGAAGGCATCGAGCTCCTTGATCTCGAGACGATCAGCCTGCACGCGCCGGTGACGGAACTAACGGCGACCGAGGATGCGCGCGAACTCGTTGCGGACGCGGCAGCTCGCTACTCGGCCGAACGTGCCGTCGAGCCGGCGGTCGTCGCGCTGCGCACGCACATCCTTTCCGTGCTCGACGCCGAGATCGAGCGGGCGCAGCGACGCGGCGACTCGAGCGCGGAAACCGAGGCGGCATTGCGTCACCTGGCCAGCGTCCTGCTGCACACTCCATCGGTTCGCGCTCGCGAGGTCGCACTCGACGGCCGCGCCCAGGACTTCGTTGCCGGCCTTGAGGCGGTGTACGGAATCCGAGCCTCGCTCGGGCAGGAGCAGCCGGGCGAGGCATCCGCCAGCGCGTAGCGGCGCGCCGCTTCTACGCTGGGGGCATGGACCCAAATCCCGCTCTGCCATACGTCTTCTCCGACCCGATCCATACGGATCGGCTCACGATTCGGCTGATGACCGAGCGTGACGTCGATGACATCCATTCGTACCAGTCGCGCGAGGACGTGTGCCGGTACCTGCTGTTCGATCCGCGTACCCGAGAGCAGGTGGCCGAGAAGGTCGCCAAGCATGCAGCGGCGACCACTCTTGAGAAGGACGGCGACTACTGGCAGCTCGCGCTCGAGTTGCCAGTCACGGGCGGCGCGCCATCGAGGGTCATCGGCGACCTCTATTTCACGATCGCAAGCCTTGCGAATTCGAAGGCCGAGATCGGATGGAGCATGCATCCCGATTTCCACGGAAACGGGTACGCCTCAGAGGGAGCAACCGCCGTACTCAAACTCGCGTTCGACGTTCTACGGTTGCACCGCGTGGTCGCCGAGCTTGATCCACGTAACGATGCATCCGTTGCACTGTGCAAACGGCTCGGGATGCGCGAAGAGGCGTTCTTCGTGAGGGACCTCTGGTTTCGCGACGACTGGGCAGACACCGGCATGTACGCCATCCTTCGCGACGAGTGGCTCGCGAACCGCTAGCCCGTTTCTCGCCGCTTCGAACAACTAGAAAGCCCCGGTTCCAGCGTGACGCTGGAACCGGGGCTTATCTAGTTTGGCCCGAACGGCTGTTGCCTAAATAACCGGCACTTACTCAGCCGTGCGGTGTCCGCGGCGGCGCATGTAGAGCAGCGCGAATCCGAGGAACAGCATTCCGCCCGCGAGGACGAAGCCGAGCCAGGCAATCGTTCCGCCCGTGAAGGCAAGACTGCCGCCACAGTCGGTGCTGTCTGTCGTGACCTCGATGTTCGGCAACTGCTCCGCACCCTCAGGCAGACTCTGCGTGTTGCCGGAGATGCCATCTCCTGTCTGCGGAGTAGCGAGAACCGAGTACGTGCCGGCTGGCACGTTCACCGACGCGGTGGTCGAGTCGTTGACGACGACCTGGTTCGTCGCGGTGTTGACCACCTTGTATGTGACCGAATCCTGTCCCGCAACGCGGTCCAGAGTGATCACACCATCTGTCGTGACCCCAGCGGTGCAGACCGCGTTCGAGCCGGAGGCTCCAACGTTGACTGTCGCCTCGATTGGCGGGCAGAAGCCCGTCAGGTCGAACGGCGTCTCCGAACCAACTCCGGACTCACCGTAGGTCAGCGTGCTGACTCCACCCGGAAGGGAGAATCCGTTGCTGCTGCCTGTTGCCGAGAGCGTCACATCCACGAAGTACTCGCCGGAAGCAACAACCGTTGTCGCGTCGACGAGAACCGTCGACGAGGTCGGGGCATCCACCTTGCGAGCCGTGTAGACGACGTTCGGGTTCAGGTCGACCATGATGGTCGGATCGCTCCCGGTGTCAGTCGAGAACTGGCCCGACTGGATCGGCGGTGCACAGTCGGCCGGCGTAACACTCACGCCGATATCGCAGACGGGCGTCGTTAGAGCAAGAGTGAACGGCCAGGTCGCAGCCATGGACGGATCGAGGACGTAGCCATCCGCGGTGTCTGCCACAACCGAGACCGTGTAGGTTCCGGGCGCCAGTCCCGATGCCGCAATCCAGTTACCCGTCGCGCCACCGTTGGAGTCGGGCGTCAGGTTCGTCAACGAGAACCCATTGGGGCCGGAGATCGAGTAGATCAGACCGGTCTCAAGGTCGACGGTAATCGACGCGTTGTTCTCGGCGACGTTCTCATCGCGGTTACAGGTCGCCTGCGTCAGGAACGGGTCACCGGCCGTGACGATGAGGCATCCGGTGAAGGATGCGACAGTCACGGTCTGGCTTGGCCCGCCGTTGACCGATACGTCGAACGTGCCGCCGGTACTCGTTGTTGAGCCGACGTCCTCGTTCTCGGTCGTGTTCGCGGGAACGATGAACGTTCCGTTGGTCACGGTCGAGTCGGTCGAGGTGATCACGAAGGTTGCCGGGCTGTTCGACGGGTTCACCAGCGTCAGCGTGACGTCCTGGTTGGACACACCGTTCGACGAGGTGCACTCACCGGACGAGTTGTAGCTGACCGTGCAGTTCGTGTTGATGTTGAACGTGTATCCACCGTCCGGATACCCGCTGAGCAGGTAACCCGAGCTGGCCGTTGCGGTTACGGTGTGGCTGCCGGTCAGGCCGGACTCCACAACGGTGCCGCCCGCGGTGTCAACTGCGGTGCCATCCAGGTAGTAGGTGACTCCATCAGCGGGCGTGATCGTGATCGTTCCGCCAGCCGTGCAGCTGTCGCTCTCGGTCGGTGTAACCGGAGTTGCGCACTTCGGGCCCTGAACGAGCTTGTAGGCAACGCCCCAGCCACCCGGAATGAGGTCCTCCGGCGGGTTGTTCGGCCCGTCGAGGAATCCGCCCTGAATCAGCGACGCGGTGGTTGGCGAGTTGTAGTAGATGTCCACCTGATATTGCACACCGCAGGCCTCGACCAGCTTGCTGTCGAGCGCGTTCAGGTCTGGGGCCTGCTCCTCCTGGGAGGTGAAGTAGGTCTGCGACCAGGTCGGCGTAGTTGAGTCGACCCAGGACGGCATGTGCCAGGCAACGATGATGTAGTCCTCGCACACGTGGCCGGTGAGGGCCGCGTCGAGGTTTCCCGTCAGGGTCAGCGTGGTGTGGCCGTTGGAGAACTCGTAACCCGAGGCTGCGGTAGCGATCGCCGTGTAGGACGTGCCAGCCTGGTTGTAGGTGATCGGGCTCCACGTCGCGTGGTTGATCGCACCTTCTGCGACCGTCTCCGGTCCGTTGCAGGTAGCAGCGGTCGTCGTCACAGCGGCGCTCGCCGTCTTGCAGTGATCGGCAGAAAGCGCTGGGCTCAAGTCGACGGTAAAAGTATCAACGGTCTTGTTTGAGTTCAGGCTGCCGAACTGGCCAGCGGTAGAGAACGCGTGACCCGAAATGGCTGTTGCCACAACGGTGAACTTCGTCGACGTGACGGTTGGGGTGCCCCAGGTCGCGTTGGTGATGGTGTTCTCAGCCGCGGTCTCGGCAGCGCCACAAACGGCCGCGGTGTCGGTCACGGAAGCCGAGGCGTCCTTCTTCACCGGTATGACACAGGTGGATTGCACCTTCACCGAGTAGTTGTAGTCCTCGGTGACGTTGTCACTCCATTTGACCGTGACGCTCAGGCTCTCCGTCACGTTGGCCGCGGGCGCGGGAACGCTCTGGGTAAATGTCTTCGTGTCACCCGAGTGTCCCGACTTTGCGAGCGTTGTCCCCGTCGGTATGACGGAGGTGTTGCTGCTCGAGGACACGCTGGCGTCGAGGGACCACTGGTTAACCAGGGTCCAGGTGATCGTGGCGGTTCCGGTGTCGTTGTCACACACCGAGTATCCGGATAGCTGCGCCGTGTGAGCGGATGCAGGAGCCGCCACGGCAACGATTGACAGTGCGACTGCAATAAACAGTGTCGCGACTGCTGCGATTACTTTCTTCATAATTTTCGGGTTCTCCTTGGGGGAAGGAATCGGGTACGCGCACAAGAACGCATGGTGAATCGCCGCGGGTACGGCTGAATCGTCTTACGGACGATCGGGGACCTCGACCAGGGATGGGGGAAGTCTCCTGGGAGCGTCGCTCGGGCGACTGCAGAGCACGACTAACGAGCGGGGGCTCGTGGGGGTAAGTCAGTTGCTAGGAAGCCAGCTCGGGGGCGCTGGACAAATCGATGCGGGTCATCACCTTCTTGTGGGCACTTGGGGGGCGTGCCTGCACCGGTCGGGTCGGATCGACGTTCGGGTTCGCCGATCCCAGGTGCAGGGTCAACTTAGCATGTCCCCCGAAGGGTGGACAAGAGGGTTTAATGAAGTCCGCTCTGCGAATGCGAAAAGATGTCCGGCACCCGACTAGTGAACGTATTCCAGCAGGTCGAAACCAACCGTGCGCATCGCGTCAAGGACCAGCAGGCGCGCAGCCAGCCCGTCGTCGTTGAACTGCACCGAAACCGCGTACGCGACCGACGACCTCGAGCCGCGCAGCGCGCCGGCCTCGGAGCGCACTCCGACATCCGTGCCGGTCTTGTTGACGAGAAGCGTGTTGTGGTCAACTCCTCGGTGTGACAGCGGGTCAAGTCCGAAGGCGCTCGCGACCAGCGACAGGTCGGCGTTGAGCGACAACCACCCCATCACGCGCTGGCTCGTCAGCGGGTCGACGACCTCGCTGCGAGCGAGCGCGCCAAACAGCCAGGCGAGTTCAGCGGTTGATCCAACGGACAGCTGCGGTGCATCATCCGGTCCCCTGGTGTCGCGCACCAGGTCGAGAAGTGCGGTGCGCGCGAGTCCGAGGGACTCGGTTCGCGCGCGAACCGCATCCAGTCCGACCTGCCGAAGCAGAACGTTTGTTGCGAGGTTGTCACTGGTCGCGCCGACAATCGTCGCGAGATCCGCGACGGGCAACGCCGGTGCCTGCAGGTGCTGCCAGATACCGGACAGGCCAACCGCATCCCTCGGGGTCTTGTCGAGGATGCCGTACCCCGAGAAGTCTCGTTCAGTCAGACGAGCCGAGACCTCGATGAGCAGCAGGATCTTGCCGATGCTCGCGGTCGGCAGAACGATGCGGTCATCGATCGACACCAGGATGCGGCCGGTGCGCAGGTCAACGACGTTCGCCGAAACCTGTGCACCCTCATACGCCAACTGTCCGAGCGCGGTGAAGCTTCCGACGAAGTTTTCAGCTCTTTCGTCGGATAGGTGGCGTGGCGGCTGTGGATCGTGAAGGTGATCCCAGCGTTCACGGGTTCGGGCCGTGTCTACCAAGGCGGGCTTTCAGTGGGACGATCGCTAGAAGGTTGTCACCAAATGGTGACACGGTCTTCCGGCGCAAGCCAGAGCGCGTCGGACGACGTCACACCAAATGTTGTGTAGAAGTCGTCAATGTTACGGACGATCTGGTTACAGCGGAACTCATTCGGGGAATGGGGATCGATTGAGATCAGCCGAATAACCTCCTCATCCCGAGCCTTCAACTGCCAGGCCTGAGCCCATGACAGGAAGAAACGCTCGGCTCCGGTCATCCCGTCGATGACCGGTGGTTCGACGGGCTCACCAACCGAATTCTTCGGAAGTGAGATGAGATACGCCTTCCATGCGATCGCGAGGCCGCCGAGGTCACCGATGTTTTCGCCGATTGTCAGGGCACCGTTCACGTGGGTATCGGGAACCTGCAACGGCGCGAGAGCGTCGTACTGCGCGATGAGCGACTTGGTGCGCTCCTCGAACGCGGCGCGGTCATCCTCGGTCCACCAGTCGAGGAGGCGACCGTCGCCGTCATACTTTGACCCCTGATCGTCGAAGCCGTGCCCGATCTCGTGACCGATGACCGCTCCGATGGCGCCATAGTTGGCCGCGTTGTCCCGCGCCTCATCGAAGAACGGGAACTGCAGGATGGCCGCCGGAAAGACGATCTCGTTCAGACCGGGGTTGTAGTACGCGTTGATGGTCTGCGGGGTCATGAACCACTCGTCGCGATCGATGGGTTTGCCGATCTTGCCGAGTTCGCGCTGGAATTCGAACTCGTTGACCGCGGCGACGTTCGTCAGCACGCTATCCGGAGTGGTCACGAGCTTCGAGTAGTCGCGCCACGTGACCGGGTACCCAATCTTCGGCGTGAACTTGTCGAGCTTCTCGATGGCTTTGGCCCTCGTCGCATCCGTCATCCATTCCAGGTTGGTAATGGATTCGCGATAGGCCTCGATCAGGTTCCGAACGAGGATATCCATGGCCTTTTTGGCCGAGTCCGGAAAATGCCGTTCAACGTAAATTCGGCCGACGGCTTCACCGAGCGAGCCCTCGACCAGCGAGACTCCCCGCTTCCACCGCGCGCGCAACTCCGGTGTGCCCGTGAGTGTCTTGCCGTAGAAGTCAAAGTTCGCGTCGACGAACGCCGAACTCAGGTACGCGGCGTTCGAACGGATGACCTGCCAGGCCAGCCAGTCCTTCCATGCCTCGAGGCGCACTTCGGTGATCAACTCGGGGAGCGATTCCGCGAAGCTGGGCTGGCGAACAACGACCTGGGTGAACGAGCCGTTAGGAGCGTCGATGCCATCCAGCCATGCGCTGAGGTTGAGGCCGCGCGAGCCCGCCGTGGTGATGACGTCCTCCCACTGCTCGAGGTTGTATGTCGCCTCGCTGTCGCGCGAACGAACGTTGTCCCAGTGGTTCCCCGCGATATCCGTTTCGAGCGCGAAGATGCGTTTAGCCCGCTGCTCAGGTCGGTCGAGTCCCGCCAACCCGAGAATTTTCTCGAGAAAGACGACGTACTTGTCGCGGATGTCTGCGAACTTCTCCTCGCGGTAGTAGGACTCGTCCGGCAGGCCAAGTCCCGCCTGCTCGAAGAACACGAGGTAGCGCTCGGGGTCGCCGGGGTCGTTGTCGATGAAGAGCTGGAAGAAGCCGCTCATCCCGCGGCGCTCAAACCGCCCGGCGGTTGCGAGGAATGAGTCGACGGATGCGATGGCCTCGACCTCGTCGAGCAGCGGGCGGAGCGGGCGGGCGCCGAGTTGCTCGATCCGCTTCTCGTCCATGAAGCTCTCGTAGACATCCCCGACCTTGCGCTCTTCGGTGCCCGGGGCGGCCGAGGCCGCTTCCTCGATGATGTCGCGCACGGCCTTCTCCGCCTCTTCGGCGAGGAGGTAGAAGGAGCCGTAACGAGCCTTGTCCGACGGAATCTCGGTGCGCGCGATCCATCTGCCGTTGACGTGACGGAACAGGTCGTCCTGCGGGCGGATGTCGCTGTCGAGGTCATCAACGAGGATGCCCGAGTGTGAAGTCGTGTCTTCGCTCATGGGCTCAAGCCTAGGCTGAACTCATGGCTACCTTGCGGGCACTCATCATCGGCGGGAACGGCATCATCAGCCGGTCCGTGACTCGGCGGGCGGTCGAGGTCGGATTCGATGTCACGGTCGTGAATCGGGGCGTCAGCACGACGCGACCTCCGCTCACGGGAGTCCGCGAACTGGTCGGGGATGCCAGCGACATCGGCTCTATCGCGAGCGCAATCGGCTCCGAGACCTTCGATGTTGTCGCGCAGTTCCGTTCCTTCCTGCCTGCACAGGTCGCCAGCGACATCGGGCTGTTTACCGGCCGTGCCGGGCAGTACGTCTATGTGTCGTCGGCATCCGCGTATCAGAAGCCCGTTACCCGGCTGCCGATCACCGAGTCAACACCGCTGAAGAACCCGTTCTGGCAGTACTCGCGAGACAAGATCGCGAGCGAAGACCTGCTCGTCGCCGCCTACCGTGAGGCGGGCTTCCCGGCCACGATCGTTCGACCGTCGCACACCTACGACGAGACCCTTATCCCGGTCGAGGGCGGTTGGACGGTCCTCGACCGCATGCGTCGCGGCCTGCCCGTCGTCGTGCACGGCGACGGGACATCCCTCTGGACACTCACTCACGCGAGGGACTTCGCGGTCGGATTTGTCGGCCTGATGGGCAACCCCGTTGCGGTTGGCGATACGTTTCAGATCACGTCCGACTTCGTCTATCCGTGGGATGCGATCTACCGGATGCTCGGAGCCGCCGCCGGTGTTGACCCGACGCTCGTGCACGTCGCATCGGAGTCCATCGCGGCCGAGTTTCCCGAGTGGGGACCGAATTTCCTGGGCGACAAGTCGCACTCGGTGGTCTTCGATAACACCAAGATCCGCTCGGTCGTGCCCGAATTCAATCCGACCACCACCTTTGACGAGGGCGCCCGCGAGATTGTCGCCTGGTACGAGGCGCTCGAGGCACGCCGCACGGTCGATCCCGACCTCAACGCGCACTTCGACGCCCTGGTCCGGAAGCACTCGTCGTGAGGGGCCGGCG
>DATAZU010000027.1:0-16117 GCA_036271875.1 Galbitalea sp.
CACGGTGTCGACAATCTTGCGCGCCGAGCTGTCGATGACCTCGTGGTCATACGACTTAAGTCGAATGCGGATCTTTTGTCCCGCCATGTCTGACTCGCTTTCTAGCTAGTTGTTACGTGCTTCTAAGAACGCTGCCCAGCACGCCGCCGGTCGTTTCCGACCCTTGGTTGCTGACGCACCACTGTTTATCTGTCAAATGTGCTTGTTGTGTTGCCTCAAATCCCGCACGCGAACGTGCACAACCGACAAAGTCGATCTCGGGATTTGATTGAGTGTTGTTCTGCCATCGGAGGCCCAGAATGGAATCTGTGCACTGCTGCTCAACTAACACAGCCGCGATGGTGATCCGGGCGCGAAGCACCGGAATGTGGAACTACACGAGTTTGCCACATCGGGTGCATTGCTGCAACCCGGGCGTGTCGCCGTCGCCAGAACGGACCAACGCCATCGCTTCATCCTGTTGGCTGAACGCAAACTAAGGGAGTTTTCACCGAGGACGCCAATCCGAGGACCTATTCGTCCTAAGAACGCACTGCTTCCTCAGTTTCCCCGGCCGGCCCCGAACATCCATGGCGGTTTAGACCGGAAGGAACAGCGTTCGCACGTGCGGCTCCCGATACGGCGGGCATCGCCCGCCTACTGGACCACCGGGATTCCCGCTCGCAGTCGCGACGTAACCACGAGCACCACCACTCCGGCGAGATAGAACACCATCGCGCCGTAGAGTGCGAACGAACCACCGAGAAAACGGATGATGAGCGCGCCGATCGCGGCGCCGATCCCCATCGCCAGAATGGCAAGCAAGCGCGGCGCCCAGTTCTCGAACTTGCCACCGGCGAGCCGCGAATCGCGGGCCAGGTTCGCCAGGGTATTCGTGACCACGATGGTGGTCACATCGCTGTTGCCGATCGGCTTGACCGCGGACACCTGTGATCCCATCACGACGGCAAGCAGGAAAGTGAGCACGAGCAGCACGACCTGCGGCAGCGTTCCGAAAATCGTCCACGTCGTCGCGAGCGCGAGCGCGAGAATACCGCCCGCCAGCAGCGTCCACGCCGACACCCGGGGCAACGTCCTCGGATGCCCTCGCCCGACGATCCGACCGCCGACAATGCTGCCCGCGACGAAGCCGAGTAGAGCAATGACGTTGTTGAGCAGGGGAATGTTCGGCACTCCGACGAGGGCAAAGCCGATGAACAGCACGTTTCCGGTCATGTTCCCGGTAAAAACGTGGTCCAGCGCCAGATAGCTGTCGGCGTCAATCACGCCCGTCGACACTGTGAGCAGGAGCAAGCCCGCCGTGAAGCGGTGTTCGAGGGGAAGTGTTGGCATCAGCCAAAAGGCTATCCGTCTCTGAGCCCCGAAGCGCCCTGCCCATACGCGTCGGAAGGTTTCCGATTCCCCAGAGCGTCACACGGCCGACCGCCTCGACCACGATCGAGAGATTCATTTTCGACTTCCCCGCGATCCGCTCCGCGAACTGGATCGGGACCTCACGAATGACCAGACCGGCCTCGGATGCTCGCCACAGCATCTCAATCTGGAAGCAGTAGCCCT
This sequence comes from Galbitalea sp., assembly GCA_036271875.1. Taxonomy (GTDB): domain Bacteria; phylum Actinomycetota; class Actinomycetes; order Actinomycetales; family Microbacteriaceae; genus Galbitalea. The sequence continues at coordinate 1,558 of DATAZU010000027.1, forward strand.
GCGCACGCACGCTCGTGTAGTCGAGTCGAGCGAGCGCGCCACGCCGGTAGGCGCGGAAGCCGCCCGTCACATCCCGATACGGAAGGCCGAGCGCGAGGCGCGCGTAGAGGCTTCCCGCCCGTGATAGCAGCGATCGGCGCAGCTCCCAGTTGGGAGCACCACCCCCGGCCACCCAGCGCGACCCGACCACAACATCCGCTTCGTCGATCTCGGCGAGTAGTGCAGGAAGTTGCTCGGGGCGATGCGAACCATCCCCGTCCATCTCAACCAGCACGTCGAACTCGTGCTCGAGTCCCCAGGCAAAACCCGCGCGGTACGCGTCACCGAGCCCCGACTTCGTTGCCCGGTGCAACACGTGGATGCGGGGTGTTGCCTCGGCGAGCTGGTCGGCGAGTTCTCCCGTGCCATCTGGTGAGTTGTCGTCGACCACGAGCAGTTCGACTCGATCGCTGGCCGCGAGGACCCGGTCCGCGATCCCGGACAGATTCTCAACCTCGTTGTAGGTCGGGACGATCACGAGCGTATCTGCCATCAGTTGCCCTCCGTGAATTTATAGATGATCGTGTGAAATACGGTCTGCTGCGATGCGATGCGGTAACCCAACTGCCGGAGCGTGCGAACGTCTGTGCCCTGCCTGTTGTCGGTACTGCCGTTGAGTTCGAGCAGCCAGACCGTGTTGACGCCGTTCAGCCGCTGCGCAACCTGGTCGAGGGGCCAGGTCGTGTCCCACAGATGGTCGCGCGAGCGGTACGGGGTTCTGAGCGCGACGTCCTTCAGCCCGACGAAGTCGCTGGGGTAGAGGTGGAGCGCCAGCCGCGGCCGCTCAGACGGGAGCGTCGTGCGATCGAACACAACCGCATCGCCCGGATGCGCCTCCGCGCCGATGATCGAGGCGGTTTGCGAGAGGTCGGAACCGTGAGGCATTGCGAACGGCTCGCGTTGGCCGATATCCGTCGGGATGGCCAGCGCAACGATCGCTCCAAGTGCGCCAACTTTCATCCACTTCGCCCTCAGGCGGAACGCTCCCGCGACGGTCAGGAGCGCGAGCCCCGGCGCACTGAACGACAGGTAGCGAAGGTTATAAGTCGGAGTAACCAGGTTGAGGGCCAACAGCGCCAGCGTCGGAAGAACCACCCAGAGCGCGGACAGCACAATGAGCTCGGAGCGCTCGCGCCACCGTCGCCACGCGAGGGTTGCGCTGACAGCCGCGAGGATCACAAGCGCCCAGACCACGACGGCGAGGAATCCGTTACCGAGCCACTGCGCCACAACGATGTTGACGAAGCTCACATAGTTGCGATGTGCGAGAAACGCGATCTGTTGACGCTCGAGATATCCAAACCACGCGATGGGCAGCGCCAGGATGACGGCGAGGACGGTCGCCTGCAGCCAACGCCTCCGCAGCGGCGTAAATCGACGTGACGACAGTAGGTACGCCGCGTGCACGGGGATTAGCAGGCCGAGGTACAGAAACACGTAGAGTCCCGCCGCCACCCCGACGCCGTAGGCGATCCATGGAAGTCGACTCGACGCGCTTCGCCGAATCAGTTCGAGTAGCAGCACCGTCAGCCAGACAGCGATTGCGGTCGAGAAGGCGTACGACCGAGTCTCGGCACCGAGGTAGTCGATGCGCGGAAGCACAGCGCAGAACAGCGCAGCGGCAACGCCGACCGAGCGCCTGGCGAGTCGTTGCCCGAGCACGAAGGTACCAGCGACAAGAAAACCTGCCGCGATCGCGCTCGGAAACCGCGTCGAAAACTCGGATGCGCCGAACGCGCCGATCCAGAAGTGCAGGAAGACGTAGTACGTGCCGTGCACCGCATCCACGTGGCCGAGCATCCGGAACAGTGAGGGAAGGCTCCGCTCGGCGGACATCACGCTCGCTGCCTCGTCACCCCAGTACGACGGGATCCATGATCCAATCGAGGCGACCGCGGTGCCAAAAATGCCAAGAACGATGGGCAGACCCCACCGCGATCCCAGGATGCGACGAAGGAGTTCGACCGGGCGTGGCGTGGACGGCCTTGACGGCGCGATGCGCAGCGGAGCGGTCGTGGTCATTCCTCAAGAGTGATGGACCGTTCTGGGGCACCCGTGCGAGAACCGGCCCCTCGGCCTGAGACTTCTCACAGGTCACGCACAGCGGACGCGGCGCCAGGGCGCGGTTAGTCCGGGAGGAGCGGGAGCACGACGGTTGCGATGAGACCACCCTCCGGCCGCTGCCGAAGTTTGGCATCGCCGCCGCTTCTCGTGACGATCGCCTTGACGATGGCGAGTCCGAGACCGCTCCCACCTGTCGGTCTGGGTCGCGATGTCGCCGCTCGGCTGAAGCGGTCGAACGCAACAGGCAGGAAGCTGTCCGGCACGCCGTGACCGGAGTCCGTGACGGTGAGTTCGAGGTTTTGCCCTTTTCGGGTGAGGTTCACCCCGACCGACGAACCACGCGACGACGCGACGATCGCGTTCACGACGAGGTTGTCTACGAGGCCCGAGAAATCCGCCGGAAGAATCGCAATGGCAGCGGAAGGACCAACACCGGTCGTCGTGAAGTCAACGGATACCGCCTGGGCTGACCCGAGGACGATCGCCCGGTCCATGCTTCCGTAGAATTCGGCGAGCAGCACCTCACCCGAGGTACTCGGCGCGGGATCGCTCGCCTCGATCCTCGATAGCGTGAGCAGGCTTGTCGTCAGGTTCGATAACCGGTCCAGGGTTCCCTCGGCCGCGGTAATCTCCCGCTCGAGTGCATCCGCGTCTCCGGTCGAAAGGTGCGCGAGCTGCAGCTGGGTGCGCAGGACAGCAACCGGGGTGCGCAGTTCGTGGCTCGCATCCGCGATCATTTGACGCTCCCGATCGGATGCAGACCTCACCGACGTGATGAACTCGTTCAGAGTCTTGGCCAAGGCGGACAGTTCGTCCCGCGCCGGGCCGACCGGCAGCGTGCCTGCCGTCGCCGACTGCGAGAGCCGGCTCGCCTGCTCGCGCATCCGGTTGACCGGCCGAAGGGCGAGACCGCTCACGATCCAGGAGGCGACTCCGAATCCGATGACCAGCGCGAGCACACCGATGACGAGAACCAGCTCCAGGCCGTTGAGCACGACCTGGCCGGATGCGCGATTGCGTGCTTCGATGATGTGCCAGTCGCCCGAGCCGGTTGAGATGACCTCATTTACGACGTCGTACTGAATCCGGTGAGGCACGCTGACCGTGTGCAGGCCGTGATCCAGCTTCTCGAGTGTCGCGATGCGATGCATCAGACTGTGCGGCAGGCTTGAGGTGAGAACCTGGTGGTCCGGGTTGACCACGGCGATGAGTTGCTCCTCGCCCGGTGTCGGAAGGCTCGCGGTTTCCCCGTTTTGGATCAGCGACTCATACTGTGCCCCGTCGCTCGACAGCAGCGTTCGAGTTGTCGAAGCGACGAAGGTGTTCACTCCGGCGAGAAAGGCGAACCCCGCGGCGGAAGCCAGGACAACCGCAATTCCGACGCTCCACAGCGTGATGCGGCCACGGATAGTCTGACCGCGCTGCCACTTCACTCGCGCTGCCCCGCCGTCTGCTTCGCGGTCTGCTTCGCCTCGATGAGGTAACCGCTGCCGCGAACGGTGACGATTCGGAACCCGCACTCCGCCGGATCGAACTTGTGCCGCAGGTAGCTGATGTACTGGTCAACGATGTTGGGATCGATGTGCTGCGCGCCACCCCAGACCGACTCAAGGATGCGCTGCCGACTCACCGCCGTCCCGGCCTCCTGTGCGAGCAGGCGCAGCAGGGCAAACTCCTTCGGGCTGGTCGCGATGACGGTATCGCCGAGGGTGACCCGCAGCGTCTCTGAGTCGAGGACGAGCTTGCCGACACCCACTCGCAACTTGTCGGTGTTCGTGTTTCGTCGCAGCATGGCACGCACTCGAGCGAGCAGTTCGGAGAAGTCGAAGGGTTTGGTCAGGTAGTCGTCCGCGCCGCTGTCCAGTCCGAACACCCGATCCTGCACGGCGTCTCGAGCGGTGAGAAGCAGGATCGGGAACGTCTCGTCTCCCTCGCGCAGCCTTCGGCAGATCTCGAAGCCGGACATCCCGGGCAGCATCACATCAACGATGGCGCCCGACATGACCTCGGACTTGGTCGCGATCAGCGCATCGACCCCGTTGTCGAGGGCCCGCACGTCGTAGCCCTCCGCGTCGAGGCCGCGGGTAAGGAGTTTCCGCATTTCGGCGTCGTCTTCCACGACGAGCAGGATCGGACGTGCGTTCATGTGCCCGATACTCGCAGAATCTCGACGCTGAAGAAACTAACTGTGAGGGTTCTCAGGATGCGTGCCGAGCGACGAGCACGCCGTCCGCAAGCCGGAGTGTGTGGTCGGCAAGCGCCTGGACGCTCACGTCGTGCGTCGAGATGATCGCGGTCGTTCCCTCAGTCCGGACTACGGATTGCAGAAGCGCCATGATGGCCGCGCCGGTGTCGGCGTCGAGCTGCCCCGTCGGTTCGTCCGCAATGAGCAGCCGGGGTGAATTGGCGAGGGCCCGTGCGATTGCCACGCGCTGCTGCTGGCCGCCTGACAATTCGGCCGGGCGCTGTGCGGCAGACCCCGCGAGGCCAACCAGGTCGAGCAGGTGACCGACGCGCTCCTCTCGTTCGGCCGCAGGCACCCGGCGAAGTCGCAGCGGCAGACCGACGTTCTCCGATGCGGACAACATCGGGACGAGTCCAAAGGTCTGGAAGACAAACGCGAGCTCATCGCGCCGGAGAGCGGTGCGTGCCGCCTCATCCATGGTCGTGACATCCTTGCCGTTCACCACGACGCGACCGGATGTCGGTTCATCCAACCCGCCGACGCAGTTGAGCAGTGTGGTCTTGCCGGACCCGGAACGCCCGACGAGCGCGACAAGCTGGCCCGGCGCGATGGTAAACGAGACATCGGAGAGGGCGGCCACAGCGCCGGCCGCCGATCTGTAGGTCTTGGTCACGTGCTCGACCGTGACGAGCGGGACAGGCTGTGTCGACGATTCGATGGTCATTTCGTGTCCCCGTCGGTCGACTTGGCGTCTCTTGCCGAGGATCCGTCCGGCCATACGCCCACGTGATCGGGCTCCAATTCGAGCCGCACTCGGTCGCGAAGGCCGAGCGTGCGCCTGAAGTCCCCGGGGAGCTGCAGGCGCCCGGCGCGATCGAGTACGGCGTATTCCTCGGCGATGATCTCGGACTGACCTTCGGCGTTGACCTCGGTGCGCCGCACGACCTCCGACGACGTGCGCCCGTCTCGGATGGCGATGGTTCGCTGGACCTGATTGGACACCTCGGCGTCGTGCGTCACGATCACCACGGTCGCACCGAGGTCGGTGTTGGCCGAACGGAGCGCCGCAAATACCTCCTCGCCGGTCGCGGAGTCGAGTTCGCCGGTGGGTTCATCGGCGAACAGGACCTGGGGTCGGTTGGCGAGGGCTACCGCGATTGCGACGCGCTGCTGCTCTCCGCCCGAGAGCTCACCGGGACGGCGGGATGCCTTATTGCCCATTCCGAGCGTGTCCAGCAGTTCCGCGGCCCGCACCGCCCGGCTCTTCGCGCTCGCACCGGAGAAGGCGAGCGGAAGTGCAACATTCTCGGCGGCGGTCAGGTATGGCAGCAGGTTGCGCGCGGTCTGTTGCCAGACAAACCCGACGACGCTTCGCCGGTAGGTCAGGCGATCCTTCGCCGACATCCGCTGCAAATCCCACCCGGCGACGGATGCTCGACCCGCGGTCGGCACATCGAGGCCGGAGAGCACGTTGAGCAGCGTGGATTTTCCCGATCCGGATGCTCCAACGATCGCGACCATCTCGCCCTTGCGCACCAGCAGGTCGAGTCCCTGGAGCGCCTGCACCTCGATCCGTTCGACCTGATAGATGCGCACAATGTTGTCGCACACGATCAGGGCATCCGCGCCATACTGTGCCGCGGCTCCCGAGGGACGCTGCAGCGCACTTGCCATCGTCATGGTGTTTCTCCTACCCGTAGTACTTCGCTCAGTCGGTCGCGCCTACGCACCAAAATTTCGATCAGCACCGCGAGCAGCAGCAAGCCGACCGCGGCCCCGACAAGCGCGGCGAGCAGCGCCAGCGAAATGGTCGGTGCCGGGTCCCCGATTCCGCCCGCGAGTTGACGCAGGCCCATCGCCGGTTCAAGCAGCAGCACAATCCCGACTCCGGAGACGATTCCGCCGACGAGGGCGGCAACCAGAACGGGCGCGAGTTCGGCGAGGGCAAGCCACCATCCCAGACGCGCCGGCAGCCCGAGCGTGCGGATGAGACCGAGAGAGCGGCCGCGTTCTCGCGCACCGGAAAGCACCGTGACGATGAGCGCAAGCACCGCGAGAAGCAGAGTTGCGAGGGTCGCAGAGGTGATCGATTCGTTCACACCGCTCACGAGGGCCAGACGTCGCCTCGCTGAGAGCCAGTCGGCCCTGGTGTGGATGGCGGATGCGGGAACATGGAGCTCGGCGGCAGCGGATGCCGCACGCGGTCCAATTGCGAGAACGATGTCCGGGTTTACCGTCTTGCCGATCCGCGCGGCCAGAGCCGATCTGTCCACGAATACGAAGGGCGCGTCGAAGTAGCCAGACGGACTGTAGTTTGTCACGCCGACGACTTTGATCGGCACAAACCTGACCCCGACATAGACGCCGACGTCACCCGTCGTGATTTGATTCGCAAGCGCGCTGCCAACGACGACCGGCAGCGCGCCCGAGTTCGCGCCGTGCGCGGTGAGCTTGTTCAGGGCCGCGATGCCGGATGCGTCCGCCGCATTCGGCAGACGACTGACAAACCGTCCGAAGCCGGGATCCACGGCAACGAGCGTCGCGAAATTTGTGCCGCTGCTCAGGCGGAACTGGAGCCCGGCATACGCATGGATTCCGGTTGCCGCGATGACCCCGGGCGTCTTCGCGAGCGCCCGCAGCTGTGCGGGGGTCGGCGTATCGCGCACGCGGACATCCGCCCCGATTCGTTGCCAGGACGCCGTCTCCTGTCCCGCCGAGACGGTGCTTGCGAGCAGTCCGCCGCCAACAGCGAGGGCAACCGCCAGACTGAGCGCGAGCAGCGGCAGCACCGCAATGGACCGCTGCGCGCGAACCGCGGCGAGCAGTCCGAGCGCGCCCGTCGACCTTCGGCCTGCCGCGATTCCGATTCGCAGGGGCACGCGGTAGACCCGCAGCACCACGATAGTGACGCTTGCTGCGAGCAGCACGGGGGCGGAGGCGAGCAGCGGGTCAACGCCACTCGTCTGGGTCTCCAGCAGGCCGCGCGTGGCAATCGAGACGAACGCGGCGATCGCGAGCGCGACAATCGTCAGTTCGAGTGCAATGCGTCGCGTGCGCGCCCGTCGCTCGAGGTCGACCCGGTCGGACAGGTTGGCCGGGACCTTTCGACCGGTCCACGTTCCGCGCACCAGCAGCACCGTTTGCACCGGTGCCGCGAGACCGGCAACGGCGAGGACGAGCACGAGGAGGTAGGGCTCGATGAATCGTCCCGGATACAGCAGCTGGATGAGGGCGAGTCCGACCGCCGTCCCGATCACTTCTGCGACAATCGTCTCCGTCAGCGATCTCGCGAAAATTGCGCCAAGGGACGCACCCCTCGCACGCTCGAGGGAAAGGTCCGCTTCCCGGCGCAGCACGAGCATCCGTGAGATCAGCAGAAGCACAGCCGCAGCCACTCCGAGAACGCCGGCGACCATGATCGAGATCTGCGCGATCGCCGCTCGTTCCTCGGCCGGAAATGTCCCGAGCGCGAGCGAGAATTCACTCACCACGCCGAGTTGCGCGCCGGAGTTTCCGGAGAGCTGTTCGCTGTGCCCGGCGAGCGCAACCAGTTCACTGTTGACCGCTGCCTCCCGCGCTGCGGTGAACTTGTTCGCGTCCAGCCGGAGATGCACGGTCGCTTTGAACGGATTCGCGTACCGCCTGGCCGCAATGGTCACGCCCGAGACATCCGTCAGCACCGTGAGCTCGGTCGGTGAGTTTACGGTCTTGGGCACCGTGGGGGCCCAGAGGTTGGGTACGTCGGTCCAGTCGCGACCGGCAACCCGCGAGTCGCTCACGATCCCGACCACCCGAAGCGTGAGGTGGTCGCCGCCCGAGATGGCCGAGGACACCGGAATGGTCGACACCGTCGCTGTGCTACCGACGGTGAGGCCGCTCGCTCGCGCAACGGCAGCGGAGAGGACGACCTCGACCGTTTTACCGGTGCCGTCTGTTGACGGCAAGCGGCCCTGCATGACCTTCAGCCCGCCGCTGTTTTGGGGAGTGATCATTGCTGCCTGCAACGAGATCGGTGATGTCCCGGGCGGGACCGCACCGTTGACCGCGGCGAGGCGCGTCGACGGACCTACTACCGAAAGCGTGCTTGAGTCGAGGACGGTGCGAAGACCGCCGGGCAGGCGGTGCGGGATCGCGGATGCCAGACCCTCGATGTCGGCGGGTTTGACTGGGGGAACCTCGCTGTCGGCGTGCGGGCTCACGGTGGCGGTCACGAAGACATCGGCATTGCTCCCCGCGGTCGCGACCGCCTGCCGGGCTCCTCGATCGATGGTCGACTGGAGCAGCCTCGGCTGTCCGACAGCAAGGACGACAGCGAAGGCGACCAGCGCGATCCAGACCAGGAGAACGGCAAGATCACGGCGTGCGCGGCGCAACAGCAGAGTCGGAGTCATCCGTTATCCGCCTCCCGCAGGATGTTCGCCGGGTTTGCGGATCGCTGGCCGCGGGCAACCGCGCCGACGACAGCGATCAGCACGAGTGCAACGACAACGACCAGAAGCGCAATTTCCAGCCATGGCACGACCACCCGAACGCCGGGCACGGCGGGCGTCCCGTTCGGTGAGAGGGCGATGAGTGGTCCGGCGAGCAGGCCGAGGCCCAGCCCGACCGCGAGCCCGAACAGCACGCCGAGGACGCACAGGACGAGCGACTCCGCGCCAATCAAGCCCACGAGTCGCCGACGAGAGAGACCGATTGCGCGAAGCTGCGCGAGCTCGATGCGCCGTGCCGCGAGGGTTGAGGCGGAGTGCACCGCGAAACCAATCGCGGCCAACAGCGCAGCGGCAGCAATAGCGAGCCAGAGCGCGGCCTGGGTTGCGACCCGAAGCGGGTCCTGTTGCATCTGCGCGGCGAGCAGTACGGAGCTTCGCGCAGGCCCTGAGCCCTGCACGGATGGATGCGCCGCCACATACGCCCCGGCAGTTGACGGCGGAACCGTCACCCACCACTCATCGACCATGGACCCGCTGGCGCCGCTCTGGATGAGAGCCCGCTCGAGCGCGGTCTGGTCGATGACAACGACGTCCGGGTTCGAGGATGCCGCTCCCGCCGCCGCGCTCGCCGTCAGCAGCGAGCCGTCGACGGCTGCCGGAACCAGCGCAGACTCGGCGGCAACTTCGACGTTGACGTACCCGTCGGCAAGGTTGAGCGTGAGGACGGTGCCGACCGTCACCAGGAGTTGATGAGCCAGAGCGGTCGAGAGCACCACCGGCACCCGATCAACCGAGGGCCACGCGGTGATCGAGTAGTTGCCCGGGTTGGTCTGAACGTCGCCGGGAATCGTAACTCCGAGCGCGATCTGCCAGCCGGGCACGGTGATGCGCTGCGCCGGGGAATCGAAGTCGTCGGCACTGCCTGCACCCCAACTGGATGTCGCGGCACCGGTCGCCGGATGCGTCGAGAACGTGCCGTCCGAGGCGGGTTCCATGGACGCCAGTTGACCAAGCAGCAGGGTCGTCGGCAGGGGCGGGTTCTTGACGTAGGTCGCCTGATTGCCGAGGAACACCCCCGCCTGCAGGCCAACGAATTCGAGGGGCAGCGGACGCGTCTGACCCTTCGACAGGGCTGGCAGTGTCGCAACCAGTGTATGGGGGGCCCCGTCGACCGGAATCGTGCCGAGGTTGACCGTCGTCAGCAAGCCGGCGCCATCCTGGACTACTGCGTGAATGTCCGATGAGACGCCGGGCAGCGTCTGATCGGCGTTGCCAATCTGCACGACGGCCTGGATACCGGATGGATCACCCGGGAGCCGGATGCCCGCCACCGGCGTTGCGGTTCCCTTCAGCTGCGTCGTCAGGACTCCCCCACCCTCGCTCGCCAACGGGCCGCGGTCAAGCATCTCGCGTGCCCCCGCGGTGAGGCCGAGCACGACCGCGTTGGTGTCCTCGCCGTCCTGTCCGTCTTGCGCAACATCCGCAACCCGACGGATTACCGGCTGCGGCACGCCGGTCGCGCCCCTGGTGAGGCTCGCGCGCTGCGCACCACCCTCGGTGCCGACAGCGGGAACGCGAACCGTTGGACCGACGGCGTATGTGGCCTGATCGACCTGCGACTGCTGCCAGGTCGCGAGGAACGTTTCGCCGAACGTGCCAACCGCGAGCGCGAGCGTCAGCAACAGGACCACCGCCGTCGCTCGCCCGGATCGGCGGCCGATTTCCCAGGACGCAAGCCGGAACTGCACACCGGATGATCGTGAGCCAAACCAGTCAATCAGGCGCGCGAGCAGCGGGAACAGCCGGGCCGCGAGCAGCGCTCCGGCGAGAAGCACGAGCGCCGGCGCCGCTGCGAGAACCGGGTCGACCGAGAGGCTCGCCGTTGCACCGACCGGGCTCCGATAGATCGAGAGCTGCCAGAACGCGACGATCGCGAGGGCGACGACTCCGAGGTCGAGGCCGGATCGAAGCAGGCCAGACACCCGCCGCGGTCTGGACTTGTTCTGTTCGGCGGAAACGAAGCTCCCCGAGCGACCCAGCAACGAGAGCAGGAGAACGACGATGAACACGCCGCCGAGAGCGATGGATGTGAGCCAAGCGCTCACCGGCAGGCCGGAATCGGAGGGAACATGAGCCGCAACCATTGCCGGTTGCGCGGCGATGATCGCGTAGACCAGGCGCGCGAGGGGTGCGCTGACTGCGGCGGTGAGAACGCCGACCACCGCTGCCTCAAGAAAAGCGATGCCGAGCAATTGACCTCTCGACGCCCCGCGCGCGCGCATGAGATCGCGGTCGCCCGCCCGTGACTCGTTGAACAGCCGCGCGGCCTGCCCGAGCGCCGCAATCGAGAGCACGAGCAGCAGCAGGGTGACGACCACGACGGTCGAGCGAGTCACGACGAGCGCAGAGGCGATCTGCTCGAGCGGTACTGCGGCATTCCCCGAGAACGTCAGCTGGTTCGCGGTGCCGCCGAGATCGGAGGGGATCGTTGAACCGGCGACCAGGAGTCGCGAGATGAGCGGACTCAGCTGGTCGGCATCCGTCTTTGTGAAGTGCGGGGAATAGTCCAACTCGAGCCGATCGGCCGTCGTGCCCGCAACATCCATTGAGCCAGGCGCGACGAGCAGGGGGCCGAATGCCGTGGCCGAGACCTCCTCGAAATCGCTGACGATTTGAAAGTTGGGGTCGAGACCGCTCCCGTTGAGTTCATCCTGCGACCAGTAGATCGACGCGGGCTTCAGCAGTCGATAGATGCCGACGATCTTTACCGTGATGGTTCTGGTGCCGCCGCTGAACGCGAACGTGCTGCCGAGGTGAAGGTGCAGCTTCGCGGCGGCATTGTCCGGGATGGCCACCGGCATCGTGGTCGCGCCCGCGCCGGGCGTGGTGGTTGGCAGCACGCCGCTCAGGATCTTGACGTGTTTCGCGACATCCCCGAGCTCGCCAAAATAAGTGAATGCCCTGGAGCCGGAAGGGGCCTTCACGGGTGCGGGCTGCGTGTACGCCCGGGCGGTGCGGGTTACGGTCGCGGCGGACTCCAGCAGGGAGCCGACGGCACCATCGACGCGTTTCTCCGTCGCGCCGACCCCGAGCTTTGTCTGCTCGATGTTGACCGACATCTCGGTCTGCGCGGAGGACACCGCCGCGAGTGATGTCCGGATCGCCGACTGCTCGGTAGCCGTGATGAGCAGGCCGACGGATGTGACAGCGGTGGACGCGAGCACCGCGACGGTCAGAACGAGCAGCAGCAGGCGATTGCCTCGAACCAGCCGCCGAAGAGCGACGCGAAAGCGCCAGGCCCGCAGCGCGCCGGCGGCTGCCGATTCCTGCGTCACCCCCGCACCGCGCCCCATCGCACCCGTATCAGCTCCGTCGCCATCGTCCTTGACTGGCCAAGATCCGTGGCCGCCCGGTAATCCTAACGTTGTCTTTACATCTTGAACACAAGGTACCCGCGACGTTTGCCCCCGTGCGGCGCGTTTGCCCCCGTCCATACGGGAGCAAACGCTCGGGGCGGGGGCAAACGCGCTAAGGGACGGGGAGACCCGCGCGACGAAGGTGATCTCGAAGCGCCGTTGGGCTAACCCCGACCGACCAGGGCCACCGAGTCATTCGCTCGCCAACCGCTCGAATGCGATCCTCTCGGCGCTTCTCATCGAGGAAGACGTGCGCCGCGTTCCTGCCAGCCCGAAATTGTGGATCGAGATACTTCAGGTCGCCGTCGGCTTCGCCAACAAGCCGATAGGCCGGCCAATAGAAGTCAGCAATGCCGATCTCACCGGCGTGGTCACGAATCGGAACCTGTAATTCGGGAGTGGGGCACCCGATCCTCCTCATGTTGACGCGACTGACGGACTCCAAGGGTGACTCCGCACCGGTTGTGGCAAATGTCAGCACCGATCGAGCGCGGGCGCCCCCGCGAAAGTTGCCACGCGCGAAATAGCTGTCCCACAGGTCATCGACTAGCACCATCGGAGGCACACGCCCAAACCGATCCATGAGCAGAGCCCGCATCCTCGGCGGCGACGGCGGTCAGTCGGTCCGCGTACACCGCGAGATCGAGTACCGTGCGGGCGACCGACGTCACGAGCATCCCATCGATCTCAACGATGTCGCTGTCGTTGACTACGAGCGCGTGTTTGACGACATCGCGCCGAGACCGTCCACCCGAAACATGACCGATTGACAAATGCACCTTCGTCGGCCACGAGCCGATGATCGGAAGGCCGTGCACTGCCGCCGCGGACCAGTGCGAGACGACCATCCCTTTGCGACGAGTGGACGCGGTCGCGCGAATGGTCAGCAGGTACCGCTCTCGTGCGTTGAGTTCGAACCATGGCTCGGTTGGCACGTAGGCGCCACGCGCCAACCGGGTCTCGCTTCCGGCGACTGCACGCCGGGCGTGCGTTTGTGGGGAGGCGTCGAGATGTTCGCCATCTCGCACGTAAATGGGATCGGGAATCGGCTGAGACATTCACCGATGCTGTCGGACGGTGACGGGCCGTTGAGCCGATCGGGTGCATTCGGGGACAACTCCTCACAGGGGTCCCCTGTCGTGGAGAAGCCGTCTGCTCCCGCACGTAACGTTCGAGCCCGTATGGGCGGGCGCGAACGTTACGTGTGGGAGCAGACGCAGTGGGATGGGACGCAAAAGGGGCCGAGCCATAAGGCCCGACCCCTTTGTTGTTGCGAAGAAATCTGTTGCTGCGAAGAAACTACTTCAGGATCTTCGTGACCGTGCCAGCACCGACGGTGCGACCACCCTCGCGGATGGCGAAGCCGAGGCCGTCCTCCATTGCGATGGGCTGGATCAGCTCAACCGTCATGCCAACGGTGTCGCCGGGCATGACCATCTCGGTGCCCTCTGGCAGCGTGATGACGCCGGTGACGTCGGTGGTACGGAAGTAGAACTGCGGACGGTAGTTCGCGTAGAACGGGTTGTGACGCCCACCCTCATCCTTGGACAGGATGTATGCGGTGCCCTCGAACTGGGTGTGCGGCGTAACCGAACCCGGCTTGACGACGACCTGGCCGCGCTCGACATCCTCGCGCTTGGTGCCACGGAGAAGCAGACCACAGTTCTCGCCGGCCCATGCCTCGTCGAGCTGCTTGTGGAACATCTCGATACCGGTGACCGTGGTCTTCTGCGTCGGGCGGATGCCGACGATCTCGACCTCGGAGTTGATAGCGAGGGTTCCGCGCTCGGCGCGGCCGGTGACGACGGTTCCACGACCAGTGATCGTGAAGACGTCCTCGATCGGCATCAGGAACGGCTTGTCCTTGTCGCGGATCGGGTCCGGGATGCTCTCGTCGACTGCTTCGATGAGGTCAAGAACGGACTGGACCCACTTCTCGTCGCCCTCAAGAGCCTTGAGTGCGGAGACGCGGACAACAGGAGCGTTGTCGCCGTCGAAGCCCTGGCTCGAGAGCAGCTCGCGAACCTCAAGCTCAACGAGCTCAAGGATCTCCTCGTCGTCGACCATGTCCGACTTGTTCAGCGCGACCAGCAGGTAAGGAACACCAACCTGCTTGGCCAGAAGCACGTGCTCGCGCGTCTGAGCCATCGGGCCGTCGGTTGCCGCAACCACGAGGATTGCGCCATCCATCTGAGCGGCACCGGTGATCATGTTCTTGATGTAGTCAGCGTGGCCTGGTGCGTCAACGTGAGCGTAGTGACGCTTCTGGGTCTCGTACTCGACGTGCGAGATGTTGATCGTGATACCGCGCTGGCGCTCTTCCGGCGCCGAGTCGATCGACGCGAAGTCGCGCGGCTGGTTTACGGCCGATGGGTACTTGTCTGCAAGAACCTTGGAAATGGCCGCGGTGAGCGTGGTCTTTCCGT
>DATAZU010000028.1:0-42435 GCA_036271875.1 Galbitalea sp.
GAGGGCATCACCTTCGCCGACCTCGGACTTGGCGGCAACATCGTTCGCGAGCTCGCCGCTCTCGGCGCCGAGTCCCCGTTCCCGATCCAGGCCGCGACCATCCCGGATGTCCTGGCCGGCCGCGACGTTCTCGGACGCGGCAAGACCGGCTCCGGCAAGACGATCGCCTTCGGAGCTCCGCTGGTCGAACGACTGATGGAGAACAACGGCGGCAAGAACCGCCAGATGGGACGCAAGCCCCGCGCCCTCATCCTCGCTCCGACTCGCGAGCTCGCCCTGCAGATCGACCGCACCGTGCAGCCGATCGCGCGCAGCGTCGGACTGTTCACCACGCAGATCTACGGCGGAGTTCCGCAGTACCGCCAGGTCAGCGCTCTGCAGCGTGGCGTCGACATCATTGTCGGAACACCTGGCCGCATCGAGGACCTTATCGAGCAGGGTCGACTCGACCTCAGCGAGGTCACCATTACCGTTCTCGACGAGGCCGACCACATGTGCGATCTCGGATTCCTCGAGCCGGTGCAGCGCATCCTGAACGAGACCAAGGAGGGCGGGCAGCGCCTGCTGTTCTCGGCGACGCTCGACAAGGGTGTTGCGACGCTGGTCAACGAGTACCTCACCAACCCGAGCGTGCACGAGGTTGCCGGTGAAGACCAGGCGTCTTCGACCATCGATCACCGCGTGCTCC
Organism: Galbitalea sp.; assembly: GCA_036271875.1. GTDB lineage: Bacteria > Actinomycetota > Actinomycetes > Actinomycetales > Microbacteriaceae > Galbitalea. The sequence continues at coordinate 689 of DATAZU010000028.1, forward strand.
TGATCGAGCAGCGCGACAAGCGCCGCATCATCGAAGAACTCGCCGCTGGCGAGGGCAAGACGCTCGTCTTCACGCGCACCCGTGCGTTTGCCGAGGAACTGTCCGACCTGCTCGAGGACGCCGGCATCCCGTCGACCTCGCTGCACGGTGACCTCAACCAGTCGCGTCGTACCCGCAACCTCCAGTTGCTGACGAGCGGCCGAGTGAAGGTGCTCGTCGCAACGGACGTCGCCGCTCGCGGCATCCACGTCGACGACATCACCCTGGTCATCCAGGCGGACGCGCCCGAGGAGTACAAGACCTACCTGCACCGCTCCGGCCGTACCGGTCGCGCGGGCAAGAAGGGCACCGTCGTCACGCTCATCCCGAAGGCGCGTCGTCGTCGCATGGACGAGTTGCTCGACCGGGCCGAGATCACCGCAACGGTCGACTTCGCCGCGCCCGGTGACGCCCTCCTCGAGGACCTCGCCGCCCTCTAGCCAGACCCACTCTCCGTTTTCAGGAGGTATGTGACGGATGTTGCCCCAGTTACGCCTGGGCGCAACATCCGTCATTTCTGTCTCACCCGTCACACCATCTCCTGAATTAGGAGAGTGCTGGGATCATTGAACCGTGAGCCTGTATCTCGAAGACATCAAAGTCGGAGCCGAGTACGTGACGGGGGAAGTCACCGTCACGGCCGAGGACATCATCGCCTTCGCCACCCAGTTCGATCCACAGCCGTTTCACACCGACCCCGATGCAGCCAAAGCCACCTTCTTCGAGGGACTTGCCGCGAGCGGCTGGCACACGGCCGCAATTACGATGCGCCTCCTCGTCACCCAGGGGCCGGAGATCGCTGGTGGCACCATTGGCGCCGGCGGCGAACTGGCATGGCCGAGCCCGACCCGCCCCGGAGATCGACTCCACGCGCAAATCACCGTCGAGTCGGTCACCCCGTCGAAATCCAATCCGTCTCGCGGTAGCGCGATGCTCCGGATCGAGACGCTGACGAGCGACGGCGAGCTGCGGCAGCGATTCACCGTTCGCACGGTCCTGTTCGCGCGGGTGGCCACGTGATTCGCGCCTTCGAGCCAGGCGACACGGATGCGGTGGTTCAGCTCTGGCGTGACTGCGGTCTGACTCGGCCGTGGAACGACCCCCATAAGGACATCGCCCGCAAACTGACCGTCCAGCCCGATCTATTCCTCATCTCAGAGGTGGACGGCATTGTCGTCGGAACAGCGATGATTGGATTCGACGGACACCGCGGTTGGGTGTCGTATTTCGCGGTTGCCGAGGCTCAGCGTGGCAAGGGATTCGGCGGAGCGCTCATGGCCGAGGCCGAGCGCCTGTTGATTGAACGCGGCTGCCCAAAGATCATGCTGATGGTGCGGCACGACAACTCGTCGGTCGTTGAGCTCTACGAGCATCTCGGTTACGAGCCGGAGCAGACCCTCATACTCGGAAAGCGCCTGAGCCCGGACTGAGTAGTAGCGACCATAGAACCTCACATCTTCGGACGCCGTGTCGTCTAAGTAGATAGCACTTCGCATCTCGGAGCCCAGGCACGCAACGGTGTCCGACACAAACAGGCAACACCCCGGCGCGCGCTCTAGGCTTCTGCGTGCACCTCTTTAGTCAATCGAGAGACAGGACATCAAGTGGCCGCCAACATCCACAACGACATCACCGAAATCTTCGGCAACACACCGTTGGTCCGGCTGCACAAGGTCACGGATGGTGCCGGCGCCACAGTCCTCGCCAAGCTCGAGTTCTACAATCCCTCGGCCAGCGTAAAAGACCGGCTCGGTGTCGCGATCGTGGATGCTGCCGAAAAATCTGGCGCGCTGAAGCCGGGCGGGACGATCGTCGAGTCGACCAGTGGCAACACCGGCATTGCGCTCGCGATGGTTGCTGCCGCGCGCGGCTACAAGGCGATCATGACGATGCCGGATTCCCTGAGCCGCGAGCGACGGATGTTGCTGCGTGCCTACGGAGCGCAGCTCGTGCTGACTCCTGGTGCCGACGGCATGCGCGGCGCGCTCGCCGCGGCCGAGGAGATCGTCGCAACGACTCCCGGCGCGATCCTCGCCAAGCAGTTCTCGAATGAGGCTAACCCGGCGATCCACGAGGCAACCACGGGTCCCGAGGTGTGGAACGACACCGACGGCGCGGTAGATATTTTTGTCGCTGGCGTCGGAACGGGCGGGACGGTCACAGGAACCGGACGCTACCTCAAGTCGAAGAAGCCAAGCGTGCAGATCGTTGCGGTCGAACCCGAGGAGTCGCCGCTGCTACACGGTGGCTCTCCCGCACCCCATAAGATCCAGGGAATCGGTGCAAACTTCATCCCGGATATCCTCGATCGCGATGTGTACGACGAGGTCATCGACGTCAATATCGACCAGTCGGTCACAATGGCACGTCGCCTCGCAACCCAGGAGGGCATCCTCGCCGGGATCTCCTCCGGTGCCACCGTGTACGCCGCTGTCGAACTGGCAAAGCGACCGGAAAACGCTGGCAAGACCATCGTGGTCATCGTGGCGAGCTACGGCGAGCGTTACCTCTCGACCGTGTTGTACGAGGACCTCGCAGACTAGCGCAACGGTACGTCATGGCTATGGGGTTGTTCGCTCGAACCCGCGAGGACATCGCGACGGCGCGACGCCGTGACCCGGCGGCGCGCAACGGCTTCGAGGTCTGGCTGACCTATCCTGGGCTGCACGCCGTCTGGGGATATCGCTGGGCTCACCTGCTGTGGCGGTGGCACCTCAAGCTTCCCGCGCGCATCCATTCGCAGTTCGTCCGGTTTCTCACCGGCGTCGAGATCCATCCTGCCGCGATTATCGGCCGCCGTTTCTTCATCGATCACGGCATGGGCGTGGTCATCGGGGAGACGACCGAGATCGGCGACGACGTGATGATCTACCACGGTGTCACCCTCGGCGGCCGTAGCGCGAGTGCGGGAAAACGTCACCCGACGATCGGCAACGACGTGGTCATCGGCACGGGCGCAACGATTCTCGGGCCCGTGACGATCGGCGCGAACTCGGTCGTTGGCGCGCAGGCCGTAGTGGTCGCGGATGCTCCAGCCGACTCCGTGCTCACCGGAATTCCCGCCGTGGCTCGCCCCCGCGACGCGACCGCGGCGATCGATCTCGAATACGCCGACCCGGCTATCTACATTTGAGTAGCGACGCACCGGATATTTGAGTAATCCGCTGCGCTATTCGCACCGGTAATTGCCGCATCATGGGTTCTGACCAGAAGGAGTCACCATGTCCAGCGCACCAACTGCAACGCCATCTGTACCGACCGACCCGAAATCGCGAAAGAGTCGGCTCCACCATTCAACGCTGCCGACGCGTGTCGTCCAGGAGGCACACACGCCCGTAGTGCTGCAGGAAGCCGAGCGCAGAGCTGCCAGCGTTCAGCTGCGCGTCGCGGACGCCATCACGACATTCGCGGGATCGATGCGCTTCGTCTACGCGCACATCATTATCTTCGGGGTGTGGATCATCACCGGGCTGTTCGGCCTGGACAAGTCTCCCTTCGAATTGCTTACGCTAATCGTGAGCCTGGAGGCGATCTTCCTGAGCACGTTCGTCATGATTGCCCAGAACCGGCAAGGGGCCTTCGCCCAGGCCAAGGCCGACCATGATTTCGTCTCCCAGGAGAAGGAACTGGCCGACAACACGCAACTCACCAAGGAGATCCACCAGCTGACTACCGAGCTGCACGCGCGCCTGCTCGAGGCCGAGGAGGCAATCAAGTCCGGCCGCGTTGTGCGCACCGCGCCGACCACCAAGCCTGGCTCCAAGGCGACGTCCTAGCTCGGGTCGGTCGCCCGCTCCAGCGCTGGCAGAGCGGCCTCGATGCTCGCGACATCCGCGACGTCGAGGCCGCTCAGCATGTGCGCGATCACCTGAGCCCGGGCCTCCCGAGCTCGCAGGATGGCTTCCAGCCCGGCGGGAGTCACCTCAACCTGAAACGCCCGGCCGTCGTCGGGGTCGACGCTGCGCACCACTAGCCCGCGGGTTTCCAACTCGGACACCGTGCGCGTCATGCTCGGCGCCGAGACCTGCTCCAGCTGCGCGAGTTCGGCGAGCCTCAGTGGCCCGCGCTTGGCGACGGTCGCCACCGACATCAGCAGTCCGTGGCTGAGGCCGCCGGGCGCCGCGGCGAGCCGCCGATTCAGTCGCCCGACCACGAGGGACAGCCGTGCCGGAACCGAGTCCGGCACGGCCTGCTCAAGGAGCTTCTTGTGTCCCTCGGCCTTAGACATCGCTCAGTGCGGCATCCACGGGTTCGTCGTGCACGACCTTCACTCGCTCGGTGTCGATGTGCATGTACTTACCGCCGGCCGCAATGGATGCCGCCGCGCCGATGACCGAGAGGATCGCCGCGGTGACGAACACGATGATCAGTCCGGCGTGGAACGGCTCAGAGATGAGCTGCGGGAAGAACGCCTTCCCGGTCAGCGCCGCCGCATCGCTCGAGGACAGCGACGAAAGCGGCACCTTGACCCCCTGGAGTAGCGCTGCAATCGGGTTGTACCCGAGGAACGCTGCGAACAGGTTCCCCACCGGAGGCGTCGCCGCAGCAAGGTGAGCGTTTGCCACCGGGACGCCGTGTGCGGTCAATCCTTTGAACAGGGCGCTTGGCAGGGTCGAGGCGAGGCCCGCGATCATGAGTGAGAAGAACACACCGATGGAGAGCGAGTTTCCGGCGTTCTGGAAGGTACCCGTCATGCCGGACGCAGCGCCTCGCGATCTCGCGGCCACCGAGTTCATGATCGACGTTCGGTTCGGTGCCGCGAACATGCCGGAGCCGATTCCATTCAGGAACGTGATGATCGCGAACTCCCAGTAGTTGAAGTTCACGGGGATGAGTAGCAGCGCGATGAAAGACGCGGCGACCAGTAGAAGGCCGATCGTCGCGAAGGTGCGCTGACCAAACCGGTCGGACAGGGATCCGGACAGCGGTCCGGAAACCAGGAACCCCACCGTCAGGGGCAGTAGGTAGATGCCCGCCCAGAATGGCGTGCTCTCGTATGAGTAGCCGTGCAGTGGAAGCCAGATGCCCTGCAGCCAGATGATGAGCATGAACTGCAACCCGCCTCGACCGACGGAAGCGACCAGGCCCGCGATGTTGCCCCATGCGAACGCTCGGATCTTGAACAGGTGCATGTCGAACATTGGTTGCTTGACCCGCAACTCGAGTAGCACGAAGAACACGAGCAGCACGACTCCGCCGATGATCGCGCCGAGCACCCACGGGTTGCCCCAGCCCTGGCTGCTGTTTCCGTATGGCTGGATGCCGTAGGTGATACCAGCGAGGAGGGCAGTGAGTCCAACGCCGAAGATGATGTTGCCGGGCCAGTCAACCTTCGCATTCGGTTCCCGGGTGCTCGTCTCGTGCAGCGAGACATACGCCCAGACAGTTCCGATGAGGCCGAACGGCACGCTCACGATGAACACGAGGTGCCAGTCGACGGATGCCAGGATGCCGCCGACGATCAGTCCGAGGAAGGTTCCCGCGATGGCGGCGACCTGATTGAGTCCGATGGCAAATCCTCGCCGGTCGGGCGGGAACGCATCCGTAAGGATTGCGGTCGAGTTGGCAAACAGCATCGAACCACCGACGGCCTGGACGACGCGCCAGAGGATGAGCCAGAGCGCGCCGCTGCCCGCGGTGAACGGGTCGAGCGACAGCGCGATCGCCGCGAGCGTGAAGATCACGAACCCGAGGTTGTAAATCTTCACCCGACCGTAGATGTCACCGAGTCGCCCGAAGCTCACCACGAGAACCGCGGTCACGAGGATGTAGCCCATGAGCATCCAGAGCAGGTAGCTCGTGTTGGCCGGATCGAGCGGGTTGATCTTGATGCCCTTGAAGATCGACGGCAGCGAGATCAGCACGATGGAGCCGTTGATGGTCGCCATCAGGATTCCGAGGGTGGTGTTGCTCAGCGCGATCCACTTATAGCGAGGGTGATCTTTGTGAAACGCGCCCCTGCGGGCAGCTTTCTCAGCCACGAAAAGGGCCTCCAGGTTCTGAGGCGTCTTCGTCGGCGCCGGAATTAGTTGATGTGTGTTAACTATATACCGGCCGCGGAAATGGCCGATTGCCGATACGCACAGGCCATCCGGTGCTGTCCCGGGTGGTTTTGTAGCTTCCAGCCCACGCATTGCCACTTTTGGGTGAGGATGCCTACCGTTGCTCATGCAGGGTCCCTGAGATTGGGATCGACGGCCGAGACGGCCGTCGGCGGTGGCGTCGCGGCGATGGCCAGAAATGGCCGTCACTCACGGCGCCAGCGCGCGAGGACGAAGAGGAGTAACCATGGTTGACGTCGCACCCCGCGAGAAGGTCAAGCGCGATCCGGCGGCACGATCGACGACGCCGGTCAACGTTGATGCTGAGGTGGATAAGCAGCTGTCGCGCAGCGCCACGGATGTCTCGGTTGATGTCGACAGCCTGGGCGATCAGCTCCTCGGAACCTGGAAGGACGTTCGACGCGAAGCGCGCGAACTCTCGAAGGAGTCCGCCTTCCACAATCTTCCCGATCTGAAGCTGGCCGAGCAGCGGGAGCGGACGCTCAAGCAGATGCACCTGCTGGTCGAGCGCGGCGCTGTTCACCGCGCGTTCCCCAAGCGTCTCGGCGGGGGCGAAGACAACGGCGGCAACATCGCGGGCTTCGAGGAGCTCGTCGCCGCTGACCCGTCGCTCCAGATCAAGTCCGGCGTTCAGTGGGGCCTCTTCGCTTCCGCAGTGCTGCAGTTGGGAACCCCACCGCAGCACGATCGGTTCCTTCCGGACATCATGAGCCTCAAGATTCCCGGGGCGTTCGCAATGACGGAGACGGGGCATGGCTCGGATGTTGCATCCGTCGCCACGACCGCGACCTACGATCCCGAAACCCAGGAATTCGTCATCAACACCCCCTTCCGTGCGGCTTGGAAGGAGTACCTCGGCAATGCCGGCCAGCACGGCAAGGCTGCTACCGTCTTCGCGCAACTGATCACGGGCGGCGTCAATCACGGCGTTCACTGTTTCTACGTACCGATCCGCGATGACAACTTCGAATTCCTGCCCGGCATCGGCGGCGAGGATGACGGCCCGAAGGGTGGTCTGAACGGCATCGACAATGGTCGACTGCACTTCACGAACCTCCGTGTGCCGCGCGAGAACCTGCTGAACAAATACGGCGATGTTGCGGAGGATGGAACATACTCCTCGCCGATCGACAGCCCCGGACGCCGCTTCTTCACGATGCTCGGCACCCTGGTGCAGGGTCGCGTTTCACTGGACGGTGCAGCATCCGCTGTTTCGGCGATGGCACTCAAGATCGCCGTCACCTACGGTAATCAGCGTCGGCAGTTCGCGGGCCCGGACGAGGAAGAGCAGGTCATCCTCGACTACGGCCGGCACCAGCGCCGGCTCATTCCTCGTCTTGCAACGACCTATGCCATGAACTTCGCGCACGATGAGTTCCTCATCAAGTTCGACGGCGTATTCAGCGGCAAGCACGATACCCCGCAGGAACGCGAAGACCTCGAGACTCTCGCTGCGTCGCTCAAACCGCTGTCGACCTGGGCGGCACTCGACATCCTGCAGGAGGCTCGCGAGGCCTGCGGTGGGGCCGGCTTCATCGCCGAGAACCGACTTACCGGACTGCGCGCCGATCTCGACATCTACGTGACCTTCGAGGGCGACAATAACGTCCTGCTGCAGCTGGTGGCCAAGCGGCTACTCAGCGACTACGCCAAGCAGTTCAAGGGTGCGGATGCGGCTGCGCTCGCCCGATTCGCCGTTGCGCAGGGCGCGGCGAAGGCATACCACGGTGCCGGACTTCGCATCCTGGGCCAGCGTGTTCGCGACTTCGGGTCGACCGCTCGCAGTGTTGCCGAACTTCGCGAGACGGAGACGCAGCGTGTGCTGCTGACCGACCGGGTCGAGTCGATGGTTGCCGAGTTGGCGTCGCGGCTCCGTCCGGCATCCAAGCTCTCGAAGAAGGCCGCCGCGGACCTGTTCAACTCGCAGCAGAACGAGCTCATCGAAGCCGCCCGGGCACACGCCGAGCTGCTGCAGTGGGAGGCGTTTACCCGCGCACTCGAGAACGTGAAGGACGACGGAACCAGGCAGGTTCTGACCTGGCTGCGCGACATCTTCGGTCTCGGGCTGCTCGAGAAGCACCTCGCCTGGTACCTGATCAACGGACGAATGTCGCCCCAGCGCGCCCAGGCCGTAACCGCATACCTCGATCGACTCATTGCGCGTGTTCGCCCTCACGCACAGGACCTGGTCGATGCGTTCGGCTATGCGCCGGAGCACCTGCGCGCCGCGATCGCGACCGGCGTCGAACTCGAGCGGCAGAACGAAGCACGCGAGTACTACCGCGAGCAGCGCGCGGCGGGCAACGCGCCCGTGCCCGAGAAGTCGCTCAAGAAGTCATCCCGGTGATCCAGTAGCCCGCTGGACGGGTCTCGATACGCACACCTTCGGATGCGCGGCTGGACCACCTGTGCCGGGACAAGTAACTTTGGGCGCATGACCTTCCAGGCGTACCTCGACTCGATCAAGGCGAAGACCGGTCTCGATCCCGGCGACTTCGAGAAGATAGCTCGCGAGAAGGGCTTGCTGGAAGGTTCGATCAAGGCGGGCCCGATCATCGCGTGGCTGAAGGATGACTACGACCTCGGCGCGGGCCACGCCATGGCGCTCGTGTCGGTCCTCCGCGACAGCGTCGTTGGCCGACCGAGCCACGAACAGGCAATCGACAAGTTCTTTGCGGGCCCCAAATCTGGCTGGCAACTGACCTGGGACGAGCTGATGGCCACCGTGATGAAGTTCGGCCCTGGCATCGCGCTCCAACCCACCGATACCTACATCGGACTCACCAGGAACGGTAAGAAATTCGCCGTCGTTGCAACGACCGCCACCCGAATGGACGTTGGTCTCAAGCTGAAGGGCGAGCCGACGACGGTTCGACTGAAGGCGTCCGGCACCTGGAACGCGATGTGCACCCATCGGGTCCAGCTGCTGGCCGGCGCGGAACTCGATGACCAACTGATCGCATGGCTCCGAGAGGCGTACGACCGGGTGGTGTAGCTCCGGAGAAATTTTGGTCGATTTGACCAAACCTGCGACAATCGGCTCATGGTAGTTCCCGTTCCCGGCAAGACGGTTGTCAGCCTGTACGAGGCGAAGACTCATCTCTCAGAACTCGGAGAGCGCGCGGCCGCGGGAGAAGAGATAGTCGTCACAAAGCATGGCAAGCCGACGTTTCGGATGATCGCTGTCGAGGCTCCGAAGAACCGGCCGCTGCCTGGGTCGATTGCGTTGAAGAACCCTGAGCAGTGGCGTGCCCTTTCCGAAGTCGACTGGTTTGCGCCAGACGAAGAGCTGGAACGTCTGTGGGGAACTCGCGAATGATGCGGGTACTCGTGGACACTCACGTTTTGGTCTGGTGGGCGTCATGGAGCGCGCGGGTGCGCGAGGACTGGATCCCAGTGCTGACAAACTCCGAGAATCAGATCTTCGTGAGCGCGGTGACGGCAATCGAGATCGAGACAAAGCGACGACGGGGCAAGCTGGATTTCGACGACAACGTGGCCGACATCGTCGATAGGTTCGGCTTCGGCGCACTACCTATTTCAATGGCGCACGCATCCCTCGCCGGCTCGCTCGACTGGGAGCACCGCGATCCATTCGATCGCATCCTCGTTGCACAGGCGATGCGTGAAGACCTTGTGCTTCTGAGCGCAGACGCCGCCATGAAGTCGGCACCGGGCGTTAGGGTGCTCTGACACCATGACGACAATTGATGCACCATCAACCGCGGATGCCGAGGCACTCGACATCCTGCACCGGGTTTTCGGCTACGACGCTTTTCGCGGGCAACAGGCCGAGATCATCCGGCAGGTCGTCGGTGGTGGCGACGCGCTCGTGTTGATGCCGACGGGCGGCGGTAAGTCGCTGTGTTATCAGATTCCCGCCCTCGTTCGTCCCGGCACCGGAGTCGTGATTTCGCCTCTCATCGCGCTCATGCAGGATCAGGTGGATGCGCTGAACGCCGTCGGTGTGCGAGCGGCGTTCCTCAACTCGACCCAGGATGGCGCCGAGCGTCTGCGGGTCGAGGCAGCGTTCCTCAGCGGGCAACTTGACCTGCTCTACCTCGCGCCCGAGCGCCTGCGCATGGATGCGACGGGCGAACTACTCGACCGAGCCAACATCGCGCTGTTTGCGATCGACGAGGCGCACTGTGTTTCGCAGTGGGGCCACGATTTCCGCCCGGACTACCTGCAGCTGTCTGTGCTGCACGAGCGTTGGCCGGATGTCCCGCGCATCGCGCTCACGGCGACCGCGACCGAACAGACGCATCAGGAGATCGTGCGTCGCCTCGATCTCGGCGGGTCGGCGCAGTTCGTGTCGAGCTTCGATCGTCCCAACATCCAGTACCGAATCGAACCCAAGAATCAGCCGTTGCAGCAGTTGCTGTCGCTCATCCGAACCGAGCATCCCGGAGACGCCGGCATCGTCTACTGCCTGAGCCGCGCGTCCGTCGAGAAGACCGCTGAATTCCTGGCCGAGCACGGAATCCCGGCGCTGCCGTATCACGCCGGTCTCGACTCGACAATCCGAGCGCGAAACCAGGCGAGGTTCCTTCGGGAAGAGGGCATCGTCATGGTCGCCACGATCGCCTTCGGCATGGGCATCGACAAACCGGACGTTCGATTCGTCGCTCATCTCGATCTGCCGAAGAGCGTGGAGGGCTACTACCAGGAGACCGGTCGAGCCGGACGCGACGGGCTTCCATCCACGGCATGGCTCGCCTACGGACTGCAGGATGTCGTGCAGCAGCGACGCATGATCGACCAGTCGGAGGGGGATCGGGCCCACCGCATCCGGCTCTCGCAGCACCTGGATGCGATGCTCGCCCTCTGCGAGACCCTCGAGTGCCGTCGCGTCCAACTGCTCGGGTACTTCGGCGAGAAGTCCGAGCCGTGCGGCAACTGCGACACCTGCCTCAGTCCGCCGGAGGGCTGGGATGGCACGATTCCGGCGCAGAAACTGCTGTCGACCGTCGTGCGCCTGGCCCGTGAACGCAATCAGAAGTTCGGCGCGCAGCACATCATCGACATCCTGCTTGGCAAGCGGAATGCGCGCGTCGAGCAACAGCAACACGACAACCTGACGACCTTCGGCATCGGCGGTGAACTGAGTGAGCAGGAGTGGCGTGGCGTGGTGCGACAGCTACTCGCCCAGGGATTGCTCGGTGTGAACTCCGATGGCTATGGCACGCTGGTGCTCACCGAAGCGAGCGCGAGTGTGCTGGGTGGCTCACGCCGGGTGCAGTTTCGCCGCGAGCCCGAGCGCGCACGGAAGGCGGCGAAGAAATCGGCAGTCGCGGCCACGCTGCCCGCGGAAGCTGCTCCGCTGTTCGAACGCTTGCGCGAGTGGCGCGCGGGTGTCGCGCGGGAGCAGTCGGTGCCCGCATACATCATCTTCGGCGACGCGACTCTTCGCGGCATCGCGCTGTCTGAACCGAAGTCGCTCGACGAACTGTCCGGTATCAGCGGCATCGGTGAGAAGAAGCTCGAGTCGTACGGTCAGCAGCTGCTGGATGTTGTCGCGGGCACGGAATGACCGATCATTCGGCAGCGCGCGACTCGCGCGATGAGATGTCGGAGTGGCCAACCGGCCGTCTGCTCTCGACTGCCGCGCGTCTCGTCGAGAACGCCTGGCACGCGGCGCTCGAGGATCAGGGCCTCACGCACGCCGGACTCATCGTGCTGCACCTGCTCGATTCCCGCGACCTGAGCCAATCCGAGCTCGCCGCTCGCGCTCGCGTTCAGGCGCAGACAATGTCTCGCACGATCGATCGACTTGAGCGCGCCGGATTCGTGGTGCGCGAGTCGGACGCGGCTGATGGTCGAAGACGCGTGGTGACGCGCACGGACGCCGGGCGTACCGTGTGGCGACGCACGCGCGGCCTTGAGGCCGAGCTCTTCCCGACATCCGGAGACCACGAGCAGCTTCGCGACTCGTTGCTCGCGATTATCCGAGCGTCGTCGGAAAGCCGTCGGCAAAGGTCCTAGCCGTTCATCACGACAATGCCGCGCTTGCTGCCCGGATTCTTCGGGTTGTACTTGATCGTGAACTGCTGGCCGACCGAGTAGCCGTAGCCGGTGCGTCCAAGGTGGAACCAGCGTTCCTTTCCGGACTGGTCGGTGAACTTCAGCGTGAGATGCCAGTGCGTGACGTAGTTGACCATGCCGTTCACGCCAGCCGAAGTAACCGTCGCGGTCGTTTCGACGCCGTCCTGCAGGGTCTGGTGTGCGGCCACCGCGTGCGTGATGTAGATGATCAGCAGGATCACCGAGACGAGGTAAAGCACGCCAGAAGGGATGATGCCCTCGGGCAGATGCGTGGTCGGGGCGGGCACGGGAGCGAATAGTAGATAAAGCCCCCCGGCGTATGCGAAGACATACGAGGTGATGCCGAGGCCGTTGCGATGTGCTGCGGTGCAGTAGAGCAGCAGGCCGAATCCGACAGTCGCCAGGATGTAGATCAGAAGGAACGCGATGAAGAAGCTGTTCGGGTCCGCACTGTTGTCCAGAATCACCACCATTACCGGCGAGATGACCAGCGCCAGGAGCGCGAGCACCCAGGCGAAGGGCTGGATGAGACTGCCGATTTTTCGGTTCCGGGCGTCCGGATCAGTGAGTGACACGCGGTCAGCCTATTGAGCGCGTCCTCCTTCGTAACCAGAGAGCGGCTACTCAGATCGGGTGCGTCCCTAAGCGTTGTTCATGACAACGATTCCGAGCTTGCTTCCCGGCTTCTTCGGGTTGTACTTGATCGTGAATTGCTGGCCGACCTCGTAGCCGTAGCCCGTGCGTCCAATGTGGAACCAGCGGTCCTTGCCGTCCTGGTCGGTGAACTTCAGCGTCAGTTTCCAATGGGTGACGTAGTTGACCATGCCGTTCACGCCCGCGGAGGTCACGGTCGCCGTTGTCTCGACGCCGTTCTGCAGGGTTTCACGTCCCGCGACCGTGTGCACGATGTAGATGACGAGCAGGATGGCTGACACACCGTAGAGCACGGCAGCGGGAATGATGCCTTGCGGGACGATGGTGCCCTTGTACGGGAAGGCTCCGAGGATCAGGATCAAGCCGCCGGCGTATGCAAAGCAATACGACACGATGCCAAGACCACTTCGATGAGAAGCGGTGTAGTACAACAACAGTCCAAAGCCCACCGTGATGAGGATGTAGCCGAGCATGCCAGGAAGGAACCATGCGCTCGTGTTGGGGTCCTCCGAGGTATCGATCAGGAGGTCGACAATCGGGGCAAGCGCCAGCGCCAGCAGGGCCAGAACCCAGGCGACCGGCTCGATGAAGTGACTTACCCGTCGGTTGCGGGCATCGGGATCCGTGAGTGACATGCGGTCAGCTTATTGAGCGCGGGAATTCGAGCAACAGGGGATTAATTACTCAGATTCGTCTCCGCGCGGAGCTCAGCTGCCTTCCGCAGCACGGATCTTGTCATCGCCGCCCACGGGGTCAAGGTCTGCGGTCAGAAAGGCTCCGCTCGTGGGCAGGCTCAGGTGGATGTCGGTGATCTCCATGAGTGCGATTTCACCGGACGCGAGGGTGAAGTCGAGCATGTGGCCACCCGTCTCCCGGTCGTCGGACAGGAAGTGCAGGTGGTAGCCGGCAACCCCGATGCTGTGCTCAAATTCCGGAGTGCGGAACCCGATGAGCGTGCCGCGTACATCGGAAACCGTCACCTCCACTTCGTTGCGAGTCGCTTCATCGAGTTGGGGGTACGGCCTGGTTTGCGCGGCAACGGTTCTCATGAGGATGTGCCGGAAATGCCCGGTGATGCGCACCGCCATGGTGATGTTCTCGCTGCGCGCTGCCGCGTGAATCAGTGTTGCCGCATCCTCGCGTCGGAGCGCCCGCTGGAGCTCGAGCGTGTGCTCCGCGACAAACTGCGTGACGGCAGCGAAGGGCGTGCGCTTACCGCGAGGAACCAGGCTGGCGCGACCATCCGAAGTGACCTGGTACGCGATGCCATCAAACACGACGAGTTCACCGTCGAGCGCGTTGAATGTTCCGAGCCCGAAGTCTCCGTGGCGAAGCAACTCACCAACTGTTTCGGTGCCGTCGAAGACGCCCGCGAGTAGAGCGCCGATTGTCGATCGCTGGTACAGCGTTGCCATGTGAGGAGGCTATCGCTGCAGGATTCGCGCGACGCCCGAAGCTGTCCTTAGCTAATGTCGAACCATGGCAAGTGGATCGTGGGATCGCGTTCCTATCGAGGCGCAGAGCGTTGAGGCTCCTCTTAGTCAGGCGGCCATCTTTCTCGTGGTGAACGTCGGCACCAATGATGCCGACCTTGCGATCGTCCGAGACGTGATTTCGGATATTGGCGGCACCGTGCGAGCAGTCGGGTTCCGCGAGCTGTCGGCTCGGCTGTCCTGCATCGTCGGAGTCGGCAGCGCTCTGTGGGATCGCTTGGTACCGGATCGTCGACCAGCACAGTTGCACGAGTTCATCGCCGTCGCGGGACCCGCGCACGCGGCGCCGGCCACGCCGGGCGACCTGCTCTTCCACATCCGAGCCGAACGCACGGACCTGTGCTTCGAATTCGAGAAGCTGCTGCTCGAGCGGCTCGGCTCGAGCGTTGAGGTTGTCGACGAGACGCCAGGGTTCCGGTACTTCGACGATCGCGACCTGCTCGGGTTTGTCGACGGCACCGAGAATCCAACCGGCGGCTCGCTTGCTCACTACGCGCTCATTGGTCCAGGCGAACCTGACTTCGAGGGCGGGTCATACGTGGTCGTGCAAAAGTACCTGCATCGACTCGACACCTGGAACGCGCTGCCGACCGAGCAGCAGGAAAAGATCATCGGTCGTCGAAAGATCGACAACGTCGAGCTCGATCCGAGCGCTCGAAAGTCGCACAAGGATCTAAATACGATCACCGGCGCTGACGGTGTCGAGAGGAAGATCCTGCGCGACAACATGCCGTTCGGCAGTCCAGCTCGAGGCGAGTTCGGTACATACTTCATTGGCTATGCGGCCGATGTCTCGACCATCGAGAAGATGCTCTCCAACATGTTCCTTGGCGACCCGCCTGGTGCGTACGATCGCATACTCGATCATTCGACCGCCGTGACTGGCACGAACTTCTTCGTTCCGTCGAACGACCTGCTCGAGTCCCTCGCCGCAGACTGAGCCTGCAACCACCGGAATCTCGTGTCGGCCGTCGTCGTAGAGCACGCGGACCATGAAGGCGGCATAAAGTTGCCTGAGGAGACGTCAGCTACCATCCTTGGCTGTTGTCTTATCTCTCCAACCTGACGAGGGAGCCTCATGGAATTGGACGGAACCGCTGCGATCGTTACCGGTGCGGCATCCGGGCTCGGCGCTGCAACGGCGGCCGCTCTCGCGGCGCGAGGCGTCGAAGTTCTCGGGATCGATCTCGATCGCGCGATTGACTCGGCTGAGTCTGCTCCCGATGGGGTCCGGTTAGTCGCTGCAGACGTCACGAGCGAGTCCGACGTCGCCGCTGCTCTCGCGACGCTGGCCAATGGAACTCCACTTCGCCTCGCCGTGAACTGCGCCGGTATCGCGCCGCCGAAGCGGATCCTGTCTTCGGCTGGCCCCCATGACCTCGACCTGTTCCGGCGGGTCATCGAGATCAATCTCATCGGCACGTTCAATGTGCTGCGACTGGCAGCGGCAGCCATGGCCGACACTGCCCCGGACGCCGAGGGCCAGCGTGGCCTGATCATCAACACGGCGTCGGTTGCTGCATACGAGGGGCAGGTCGGCCAGGCGGCCTACTCGGCGTCGAAGGGTGGGGTCGTCGCGCTGACGCTCACCGCCGCGCGTGATCTCGCGAGAAACGGCATCCGTGTGAACACCATTGCGCCGGGCATTGTGAACACGCCCATGATGGCGGGTCTCGGCGAAGAAGTGAACGCGAGTCTCGCGGCGAGCATCCCGTTCCCGAAGCGCCTGGCGAGGCCGACCGAGTTCAGTCAGCTCGTGCTGATGATCGCCGAGCACGACTACCTCAATGGCGAAACCATTCGAATGGATGGCGCGATTCGGATGGCGCCCCAGTAGTCGCGTTTCGGCCACAGGTTTAGCGGGCAACGCGGCCCGTCAACGAAAGGGGGTCCGCGCGTGACCAATCTGAAAGACGTCGCAACCATCGAGCAGTGGCGTTCTCTCGCCGACATGCTCGGGGTGGACGGAATCCTGCCCCGCGATCGGCTGGCCCGACTCGATGAGCTGCGCGAGTTCTTCCAGAAGCGAATTCGTCCCCTTGCGGTCGAGCACTGGAACAACGGGACGTTCCCGTTCGAGCTGCTGCCGGAACTGGGTGAGCTGGAGCTGGTTGACAGCCTGTCGGAGAGTGGCGATCCACTGTTCACCGGATTGGTGCAGCTCGAGATGACGCGAGCCGACACATCCTTCTCGACCTTCTTCGGCGTACACAACGAGCTCTTCGTCGCGGGAATCGAGTTGTTCGGCAGCGTGGAGCAGAGGGAGAAGTACCTGCCCGACCTCCTCGCGCTGCGAACGATCGGCGCGTTTGCGCTCACGGAGCCGGACCACGGCTCGGACATCTCGAGGAATATGGCGACAACCGCGACGCGCGACGGGGACGAGTGGGTTCTCAACGGCCAGAAGCGCTGGATTGGAAACGCGACGTTTTCGGACTTCGTCCTGGTCTGGGCCCGCGATACCGCAGACGAGCAGATCAAGGGATTCATCGTCGAAAAGGGTCGTCCCGGTTTCACCACTCGGCTCATCGAGAACAAGATCGCGGTTCGCAGCGTGCAGAACGCCGACATCCAACTCGAAGGCGTGCGCATCCCGTTTGAAAACTGGCTGCCCGGCACCACCAGCTTCGCCGTTACCAACCGGTTGCTGATGAACTCGAGAGTCTGGGTTGCCTGGCAGGCGGTCGGCCAGCAGTTCGCCGCGGTGGATGTCGCGCGCGCGTATGCGCTCGAGCGCCAGCAGTTTGGAAAGCCGCTCGCGACCAGGCAGCTCGTTCAATCGCAACTGGTCGAAATGATCGAGAACGCGACGCTGTCCCTCGGCATGATGGTGCAGATTGCGCGAGTCCAGGAGAGCGGAACGCTCACCATGGATCGCGCCGCGCTCGCGAAGGCGAGCTGCACACGACTGATGCGTGAGACCGTTGCGATCGGGCGCGCGCTGCTCGGCGGCAACGGAATCACGACGGACTACGAAATGGCGAAAATCTTCGCCGATGCCGAGGCGATCTACTCGTATGAGGGAACGTACGAGGTCAACTCGCTCATCGTCGGGCGAGCCGTTACGGGCATGTCCGCGTTCTAGTCTGAAGCATGGCCAACTACGAGACTCTGCTGGTGAGACGCGACGGTCCGGCTCTGGTCGTTACGGTCAACCGGCCGGAAAGCCTCAATGCCCTGTCGGAAGCCGTCATCGCCGAGCTTCGAGCGGTGGTCAATGACGCCCGGAGCCGGGATGATCCGGGGCTACGCGGACTGATTATCACCGGGGCGGGCGAGAAAGCGTTTGTCGCGGGTGCGGACATCCGAGAGATGGCCGCGATGGCTCGGACGGATCTCGACGCGTATGGCGCTGACGGGCAGCAGCTGACGCTCGATCTCGAAAGCCTGCCGATCCCGGTTCTGGCCGTGGTCAACGGATTTGCCCTCGGCGGCGGATGCGAACTCGCGCTCGCGTGCGACTTCATCTATGCGACACGGAACGCCGCATTTGGTCTGCCGGAGGTGACGCTGGGCCTCATTCCCGGTTTTGGGGGGACGGTTCGGCTGGCCGGTCGTGTTGGGGCTGGTGTCGCCCGTGAACTCACGTATTCGGGGCGGCGCCTTGGTGCCGCTGATGCGCTCCGTGTCGGTCTGGTAAACGCGGTGTTTGACACGACGGATGCGGCGCTCGCCGCCGCGAAGGACACCATCGGCGCGATCGGCGCGAACTCGCGCTCTGCGGTGGCGCGGGCAAAGGCGACGATTGCGGCGGCCCGCCCCCTATCGACCGAGAATGGTTTGCTCGTCGAGCGAGGCGAGTTCCTCGAGCAGTTTGCGACCCCGGACGGTCGGGAGGGAACATCCGCGTTCCTCGAGAAACGCAAGCCGACTTTCCCGTCGGCCGGCTAACCCAGGTCGAAGTGCCAGTTGCATGCCTCCCGAACTTTGCCGCACTCGGGTGACTACGACTCGAGGGCGGCGCGCAGAACTTTCGCAAACGCTTCGGGCTGACCCGGGTATCCGGAGTCCTCTGCGGAGAAGCCGCCGTGGTGGCTGGGGAATACGACGGCGGTCTGGCCCAGCCGCTCGGCGACCGCGACTGCTGCTCGTCCAGTGAATAGGCCCTCGGACTCCTCGCCGAATCCAAGTACGAGGCGAGTTGACGCCGCCTTCAACGCGACGAAGTCCGGTCGGTAGTCGGTGACCGGCCGCGATCGGTCAGACAGCAGCGGATCGTCTCGGCTTCCGTCGTCGGCAGTCGGTAGTGCAAACATCGCCGGATCGGGTGGGGGTGCCGCCAGGAACTCCTCGGTGAAGTCTCCGCGCCATGACGTCATGGCGATAAACGCAGCCATGCCCGCGCCGAACCCACCGGCGTTATATGCGTCGCGAAAGACCTTCATCGCCTGCTCAGCCGACTCGGCATCCGTCAGTACGCCCGCGAGCGGCGGCTCGTGTGCGACGAGCACCGCGACGTCATCCGGGTGCCCGGCGACCCAAGCGAGTGCCGTCACGGCGCCGCCGCTACTCGCGAAGACGTCAACCGGCCCCGCGCCGAGGACGCCGACGAGTGCGTGGAGATCCTGGGCCTGCACGGTGGGCGAGCTGTCAACGCGTCCGTCGCGACGGGTACTTCGAGCGATCCCGCGCGGGTCGTAGGTCACGACGACGCGATCGGGAAAATAGCTCGCGAGCGCACGAAACCCGGATGCGTCCATCGGCTGTCCGATCATCAGGAGCGGCCGTCGTTCATCCGGCGTCGGCAGGTCGCCTTCGATGTCGTAGACGATGTCCGCGTCACCGACATCGAGGGTGTGTGTCTTCATCGTGGCTCCCAATCGTTTCGTCGTGCGTTCCTCACTGCGAACGTTAGTGTTCGAGTCGCGAAGTCTCCAGAGGTCGCGCCGGGATACTCTGGGCGTGTGACCTTCGTGAATGCTGGCACCCTCGGTGCAGCCCCCGGCAAGCGAGACGAACTCGTTGCCCATCTGACTCAGCGCAGCGATCGTCTTCGCCAGCTTGGCTGCCACCTGTACGAGGTCGGGACAAACGATGACGATCCGGACACGGTGTTCGTGATCGAGATCTGGGACAGCGCAAACGCGCACCAAGCGTCGCTGGATCGTCCGGATGTGCGTGCGTCGATAGCGGAGGCGCGACCGCTTCTCTCTGGCAACTTCGGGGGTTTCCGTTTCGAGGTTGTCGGCTCACCCCTTCGGGACTGAGTTGCCCGGCCCGGCCGTCGTCCCGCTCGATCCCGCATCGGATCCCAGGTTCGCGATTTGTTCTGCGGCCCACGCCGAAGTCGTCGCTGCCGCGGGTATATCGGATGAGACCAACCACGCCAACTCAAGCCCGCTGAGGTAGGCAAGGATCTCGATGGCCTTCGCCTGTGGATCGACATCGCCCCGCATCTCCCCGCGCTTCTGCGATGATCGCAGCGTGGTCGCAAGACGATCGACCGTGAGTCGGTAGTTCGCGGCAAGTCTCGGGCGAAGAGCGTCGTCGTCGCCGACGTTCTCGGCGATCAGCACTCCGAGCAGACCAACCAGGTCCGGATGATCCGCCCAACTAGCGACGATCTCGGAGATGATGCCGAAGATTCGCATGCCGGGATCTGGGCCATCACGCCAGATGAGGCCATCCTCGAACGAATCCCGCGCGTCGAGGATCGCGTTGACCAGCCCCTCCTTTGTGCCGAAGTGATAAACGACCGCGGCCTGGGAGACACCGGCTTCGTGAGCAATGTCGGCGAGTGTCGTTCCGCGGGATCCATTTCTGGCTATCAGGCGGGTGGCCACGGCAATGAGTTCCTCGCGTCTGTCCGATCCGCGTCGCGAACTCATCGTGCTCCTTTCGTGGCTGTATGCCGCATCCGTTTCTTGATTCTAGACAACTGACTGACCAACCAGTATGGTAACTAACTGACTAACCAGTCAGGTTTTCTTTTCTTCGAATCACAGGACTCATCCCAATGTCAGGCAACGAAGCCACCACGCACGACGGCGCCACGGCTGACGCCGGTGCGCCCATGCCAAGTGAGGAAGTGCGTCGCTATTTTGCGGACAATCCCGGCGACGACACCGACGGCGTCAGCGACATCGCGGTGCTTCGCGAGCAGACCCGAGAGGTCGGACTCCGTGTGCGCGGAGAGCTCGAACCGATTGGCGCGAGCACCGATGGCGTAATTGGCGGTGTACACGTGCGGCGATACCAGCCTCTGGAACTTCGCCGGCCCGCAGCGGTATTCCTCTGGATCCACGGGGGTGGCTGGATGCACGGCGATTTGGACGTGTACGAAGAAGTTTGTCGGGCGTTTGCCAACGCGCTCGGGTGTGAAGTGATCTCCGTCGACTACGGTCTTGCACCGGAGCATCCCTTCCCCTTCGCATTCAACGAGATCTGGGCCGTGACGCAGGAGGTGGCCGCGGAGTTCCCCGATGTCGTACTTGCCGGCGACAGCTCGGGAGCCAACCTGGCCGCTGCAGTTGCAATCAAGGCTCGCGATGAGGGCGCGAGAATCGCGGTGCAGCTCCTGATCTACCCCGTACTCGAAAGCTCGGACGCGACCGAGTTCAAGCAGCGCTTCCGCACGCGTTATTCGCCGTTCGTCGATCAGGCCGATTTCGGTGAGGCCACCCACGACCGCATTAAGTGGATCTGGGATGTCTACGTGCCCGATGCCGAACTCCGGGAGTCGCCGTTCGCGACGCCCATGCGAGCGCAAACGCTTCGCGGCGTCGCGCCGGCGGTCATCGTTACTGCCGAGCACGACATCCTTCGGGGCGAGGGGGAGGCATACGCCGCGAAGCTTCGGGCCGACGGAGTACCGGTCAACCTGCTCAATTTCGCCGGTCAAATTCATGGTTTTCTTCAAATGCGCGGAGTGCTCAGCGATGCCGGTACCGCGCTCGAGTCCGCAGCAAGAGCAGTGAGCAGCCATCTCACCCACGAACCAGCACGCAGTAACCAAGAGTCCACCCAGCACAGACAAAGGAGTCATAATGTCTCGCATTAACGCTTCACACGCCGCTGCCCGGTTTCCGCGACGAATCGCACTGGTCGCCGTCGCCACTGCCGCAGCCCTCTCGCTCGCTGCCTGTGCGCCGGGCGCGAGCAGTTCGGGCGGTTCGACGCCCAACCCGGTCAGCACCAGCCTCGGGAGCAAGGCAACCACGCTCAACGTCCTGGTGACCACCCCGGACGTTCCGCTGTTCACCGCGCTCGGTAAGGCGTTCCACGCCAAGTATCCGAACGTCAAGGTCGCCATCACGAGCCAGGACTACACGTCGCTGACCACGAATATTTCGCACATTCTGTCTGGCAGCACCGTTCCCGACGTCGTGCGCATCGCCTCCTTCGGCAACCTCGTGAAGGACAAGCTGCTGCTCAATCTCGACCCATACGCGTCAGCGTATGGCTGGACCAGCTGGCCCCAGTCGCAATTCGCGTCTACCCGGATTGCAGCGAATGGCACTCAGCGTGGCTCCGGTTCGCTGTACGGCGTCGGGCCTGGTTTTGGTCTTACCGGCGTCTACTACAACAAGGCGCTGGCCGAGCAGGTTGGGATGACGAAGGCACCGACGAGCCTCGCCGCGTTCGAGAAGCTGATGGCGAAAGCCAAGGCCGCCGGTATCACGCCGATCGTCGAGAACGGCAAGGACGGCGGTACTGGCTTCATTCTGCAGAACCTGCAGATGGACTACGCCGGCAGTATCGCCCCGGTGCAGAAGTGGAACGACGACGTCAGTGGCGCATCGATCGACTCGGCCGCTACGGTGCAGGCGGCGACCACGATGCAGCAGTGGGCACAGGACGGGTATTTCGCATCGGACGTCAACGCGGTCGACCAGACTCTCTCGCCGACCCAGTTCACCTCTGGCCATGGACTGTTCTTCCCGAGCGGCAACTGGCAGGCGCCCGGACTGGATTCCGCTGGAGCCGGGAAATTCGGCTTCTTCCTCTTCCCGCCGAAATCGTCCGGTGGGAAGTTCGCCGCGATGACATCGACCGACACGGTTGCCGTGCCATCCAATGCGGCGCATCCTGCTGCCGCCGCCGCGTTCCTTAACTTCATCCAGACGGATGCCGCGGCGCGCCAGGACACGGTGAACCTCGGTGGCGTCGTGCCCGCAGGTCCGGTGAACGGGTCGACACCGACGACGAAATCCGGGTCAGTGGTCGGTGCGACGGTCAGCGCGTTCAGCGGACTACTGAAGAGCGACGGGCTTGCGGACTTCATGGCCAACGCGACCGCGTCCATCAACGCCAACGCGATCATCCCGCAGGTGCAGCTACTGGTGGCGGGCAAGACGACGCCTCAGAATCTGGCAAGCACACTTCAAACCGACTACACGCAAGAGCTCGCCCAGTAGCGAGTTCTCGCGGTTTTACACTCCGGTCGGCCGGGCGTTGCGTGCTGTCGCGCCCGGTCGACCGGCACTATTCGACAGCGGTATCCAACTTCACGGGAAGAATGAGGATCGTGTCCGCGCAATCGCGAATCCGACGTCGTCGCGCCGACTGGCGCGCCCTGATCTGGGTGCTGCCCGCGCTCGCCGTCTATGCGGCGTTTGTGTTATTTCCTCTCCTGCAGTCGGTGCAGTACTCCTTTTACAACTGGGATGGCATTGGCGTCGCGACCTGGGCCGGGCTCAGCAACTGGGAGTCTCTGTTCACCAATCCGGAACTGCTTCAGGCGATCGGCAACGCGTTCGTGCTCATCGTGTTCTACACCGTGGTGCCGATCTTTCTCGGGCTCATTGCCGCGGCGCTCATCCGGCAGGTGCGCCCAGGGCCATTCGGCACGATTACTCGCGTTGCGCTGTTCGTTCCGCAGGTTATCCCGCTCGTCGCGGCGGGCATCGCCTGGTCGTGGCTGTACTCGCAGACCGGGCTGGTGAACCAGTTCCTGGGCTGGATCGGTCTCGGCGGGGCGACACGCGCCTGGCTGGGCGACTTCACGTTCGCTCTGCCCGCGGTCGGTGTCATCGGCATCTGGGTCATGTTGGGTTTCTGCACTGTGCTCTTGCTGTCCGGGATGGGCCGGATCGACCCGTCGCTCTACGAGGCCGCCAGGCTGGATGGCGCAGGGAGTTTCGCGGAGTTCTTTGCCGTCACGCTGCCGGGCCTACGGCAGGAAATCGTCGTGTGCGTGACTTTCACGATGATTGCTGCGCTGACGAGTTTCGACATCATCCAGGTCTCGACTCAGGGCGGCCCGGGATATCAGACGCTGGTTCCGGGTGTCGCCGTCTACCGTCTCGCGTTCCTCGACCAGCATCTTGGGCAGGCCTCCGCGCTGGCCATCTTCCTGACACTGTTGGTGCTGGCGATCATCATTCCCATCCAGCGCCTGCGGCGGGTGCGATGATCTCGCCGGTCAGCGAACGGGTAAGCCGAGCCGTCATTCTGGTTGCGCTCGCACTCTTCGGTGTTGTGCCGCTTCTGAGCCTGTTGTCGACTGCTCTCACTCCGCAGGGCAGTCTCCCGCAGGGGCTCGCCTGGCCAACCGACCCGCAGTGGCAGAACTTCGCGGCCGCCTGGAACGCGGCGAACTTCCTCGCTCTTCTCGAGTCGAGCTGTCTTATCGTGCTTGGGGTTGTTCCGATCTCACTCGCGATGGCCGCACTTGCCGGATACGCGCTCGCTCAGTTTCGAGTTCCCGGTGGCTCAGCGATCTACATCCTGTTCCTGATCGGATTGACGCTACCGGCCGAGTCGCTGATCACGCCGCTGTACTACGACATTCAGTCTCTCGGACTGCTCGGGTCGCGACTCGCGGTGGTGATCCCGGAGATAGCGCTCCTGATGCCCTTCGGGGTGTTCTGGATGCGTGCCCACTTCTCGAATAGTGAGGTTGCGCTCACCGAGGCGGCCACCATCGACGGGGCCAGTCGCTGGCAGACGTTCACGCGCATTCACCTTCCGCTGGCGACACCGGCCTGGTCGGCCCTCGCGATCCTGTACTTTCTCGCGACCTGGAACCAGTACCTGTTGCCGCTGGTGCTGATCAGCGACCCTTCGAAGCGAACCATGGCGGGCGGACTTGGCGCGTTTCAGGGACAGTACGGCGACAACATCCAACTCCTGTGCGCCGGCTCGCTCATCATCATCGGGCCGTCACTCATTGTTTTCCTGATCTTCCAGCGGAGCTTTGTGCGAGCGCTGCTCGCCGGCGCGGTCAAGTAGGACTAGAAAAGGGCGCAACACCTCCGCGAAATCTGCGGGCATGGATTCGTCCGGCGCGTTGTGGTCAGCGCCCGGGACGGTTAGTCGCGAGGAATTCGGGATGATTCGGCACAACGGATCGAGCACATCCAACAGATAAGACGGTGCCTTCGTTCCGCCGATGAGCAGCGTCTCCGCACGGATGGATGCGTACTGGCTGCCATCGCCGTCTGCTTGTGCGACAACCTCCAGCTCGGGAGCCGTTGTCGGCATAAGGCTGCGCATTTCTCCGGGTCGACCGACGAACAGCACACTAAGCAGATAGATGAGCGGGTATGGCAACGGGATCAATCGCGTGGCGTGGAAGAAGAGGGTCATGGCGCGAACGTGCTTTCCGCGATCAAGCAGCGCCGCGAACTCGGCGCGAAACTCCAGGTCGAACGAATGGCCGATCGAGATCGCTGGCTCATAAGCGGAAACCCGCCCAAACAGGGATGTGGATGCTGCGGCCGCGAGGGCGACGAGCCCTCCGTAACTGTGGCCGAAGACCGCCGTGGCGTGGACCGCGGTCGCGACGGCGGACAGGTCCTCGACCTCGCGTTCGATCGAATAGTTCGCGCCCTGCGGGCCACTGTTGCCTCGACCGCGGCGCTCGATGATGCACACGGTGTATTCGTCTGCCAGTGCAGTTGCCAGGCGATCGTAGTTGTGTGCCATTCGATTGTTGCCAGGCACGATCACCAGGGCGGGTCCGCTGCCGATCCGTTGGTATCCGATTGTTGTCCCATCGACTGATGTGACCGTATGCGTGGAGATCTCCATGCCGGCAACGCTAATTCGACTCCGCTGTCGTGCCGCTGCCGGGCTCTGTCAGCGACCGCCATGAGTTGGAGACATTGTCTATTTGGCCGCTCGTGGCAACGATGGAGGTATGGCGACTTCCTTCGATGTGTCCTGGCAGCTCGACGGTGTTGAAATGGGCGCTACCGTCGTCCGACCGGATGGTGACGGACCGTTCCCCGCGGTCGTGCTGGTTGCGGGAAGTGGCCCAACCGACCGCGACTGGTGTTCGCCGCTGCTGCCGGGGACGAACGGCAGCGGGCGGCTGTTCGCGGAAGCGTTCGCCGACGCGGGATTCGCATCGATCCGCTATGACAAGAGGGCATCCGGTCCGCATGCCCTCGAGAATGCGCGGATGCTCAGCGGTTCGATGAGCATGAAGTCCCATCTGGACGAACTCGTCGCTGCGGTTGGCGCGCTCACTCGGCAGGATTTTGTCGACCCCACGCGCCTCGTGGGGTTCGGCAACAGTGAAGGCACGATTCACGTGCTGCACTATGTGACCGGATCCCGGCCCGTCCCGTTCGCGGGCGCGATACTTGCCGCGCCTCCCGGGCGACCCATTGAGACGGTGCTGCTCGCGCAGCTGAGGCTGCAGTCAGCGCAGATTCCGAACGGTGCCGAGCTCATGTCAAAGGTCGAGGAGGCCGCCGCACGCTACACGGCAGGGCAGTCGATGCACCCCGACCCCGGACTGCCCGACAGCGTCCGCATGGTGCTCGCTGGCTTCGAGGCGCCCGAGAACCTGCCCTTCGCCCGCGAGCTATGGGTCGAGTCAGCGCGAGACCAGATTGCCGATGTGCGCATCCCCACGCTCGTGCTGATCGGCGAGGTAGACATCCAAATCGATGTCCACGCGGACGGCGATCCGCTTCGGGAGGCTGCGCGGGGCATGACCAACGTGACCTTTTCCTTCCCCGCGAACGCGAACCACGTGTTCAAGGAGGAACTGCGCTCGCCGGCGGAGGTGGCGGCATCCGCAGCGCCCGCATACAACGACGCGGGTAAACGACTCGACCCGGAGAGCCTCGCGATCATGATCGGCTGGCTCAAGCAGACCGTCGGCTAGACCGCCGCTGGCTCGCGCGAGGCAGATCGCCAAAGCGGGTTCTCTTGCGACAAGACTGTTATCGATATATCGTTAACTATCTTTGATCGTCCAACCCCGTCTTTGAAGGGATCTATCCATGAGACTCGAATCGTCACAACGGCGCGTCCATGCAGTGCACCACGCAACGTTGCCCCCTCGCACGATCGGGCGAGTGAACGCGCCACCTCGCGCTGACACTATTCGCCGGCCCCGCCGCGGCGTGTTCGGCGAGTCCACTCCCGTGCGAATGGCCGCCGTGGTCCACGCTCACGCGCTCGCTGCGCTCGTCCAGCAGGCGGGCGTGGATCGTCAGTTAGCGCTGGCGCGGACCGAACGCGAACGCGAAAACCGAGAGTTGCTCTGGCAGCGCGAGGCGTACCTCATCCGGTCCTGGCGCTGAGGAAGGCTCGCGGCTAGTGCCAGACGGCCTAACTCACAACGTCGTAGTGCAGAAGCAGGTACCCCGTCGGTGAGGTGACACTCTGCGTCAGGCTGAGCTGAATCGGCGGCAATCCATCGAGGAGTCGCCGTCCGACGGAGTGAATGACCGGTGCGATCACGAGCTTGAGTTCGTCGACGAGTCCGGCGGTCAGAAGCGCCTGGGCCACCGAGATGCTGGCGTGGACGCCGATGTCGCCGCCATCCTGATTCTTGAGATTCCGGACGAAGCTCAACAGGTCGCCGTCGATCACGCTTGAGTTGCCCCAATCGCCGTCCAGAGGTCTGGATGTCGCGATGTACTTCGGAACCGTGTTGATGAACTTGGCGAACGGCTGGATGTTGCTCGTCGGCCAGAATCCGCCCCACTCGTCGTAGCTGCGGCGGCCAAGAATCACCGCATCCTGCGCCGTGATCACCGCGTCGAGGTTGGTATCCATCACCTCATCCCATTCGGTGATGAAGTCGTCGCATTTCTCGGCAATGCCATCGAGAGACAGCAATTCATAAACCACAACTTTTCGCACCCGTTGAGTCTCGTCGAGGAGTGAGCTCGCCACAAGAGTTCGTGTCCAGGGCGACCATCGTGATTTCGGCGACATCGACCACGATGTCGAGATACGGCCTCCGGTTACGTCTTACCCACAGATCGCGCCACTCGGGCACGATGAGTTATGACGATGGGAAGAGATACGACATGAAATACCTCCTGATGATGCAGGTTGACCGCAGTGTGCTCGATGC
This sequence comes from Galbitalea sp., assembly GCA_036271875.1. Taxonomy (GTDB): domain Bacteria; phylum Actinomycetota; class Actinomycetes; order Actinomycetales; family Microbacteriaceae; genus Galbitalea. The sequence continues at coordinate 28,246 of DATAZU010000028.1, forward strand.
CCTCAGCGCTGAACAGATGGATGCGATCGGTGCCGGCCACAACGCGTTCATCGAGGCGATCACGGCCTCCGGTGAATTCATCCTGACCCAGGCGCTCGGCGACCCGTCGGAGAGTTCGGTGATTCGCAGTTCGGGTGGCGTGCCGCAGGTGCACGATGGCCCGTGCGCCGAGGCCAAGGAATTTCTCGGCGGCTTCTACCTGATTGACGTCGACTCGAAGGAGCGCGCGCTCGAGCTGGCCCAACAAATCCCGGATGCGACGATCGACGGGCTCGCCATCGAGGTGCGCCCGATCATGTTCGAGCGGTCCGCGGAGTTCTGATCGACGCGACATTGATCGAGGACCTGCTGCGCGATCTCGCACCGCAGGTCCTCGGGCGTCTCGCGCACCGGTACCGGCAGTTTGACATCGCCGAAGACGCGGTGCAGGACGCCATGGTGCGGGCGGCGACCGCGTGGTCGACGGACGGTGTCCCCACGAACCCGGCCGCCTGGCTGTACACGGTGGCGTCCAACCGGCTGATCGACATCATCCGCAGCGAGGCTGCCCGGCGGGGGCGGGAGCAGGACTACTCGAGGGATGATACCGGCGAGTGGATGAACGGAACCGACTCCACGGACGACGACACTCTCGACCTGCTGTTCCTCTGCTGCCACGAATCGTTGTCCGGTTCGTCGCAGATCGCTCTGACGCTTCGAGCAGTCGGGGGCCTCTCGACGGCCGAGATTGCGAGCGCGTATCTGGTGCCAGAGGCCACGATGGCGCAACGCATTAGTCGCGCTAAGCAGACGATCCGAGCGGCAGGCGCCGAGTTTGGTCACGTCGATCCTCCGCATCGACGCGAGCGGCTGGATGTTGTTGAACGCGTGCTTTATCTGATGTTCAACGAGGGCTACACGGCGACAACCGGGCAAGAACTGACGCGGGTTGATCTGTCGAACGAAGCGATTCGTCTCGCGCGAGAGCTGGTTCGCGTCCTGCCAGACGATGGCGAGGCAACGGGGCTCCTCTGCCTGATGTTGCTGACGGATGCCCGACGCACGGCGAGGGCAACGGTGCACGGCGACCTGGTTCCGCTTGAGGAGCAGGATCGCGCGCTCTGGAATCGCGAAGCGATCGCCGAGGGCACGCGACTGCTGGAGACCACGCTGAAGTCATCCATAGCCGGACCGTATCTCGTTCAGGCCGCGATTGCGGCCATCCATGACGAGGCAACGTCGACGGATGCCACGGACTGGGAGCAGATTCTCCACCTGTACAGCCTCCTCGAACATATGGTGTCGAATCCGATGGTCAAACTGAACCGGGCTGTTGCACTTGCAATGGTCGAGGGTGCCGCCGCCGCGCTGCTGCAGCTCGACGAGTTGGAAGCCGATCCCGCTATCCGCGGTCACTATCGGCTCACAGCCGTTCGAGCGCACCTGCTGGAGATGGCAGGCGACCGGGTGGCCGCCCGGGATGCGTACCGTCGTGCGGCGCGGGCAACTCTGAGCGTGCCAGAGCAGCGCTACCTCGAACGGCGAGCGGCGCAGGAATAGAAGTGCCGCGTGCCGTCGGCATAGTAGCCTGTGGCACGAACGCTCCATTGTGAGTACCCGGCTCGCATGACCGGCGTTCGAGAGCCGGAGATGGTGTGAAGCTTCGTCGAGTAATCGTGGGTGCCGTGATTGTCGCGCTGAGTGCGATGGGCATGCAGTGGGCCACGGCGGTCGCCGCGAGCGCGGACGACGGGCTCCAAGTCCATGGCGTGTTCCAGTGCCAGGACGCGGGCACGTTCATTGTCGTGTGGACAGTCGAGAACACTTCGCCGTCCTTCACCGAAACGGTCACTGTCATCAGTTACACACCTGTCACAGCGACGGTGTCGTCGGCGCCGTTGCTTCTCGAGCCGTCAGGATCCCAGAATCTCAGCGAGTCGAACGTACCGGGTGATTCAACATCGGCCACGCTCCTCGTGAACCTTCACCGAAGCGACGGCTTCCAGTCGACCGAGGTCGATCAAGTATTTTTGCCCGGCAACTGCGACCCGCCGGTCACTCCGCAGGATCCCTCCGTCACGCAGCCGGGCTGCACGCCGGGGTCGAGTACGCCAACGGCCCCGACACTGGTGCCAGCCTCGACCACCGGCGTCGCATACTCGACTTCGCTGAACGCGCCGTATGTAGGCGGCCAGAGCGTGACCGTGACCGCGACCGCAGACAGTAGTTACGCGTTCGTTCCACCGGGTCCCATCGGCTGGACGTATGTGGATTCGACCCATGAAACCTTCGGCGTGACCTTTAACCAGATCATCTGCACGATCTCGCAGACGATCGACTTCACCCTTCCGTCAACGGCGAGCGTCGGCGACACCATCACCCTGTCCGCGACGGGTGGCGCTTCGGGCGAGCCCGTGCTGCTCGCGGTGGATCCCTCGACCACCAACTCGGCATGTTCGATGCAGGGCACTGCGCTCTCGATCGACCACGTCGGGAGCTGCGTGGTAACCGCGAATCAGGCGGGTTTCGGCGGCTACGACGCGGCGCCGCAGGTCTCGCAGAGCATCCTGGTGGGCCCCGCCTTCCAGACGGTCGCGTTCACCACGCCCTCGCCGACCGACGCGATGGCGGGCGGCCCCAGCTTCACTCCAACCGCTGCCGGCACTGCGGGCGGCACGGCAATCGTGATCGCGCTCGATCCATCAAGTACCGGTTGCACGCTGAGTGGTGGAGTTGTTGAATTCACTGGTGCCGGATCCTGCACGCTCAAGGCCAGCAGACCCGGCAATAGCGACTACAGCCCGTCTCCGATCTCGACGCAGGGGTTCCACGTTTCGGCCGGTGTCGTCAGCTTCACGACAACGAGCCTGCCTGACGCGGTTGTCGGGCAGCCTTACTCGTTTGTTCTGCGTGCCGGGGGAGGTATTGCGCCGTACACCTGGACCGCGACGGGGCTACCGGACGGTCTCAGCCTCGACCCGACGACGGGTGCCCTCACCGGAACCCCGACCGATGCCGGTCGGGCGACGATCACCGTCACGGTCACCGATAGCGAGGATCCGGTCTCCGACACGGTGGCGTTGAGGTTGACGACGGATCCCGCGGCATCCGATCTCCCCACCACGGGCGTCGATGTCGTGCCGCCGCTGACTCTCGCGCTGCTCCTCGTGCTCATCGGTTCGGCGATCTTCTTGCTGCGCGGAAGGCGCCGAGGGCTACCCGGCGCCTCCTCGCGGTGAAACGACTCGCTGCGGCGGCGTGACGCACGCCACCTCATCAAACGATCGACTTCTTCCGCCTGGCGTAATGGCATACCGGCAAGAGCGTCTTCGAAGGTGGACATGAGGAAACCCAAACGCCTCTCATCAAATTTGTCCGCGTGGGTTGGAGATCTCTGACGACGCGTGTTCGGGTGAAGGCGCGAAGCGCAATTGCGGATCACCGCAGGACGATTCACGCCAGACGCCGACCGCAAGGAGTCGGGCAGGGTTATCGTCGATCAAGCAATCCCCGCTGGCGTGCTGCGGTGACGGCCGCCTCTCGGGAGGACACTCCTAGTTTGCGATAGATGCGACGCAGATGACTTTTTACGGTATTGATCGATAGGTACAGCCGCTGCGCTGCGACCTCCACTGTCTCGGATGAGGCCAGCATGGTCATCACGGCTCGCTCGGCGTCGGAGAGTGCTATCGGGCTGAGTGCGAAAGAGAACGGATCTGCGAGTCCTTCGACCATCATCCGATGGGCCGGATCATCGATGAGCTGCAACAACTCGGCGTGGGGAACCATGACCAGCGGCATCGAGATTTGGTGCGATTCGAGAATGCCAAAAGCTCTGTGCACGGCACGTTTGGCACTGTCGGAATAGCCGAGACGACTTTCGCTGATCGCGTCGAGCAGAAGCGCCTCGGCTCGCTGCCTCGGTGTGACCTCCTCGCCCTGAAGGATCAGCGAAAGCAGAGACCTCGCCTCGCCCGAGTGATCATCGGCGAGACTGAGTCGCGCACGGACCAGGATCAACGGCACTGAAGTGGATGGACGCCCTCGCAGTACTCGCCTCGCGCCTTCCGGTGCTCCCGACGCCAACATGAGGTCGGCGCGTAGCGAGCAAAGCAAATCGAGTGCGAAGCTGCTGGCGTCGCGTCGGCGATTTTTTGAGATCGCTGTCGTCAATTCGTCGACTCCGCGTTCTGCATCGTTCGTGGCCAACCGCGTGAGGCCCTTCACCCAGAGCAGGTATGGCCATTGTTCGGCGCCCTGGAGGCGGGAATCCAAGTCCGAGATGAGCCTCACGGCGTCGGTCGGTTGGTTGAATTCGAGTCGAGAGATCGTCTCTGCCAAGTACCAGCCGATCGCCGGTATCGTCGCGCGCCAGGTTTCGACTCGCGCCTGAGTAACCCCCTCGAGCGCCATGCGCGCCTCTGACATGTCGCCGCGCATGGCTTGAATCTCTGCGATCATGCTCAGCCGATGCTGGTTTCTTGTGCGGTGTACGTCACCGGTCAGATCCTGAAGAATCCCGATCGCGTTGTCGAAGCGCCCGAGAAGAACCTCGGTGAATGCCATCTGGATGAGAACGACAGCGAGTGCACCCCCGAGACGCTTCCGATCGGCGGAAGTCATAGCGTCGAGGTGGCGTTGGATGGCTGCACCTGCCTCGGCATCCTCGGCGTAACGACGGACGACCCGAAGCCCGGCAAACACGGCGAGAAGATTCCAGAACCGTTCGGTGGGCTCAGCTTCGTCGAGCGCCGCCAGCTGGAGCAGCGCCGTTTCGACCAGCTTTCTGCTGTATGCCGACGGAACGGGTTCGCGCTCGGAGAGGGCGATGGCGAACCCGATCGCGAGGGTGGGTTCCGCGAGGATGCGTTCCTGTGGGATCGAGTGATAGATCTCGCGCAGATCTGAAACGTGGTGGTTGATGATGTCTGACCAATTGCGTGCCAGAACCTTCCAGAGTTCGCGATCGTCTCCGATACGAGCGAACAACCGAGCGGCGCCCAATGGATTTGCGGTCACGGAGAGGTGTCTCGCGGCGGCTCGACGCAGGCCCATGAGTTCGGCGGCATCGAGGGTGTTATCGGCATCCCACTCGAGTGCAGCGCGGACGAGCGAATGGAACGCGAAGACCAGTGCGCCGTCGACTTCCTGGAATTCACCGTATCCGTTTCGCTCGAAATCGCGCAGTATGGCGTGCACGTCTTCCCGGCCAGACAATTCCCGCGCGAGGTCAGGATCGACCGAGGGCGCGATAGAGATGCGCAATGCAACCAGCCGAGCGGAATCGTCCTGAAATCTCGGCATCAGTTCGGTGGCCGCGTGGGTCGCGACCCGTGAAACCACTGCGCCTTGGTCGACGGGCGCGTCAATGTCGTTGGAGTTCGGGCCGAACGAGGCGATGGCCAGGCGAGTGGCTAGAGGATGCCCCCCTGTGGAACCATGAATCGCGGCGGCGTCGCCGTCCGTGAGGCTTGTGCTCGCCCGGGAAATTACGCTGGCGGTTTCCCGTACATCGAACGCGAGTTCCTTCCCTCGCACCACAACGGGCTCTAACCGTGCGACGACTTCGGGACGTTCCAACGCAAGTCGTTGTCGTGTGGTGACCACGACCTGAAGATCGCTTGCATTGAGAAGCAGCCAGATCACATCCGTCACGGCGGATTCTTCGGTCAAGTGGAAGTCATCGAGCACCAGACGCAAGGAGATGGCGCTGGCAGTCAACTCGTCGAGCAGCAACCCAGCGACGTGACTCGGTTCAACGTAACCAAAGAGCACATCCGCAAGCGGTCCGTCCGGTGCGACAACTCCGTGCACCACCAGGGCACGAACAACCCTCTCCCAGAAACCGTCGCGGGTGTGCGCGGTCTCGTCCAATCCAACCCAGACCGTGCGCCTCGCGCTCGTGGAACTCCGCAACCAGTCGATCACGAGGCTGGTTTTGCCCGCACCGCCGGGCGCGCGCACGACGATCAACGCAGACCGTGTCTGCTCAAGAACCTGCAGCAGCCGCCTCCTCGACAGATGGTGGGGCAGGAGACGTGGAACACCAGCCAGATTCGAAGTGCCGTTGCCGGCCGTGGTCGTCAAACTCGGTTCTCCGACCTCTTCGATGGTGACCCCTGATCAGCGCCCCGACAACATCTATCATCCGCGAAGAACCCGGCTCCTGAGGCGCTGGCTCGCCACGAGGGGGTGAAGATCGGGGGTTAATCGCGACGATTTGCTCGCGCAGAACGACCCGGCGAAGCCAGTATTGCGCTGTTCGGTCACGTTTTAAGGCACGAACGGGCGCGCGTCAGTCGAACGGCGCGCCTGCAACAGGGGGAGTAGTAGTAATGGTTACCCGAAAGCCTCGCCATCTGTCGCGCTCGCGACGGTGGCTCAAAAGCGTCGGCGCGCTCGCCGCCGCGCTTGTTGTCATTGCTGGGATCGTCCTGCCAACGACCGCAGCGCAAGCGGCGGGGTCCCCGCAGCTTGCGGTCACGATAAGCCCGGTCGACGCCGCAGGCAACACCCAGTTGACCGCGGGTGGATCGATTTCGACGCTGAACTACAGCGTGTCATACTCCTGCAACGTTGCCGATTGCGGCAACGCGACGATCGTGCTCTCCGGATCCCCCCTCGACCCGAACTACAACAACTACGCGTTCCTGACCTTCAGCGCCTGGACAGCTCCGGTTGGTGGCGGGACTATCTCGCCCGGCTCGGGGACCGGGGCGCAGACGATTGCTCTCGGCAACGTTGCTGTCGGTACGACAGGGAGCTTCACGGTCGCATACAACTGGAGCGTTACCGGCGGTGGCGTGAAGCCCGCGTCGTTCTTTCCCAACGGCTTTCAGATTGTTAAGACCGCTACGGGTAGCGCAACCGGCGCAACACCGGTGGTGGCCCCGGCGCATGCCGTTACCTGGCAGACCACTGTGCCGACGCCGAGTCTCTCGCTCACCGCAGGAACTACCAACAGCGACACTCCATTCCAGTACACGGTCCGGATGACGAGCAACTGTCTGACGATTCAGGGCGGGGAGGCCGAGGGCAACTCCCGCTTCGTCTGCGCGCAGGACTATGACGTCGTCTTTCACCTCCCGTCTCAGGCGGTATTTGTGAGCGCGACCGGAGGCGGGGTCTACAACCAGACGGACAACACGGTGGAGTGGAGTCAGGGCCCTCAGGTCGGCAACCTCCCCGCAATCGGATGGTCCAACCCGGACAGCACGGACCCGTATGTCGATCACTTAGTGAAGGTCACTTTCCCGGCGGCCGCGTTCTCGCCCAGCGGCACGGACTCGAACTACTGCAACTTCACGCAGACGTTGCCCAGCACAGTGAATCTGACCATGACGTACCTCGGACTGACGCCCGCCGACGACAGCAACGTGAAGACGGCGTCGACGACGCAGAACACCGTCGTCCAGTGCATTTCGCCGTTTGCCAAGGGGGTTTTGAACTCCAAGCAATCCACGTTCACCGGGCCGTCGAGATATACCGGCAATGTCTCGCCTGTCATCGTGCAGCCCGCCGCAAACCCGAGCAGCTACTACTGGTTAGTCTCTGCTGGCAACGAAGCCAACGTTCCCGGCGTCGCGGTGATCACCGACAACCCGTTGTCCGTCAACGGCACCAGTGTGACCAAGATCGAAGCACTGTCGGCGAGCCTCGTCGTGCAAGCCACCGCGAGCATCGATTGGGTTCGCAATGACGGGGTGAGCGGCACGTCGACAACGGGCACCGTGACTGCGCCAGCAGGAACGTGGTTCACTTCCGCCGTTGTCCACTCCGCGACTCTGGCAGCGGCCAACACACTCTCCACCGGCACCAACCAAACGACGTTCTATGCCCGGTTCTCGTACACGGTGAACGCGGATGCCCCGGTCGGCACTCGTGTCACAAACACAGCGTCCGCGGTCATCCAGTACCCGGGGACCACGCTGCCGGACCTAAGCCTTGGCAGTCAATCGGGAAGCCTCGAGTACGAGGCGCCATTCGGCCGGGGCATAGCCACGAAGGCGGCAAACAACACCACGGTTGTCGGGGGCGTAGACACGGTGACCGTGCCAACCACTGGTTCAGTCAATGCAGGGTGGGCGATCTCGGCCTACAACACGGGGAATGTTCCTGGTGTCGCGGTCATCAATGACCAGAATCTTGACTTGGGACCGGCCAGAGTGACCGTTGTCGCGGATCGGGCGTCGCCCAACAACACGGTGGCCGGCGCGCTGGCCAGCATCACCCTGAACACGGGAGTAACGCTCACGGGTCAGACATTGCCATACACCGCGGTGGCGGGAACCTGGATCACCGGCATTACGGTGACATCCTCACCCATCCTCGCGTCGAATGCACTCACCACTCAGAACGATCAAACGTCGTGGTTCCAAGTGGTACTGACTTTCGCGGTGCCTTCGACGACCCCTGTGAACGTCGATTGGACGAACACGGCTGCCGTTTCGATGACTTACCCGGGCATGGGTGTCGCCAACGTCGACCTCGGATCTCCATCGCACCTGATCCATTTCCAAGCAACAACGGTGACGCCGCCGCCCCCTGTTCTGCCTCACATCGTGGCAGAACTGGTCACGGCCGCGACTCCAGAAGGTGGCGGACTGGCGGTACCCGGCCGCAACGTCGACTACGCCTTTCAAGGCGCGACCGCTAACATTCCGGCCGGACCATTCACGCCCGAGTATGTCTTCATTGCGCCCACGAACTGGGCGGTAGTACCCGGCTCCGCGAACTTCCCCAACAACGATGTGCCTCCTGGAGTGATGTACAACTACCAGACGGTGACGATCAGCGGCGTGGCGCGCAGTGTCGTGATCGCAACCTGGCCCGCGGGCACGACTTTCGGGGCAGGTGTGACGGCTGCGGTGACCACACCGGTGATGGACGTGTCCGCGCAGCCGACGTTCGCCGCCGTACCCGGCACCACCGGCGGTGCTGCATTGGGCTGGTTTGGCGACTCAGCGAACAACTGGACGACCAGTCAGGCCAACTACACCGGTGCGGTGACCGATACCTCCGACGTCGATGGTGACGGCCTGACCACTGAGGGCTTCTCCCAGGTGGGCCTGGGGTCGGTCACGGTGGGCTCCGCCAGTCAGCTCTCTGTTGTCAAGCAGATCTGTCAGCCCGATTCATCGGCTTCCGATGGTTGCGATTGGATTTCCGATCCGAACACCATTGTGGGGGTCGACCCCGACGCGAACGATATCGGGTACCGCATCCAGTTGACCAACAGCGGGAACACGACCCTCACCAACCTCGTCGGCTACGACGTGCTGCCGTACCTCGGCGACACGGGCACAAGCGCGGCGACGGCGGCGACGTCGCGCGGCAGCACGTTCGCTGAGACGCTCAGTTCGATCACCGGTGTCAGCGGCGCAACGCTCAGTTACTCCGACTCGACAAACCCCTGCCGTGCGGAGGTCTATCCGTCTGCTCCGGGGTGTTCGCCGGATTGGACGGCATCGGCCACGGGGGCCAAAGCCATGAAGATCTCGGGCACCGGCAGCTTGGCGCCGGGCGCCACGGCGACGGTTACCTACCTCGCGACGGTGGCGCCGGGGGCGGCTCCCGATTCGATCGCCTGCAACTCGGTTGCGGCATCCGTGACACAGATCGGCACGCCGACGGAACCTCGAGCGGTCTGCGCCGGAATCGCGGAGGCTGACCTCCAACTCGCTGTGCCCGATCGTCTGCCCCTGCAATCCGGGCGCCCGGGAATCCTTCCATTCACGGTGACGAATCTCGCGGGTGGCTCGGCGGTCGCTCCCGGCACGGTGTCCCTGGACATCCCGGCCGGACTCACTGTGACGGACCTCGCGCCGTCCGGATGGTCGTGTGCGGCATCCCCGGCTGCGACCGTGCCGCTTGATGGCCCCGTCACGCTCAGCTGCACGCCCGTAAACGCGGACGGTTCGGCTCGGCTGCTGGCGTCCGGCGTGCCGGACGCTCTCAACCTGCCGGTGGTGCCAACACTCGCGTCAGGGGCGATCACCGTTCCCGGTACGGTGTCTGGAACGTATTTCGACCCCGACAGCACGAACAATGACGCATCCGGAGAGTTCGAGGTCGTCGACGACTTGGAGCAGCTTGCGCTGAGCAAGACGGACGGGCTCACCGCGGTGAGCGCTGGCCAGCAGGTCACTTACACGTTGACGGCGACTAACCTCCTGGTCGGTGAAGCGGTTACCGGTGCCACGATCACCGACGCGCTGCCCGTGGGCGAAACGTTCGTGTCGGCGAGTGACGGTGGCACATGGTCTGCCGGTGCCGTGACCTGGAACCTCGCGACACTTGCGCAGGCAGGGATCACGGATGCCGACGGCGACGGCGATTCGGGCAATCCGGGAAGCAGCGCAGCGGTAACGGTCACCGTGAAAATCGCCGCGGCCGCAGCGTCCGATGTGACGAACACGGCGTCGGTGTCGGCGCCCGACCCCACGTTCCTACCAGGGGTCTTGACGGCGTCGGCGTCAGATACGGATGCGGTGCGGGCGGTCACGATCGCGAAGACCTCGAACGTTCCCGCCATTGGGGTCACGGTCGGAGACACGATCACCTACACGGTGACCGAGACAAACGTTGGCTCTGCGGACTACACGGCCGGTTCTCCCGCGACTATCGCGGATGACCTGTCGGGCATTCTGAATGAGGCTTCCTTCGTCGGTGGTTCGGCGCAAGTGAAGATCGATGGCGGTGCCGTTACGGCTGTTTCTGATCCAACAGCCGGGGTGTTGATGTGGTCGGGAGCGCTCAGTTCGGGAACTGCTGCGGTCTTGACCTATCGTGTGCACGTCACTGCGGGAACCATCGCTTTGACGAACACGGTCTACTCCGCGGCACCGTCATCGTGTACTTCGGGAGCCGACGTGAGTGGGCTGCCATGCGCGACCGTCACGAACTCGTTCGCACCAGTCCTTTCTATTGTGAAGACGGCAACGTTGAACGACAGCAACGGTAACGGTACTGCGGACGCGGGCGAGACTATTTCCTATTCGTTCGTGGTCTCGGACATCGGGGGTACGGATGCCAAGAACGTCGTGGTCAACGATTCCAAGGTGACTGGCATTGCGCCTGCCTCCGTGACGATCGCCGCAGGCACGTCGGCGACGTTCACGGCGAATGACTACACGGTGACGCAGGCCGATGTGAACACCGGCGGTGCGGTGATGAACTCGGCGACCGCCAGCGGGACGGATCTCGCCGGCGATTCGCTGCCGGATTCGGTCCCGTCGGTCGCGACGATTCCGTTGACCGCGGCGGTCGGAGCGTTGACGCTTACGAAGACCGCAGTGCTGAATGACACCAATGGTAACGGGACTGCGGATGTCGGCGAGACGATCTCATACTCGTTCCTGGCCAGCAACACCGGCAACGTGTCGCTGACCTCCGTGAGCGTCCACGACCCGAAAGTCACGGGCATCTCGCCTGCGGCGGCAACGATCCAACCTGGCGATGATGTGACATTCACGGCGAACGACTACGTGGTCACCCAGGCCGATGTCGACACAGGAGTGGATGTGAGCAACACTGCAACCGCCTCGGGTCTCGACCCGGGAATGAGGGTGATTAGTAGCGATCCCTCGACCGCAACGGTCCCCGTGGTCCCGGCCGATCCCGCCATCACCATCCAGAAGCTTGCGGTGCTGAACGACGCCAACGGCAATGGGACAGCGGATGCGGGCGAGACAATCTCATACACATTTGTCGTCCACAACACCGGCAACGTAACCGAGACTGGCGTTTCGGTCAACGATTCGAAGGTCACCGGTATAGCCCCGGCAGCAGCGACGATCGCACCCGGCGCCGAGCTGACATTCACCTCGGACAACTACACGGTTACCCAGGCAGACGTCGATGCGGGAGTCGACGTGACCAATACGGCGACCGCGTCGGGGACGGACCCGGCTGGCACGGTCACGACCACTGATCCGTCGATCGCGAGAACACCGGTCACGGCAGGAGCGGCGTCCATCACAATCGTGAAATCGGCTGTTCTTGCGGACACGAACGCTAACGGCAGGGTGGACGCTGGCGAAACGATCGCATACTCGTTCGTCGTGACAAACACCGGCAATGTGACCGTGCACGATGTCACGGTGGTCGATTCAAAGATCACCGGAATTACCCCCGCAACTGCGACGATCGCCCCGGGAGACCAGCAAATATTCACGGGCGACTCCTACACGGCGACGCAGGCCGATATCGACGCGGGCGGGGTGATCACCAACACTGCGACCGCGACCGGCCTCGACCCGTCTGGTGCGGCGCTGCCACCGACAACGCCGTCGACAGTGCAGACACCACTGGCGGATCCTGCGCCAGCGCTCACGATTGTCAAGACCGGCACACTGAACGACAAGAACGGTAACGGTAAGGCCGATGCGGGAGAGACAATCTCATACTCGTTCGTTGTCACCAACAGCGGCAATGTCACGGAGACCGGAGTAACGGTCAACGACGCGATGGTCACAGGTATTTCCCCCGCCCCGGTTTCCCTGCTCCCGGGCCAGGCGCAGAGCTTCAGCTCCCGGTCATACACCGTTACAACGGCTGACGTGGCCCGCGGGTCCATTACGAACACGGCGACGGCAACGGGCATCGATCCGACGGCCACCTCCACCGTCTCGGCCGGATCGACCGTCGTAACGGCAACCGGGCCTGTACCTCCGTCGCCCGTCGAAAAGATACTCGGCTACACGGGCTCAGATCCGGGCCCACTGCTTGCCGCCGCAGCATTCTTACTGGCTCTCGGCGCAATCGTGCTGGCGCTTGCCTACCGACGTCGACGCGGAGCCGCGCACCGGTAGTTGCGCCAGAGCTCGGAAGAGGTACGGTCGCTGGCCCTGCGCCTGGTCAGCGACGAGGGCACGCAGGTCACCGGGTCCGCCGGCGGACACCTTCCGGTGCGGTCGTGAAAGATTCTGGGGGGACATCCGTTTACTTAGGTGAGGTACGCCCGCTCTATGGTGAGGCTTGCCTGCCCAACCTGTTCATGGTGGTACACCACCGCAACCTGAAAGCCAGCTCAGTTCATGTCACTAGAAATTTTCAGCACCCGCATCCACCGCGGCAGGTTCCCTCGACTGCTCGGCGTCGTCGTTGCCGCCGGGATCGGTCTCGGGTTGGCTGTTATGGGCGCGTTGCCGGCGAACGCGGCCGTGACCGACTGGGCGGTGGTGTCAACCATTACCGTCGGGTCCGGACCCAGCGACGTGGCGGTCACCCCGGACGGGAAACACGCCTACGTCACCAACAACGGTGGCACGACTGTGTCCGTGATCGATACGGCAACCAACACCGTCACCGCCACCATCCCCGTCGGGGACACGCCAGGCATCGTTGCGATCAGCCCCGACGGGACACACGCCTATGTCGCTAACAACGGTGGCACGACCGTGTCCGTGATCGATACGGCAACCAACACCGTCACCGCGACCGTCACCGTCGGTCTTGCGCCAGGCTTTATCGCGATCACCCCGGACGGGACACACGCCTACGTCGTCAACTTCGGCGACAACACGGTGTCGGTAATTGATACGGCGACCAATACCGTCACTGCGACGATTGCCGTCGGTGTTTCGCCCACCGGTGTTGCGGTCACCCCGGACGGGAAACACGTCTACGTCGGTAGCCTCCTCGACAACACGGTGTCCGTGATTGATACCGCCACCAATACCGTCACGGCGACCATTGCCGGCGGGAGCGAGCCCACCGGTGTTGCGGTCAGCCCGGACGGGACACGCGCCTACGTCGCCAACTTCGGTGACAACACGGTGTCGGTAATCGATACGGCAACCAACACAATCACCGCCACCGTCCTCGTGGGGGTTCAGCCGTATGACGTGGCGGTCAGCCCGGACGGGAAATACGGGTACGTCACCAACAGCTTTGACAACACTGTTTCAGTCATCAATTTGGCGACGAACACCGTCACCGCCACCGTCCCCGTGGGGAGCTCGCCCTATGGTGTGACGGTCAGTCCAGACGGGACATACGCCTACGCCGCCAACCTCCTCGGCACGACCGTGTCGGTGATCGCCTTGTCGATATCCCCAACGATCACGTCGTTGACCGCGCCGAATGGTACGGATACCACCGCGTACAGTTTCCAGTTGACTGCGACCGGCACGGCGACGATCAGCTATTCGGTGTCTTCCGGCGCTCTGCCCACCGGTGTCACGCTCGATCCGACGACCGGCCTGATCT
>DATAZU010000029.1:0-87993 GCA_036271875.1 Galbitalea sp.
CGCAAATCGACATCCGGCCGAAGCCCGAAGTCGATTTGCGCCCTCTCGATGAAACGCCTCGGCGCCGACTACTCGGTGACCGAGACCTCTTTCCAGAACGCGACGTAGTTCGAGAAGTCCTTGCCGACCTTCTCGATTCCGGTCGGGTACGGCGTCGGATACGACCATGCGCGATCCTGCAGCAACTTAGACGCCTGCCCCGAGCCCGTCGAAGGGTCCTTGACGGAGAAGTACTGGCACTCGCCCTTCCAGGGGCAGGTGTACGGAGTGGGACTGTCGACCAGGTACTCGCTCTTGACACTCGACGGCGGGAAGTACCAGTTGCCCTCGATGGAAATCAGATCTTCTTTTGGCGCTTCCGCGATCACGGTGCCGTCGATTACTGCCTTCATTGCTCGTCCTCCAGTCGCGCGAGCCGCATTCGTCCCGCCATACCCAAAACGCTAGGCGCCGAAGCCAAATTCCCGAAGGATCGGAATCTCCGTCGTACTGTCGAGCTCCAGCGCAGTCTCGAGTTCCGACGCGCGGCCGGCGACGATCATTGCCCGTCCGCTCTCGGTGGCCGCGATCAGGTGCCGTGTCGCGCTCCGCAGTCCCGTGAACGCCGCCGCAGCGGCTGCCGCCTCGGGTGAGTAGTAGTCGATGCCAACTTCGGCGAGCGACTCGATGATCGCGCCGCATCCGAGCAGGTCTTCGAGCGCGAACCGCAGTGAGCCGTCGCTCCGCGGTTCCCCAGCCGCAATCAGCGCAACGCCGAATCGATCGCCCTTGCCGCCCTGTTGCTCGAGCGCCCAGCGAGCGACGGCGCCGGCATTCGTGAGGCCACCCGCAATAACGATGGCAGGGTGATCGCTTAGCTCGCGACTGAGCGCCGGCGACGCTCCGAGGACATCAACCAGCACGACGACATCGACATCCGGCGCGATCGCACGAAGGCCCGCGATGCCCCAGTCGAATCGCACCTGGTACTGGCCCTGGCTGATCGCGTCGTTCGCCGTCACACCCCAACGCTACAAGCCTAGGGTTGGACCATGACCGCACTCGAAGTCGTCGACTGGCGTCGACGCGTCTACGCCCTCTACGCGGAAATTCGTGCCACGAAGGATCCGAGCGCGGCACACGACCTGTGGCGTCGCACTCGCGACGACCTGTTCGCGACACATCCATCCACTCCGCTGCTGCCCGAGGACGAGGCGGCGTTCACGGGCTTGCCGGTGACCGACTACGACCCGGCCTGGCGGTTCGAGCTGGAGGTCACCCCCGGTGATGAACGTCATCTCGATGTCGAGACGGGAACGGATGGCGTCGTGCCATTCGTGCTACTCGGCACCGTCGATGTCCCAGGGGTCGGGACGCTGGATGCCTGGCGCCTCGCCTCATACGGTGGTGGCGTATTCCTGCCGGTCAAGGATGCGCTGCACGGCAAGCACGGCGGCACCTACGGCGGTGGACGCTATCTGCTCGACACAATCAAGGGCGCCGACCTCGGGCCCGGCCGGAAGCCGGAGTCGATCATTCTCGACTTCAACTTCGCCTACAACCCGTCGTGCGCCTATGACCCCGAGTGGGCCTGCCCGCTCGCCCAACCGGGAAACACGACCTCGGTCGAGATCCCGGTTGGCGAGCGATACTTCGGCAACTACTAGGCGTGCCTCGGGCGACGCTTCGGGCGACGCACGACGAACGCCACTCCCACGAAGATCAGGCCGAACAGCAGCATCACGAAACCGAGCAGCAGACTTCCGCCCACCTCGACACCGGTGACACCCAGCACCTTGGTGTCGAGCACCATTGCGCTTGAGTCAACCGACATGGGAGCGTCGGTGGATGGGTCGGGTGAACGACCCGTCATCGTTGCAGTGTTCGTGATCGCACCAATCGGTGCGGTCTTCAGCGCGAAAGCGGTGAGGATGACATTCGGCGCGCTCTCCTGGTAGGTCAGGGGGCGATCGAGCGTGCAGGTGACCGTCCCGCCGCCGCCATCCTGGTTCACGGCGGTAAGGGTGCAATTGCTCCAGTCGGGCATCCCCGCCGCGGCCGGAATTGTTTCGACCTTGGTGACGTGGAGGGTGGCCGGGATGGGGTCAGTGAGAACCGCATCCACGACCGGGCCGAGCCCGGCATCCTTCGATGTGATCGTGTACGTGAACGGAACGCCCGCCTTGATGATGCTGACGCTCGCCGTCTTAGTTATTGCGATGTTGGTGGGCTGCACCGACGTGCAGTCCGGGCTCGCCGCCGGGTAGCCGACCGTCAGCGTGCGGTGCGGGTTGATGCTGAACGTGATCAGCGGGTTGCTCCGCAGGCCATAGCTCGGCAGGGTCGGGTCAAGGATGAGACCGTTCCAGTCCGGCGTTTCGCCCGGAAGTGCGAGTCGGTAGCCCGGCCATGCTGTGCCGTTTCCCGACGAGTCGACGGCCGCTCCGGGCCACAGCAGGGTGCCGGTGACCGGACCGTTCGTCGGGATCGGCACGCTGTCCGCGTGGACGAAGGTCCCATCGCTGTCGGCCCACCTGACGTTCAGCGTGTGGTTGCTGACATCCAGGTTGTGCGCGTTGATGGAGTACTGCAGGTACGGCGCATCCTTCACACAGACGGATGTTGCGGTCACGTCGATCCACTTGACCGGGACATCCGCAGTTGACGAGTCGCCATCGATTCGCGGATCGGTCGAGGTGACGGTGGCCGTGTTGTCGATCTCGTCCTGGGCAATCGTGTCGAGCACAGTCACGTGAAGCGTGATGGTGGGGGCCGAGTCGCCGGAATCCAGGATGCCGCCGAGCAGGCAGTCGAGAGTCCCGCCGTAATTGTCGGGGTCGGCTCCCGTAACGCTGCAGGTGTCCCAGCCGCTCGAGTCAACACTCGTGACGTCGAGGGTTGCATCAATCGGATCGGTAACCTCGACACCGGGAGCATCGAGCGGTCCGAGGTTGTTCACATCGAGCGTGTACGTATAGGACGCCGAACCCTCGGTGAGTGTGGTCGACGCCTGCTTCAGGATGTGCAGTTTGCCTACCTCGAAGGTGTTATCGATCGCGACGGTTGCGGGAACGAGCAGGCTAGAGTCCACGATCGTCACTTCTCCATCGCTCGGCGACATCGTCGAGGCGACCGCGAAGCCGGCATCCGTCTCGTTGATGGCGCAGGTGGCGCCGTCGAGCAGGCCGTCGATCTCAGCCGAATAGCCGTTACCGGCATTGAGTGACACCGTCGCATCCGCACCGAGTTCGATCGGAACGACCGTGCCGTCGGCGACGTAGCTGCAGGTTACCGCTGCGGTGTACGTACCGGAGCCGAATCGCGCCACGGCGTCGGATGTACCCAGGCGGTTCTTGTCGATGACCAGCGATCCGGTGCCGAACGTGTTCGTAATCGTCACGTCGCTGGTACCGTCGGCCGGAATCGTTGACGGCGTGATCGCGCTGACGACCGAGTTGGTCGCCCCGCCAGTGGCCGTCTCGACGACGCCACAGTTCGCGCCGGCGATGAGGCCGGTCACGGTCGCCGTGTAGCCGCCGGCCGCCGAGAGCTCGACTTCTCCGGAGTTCGGCAGCGGGATGGTCATCGTGACACCGTCCTTGACCCAGGTGCAGGTGACGGTCGCTTCGTAGGTGGTCGCCCCATAGTTCTGGATCGCACCGTCGGCCACATTGATGACCTTGGTGATCTTGAGGCTGCCCTTCGAGAAGGTGTTGGTGATGTTTGTGGTGACCAGCCCCGTGGTCTGCCGGCCGGTCGGGCCGACGATCAAAACCGTTGCGGGTCCGGATGATGAGGTCGCGCCTCCGGCATCCGTCTCGTTCACGGCGCAGCTGGTGCCGACGGGGAAGATCGGCGCGAGCGTAATGGTCTGGCCACCGTAGATCGTCGTGGGTGTGTCAGCACCCACCGAACTGCTGTCGTACAGTGTCTGGCCCCGGTAGGTGCAGACAGCTGTCACGGTGAACGGGCCGCTGCCGTAGGTAATCGGGCCGGCGTCCGACACCGACTTCATGATTGCCAGCTGGCCACCCGCGTACGTGTTGGTCACGACTGCGGTGTGGTTTGATCCCGCGGCGAGCGGAACCGTGATCGTGCCGCCCTCCGACGTCGACACCGACGAGCCGCCGTCGATGGATGCCGCGATGGAGGTGGCGTTATCCGAGTCGGTCTCGATGAGCGAGCAGACCGCGTCAACAGGAAGGTTGTCGATCTCGTTCGACTCACCGTTGCTCAGCGAGAACGTCATCGTCGTCGACCCACCCGGCAGCGTGACCGGGAAGATCGTCGCGCCGTTGTTCACGGTGCAGGACAGGCTGAACGCGAACGGCCCGAACGACCCGATCGCGTTGGTCGAAACGTGCTTGGTGACGGTGAGGCTCGTGGTGCCGTAGGTGTTCGTTACCGTGACCTGCTGGCCGGACGGCACCGCGATCGCGGACGAGCCGGCCGCGCTGACTGTCACGAGTCCGGCGGTTCCCATGCCATTCGCTGGCGAGTAGCCGACCGCGCTCGCACCGCTCGCCGATTCGACGACCTGGCAGACCGATCCGACCGGGAGTCCGTCGAGACGGGTTGAATACGGCACGGTAGACGCGTTGTTCACGATCAGTGCGCCGTTGTTCGGCAGGGTGAGCTGGACACCGTCGACCGCGCACGTCGCGGTCATCGAGTATGAAACCGGCGCAAACGACGAACTCGCTCCGGTGATGAGCTTGTTGACCTGGATGGCCCCGGTCGCGATCTCGACCCCGGCCTTGACTGGCTCGACCGTGAACGGCGCTGCCGATGCGAACTGCGCGAACGCACCGAAGGTATTCCAGGCGAACGAGGTCGCCGAGGGAACGGTAGTCGGAACGCGATTGTCGCCGGATGTCTGGGTCGGAGCGTTCAGCGTCTCGTAGTTGACCTTGAGTGTTGCCGCTGGCGGCAGCACTCCGCCGCTCAGCGCGCTGAAGTTGAAGGTGAAGCGAATCGCTGTGACCTTGCTGTAGTTCGCGGGCGACAAGCCGGGGCCATTCAGCCAGACGGTCGTCGAGCAAGTCTGGTTGGAGTTGTAGTTCGGGCACGGATTCGCCGACGTCGAAACCTCCCAGGTCATGGTGGTCCCGGCTGACAGCGAGTCGGTGATGAGGTTCACATCGCCGTCGAATTGCGGCGTGTACGTGGATCCGCGAGATGTTGTCGTGCGCATGAGCGTGTCGCCGGCGTGCGGCAGCACGTCCGCGACGGTCAGCGCGGTCGACGGGATGTTGCCTCCGTTGACCACCTGCAGCTTCCACAGGTCGGTGCCTCCGACCACCGTATTAGCAGCGCACGGCGTGCGATAGAACCCATCGGTGTCGGAGACGCACGGAGTGGATGAGCTGACCACGTTGGTGGCGCCCGACGTCGAGTTGCCCAACGAGTCCACGTTGCCCTTGACGCCCTTGAAGGTCGTGATGGCGGCGGCGGAGAGCACGGTGACGAAGTTCGTTGTCGCGCAGGTCGTGCCCGCGAGAGTGAAGCTCTGCCCGTTGCCGGAGCTGTTCGTGCACGATGCCAGCGTCTGGTCCGACCCGAAGGTGAATTTGTTCGTCACGTGGCCATAGGTCGCCTGCAGACCGGGCGTCACCTGGAGGCTCAACACGACCTGGTACACCTCGCCGGGCGCGAGTTGCGCACCGGCCGGCCAGGCGAACGAGATCTGGCGTGTAGTCGCGTTGTAGCTCTGGGTTGGAGTGGAGGTCAGCTGGCCGCCTGCCGAATCCGTGTACGTCGGCACGGCGGTCGGGTCGAACAGCAGCGGGCCGCCGGCGGACAGACTCGCGTCGATCGGCAGCTGGTCGACGATCGTCGGGTTTTTGAGGTAGCCGGTTCCCGTGTTCGTGAACTGCAACGTCCAGTTCACGAATTGACCTGCTGGCGTCGTCGAAACCGACGGCGTCTTGACGACATCGACTGTAAAGGTTCCGGGATCGAGCGTCATGAAGGTGGTCGCGGGCGAGGTCGCAGTGCCGAAGACGGGGTGGTGCGAGGTCACGCTGATCGTATTGGGAACCGTGCCCGTGAATGTCTGGCCCGCGAGGTAGGTCGGCTTGAGGTCGGCAACCAGTGGCACCGAGGCGGTCCAGGCCGCAGCGGGCGCCGTATTCGAGAAGATCGAGCCATCCGCCTTTGTGAAAATCACGCGAAGGCCCGTGACGTGGGCGGCGGTCACGCCAGCGGGAAGTGCGTTTGACGGGGTTGTCGTGAAGGCGGTCGGAATTCCGGTTGTCCAGGTCGTCGCGCCATCGACCTCGGCGTCGATCTCGATCTGGTTTGAGCCGAGCGGGGCGGCAATCGTGCCGATCGACTTCAGCGTGAAGGCTTGCCAGAACGTGGCCGATGTGTTGTCCGGATTCTGCCCGCTGTCGGTGATGACCACCCTGTCGGATGCCGCATCCGAACCGTTGGATGATGCGCCAAGAGTGACAGCGACATCCGCGTTCCGATTGGTCTCGAGGATGGTCGAAGAGCCGCCAGACACCAGGCCCATGGTCTTGGACGCCAGGACCTTGATCGCTCCAACCGTGAGGTTGACCGTCGCAGCCTTCGAGTCGTAGATGTTGGTGTCAGGAAGGACGTCGTCGTAGTCCTGCGTAAAGCTGTTGTTCGCGACGGCGAGCGGCCCGGCGATGTTCGTCGGCGTCGACTGGGTCGATGTGCTGCGCGTGGTCTGGCGCAACCGCGTTCCGACGACGATGGTGCCCTTACCCGCCGAGGCAATCGTGCCGCCGTTTAACGTCGAGGTGGAGGCGAACAGAACGCTGAAGCCGACAACATTCGTGAACGTGCTCGGCGTGATGAGCGCGTTGACCTCTGCGGCGTTGATGAGAACCGGCACTGTCGTCGAGGTGATGCCGGTCGCCGGGTCGTACTTCTCGAAGACGATCGACGACACTGCCAAGGTGCTGCCGGACGGCGGTGTGACCGTCAGGCCTGTGATGTCGAAGTCCTCAAACGGGTTCGTCGCCGGGCTGTATGTTGCCGAGGTGAACGGGTTTACCGTCTCGCCCTTGATGCTGCCGTTGTCGTTGTTCGCGCAGGCAGCGGGATTTGCTGTCGCACACGGCATCGGGTCGGTGACACGCATGTCCCACGCGTGAGCGACGGATGCGTTGGTCGCCGTCAGCGTGTAGCTGTTGGCAGGGTAGTTCGCGACGGGCACGTCACCCGGGTTCGGAATTGCGAGGGCGGGAATTGTGACCAACTTGGTGCTGGTGATCGCCGGAGTTGGGTCGATGATGTCGATGCTGTCGGCTGCGCCGTCTGTGACGGTTCCGGAACTCGTCGCGTACGTGCCGTATGCCGTGTTCACAACGACACCGTCGTCCGAACTGTTGTATGTGCGACCCTGAACGACCCACGGGTTGGCGGTGGTGCCCGTGGTGTCACGAAGGGTGTTGCGGATCGTGAAGGTAAGGGTGATCGGGCGACCCGTCGGGCTGCTCGCGAGGCCGGACCCGACGGCCGGGTCGAGAGGGTCATGGCTCGTGGCGCGAAGCGCGTCGTCGGGAACAATCGTCAGCTTGACGCCGACGGTGCTCGCGCTCTGTGCGGTGGTCAGCGTCACACCCGGGAAGCTGCCCTGGCACGGCGCGGCCACGGTGCAGGTGGTGAGCGGAGTCCAAGTCTCGGTCCCGGTTGTCGAGTTCCAGGCGAGCAACTGCACGCTGGTGACCTCATCGAAGGCAATCAGCGGGTCCGTCGTCGCAGTGATCGGATTGATCTTCGTGAGGTCGAACGCCTGGAAGACGGAGTTCGCCACGGTGACCGAAGGGTCTGCCGCGTTGGTCGGATCCGAGGGGTCGCTGATGGTGGCGCTCGTTGCGCCATCCAGCTGAGTGCCCCACGAGATCGTT
The DNA here is from genome assembly GCA_036271875.1 of Galbitalea sp. Taxonomy (GTDB): domain Bacteria; phylum Actinomycetota; class Actinomycetes; order Actinomycetales; family Microbacteriaceae; genus Galbitalea. Next base: position 7,863 of record DATAZU010000029.1, read on the forward strand.
GCCGTGCGGGTCTGGTTGCTCTGGGACTGAACCGTCGCCGATCCGCTCGTTAGCTGCCATACCTTGGAGAGGATGGTGCCATTGTCGCCGCCGGGAAGCACCTTAACCGGCCCGGGTGCCGAGGCACTCGAGGCTCCGCTAATCGTTTCGGTGCCCGTGCTGGTGGGGATGGTCGCGGTGCCATTGGACGTTGTCTTGTTCGTGTAAGTGACGGGCGAACCGACGGCCGCCGTGTTGCCGGTGCCGTCGCGCAGAGTACTGCGGGCTTCGAAGGCGATGGCCGGCGTGACCGAGGAACTGAGCGAGAAACCGTTGGGGTTTTCGAAGTCGAACATGAGGCCGACGATGGTGCCCGATGGTGCGGGCAGAAGGGTGTTGTAGAAGACGGCCGCAGATGTTGCATCCACGAGCGGAAGTGCGATCCAGGTGGAGCCGTCCGTGGTGTAGCTGACCTGCAGGGTGGAACCGAGCGGAACCTGAGTCGGAGCGATTCCGACGGCATTGAAGGCGTTCCAATAGTCGGTCGCGCTGCCCGTCTGGATGTCCTTGATGATGATCGAGGTCGGCGGCAGGAAGCCCGCACTCGAGGTGACGGCTGTCTTCAGCTGGACCGTGCTGTGGCCGCCCGACGCGATGGCCGCGGTTGGCGTGACCGTCTTCGTTTCGTTAATCACGATCTGCGGCGCGAGAACGGACAGTGTCGCCGGCGCGGTGACCGGGGTCGCGGTTCCCGCGTCGTTCGCGCCGCCGACCGTCACGTGATTGACCAGCGAGACCGTGGAAGCCGGGTTGGTGTTTTCGTCACCGTCAACGTTCACGGTGAAGGCGATGCCCGCCGTTGCTCCCGCAGCGATCGCACCCGTGTAGGTGATCACGAAGCCCGTGATGTATTGGCCGGGAGCCAGGGCAGGCGTCGCCGGCATCCCGCTCGTGAAGTCGGGCGAGGTCGGAGCGGTTCCGGCATTTACGGTCCAGACGATGCTCGCATCCGTCGCTCCGGATGGCCAGCTGCTCGCCCCGGTGAAGCCGCCGAATGAGACCAGCGATGTGAAGAAGCTGCCGCCGGTCGGCTCGCCGACCGTCATGGTAGACAGCGGTCCGTTCGACGCGTTGCCCGCCGTGATCAGAGCAACGCTGGAGGTGCCAGCGGCGATCGTCGACGGTGTGAATGACTTCGTCGCGGTCACCTTGGCGTTGAGGCCGGTCACGACGTAGGTGGCGGTCGCGGTCTTGGTGACCGGAGTCTGCCCAGGCACGACAACGGTGGCCGACGCGATGTTGGTATCGGTCGCTCCGAGCACGAGCGAAGTACCGCCCGCGCGAGTGGCGGCGCGTTGCGCCAGGTTCAGGATCGCACCCCCCGCGGTGCCGATCGCGGTAAGAGCCGCGGTGCCCGTCGACGATTCGAAAGTAAAGCGGAGGCCCTCGACCTGTCCTGCGGTCACGCCGGCAGGCAGTGCGATGGACGATGGAGTCTCGGCAGTTGTGCCGGTGACCCATGAACCCGCGACATAGGCATCCACAAAGACCTCATCGGCGCCCTGCGGCAGCGTCACAATACCGAACGACGAGAAATCCACGTTCTGGAACGGACTGGATGCGCTGGTCGGATCGGACGGATCCTGCAGCACGATCGAGGTCGCGAGCGCGTTCGAGGTGTTCTGCGCTGTCAGCGTTGCCGAGGATGCCGCGCCAACCTTGAACTGCGCGCTCGACGGCGCCCAGGCCTTCGTGACCGCGGCGTTGACGTTGACGGGAACCGTTACGGTCACGTTCTGCGAGCTGTCGACGCGGTCGGCGTCATCCGCCGTCACGTATGCCGGGTTGGGGACGGCGATGCCGTTCGATCCGAAGTCGGGCGAGAGCCCAGCCGGCACCGACATGCTGATCTGCACCGTGTAGCCGTCACCGGCGGCGATTCCGTGGGCCCCTCCGACCTCGAGGAAGCCGAGCGTCAGGGTGCGGTTGTTCGGCCCGCCCCAGCTCGAGGTGTAGCTCGCTCCAGCCTCCGGCGGTGTCACCGCCACGGTCGAGTTGAGCGTCAGGGCGTTGAACTGCGCGGGGATAACGTCAGTCAGCGTCGCGTTTGTGCACTCGGCCGAGGAGCAGTCGACCGTGATCGAGTAGGTGAAGGAGTCGCCCGGTCCGTCGGCCGGATGGTCAACAGCCTGCGAGATGTCGAGGACCGCGGTCGAGTCTGCAGCCGCTGGAGCGGCAAACGCGGGCGACACCACGGCGCCTGCGATCAGCGCGACAACAACGGAGGCCGCCGCCACGAGCCGGGACAGGCGGCGTTTTCGAGGTCCTCGAAGACCGTCTACAGACATGCCAAGACCGCTGAAAAACACGATGCTCCCTCAAACTCACGGCGCTGCCGAGAATCAGGGGTACAGCATGAAAAAGCGGTGTGCCTCGGGCTGGCGCAATTCCGAGGGTATGTGTCGGCTAAAAGGGGGACTAAGTCCCAATGCGGGGAGCACCAGAACGGGGGGTCTGTCCCCCGATTGTCCCCCACGAGCGGGCTTTCGAAAAGCGCCTCTGATAGGCTGTGCCTACTCGCGAATCCACCGTTGGATTCCTTGCGTCGTTGAACGCTCACTCTGTGCCGCTTCTTCTGAAGCTCTACATGACACTTTCTCCGGCGATCGATTGCGGCCATTGTCGCTCTCGCCATTGGTTCGCCGCCCTTCTGATTTCGTCTAAGGGCGGACGAACAGCTACAGAAATGAATTCCTTTGTCTGAAACATCTTTTGGCGCGCTTGGCGTGCCTACCCCTCTCGTGACCGCGCTTGCGGCGGCGGGAATCACTGAGCCGTTCCAGATTCAGGTCGACACGCTGCCAGACACGCTGTCCGGACGTGACGTGCTGGGTCGCGGCAAGACCGGCTCAGGCAAGACGCTTGCCTTCGGCATCCCGCTGGTTGCTCGTCTTGGCGGGCGACTGGCCGGCGGGGGTCGCCGTTCGGGTCGTCCGCTCGCGCTCATCTTGGCGCCGACACGAGAACTTGTCACGCAGATCACCGCAGCCATCCAGCCACTCGCTGATGTATACGGGCTCAAGTCCACGACGATCTTCGGGGGCGTCTCGCAGCAGCGGCAGGTCGCCGCGCTCAAGGCCGGAGTCGATATCGTTGTGGCCTGCCCCGGTCGGCTCGAAGACCTCATGAAGCAGGGTTTCGTCACGCTCGACGCCGTCGAGATCTCGATTCTCGATGAGGCGGACCACATGGCTGACCTCGGGTTCCTGCCCGTCGTCACCCGCATCATGGACAAGACGCCACAGAGCGGACAGCGGATGCTGTTCAGCGCAACGCTGGATAACGGCGTCGACAAGCTCGTGCGCCGCTACCTGCACAACGAAGTTTTGCACTCGGTGGATGAGGCCAACTCGCCCGTCGCGGCGATGACCCATCACGTCTTCGAGGTCTCGGGTGTCGAGGCCAAGCGCGTGCTCGTCGAGCGCCTCGCATCCGGTTCCGGTCGGCGCATCCTGTTCATGCGCACCAAGCACCACGCCAAAAAGCTGGCCCGCCAGCTGACCGACTCGGGTATCCCCGCGGTCGATCTGCACGGCAACCTGTCCCAGGTTCAACGTGATCGCAACCTCGCCGCGTTCGCCGCGGGCGACGTGCGAGTTCTCGTCGCGACCGATGTCGCCGCTCGCGGTGTTCATGTCGATGACATCGAGCTCGTCATTCACGTCGATCCCCCGGCCGAGCACAAGGCGTACCTGCACCGCTCCGGTCGTACCGCTCGCGCGGGCGCCGAGGGGGACGTTGTTACTCTCGTTCTCCCTGAGCAGCGGAAGGACACCGCCGCGCTCCTGCGTAAGGCCGCCATCACCGTGGCCCCGCAACAGGTGGATGCCACGTCGGCCGCCGTTACCGCGCTCGTCGGCGATGTCGCCGCGTATGTCAAGCCAGTGCCGCGTGCTGCAGCACCGGCCCGAGGGCAGGGCCAGGGCGGACGCAGCCAGGGAGCGAACGCACAGCGTAAGCGTGCCAACCGCGACGGTCGCGGCCAGGGCGCACCTCGTGATGGACAGCCGCGCGATGGACAGCCGCGCCAGCAGCGCAACGACCGCACGGCACGTCCGGCGCAGGCATCCGGTGGGCAGCGCACAACGCAGCCCGCGTCGGGCCAGCGCGCCGGGGGTAACGGGGCCCGCTCCGGCGGCGCATCCAACGGCACCCGCAACGGCGGTGCCGCATCCAACGGCACTCGCACCGGCGGCCTTCGCGTTGGCGGACTCGTCGGCATGAGCCAGTCGTCCAACGGACGTCGTCGCGGCCGCTAGCCAAGAGCCCGTGAGAGGTCCCAATCGACCCTTTCCGGAGTGGATTTATGGGTCGAATGGGACCTCTCACGGAGTTTTAGAAGAGCCTGCCTACCGAGGCCATCGCTGCCTTGAGCAGCGAACCGCGTCCGCCTTCCATCTCGGATGCGACGACATCCGATGCCGCCTCGATGGGGCTCATCCAGGTGAGTTCGAGCGCATCCTGCCGCGGCTCACATGTACCGCTGACGGGCACCACGTATGCAAGTGAGACAGCGTGCTGACGATCATCTGTGAACTGCGCTCCGGGAAACGGAAAGTATTCGGCGACCGAGAACGGCACCGGGCTCGCCGGTAGCAGAGGGAACGCCATCGGTCCAAGATCCTTCTCGAGGTGACGAAACAGCGCCTCACGCAGGCTCTCGCCGAACAGCACGCGACCGGAGACAAGCGTCCGTGTGATGTCGCCATCGGCGTTGGCCCGCAGCAGGATTCCGACCTCGGTGACCTGGCCAACCCCGTCCACGCGCACGGGCACGGCCTCGACGTAGAGAAGAGGCAACCGCCGTCTGGCGTTCGCCAGCTCGTCCTCGGAGAGCCAGCCGGGATTCGGGTCGGGGGTTCCTACTGAACTCATGGTCCATTCTTACCCAAAGTCGTGCCCGGCGACGGCGGTACGGCTAGCGTGGAATGGATGAAGATCGATCCGACAGCCGTTCTCTGGTCGTCTCCGGAGCGCGAGCGCGGCGATCGCCCCCTGCTCGTGCTGCTCCACGGATACGGGTCGCACGAGGGCGACCTCTTCCAACTCTCGCCGCGCCTGCCGCTCGCACCCGTCATAGCGTCGGTGCGGGCGCCAATCTCTGAGAGCGGCGGATGGGCCTGGTTCTCTCTCGCGGCGCACGGGGTTGGCGAGCCAACCGCGGAGGACGCGGATGCCGCTGCCGGCGCTCTTCTCGAATGGCTCGACACCCTCGAATACTCGAGTGTCAGCATGCTCGGGTTTTCGCAGGGTGCCGTCACTGCGCTCCAGGCGATGCGCCTCGATCCGGAGCGTTTCGCATCCGTCGTCGCCCTGTCCGGCTTCGTCGCATCCGGCGATGTCGCGGGCGACGCCCGGCTCGCCGAGGTGCGCCCTCCGGTGTTTTGGGGTCGCGGCACCGAGGACCCGATCATCCCGGATGCGGCCATCGAGCGAACCGCCGACTGGCTACCCGCTCATTCGACCGCGACGATTCGCATCTACGAAAGACTCGCGCACGCCGTCTCGTCTGATGAACTGACTGACATCACGACGTTCCTTCGTGCGCACGAGGCCTGATCGCCAGCCGTGGTGGGCTGACAGCGGTTAGGGGCAGGATGAACTGGTGAGTGCCCTCGACCGATTCTCTCCCGCAACCCGGGAGTGGTTCACCGGCGCGTTCGCCGAACCGACGACAGCTCAAAGCGGAGCATGGGATGCGATCAGTTCGGGTTCCCACGCACTCGTCGTTGCCCCAACTGGGTCGGGCAAGACACTCGCAGCATTTCTTTGGTCGATCGACCGCCTGCTGACCGCGGAGACGATCGAACCACGGCGGCGAACCAGGGTCCTCTATATCTCTCCCCTTAAGGCACTCGGCGTGGATGTCGAGCGAAACCTCCGCTCGCCGCTGGTCGGGGTGATGCAGACGGCAAAACGACTTGGCCTGCCGGCACCGAACATCACCGTGGGCGTGCGCTCGGGCGACACGACGACCCAGGATCGACGCCTCCTCGCGCGAACGCCGCCGGACATCCTTATTACGACCCCAGAGTCGCTCTACCTGATGCTGACCTCGGCCGCTCGCGAAACCCTTCTCGGTGTCGACACGGTCATCGTAGACGAGGTGCACGCCGTCGCAGCTACGAAACGGGGTGCGCACCTGGCCGTTTCGCTCGAGAGGCTGGATGACCTGCTTGAGAAGCCGGCCCAACGGGTTGGGCTTTCGGCAACCGTTCGGCCGCGCGAAGAGGTTGCCCGCTTTCTCGGCGGCCGCGCGCCCGTCACGATCGTGGCGCCGCCGTCCGCGAAGAAGTTCGAACTGCGGGTCGTTGTCCCCGTCGACGATATGAGCGAACTCGGCACCTCGGCGCAGCTCGATGGTCCCGCGGCGGGCACGGGGGCTCAGGGTTCGATCTGGCCGCACGTCGAGGAGCGAATCGTCGACCTCATCCTCGAACACCGGTCGACCATCGTGTTCGTGAACTCGCGCGGGCTCGCGGAACGGCTGACCGGCCGGCTGAACGAGTTGTATGCGGATCGGATGTATCCCGCCCCGATTGTAGAGCTGGCGGGGGGCCCTTCGACAGGCTCGGGGACCGGTGCCGGCTCGGGGACCGTTGCAGGATCGGGGACCGTTGGGCGGAACGCCCAACCGGCGGTCATGCCGGGACAGTCGGGCACGACCACGGGGGTGCCGGCACTTCTCGCCCGAGCCCACCACGGCTCGGTCAGCAAAGACCAGCGGGCAATCATCGAAGACGACCTCAAGTCCGGTCGTCTGCGCTGCGTGGTCGCCACCTCCACTCTCGAGCTCGGCATCGACATGGGCGAGGTCGACCTCGTTGTCCAGGTGGAGTCACCGCCATCGGTCGCGAGCGGGCTCCAGCGCATCGGGCGCGCCGGTCACCAGGTCGGCGAGGTGTCTCGCGGCGTGCTGTTCCCCAAGCACCGCGCCGATCTCATCCACGTAGCCGTCGTTAGCGAGCGGATGGTCGCGGGGAAGATCGAGGCGATCGCGATTCCACAGAACCCGCTCGACATCCTTGCCCAGCAGACGGTTGCCGTCGTCGCGCTCGAGCCCATCGAGATCGAGGACTGGTGGGAGACGGTTCGCAGGAGCGCACCGTTTGCGACGCTGCCCCGAAGCGCGTTTGAGGCGACGCTCGACCTCCTGAGTGGCCTGTACCCGAGCGACGAATTCGCGGAGCTGCGCCCCCGCATCGTCTGGGATCGTGTCAGTGGAACGATCACGGGTCGCCCCGGTGCCCAGCGCTTAGCCGTGACGAGCGGCGGGACGATCCCCGATCGCGGGTTGTTTGGAGTCTTCATGATCGGCTCCTCCGATGGAGGACGCATGGTCGGCGCGGCGGGAGGCGCAAGTCGCGTCGGCGAGCTCGACGAAGAGATGGTCTACGAGTCGCGCGTCGGCGACGTTATCGCACTCGGCACGACCAGCTGGCGAATCGAAGACATCACGCACGACCGAGTCATGGTCGCACCGGCGTTCGGTCAGCCGGGACGCATCCCGTTCTGGAAAGGCGATGGCCTCGGCCGACCGGCCGAGTTGGGACGGGCGGTCGGCGCATTCATCCGTGAGGTCTCGACGAGCGCGTCGGATGTCGTCCTCGAGCGCGTTCGCGCCGGCGGTCTGGACGAACGGGCGGTCAACAATCTGGTCTCATTCATCGCCGACCAGAAGGCGGCGACCGGTCACGTGCCTACCGACAAAACACTCGTGGTTGAGCGCTTCCGCGACGAGCTCGGTGACTGGCGGGTGATCCTGCATTCGCCGTACGGGATGCCGGTGCACGCGCCGTGGGCGCTCGCCGTGACGGCGCGGGTACGTGAGAGATTCGGATACGACGGGGCGGCCGTTGCCGCCGATGACGGCATCATCGTGCGGCTACCCGACACCGACTCGGCCCCTCCCGGGGCAGACCTGTTCCTGTTCGAGGCGACCGACCTCGAACAGCTCGTCACGGATGAGGTCGGCGGGTCAGCGCTGTTCGCGTCGCGATTCCGCGAGAGCGCGGCGCGCGCACTTCTCCTGCCGCGTTACAACCCGGGAAAGCGTTCCCCGCTGTGGCAGCAGCGACAACGCGCGTCGCAGCTGCTCGAAGTTGCCCGCAAGTACCCCAGCTTCCCGATTGTGCTCGAGACCGTTCGCGAAGTTCTGCAGGATGTTTACGACCTGCCGTCGCTGATGTCTCTGACCGCCGAACTCGCCGTCAGAAGCATCCGCGTTGTTGAGGCGGAAACTGATTCGGCCTCGCCGTTCGCGCGATCGTTGCTGTTCGGATACGTCGCCGCCTTCATGTACGAGGGTGACTCGCCGCTCGCCGAACGACGAGCCGCAGCACTCAGCCTCGATCCGACCCTGCTCGCTGAGCTGCTGGGCCGAGCGGAATTGCGCGAACTGCTTGATCCGAAGGTGCTCGAGCAGACGGAACTGGAGTTGCAGCGGCTCGCTCCTGACCGCAAGGCGAGAGATCTCGAGGGCGTCGTGGATCTCCTCCGCGTACTCGGGCCGCTGTCGCTCGAGGAGATTGTCGCTCGAAGCGCCCTTCGACAGGCTCAGGAACCGGGGCCGGCTCAGGAACCGGGAGTCGATGTCGCGGGATGGCTCGACGAGCTGGTGCGAGCGCGCCGAGTGCTTCCGACGCGCATCGCCGGCGATGATCGGTTCGCGATTATCGAGGACGCCAGTCGACTTCGGGACGCGCTCGGGGTCGCTCTGCCGATTGGGGTACCCACGGCCTTCGTCGAGCCCGTCGCCGATCCGGTCGGTGACCTCGTGAGTCGTTACGCCCGCACCCACGGCCCGTTCTCCGTTGCAACGCTGGCGGATCGATTTGGTCTCGGAGTGGCCGTCGCGCTCGACTCGCTTCGGCGACTCGCGAGCGATCGACGAGTCGCCGAGGGCGAGTTCCGTCCCGGCGCTTCCGGCAGTGAGTGGGTGGATGCGGAAATCCTTCGTCGGTTGCGCAGCCGTTCGCTCGCGGCGCTCCGTCAGGAGGTCGAGCCCGTCTCGCAGCACACGCTCGGTCGGTTCCTTCCGGCGTGGCAGCACGTGCAACCCGAACCGAGCCGAAAGCTGAGCGGCGCTGACGGTGTGCTCCAGGTCATTGAGCAGCTGGGTGGCGTTGCCCTTCCCGCATCGGCGTGGGAAACCCTCATCCTTCCCGCCCGCGTTCGCGACTACTCACAGGCCTGGCTCGACGAGCTCACGGTCTCGGGCGAGGTCCTGTGGTCGGGGGCTGGAGCACTCCCCGGCAGTGATGGCTGGGTCAGCCTGCACGTCGCCGAGTCGGCCGGCATCACACTCCCCCTGCCCGTTGATGCCGAGACCACCGAGTTGCAACGCGACATCCTCGTCGCCCTCGCCGGCGGCGGGGCGTACTTCTTCCGACAACTAGGCGCCGCGGTCGGAGCGACGGATGACGGCGAACTCGCAACCGCGCTGTGGGATCTGGTCTGGGCCGGACTCGTCACGAACGACACTCTCGCTCCACTTCGATCGTTTCTGGGCGGAAAAGCTGCCCCGCGTCGGGCGCCAAGGGCACGGTCATATCGAGGTCGGACAGGATCACTCCTGACGGCGCAATCCGGCCCACCGACGGTCGCCGGACGATGGTCCCTGCTTCCTCTTGCCGAGGGCGACACGACCGTGCGGGCCAAAGCGACAGCAGAAGCGCTGCTCGACCGACACGGTGTTGTGACCCGCGGTGCAGTGATGAACGAAGGGATTCCGGGCGGCTTCGCCCTTGTCTACAAGGTGCTCAGCACCTTCGAGGAGACCGGGCGAGCTCGACGCGGCTACTTCGTCAGCGGCCTGGGAGGCGCGCAATTCGGCACTGGCGCAACGATCGACCGGCTTCGCCAGTTCACGCGCGACGACGATGCGATTCCCGAGCTCATCGCGATCACCCTCGCCGCGACCGATCCGGCAAATCCTTACGGCGCGGCCCTCGGCTGGCCGCCGGTCGACGGCCATCGCCCGGGACGGAAAGCCGGTGCACTGGTCATCCTGGTGGATGGCCGACTGACCGTGTACGTCGAGCGCGGCGGCAAGTCGGTGCTCACATTCAGCGAGGACGAAAAGACACTCGGCGCAGCGGCAACATCCCTCGCCCAGACCGTACGCACCGGACTCGGGCGCCTGAGAGTCGAACGCATCAACGGGGAATTCGGCGTCGGTACCGTATTTGGGCATGCGCTTGCGGATGCCGGATTTGCACCGACTCCACAGGGGCTTCGCCTGCGCGCATAGCGTCTGCGGCTGCGAAGCTAGAGGCATGGCATTTACTGCACCGAGTGCGTTCACAACCCGGCCAACCCTTCGCGGCTCGTTCGGGATGGCGGCATCCACCCATTGGCTGGCGTCGTCCAGCGCCATGGCCGTTCTCGAACGCGGAGGCAATGCGTTCGATGCGGCCGTCGCGGCAGGGTTCGTCCTGCACATCGTCGAACCGCACCTGAATGGTCCGGGCGGGGATCTGGTCGGCATCGTCGCGCCGTTCGGCCGCACGCCGCGGGTGCTCGCCGGTCTTGCCGCCGCCCCACGCGGCGCGACGGTCGAGACCTATCGCGCGCTCGGCCTCGACCTCGTTCCTGGAGCCGGATTTCTCGCGGCAACCGTCCCTGGTGCCGTCGACGCGTGGCTTCTCTTGCTGCGTGACTACGGCACCTGGGAACTACCCGATCTCCTGGCATTCGCGCTGTCGTACGCGACTAACGGGTATCCCGTGCTGTCCGCGGTGGTACGAACAATCGATACCGTTGCCGATCTCTTCGGCACCAACTGGCACACCTCGGCCACCGCCTGGCTCGGCGTGCGCGACCAGTCCGTCGCGACTCGCCCCGAATGGGCGGCCACGTTGCAACGGCTCATCGCCGCCGGTGTTGGCTCGACTCGCGAGGAGCGCATCGACGCAGTGCGCAAGGAGTGGGCGAGCGGGTTCGTGGCGGCCGGCATCGCACAATTCGTTCAAACTCCGTACCGAGACTCCTCGGGCAAGGATCATGCCGGCGTGATCACCGCAGAGGATGTCGCCGACTATCGAGCCAGTTGGGAAGAGCCGCTCGCGTTCGACTTCCGCGGCACGACGGTGCTCAAGGCTGGAGCTTGGACGCAGGGGCCCAGCCTGCTCCAGTCGCTCGCGATACTCGATGGGTTCGACGCCGAGCGGCTCGACCCATCCGGTGAGCTCGGCGCACACACGATTCTCGAGGTGCTCAAGCTCGCGCTCGCCGACCGCGACGCCTGGTACAGCGATGACGGCAGCACTCCGGTTGATGTCCTGTTGTCTCCGGAGTACGCAAGGCTTCGTCGCGCGCTAGTGGCGGATGCCGCGTCCGCCGACAGCCGCCCCGGTTCGCCCGATGGACGCGTTCCTCGAATCCCGGATCCCGGGAGGAGCGCGACGTCTGACAACGGCCTGGCCGGGGCAGGCGAACCAACCGTCTCCAGAAGCGGCGTTACCAAGGGCGACACGTGCCACATCGACATCGCGGATGTGCACGGCAACCTCATCTCGATCACCCCGTCCGGCGGCTGGCTGCAGTCGTCTCCGCACATCCCTGGCCTTGGCTTCTCGCTCGGTTCGAGACTGCAAATGACGTGGCTCGATGAGGGTCTCCCGACGACCCTTCGCCCCGGCCTGCGACCCCGCACGACGCTCAGTCCAACCATGCTCGTTCGCGACGGATCCCCGTACCTCGCTCTGGGAACACCCGGCGGCGACCAGCAGGATCAGTGGCAGTTGCTCTTCCTGCTGCGTCACCTGGTCGGAGGCTACGACCTTCAGCAGGCCATCGATGCGCCGACCTTCCACACGACGTCAGCGAACGAATCATTTTGGCCCCGTACGCGCGTTCCTGCGGGAGCAGTGCTCGAGGAGCGGATCGGCACCGCGGTTCTCGACAGCCTTCGCGCACGCGGGCACGACGTTACGGTGTCAGGCGAATGGACGCTCGGGCGGCTATCGGCCGTCGCGATCGATGGGAGCGAACTGCGCGCCGCAGCCAACCCTCGCGGGATGCAGGGCTATGCGGTCGGCCGCTAGGGCCCGCATCCATGCCTGAGGGCGACACCGTATTTCGCACAGCGCGCGTTCTGAACGATGCAATGGCGGGACGGGTACTTGATCGCTGCGACCTGCGGATACCCGCCTTCGCTACCGTTGACCTGACGGGCGAGCGGGTCGAATCCGTGACCAGCGTCGGCAAACACCTGCTGCACCGCATTGGTGAGTTCACCATGCACAGCCACCTCAAAATGGAGGGATCGTGGGAGGTGTACGCGGCCGGCACTCCGTGGAGACACCCGGCCTGGCAGGCCCGCGCCGTGCTCGGGGTCTCCGGAACATTGGCTGTTGGCTTTCAGCTCGGCGAACTGGAGGTCGTGCCGCGCGAACGCGAGCACGAAGTTGTCGGCTACCTCGGCCCGGACCTCCTCGGCGACACCTGGGACCTCGACCTCGCCGCAAGCAACCTGACGGCGGATTCGGGTCGCCCGGTTGGACTGGCACTGCTCGATCAGAGGGTGATGGCGGGACTCGGCAACGTGTACCGCAACGAAGTCTGCTTCCTGCGCGGCGTTCTGCCGACGCGTCCGGTCGGAGAGGTCTCTGATCCTGCCGGACTCGCTCGGCTCGCCCAGCGCATGATCCTGGCCAACCGCGATCGGGTTGAACGCACGACAACCGGCGACCTGCGACGTGGCCGTCGCACGTGGGTGCATGGCCGTGAGAACGAACCATGCCTGCGCTGTGGCACGCCCATCCGGCGCGGATCGCTTGGCGACACCGAACTCACCGCGCGCCAGACCTTCTTTTGTCCGACCTGCCAGGCCTAGATCGTTCCAACGGTCCCTATGATCGGATTTCGTGACCGCCGGATACTCGCAGACCCCGCAGCTGAAAAAACTCGGCATACTCCCGGGCAAACGCTGGGCGATCGACGGCAGACCGGACGGCTGGTTCTTCGAGGTCGGACCGGACCCGGCCGACGAGGTTGCTGTCGCGGGCCCCGTTGACGTCGTGCTCGCGTTCGTTCGCGCAGCCGACGAGCTGCCCGAACTACTCGCGCGTCTCGAAAACGCGATTCGTCCGGCTGGCAGCCTGTGGATCGCGTGGCCTCGAAGGGCGGGAGGTCACCTGAGCGACATCACCGACAACGTGGTTCGGGATGCCGCACTCAGCCGGTCACTTGTCGACACCAAGATCGCGGCAATCGATCCGGACTGGTCGGGGTTGAAGCTGGTCTGGCGTACGGCGGCGCGCTAGCGTGGTCGGCGCCCCCGGTATTTCGCCGCGAAGACGAAGAGCACTCCAATGACGGTTGCCGCACCAAGCAGCGCGATGAACGGCGCCATGTTGATCGTGGCCGTCAGCGACATGTAGTCACCCTGCGAGCGCACCACCTTGCTGTTGAAGGCATCCCCCGATCGCACGAACAGCCAGATGCCGGTAGCGATGAGGGCGACGGCGATAATGCCAAGGAACAGAAGGAACGGGTTGCGGGATGGGGCGGTTTCCGGGGCGATCTCTGCGACAGGTTCGTCGTCCGATGCACTGCTGTCGGCTGCTTCAACAACCGGGGTCGGTGCAGTCAGGGGGGCGGCGGCCCGGGCGACAGGCTTGGCGGGGGCGACCGGTTCCGCAGCCGGGATCGGCTGGCGCGCCGGCGCTGGCGCGCGAGTCGCGGTGGGTGGAGCGGCGGCGGCTCGGCGCTCGACCGGCTCGGGCACTGACTCCGTGATCGGGATGGTTGGATCGAATCCGCGCTGAAATGCTGGATCGAACCGCGGATCGACTTCCCGGCTCTTCTCGTCGCTCATATTGGGGGCACCCTCGCTTCCGTGTCGAGCCTATGTGAGCGAACCCAAAGAATAAACGCCAAAGCGGCAGGCGCTCCATATGAAGTTCATAGAAATGTCGTGCACTATTTCCCTCATGAAATTCTCCCGACCCGTGGTGATCAATACCGTGCTGATCGCGGTCATCGTCATCGCCGCGGCCAGTGTTCTCATAATCTTCAATCCGTTCGGCGGCAAGACGGCGTCCTCGACGACTCAGCTGACGGGTACGGTGCAGCAGGGTGTCGTGTCAACGACTATCACGGCATCCGGATCGATTGCCCCTGTGGAGGAAGTGGACGCATCCTTCGGCGCATCCGGCACCATCGCGACCGTGCGGGTGGCGCTCGGAGCAACGGTGACCAAGGGCGAGGTGCTTGGCACTCTGCAGACCGCGGACCTCTCCACCGCCGTCACCAATGCCGAGACCACCGAATACCACGACCAGATCATCCTCGACGATGACTACGCTTCCCTCGCCGCGGCGAAGAAGAGCCCGTCGGGCAACGTCGACCAGGCACAGTCGCAGGTCTACCAGCAGGAGTCAACGGTGGCGCAAGCGCAGACCGCCGTGACGACGGCCAAGGAAGACCTCGCGGATGCCACGCTGAAGGCCCCCATCGCGGGTCTCGTAGTCGCGGTGACCGGCCAGGTCGGCGCAACCGTCTCCGGCTCAAACTCATCGAGCAACAGCGGAAGTGGGGGAAGCAGCACGGGAACAGGCGGGAGCAGCTCGAGTTCGTCGAGTTCGAGCGGGTCCGGGAGCGCATTCATGACGATTGCCAATGTCGCCCAGTTCACGGTCACGGCGAATGTTGCCGAGGCCGACATCGCCAACGTCGCTGTCGGCCAGGATGCGAAAATCACCTTCCCAGCGATCACCGGCGCATCCTCTGACGCGAAGGTCACCGCAATCGCTCCGACCGGGACCACGAGTAATTCGATCGTGACATACGCGACCACGATCACCCTCACCGATCCGCCGAAGAACCTCCGAATCGGCCAGACCGCGAATGTCACCATCACGACCAAAGCCTCGAAGTCCACTGCCCTGTATGTTCCGGCCGCGGCGATCACCACGGCGAACGGCGTATCGACCGTGAAGGTCGTGAAGAACGGCAAAACGACTCCGGTGACAGTGACGCTCGGCATCGTGGGTGACGACGGCACCCAGATCGACTCGGGGCTGACGTCGGGTGAGACCATCGTCATCGGCAGTGTCTCGAACTCGACCACGACCGGAACCACCGGAACGGCAGGCACGACCGGTGGAACGGGCACGCGCGGCGGATTCAACGTCGGTGGCGTTGGGGGCGGCACCGGAGGCGGCGGGTTCGGTGGCGGTACACGCAACTTCGGCGGTGGGAACGGCTGATGGCGACCCTCGAAGCCGCCCGCGGGACGGGCGTCCTGGAGCTTCGCGGCATCCACCAGCTCTATGGAACTGGTGACGCGCAGGTGCACGCTCTCCGCGGGATTGACCTTACGGTGATGGCCGGCGACTACCTCGCCATCATGGGGCCGTCCGGTTCGGGCAAGTCAACGCTCATGAACCTGCTCGGCTGCCTGGATGTCGCCTCGTCTGGCACATATTCACTGGCCGGCACGGATGTTAGCGAGCTGGACGAGCGTCAGCTGGCGATCGTGCGCAACCGGGAGATCGGATTCATCTTCCAGTCGTTCAACCTGGTGCCAAGGATGACCGCGCTCCAGAACACGGAACTTCCGCTGGCATACGGTGGCGTCAAGTACGCCGAGCGCAAGCGGCGAGCCCTCGAGGCCCTCGAGGCGGTGGGGCTGTCTCATCGCGCGGACCACAAGCCGCAACAGCTTTCGGGCGGCCAGCAGCAGCGCGTCGCAATCGCCCGTGCACTGGTCACCAGCCCGACCCTGATCCTCGCGGACGAGCCGACCGGAAACCTGGACAGCGAATCGACCCACGAGATTCTCGCGATTTTCGACCAGCTGGCAGCCGAGGGACGGACGATCGTCATCATCACGCACGAAGAGACCGTTGCAGAACGCGCCCACCGAATCGTCACCGTCAGCGACGGGCTCGTTACGAGCGACCACCTGAACGGGGAGCACGCGCGATGAAATTCGGCGACATCCTGCTCTCCGCGCTCCGCGGCGTGACGGCAAACAAGCTTCGTTCAATCCTGACGATGCTCGGCGTTCTGATTGGCGTAGGGGCGGTCATCCTGCTCATGGCCGTCGGTAACGGCTCGGCGCAGCGAGTCAACGGCCTCATCACGTCGCTCGGCACCAACACGCTGACCATCCGATCCAACGGCGGCCAGAGCTCCGGATCGGGCGCGATCACCCTGGCAGTGAGCAAGAAACTCGACTCCGCCGGTCTCGGCCACGTGAAGAACGTCGTGCCCGAGGCGACCACCTCGCTGACCGTCTCGTCGACGACCACATCCGAGACCGACGTTTCCGTCATCGGCACGACGCCGGCCTACTTCACGGTGTCGACCGCGGCGATCGCGAGCGGGGACTCCTTTACAACGGCAGAGGTAACCGACGCCGACAAGGTCGCGGTCATCGGTTCAACGCTGGCGACCGAGCTCTACCCGACCGGATCCGCGCTTGGCCAGACGATCGAGGTGGATGGCACGCCGTTCACGGTGGTCGGCATCCTCGCGACGCAGAGCTCGACTGGCTTCGATGACCCGAACAGCGAAATCGTCGCCCCGATCACGCGCATCCAACGGTCGTACACGGGCTTCGGAGCCCTGACAGAGCTGCTTGCCTCAGCGAAGACGTCGGGTGGTGTGACAGCGGCGCAGGGCGAACTCGGCGTTGAGCTCGACCAGCTCCTCGGCGTCAGCGCTACCGACGCGGCGTCAGACACCGACCTCCCGTACACGATCACGAACGCGAGCACCCTGCTCTCGACCGCGGAGGCGAGCGCGACCAGTTTCACCGTGCTGCTCGCGGCTGTCGCCGCCATCAGTCTGTTGGTTGGCGGCATCGGCGTCACGAACGTCATGCTTGTCACCGTCACCGAACGGACGCGTGAGATCGGCATCCGCAAAGCGATCGGTGCCACCCGTGGCGCCATCCTCGGACAGTTCCTTGCCGAAGCGGCGATCCTCACCCTGCTCGGCGGGATCCTCGGCGTCATTGTCGCGGTGTTCCTGTCGCAGTTCGAAATCGACGGCACTCAGCCCCTCATCATCGGCTATTCCATACCGCTCGCGCTCGGAGTTTCCGTCGCGATCGGGGTGTTCTTCGGTGTGTATCCGGCCGGACGCGCGGCGGCGATGCGTCCCATCCAGGCACTGCGATCCATCTAGCTCAACCCCACAACACGCGCTTCACGAAGAAAGAAGGACCATCAAATGACTAACGAAGCACCCGCTGGCACACCCGAACCGACACCGACGCAGGTCGTCACGCCAGAGAAGAAGAAGGGAGTGTCGCGCATTCTTACTCCGATCCTCGCGCTGGTCGCGGCGCTCGTGATCGGACTGTTCGCCGGCGTTCTCATCGGACACGCGACCGCGTCGACACCCAGCGCCAACGGTCGCGCGGGATTCACCCAGGGCGGCAACTTCGGCGGCGGAACCGAGGGCGGCGGCACGCGTAACTTCGGCGGCGGAACAGGCGGGACGGGCACTGGAAACGGCGGAGCCGCCGGCGGCGCTGGCGGTTTCGGCGGTCTCACCTCGGGCACGATCACGTCGATCAGCGGTGGCACGATCACCCTGAAGGAGACCAACGGAACGACGGTGACGGTGAAGACCACCGGCAAGACGACGGTCACCAAGACCACGACATCCAAGGTTTCGGGCCTCATGACCGGCGAGACCATCCGGGTCGTTGGAGCGACGAGCGGTGGCAGCGTCAACGCCACGGTGATCACCGAGGGCGCGGCAAGCGGATTTGGCGGCGGCGGCTCGCGCACCGGCGGCGCTGGCGGCGGCAACGGCTAAGGCCTCGACACCGCGCCACCCCTGAAGTGCCCCCCCCGCGCGCGATACCAGCGCAGCGCGAGCGGGGCACTTCGGCGTTAACTAGGAGCATGAGAGCGATCGAATACGCGCGAACGGGGTCGGCAGATGTGCTTCACCTGGTTGAGCGGGACGCGAGACCGCCGGCGGCCGGCGAGGTGAATGTCCGGATCGCGATCTCAGGCGTCAATCCAACCGATTGGAAGTCCCGGCAGGGTGCGGGCGACGGAGCCGAGCTTCCCGTTCCGCAGGTTCCCAACCAGGACGGCGCCGGAACCATCGACGCAATTGGGCCCGGGGTGACCGGCTTCGCGGTCGGTGATCGAGTGTGGGTGTGGACCGCCGCCTACCAGCGCCCGGACGGCACGGCGCAAGAGGTCACGACCCTCCCGCTCGAGCGCGTTGTGGCGCTTCCCGACGGCGTGTCCTTCGATGTCGGCGCATCCATCGGTGTACCGGCATTGACCGCACACCGAGCCTTGACCGCGCGCGAAGAAGGACCGGCGCGACTCGCGCCGGGCGCGCTTACCGGCACAGTCGTGCTCGTCGCCGGGGGCGCGGGAGCGGTCGGGCACGCGGCCATCCAACTCGCCGTCTGGGCTGGAGCAACCGTTGTGACGACGGTCAGCAGCGATGCGAAGGCCGAACTCGCGAAGGCAGCGGGCGCACAGCACATCATCAACTACCGCACCGAGGATGTCGCGACTCGGATGCGCGAGCTGGCACCGGGCGGCGCCGACATCATCGTCGAGGTCAACGCACTCGCCAACCTCGAGTTGGACCTCGAGGTGCTCGGGTCTCACGGGACGATTTCGATCTACGCGGCGAGCGGCGATGATCGCGCCGACATTCCGCTGCGTGCAGCGATGTCGAAGAGCGCGCGGCTCCAGTTTCTGTTGCTCTACGTCGCATCGGAACGGCAGAAGGCCGACGCTGTCGCCTCGGTGAGTGACGCGCTACGGGACGGTGTGCTCGAAGTCGGCGCGGAACACGGCCTGCCCATCCTGCGATTCCCATTGGATCGCACCGCCGACGCGCATCGCGCCGTCGAGCAGGATGCAATAGGCAAAGTTCTCATTGACGTAGCTTCTTAGTTGCGGGACTCAGGATCGGCGACTGATAACTGTCTCAATTGAGCAAGAAACTACGGATTTCGTTGCGTTAAGGTTGTCACCGCCTCGCCTGACTGCTACGTTCTCGCTTGACCCGCAACGAAGCATCAAGGAGATCCGCATGACGAAAGTCGACCCCGTGCGCGAAGAACATCACGAACTTCGCGCCGATGGAATTAGTGCTGCAGGCTCGATTGTCATGGCGGTTGCCGGAAGCGCGCCGGCATATTCGATTGCCGGCAGCACGGCGATCATCATTGCCGCCGCCGGGCTCGCTAGTCCCGCCGCACTGCTGTGGTGCGGTCTCCCCATGCTCGGCATCGCCTGGGCGTTTGCCTACCTCGGCCGCGCCGACGTCAACGCTGGCGCCTCGTACTCCTGGGTCGGCCGCGCGCTGCACCCCATCCTCGGCTTCATGGCCGGCTGGGCGCTTGTCGTCTCCGCGACGATCTTCATGGTCGCCGGTGCCCTGCCAGCGGGGTCGGCGACGGTCGCGCTATTCAGCGAGAAGGCATCAAACAACACCGCGCTCGTGACGTTGATCGGCGCGGTCTGGTTCCTGGTCATGGCGGCGGCCGTGCTCTTTGGCGTAACCGTGACGGCGCGTGCGCAGTGGATCATGTCGACCATCGAGGTCGGACTGCTCATCGTCTTCGGCATCCTCGCAATCGTGCACGCATCATCCGGCCACCACGCCGGCCCGTCGTTCGACTGGAGTTGGCTCGGCTTCAGCCACTTCGGAGGCGTCGGCGGTTTCGTCGCGGCCGCTCTGGTCGCAGCCTTCTACTACTGGGGCTGGGATGTCTCGTCCAATCTGAACGAAGAGACCAAGGACGGCAAGAAGTGGGCCGGTCGCGGCGGCATCATCGGTGTCATCCTCGTCTTCGTGCTGTTCGAGGTCTTCACGATCTGTGTCCAGGTGCTGCTGCCCGCTGGCGCGATCAAAGACAACCCGAACATCCTGACCACCCTCGGCGACTACATCTGGCCGGGCATCGGCGGCAAGATCCTGATCATTGCCGTCGCGCTCTCCACGATTGCAACGCTCGAGACCACGCTCATCCAGGTGACCCGCAGCCTGTTCGCTATGGGACGCGACCACACCATCCCGCTGGCCTTCGGCCGCGTCCAGAAGAAGTGGCGCACCCCGGTGTTCGCGACACTCGTGGTCACCGGCGTTTCGCTGATCCTGTTTCTCGGGTCCAATTTCCTGGCGGACAGCGTCGGCGAGATCCTCTCCGATGCCGTCGAGTCGATCGGAATCCAGATCGCGTTCTACTACGCGCTCGCCGCGATCGCCGTCGTCGTCGCGTATCGCAAGTCGCTATTCAAGTCGGTGAAGAACTTCGTGTTCATCGCACTCTGGCCGGGAATCGGCGCTCTCTTCATGGTCTTCATCTTTGTCGAGGCGATCTTTACCAGCGAACCGATCGTCATCATCATCGGCTTCGGCGCGCTGGTGATCGGCGTGATCCCGCTAGTCCTGTTCTGGCGCAAGGCGCGGAGCTACTACGGCCGTCGTCCGCTTGAGCTGCCGGACGATCTCATCACCAGTCAGATCGACATCAACTCGACCAACCCGCACGTCGACTAGCGACTAGCGGTTAACCCAGTCGGCAGGTGGCTCGGAGCGACCCGACTCTTCGAGCCACTTGTCGCCCTGCTGCTGCAGCGCCTGAATGAGCGGGAAGATCTGCTCGGACGGGATGCGCACTCGAGCGCCGACGCGCGCCTCCAGCACCTGGGTCTCCGGATGCACCTGTCCAACCGCGTCGATCGACGGATGCTGCGTGCCCTTGACCGCGAGAAAGTCGATCACAAAAGTGGTCGGGGTGTGCCAGACACTGGCGAAGTCGGCAAACACCCCGAGTTCCTGCTCAGGCGGCAGAGTCACCTGAAACTGAACCTGGTTTTCGGCTGGGCTGGCTGCCATTGGAGTGCTCCGTTCTTTCCGTCAACCCTAGATCGCGGTGGACGGGTGCGCGCGACCCAGACGACAATGTGACCATGACGATGCATCTGAACCCATACCTCAGCTTCAACAACAACGCTCGCGAGGCTGCGCAGTTCTATCACTCGGTCTTCGGTGGCACACTCAACATCAGCACGTTCGCCGATCTCCGCGCGAGCCAGGACCCATCG
Source organism: Galbitalea sp. (assembly GCA_036271875.1). Lineage (GTDB taxonomy): Bacteria > Actinomycetota > Actinomycetes > Actinomycetales > Microbacteriaceae > Galbitalea. The sequence continues at coordinate 28,955 of DATAZU010000029.1, forward strand.
GAAGACGATCTCGTCATGCACTCGGTGCTCGACATCGACGGAGGTCTGAAGCTCATGATGTCGGATACCACGGCGCGGATGGAGTACTCGCCCGGCAACAACATCTCGGTTTCGCTCAGTGGCGATCGCGCCGACGAGGCCGTTCTCACCGGCTACTGGAACAAGCTAGTCGAGGGTGCCAACGTCACGATGCCGCTGTCCACAGCGGTATGGGGCGACTCGTTTGGCATGGCCGTCGACAAATTCGGCATCACCTGGCTAATCAACATCGCCGCCGCGGCGAGCTGAGTCTCTCAGCTTTGCCTGCTTAGACTGCTGAATCAATTGAATCGGTTGGGGCAGATCCAGGGACGGTGCGCGGATGGCAATTCGGGCGGGAGCGACCATTCCCATCCGCCATGGCAGGCTGCGGAGATCGAGCCCAATTCTGGGCATCCTGCAGATCGCGGGCGTTGCCATTGTCGTACTCGCCTTGAGCGCCGGTTCGATCGCTGGGTACGCCATCTGGACCACAATCTCCAACATCGCGCCCGGCGTGCATCTGGCGCACCTGAAGAACGAGCCCGTTCCGCAGGTCGGTTCGGTCGCCGGTGCAGTCAACCTGCTTTTGACCGGAAGTGACACGCGCACCGGACAGGCGGGATTCCAGGATCGCTCCGATCTCGCGGGCAGTTCGGGAACTGGCAACAACGATGTGACGATGGTTCTGCACATCTCCGCCGACCACACGCACGCTGTCGTGGTCAGCATCCCGCGCGATCTGCTGACGCCAATTCCCGCGTGTGAGCGCGCGAACGGCAGCGTCGTTGGAGCGACAAGCCGTGCCATGTTCAACACGACGCTCTCGCGCGGGGGCCTGTCGTGCACCGTCCTCACCGCTGAGCAGCTGACGGGTCTCACCATCCAGTACGCCGCAGAGATCAGTTTCGACGGAGTCATCCAGATGTCGGATGCGGTCGGCGGTGTCACCGTCTGTCTCGCCACGGCCATCCACGATCCATACGTCGGGCTCACGCTCTCCGCCGGAGAGCACGCGATCAGTGGCATCGCCGCCCTCGCGTTCCTGCGGAGCCGACACGGCGTCGGCGACGGTAGCGACCTTGGCCGCATCAGTGACCAGCAACTGTTTTTGTCGGCGCTCATGCGCCAGATCACGAGCAAGGGTGTGTTGTCGAATCCCCTCACCATGTATTCGCTGGCGAACGCCGCGCTGAAGAACATGCAGCTGTCCGACACGCTCACAGCGCCCGCGACCATGGTCGCGATCGCTCTTGCGCTCAAGAACATCAGCCTGAACAACATGGTGTTCGTGCAGTGGCCCTCCGCATCCAACCCGGCGTTCCCCGGCCGAGTTGTTACGTCGCAAGCGGCAGCGAGCGCCTTGGACTTCGCGCTGGATCACGACCGCGCGATCAAACTCGCCGGAACAACGGGCCGCGCAACCGAGAGCGCGCCATCCAACCTGGCAACGCCGCTGCCGACTACCGGCACCGCGACTCCCGCTCCGACGCCAACGGCGAGTGACGCACCAATCGTGCTTCCCGCAAACATCACCGGCCAGACGGCGGCACAGCAGACCTGCGCGGTCGGCTACCTGCAGAAGCGCTAGCACACACCGTTTTCAGGAACTGTTGTTACGGATGCGGCGTGTGTCGACTTGATCGGCGGCAGCTGCAACACCCGCACCAAACCTTCCTGAATTAGGCAGCGTCGTCTGCGCCACGAAGGCAGGCGCGCAAAGCCAGCCTCCGACGGCTAGGAGCGGACGGGTCGCGGCGCGCGGCGGAGCGCGGCAGTGATGGCGAGGATGACAGCGACGAGAAGCGAGCCGATCAGGACGAGGGTCGTGACGTTGCCCCCGATGTACCGATCGTGCCACTGGCTGAAGTCGACCGGCCGCGACTCACGCGCGCCGGAGACCCAGTCGATGGCTGGGTCGAGCAACAGGCATCCGTAGAGTGCCCCGAACGCGATCGCGATTGCGGCTCTGTACAGGCCGGCGAGCGGCAAATACCGGATGATCAGAGCGGCTCCCCATGGCATTGCCAGGGCGATCGCGGCGATCGGCAGCGCCTGAGTCAACCAGGCCAGGGGTTGCCCGATCAGCACGACGAGTAGCAACGCGGCGAGCGCAACGGTGTCGAGTGCGAGAGCAAGCACCATGCGATGGTGCGAAACGGGCTCCGGCAAAGCGAGGCCGGCAAGCCACAGCGGCCCGATGACGATCACCACCGCAAAGAGAACGGCTGCGATCGGAATGGGCAACCACCCACCCTCGCCGTTCTCGAACCACACAACGAAGAACAGCAGAAACAGGCTGACGAGCAAACCGCCGAGGGTGCTCCAGCCCTTGGCGCGGATGCGCAGGAGAGGCAGGGTCGTGAGACTGAACGCGACGGCGATGGCGGTGAGGACAATCCAGAACCAGGAGAGAGTGTGGCCGACGGCCAGATTCACAATGAAGCAGGTGAGCAGGGCCGCCGCGTAGGCTATCGCAGTGGTCCAGAAGATCGCCGCCTTCCAGCGGCGGTAGCCCAGCGCATCCCGGGCAATCTGCCTGCTGGCAGCGTCGTCACTCGCGTTGATCAGCTCGCCTTCGCTTACGCCGAGCTCGCGGGACAGCGAAGCAACCAGCGTGATGTCTGGGTAGGACAGTCCGCGTTCCCACTTCGACACGGCGGACTCGGTAACGAAGAGTCGCTCGGCAAGGTCGCGCTGCGTGAGTCCCATGGCCTGACGCTTGGCGATCACGAACCGCCCGAAGGCTTGTTTGGATGAGGTCATGCCGACACTCAAGCACGCCGCGGCCGTTCGCACCTCTACGTCCGGGCCAATCGCGCACCCGACCGTCAGGCCAGTCCCGCGGTTTACGCTGAACTGTGATCACTCTTGGCACCCTGACGGGCGCACCCGGTTCGGCCCATCCCGATTTGCTCGCGGCATCCACGCTGGCGACCCTCACCAGTCTTGGCCTGCTCGACGACATTGCCTCGGTAGAAATCGACCCGGCGATCTCCGATACCGCGGCGACCCGCGACGCCTATGACCTTCAACCGAACTGGCTCGCGAACTGTGTCGTCGTCGGTGGTCGACGCGAGGGTGTCGAAAAGATCGCCGCGTGTGTCGTTCTGGCAAGCACTCGTGCCGACGTCAACAACACCGTCAAGCGACTCATGGATGTGCGCAAGGCATCCTTCCTGCCGATGGAGCAGGCTGTCGATCTCACCGGAATGGAGTACGGCGGGATCACGCCGATCGGCCTGCCAACGGGGTGGCCGATCTACGTTGATCGACGAGTGATCGACGAGCCCGCCGTGATCATTGGGTCAGGCGTTCGCCGGTCAAAGATCCTGCTGCCGGGGCGACTGCTTGAGAGCATTCCATCGGTGCAGGTGATCGACGGGCTCGCGGCGCCCATTCCGACGGAGTAGCTGACGGTGAAGACCATTGGCCTGATCGGTGGCATGAGCTGGGAGAGTTCGGCGCTCTACTACCAGCTGATCAACGAGTTGGTTCGCGACCAGCTCGGCGGGCTCCACTCGGCAAAGATCATCCTCGCCTCCGTCGACTTTGCGGAGATCGAGCAGCTGCAGAGCGCCTCGAACTGGGATCGCGCGGGAGAACTGCTCGCGGCTGAAGGCGCAAGGCTCGAGGCCGCTGGTGCCGACTTTCTCGTCCTCTGCACAAACACCATGCACAAGGTGACCCCAGCGGTTGAAGCAGTGACAAGCATCCCGCTGCTGCACCTTGCTGATGCGACCGCCGACGCGGTCACGGCCGTTGGCCTCAAGACGGTGGGCCTGCTCGGAACAGCGTTCACGATGGAGCAGGACTTCTACAGAAACCGCCTGGCCGACCACGGGCTCACGGTTCTCGTTCCGGACGAGCCACAGCGAGCCACCGTGCATCGCATCATCTACGAGGAACTCGTGCTCGGAATCGTCAAGGACTCTTCTCGCGCGCGCTACCGCGAGGTCATCGACGCGCTGGTTGACCGCGGCGCGCAGGGCGTGATCCTCGGATGCACCGAGATCGAGCTGCTCGTTTCGCAGGCGGACAGCGCGGTACCGGTCTTTCCGACCACGCGCATCCATGCCGAAGCCGCCGTGCGGGAAGCACTCCGCTAGCTGGTTACGCGCCAGCGTCACGCGCCGCCTGCTCGAGACGGGCACGGTGCTGCTCCCAGTCGAACGGATAGTCGAAGTCACTCACATCCCGTCTCTGGCCGGTGGCTCCATCGATCAACTCCCTCAGGATGTCGGCGTGACCTGCGTGCCGATGGTTCTCGCTGATCACATGCACGAGGATGTCGTGCAGTGTCGGGTGGCGACGCTCCTCCGGCCACCACGGCACGAGGCCCGTCGCATCCAGTTCGAGCGAGCTGACGGTCTCGTCAGAGTGAGCCCACACGCGTTTGTAGAAATCGACGATGAAGTCCCGTGACTCATCCGCCGTCGCCCACATATCGGCGTTGGGTTCCGCATCCTCGTCCGCCCACGGCAGGGATTCTGGGAATGGACGCCCGAACACGTCGCCGAAGTAGCCGGCCTCGACCGTCGCAACGTGCTTCACGAGTCCGAGCAGATTGGTTCCCGTCTGGACCATTGGCCGACGGATATCGTACTCGCTGAGTCCGTCGAGTTTCCAAACCAACGCATCACGACCGCGCTGCACGTAGCGCAGGAGCGTCTCTTTCATATTCGCCACGCTATCCCCGATATCACCGCCGGGCCATGCCCGCACTGCGGGAATTCTCAGGATGCTTCCCCGAGCGCCGAGATCCCCGTCATGACGGGGATGCAGGCATCCAAAGTTTTTCGTATCGCAGCTGCTCCCCCCATTTGAGGGTCATTGGACCAAACCCTGTTGCGGACTACTTCGTACCCCAGTTGCGCCCGCAAACACGGGAGCAAATCAAGTGAGGAGTTCATCATGATGAACAAATTCAGCAAGAAGTCCGCGTTCGGAGTTACGACCGTTGCAGCGGCAGCCGCACTGGTTGCCGGATTCGCGGCGCCCGCCATGGCCAGCACCGGCCATTCCGGCTCGACGGACCACGCAAGCAAGTGGTCATCGAGCAATCGCCAGACCACTGACACCACATCGGCCGTCACGCGTGGGCAGCTCGACGCGCTACGTGACGTATCGACGGGTGTCGGAGATGGCTCATCGGCCAGCAACTGGTCGCCGGTCACCGTCTCCCCGACGGTTGGCGATGTCGGCTCGGGCGATGCAATCGGCTCCGGAAACGACGTGCCGCTGCTCTCGGGCAACACTGTCAGCGTTCCCGTCCTTTCGGGCAACACGACCGCCGTCGGCAACAACGATGGCAACGGCTCGATCTCGACCGACGTCAACAACCTGGTGAGCGATGCGTTGAACGGCAACTCGGCGACCAACTCCAGCAGCGCTAGCGCGTCGGACATCGTCGGCAGCATCACGAGCGATCTGGGACTGTCGAACCTGGGCGGCCGCTAATCGGCGACCGCGGTAGGTGAGCGACCCGCCCCGGTCGGCACCCAGACGTCCGGCCCAGCAGCACGAACGTGTTGTTGGGCCGGACGTTCGTTTGCAAACCAGCGCCTTCCGGCGAGCTTCGCGCCGAGTCTTCTGAGTGAGCGAGTCACTCATCGGTGACGCGCTGACGAATTGCCGGGGCCTCGCCGCCCAGACATGTCTGCGCATCGTGAACAGGTCCACAATGTGCACACTCGGTGCATTGTTTGCACAATAGACGAGCTCGGGCATATTCTTGTGCTGGTGTCGCCTCCCATTCGAGGTCTGGTCCTATCGGGGCTCATGGCAATACTCGCCACGGTAATGGGCGACATCGGTCCAAGGCTGGGATGTCATAGCTGCTGAGGATGAGCCGGTTCGAGCGAGTGGGAAGGATCTTCCCGGGAGGTCAAGATGAGCGTTGTTGAAGTGCGAGCTGGAAAACTTGAGGGCAACGAATCGACGTTCGGACACGAGTGGCTTGGTGTGCCATATGCCGCGCCGCCATTGGGTCCGTTACGGTTCCGAGCGCCTCGATCCGTTGAGCCGTGGACAGGTACTCGCGATGCGCGCATGTTCGCGAGCCCAGCGATGCAGACACCGCTGAGACTTCCGGTCGAAGACCACGCGAGCACGCCATTCGGCAAGCTGGGGACGGGAAGCGAAGACTGTCTCTACGTAAACATATGGAGTCCTGATCCTCAGGCCTGCCTACCAGTTGTCGTCTGGTTCCACGGGGGTGCTTTTCTCTTAGGCAGCGGCAACATTGACAATGGGAGACTGGCTGCCCTGGAGCAAGGCATTGTCTTCGTCAGTGTTAACTATCGGCTTGGACCATGGGGCTTCTTGTTTCTCGACGATCTCGCCCCTGGCATTTCGGACTCCAATCTTGCGCTACGAGATCACGTTGCGGCGCTTGAGTGGGTACAAGACAACATTCGAGCGTTCGGCGGTGATCCAACGCAGGTGACCATCAGCGGCTTGTCGTCAGGCGGTATGCAGTCAGCCAACCTTCTGGGTGCGCCGAGTGCGACAGGGCTCTTCCATCAGGCAATCTGTTTCAGCGGATCGGCGGAGCTCGTCCGCGATCGCGAGGGATCGACCCAACTCACGCTGCGATATCTCGATGAGCTAGGGCTGGATAGATCGCAGGCGCACGTCATTCCCGAGCTCCCATCTTCGGACCTCTTGCGAGCGTCGAAGGAAATAGCGAGGCAGTGTCTGGTCGATCCAGCGTTCGATGGGGAGGCGTTTCTTCCCGTGGCGGGCGACGAGTTTCTCCCGCTGTTCCCTTTGGACTCAGTCAGAGCTGGTTCAGCGTCGGCCGTGACGCTGACGGAGGTTTGGGCTAAGCATGAGATGAATACCTTTCTCATTCGTGATCCGGAGAACGGAGCTCTGAAGGAAGAACTGTCAGCAAGAAAGCGCTTTGGCGAAGAGAATTGGCAGAGTTTATGTGAGCGCTATCGCGAGTTTGGCCCCGATTGGTATGAAGTCATGATGACGGACTTTCATTTCGTGCTTCCCGCGATATCACTGCTTGAGGCACAGTGTGATGGCGGAGGGCGGTCACGTGCAATTCGGCTCGATCGTGCGCCACGAACTCCGCCCTTTGATGTTCTGGGCGCAGTTCATGGATGCGACTCCGTCTATCTGTTCGGATCGAGTCCAACATCGAACGGCACGCTTGACGAGACAGACGTTGCATTTGGTACGAAGTATCGAGAGTTCTGCTTCGGTAGATCCGCCTTCTCAGAATCAGGTTTTGAGTTCGCTGACTTCGACCTCACAAACAGGAGAATCGTCCGATTCGATGAGGATGCGGAATCAGTAAAAGATCTAGGCGGAGAAACTCGGGGCTTCTGGGATGGCATCTATGAGCCTTACGGAGGCGACGGGTTGAAGAGTCAAAAGAAGACCGAGTTGCGGTAACGTCACCCCTCCCTGGGACGGTAAGGCTAGGAGATCGGAGCGGAGCGCTCGTAGCCGAGAAATTCCAGCGGGATGAGGCTGCCGCGTCCGTCGAAGAGTGCGTGGAAATCCCGATGGTCGGGGTCGGCGCATCCCTCCACCTCCTGCATGGCGGCAGAGATGAACTGGGTACTACGACGATGCGATCGGGCGGGCGGTTGCAGCGACTTTGGCCGCCTTGGGCTGCTTGGTGCCTGGGTGGCCCGACTCAGGGTCGAAGACGTGGCACTCGACGGTTGTTTTGTCGACGGTGACCTGCTTGGGCCGAGCCGTCCAGCAGACGTCCGCGACCAGCGGGCAGCGCGCGGCGAATGGACACTGGTCAGACCCGACGGTCGAGGGCGGTTCATTCCGAACCAGAGCCTGACGGCGAGCGTCGCGCCGCCTTTTCTGCGATGCCGGATCACTCACCGGCGCGGATGAGAGCAGGGCCCGCGTGTACGGATGCAGCGGCTGTGTGCCGACCTGTTCGGCCGGACCGGACTCCATCACGCGACCGCGGTACAGAACGACAATCCGCTGCGAAAGGTACTGCACGATCGACAGGTCATGGGAGATAAAGAGGTACGACATCCCGAGCTCTGACTGCAGCTGGCTCAGCAGGTTGATGACCTGTGCCTGCGTGGACACATCGAGCGCGCTAACGGCCTCATCGCAGACGACCAGTTCCGGGCTGTTCGCGAGCGAACGGGCAATCGCGATGCGTTGCCGCTGCCCTCCCGAAAAGTCGGAAGGCAGTCGCTCGGCCGAGTTCGCTGGCAGCCGCACCGTCCCCAACAGCCATCTGACCCGCTCGACCGCGTCCTTGCGCGACGACCGTTTAACGGCACGCAAAGGCTCGGTGAGCGCATCCTCGATCGTGCGGCGCGGGTCCAGCGAGCTGTACGGATCCTGGAAGACGGCCTGGATGTTCTCGGCCAGAGCTCGGCGCCGGCGCGCGTGCGCGCGGGTGATGTCGTCGCCCTTGAAGGTGATAGATCCCTCGGCAACCGGATTGAGCCCGAGGATGGCGCGACCGATCGTCGACTTGCCTGACCCGGACTCGCCAACCAGGCCGACGGTCTCCCCCGGTTCGATCGTGAAGCTGACACCGTCGATGGCGCGGAACACCTTCGATCCGTTCGAACCGCGCGTTTTGAACTCGACCACGAGGTCGCGAACGTCGATCAGGCTCATCGAGAAGCTCCCAACTTCATTGCCTCGTCGGTGCGGATGCATCGCGACTCACGGTCCTTGCCTGTTGCGACCAGTGGTACGGGCGCCTTTCGGCACGCCTCGGTCACCAGCGGGCAGCGGTCGGCAAAATGGCAGCCGATCGGCCACTGCTCCGGCGGCGGAACGATCCCGACAATGGCACCGAGCGGCTTGCCGATCTCGGCCCGGTCGGGTGAGGACGCCATCAGGCCGGCCGTGTATGGATGCGTCGGAGCGGCGAACAGCTCCTCGGTCGAGCACTGCTCAACGACTTCGCCCGCGTACATCACCACGGTGCGGTCGGCAATGTCTGCGATCACGCCGAGATTGTGAGTCACCAGAATCAGCGACATGTGGAACTCGTCCTTGAGCGACCGCAGCAGGTCGAGGATCTCGGCCTGCACCGTCACATCCAGCGCGGTCGTCGGCTCGTCGGCGATCAGCAGCTCGGGTTGTCCCGTCAATGCGATCGCGATGCAGACGCGCTGCGCCATACCGCCCGAGATCTGGTGCGGGAAGCTCGCGTACACCGCATCCGGCCGATCGATGCCGACCTTGCGCAGCAGGGCGAGCGCCTCGACCTTCGCCTCCGACCTGCTCATCTTCTTGTGCAGCCGCAGCGGCTCGCGCAACTGGCTGCCGATGGTGAACGACGGATCGAGCGCGACCATCGGCTCCTGCGAGATGAGTGCGATCTTTGTGCCGCGGTGGGCAGCCACCACCGATTCGGAAGCTGTCAGGTCGTCGCCTGCGAACGTGATCGTGCCCGACTGCACTCGACAGCCGAGCGGCAGCAGACCGATGATGGCCCGCGCCGTCATCGTCTTACCAGAGCCGGATTCCCCGACCAGGCCGAGGACCTCGCCCTTGCGCACCTCGAACGACAGGTCTTCGACGAGCGCGGTTGGCGACGCCTCTGAACCCGCGACTACCGTGAGCCCCGTCGCTCGGAGCAACACATCCGACGATTCCTGAGCGGGTGTAACAGCAACCCGATGTCCGGGTCCACGTCGACTCTGCGCCCGAAACTGGCCCGCGGGCGAGATCGAGACGCTGCCGGCCTGTGCGGTGTTGATGGCGTCGCCGAGGGTGTTGAAGGCCAGAATAGTCAGAATGAGAATCCCGCCGGTCGGGGCCATCAGCCACGGGTCCTGATAGATGTTCTGGGATGCCTCGTAGATCATCGCTCCCCAGTTCGCCGCGGGCGGTTGCACCGCGAGGCCGATGAACGCCAACCCCGACTGCACGAGCAGCGCAATTCCAAACGTGAGCGTGCTGATGATGATGAGCGGCGCGACGATGTTCGGAAGGACGTGACGAAGGATGATCCGAGGTGCGGCGAGGCCGGACACCTGTGCGGCGTCGATGAACAACTCCCGACGAACTGCGATCGTCGACCCGCGGACCAGGCGAATGAAGCTGGCCGAGATGATGATGCCGAGGGTCACCATGGCCAGGGTGAGATTATTGCCGACCACGGCCACGACCGCCATCAGGACGATGATCGCGGGAATGGCGAGGAAGATATCCGCGAGGCGGGCGATGATCGCGTCTACCCAGCCGCCGAAATAGCCGGCGAGCAGACCGAGTGGTACCCCGATAGCCAGAGCCACAGCCACAACCTCAACGCAGGAGATGAGCGCGAGGTTGCCACCGTAGATGAGACGCGTGAGGATGTCACGACCGAGCGAGTCCGTTCCCAGCCAGTGGGCCGCGGACGGCAGGGCCAGGTTGTGCACAATGTCTTGCTTGTACGGGTCGTCCGGTGCGACCCACTTCGCGAAGACGCTTGCCAGAATCACGACGAGGATCCAACTCGCAGAAATCCAGGCAGCTGGCTTCCGCATCAAATTGCGAAACACACCGCGCCGGGTGGAAGTCAGTTGATCCGGCTCGGTCGCGACGACCTCGGCCTGTGCTGTACTCACGCGCGCCTCGTCTTCGGGTTCAGAATCAGGTAGATCACGTCAACGAGCAGATTGACGAGCAGCACGATCGCCGCAGTCACGATGACCGCTCCCTGGACCACCGGGATATCGTGCTGCGACACTGCGATGTTAGTTAGCTGGCCGATGCCCGGTAGGGCAAAAATCTGCTCGATGATCACGGCACCACCCAGAACTCCGATGAACTGAAAACCGACGTTCGTCACGATCGGGATCGACGCATTTCGCAGCGCGTGCTTGTAGATGATCGAGCGTGTCGGCAGTCCTTGGGCCCGCAGCGACCGGACGTAGTCCTTCCCGAGGGTTTCAAGCATCGCGCTTCGCGTCTGTCGGCTAATCGATGCGACGCCCGCGAGCCCGATGGCAACTACCGGAAGCACCATCCCGTATGCCCACTGTCCGGGCGACTGCGTTATCGGTGTGTAGCCGGTTGCTGGGAGCAGCTTGAGGAGAATGCTGAAGACGAGCACCAGGGCTACCGCGAGCCAGAAGCTCGGAAGCGCCATTCCCACACTCGATGAGCCCTGAACGATCCGATCGACGGCACCGCCGCGGACCGCGCTCAGCACGCCCAGACCGATTCCGACAATCCCGGTGAGGAGCGTCGCCGATATCGCTAGCGAAAGAGTGACCGGAAGAGCGTTCGCGATCGACTGCGCAACCGGCTGACCGTTGATGAGCGAAACACCGAGATTACCGCGGAGCGTGTTACCCCAAAAGGCCAGGAACCGGATGCCGATCGGTTGATCGAGCCCGAGCTGATGGTTCACTGCCGCGATCTGAGCCGCCGTCGCGCCCTTGCCGAGGATCGTCTGCGCCGGATTCCCTGGAATCAACTGAACCAGAAAGAACGTAAACGAAACGACGATGGCAAGGATGGGAATGGCGATCAAGACTCTACGTGCGATGAACCGCAGCATGGTTCCTGGCCTTTCGTTGGTACTGGGCTAACTAGGACGCCGGCGTGATATCCCGAAGGAACGGCCAGTCGTTGCCTGGATTGTAGGCAACGTGCGTCTTCGAATTGCTCGCGAAGTACTGACTGCCGTCATCGAAGATCGGCGCGAACCATGCCTGGTCGACAACATACTTGTTGAGTGCCTGCCAGTTCTTCGTTGCCGCGGCCGTCGTCTTGGCCGTGGCGGCGGCATTGAATAGCGACACTACCTTCGGATCGCTTGAGTGCAGGAAGTTGAATCCACCATTCGGCAGAAGCAGCCGCTTCGCGTCGTAGTAGGCGCCCTGCGGGAACCAGAAGTAGTACACGATGCCCGACTTCGGAAGATCGGTGATGTACGCGGCGTTCTGATCGTTGATGGTCGCGGTGATTCCCACGGCTTTCAGATCGGCGACGATCACCTGGTTGACGTTGTCGAAGAACGGGTTCGACAGGAAGGAGATCTTGAGCCCGCTCGAGTACCCGGCAGCAGCGAGGAGTGACTTCGCTTTCGCGGGGTTGTACGAGTACTTGTCACTAGCGGACTTGAGGTACGCCTGCGAACTCTTCCAGAACATCGAGGACTCGGGAGTTCCACCGCCGTTGACCTTGATGATCGCCTGCTTGTCGAGCGCGTAGTTAATCGCCTGGCGGACGCGCACGTCCTTCAGCGCCGGGTTTGTCGATCCGTCGCGGTCGTCCAGCCAGAGTCCATTGATTGCCGATGGCCAGTTGAGCGTGGTGACGCCTGCGCCCTTCGCGGCAGCAATCTGCATTGAGTTGATGCGAGTGACATCCACCTGGCCCGATCGAAGAGCGTTGAACGCCGCGGTCTGGTCGGTGATGTTCTTGAACACGACCGTGTCATATGGGTAGGCCTTCGGCTCGTAGTAGTTCTTGTTGCGGACGAAGGTCCACAGCGAACCCGCGGTGGTCGACGACTTTTCCATGACGTACGGTCCGGCGCCCGACGGAGTGATAGCCAATGCTGCGGGGTCCTTGAGTGCCTTCGGGCTCACCATCGCACCGACGTTCTCGGTGAAGTCGAGCGGTAGCGATGTGTCGGGCGTTTTTAGCTTGAGCGTCACGCTGAGCCCGGACGTTGACACCGCGGTCACGTTCGAAAGCTGGTCTGTTGTTGGGCCGACGATCGAGCCATTGATCACTCGCGCGAGGTTGGTCTTCACGGCCGCAGCGTTGAGCGGCGTGCCGTCCGCGAACTTGAGGTTCGGCCGCAGAGTCATCGTGAAGGACAGCGGAGTCGGGTACGACCACTTTGCCGCAAGCCCTGGCTCGATCTTGCTCTGGTTCGTGACGGTAAGCAGTGTCGCGTATGGGGCCTGGAAAAATGGAACTTCCACGTTTCCATAGGACTGCTTGTCAGGGTCCCATCCGTTGGTGAGTTCACCAAACCCGCCACCGATTGTCACCGTCCCGCCTTTGGGAGCGCTGCTAGACGGCGTGGACGATCCGCTGGACGAGCAGGCAGCGGTTGCGCCGACCACGATGAGGGCCAGAGCCGCTGCGGTTATTGCTAGTTTCGTTGTTCTCATGCCTTGCATACCTCTCTTGGAATGGGCTTGCTATCGGGTTGAATCGTGCTCGGGATCGAAGTCGTCGAAGACTCGTCCACCACTGGACCTGTTTGCGTGGCGAAGTGCAGCGTTGGCTTCGACCTGCCACTGACGCGCGGGCTCCCAGTTGTCGATGAGCATGTTGGAGCCGTGGATGTGGCCGAGCATCGTGTGCGTCACCGCCTCGCCGCCGGCATCCTGGATGCGCGCCGCATACATCTCAACGCTGTCGCGCCGGGGATCGAACTCGGCCGAGAGTGCGTATACCGGAGCCACGTTGGACAGGTCGGGCGCCATCATCGGCGAAGCGTACGGGTGCACCCTGTCCCGGGGATTGGCGAGATACATGTCGACACCGAGGAGGTCGTCCTTCCTCGTAACGTCATAGTTCGGGCTGCCATAGCGCCACATGTAGGTCGACTTTGTGCAGTCGAGCTCGGCGATCTCGAGCAACTGGAGGATGAGCTTCGGGCCTTGTCGGTCCTGAGCCATCACGGATACCGCAGCCGCGAGGTTGCCGCCGGCTGATGCACCGCCGACGCTGATCCTCTCCGCGTCGCCGCCAATTTCCGCAGCATGCTCCTGAACCCACAGCACGGACTTGTAGCAGTCCTCGACCCCCGTTGGAAACGGGAATTCCGGCGCGAGACGATAGTCGACGTTCAGGACCGTCGACTGAGCCTGCGCGCAACGGCGCTGGCTTAGCATGTCGGTGCGGTCGTCATAGGCGGATCCGACGATCCAGCCGCCGCCATGGAAATACACGTGGATGGGAAATGGCCCCGCGCCCTCTGGCGTGTAGAGCCGAGCTGTGAAGGTACCACCGTCGTAGGACGTGATCGTCACGTCTCTGATGGATTCGACACCGTCGACTCGGACAACTGGCTCGGTGTGATCGCGAGGATTCGTGATGCGCCCGATGTATTCGCGCGGGAGCGTCTTGCCCTCGTGGGTGAAGGGCATACTCAACATCCGCTTGAGGAGAGCCTGGGGTTCTGGTTGCAGCGGCACAGTCATCCTTCATCTCACGTCGGCCACGGGAAGGAGTTGTTCGCACATCGCTCGACTTCCTTGTCGCCCACTGGGGTTGAAGAAAAGCTACATCGAACCGTGAGGGTGTGCAAGTGTTGCAACGCGTGTGCACATATTGTTACCTTTGAGCAATTCAATGATTGAGAGAAAGGTGCGCGGCCATGGCAAGCGACCCAGACCCGATGGCAAAACCGCTACACGGCAAGACAGCACTGGTTACAGGCGGAGGCATCGGCATCGGTCGCGAGATTGCACTGGCGCTCGCCACGGCGGGAGCACGTGTTGCTGTGACCTATCACCGCCACGCACCAGACGATGGGTTTCGTACCGCGGTCGCCGCAGCATCCGGGCACGACGCGGTTTGCGTTGAGTTGGATGCCACCGTCGAGCTCGAGGTTCAGCGCGCGCTAACCACGGTGAGCGATTCGGCGGGCGAGCTCAGCATCCTCGTGAACAACGTCGGTGGCCTCGTGGAGCGAAACTCGATACGCGAAATGGACTACTCCCTGTGGCGAGACGTGGTGGCGCTCAACCTCGACAGCATGTTCCTAGTTACCCATCACGCCTTACGGCAGTTCGATTTCCGGGACGGTCGAATCATCAACGTCGCTTCGCTGGCTGGGCGCAACGGGGGACATGCCGGAGCAACCGCTTACGCTTCAACGAAGGCAGCCGTCTTCGGTTTCACTCGCGGCCTGGCCAAAGAACTCGCACCCTCGGGCACCACCGTGAATGCTCTCGCTCCGGGCTTCATCGAGGGCACTCCGTTCCACGACACGTTCACGAGTGACGAGTCGAGAGCGGCAACCATCGCGACCATTCCGATGGGTCGGGCCGGAACGCCCTCCGATGTCGCGTCTGCCGCCGTATGGCTCGCGAGCCCCGGCGCCGGATTTGTCAGTGGTACGGTCATCGACATCAACGGCGCCCAGTACTTCGGGTGATGACCACCGTGCTCAATACTCCAATCATTCATCCGGGAATCCTCGCCGGACTCGCGTCGGCGGGGCACAAGTCGATGATTCTCGTCACCGACGGCTACTTCGCCGCGTCGACGACCACGGGCCCGAACGCGGATCGTGTCTACCTCAATCTGGAAGCCGGCTCGCCAACGGTCACCCGGGTCGTCGAACTGATCGCCCGCATGGTGCCCATCGAAGGATGCTCGCGCATGACGGTTCCCGCGGGCGGATCCGATGAAGTGCAGGTCGAAGTGCAACGCATACTTGGCGACGGAGTCCCCTGCGAGAGCCTCGAGCGTGACGAGTTCTACGCATCCGCTCGATCAGTCGACCTCGCGTTGTGCATTGTCACCGGGGATACACGGCGATTTGCCAACGTATTACTCAGGGTTGGTCCCGGAACCGCACCATCCTGACCGCCAGTGGGATATCCCGCGCGGTCGCAGGGTGTGCAAAGATCACCTCTATGGTGCGCATACCGCGCCGGTCTTGAATTGGAGGATCGTGCCTCAAACCGTGAGTCGGGCCATCGACATTCTCGAGTTTTGCAGCATTCGCCCGCGGGAACTGCGAGAGATTGCGACCGAATTGGGAGTCCACCGCACCACCGCGCTCCGAATGCTGCAGACCCTGTCCGCCGGCGGCTTCATGCGCAGGGATGACTTCGGCCGCTATGGCGTTGGTTTTCGACTGGCAGGTCTTGCGCAGTCAGCCCTCGAACAGTTCGACCTGCGGACGATAGTGCATCCGTACATTGTCAAGCTCAGCGAGCGCACCGGGCAGACGATACAGTTTGCCGTCCCTCAGGGAAAACACATCGTCTACGTTGACAAGATCGAACCCGCAGAGGGCATCAGCCTAAACACCACAATCGGCGGTTTTGTGGTTGTACACACGGCGGGGGTCAGTAAGGCAATACTCGCGAGCCTCGATCCGAAGAGCCGCCAGGACATCATCGCCGGCGCGATGTTCGAGGCGTACAACGCGAACACCATCACGTCTGCCGAGGAGTTGGAGAAACGACTAGACATCGTGCGGGAAAGGGGTTGGGCGACGGACGAGGGCGAATTCGATGTGGTGTCAAACTGTGTCGCCGCCGCCGTCTGGGATCATGCTGACAAAGTGGCAGGAGCTATCTCGATAACGGCGTTCCGTGAGAAGGCTGACATCACCGCACTTCAGGCCTACTTGCCGGACCTGCTTGAGACGACCGCGGCAATTTCCCACGAGCTGGGATGGCGACCCGCTGACGAACAGCGTTCGCTCGCAATCGCAGAGAACTGAGTCCTCAGTTGCCCCCGCCCCGATCGTTCCTCGTGATGGGCGTGAGCGGATCTGGAAAGAGTACGGTCGGGCGGATGCTCGCGACCGATGCTGGGCTTCCGTTCGTGGACGCGGACGACCTTCATCCAGCCGCGAACATAGCCAAGATGGCGGCCGGGATACCGCTGACCGATACCGATCGCGCCCCATGGCTCAGGGATGTTGGCCTCGTGCTCGCGACTCCGCCCGTCGTTGTCGCATGTTCGGCGCTCAAGGTCACGTATCGGAATCGTCTTCGCGAGTTCGCCCCGAACCTTCAGATCGTCTATCTACGGGCGACACCCCAACTCCTCGGCGCCCGTCTCGCCCAGCGCGTCCACGAGTTCATGCCGGGTTCGCTTCTTTCATCACAACTCGAGACTCTCGAGCCGCCAGGTGAGGCGGAGAATCCGTTCGTTCTCGACGCTGAAATGTCGCCAAGCGAGCTCATGACTTGGTTCCGGGAGCGAGCCGGAACTATTTGCCCGGCTCGAAACCGATGAGCCAGAGGAGACCGAACCGATCGCGAACCTGGCCGTCGCTGTCGCCCCACGGGCGCACCTGGAGATCGTCAACCACGGTGCCGCCATCCGACAGACCATGGAACCATTCCGTCAGCGTCGCGGAATCCGCCTCGCCAAGCAAGGAGAACATCAGCCCGCTGGCCTCGAACGACTTCTGTTGCTCGTCGGCATCCGCCGCGAACAGGGAAACCGGACCGACGAGCATGCCGTGCCCAATGGCGTCGACGGTGCCATCCGTTCGCCCCATGTCACCGTTCGTGATGAGGGTTACCGCCCCGCCGAAAACGCTCTGGTAGAAGGTCAATGCCTCCCGGGCGTTGCCGGGAAAATGCAGGTAGGGAGTTGGGGCGGTCACGCGTTGTCCTCTCAGAGGCCCCTCAATGGGCTCGTCATCCGATGCTGGCGCATCCCCGTCGGGTCCACAAGCACCGCTCTGGCATATCGTTCTCGCGGCTGACGCGCACGCCGAAGAGGCTCGCCTAGGCTGACGACACGACGAGCCCGTAGAGAGTGAACCCCGCCGGAATGACGAATAGCGCGACCAGATCCCGGAACGGCGGAGTTCTCACGATTGTGCTGTTCACCGTCTATGCGCTCTTGCTCGTTGGACTCATTCTGTTCAAGTTCCCGTTCGACTACGGCGTGCAGACCATCCACCGCGACGTCAATCTGATCCCGTTCGCCGGTTCCGTGACGAAGAACGGCTCGTTCGCCTCTGGCGAGGTCCTCGAAAATGTCCTCGCGTTCGTGCCGCTCGGCATTTACCTCGGCATGGTGAGATCCCACTGGTCGTTCTGGTTGCAGCTCCTGGTCATCGTCGCGACCACCGTGATCTTCGAGACCATCCAGTACAGCTTCGCGATCGGACGAGCCGACATCACGGACGTTCTCGGCAACACCCTCGGCGGGATCGTCGGTATCGGAATCTACGCCGCGGTAGCGCGCGGTCTCCGATCCAGAACTAATCGGGTGATGAACATCATCTGCGTCGTGTTGACCGTGCTCGTTGTTCTGTTTTGGGCATACCTCGCTCTGCACAGTTTCGTGCGAACGCGCTAGCTGCCGACTAGTGCGAGATCGACTCGCCCAGAAAGCTGGCCGCAACTCCGAGCGCCGCGGCGATCAGGATGGCCGAAACGACGCCGCGACGGAACAGCAGCAACCAGATCAATGATCCGGCCAGGATGCCCAGCTGCCAGAATTGGCTGAGGGCAAGGCCGAGCGGGACCGCGGAGCCGATGATCGCTCCGATTACCGTTGCGCCGGCACCCGTCAGGAATGCCTGGATCGAGCGATTTCCCCTCAGTCGATCAAGGTGTCGAGCTCCCGCCAGAACGAAGATGAACGACGGGGCAAAGGCCATCAGCGTCGCGAGCAGCGATCCCCCGAGGCCCGCGGCCGCGTATCCAACCGTCGCGACCGTGAGAACAACCGGGCCCGGCGTGACCTGACCGAGCGCGACCGCGTTCAGGAACTGCGCGCTCGTCATCCAGTGATAAGTGACGACGGCGTCGTGTTGCATGAGCGGGATGATCACGAATCCGCCGCCGTAGGACAGCGCCCCGACCTTGATCGCGACCCAGGCGAGAGCCGCAAGTCCTCCGATGCTGATCGCGGGCACCAGAAGCGGCAGCATCGCGATCGCCGCGACCGGAGGATCTCGACGCCAGTCTCGTTGGATGGCGACCTCAATCAGTCCCAGTGCGAGCAGGACGAGCACGAGATAGGCGCCGACGGTTGCTCCCGCAGCGACCCCAATCACAAGGTAGACGACCCAACGCGCGCGACGAAGCCGATCAGACCCGACACGCGTCCAACTTCCGCCAACGAGTCCAGTGCCCGCCGTGATCGCGATCGCGGGCACGGCGGCACCCGCGCCAAGAGCCGCGGCAAGAATCCAGGTCGGCGGGTGGGCCTCAAGAAACAGCGCCGACAACAGGATGATGAGGATCAGCCCGGGCAGGATGAAGCAGATCCCCCCGATAATCGCGCCGAGCCAGCCGCGCAGCCGCCACGCGCAGAAGATCGCGAGTTGAGTGGATGCCGGGCCTGGGAGCAGATTCGTCGCGGCGATGCCATCCTCGAATTCGGATGCCGCGAGCCACCCGGTTCGCTCGACGCACAGCCGTCGCAGGAGCGCGATGTGGACCGGCGGACCGCCAAATCCGGTTACCCCGATTCGGCTCCATTCCCGCGCGATAAGCGCGAGCGGCACTCGCTTGTCGACCGCCGATGAGCTCACGAAGAGCTAAGCCGACGTTCCGGCGGATCCGCGCAGCTCGGCAAGACGCCCCAGCTGCATTTCGTGCACGCTGGTTGCCCACTCACCCGCGACGCCCGCCGCTGAGCCGACACGGCCATCCACCGGGACCTCGCGGTTCGCGAGAGCTTCGACGTACGTCCGGTCCTGGTTGAGTCGCTTTCGCAGCTCCTCGGCATTACCAACGGTTCCATGACCGGGAATGACAACGCTCGCGTCCCCTGCGACGCCGTCGAGCAGCCGCAGCGCCGCCAGGTAGTCCTCGATCGGATCGACCGCGCCCATCAGGTCCAGCATGGGAATCAGGATGTCCGACAGCATGTCGCCAGCCACGAGCACGCCGCGATCCTCGATGAACAGCGAAGCGTGGCCAGGCGCGTGCGCCCGGTGCTCGAGAATCCGAACGGTCGGGCCATCCCAGGGGATGCGCTCGGCGCCCACGGGCAGGCCCTCGATCTTCCCGAGCAGATCAAGCGGAACGTCATCGGGAACTCCGAACCGACGCAGGTCGATCCCGTTCGCCAACCGAGCCCGAGCGCTCTCCGCGCAGCGCTCGGTGCTGTACCGCGGAGGTGTGCCGAATGCTTCATGCCAAACCATGTGGTCCCAGTGCGGGTGCGTTGAGAATCCGACGACGACCGTTTGTCCCAACTCGGAGACGTCGCTCGCGATGCGCGCGAGCTCCGCCTCGTGAATGCCCGGGTCGATCAGCAGTACGCCGTCATCCCCCTGCACCACAACCGCATTGGTCTGCGACCACTCGCTCTGCTGGACGAAAACCCCATCGGCAACCTGCTTCAACACGGGAGCAACGCTAGCGCGTTGATGCCCGTCCGTGCCTCGGGAACGGGCCATTGACAAATACTCTTCCAAAGAGAGTATTCTCGCACCGTGACTAAGTCTGAACTGCGGGAACCGAGCTTTTGGGTTCTGACTGCGCTGGCCGCCGGCCGCAATCATGGCTACGCCCTCATCCAGGAGACAGCCGAGCTGTCGTCCGGGCGCGTGGACCTGAAGGTTCCGACGCTGTATGCCGCTCTCGACCGGCTGCGCGATGAGGGACTGGTCGCCATCGATGGCGACGAGGTGGTTGACGGGCGGCTTCGACGATACTTTCGCCTCACCGATGAAGGCGCCTCCCGACTCGGCGCGGAGATCGAGCGGATGGAGACGAACGTTCGCCAGGCCAGGGCGCGTCTGAAACTTCGCGATGCGCCCGCCATCGGGGAAGCGCTCGCGTGAGCGCCGAGGACGCGAAGCTTGTCGCCGAATATCGCCGGCTTATTCGCTGGTACCCGAAACGATGGCGAGCGGCCAACGGAGACGCCCTGTTGGGCGCGCTTCTCGACCATGCGGAGGACGAGGGTCGACTCTCGCCGTCAACTGCGGAACGATCAGCAATCGCACGGGCGGGACTCGCGCAACGCTTCGGTCTCGCTGGCACGTCCTCGTCGCGACTGACCCTCTCGCTGGGCGGCGTCGCGGTCATCCTCGCCACGGTTGTCCCTCTGGTCGGGCGCCTCGTTTTCATATTTCCCCAGCCGATCGGCTCCTCGTGGCTCTACTACTCGTGGCAACCATTCTTCGCGCCGCTCTCGACCAGCACCCTCGTTGTCGCGTTCGTGATTCTCGCTGCCGGCTTCCGCAACGAACGAGGCATCGCGGGGATGTCCGTACTTGGCAAGACTTCGCTCATAGTGTTTGCCGTCGCTGGCCTCGCCCAGTCCGTCACCAATGCGGCGCTGATCCCACCGCTGTCAACCCTCGGCGCCAGCCGCTGGTTCGGTGAGGCTGTTGGTGACGCGCTGTGGTTCATGAGCCTGCTGTCGCTCGCAGCCCTGATCGTCGCATCCATCGTCGTAGCGCGGGCTGGCGTGCTTCGCGGACCCGCGCGCTGGGCGCTGGTCGCTGTGGCGATCGCGATCGTGGGCGAATTGGCCATCGACGAGATCCCACTCCCGGCTTTCGGTGCGATCTCCGTGTGGGGCAGCCCGGTCGCGCTAATGGTCCAGCTCGCGACCGGATTGCTGTACCTCCTCAGCGGTCTGGCCACTAGCGGTGAGCCGCTCGCCGGTAGGTCTGGATCTGAACTCCCTTTGAATCGGTACGCGAGTCGGTGAACTCCATCGCGAGCTCCCGGCCGGAGTTTGCAAACAGCCGAGCGCCCTGGCCCAGGATCACGGGAATGACCATGAGCTCCATCTCATCGACGAGGTCCTTCTCAAGCAACCACTGGATGAGAAGACTGCTTCCCGGGACGTGCAATTCGCCGTCTCCACTCGCCTTGAGCTCTGTGATGGCCTTGTAGAGGTCGTCGCCGAGAACCGTCGTGTTCGACCAGGTGGGATCGGTGAGGGTTCTGGATGCCACATACTTTGGCTTCGAACCGAGCGCCCTGCCGATGGGGTGGCTCCTCATCTCGTCAACCGTGCCCCAGGACTCGAGGAACAGATCGTAGGTCCGGCGCCCGAAGAGGAACGCGTCGGCGCGATCGTAGCTCTCGACAAGGTACTCGCGAGTCGAGTCATCCCCGGCGCCCCTGGCCCATCCGCCGCGGTCGAATCCACCCCGGAGGTCCTCGTCGCTTGACGCACCGTTGCCCTGGGTCACTCCGTCGAGGGTGAGTTGCGTGATCGTCTTGAGTTTCATTTCGGTGATTCTCCTTATACCGGGCGCCCACCTGTTGGGCACCCCTCACACTGACAACGAACGGATCCCGCGCGATCGGACACGTCCGGCGAAACTACTGCTGGGTCAGATCCATCCGCCGCACGGCGCCCTGATCGGCGCGGCGATACGCCGCGACCAAAAGCTCGCCGCGCACCTCACCAAGCCGTTCATCCAGTCGCGCAAGTAGGCGCTGGGAGACACCGCCGGCGACAAGATCGAACGGCCCGAGTGGCTGCAGTCGTCCACAACGGATGCGGATGACCTCCCAGCGCACCGAGCGAATCGCGCGGTCCTTCCGCAGGTCTGCCTGCTCGCGGTGCCCGACGTGTTCGAGGCCGAATCGGCCGGTCGTGTCGTATTCGATCACCACCCGCAGCTCCGGGATGATGATGTCGGGCCAGGCCTCGAGCCGGCCAAAGAACGGACGCGATAACGCAATTGCGTTGCAGGCGAGATCGAACTCCCAGCGTTCCCGGATGGCCTGGCGCAGCTCGCCTTCTGCCGCTGATGACGGCTTCGGAGCGTGCTCGCTTGTGAAAGCGACTCCGGGAGCAACCGGCACCGGCGGCGCGGAGCGTGTCCGCTTCGCGGCCGCCCGCGGATACTCGGTGCGCGCCTCGGCGCGGATGCGGGGCGGATTCGCAAGCTGCGAGCAGATCGGACACCACGCCGATTGGCGCCGACGGCGTCCTGGGCGGCTGCGCTGCTCCTCCGGAGTCGCAACGAAAATGTGGCCGTAGTCGCACTGCCAGCTAAGAAACACGTCGGCGGCTGGCGGAATCTGGGTGAGCGTGATGCCGCGATTGAGATCGGGGTGGTACTGCCGGATGAGTGCAGGGTATCGCTCCCAGTCGGCTCGATAAGTGCCGATCCCGTATGGCACGGCGACGCCCTTCGACCACTTGCGGCGCTCCCACCAGACATCCACCGGCTCCGTCACAGCCCAACCTCCGAGCTCGAAAATACGACCAACCACTGTCGCCCGTGTGGGTGGCCGGCCATACCGTGATCGGATGAGGGTGAGCGGGGGTTGCGGGGCGTTCGAGACGCCGGGAGCGCGATGCGGGCGTCCCGTCGAAGCGGACGCTCGCCTCGGCCTGTGCCGCGACCACCTGTTGGCAGCGCACGAATGGATCTCGGGAAGCGTCGGCGTCACCGATGTGCTGCCATCCCCGTGCCAGGCGTGCGGTTCGCGCCCCGGTGTTCGCTACTCCTCCGGCTGGCTATGCGCAACGTGCGAGTGGCGCCTCGGCGAGACTCCCGACGAGGATGCGGCGCCACCACGGGTTGACGTCGTGTACTACCTGCGGTTCCGCGATCGCATCAAGATCGGCACGTCATCCAACCCGCGGATACGGCTGGCGCAACTGCGCTTCGACGACCTGCTCGCCTTCGAACGCGGCGACCGCGCCACCGAGCAGAAGCGGCACGCACAGTTCGCGGCGTCGCGGTTTCCGGGCAGCGAGTGGTTTCGCGAGACCCCTGAACTCACCAGGCATATTGTGGCACTCGCCACTGGAGTCACGGATCCTTGGGACGGCTTCGCTCGCTGGCGCAGCGAGTCGATCGCGATGCGTACATAGCCCGCAGTGCAAACTGCGCGTGCGCGTCACAACCTGATCCGTCGGCGTCCCGTAGCAACCTTGAATTCAACGCCGAAAATAGGGCACGCAACTCAGCAACTCACAAGGGAGCACAAATGATGCAAGTGCTATTGGTCCTGTTGGCCGCGCTTGTGGGCGCGGCTTTGGCGATTCTGACAGATCGGATACTCAAGAAGCGCGATGCGCACAATGCGGAAGCAGCAGCAATCAACAAACTGCTCTACGACCTGGCCGCGAAAAGGGCCTTTGCGATGACGCTCGATGTGCCCTGGCCCAAGGGAAACGCTGAACGGATACTGGGCTCCGTGAATCACGCACGCACTCTGATTCGCGAAACACGCGTACTGCTTCAACCACGATCCAGGTTTCTTGACCCACTCCGCGCAATGACGCTCGCATGCAACACGTTCATCGAGCAGGCCGAGTACCGCCCCAGCGAGGTGCCAACGCCAGAGGATGTGCAGTTGCTGAGCGCTCAAGTGAAACACGAGGCCGAGAGACTCCGGTCCATTCGGCCCAGACGAATCGTCGCAGCTCTGCCGGGGTCACTCGCACTCAGCCCCAACGTGGACTACGGACGCGTCACCCTTGCAACTCCTGGGAGCCCGTCGGTGTGAGATGGGAGGATCACGGTCGCAGCGTTCTGAGATAAGCGATCATCGTGTCGACCGCGATGCGAACCGGTGTCGCGTCGCGCCACGTCTGGCTCAGCAGGAGCCCGCCCTGGACGCTCGCGAGCATACTTACCGCCAGTGTTCGCGCGTCGATGTCGGCGCGCAGTTGCCCATGGTCGCGCATCCTCTCTAGACCGTCTTGGAGCAGTCGCTCCCACTGGGCAAAGGAGTCCGCGAGTGCGCCCCTCGCGATCGGATCGGATTCCGCGAGTCCGCTCGCTAACGATCCGAGCGGGCATCCGCCTATGCAGCGCTGCGAGTCGATAGATGCGATGATCATGTCCCGCCACCCCTCGAGCGCGTCGAAGCTGTCGAGCCGTTCGAGCACCGGACGATGCGCACCGAGCACGGTCTCGGTCTGATGATCGATGACCGCATGAATCAGCGCGCCCTTGTCGTCGAAGTAGTGGTACAGCTGCGAAGCGCTCACGTGTGCCGCGGCCTGAATGTCTTCGAGCTTCGCGGATTCGACCCCGTGTTCCAGGATCAGGGCACTTGCCGCATCCACGATTCGCTCGCGCGTGGCCAAGCCCTTGGCGGTGAAGGTTCGGGGGACAGCGGTCGGCGCACTCACGATAACCATGGTCCCAACCTAACAGTTTTGTAGTTGCCACTCCATTTCTGGAAGCTCAGGATTGCACCATCCGTTCCAATCGAAGGAAGACACCCATGGACTACAACCTCACGGGCAAGACCGCGCTGATCACAGGATCTACCAGCGGCATCGGTCGAGCCGCCGCAAACAAACTGTCTGCGGCTGGCGCGCACGTCATCATCAATGGGCGCGACCGGACGCGTGGAGACGCGACGGTCGCGGCAATCCGCGCGGCGGGCGGCAGGGCCGACCTTGTGTTGGCGGATCTCTCCAATCTCGAGGATGTCCGAAACCTCGCAGCGCGAGCACTCGAGATTAGTGGCGGGCGCGTCGACGTTCTCGTCAACAACGCCGGGCTCGCCCCCTATGGTCCAACTGTTGGAGTTACCGCGGAGGAGTTCGATACGGTGACCGCGGTCAACGTGAAAGCACCGTTTCTGTTGGTAGCGGATCTCACTCCGGGCATGATCGCCAACGGGTCGGGCGCGATCGTCAACATCTCAACCATGGTCGCCAACTTCGGGATGCCTGGGATGGCGCTCTACGGCTCGAGCAAGGCCGCGCTACAGCTCCTTACCAAGGCGTGGGCAGCCGAGTTCGGCCCATCCGGAGTGCGCGTCAACGCGGTCAGCCCCGGTCCAACCCGCACCGAGGGGACAGTCGGCATGGGTGATGGGCTCGACCAACTCGCTGCGACGACTCCTGCCGGTCGGCCCGGTGTCGCCGACGATATCGCGGATGCCGTCGTGTTCCTCGTGTCGGATGCGGCGAAGCACATCCACGGAGCGATCCTGCCTGTGGATGGCGGGCGCCTGGCGGTCTAGTGAGGACTCGCGGTCTTGCCGCTCTCCTCCGCACGACTTTGAGGTCGAAGACCGTCGAGGAGGATGTCGAGGAGTCGGTCGGCGGAAACTGAAGGGCCGGGCTGGTGTGCGACGGTGAAGATCCCGATCAGGCTGGCAGCGACCTCCTCGGCGGTGACATCGGATCGAAGGTCTCCCGCGGTGCTGCCCGCATCCAGGATCGCTGAGATCGCGGTCAGGAGCTCCTCTCTGGTCTGGGCGTGAGCGAGATCGTCGGATTCGATCATTGCCAGTAGCGTGTCGATCATTCCGTTCTTGGTCGCGATCCAATTCCCGAAAAGATCCATCCAACGACGCATCGCAACAGCGGGCGGGACCTCGGAAAGCAGCTCGCGGGCGCCGTTCGTGAGACGGACGACCTGGTCCAGGTAGACCGCCTCCACCAGGGACTCACGAGTTGGAAAATGGCGATAGAGCGTGCCGATGCCGACGCCGGCCTCGCGGGCGATGGCGCGCATCGACAACTCTGTGTTGGTCGCGGCGAGCGCACGCGTGGCGACCGCCAGGAGCTCCTTTCGATTGCGGGCGGCGTCTGCCCGCGTCGCGCGAAGTTCTCGGTCTGTCAAACGGATCATGCTCCGATTATGCTAGTTTGATTAAACGGAGCGTAGTCAATTTCGGGATTGCTCCAAAGCGAGGACACGAGCATGCACCAGCACGACGGCGAATCCCGAGGCCACACGAGCAGGGCGGTCCGGCTCGAGTCCTTTGGCGGCCCCGAGAAGCTCACCGTTCAGAACGTGCCCGAGCCCATGGCGCGCGAAGGGCAAGTCCGCGTCCGCGTCACCGCAGCGGGGTTGAATCCGATGGACTGGTTCATGACCTCGGATGCGGCGACTGCGGCACGTTTTCGACTGAGCCTGCCGTCCGGATTCGGAACCGACTACGCGGGAATCATCGACCAAGTCGGCGCCGACGCGAGTGGCTTCGCCGTTGGCGACCGCGTGTTTGGGACGGCTTTGTCCCGAGCAGTGGCTGACTTCGTCGTAGTCAACGCGAAAGGAAACATCGCGAGCGGCGTAGCCCATCACACCCCTGCTGGCGTCGATGACCGAACCGCCGCCACCCTCTCGATCGCCGGCAGCACTGCGGCCGCCGCCCTCGCCATCCTTCACCTGGGTCCGGACGACACTGTGCTCATCGGCGGCGCGGGTGGCGGGGTCGGCGTGTTCGCCGTCCAGCTGGCGCACATCGCGGGCGCACGCGTCATCGGAACCGGCTCGCCGTCGACCGCAGAGTACCTGCGAAGCATCGGCGCGCAACCTGTCACATACGGAGATGGTCTCGCGGGCAGGGTCCGGGCCCTCGATGCGGGCCCGGTCACCGCGGCACTGGATCTGAACGGCACAGACACGGTGCGGGTCGCGCGGGAGCTGGACGTTCCGGATGCGCGCATCTGCACCATTGCCGCCGTAGTCGCTGGGGTTCCGGCTGCGAACGGTGCCAACGCCGCGGGTGATGCTCTCGACAACATTGCGCGCTTTGTCGCAGCCGACCGCCTGCGCGTTCCCATCGCAGCAACCTTCCCCATCGAAGACATTCGCGCGGCTGTCGAGCTCCAGGCCAGCCGGCACGTTCGGGGGAAAATCGTGATCGACCTTTTGGCTCGGGGCTGAGGGCACGCACACACGAACGCGATTGCGACCGCTGGTCTTGCGGCGTGCCGGCAGAGCCGCCACGCCCACGCTTCGTGGGCGCCACCGGCTGCGAATTGGGAAAAGGGCGCCCCACAGTTGGTTTTCAGCGGTTTTTGATCACGCAAAACTGATTGGGTGATCTTAGAGTCAACGTGTTTGTTGACTTTTTGATGACCATCAACGGGTCATTTCGGGTCGGTGGGGAGCCGCTCGAGCAGGCGCTCGACGGCCGATGCGAGAGCCGGGACGTCGTTGGCCGCAGTGGCTCGAAGGATCGAATGCGTCGTATCGAAATAGCGATGTTCGAGTTGGTCTCGCATGCGCGAGATCTCTGTCCACGGGATGGCAGTTTCGCTCTCCAGCAGTTTCGGATCGATGTCCATCACCGCTTCACCGATCTCGATGAGTCGCACCCGAATGGGGTCGAAGACCATGTCGTCGTCAGCTCCGTCTCGCGCGAGGTAGTCGGCGATCGCAGCACAAGACGCCTGGATCTCACTCAGCCGTTCTCGTGCGGGACGGCTCATAGCGGGGTCGCCTCTGCGAGTACTCGCTCCGCCACGTCCGGTTTGAGGCTGTTTGCCGGCACGATGTCAACGCTGCTGCCCAAGATGCGCTCGGCCTCGCTGCGCATCCTGCCAAGTGCAAACAGGCCAATGTCTGGTGCGATGTCGACGAGCAGGTCGATGTCGCTCTCTGGTCCGTCATCGCCGCGCGCAACGCTGCCGAACAGCCGCACGTTGCGTGCACCTAGAGTCCGCAAGGCGCGCAGCAGTCTGCTCGCGTTGGTGTCGACGGACGTCCTTCTCGTTGACTTGGGCACGGACGGAACGAGCTGGACGTCGAGATCGAACCCCGCCGCCGCAACCAGCCTTCGCAGCGTCGGAAGGCTCGGCTCACGGCTCGACGACTCGTATGCGCTCACGACGCTTTGAGCGACGCTGGCCCGCGAAGCCAGCTGCACCTGCGTCATTCCCGCGCGCGTCCGTGCTCCGCGGATTGTGGAGGCCGCCGTGTCGTTCACACTCCGAATATATAACGAATAGTAGATATGCCCTGATGGGTTGTCATCCACCCGCCACGAACGCCACGAACGCCACGAACGCCACGAACGGAGCCTGTAACAAGCAGAAGAAAGTTACCGCGGTCAGCGCTGGCAATAGTCAGAATAACTGCATATAGTGAACGGATGAGACCGGAAATGCGCGAGGCGACGTTCGTTATCTTGTCGTCGCTAGCGGATGGCGAGCGGCACGGGTACGCCATCATGTCCGAAGTGGCGGCGATTAGCGGTGGCTCGATTCACATACAGGCTGGAACCTTGTATGCCGCCCTGGATCGCCTCCGAGGTGACGGCCTAGTGATCGTGGCAGGAGAGCAAATCGTTGGGGGCCGGTTGCGACGATCCTTCGCCCTTACCAACCAAGGCCGCACCCGACTAGCGGTCGAAGCCAAACGTCGCCTCGAAGGCGCTCAAGTAGCGCTCAAAAGACTGAACTCGAAGGCGGTTGGGGCATGAAAGATATGGAACAAAAATATCGCGCCGCGATGCGTTGGTACACCGCGAAGTGGCGACGACGCAACGCAGACGCGCTGCTCGCAACGCTGCTCGAATCGGCAGAAGCTTCCGGGCAGCCTCAACCGACGCGAGCGGAGCTTCAGAATCTACATGCAATGGGTATCCGACAGCGTGCCTTCGCCGCGCTCCCGATCATCCTGTTCGCAGTCGCACTACTCTCTCTGCTGAGCGTGGGATCACTCGCGTTCGCCCACGTCGCCGGATCCAGCGAACTGCTATTGCAGCTGCCCGCATTCCCGGCCCCGCGCGCGGGACAGATTTACACAACGCCGACTGCTGCACCATTCCAGGCGGGCTGGGCTTACGCGATCGGAAGTGTCTGCTTCGTCGCGTCCCTGACGACCGGCCTGCTCACTCTCCGACGCAATCGACGGTTGCTGACTATCGCCCGCTGACTTCGGCTTACCGCCGCGAGCCTCGCCGTCAGCGCTGGAGCAAACGTCAAAGCGGTCCAGCAGATGCTCAGTCATACCTCGGCAGCAATGACTCTCGACGTCAACGCGGGCCCCTTCGACGACGATCTGGATGCGGTCGCGATGGCTCTGGACCGCGCTCGGTCCGAAGAAAGTGTGCACTTTTTGTTGACTCTGCCGAAATCCGCAAACGACAAAACCCCCTAGATCCCTTATAAACACTGGGAGGTAGAGGGTGGTCGCTGGCGGAACCGGTGGGATTTGAACCCACGGTGGGCTCAACACCCACACAACTTTTCGAGAGTTGCACCTTCGGCCGCTCGGACACGGTTCCGGGGAAGAGTTTAGTACACCGCGTGGGATGCTCCGCCGCGCCATGGAACGAGCTGTCCACAGGGCATTCCGAAGCCCTATGCTCGGAGTCAAACTTTTGTCACGTTCAGCCGGAGGCCCCTTGTCCAGCACTGCGGTCGCCGAGCAGACCATCGACCAGGGCACGAGTCCCGGCGCTCCCCGGCGAAAACTGCGGCTGCGTTACATCCTCGTCCCCACCACTGTCGTCTTCGTTGTGCTCGCACTCGTTATCAGCTGGTTTTCGGTCGCCGCGTACGCGGGCAATCACGTCCGCATCACGGCAGACAGCGCGGCACTCCGCTGCGGCGCGGGCGAGACTCGCACAGTCACAGACGATGTCGATCCCGGTGCCGACCTCCAGATCGCGCTGCTCACGCCTGCGCTCAACTGCCAACTTCGACTGCAGGTGCGCAACGGGGGCACCGTTCCCATCGGCATCGACCGGATCACGTACGGTGGGCTTGGCCGAGAAAGTCTCGTTGCGTATGTCGACAGCATTGACGGGCGAGCATCGAAGAACAACGACAACGGGCCCGATGCATACGGAGTTCCCACAGCAACTTCGCTCGCACCCGGCGCAACAATGACTGTCATCGCGCACATCACCGCAGCAAAGCTCACCTGCGACGGTGACGGCACCACGTACTTCTGGGACAACCAGAACCCTGTTCTCAACCTGTCAGTGCTCGGGATTGGCAGCGAACGGAAGCCCACCGACGTGCACTTCGGATTCCGCGGAACGACGGTCAGCATGGATGCGGGTTGCCAGCAGTAATCGCCCACACAGGGACGGCGACGCTTTCGGCCTGTGACGGCCGTCGCGCCTAGGCTTGCGGCATGGCCCGCCCCGCGACATCCTTCCGCTGCACGGAGTGTGGCTGGACGACCGCGAAGTGGGTCGGCCAGTGCGGCGAATGCCAGCAGTGGAACACCATCGCCGAAGTCACAGCGACGACCACCTCGCTGCGCGCGGTCACGCCGATTCGAGTCAGCGCAGCGCGCGCCGCTCGGCCCATCACCGAGATCGGGTCGAACGACGACGTCACCCATTGGCCGAGTGGAATCGCCGAATTCGACCGGGTTCTCGGCGGCGGCATCGTGCCCGGTGCGGCCATCCTGCTCAGCGGTGAACCCGGCGTCGGCAAGTCGACTCTGCTGCTCGAGGTCGCCTCCAGGGCGGCAGCCCGCGGGATGCGCGTGCTCTACGTCAGCGCAGAAGAGTCCGTGAACCAGGTGCGGATGCGCGCGGCGCGCACGGGCGCGCTGCAGCCGACGCTGTTCCTCGCCGCGGAAGTGGACCTCGCCGTTATCCTCGGCCAGATCGAGCAGGTCGACCCTCAACTGGTGATCGTTGACTCGGTGCAGACGGTCGCGTCGTCCGCGTCGGACGGGCTCGCCGGCGGGCCGTCCCAGGTGCGCGAAGTGACGGCGACCCTCATCCGCGTCGCCAAGGATCGCAGCCTACCGATCCTGCTCGTCGGGCACGTCACGAAAGACGGAACCATCGCCGGCCCCCGACTGCTCGAGCACCTCGTCGACGTTGTACTCCAGTTCGAGGGCGACCGGCAGACCGCGCTCCGCTTCGTGCGGTCACAGAAGAACCGCTTCGGACCGACTGATGAGGTGGGCTGCTTCGAGATGACCGGCGATGGCATCGCCGAAGTCGCCGACCCGAGCGGGCTGTTTCTTTCGCGCACGCGTCAGCCGGTCAGCGGCACCTGCGTCACTATCGCGGTCGAGGGACGGCGCGCGCTTCCGGTCGAGATCCAGGCCCTCATCGTGTCGACATCCGCTCCCATGCCCCGCCGCGTCGTCAACGGAGTCGACAGTTCACGCGTCGCGATGCTGCTCGCAGTGCTCGAACGGCGGGCGAAAATGCCGCTCTCGACATCCGACGTCTACGTGTCGACGGTCGGTGGTATCCGGGTTATCGAACCGGGTGCCGACCTTGCAATCGCCCTGGCAATCGCGAGCGCGTTCCGGGAAAAGGCGCTGCCGGCGACTCTCGCTGCTATCGGCGAAATCAGTCTGGCGGGCGAGATTCGCCCGGCATCCATCGCCAAGCAACGGGTGGCTGAGGCGAAGAGGCTCGGGTTCTCGACCATCCTCGACGCCCAATCCGAGCAGCTCGCCGAGGCACTGAAGGTCGCGTTTGGGCCGTCAGCTCCAAAGTCGGTGAACGTGGCGCCGTTTTGACATTGCAGTTTTAGGCCGCCAAAACAGGCTGTTCCACTGCTGTGAGTTAGCTATACCCTGTCTGCATGTTGACTCGGCTTCCCCTGATCGCGGCGGTTGGCGCCGTCCTTCTCCTCACCGCGTGCGGCGGCGGCACGCCGTCATCGTCGGACTCCGCGGGTGGCCGCAGCACCGCCGCGTCCGCTGCCCCTACTCCCTCAGCCAACTCGTCACCATCTGCGCTGACGGCGGGCGATTGCACCGAGGCGGAAATGCAGGACGCCCAGCCCACCATCTACACGGTCTACACCGGTGACTCCACCCACCCGGTCACCATCCACTACACGGCGTTCAACCACGACGGCACGAATCCAACGGAAACGCTTACGACCGTCGGCCCGGTCATCAACATCATCGGCTACGCCTGCACCGAAGCCGCCGGAAGTGCGACCTGGGTGCTCACGGCGACGCACTCCAACGTGGGGTCAATTGGATGCGTGCTGGACTTCGGCGGGTTGCTGGTAAATACCAAGTCAGATGGGCAGGAAGATCCGAACGTCACGGTGACGTGCAGCGGGAACTCGGGGGTCTAGTTTCCGGGCGAGAGGTCTCGATAGCGCCGAGGGCTTCGCTCTGCGACTAGTCGATGGGGGCGGCGCTTCGCGGCGGCTACCTGGCGCGCGGGAGTTCCAGCGCGGCGATGATGTCCTGTGGGGTCGCCTGCATGGAGTGCGGGCCAGCGACATCGAACCAGACGATTTCGAGCACGCCGACGTTCTGAGTCAGGAAGTCGAGCAGCGCCGAAGCCTCGTAAACCTCCGAGGCGGGCGCATCCTCATCCGGAAGCATTGCGGTGTAGGTCTCGATCGACGAGAACAGAAGGAGCATGTACTTGTCGGCGTCGCCGCGGCGAAAGACCCGCACCTGTGGCGGGCCATCCGCGTCGAGCATGGGTACGACCGCCCCGCCGTTGCGAAGCGCAAACGCTACGGCAACCGAATCGCCGGATACCAGGGCGGTGGCGAGCGTCGAAGTCACTAGCGCAGGATGAATTGGGGCGAATTGGCCGCCGAAGACTTCACACCGTTCACAGTTACGGTGAGGTGATAGCTGGCACCACCCGCGACGACCTGCGGTGGATTCGTGGCCGAGCAATCGGCGGAGTTCGATCGGGTGCGACCCCAGGCAAACGGCGTTGTCGAAACGGATTTCGCGGGTTGCAACGTCGAGACATTGGCAACGTTCTTCGACGCGTCCTGGCAGTCTGTTGACGACCAGATCTTGTCGGTGCCACTTGTGATCTCATAGACCTGCACGTCGCTGCCGTCCTTGAACGTGCACGCAGAGGGGCCGGTGTTGGTGATCTTGAGCGAGATCATCGGATCGACGCCGGCCGCATAACTCACGGCGTCCGTGACACCGATGACCTGCACGTTCGAGGCATCGCACGCTGGCGCCCTTGCTGTGGTCGAGCTTCCCGCTGGCGTGTGCGAGTTGGTCGGGGTCGGCGTGCCCGAGCCGGGACGCGCAACGATCAAAATGACGACGACGATAATCACGACGAGACCGCCGACGACAGCGAGTCGACGGCGCCAGTAGACGCTCTGCGACTGCCGTCCGACGGGAGACCTGTTCGTCGACATGCAGTCAGGCTAACTACAAGGTCTTCAGCATCCTTGTATTGCCTAGGGTGTTTGGCTTTACTCGGCTCAAATCGAGGAACTCGGCGATGCCCTCGTCCTGCGAGCGCACGAGCTGGGCGTAGACGTCTGGAGCGACGATATCCTCCCCGATCGCCTCGAAACCGTGACGACCGAAGAAGCTGGTCTCGAACGTCAGACAGAAGAGTCGACTGAGACCCAGAGCGGCCGCAGCGAGCTCGATGTCGGCGAGGATGGCGTGGCCGACACCGTGGTGCAGCCACTCGTCGGCGACGGCCAGGGTGCGCACTTCGCCGAGGTCTTCCCACATGACGTGCAGGGCGCCGCATCCGATCAGGATGTCGCTCTCGTCGACGGCGACGCGGAACTCCTGGACCGCCTCGTAGAAGACGACGCTCTCCTTGCCGAGGAGGATGCGCCGCTGAACCAGCGGCTCGACCAGTTCTTTGATCGCGGCCACGTCTGACGTGCGGGCGGGGCGGACGGTGAAAGGCACCCGACAAGTCTACGGACGCCTTGCCGTGCACCCCGCCTGCACTCGCCTGCGCTCACCTCCACCTGCCCGCACCTGCCCGCACCTGCCTGCACCTGCCTGCACCTGTTGTGCAGGTGATTTGGCGCCGTGGGCCCATCCTGCTCACTGAAACGGCATCCAGGTCCCACTTGTACCTGCACAACAGGTGCAGGCGGGCCCTTCGACGAGCTCAGGGACCGGGAAGCCCAGGGACCGGGACGCGACGAAGGGCGCCGGGACTGCTCCCGACGCCCTTCCACATGCTGCTGAGAGCTACGCCTCGACGGCGACCGGCTCCGCCTTGGCGGCACCCGGCTGGCGTGAGGTCGTGATCACGAACTCGTTGTCCACGAAGTCGACGTGCACGTGGTCGCCCGCGTTGAGCTCGCCGTGCAGGATCTTCTCCGACAGACGGTCCTCAACCTCGTGCTGCACCGCGCGACGCAGTGGGCGCGCACCGAGCGCCGGGTCGAACCCGATCTCGATGAGCCGTTCCTTGGCGGGAAGCGCCAACTCGATGGTGAGGTCGCGGTCCATGAGCCGAACCTTCAGGCGGCTAATGAACAGGTCAACGATCTGCAGGAGCTCTTCCTTGTTGAGCTGCGGGAACACGATGGTCTCGTCGACACGGTTCAGGAACTCCGGCTTGAAGTGCTTCTTCAGTTCGTCAACCACCTTGCCGCGCATGCGGTCGTAGTTTGTCGCGGTGTCGCCCTCAAGCTGGAAGCCGACGGGGCCACCCGTGATGTCCTTGGTGCCGAGGTTGGTCGTCATGATGATGACCGTGTTCTTGAAGTCGACGACGCGACCCTGACCATCCGTCAGGCGTCCCTCTTCCAGAATCTGGAGGAGCGAGTTGAAGATGTCCGGGTGAGCCTTCTCGATCTCGTCGAACAGCACAACGGAGAACGGCTTGCGACGCACCTTCTCGGTGAGCTGGCCGCCCTCTTCGAATCCGACGAATCCGGGGGGCGCACCGAACAGCCGTGAGACCGTGTGCTTCTCGCCGTACTCAGACATGTCGAGGGAGATCAGCGCGTCTTCGTCGTCGAACAGGAACTCCGCGAGCGCCTTGGCCAGCTCGGTCTTACCGACTCCGGTTGGGCCGGCGAAGATGAACGAACCGGATGGACGCTTCGGGTCCTTCAGGCCGGCACGCGTGCGGCGGATGGTCTTGGCGAGAACCGAGATGGCCTCTTCCTGGCCGATGACCCGCTCGTGCAGGGCCTTCTCCATGAAGATGAGTCGGCTGGACTCTTCCTCGGTCAGCTTGAAGACCGGGATGCCGGTTGCCGCAGCGAGAACCTCGGCAATGATTCCCTCATCGACGGTGCCGCTGGTACCGGCGTCGCCCGACTTCCACTGCTTCTCGAGGCGAAGGCGCTCACCGAGCAGCTTCTTCTCTTCGTCGCGCAGTGACGCGGCCTTCTCGAAGTCTTGGTCCTCGATCGACGCTTCCTTCTGCCCGCGAACGACGGCGATCTTCTCGTCGAACTCGCGAAGCTCCGGCGGCGCTGACAGGATCGACAGGCGAAGGCGTGCGCCAGCCTCGTCGATCAGGTCAATGGCCTTGTCCGGCAGGAAGCGGTCGGCGACGTAGCGGTCGGCAAGGTTCGCGGCGGCCACAATCGCGCCATCCGTGATCGACACCTTGTGGAACGCCTCGTACTTGTCGCGCAGCCCCTTGAGGATGTTGATGGTGTGGGGCAGCGAAGGCTCGTGCACCTGAACGGGCTGGAAGCGCCGCTCGAGCGCGGCATCCTTCTCGAAGTGCTTGCGGTACTCGTCGAGCGTCGTGGCACCGATCGTCTGCAGCTCGCCTCGAGCAAGCAGCGGCTTCAAGATGCTGGCAGCATCGATCGCGCCCTCGGCAGCTCCCGCGCCAACGAGCGTGTGGATCTCGTCGATGAAGACGATGATGTCGCCGCGGGTGCGAATCTCCTTGGTGACCTTCTTCAGGCGCTCCTCAAAGTCACCGCGGTAACGGCTGCCTGCGATCAGTGAACCAAGGTCGAGCGAGTAGAGCTGCTTGTCTTTCAGGGTCTCCGGCACATCGCCCTTGACGATGGCCTGCGCGAGTCCCTCGACGACAGCGGTCTTGCCTACGCCGGGCTCACCAATCAGGACGGGGTTATTTTTGGAACGACGGGAGAGGATCTGCATGACCCTCTCCATCTCTTTCTCTCGGCCGATGACCGGATCGAGCTTGCCGTCGCGGGCGGCCTGGGTCAGGTTGCGTCCGAACTGGTCAAGGATCTGCGAGCCCTTATCCGGCGTCGCGTCGTTGCCGCCCACGGCGACAGCTTCCTTGCCCTGGTATCCCGACAGAAGCTGAATGACCTGCTGGCGCACCTTGTTGAGGTCTGCGCCGAGCTTTACGAGAACCTGGGCGGCAACGCCCTCGCCCTCGCGGATGAGGCCGAGCAGGATGTGCTCAGTGCCGATGTAGTTGTGGCCGAGCTGCAGCGCCTCGCGCAGGGACAGCTCGAGAACCTTCTTCGCCCGAGGCGTGAAGGGGATGTGGCCGGTTGGCTGCTGCTGGCCCTGGCCGATGATGTCCTGCACCTGCTCGCGGACAGAGTCGAGCGAAATCCCCAGCGACTCCAGAGCCTTGGCTGCGACGCCCTCGCCCTCGTGAATGAGGCCGAGCAGGATGTGCTCAGTGCCGATGTAGTTGTGGTTGAGCATCTTGGCCTCTTCCTGGGCCAGGACGACAACGCGGCGAGCTCTGTCGGTAAATCTTTCAAACATGTGTCTGTCTCCTCAGGCAACGCGTGCACGAGTGGCGGTGCCGTTACAAAGAGACTAACGAGGGCACCACCGTATCCATGCCTGTGTTCGCCATGGGCGTGACGTGTCTTGGCACCAAATCTGGGGGCTATGGACCATTGATCCCAGACGGTGTATCCACCACCGTCACGGTGATTGCAAGCGGCCCTCTCATGATTGTCACTCCCTCGGTATTAAGCGTGTGCACATCCAGGTCGACGGTGAAATCGACGGGGCTGCCCGCATCGACCGCATCACAAGTGGTGACATCGGACGAGGGGTCCGTTGCCAAGCCGCTGTACGGCACGTAGTGCACGTGCAGGGTGATTGTGCTGCCCGCTATCGGCACCGTCGTCTCGCCGAGCTCGTCGAGGTAGGTGCGACATTCGTCGAAACCACCGAGCTCCACGGGATCCGAACCGGTGTGACCGTCGAATGTCAATGTGGCGGCACCGAATGCCTGGCCATCGGCATAGCTGAAGTTCGCCTCCATGTCGACAAGTACCGCACCCGCGGAGGTGAGAACCAGGTAGTGCGGCCAACGGTTATTTCCGCTCTGCCAGCCCCAGTGGGTTGACCCGTTCGCATTGGTGAGCGTCACCGATGCCAGATAGACGGTCCGCAGGCAGAGGTGGGTGAAGACGACCGGAATCGCTCGGGAACCGTT
This sequence comes from Galbitalea sp., assembly GCA_036271875.1. Classification (GTDB taxonomy): domain Bacteria; phylum Actinomycetota; class Actinomycetes; order Actinomycetales; family Microbacteriaceae; genus Galbitalea. The sequence goes on from DATAZU010000029.1 coordinate 66,328, forward strand.
GGTGTAGTGCCCCGACACCGAGAGCGAGGTCGACGCGTACGTGCAGGTCGGCGTGCCCGGCACACCCGTCAGGGTGACGGCGTAGTCGGTGTCCTGGTCGGCCCGGAGGTTGAACACGGCCGCGGCGCCGTTTGGCACCGCATCGGCCGGGTCGTCCATGACGGCGGTGTTCGTATCGAGCTGGGGAAGTGCGCCCGCCTCGGGTGCGCCCGGGTCTGCGGTCTCCACAGCTTCAGTCAGCCAGTTGTGCAACCCGCTGTTTCCCTCTCGCGCCCAGAGTCGAACAACGAGCATCGCGCCCATTGTCGTGCCGGTTGCCGGGTCGCCGGGCAGGGGTACGACATACTCCTGCCCGGGCAACGACCAGCAGTCGTCGCACGTGACGGCCGGCGGGGAAATCACGTACTGGCCGCTTATGTGCTGGCCGCTTGTTGTCGTGACATCGGACGTGACGACCAGCTCGCCGCGAATGGACGGGTCTGCGGTGTCATCGTCCGCCTCGTTGGCCGGGACGGAACAGATTCGGCGGTCCGCTTGTGTTCGGAGGCCGACGAGCACTGTGCCGCTCGCGACTACCTGCGCCGAGCCGCAGGTGATTCCGTCAACGTCGGATCCGCTCGCAGTGACATCGGCTACCGGGCCGTTGGTACTGACTTCGTGCACGCTCAGCGTTGGTAACAGAACGTCGGGCGCGTGCTCAATGATCGACGAGACGTGATAGGGAGTGGCCCGATCGAAACTCGGCACCTCCATGCCGTGATACCAACCAGCACACACAAGTGTCACCGATCCCGGCGCGACGACGAAGCCGAGGGCGACTCGCTGCGTGTACTCGAGGGGGATGTTGAGGGTTGTCGACTGCGGATTTACCCCTCCGATCAGGCGCTCGCCCTGCGGCGAGATCTCATGCAAACCCGCCACATTCGAACACGACGCTCCGGGCGAGTCCGAGATGTCATAAGAGCGAATCGATACCGATTGGGTCGGAATACTTTCGGTGTACGCAACGAAGTAGTCGTGGCTGGCGAACGTTTCCGCGGAGACAACGGGGAGCGTGCTCGCACCACTGGCGTGGAATTCATACTCGTGGCGCGCCGACTGCCATGGAGCAGGCGGCTGAGCCGATCCGTCCACGACTATGTCAACGGTCTCGGCGTTCGCGTCGGCAACATACAGGTGCGGCAGCATTATGCACACGGTGAGCGGCGGAAGATCACGGACGGGAGTGTTGCGCGCGAGGGCGTCGTTCCACGCGTCCACCTGATCCATGGGCACGCTCTGCCTGATCTCCATCCAGTCGGATGAGCTGCCATCGCGACCGATCGTGCGCCACTGCACGAAGAAGTCCTCCGGCACCGTCGCCGTCAGCAGCACCTCGTCGTCCGCAAAGCTACTGTTGGGGGTTCTCGTTGGCGTTGTGGCGCATGGACTCGTGAATGGCTGGATCGTGAAGTCGAGATCCGGTGGAAAGGTGTCCGCGAAGATCGCGCCACGCAGGGTGCCGTCCGGGCATTCGGATGGTGGATCCCCCGTTGCCGGCGAACAGGGGTCGTTGGAGCTGGGGTTGCCACCTGTCGCAGCTGAGCCTCCCGCCGGCGTCGGCGTTGTGGTCGGCGTCGGCGTTGTGGTCGACGTCGATGCCGGCGTGTCCGCGCCGTCGCCGCTGGCATGCCCATCGGCGATCCGCCTCACCGCCTGCTGAAGTCCGCTCGATCCGAGCGACGCTCCCGGGGCGACGACGCTCGCCTGCCCGGTGACCTTGCTCACGGGTAGTTTGCCCGCGGATGCGAGCTTTGCGGCGTTCTTGAGGTCGCCGCTCGCCACGGGAGCGAGCACGGGCAGTTTCACCGTCTTGGCCGGCTCGTCGGCAACCTGCTTCGAGGCAAAGGAGCCGCCGACGAACGCGAGCGAGATACCGACGGCAACCGCCGCGACAACCGAGATCACCGGGATCAGCCACTTGGGGACAGTCATCAGCCGACACATCCTGCCTGGGTAATTGAGACCTTGGTTGGAGAGCTGAGGTTGCCGACGGCATCCTTCGCCTGGAGCTGGAACGTGATCGTTCCCGCAGCGTTCGAGCTGCCGACGTTGTATAGGTAGGTCCACGTGGATCCGGCGGCGTGAGTCATGTGACCGTTGCCCGAGACGGCACCGCCCCACGAGATCGCTACCGAGGCGACGCCAACGTTGTCGCTCGCCGTGACGGTAATTGTGTCGCTGTGCGGCGGATTGCTGTTCGCCGTGCACACGGTGTCGGTGCCTGCGGTAGGAACCGCGAGCTTTGGCGCGGTTTTGTCGAGAGGTTTCGGCTTCGGCGGCTTTGTCGGTGCCGTCGGCTTCGTAGGAGTCGTCGGCTTGGTTGTGCTGCTGTGTTTTGTTGGCGGCATCAGGATGCTCACCGTCGGACAGCTGCTCACCGGCAAGGTTGCGATCGACGGCTGCCCAGGGTCGATCGCCACAACGTCTCGCGACACCCACACCGTCTGCGCAATGTTCTGCGGATTGCGCACACCGAGGTAGGAACTGTCTTCGCTGCGCGCGACGGCCACAACGCGATCGCCTGCCTGAAGCCTCGTGACCTCGGCGCCGGCGGGGCAGGTTAACGCCGCGGCGGTGCGCGCGAGGCTCGCGTCGTTGGCGAAGACGACACGGTCAGTTGTGGGGTGACCGAAGACCCCGGTCAGCCCGAGCACCCCGCCGACCACGCCAACGGCAACAACAAGCCCAACCCAGGGCAACCACGAAAGAACACTCCGCATACCTGTTCGACGTTTGGGTAAGCGAAAAAGGTTGACAGCCTCGTCGCGTCGACTTATGTTAACGATTATCGTTATTATCGTTAGTCGTTAGGATGCTTCGATGTCACAGACTCTCCCGCTTGCCGGTTCTCGCTCCGCGATCACGACTAAACGGGTGATCCTGTGGGCCGCGCTCCTGGCCGCGCTGGCATCCGGCCTCGCCTCCCTCGCCTTTGGCACTGCCGGCCTCGCACAAACGCTCGACACCGGGCTCTCCCACGTCGTAATGGTCACCGGCAAGGGCGGCCAGCTCTTCAACTACAACGACACTCAATCCAACGCCCACATTGTGTCGGGTCACTACAGCTATGCAACGGTCGTGGTCACGGGGTTGCCGGGCTCGGTCACCGCATACGTTCTCATTGCATCCATCGCAACGATGCTGACCAAGGTGGCGCTCTGCCTCACTATTGCGCTGCTGGCGTGGCGGATGCTGCACCAGCGACCGTTCCGTCGTTCGCTGACGAAGAGCGTCGGCATCGCGGGTACCATTCTTGCCGTTGGTGGGCTTCTCAGCCAGGGCGCGACCGCACTCGCCGGGCGCGCGACCGCAACCCTGCTGAACCAAAACGACCACAGCTTCTGGCCCGTAGCCGGGCGCTTCGACCCAACCTGGATCGTCTTCGGCGTAGTGCTGTTGCTCGTTGCCCTGGCCTTCGAGTACGGCGAGCGCCTGCAGAACGACTCCGAGGGGCTGGTGTGAGCAACGACGAGCTCTCGGGCATTCACTGTCGGCTCGACGAGCTCCTCGAAAAGAAGGGCATGACGCTCACCCGCCTGAGCGAGCTCGTCGGGGTCAGCATTGTCAACCTGTCGATCCTGAAGAACGACCGCGCGCGCGCCATCCGTTACTCGACGCTCGCCGCCATCTGCGGAGCGCTCGACTGCGAGGTGGGCGACCTCCTCACCCGCATCGCAGCCTGAGTGCGCTCACTGGTGCAACGGCGGTGTCGGAGCTGAGGACTGATCGCGTGACGGTCGGGTATCCGAGGAAGCCGGTTACGCCGGGGACGCCACCGACGATGCCAACCACGACTACCAGACCCAGCCACGGCAGCCACAGCTGAAGAGAGGTACGCATACCGACACGACGCACAACCCCGGCGCCGGGGCGACACCCTTCCGACATCCGTCTCGCGAACTACGCTGAAGCCGTGTATGGAATTCCCGGTTTCGACCTCGATGGCGAGGAGGTCATTGCGTGGCATCCACTGTCGGAGACGGATGCGCTCCGCGTCGCCACCCAGACCTACGGACTGGATGCGATCTCGGCCGAACGGCTCGAGACGGAGCGCGACGACAGCTTTGCGATCGAGACGCTGGATGCACGCTTCGTGCTTAAAGTCGCACATCCCGCCGACGACCCGGCGACCATAGATTTCCAGACTCGGGCGCTCGTGTTTGCGGGTGAACGAGACCCGGAACTGCCACTGCAGGGCGTTGTCCCGTCCCTGGATGGCCGACTCATTCCGAGTCTCGCGAGCCACGAGGGCCGCATCGCCCGCCTGTTCGACTGGCTGCCGGGAGACCTTCTGGTTGACACCGCGCCAGACGACACCCAGCTCGCGCTTCTCGGGGACACGCTCGGACGGCTCACTCTCGCACTCGGGGGATTCGAGCATCAGTCATCCTCACGGCCATTTGCGTGGGACGTTGCCCAGCTCCCCCGGCTCGATCGCCTTGCCGAGCGGTTCCCCGACGACGACCTGAAACGGGTCTTCGATCGCTTCGCATCCGTCGTCGCCCCGAAGCTCGATACCCTGCCGCGTCAGGTCCTGCACAACGACTTCAACCCGGGGAACGTTCTGGTTGACGAGAAGAGTCCGCAATTCGTCACGGGCATCCTCGATTTCGGTGACGTCATCGCCACCGTTCGCGTTGCGGATCTTGCCGTCGCGCTTTCGTACCTGCTGTTTCCGTTCGGTCGCGACTGGCAGGGCGCGCAACCGTTCGTCGAGGCGTACGAGCGACGCATCCCGCTCACCCGCGACGAGCATGAAGTGCTGCGGCCGCTGGTACTGAGCCGCCTCGCCGAGCGAATTCTGATCAATCAGTGGCTGTCGCTCGACTCGGATGATCGCGGGCGCGACGACCTCTTCCGCTCCGGAGTTCGCGGTGCGCTCCACCAACTCCTCGAGGAGAACTAGTGCCAGGTCCAACCGCATACTTCGATCCCGCCACGACGAACACTCTGGACTCCGCGACGCGCGAGCTCGTCGAACGTCGTGCCCGCTCGCTTGGCAGCGCCTATCGACTGTTCTACGAGGAGCCCGTGCAGTTTGTGCGCGGCAGCGGCACCAAGCTGTACACGGCCGACGGCACCGAATACCTCGACGCGTACAACAACGTTCCCTCGGTCGGCCACGCGCATCCGCGAGTCGCCGCCGCCATCGCGGAGCAGGCCGCGAAGCTCACCACCCACACCCGTTACCTCGATCGAGCCATCGTCGACTACGCCGAAGATCTGCTGAGCGAGTTCCCCGCGTCGCTGGCGAACGTCATGTTCACCTGCACCGGGTCGGAAGCGGGCGATCTCGCACTGCGCATCGCCAAGGCGGCGACCGGAGGGACCGGCGTGATCGTGACCGAAAACGCTTACCACGGCGTAACGACCGAGGTCGCGTCGGTGTCGCCGTCACTGGGCGGAGTCGCATCGCTCGCGAGCTGGGTACGGACGGTTCCAGCGCCTGGGGACGGCGACCTCGCGCGCGATGTGCGCGCCGCGATCGACAGCTTCGCCGCCGACGGCGTGCGCCCCGCTGCGCTGCTCGTCGACACGATCTTTGCCTCGGACGGAGTACGACCGGATGTTCCCGGATTCCCTGAAGCGGTAGCGGCCGTGCGCGCAGCGGGCGGACTCTTCATCGCGGACGAGGTTCAGCCCGGGTTTGGACGCCTCGGCACGGGAATGTGGGGCTTCGCACGCCACGGACTCGAACCCGACATCGTCACGATGGGCAAGCCGATGGGCAACGGGCATCCGATCGCTGCGGTGGTTGCCCGGCGCGAGCTGGTGGATGCCTTCGGGAGCCGGGCGCGCTATTTCAATACCTTCGGCGGAAGTTCGGTGTCGATTGCCGCGGCCCGGGCAACGCTGGACGTGATACGAGACGAGGATCTGATCGCCAACGCGAAGGCGATGGGCGACTACCTGCTTGCACAGTTGCCGTCGATCGACGGAGTGGCCGAAGTGCGCGGGGTCGGTTTGTTCATCGGGGCTCGCGTTGCGAGCGAGGATGTCGCGCTCCAGGCCGTCAACGATCTCAAGCGCCGGCGCATTTTGCTGGGCGAATCGGGCAAAGGCAACGATGTGCTGAAGATTCGGCCGCCGCTCGTGTTCGATCGAGCCGACGCCGACCGTCTGCTCGAGGGTCTTGCGGCGGTGCTGTCGTGAGCAACATGGAAAGGGATCCGGTCCCCGAGCTTGTCGAAGGGCCGACCCCGCTCGCACCCGGCCCTTCGACAAGCTCAGGGACCGGAAACGGGTCAAGGACCGATGGAGGGGTTCAGATCCTCGAGCCGCGCGACGTCCCGCTCGGCGGCCCCCGCGCCATGAACGTAAGGCGCACGCTGCCGCAGCGAGCTCGCAGCCTCATCGGCGCCTGGTGCTTCGTCGACCACTACGGACCAGACGCGGTCACCCCGAGCGTCGGGATGAACGTTCCACCGCATCCGCACACCGGGCTGCAAACGGTGAGCTGGCTGTTCGCCGGGGAGATCGATCATCGCGACAGCGTCGGCTCACACGCCATCGTGCGGCCGGGCGAACTCAATCTCATGACCGCCGGTCGCGGCATACAACACTCCGAGGTGTCGCTACCGCAAACGACCGTGTTGCACGGTGCGCAACTGTGGATCGCGTTGCCGGACTCCACCCGAAACACGGCTCCGTTCTTCGAGCGATTCGTTCCGGAGCCGTTCGACCTCGAGGGTGCAACGGTCCGGGTGTTTCTGGGCGAGCTGCTCGGGCACTCGTCGACCGCCAGGACATTCACACGTGTGGTCGGCGCGCAGCTCGACCTGCCCGCGAACACGACCCTGAGCATTCCCGTCGACAGCGACTTCGAGTACGGGATTCTTGTTGATGCTGGTTCGCCAACGGTCGATGGTTGCGCGGTTGCGCGAGCCGAGATCGCCTATCTCGCACCCGGCGCAGACGCGATCAAGATTTCGAGCGGCACCGAACCGCTCCGCGCCCTTCTCATCGGCGGTGAACCGCTCGGCGAATCCATCGTGATGTGGTGGAACTTCATCGGCCGCAGCCACGAGGAGATTGTCAAGTTCCGAACTCGCTGGCAGGCGGATGTGATCGCCGGCGGCGACCAGGACGGTCTGTTTGGACGCGTCCGAGGCTACGACGGGAGCGCGCTTCCCGCGCCAGAGCTCCCCAACATCCGGTTGAAGCCGCGCGACTAGTTCGAGTGGAATGACGCGGTGTGCAACCCGAGACTGAAACTTGCCGGGGCAAGACCAGCAACCGACTCGGAGCACGTCGCGACGGACGCGTGCACCGTGCAGGAAAACGGCGAGACCGCGAGTGTCGCACCATCCGGCAACACCTTCGTCTTCGCCGGGTTGGTCACCACCCCGACGCCGTGCACATAGCACTGGTCCCAGCCAGCATCCTTGGGAATCAGATCATCCACGCTCGCACCGAGCCCGAGCGTGTAGCCATCCCACTCGCTAGACACGCATCCCGCACTCGAGCCGGGAGGCAGCGGATAGGTCACCTGCGACCTTGCCGCCGGAACAATCGAGCAGTTGGCACCGGGATTGTCTCCCGAGAAGATGACGAACTGGCACCACACGCTCTTTGTCGCGTCGGTGTAAAAGGCGTACTCACCGAACCACTCCCCGTTGGCGTCCGGATGATGCGGGGTCCCCGCCACGAGGTAGTCCGCCGGGTTAATGGCCGGTGGACTGGTTGGGGTCGGGGTCGACGTCGGGGTGGGTGTTGCGGTCGGCGACGTCTGTGGGGCGGTCGAAGATGACGCGCCGGTGTGATGGATGGTCGGATGACCGCCGGAGTGCGCCGCGGGTGCACACGCAACGAGCAGCACAAGCAGCGGAAGAACCAACACAGCAGTCAGAGCGCGTCTCATGAAACGAGAGCATAGAAGCCGGCCAGAAGCCGTGGCTATAGGGAGTTATTACCTAAAGCCGGGAGAACTAAATCGACTTGATCGGTTCTGCCGGGTCCGACGCTGGGGCAGCGGCCGCCATCTTGGCACGCTCTTCCGCCTCGATCTTGGCGTAGACCTTACGTTCCGTGCGATCCGCCCGAAGAATCGACCTCATCACGAACCAGAAAATGAGCCCGAGGCAGATCGTTGGCGTGAGGGCGAAGACGATGCCGCCCCAAACGGTCGTAGGCACGAAATACAGCCTAAACCGTCGCGCTCAGCGCTGACCTGTGAGTGTGATGACCGCGATCACCGCGAGAATTCCGACGAGCGCGACAGCCATGACAATGCGCGACGTGCGACGACTCATCGTGCCTTCGTCAGGATTCCGACCAGCCCCGTGATGATCAGGTACAGCGCGAACGCCCCAACGACGACCCAGATTGCGATCCGGTTCTTATTCCAGCCCGCCTTCTCTTTCCGTTGCGCGAGCGGCAGATCGGGCTGCGGCTCCTTCGTGAAGACAGGCTTGTCGTCCTCGGTCGGCGCGTTGTCGTCGGCGTCTGACATGGGATCGGTCACGTTCGGCACTCTACTTCACGAGCGGGAAGAGGATGGTCTCACGAATGCCGAGGCCGGTGAGCGCCATGAGCAATCGATCGATGCCCATCCCCATTCCGCCGGTCGGTGGCATGCCGAATTCGAGCGCACGCAGGAACTCCTCGTCGAGGCGCATCGCCTCCGGATCACCACGGCTGGCGAGGAGAGCCTGTTCGACGAAACGCTCGCGCTGAATGACCGGGTCGACCAGCTCTGAGTATGCCGTTGCGAGCTCGAAACCGCGTACATAGAGATCCCACTTCTCGACGACGCCGGGTTTGGATCGGTGTTCGCGCACAAGCGGAGAGGTGTCGACCGGAAAATCCATCACGAAGGTCGGGCGCACGAGCGATGACTTCACGAAGTGTTCCCACAGTTCCTCGACGAGCTTGCCGTGCGTGGGAAGCGCAACATCGACGCCGACAGAGGTTGCGAGCGTCTCAAGCTCCGCCAGCGTCGTCGCGGACGTGATGGAGACGCCGGATGCCGCAGACAGCGATTCGTACATGTCGACACGATCCCAGTCCCCGCCGAAGTCGTACTCGGAGCCGTCTGCCCAGGTGACCGTAGTCGAGCCAGCGATCGCGACCGCGGCATCCTGAATCATCTCCTGCGTGAGATCGGCCATCTGCAGGTAGTCACCGTAGGCCTGATATGCCTCGAGCATTGCGAACTCGGGTGAGTGCGTTGAATCGGCTCCCTCGTTGCGGAAATTGCGGTTGATCTCGTAGACGCGGTCGATGCCGCCAACGACCGCACGCTTGAGGAAGAGCTCGGGCGCGATGCGCAGAAACAGTTCCGTGTCGAACGCGTTGCTGTGCGTCGTGAAGGGTCTCGCCGCAGCTCCGCCGTGGATGGTCTGCAGCATGGGCGTCTCGATCTCGAGGTACCCGTGTCGCGCGAAGGTTGAGCGAAGGGACGCGTTCGCCGTGGCGCGGGCGCGCACGACGAACCTCGCCTGTTCGCGCTGGATGAGGTCCAGGTAGCGGCTGCGCACCTTGGTCTCGTCGCTGAGTTCGTTGTGCAGGTTGGGCAAGGGAAGAATCGCCTTGGATGTGATCCGCCACTCGCTCGCGAAGATCGAGAGTTCGCCGGTACGGCTCGCGATGATCTCGCCAGTGACAAACAGATGGTCGCCGAGGTCCACCAGTTCCTTGAAGAGAGCGAGCGATTCTTCGCCCACCTCCGCGAGGCTCACCATGACCTGGATGCGGTCGCCATCACCCGCCTGCAGCTGGACGAAACACAGCTTGCCGGAATTGCGAACGGATACGACGCGTCCGGCGAGCGCAGCGGTCTCGCCTGTCTTCTCGTCTGCGGCCAGGTGATCGTATGTGGCGCGAACGGCTCCGATCGTGTCCGTGAGAACAATACCGACGGGGTACGCCCCCAAGCCGAGTTGGATGAGCCGATCCCTCTTGCCCAGGCGGACGGCCTTCTGCTCGAAGATCTCTTCTTCGGTCAGTTCCGCTTCAATTTCGCTGTCCGCCACGAGAAACCATCGTATCTGCGAGCTGGGTCACCCATGTTCTCGAGGGGCCGACGATAGCTGCTTGACCATCTCCAGCTCGACGTGAGTCGGGTCCGGCGGGTATGGCTTGGTGTTGCCCGTCGCGACGTAGCCGCGCTTGTTGTAGCTCGCGATCGCGCGCGCATTCGACTCGTGTACATCCAGGCGAAGCGATGTCGAGTACCCCATCGCCCAATCTTCGACGGCCGCCATGAGCGCGGACGTCACGCCGGCGGCGTCGCCGCGGAACGCAGGCGCAACGTACACACCCATCAGCGTCGGCCCATCCGCACCGGCATAGGAGCCCATCGATCCGATCCACTCGCCCGCGGAGGTAATCGCAGCAAACCGGATGCCCGGCGTCGAGCCGCCTGCCGCGGCGCGCTCCCGCCAGTCTGCTTCCCCGCGCCCGAGTACCTCCTCCGGCGTTTCGCTGTAGGCCATCGGGATCTCACGCAGCATTGCCAACCGGATGTCCCGGTACGGAGCCCAGTCGTCCTCCACGATGCGGCGGATGAGAAAATCCATGACTAGCCCGCCAGCGAGATGCGTTCGTTGTCGATCAGGCGCGTAGTTCCGACGCGGGCGGCGACAAGCACGAGGGCCGGACCGCGATATCCGTCGTCCAGCGGCAGAAAAGTCTCCGGGTTCACGATCTTCAGGTAGTCGAGGTCGATCAGGGGCTCGCCCATGAGCGTGCTCTGTGCCGCAGCGATGACGGCGTCGATGCCGCGATCAGCAGAAGATGCGCCGGCCTCGAGTGCCGCGGACAGCACCCTGGCCGCACGGCGCTCCCTGCCATCGAGATACCGATTGCGGCTCGAGAGCGCGAGCCCGTCGTCTTCGCGCACGATTTCGATCGGCTCGACCAGCACCGGGATGTTGAGATCGCGCACCATCTTCTTGACGAGGTACAGCTGTTGGGCATCCTTTTGCCCGAAGGTGACGACATCCGGCTGCACGATCAGCAGAAGCTTCGCAACAACCGTGAGAACGCCGTCGAAGTGACCCGGCCGCGACCGTCCCTCATAGAGGGTGCCGATCTTGCCGGCGCTCACGCGAATCTCCGGCTCGCCATCCGGGTACATCTCGTCGGCAGTCGGCGCGAACACGTACGGCACTCCGAGTTCGCCCAGTTGGTCGAGGTCCTCGTCGAGTGTTCGCGGATACTTCGCGAGATCCTCGTTCGGCCCGAACTGCAACGGGTTCACGAATACCGACACGATTCGCGTATCGGCGAGCTCAGCCGCGCGCTTCAGGTGGCTGAGATGACCGGCGTGCAGTGCGCCAAGTGTCGGCGTAAGCGAAACTCGGCGCCCGACCGCGCGCTCGGATGCGACCAACTCGCGAACCGCGGCAATGGTCGTCAAGAGTTGTGGCCGCGTGCGGGCGGTGCTCACGAATCGTCCTCCAACAGGTGTTGCCCGATCTCGGACAGATCGATCGTATCTGGCGTCGTGATCGCCAGCGCGTTCTCGACCGCCGAGCGCACAAGGGGCGCGAGGATACGCCCGGCGTTCTCGACGCCAATTCCGGCAAGTGCCTCCGTTGCCTGGCTGACGATCGCCGAGGAAAAACTGGTCGCGATGGCGATCGCTTCCGCGTAGGCAGGCCGATCTGCTTCGGCGACGAGCAACGGTTCCGCGCCCATCTCGACGACGAGCGCCATTCCTATCGGCTGGACGACGGTCGCCGCGGTTACTGCGCAATAGCTTTCGCGAAGGCGAATCAGATCGATGCTGGTTCCCGTAAATGCCATGGCCGGATGCACGGCCAACGGGATTGCTCCAAGGGCCTGCGCCGGGGCAAGTACCTCGACACCGTATCGAGCAGCAGTGTGCAGAACCAGCTGGCCCTGTTGCCATGCTCCGGTCGCAGCGAGGCCAGCTACGAGAGCCGGGAGCTCGGCTTCGGGGACTGCCAGGATCACGAGTTCACTGCGCTCGAGGATGTCCGGGATCTCGAGGATCGGAACGCCCGGCAGCATTGCCTGGGCACGATCCCGGCTTGCATCGGATACCGCTGAGATGCCGACGACTCCGTGCCCCGCAGCGCCGAGTGCGGCACCGAACACGGGGCCGACCCGTCCAGCGCCGATGATGCCGACGCCGAGTCGTCCGGAGCGCTCCATCAGGCGTGCTGACCGTCTGCAAGCCAGCGGTGCGACGCATCCGTTCGAACAGCTCTGACAACCTCACCGGACACCCGGTCGAAGAATTCGACCGCGATGTCGCGGTCTACCGCGCCCAACTCTGCACGAACAGGTCCGACGACGGTGTGAACGTGAACGTGGGCAAGCCGGAGCAGTCGATAGATCGGACCCTGTGTGATCGCGACGCTCTGCACGCGAGCCTCCGGAACGATCGTCAGTCGACGCCACACTGCGCCCTCACGAAGCAGGACTATTCCGGGCAGTCCGGCGAAACCGTTTCGCTGGCGCGAGAAGAGTCGAACAATGCGCGCTCGACGGGGTGAGTTCGTGAAACCGGATGCCGAGCCGGTTCCCACGATGCCGTTGCGCATGGCATCCGCGTTCTCGGCGCCGAGACCCGGCAGCAGGAGACCGAGCACCCGAAGCACGTCATCCAAATTTCCCACGGGAAGAATCGTCGTATTGTGCTGGGCATCCGCACCCTTAGCATTCGACTTCGAGGCGCGGTTGACCTTGATTTCCCACCATCCCGGGAACCGCCAGAGGATCGGTTGCCGCACCTGCACCGAGTGGATACGTCCGGGCGGCAGAGTCTCGTTGCTCAGCGTCAGCACACCAAAGCCGACGCGGACGCCATCCGGTGTCGCGGCGATCGAATACCGCAGAGACTTCGTAAAGCGACGGAACAAAAAGCTGCCGAGCGCCAGCACGAGCGGAACAAGGATGTAGATAGCGAAGTAGCGACCCGTCCAGATGGATGTGACCGCGGCCGCCGCGATAAGAACGAGCAGAGTGAAGGTCGTGTCGTGCAGCACGATGGAGCCGACCAGGCGACCGACGTGCACCTTGACGACCGACTCCGGCGGGGCCGCACTCGGGTCGAGCTCTGGCGCCACAAACTCCGAGACTCGCTGTTCGACAAATGAGCGCTGGTCCGCGGGCTGGTCCGCCGCGCGCACCTTCGTCCCCGAGGCGAGGCGCAGGATGTCGCGGCGGAGGCCATCCGCGTTCGAGGACGAGAGGTAGTCCAGCCGCACGTTCGCGTCGTGGCCCGCTACATCGATCTCCAGCCTCGCCGCTCCGAACAGCCGGGCAAAGAACGGGCGCACGATGTTGATGCCCTGGATGCGGTCGAGCCTGCCCTTGCGGTAGCTGCGCCGGAGAAGTCCGCTTCGAACCTCGACGACCTCATCCGTGATCCGAAAGCTGTGCACCCGCCACGACAGGTAGAACACCAACACGATCAGGATCAGGACGGCAGCGATTCCTAACAGCACCGGGATAAGGCGACCGTGTCCGGTGAGCAGTGTGACGAAGTCGCCATCGTCGTGCGCGTGGGGCGCACCGAGAACGAGGTCAAGAATTTGCTGCCGCGCCTGCGAGACGAAGACACCCGCTATGGCGATGAGGACGAACCCGCCGCGAAGCAGAGGCGTCGCCGGATGCAGGCGATGCCACTCGCCGTCGGCCAACCGCGTCGCTAGCACCGTCCCGGCAGGAAGTAGGTCATGGGCGGGATTGCCCTGCGGCGCGTTTTCGTCGATCACAGGCTCATCCGTCACAGGCCGGCCCGACGGGTCTCGGCGACCGACACGAGATGGTCACGTAGTTCTTCCGCGTCCGCGACCAGGAGCCCGGGAATCATTACCCCGCTGGACGCGGCGGCCGTAACGAAGTGAAGATCACTGAGGCCAAGAACCCGCGAGACCGGGCCGCGCGTGATGTCGACAAGCTGCATTCGGCCGTACGGCACGGAAACGAAACGCTGAAACAGCAGCCCTCGGCGAAACAGCAGGTCGTCATCGCGCAGCTGGTATCCGATCGCGCGCACGCGTCGCGGGATGAACGCGATCACGATCAGCATGATCACGAGTACGGCCGCTGGCAGCAGCCACCACAGAAGGACGTGATTGACAAAGACCGGGATGCTCGCCGCAACCAGGAGCGCGAGCGTGACGACTACCGCGGCGATGATGTCAACGATCACGTACTTCGGTGACACCCGACGCCACTGGATACCGGACAAGTCAAGTCGGTTGTTCACGCGCATCTTCCGTGTCTGTGAGTCTTTGGTTGGGTGTCAGCGAGGTCGCGTGGTTGCCGGATTCTGGTCGCCCTTGTCTCTGTCGTCCGGCGGGATGCTGCACATACTCTCGGCCACCAGGCCACAGATCAACAGCACCACAGAACCCAGAACGGCGGCGCCCGACGTGAAAATCGAGCTTACCCCGGCGACTACCGTGCGGGTGATCAGGTATACGACGATTGCCAGGGCGGCTCCAAAGAGCAGGGAGCCGGCGATGCTCGAGGCTTTGGCAAGCACGACAACCCTCGTCGCGTAGAACGGATTCACCTGGTGGTTCTCCCGATCACGTACTGCCCGGCGAACCGGTAGGGCAAGCGCGATCACCACGATGCTGATGACGAGCAGCGTGATCGCGAGGCTGAAGGGCGGCGAGACGATGGCGGCACCTGACGCGGTCAGGATCGACTGCCCGAGCCAGGTGAGGATGGCTGCCACGATCGCGTAGATCAGGAGCAGCAGCGGTCTGGTGCGTTTCACGAATCGGCCTCCGCACGGTAGCGTCGCACATCCTCGTGCGCTGCGGGAAGCCGATCAACTCGCCCAATGCCCGGAAGCGACGCATCCGGGTCGATTTCAAGCCATGGCACGAGCACAAAGCCCCGGTCGGCGGCGCGCGGATGCGGCAGCGTGAGCGCATCCGTATTCAGCTGCAGGTCGGCCATGGTGATGATGTCGATGTCGAGGGTTCGGTCGCCCCATGCAACCTCACGCACGCGACCGTGTTGTCGCTCGATTCCGTTTGTCGAGGCGAGAAAAGCGCCGGCGGAGCGGTTGGTCAATACCTCGATCACGAGGTTCAGGTAGGCCGGCGCGCTCTCATCGATGCCGTGCGGTTTGACGGCAGCGGTCTGCACGATACTGGACACCGCGAGGACCTCAACCCCGTCGAGCGCTCCAACGTCGGCAATCGCAGCCCTCAGGATGCTTTCGCGGTCGCCGAGATTGCTGCCAAGCGAGAGGATCGCCCGGACGCCTTCGCTCACGCGCGCACCCGGGTGACCGTAATGGAGACGTCATCGAACGGGACCGTGATCGGCGCGGACGGCTTGTGGAGAGTGACCTCGACGCTATTCGCCCTCGGCTGTCCGAGGACAAGAGTCGCGACACGGTCGGCAACCGTTTCGATGAGATCGACGGGGTCGTTCTCCACCGCGGCGACGATTTGTTCGGCAAGAACGCCGTAGTTGATCGTGTTGTCAACGTCATCACTTGCGGCCGCGGGCCGGGAATCAAACCAGACGCTGACGTCGATGATGAACTCCTGGCCTTCGAGACGCTCCTGCTCATAGACGCCGTGGTGTCCTAACGCTCGCAGGCCGGTAAGCCTCAACCGATCGTCAGGCACCGCTGCCGCCCGTCTGCCAGGCAGACCACACGTCGAGCGCGGTCACGGTCGATGCCACGTCGTGCACGCGCACTCCCCACACGTGCGCCTGTGCTGCCAGGGCGCTGATGATCGCGGTGGCAAAGTCCCGATCGCTCGGTGGAGCGCCTTCCGCCGTGAACGGCGCGAGGAAACGCTTGCGGGATGCACCAATCAGCAGCGGATAGCCGATCGTCTCCAACTCGGGGAGCGCCTTGAGGAGCGCCCAGTTGTGCTGCGAGGTCTTTGCGAAACCGAGCCCGGGATCGAGCACGATCTTGTCCGGCGCGATACCCCAGACGAGGAGCTCGGCGACGCGAGTCTTGAGTGCGTCGCGAACCTCGACGACCACGTCGTCGTAGTTCGCATTGTCGTCCATTAGTTCACTCGGGCCGCGCCAGTGCGACGCGATGTAGTGCACGCCCGTCTCCGCGATCGCGCGGTACATCTCGGGGTCAGCGAGGCCACCAGAGACGTCGTTCACGACGAGAACTCCGGCATCCACTGCCGCGAGCGCGGTCGCCGAGTTCATCGTGTCGACGCTGACCGGAACTCCGAGGTCGATGAGTTCCTTGAGCACGGGCATGATGCGCTTCTGCTCCTTGACCGGATCGAGGCGCTTCGCGCCGGGTCTGGTCGACTCGCCGCCGACATCGATGAAGTCCGCACCCGCGGTGCGGAGACGGACAGCGTGCTCGACCGCGGCATCCACCCTGTTGAATTTTCCGCCGTCGCTGAATGAGTCCGGAGTGACATTGAGCACTCCGACGATCACCGGTCGGCGCCGATCCGGAACAACCGGACGGATGCGCGCAAGACCACTAGCCATCGATATTTCCCCCGTGCGTACCCAGAAGCGCAAGGACTCCGGATCGTTCTACCGGATCACTGAGAGTACCGCGAGTTGCCAGGGTCACAGTAGTGCTGCGGGCCTGACGGGGTCCGCGCGCGGTGACGCACCACTGGACCGCGTCGAGCACGACGAGGACGCCAGCGGCTTCGATCCCGGCGAACAGCGTGTCGGCGATCTCCTCGGTCAGACGTTCCTGCAGCTGAGGACGGGATGCCAGGACCTCGACCACGCGCGGCAGCTTACCGAGACCGACGACGCGTTTGCCGGGCACATACGCGACGTGGGCGACGCCCGTAAACGGGAGCAGGTGGTGCTCACACATCGAGCGGAACTCGATGTTGCGAAGCAGCACCAGTTCGCCCAACTCGCCGGGCCGGAGGTTCAAATCCTTCGCATCCGCCAGGTAGATCTGCGGATCTACCCCTATGCCGCTGAAGAACTCCGCGTACGACTCCGCGACACGTGACGGCGTCGCTTTCAGACCCGGGCGTGCCGGATCCTCGCCGATAGCGGCGAGGAGTTCGGCGACGGCAGCCTCGACGCGCCCAGTGTCGATGGGAGCCACGGGACTCTATGCGGTTGCGATGCCGGGGGACTTGCGCGGACGCGGCGTGCGCTTCTGCTTCGTCGGTGCGTCAGACGAAATCGCTCCGTCGACAACGCCCTCGTCGATCGGCGCCTTCGACGGCACCTTCACGGCGGGGAGGTTGGACAGCGGGCGCGATTTGCTCGAGAGCCACAGCGGGCGCTCGGGCAGCTTCTTGACGTCCTTGAAGATCTCGGCGAGCTGTTCGTGATCGAGCGTCTCCTTTTCGAGCAACTCGGTCGCAAGATGGTCGAGGATGTCGCGGTTGTCGTTGAGCACCTGCCAAGCCTCGGTATGCGCCTGCTCAATAAGCTTGCGCACCTCCTCATCGACGATCTCTGCGATGTTCTCCGAGTAGTCGCGCGAGCCAGAGTCGCGGCCCATCATCGGCTCGCCCGGCGCTGTGCCGAGCTTGACCGAACCAATCGCAGAAGACATCCCGTATTCGGTCACCATGCGACGGGCCGTTGCGGTTGCCTTCTCGATGTCGTTGGATGCGCCGCTCGTGGGATCGTGGAACACGATCTCTTCGGCAACGCGACCACCCATCGCGTAGGCGAGCTGGTCGAGGAGCTCGTTACGGGTCACCGAATACTTGTCCTCGAGCGGGAGCACCATCGTGTATCCGAGGGCGCGACCGCGCGGCAGGATGGTGATCTTGGTGACCGGATCGGTGTGGCGCATGGATGCGGCCGCGAGCGCGTGACCACCCTCGTGGTACGCCGTGATGAGGCGTTCCTTGTCTTTCATGATCCGGGAGCGGCGCTGCGGACCAGCCATAACGCGATCGACCGCCTCATCCAGGGCGCGGTTATCGATGAGCTGGGCGTGCGAGCGCGCGGTCAAGAGCGCGGCCTCGTTGAGCACGTTCGCCAGGTCGGCGCCGGTGAAGCCCGGCGTCTTGCGAGCGAGAACTTCGAGGTTGACGCCCGCGGCAAGGGGCTTGCCCCGCCCGTGCACTTCAAGGATGCGCTGGCGACCCTTCAGGTCGGGAGCGTCCACTCCGATCTGGCGGTCAAACCGGCCCGGGCGAAGAAGCGCTGGGTCGAGGACGTCCGGACGGTTGGTCGCGGCGATGAGGATGACGTTGGTCTTCACGTCGAAGCCGTCCATCTCGACCAGCAGCTGGTTGAGAGTCTGCTCGCGCTCGTCGTTGCCACCACCGCTGCCGGCACCGCGGTGACGACCGACCGCGTCGATCTCGTCGACGAAGATGATCGACGGCGAGTTCTCCTTGGCCTGCGTAAACAGGTCGCGAACGCGGCTCGCGCCGACACCGACGAACATCTCGACGAAGTCCGAACCCGAGATGGAATAAAACGGAACGCCCGCCTCACCCGCGACGGCGCGAGCAAGCAGGGTCTTGCCGGTTCCGGGAGGGCCGTACAGCAGTACGCCCTTCGGGATGCGGGCGCCGACCGCCTGGAAGCGGGCGGGGTCCTTCAGGAAGTCCTTGATCTCTTCGAGCTCTTCGATCGCCTCGTCCGCGCCGGCGACATCCGCGAAGGTGACCTTCGCCGCGTCCTTGCCGACCAGGCGAGCCTTTGACTTGCCGAACTGCATGACGCGGTTACCGCCTCCCTGCATGCCGCGGAAGAGGAAGAAGACGACTACTCCGAACAGCAGGAGCGGGAAGATCAACCCGCCGATCGTTGACCAGATGGAGGACTGGTCGACCTGGTCGTCATAGCTCACGCTCTTGTTGTCTGACGCCGCCTTGTTGATCGCGGCGATGACCTCGGGGCCACGCGGTGCAACATAGTAAAACTGAACCAGCTTGCTTCCCTGGTAAGGAGTGGACAGCGTGAGGTTGACGTACTGGTCCGGGTCGTGGGTCTGGATCTTGGTGACCGTGTCGCCCTTGAGCAGGTTGAGTCCCGCTTCGGTGGTGATCCCCTTGAAGCCCTGCGCGGTAACGATCTGGAACGCGATAACGAGCCCGATGACGGCGAGGATGATCCAGATGATCGGGCCCCGCAGCAAACGTCTAATGTCCATGATGAATCGGGCGTAGACCGCCCTTCACCTTCCTTGAGATATGTTCTGCAAGATTACCCCGGCCACGCTTGGCACCCGCTGGATGTTTGCCGTAGGCGTAATGCCCCAATTAGTGGGGCGTCTCCCTAGGACGCGTATACGTGCGGGGCCAGAATCGCGACGTCACGCAGGTTGCGATAGGTCTCGGCGTAGTCCAGGCCATAGCCAACCACGAACTCATTCGGGATGTCGAAGCCGAGGTATTCGACATCGACCGTAATCTTCGCGGCATCCGGTTTACGCAGCAGCGCACAGATCTCGACGGACTCGGCGCCGCGCGACTGCAGGTTCGTCTTCAGCCAGGACAGCGTCAGGCCCGAGTCGATGATGTCTTCGACGATGAGGACGCGTCGACCGTGCAGGTCTGAATCGAGGTCTTTGAGAATGCGAACGACGCCGCTCGACTGCGTGCCGGCCCCGTAGGACGAGACGGCCATCCAGTCCATGTCGATGTTGATCCGCAGCTCGCGCGCGAGATCGGCCATGACCATGACCGCGCCCTTCAACACGCCAACGAGCAGGGGGCGATCTCCCGCGTAGTCAACCTCGATACGGCGGGCGAGTTCGGCCAGCTTGGCGCGGATCTCGCCCTCGCTGACGAGAACTCTGGTGAGATCGGCTGAGACGTCGCTGGCTTCCATTGGCACCTATTTCCTAGCGGTGAAGATGAGCAGGCCGCCCTGCCGTTCAACTCTAACGCCGGGAAGGTCCAGTGCTTTCTGGCCGTGCCAGTGCGTGACCAGGCGGGCAACCTCGAGCGTCTGCGCGCGACTCAACGAGACGTGGAACTCGCTCTCAACCGCGAGACGAATGAGGCGTTGCCGCAGCGCGGCCGGATTGCTGGCGAGCGCACGCACCGGCAACGAGATACCGGACTCGGCGAGATCGGCGAGTTCCTCGGCAATCTCCTCTGCGAAGTGGTCGAGGGCATCGCTGTCCTCGCGTAGCTGCTCTGCGGTGCGCGCTAGCGCCTCGGCGATGCCGGGGCCGAGTTCCTTCTCGAGCACGGGCAACACGGTGTTCCGCACTCGAACCCGGGCGAACGACTCGTCCGAGTTCTGCGGATCGGTCCAGGGCTCAAGCCCGCTGTCCGCGCAAAACTGCACCGTGGCCGCGCGCCGGATGCCCAACAGCGGCCGCGCATAGCGACGCTCGGTCCCCGATCCTGTCCCGGTCCCTGAGCCGGTCCCTGAGCCTGAGCCTGTCCCTGGGCCTGAGCCTGTCCCTGGGCCTGAGCCTGTCCCGGGGCCCACCCCGCTAACACCGGCCATCCCGTGCAGGCTCGTCGCCCCACTCCCGCGCGCCAAACCCAGCAGCACGGTCTCGGCCTGGTCGTCGAGTGTGTGCCCGAGCAGCACCACGACGGCGCCGAGTTCTGCGGCAGCGGCATCCAGCGCCCGGTAACGCGCGACGCGCGCGGCCGCTTCCGGCCCCCCATCCGACTCGACCACGACTCGACGAACGACGACGGGATCCAGACCCAGGTCCCGCGCCTGCTCGGCGGCGTGCTCGGCAACCTCGGCTGACCCGGCCTGCAGCCCGTGGTCGACGATAACCGCACCGGCGCGCAGGCCCGCGCGCGGCGCTTCGAATGCTGCCGCCGCAGCAAGCGCCAGGGAATCCGGGCCGCCGCTGAGCGCAACCAGAACCACGGCATCCTCGGCGAACGCGAGAAGCTCGAACGCATCGCGGACTGCCCGACGAACATCCGCGATCGGCGGGGACAGTCGCGGTCTGCGGCTCTGGTCCATCCAGTAACGTTATTGCAGTCCTTCGAGAACCCAAGGGAGCATGTCATGGCCGCCTACGACGCCATCATCGAGATTCCGCGCGGAAGCCACAACAAGTACGAGGTGGACCACGAAACGGGCCGCGTCTTCCTGGATCGCGTGCTGTTCACCGCGTTCACCTACCCCACCGACTACGGGTTCATCGAGCACACGCTCGGCCTCGATGGCGATCCCGTCGACGTGCTGGTCCTACTCGACTACCCGCTGTTCCCGGGCGTCGGGGTTTCGGTTCGTCCAGTCGGCGTCTTCAACATGACGGATGATGGCGGCTCTGACGCGAAGATCATTGCCGTCCAGGCGAAGGATCCGCGCTGGCAGTGGATCCAGGATGTCGACGACATCCCCGAGTTCACCCGCAAGGAGATCGAGCACTTCTTTGAGCACTACAAGGACCTCGAGCCCGGCAAGTGGGTCAAGACCGAGGGTTGGGGTAACGCCGCCGAGGCCGAGCAGATCATCGCCGTGCAGGCCAAGGACCCGCGCTGGACCTGGATTCAGGATGTCGACGACATCCCCGAGTTCACGCGCAAAGAGATCGAGCACTTCTTTGAGCACTACAAGGACCTCGAGCCCGGCAAGTGGGTCAAGACCGAGGGCTGGGGTGACGCGGCGGAGGCCGAGAAGATCATCCAGGCCGGAGTAGAGGCCTACAAGCCCTAACCGGTCGGGCGAGCCGCGTACGGCACCAGGTCGCCGTAACGCACCGCAGCGATTCGCACGCCGACGCCCGGATACGGTGCCTCGATCATCTGGCCGTTACCGATG
>DATAZU010000030.1:0-21285 GCA_036271875.1 Galbitalea sp.
ACGCAGCGACCTACCCCAGCGACGAGGCCAGAGCCGACACCTATCCCGCCTGGCTCCATCACTACAATCACCACAGACCCCACACCGGCATCGGCGGCCAAGTTCCCTCAGACCGCGTCCACAACCTCACAGGGAACTACACCTAGTACTCGAGGAACATCGATTCGACGGGCTCGTCTTCCCAGAGGTCCCACGGGTCACCCTGCGCGGAGGCGAAGAGCGCATCTGAGGCCGCCTCGAACGCATCCATCGACTCCCACATTGAGATCCCGACCAAGCGCTCGCCATCGATCTCCTTCCATCCGTTGATTCGAATCAGTCCAGGATGGCCGGCCGCCGCTGCGTCCACTCGCCGCATTGATGCGAGAACGTCGCCCCGATATTCGGGCTTCGGATGATGGATGGCGAGATGAGTGATCATCCCAACAGCCTTGCATGCTCCTGCCCCTCGGAGCACTAGGGAGTTGGGTTCGACGAGTCGTAGTGGCGGAACGTGCGCTGGGAGCGCAGAAGGGTCGCGATGATGACGACGATCGCGATGCCTCCCAGCAACGGCGGGAGCCACAGCGCGCCGATCGCGGCGATCGCACCGACGTAGAGGTCGCCGAGCCGAGGCCCGCCGGTGACCACGATCGTGAACACACCCTGCAGGCGACCGCGCATGCTGTCCGGCACCGCTGACTGAAGAATGGTCTGCCGGAAGATCGAGCTAATGTTGTCTGCGGCGCCGGCACCTGCGAGAACGACGGATGCGACGATGATCGCGATCAGGTTGGGCTCGACCGCGGCTGCTCCGGCCTTTCCAGTGAGACCCCGATCGGCGACGAGGGCGACCACGCCGAACGCGGCGATGAACGTCCCATAGATGGCTATTGACCATCCGATTGCCCTGCCCTGCAAACGGACGTGTCCGGTCTGTCCCGAGAAGATGCTGCTGATGAACGCGCCGACCGCTCCGGCGGCCGTGAGGATGCCGACCGTCACTGCGCCGCCACCGAGCACGAGCGCACCGAGTGCCGGGAACAGAACACGAGGTTGGCCGAAGGTCATTGCGACGATGTCCACGAGGAAGGACATCCGCACGTTCGGCGCGGTCCTTAGGAACGCGATGCCATACCGAAGCGACTCGAGTCCTGGTCGCTGGATCTCACCCTGCGGCAGCAGCTTGGGCAGGGAGAGAATGCCGACGAAGGCGCTCAGAAAAAGAACGATGTCGACCGAGTACGTCCAGGCGAAGCCGACGCTCGCGACCAGGACTCCTGCGACAGCGGGTCCAACGGTGACCATCAGTCCGTTTGAGATGCCGTTCAGGGCGGCCGCCGCGGGCACCAGCCGACGCGGAAGGATGCGCGGCGTGATCGCCGCGCGCACCGCACCGATCACGGTGACGGCGACCGCGTTGGCGCTTGTCACCAGATAGAACGGCCCGACGTCTGTGACTCCGGTGAGTGTCAAGATCACGAGCGCGATTGTTGTCGCCCATGCGATGCACGCCGCTACGAACAGGATGAGGCGACGATCGAACGCGTCGGCCAGCATCCCGCCGTATAGCCCGGCAAGGATCATGGGGAGGAGGGCTATCCCGCCGACGAGCGCAACCGCGAAGGTCGAGCCGGTCAAGTGGTAAATCTGCAGTCCGACGGCCACGATAGTCATCTGGCCGCCGACGCCCGAGATTGTGTTTCCGTACCAGAGCCGGGCGAACGACGGACTCTCGCGTAGCGGAGAGAGATCGACGAAATGAGTGCGTCTTGCGGGGGAGTCTTCGGGCGGTTTGTCCGCGTTCGACTCGATACTCACTGCATCCATTCTGCCCTCTGCGTTATGGCCCGAATTCCTCCATACGATCGCGAAGCCGAGCGAGGTCCGCACGGACGAGAGCGACATCCCGCTCGAAGTCCGCATTGGAGGTGCTGGGAAGCCGGACCACCGTAAAAACGACTTCGGCCCCACCATCCTTCTGGAGCACCCGCATCGGATTACGGACTATCGTGCCGTCGGGAAGGGTGACATCGTGATCGAGGATCCCGACGGTCTGGTCGCCCACGAATGTGACTTCGACGACGCCCATGGGGGAGTCGGTGAACCAGCGGCGACCTTCACGCCGAATGCCGGCGCTGAGACCGGCAGCCCAGAGCGGCAGGTTCTCGGGATTGCCCGCGAAGGCTGCCACTGTTTCGGCAGATCGACCGATGAATTGCGACACCCGCTGCTGCGCCACATGTCCTCCGCGATGCTGGTGGGCCGCCGTGCGTTGTGGGCGATACCGGACTCGAACCGATGACCTCTTCCGTGTGAAGGAAGCGCGCTACCAACTGCGCCAATCGCCCGAGAAAACGGACACAGAACAGCGTAGCGCGAATCCACTGCGCTGCTGCTCGACGCCCGGCGCGCGTCGATAGGATGTCGCTCATGACCGCAACTGATGTGCCCTCGCCGCCACCGCCCGCCCCGACTCGTATCGGGCAACCCGTCGTTGCAGGTCCGCCGAAGCCGCCGATATCGGTGATGGCGGTGATCTCGTTGGCGCTGATTGTGTTGACGTCGATTGGCTACATGACCGCGAAGACACTGGTGCCGG
This sequence comes from Galbitalea sp., assembly GCA_036271875.1. Taxonomy (GTDB): domain Bacteria; phylum Actinomycetota; class Actinomycetes; order Actinomycetales; family Microbacteriaceae; genus Galbitalea. The sequence goes on from DATAZU010000030.1 coordinate 2,582, forward strand.
TGTTTGACAACCCGTCGTTCGAGAAGCAGGTAAACACCATTGCGGATGTCTTCGGCGTCCTCGGATTCCTGTCTATCGTTCCGATTGCGGCCAGCATTGTTCTCGGGCATCTCGCGGCGCGAGCGACTTCGGGACCCAGGCGCGGACGCGCGCTCGGTATTGCCGGATTGAGTGTTGGGTACCTGCTGCTTGCGCTTTACTTTAATCGGATCATCGTCTCGATCATTGCCGTGGCCGTGTTTCCGCATGGTGCAGATTTCCTCGACAACAACTTTTTCTGGGCCTAACCGCGAGAGTTCTGTAACAGACGCCGCGTCGGTTGGTCTTCGTCCGCGGCATCCGGTACAGTCGTGAGGCACGCAGAAATGCGGGCAATGCGGATGTGGCGCAGTGGTAGCGCATCACCTTGCCAAGGTGAGGGTCGCGAGTTCGAATCTCGTCATCCGCTCGAGTGAAGACTCATGGTTTACCACCATGTGGTTGCAACACCGTGGTGGCGTGGCCGAGTGGTCAGGCACCGGCCTGCAAAGCCGTTTACACGGGTTCGAATCCCGTCGCCACCTCCACTCTGTACTTGAACGCTGCTTCGCTCACAACTAATTGAATAATTTCCGCTTGGGCGGTTGGCGCAGCGGTAGCGCGCTTCCCTGACACGGAAGAGGTCGCTGGTTCGATCCCAGTACCGCCCACTGAAAAGGCCCCGGAACTCCGGGGCTTTTTCATGCCCAGCTCGATGCGCGCAACACGCGCGCAATATCAACCACGTCCGGAGGCCGAATTGTCAGCAACCGTCTCCGCATGTCACTCAGTTAGCGCCTCGATGGAACATCCGTCACCGCGCGAAAGGCGCGCACGATGATTTGGATCGGGCTGATGGCGGCGTTCTTCTCCACGCTGAACTGGAGTGAATTCATCCCGAACGTGCTGATCGACTTATGCATTGGCGGCGGCGTCGGATGGTGGCTGAATCGATCCCAACGGGTTGCCGAAGACAGACGTGAACTGTTTGAGACGAAGGCTGCATGGGACGATTTTCGGGCAGAGGCCGAGATCATCCTGAGGTCGACCCAGATCGATCCCAAAGAGTGGGTGGGTGCCGACTTCGAAACAGCGTTTCGTGACGGCAATGCAGAGCTTCGCGCGTTGATCGCGACCCGGGCGGTGAGACTGCCGGTGTGGTCGAAGGTCATCAGGGGAGACTCAGAACTTGATGCTTTCGAGCAACTGGCCAATGACGATCGTCGGGTGCGCGAATGTCTAAAGTCGTGGGAGGTTAGCTGTCGAAGCGCCTTTGCGAGGCTGTATCCGGATGCGAGGGGTGATGCCTCTCCAGTCCTGTGGTACGTCCAAGGTGCGGTGTTGGGACTGTCGATCGCAGAGACAGGAAAGGCGCTCGGTTTGTCAAAGCCGTTGCGGATCCGGGGGAACGGTCGCTCCGTGCTCAATGCTGACGACGTGGTCACGAGCGTGCTGGACGATGAAGTCTTCGCAAAGAAAGTCGCAAAGGTGCGGCCAGCTCTTGCCGCGTTCGTCGTGCACTACGCCCGCCTGAGATCCATGGTCGAGGCCGAATAGATTCGTGGCCCGGCGGGGTCGGCGTCCCGCTACCGCCCCACGAAAACCCTTGAGAAATCAAGGGTTTTCTGTCCGCCTCGCCAGCTCTCGCAGAGCTCTGCCATCAGACTCAGCGCGGGAGCACGCCAGGCCACAAAGCGTAAGTTGTTGACTGGAGGCGAAACGATGCGGGTCAAGCGAGTCATCGCCGATCTAAGCGTTGCGGACGTCAACGCGGCGAAAGGCTTTTATGTGGACTACCTGGGGTTGAGTTCTGAGGAGTTCAGCCTGGGCTGGGTCGCCCGGTATGTCTCGCCGCCAACCGGCGCCGGGGTGCAGCTTGTCACGAAAGATGCGACTGCGAAGGAGAACCCAGCGGTGTCGGTGCTGATCGACCCCGAAGATGTGGATCAGGCTTACGCGGAGGCGCAGAAACGCGGATACGAGATAGTGCATCCCCTCACCGCCGAGCGATGGGGTCCGCGCAGGTTCTTTGTGCGCGCGCCGGACGGCACTGTCCTGAACATCGTGGGACATCGAGACTGAGCCGAGTCCCGCGCGGGCGGCAGCTGGCCCCGCCCCAATCCGTCGATTGAACCTGTGGCAAGGATCTACTATTCCTAGCGCCGGTCGAGATCCTCGAGCAGAACGGGAAGCAGTACCGCGAGGTTCTCTTCCCTGGTGACCTGATGGCCCTTGGCGAGAGGCAGCGAGAACTCTGAGCCGCCGAGGGTCAGATTGAGGCGAATGCGAGTCGGCCAGTTTGCGTCGTGACGTGCCTCACTGACATCCAGGAGTTCGATGCTCGAGATGTCTCGCCGCGACTGCACCCATACGCGCGACGTGAACGATGCCTGGCCGCCCGAGTCTTCAGCCGGCGACAGTTCAGCGCGCACGATGAGCCGTGCTGTCAGGGCGACGAGTTCGCCCGAGCCACCGGGACGGATGCTTCCCGTCACGTAGAGAATCGATTCAACTCGACACAGCGCGAGGATCTTGTCAACGACCTTCACCTGATCGCGCGGTAGTTCGTCGTCGGTGACGTCGGCGCTCGATTTCCAGTATCCGTATTCGACCACCATCGAGATTCGATCGTTGAGATCGCGCTTGAGGATGTCCCAGTCGATGTCGATTGACCGCAGTTCGTCCGACGGCGCGAGCGTGAGAACTGAGTCACGAACGCGCCCGTCGGAGGCGTGCTGAAGAGCATCGGGTAAGTGCGTTGGCATGCTTGCCTCCTCGGGTAGTGCCAGTATGGCCCCCAAAGACGGGGGTACGCGGGAGGATAGGCCGTATGTGTGGGCGTTTCGTTTTGGACAAAAGGTCGGAAGATCTGGTGCAGGCATTCAACGCGGAGGATGACGAGTACGGCGACTGGATTCCCAGCTACTCTCTAGCACCGACCGACACCGTCCCGATCATCCGCGAGCGCAGGCACAAAGACTCCGGCGAAGTCTCGAGGAGTCTCGATCCGGCCGTATGGGACTTTCATCCCGCGTTCATGCGTGACTCGAAACGACCCCAGTTCAACGCGCGAATCGAAACCGTCTCGAGCAACGGCCTGTGGAAGAACGCCTTCGCGAGTTCGCGCTGCATCGTCCCAATGCGCGGCTACTACGAGTGGTCCGAACTCGACGAGAACGGCAAGAAGGTGAAGCAGCCCCACTTCATCCATGGGATATCGGATCTTCTCGCGGCCGCCGGAATCTACACGGTTCGAAAAGTGGACAACGAGTGGATCGTCTCGACGGCCATCATCACTCGAGAGGCGCAGGATGCCTCGGGCGAGGTGCACGACCGGATGCCCGTCTTCCTCGTTCCCACCGTGTACGACGAGTGGCTCAACCCGGCCAAGCTCGAGACCGACTCCGAGCGTGAGCATCTTCTGTCGCTTCTCGACGTGGTGTCAGACCAGGTCGCCTCGACCATCACCACGTACGAAGTGGATCGGCGAGTGAACAACAGCCGGGCGATCGACCCGCAGGATCCCGACCTGATGCGCGGGCATGCCAGGTAGAGCGCCGTCGCGGCAAACATCCGTGTGCTGCACGGATGTGCGCGGGGGAGTCTGAACCGATTCTTGGATGGTCACCACCCGGTGGCCGAAATCGGGAGAGAACGATGCCTGCATCGAGTCCTCGGACGTCTGACGACACTTCACAATGTCTGAAGCAGTCTCGTCCTGATTCCTGAGGCCGGAACTACACAGCGCCTCCCGGCGGCGTGTTCGGGCGCGCCGCCGGCCCATCTCACTCGATACGCAACTGAAAGAGATCAATGTCCTCCGCACCAAAACTTCGAACGCGGATAGCCAGTGCTATCACCGTTGTCGCACTATCCGTCGTGGGCTTGTCGCTCTCGCAGGTCGGCGCCGCTAGCGCCACCACCAAGCCGGTTTCCATCGCAACGGGTGAGGCGAGTGTGGTGGCGACCATCAACGCGCTGCGCACCCTGCAGTCGCCCAGCGTCTCTGCGCTAGTTCGGAACGGTTTCGTCGACGAGTACGCCGGTGCCTGGGTCTCCGCATATGCGAACTGCAATGGATGCGGGAGTCCGAAGGCTACAGAACCGACCGACATCATTCCGCTAAAGGACTGGGATGACATCCATCCCGTCCTCACTCGCATCAAAGGCACCGTCGCGAGCACGCTGGCAAAGTTCAAGGCGGATGTCGCGTCCATTGCTGGAAGTGACGGATCGCACGGATCGTTCGATGACACATACGGAAGCGTCGCGATGGTGTCCAGGAGTGGATACATCTACGAGGCTGTGCTGTTCGTGGAGGCCGATCCCATTCCCAATCGCCTGATCGGACATACGCCAACGATCACAGGATCCGCCATCGTTGGTCACACCATGACCGCGCACACGGCGACTCCCGTTCCCGCTGACGCGGCAATTAGCTACAAGTGGGAACGACAAGGCGGAGTCGTTGTCGCTAACACGAACACTTATGTCCCCACGGCGGCGGACGTTGGCCAGACCTTCATCGTCATCAACCTCATCACTGAGGACGGATACGAGGGAGTGACGTTCGCCTCGAAGCACACCGCCAAGACGATCCGCGGAACGATGGTTCGCGGAAAGGTCATGATCGAAGGACACGCGAACCTCAGCTATCCCGGCGCCATGCCGGACGAGCTGACGGCCGATCGTGGTGCGTGGACTCCACTGGCGCCGACCTTCAGCTACCAGTGGTACGCCAACGGTCACGCGATTGCCGGTGCTACCGCACAGACTTACGACCTGCCCACCGGCGGCAGCATCAAGGGCAAGCGCATCTCGGTCAAAGTCTCCGCGTCACAGCCGGGCTGGATCAGCACTTATCGAGTCTCGGCGGCGACCGCGCCTGTCGGGCTACCGTTGCTGCCCGGCGTGAACCAACCGAAGATCTCGGGAGACCCGACAATCGGAAGCACACTCACCGCCTCGAACGACGACGAATGGCGTCCCGGCAACGTCCGCCTGTCGTGGAAGTGGTTGGTCAACGGCAAGGTTGTGCCAAAGGCGACGAAGAGCACCTTCGTGGTACCGGCATCGGCATTCGCCAAGGTGAACGGCCAGATCTCGGTGATCGAGACCGGCAACGAGACTGGCTTCGCGGCTACTTCGAGCCTGAGCACGCCGGACTTCGTGGTGCCGATTGACTTCACGACCCATGGGTCGGCGTGGGTCAACGAGACCACCCCAGGTCACACAATCGGAGTGCACGTTTCCGGGTTTAGCCCGTCTCCGACCTCCTACCACTACCAGTGGTACCGGGATGGATTCCCCGTTGTCAGGGCGACAAAGTCGACAATCCTGACATCCACGACGAACGGGCACACCTATTACGCGCAGGTGACCGCTTCGCGTCTTGGGTACACCCCGGTGACCTTCCTCAGCACGTCGACTCTCGTGAACCGACTCGATTTCACCGAAGCGGGCACCGCCACGGTGAATGCGGTCACTCCGGGTCACACCCTCAGCGTGCACGTAGTGGGTTTCGTTCCCGGTGCGAGTTCGTACGCGTTCCAGTGGTATCGGGATGGTGTTGCCGTTTCCAAGGCGACGCGATCAACATTCGTCTCGTCAAAGGGTTCGCACCAGTACTGGGTCATCGTGACGGCGCACCGCGCGAACTACAACTCGCTCGCTGTTGCCAGTAACACGGTAAGACTCGGCCCGGCGTAATCCTCCACGCGCCTGGCCGGAATCGGCGGGCAGCAACGTCCACAGTTCGTTGCTGCCCGCCAGTATCCCTTCGGCCAAACGGTGGCCAATTTTTCTTCTTGCATCTACGTACTCAATCGAAAGAAAACCATGTTCTCCGCACTCAGCATCAAATCTCGAGTTATGACCGCCGTTGCCGCGCTGTCCTTCGGCATCGGGGGATTCGCACTCGCGCCGGCGGGAATCGCCGCCGCAACCACGAAGCCTGTTTCCGTCGCGACTGGTGAAGCCAGCATCCTGACCGCCTTCAATTCCGCGCGCGACGGGCAGACGACGCCAACACCGCCTCTGACGGCCAACGGCTTCGTCGACGAATACGCGGAGCTCGCCGCCACCGCGTATGCGGCGTGCAATGGGTGCGCCAATCCCACTTTTCCACGTGAGGCGGATGTTCTGCCGACAGCGCTCACGAGTTCGTTCGATTTCAAGGATCGTCGCGCAGGAACGATTGCAAGCACGCTGAACGAGTTCGAGGCGAATGCTTCACTAGTCGGCAGCCTGAACAGCAGCGCGCTGGGCGATCACTACGGGAGCGTCGCGCTCGTGCTGAAAGGAGGATACGTCTACGAATTCGTCTACTTTGCGCAGGCCGACACCATCCCGGGTCGCATCATCGCACCGACTCCCGCGATCACGGGCACTGCGGCGGTCGGCCGCACTCTGATGGCCAATCCGGGCGTCGTTACTCCGGCCGACACAACCATCCAGTTCACCTGGATGCGAAGTGACGGCGTGAGCGTCGCGAACTTCACCAACACTTACGTGCCGACGGCGGACGACCTGGGGAAGACGCTCACCGTGACCGAACTGATCACCAAAGACGGCTACAAGTCACTCTCGCTCAACACCGCTTCGACAGCGAAGATCAAGATCGGGACGATCGTGCCGGGCAAGGTCACCATTTCGGGACACGCGAATCTCAGCATCGATGGCAAGGTAACGCCTGAGGTTTTGACGGCGCAGGCTGGAACGTGGTCGCCTGGTAGCGCAAGCCTGGCTTACCAGTGGTACGCGAACGGCCGAGCAATTACTGGCGCTCGCGCCGACAGCTTCGCCCTGCCGGCTAGCGGCAGTATCAGAGGCAAACGCATCACGGTGCGCGTGACCGGATCTCAGCCTGGATTCACAACGGCCGCGCGACTGTCAGCGCCCACCGCACCCGTCGGGCCGCCGCGCGTGGTGTTTGTCACCCCCGTGGACGTATCAGGAAGCCCCACTATCGGCGGCACGCTGACCGCATCGGGAGGCGAGGTGCTTATTTCGAGCACGCGAGCAACCTGGGAATGGACGATCAACGGCAAGGTCGTGCCTGGAGCGACCAAGAGCACCTTCGTGGTTCCGCCCGTAGCGTTCTCGAAGCCCAATAGCGTAATCGAAGCAGTGTCCGTCGGGACGGGCAAGGACTACGCCACGGCATATTCGATCAGCAGTTCCCTGACCGCTACTCAGATCTTCTTCACGACCAACGGCGGATCCACGCTCGACACGACAACGCCCGGACACACCCTGAGTGTCCATGTCTCCGGATTCGATCCAGCCCCCACCGTCATTCACTACCAGTGGTTTAGGGACGGGGTAGCGATTCCCAAAGCCACGAAGTCGACGCTGGTGACGTCGACGACGAATGGTCACTCCTATTTCGTGGCGATGCTGGTCACTCGCGCCGGTTATTTCTCGAACGTTCTGGACAGTGGCATGGTGGCCGTCAACAGGGTCGACTTCACGGATGGCACGGCCAACGTCATGGGCGTGACACCCGGCAAAACGCTGAGCGTGCAAGTGGCAGGATTTGCGCCTGCGCCGACGTCATACACGTATCAGTGGTATCGCGATGGAGTCAAAATCCCGAGGGCCACGGCGCGCACGCTGGTCACATCCAAAACAGACGGCTACCACTACTACGTTGTCGTAACGGCCTCGCGAGCCAACTACAACTCGGCGACCATCCAGAGCAATACGGCGACTGTCTCGAGCGAGAACTAGCTCCCCAGAGCCATCAAGACCACCCGGCGGGCAGTTGTGGATGCGGAAAGCGCTGCCTGCCGGGTGCCGTGCGTTCGTCGGCGTGACCTCGTAGCATCGGTAGCACAGGGCCGGCTGCTTGATCGATAGCCAGGGAGCCGTGCAACACGACGTTCCAGGATGCCTACGACACTCGCCGACGCGCTGAGGCGGGCGAGAAGTCCGCGTGGGACACGGTGCTCGCCGCTTTCGAGGCCGAGCCGGGTCACTGCCAGATGGTTGCCCGGTCGGATCGGATCTACGGCGACATCCGCATCGTGCGCCGTGGCACCGAGGTCGGGTACAAGGCGACAGATGGCGACGGAAACCTCGTCGGCTACTACCGAACACTCCGAGCGTCGGCGAAGGCGATTCACGTGAAATACGTCGCGGCCCACAGGCAGGCGGGCGGGATCAATGGCTAGTCAGAGCCCAACCGAGTCGGCGGTCGCAGTACTCCTCCGCGGCGATGAGTGCAACCCCTGACCCCCAAACGAGGCACGCGGCTACCGTCTTAATTGCTAGATATAGCGAAAGAGAGAAGGGTCACACAATGAGCATTCTGTTCGTTATTATCGCGATCATTGCAATCATCCTTGCGTTCACCGGGGGGTTTGTTGCTGCTGTTCACTGGCTGCTCTGGGTAGGCATCATCCTTCTGATCCTGGCGGTTATCGCCTTCCTGATCCGAGCGCTTACGGGCCGTCGCGTTTAGACGTCCCGACCAGGTTCGCGAGCCTGTTCCCGAACACGGGGGCGGGCTCGCGGTCGTTTAAGCACGCGCAAGGATGGCGTCTGCCGCCCCGGTAAAGTTGAGGCATGTCTACCGGCTTCGAGTTGTTCACCGATCGGAACGTTGTCGCCATGCGCGTCAACGGCGAGTTGAGAGACCTCGCGGCAGAAACGACAACGACCGACACCGTCGAGCCGATAACACTTGACTCGCCCGATGGCTTGAGCATCCTTCGCCACTCGGCCGCGCACGTTACCGCACAGGCCGTACAGTCGATCAACCCCGAGGCCAAGCTCGGGATCGGACCACCCATTACCGACGGGTTCTACTACGACTTCGATGTCGAGGAGCCGTTTCAGCCCGAAGACTTGAAGGCCATTGAGAAGGCGATGGACCGCATCATCCGCCAAGGTCAGCGCTTCGTGCGTCGAGTTGTGACCGAAGATGAGGCGCGCACCGAACTCGCCAATGAACCATACAAGCTCGAGCTCATCGGGTTGAAGGGGCATGTTGGCCGCGGGTCGGGATCGACCGATGACAACGAGGATGTCGAGGTCGGCGGCGCCGAACTCACGATCTACGAGAACGTTGACGGGAAGACCGGCGAGGTCTACTGGAAGGATCTCTGCCGTGGCCCGCACCTGCCGAACACCCGGATGATCGGCAACGGCTGGGCGCTCGTTCGCAACGCCGCTGCGTACTGGCGCGGTTCGGAGAAGAACAAGCAACTGCAGCGCATCTACGGCACGGCCTGGGCGAGCAAGGATGAACTACGCGACTACCAGGAGCGCCAGGCCGAGGCCGCGCGCCGCGATCACCGCAAGCTCGGCAAGGAACTCGACCTGTTCTCGTTCCCCGAGGAGATAGGTTCGGGTCTCTCGGTCTGGCACACGCGCGGCGGAATCGTTCGACAAGAGATCGAGCAGCACGCTCGTAAGCGCCACATCGAGGCGGGCTACAACTACGTGTACACGCCGCACATCTCCAAGGCCGACCTATTCATCAAGTCGAACCATCTCGTTACCTACAAGGACGGGATGTTCCCGCCCATTCGCATGGACGAGGAAGTTGATGCCGACGGCACCATCACGAAGCAGGGCGTGGACTACTACCTCAAGCCTATGAACTGTCCGATGCACATCCTCATTTACAAGGAGCGCGGTCGCAGTTACCGCGACCTGCCGATGCGGCTTGCCGAAAACGGCACCGTGTACCGCAACGAGCTCTCAGGCGCTCTGCACGGCCTCACTCGCGTGCGCGGCTTTACGCAGGACGACTCCCACCTGTTCGTCACGCCCGACCAGCTCGAGAGCGAGGTCACCAAGGTCCTCGACTTTGTCATCTCGATGCTGCGCGACTTCGGGCTCGACGATTTCGAACTCGAGCTCTCGCTGAAGGATGACGAGAAGTCGAAGTGGATCGGCTCAGACGAGTTCTGGGAATACTCCACCGGAGCGCTGCGAAACGTCGCGAAGAAGAGCGGGCTCAAGCTCACCGAAGTTCCCGGCGAGGCTGCGTTCTACGGGCCAAAAATCGACCTGAAGACCAAGGATGCGATCGGCCGTGTCTGGCAGCTCTCCACCGTGCAGGTCGACGTGAACCTGCCGGAGCGATTCGAGCTGGAGTTCACTGACAAAGATGGATCGCGCCAGCGACCGATCATGATCCACCGCGCACTGTTCGGCTCGATCGAGCGATTCTTCGCGATCCTGCTCGAGCACTACGCGGGGGCGTTCCCGGTCTGGCTCTCGCCCGTGCAGGTGGTGGGCATCCCGGTTGCCGAGGCGTACGACGAATACCTCGGTGGGATCATCGACCAGCTGAACGCCAAGGGTGTTCGCGCCGAGCTGGATGATTCGAGTGACCGCATGGCGAAGAAGATCCGCACGCACACCCAGCAGAAGGTGCCGTTCCAACTGATTGCCGGTGAGGAAGATAAGGCGAACGAATCGGTGAGCTTCCGGTTCCGCGACGGGCATCAGGAGAACGGCATCCCGATCGCCGAGGCGATCGCCCGGATCGCCGACGCCATCACGTCGCACGCGCAGGTCTAAGCGTGGCGGACGAGGAGCTCGAGCATTCGGGCGAGTTTGCCGGTGTTCCGGATGCGTTCCAGCGACTGTGGACACCGCACCGGATGGTCTACATCGAGAAGAACCAGGGACCGTCCGACCCGCAGGACCCGTTCTGTGTCGCGCCGACGCTCTCGGATGAGAAGGCGCTCATTGTCGCGCGGGGAAAAACCGCGTATGTCCTGCTCAATCTTTATCCATACAACAGTGGCCATCTGCTGGTCTGTCCCTACCGTCACGTTGCGATGTATGACGAGGCGACCGCCGAAGAGCTCACCGAAATGGGTACTCTCACTCAAACGGCCATGCGGGTGCTGACCGAGGTCGCGCACTGCGACGGCTTTAACATCGGGATGAACCAGGGACGCATTGCTGGAGCCGGGGTCGCCGACCACCTGCACCAGCACATCGTCCCGCGGTGGGCCACGGATGCAAACTTCTTTCCGATCATTGCGCACACCAAGGCGCTGCCGCAGTTGCTGGGGGAGATGCGCGAGCAGCTCGCCGAAGCGTGGCCACCAAGCCCAAAGTAGAATCAAAGGATTATGAGCGACAAGAGCACGTCAGACCAGCCCGGAACCACTCGCGTCAAGCGCGGCCTCGCGGAGATGCTGAAGGGCGGCGTGATCATGGATGTGGTCACGGCCGATCAGGCAAAGATTGCTGAGGATGCCGGAGCCGTCGCAGTCATGGCACTTGAGCGCGTTCCCGCGGACATCCGGGCCCAGGGTGGCGTTGCGCGTATGAGTGACCCGGACCTGATCGACGGCATCATCTCCGCCGTGTCGATTCCGGTGATGGCCAAGGCTCGGATCGGGCACTTTGTCGAGGCTCAGGTTCTGCAGGCGCTCAAGGTGGACTACATCGACGAGTCCGAGGTGCTGTCGCCGGCGGACTACGTGAACCACATCGACAAGTGGGCCTTCGATGTGCCGTTCGTCTGCGGTGCGACGAACCTGGGCGAAGCTCTTCGTCGCATAACCGAGGGTGCCGCGATGATCCGTTCAAAGGGCGAGGCCGGTACCGGGGATGTCTCGGAGGCGACGAAGCACATCCGCACCATCAGGGGCGAGATCGCGGCTCTCGCCGGCAGGTCGAAGGACGAGCTGTACGTGGCGGCCAAGGACCTCCAGGCGCCGTACGAGCTCGTGGCAGAGGTCGCCGCTGCGGGAAAGCTTCCTGTCGTTTTGTTCACCGCAGGGGGAGTGGCAACGCCCGCGGATGCCGCGCTCATGATGAAGCTGGGGGCCGACGGGGTGTTCGTCGGTTCTGGCATCTTCAAGTCCGGCAACCCGGCGCAGCGCGCTGCGGCGATTGTAAAGGCGACGACGTTCTTTGACGACGCATCCGTCATCGCCGAGGCGTCCCGCGGACTCGGCGAGGCCATGGTCGGCATCAACGTCTCCGATCTTGCGGCACCGCATCGCCTCTCCGAGCGTGGCTGGTAGCGGCCCGGTTGGCGTCCTCGCCCTTCAGGGCGACTTCCGCGAGCACATCGCGGTTCTCCATGGGCTTGGCGCGGATGCGGTTGGCGTTCGACGTCCATCCGAGTTGGCCGAAGTTTCCGGGCTCATCATCCCAGGCGGCGAGTCGTCGGTTATTGACAAGCTCAGTCGTCTGTTCGACCTCGCCGAGCCCCTCAGGGCGGCCATCGGGTCGGGCCTGACAGTGTGGGGGACGTGCGCCGGGCTGATCATGCTCGCGGACACGGTGCTCGACGGCATCGAAGGACAGAAATCGCTCGGCGGCCTCGAAATCTCGGTCCGTCGCAACGCGTTCGGTTCTCAACTGGACTCCTTCGAGACCGAGCTGCCGATTCCTGTACTGGGCGATCCGCCGGTGAATGCGGTGTTTATTCGCGCTCCCATTGTCGAGGCGACATCATCCGCAGTCACGATACTTGCTGCACTCGGCGATGGACGCGTCGTTGCGGTCGAGCAGGGCAACCTGCTCGGTACCTCGTTTCATCCGGAGATGACGGGCGACACCCGATTCCACGAGTACTTCCTCAAGAAGGTCGCTGCTGCGCGTTAGCGGAGGGAGAAACACACACGCGGCGGGAGTTGTTTCTCCCGCCGCTTCGCACTTTCTCCCGCCATCACCGCGAACAACTCCCGCCGCGAGGGTGCGGCGATTCAGGCCCGCGTGATGAGCAAGTAGACGGCGACAATGACGACAACTACGCCGACGATCAGATCGGTCCAGGTCGCGAGAGACTCCTGCGCGTTCTTGCCCTTCTTCGGGAGATGCAGAATTCCCGCGATCAAGAGGTAAATGCCCCCGGCAAATCCGGTGGGAAGCGCCCACCCCGGGATGAGCGCGAGGAGGCCGGCAAGTCCCAGGCACAGGTTGGCGAACCCGAGTTCCCGCGTGAGTTGCGTTTCCTGAACGCTGGGCGCCGTCGCGCCGAGGATGGCGCTGGTCGGCGCCTTGCCCGAGAGCTGGGCGACACCAGCGACGAGCAGGCGGGTGCCGACGCCCCAGAACACCCACCACGTGCCGAACACGATCACGGGTTCACCGCCGAACAGGACCAGTTGAAGGATGCCCGAGATGACAGGCAGCACGACCGTTTGTGCAATAACGAGGATGAAGTAGCCCATCGCGTGAATCCTTTTCTGCGTCTCCGACGCCATCACTGTAGCGAGGATGATCGATCGGCGGTGCGCTGGCCTTTGCCACGGATACCTACTGCTCGTGCGCCCCATCTTTGGGGCGTGAAAATCTGTCCACAGTTCGGGTTTTTCGCTGGAGAACATACGTTCGAAGGTCGATAATTGGGGTATGACTTCGGCACCCTCCACGACGCATGAGCCTGCAACCGTGCAGTGCTTCCGCGCTGCTGCCGAGGCGCTGGCTGGGTTACCTGCGGAGGCCGCCTCATATTCGGCATTGAGCGAGTCGCAGCTGCTTGACGTGAATCGGTTGTTTGCCGCCTCGCAGGTGGCTCTTCGCAACGGTGGGGCGTTGATTGCGGGGGAGATTGCGCATCGTTCCGCACCCGAGCTGGGATCGCAGGGGCTCGCGCAGCGGTCGGGTCATCGCACGCCGGAGCAGTTCGTGAAGATCACGACGGGGGCAACGGGCCGCGATGCGGTGACCGCGGTGCGGGTGGGGTCGCTGATGCGGGAAGCGGCAACGCTGGGTGAGGTGGATGCGGCGACGGGCGAGGTGTCGACCCCCACCCAGCCGTGGCTGTCGCCGGTGACTGAGGCGTTGGCGACTCGCGCGATTTCGATCGAGGCGGCGGAGGCGATCCGTGCCGGGTTGGGTTCGCCGAACTCGGCGATCACTGTGGAGCAGCTTGGTGATGCGGCCGCCCAACTTGTGGAGGCTGCCCTGCGGTTGGACCCGGACGCGGTGGCGCGTGAGGCCAGGGCGTTCCGGGACGAACTGGATGTGGATGGTGTCGCCCTCCGGGAAGAGGAACGCCGCCAGAAGAGGTCGCTGCGACTGTTTCTGCAACCGGATGGGACGACGAAGCTGGTGTGGGTGATGGACCAGGAGACCGCGGCGAGCGTCCGGCAACTCTACGACCGCACCACCTCACCAAAACTCGGTGGTGTGCGGTTTGTCGACCCGCAGCAAAAGGCGGTCGCGGAGTCGATCCTGAAAGACGACCGCACCCCGGAACAGTTGGCCTCCGACGGGTTCGTGCAGCTGTTGAAGCTGGGGGCGGATGCGAACCCGAAGTTCCTGCTCGGCTCCGGTGCCCCGGTTGTGCGGGTGACGGCGACCAGCAAAACGTTCCTGAGCCGTAAAGGCCTGGCCCGTATCGAGGGGCAATCGGCCCCGGTTTCGATCAGCACCGCGGAGCGGCTCGCGTGTGAAGGCGGCGTTGGCGGCATCATCTTCACGATGGACGAGAAGGGGACAACCCTTGATTTCGGGCTGGAGCAACGCTTCTTCACCCGCACCCAGAAGAAAGCGCTCGCGATCCTGTGGGGTGGATGCGCTGCCCCCGGTTGTGACCGGCCACCATCGTGGACTGAAGCGCACCACATCGTGTTCTGGAAACGCGATCGCGGCAAAACGAACCTGGCCGACGGGATCCTGCTGTGTCGACATCATCACCTGTTGTTCCACAACAACGGGTGGGAAATCATCCGAGACGACAACGCAAGGTATTGGCTCATCCCTCCCACCGAACAAGATCCCGACCAGACACCCATCGAATTGGTGTCAAAGAGTCCCGCCATACGCGACCTCAGGCGAGAACACACTCTCGCATCCTGAGGGGCAGGCACGCGCTGGCTAGAATGGTCGGGCGTCGCGTGGCTGACCACGGCGATTGACAAGAACCGCGTAGGGAGAAACATGTCAGGCCACTCCAAATGGGCGACCACCAAGCACCAGAAGGCGGTCAAGGACCAGCGGCGTGCGAAGTCGTTCGCGAAACTGATCAAGAACATCGAGGTCGCAGCCAAACTTGGCGGAGCCGACCTGTCTGGCAATCCCACGCTCGTCGATGCGATCCAGAAGGCCAAGAAGACCTCGGTCCCGAACTCCAACATTGACAACGCGGTCAAGCGCGGTTCCGGCCAGCTCGGTGAGGCCGTCGACTACCAAACCATCATGTACGAGGGTTACGCGGCTGGCGGTGTCGCCCTGCTCATCGAGTGCCTGACGGACAACAAGAATCGTGCTGCCGCCGACGTCCGCACGATCGTCAGCCGCAACGGCGGCAATATGGGAGACCCCGGCAGCGTTGCATACAACTTCAGCCGCAAGGGCGTCATAAGCGTCGAGAAGGTCGACGGCGTCACCGAGGACGACATCCTCGGGGCTGTTCTCGATGCGGGCGCGGAAGAAGTCAACGACCGCGGGCCCGGATTCGAAATCATCACGGAGCCGCACGACCTGGTAACTGCGCGCACGTCGCTTCAGGATGCGGGAATCGACTACGACTCGGCCGATGTTGAATTCGTGCCATCGCTGACCATCGAAGTCGACCTCGAAACCGCGCGGAAGGTGTTCCGCCTTATTGACGCGCTCGAAGACAACGACGACGTCCAGAACGTGTACGGCAACTTCGAAATCCCGGCCGACGTTCAGGCCGTACTTGACGAAGAAGAGTAGCGACCCGACGTGCGAGAACGGCCAGGTTCGGTCCGGGTTCTTGGGATCGACCCCGGCCTCACCCGGTGCGGAGTCGGGATTGTCGACGTCGAACCATCGAGGCGGGCGACTCTGGTGCACGTGAGCGTTGTCCGGACCCCACCGGACATGCCTCTCGAGGAGAGGCTCCTCGCGATCGGCACGGGAATCGGCGAGCTGCTCGACGAGTACCAACCCAATGCGGTCGCGCTGGAACGCGTCTTTGCCCAGCACAACGTCCGCACGGTCATGGGTACGGCCCAGGCAAGCGGTGTCGCTATGCACCTTGCTGCCGCCCGCGGCCTAGCGGTCGGACTGCACACGCCCAGCGAGGTCAAGGCGGCCGTGTCGGGATATGGATCGGCGGATAAGAAGCAGGTGGCAACAATGGTGCAGCGCATCCTTCGGCTGGATGCACCGCCGACGCCCGCCGACGCATCCGACGCCCTGGCTCTTGCGCTGTGCCACGCATGGCGAACGGGACCAGCGGCGGGATCCACTGCCGCGAGTTCCGGGGCGACGGACACGAGCGCTCCGGTAGCTGTCCAGGGCAAACTAACGCCAGCTCAGGAAGCGTGGCGAGCGGCCGAGAAAGCCACTCGCTCGTAGGCTGATCCCATGATTTCTTCCGTGCGTGGCAACGTACTTGCCATCGCCGGGCCGGCGGTGATCATTGAGGTCGGGGGAGTTGGCCTCGCAATTCAAGTAACTCCCCAGCATGCGCTCTCACTACGAGTCGGCAGTGAGGCGACACTTCGAACGGCGCTAATTGTCCGCGAGGACGATTTAAGCCTGTACGGGTTTGTCGATGCTGACGAGTTGGCCGTGTTCGATGCGCTTCGCGGTGTGACGGGCGTCGGGCCAAAGTCGGCAATGGGTGTGCTCGCGGCGATGTCACCGGGAGAAATCGCACAAGCGATCGCCCTCGACGACGATGCTGCATTCCGTAAGGTCAGCGGGATCGGACCCAAGACCGCGAAACTGATCGTCGTTTCTCTCGCCGGAAAGCTCGCGATAGCGCCCCCGTCAAGTTCGGCGTCCAGGTCGGTGGCACAGAGCATCGAACAGAGCGTTCTCGTCGCCTTGGTCGGGCTCGGGTGGAACGAGAGAGCTGCGAGTCACGCGGTCGACGAAGCGATGGCGGGCGCAACCGGGGCGGAGCGCGAGAGTGTTCCGACGCTGCTGCGACTCGCCCTGACCCGGCTGGGGCCAGCCCAGTACGTCGGAAGTTCGGGCGGTAAGAGCTAGTGGTGGGTGAAGACGCCGCTGATCCCATCCTGAATCCGCGGCCGGAATCGGATGCCGAACTCGCGTTCGAGGGGGCCCTTCGGCCACGGACGCTTGGCGAATTCGTTGGACAAACGAAAGTCCGCGGCCAATTACAGCTGTTGCTGCAGGCTGCCGCGCTGCAGAACCGTACTCCCGATCACATCCTGCTGGCGGGGCCTCCGGGACTGGGCAAGACGACGCTCGCGATGATTATCGCGAACGAGAGCGGACGACCCCTTCGGATGTCGAGCGGTCCCGCAATTCAGCATGCCGGAGATCTTGCGGCACTCCTTTCATCGCTCACGCCGGGCGAGGTGCTGTTCATCGACGAGATCCACCGGATGGCTCGATCGGCCGAAGAGATGCTGTACCTGGCCATGGAGGATTTCCGCATCGACATCATGGTGGGTAAGGGGGCGGGGGCTACATCCATTCCGCTTGACCTGGCACCCTTCACGCTCGTCGGCGCGACGACACGTTCTGGGCTTTTACCGAATCCGCTGCGCGATCGCTTCGGATTCACGGCGCATCTCGAGTTCTACGACGAACCAGAACTCGAACAGGTCCTCACTCGCGCAGCCGCGCTGCTCGACCTCGACATCGATAGCCGAGCACTTGCCGAGATCGCCGGACGCTGCCGGGGAACACCTCGAATCGCGAACCGACTGTTGCGACGGGTGCGGGACTATGCGCTGGTGCATCCTTCGACAGGCTCAGGAACCCCGACAGGCTCAGGAACGACGTTCGACCTCGACCATAGCGACGCCGACCTCGCGGCCGTGCACGCGGCACTCGAGTTGTACGACGTTGACGCTCTTGGGCTCGATCGACTCGACCGGGAAGTGATGAAGATCATCCTCACCCGGTTCGACGGCGGACCCGTCGGGCTGAACACTCTGGCTGTCTCGGTCGGCGAGGAAGCGGAGACAATTGAGTCAGTCGTTGAACCCTTTCTGGTACGAATTGGACTGCTGACCCGGAGCCCTCGGGGTCGTATCGCAACGCGTCAGGCGTGGAAGCACTTTGATATGACAAAGGGCACCGCAGGGACCCTGTTCGGGGATGACCTATAATCCTCAAGGCGACCCTTGAGGGTCTGACGCCGAGGTAGCTTCCTAGTTTTCTAACTAGACTGACCCGGTCGCCCGTAGACGTTTGGAAGGCTTTTCACCATGAGTAATCTGATTAATTACGCTTTGCCAGTTGTGGCAATCCTGATCATCGTTTTCATGATCTACAGCGGTCGCCGCAACCGCAAGCGTCAGGCTGACCTGCGAGCGACGATCGTTCCCGGTGTCGACATCATGACGAACTTTGGACTCTTCGGAAAACTGATCTCCATCGACGAGGTCACCAACGTGGCGGAGGTCGAGACGACTCCCGGCACGATCATCAAGGTTCACCGCCAGACGCTGAGCAAGGTCGTTACCCCCGAGGAAATCGATTCTGACGGTCCGAAGTCGGTCGAAGAGGCCATGGAGCGCGCCAACCGTGACCAGGAAGAGCGCGAAGCAGCGGCGAAGATTGACGCGGAAGCACCGGCATACGGTGAGCGCGTAGACGACCCGATCGACAAGGCGACGAAGTCCACCAACAAGCGTGCGCCCCGGGCTACGAAGAACACCGACAACTAGGCGCTAACCTTGTGTGCGGTCGGCTGCCAAGTCGGCTGTGTCCTCATGCGCGTCGCGAAGTAGCGATGCGCACGACTACAGAAAGCTGAGTTTCTAGGTGGCAAGAACCACTCCGGTCAGGAAGGCTTGGCG
>DATAZU010000031.1:0-34559 GCA_036271875.1 Galbitalea sp.
GAGGGAAACGCCCGGTCACATTCCGAACCCGGAAGCTAAGACTCTCTGCGCCGATGGTACTGCAAGGGGGACCTTGTGGGAGAGTAGGACACCGCCGGACTTCTTTGTGAAATGGCCACCCGTCAAGGGTGGCCATTTTGCGTTAACTCGGTGGTCGAGAGCGCGAAGCGCGTATCGAGACCCCAAGACGAGACGAGAATAGACACATGTCCGACACCCCCGATCGTGCCCCGCGCGATAACGACCGGCGACCAGGTAGCGGCCGGCCGACGGGTCCCCGGGGTGACTCCTCGCGTCCATACAAGGGCAAGCCCTCCGCATCCGGTCGCCCGAGCAGGGACGGTAAGCCCGCGTCGCGGAGCGATCGTCCATCCCGCGAGGGGGAGAAGCGTCTCTGGACCAAGGGTGGAGCTCCGGCACGAGGTGACCGAGACGCGCGCGAGCGTGAGACACCCGAGGATCGGGATCCATTCGGCACTCGATCGGTGCGTCCGCGGCACGATGATCCGATCATTCCCGAGGACGTCAAGTCGGACGAGCTCGACCGGATTGCGCGCAACGAATTGAAGACTCTGAGCAAAGAAAATGCTGATGGCGTAGCACTTCACCTCGTGATGGCGGCTCGCCTTATCGAGTCGGATCCTGCTCTTGCGCACCAGCACGCGATCTCGGCCGCACGTCGCGCGGGGCGGATTGGCGTGGTCCGCGAGACGCTCGCGATCACGGCATACGCAACCGGCGATTACGCCCTCGCTCTGCGTGAGTTGCGCACCTACCGGCGCATCACCGGACGGAATGATCAGCTGCCGATGATGGTCGACAGCGAACGTGGTCTAGGACGTCCTGAGAAGGCCCTCGAGGAGGGACGTTCGGTTCCGAAGGGATCGCTTCCCGTCGAGGTGCGCGTCGAGCTCGCGATTGCGATGTCGGGTGCTCGTCTCGACCTGGGTCAAACGGATGCCGCCCTCGCGGAGTTGGAGATCCCGGAACTCGATCCAAAGACCGCGTACTCGTACAGTCCCGCGCTGTTCGACGCGTATGCAACCGTCCTCGAGGAACTCGGACGAACTGTGGACGCCGAAATCTGGTTCGAGCGATCCGAACTCGCGTCCGACGCTCTCGAGCAGGCAGAGAACCCCGGTGACGTGGACGTCATCGAAGTGATCGAACTCGAAGACGACGATGATGCGGTCCCTGACCAGGCTGCAGTCCCTGACGAGGCTGCAGTCCCTGACGAGGCTGCAGTCCCTGAGCTCGTCGAAGGGCCCGACTCGGACGACTCGCTTGACTGAGGCCACCCCGCTCGATGGCATCGATCTCATCCTCACTGACCTGGATGGCGTTATCTACACGGGCAGGCACGCCATTCCGCACGCGGTCGACAGCATCAACGCTGCGGCAACAACCATTCGCGTCGGCTACATAACGAATAACGCATCGCGAACTCCCGATTCTGTCGCTGAGCATCTCACGAGCCTCGGTCTGCACGTCAGCGCGGATGATGTTGTTACCTCACCGCAGGCGGCTATCAAGCTTCTGGCCGGACTCGTTCCCGCCGGCTCGACGGTCTTGGTCGTCGGGGGCGCCGGTCTCATCGACGTCGTCCGTGCAGCGGGCTTTGTGCCGACGGACTCTGCAGAAGATTCTCCCGCGGCAGTCATCCAGGGTTTCGCGCCAGAGGTGGGTTGGAAGCAGCTCGCCGAAGCGGCATATGCCCTCGCTCGCGATGCCGATGGCAACGGAATTCCATGGGTGGCGACGAATACCGACTGGACGATACCTCAGGAACGGGGAATTGCGCCGGGAAACGGGACTCTCGTGTCCGCCGTTCACACGGCCGTTGGCATCCTTCCGGTTGTCGCGGGCAAACCCGAGGTGGCCATCTTCGACGAGGCGATTGCCCGGTTTGGCGGCTCGAGCCCGATCTTCATCGGCGATCGGCTGGATACCGACATCCTCGGCGCGAATAGGGCAGGTATTCCCTCGGTCATGGTTCTCACCGGAATCGACGGAGCGAAGCAGGTCATCGCCGCCCCGCCGGAGTCGCGTCCGCACTTTCTTCTCGACGACCTTCGCGGACTGTCCGAGCCGTATCCCACGGTTCTCGCCGGCGAAGACTCGGATGGGTCGGTTGTCACTCAGGTGGGAAGTTCCGTGGTTCGACGCCGTGCGAACGAGATTTCGGTCGAGGAAGCCGGCGACCGTCGAATTGACCTTGTACGGGCGGGCGCGGCTGCAGTGTGGACGTCCGGGCTCGCGATCTACGCGCTCGACATCCCGGCCGAATTGTATTCTTGACTTCCGTGAGCGACTTCGACAAGCCAACCGAGCCGAACGACGATGCAACCTCGGATGAGGATGGCCTCGTTTCGCGGCTTCGCGTCATCGAAGATCAACCGCTCGAGTCGCGCGCCGCTGCTTTCGCGCAGATCCACGAAGAACTGCAATCTCGCCTGGAGAGCGGCGACACCGTCGGACACGGTGCCTGAAACTCGTCTCGACGCGGCGCTCGCCGAGCGTGGACTGGCGCGATCCCGAACGCACGCCGCGAAACTCATCACGGATGGGCTCGTGACAGTCGACGGTGCCGCGCAGGTGAAACCGTCGTTCCGCGTCTCCGAAACGGCTGTTATAGCGGTCGCGGGAACCGATCACTATGTCAGTCGAGGAGCCCACAAGCTGGTTGCTGCTCTCGACGCGTTTGCGCTCGACCCGCGCGGCCGCGTTGTACTCGATGCCGGCGCATCCACCGGAGGATTTACCCAGGTGCTTCTCGAGCGCGGGGCGGCGCGTGTTCTCGCGATTGATGTCGGTCACGGCCAACTGGTGTCGGAAATTCAGGAGAACCGTCGCGTCGTGTCGATCGAGGGCTTCAATGTCCGCGAGCTGACGCGCGAGTGGGTTGTCGCGACGCTACGATCTCCTGAATTTTCGACAGGGGAGCAGGGATTACCGACGATGGTCGTCGCCGACCTGTCGTTCATCTCTCTTGGGCTCGTGTTGGCACCGCTTCGTGATTCGGTCGCAGCGGGTGCCGATTTCGTCCTGCTGGTCAAGCCGCAGTTTGAGGTGGGGCGCGGTGGCATCCGCGAAGGGATCGTCCGGGATGCCGGTGCCCGACAGGATGCCGTAACGGGAGTGCTCTGGGAAGCGTGGGACCTCGGGCTTCCCACAGCAGGCATCATCCCGTCACCGATCGCCGGTACCGCCGGGAACCGCGAGTATCTCGTCTGGTTGAATAGCGCGCACGGAAGCAATCCCACCGACTGGATCGCGACGGTGGCCGAACTGACCTGAGGCGAGATTGTCCACATTCGGGATTCTTTAGCCAACGCCTGTCGGTGCTAATCAGGGAGAATGGAAGCATGGGCACCAGCGCAGAACGTCACGTCCTGATCGTCGCCCACACTGGCCGCGATGACTCGCTCGAGGCCGCCGTCTCGGTGTGTCGGCAGCTGCAGGATGCCGGTCTCACGCCGGTCCTGAACGCGGACGAGTACGACGACCTGCTGCGTTTTGCTCCCGATCTCGCTCCAATCGCGATCCTCGGCAACGGCGTCGAGATCACCGATCTTGAGATCGTCATTGTCCTGGGCGGCGATGGAACAATACTTCGCGCTGCGGAACTGACCCGCGGCTGCGGCGCACCGCTGCTCGGAGTGAACCTGGGGCACGTGGGTTTCCTGGCCGAGAGCGAACGCGACGACCTCGCTGCGACGGTTGCCAGGGTTCTCGCGCGGGACTACGACGTTGAGGAGCGTATGACGCTCAGCGTCCGGGTCAAGGTCGAATCGGAAGTCGTCTACGAGACCTGGGCTCTTAACGAGGCGACCGTAGAGAAGGCGAGCCGCGAGAGGATGCTCGAAGTCGTGATCGAGGTCGACGGTCGACCGCTCTCGTCATTCGGCTGCGACGGGGTTGTCATGTCGACTCCGACGGGATCCACGGCGTACTCGTTTTCGGCCGGTGGGCCGATTGTCTGGCCGAGTGTCGACGCCATGTTGCTGGTTCCGCTGAGTCCACATGCGTTGTTTGCGCGACCGCTCGTCGTCGGCCCGGAATCGTCACTGGCGGTTGAGGTACTCGATCGCACCCAGGGTACCGGCGTGCTCTGGTGCGATGGTCGTCGCACGCGGGACCTTCCGCGCGGCGCTCGCGTGGTTGTTCGACGATCACCCATTCCCGTTCGACTTGCCCGACTGGCCACCGGTCCGTTCACTGATCGACTCGTTCGCAAGTTTTCGCTCCCGGTGGATGGGTGGCGGGGTGAGAGTGCCCGCACGGGAGCGATCAAACGACCGTCCGACGGGACCATAGCGCAGTGATCGAAGAGATCTCGATCCGTGGGCTGGGAGTCATCGGCGAAGCGACCCTACCGATCGGCCCGGGTTTCACTGCGCTCACCGGCGAGACCGGTGCGGGTAAGACGATGGTCGTTACGGCTCTTGGTCTCCTTCTCGGTGAGCGCGCCGATTCTTCGATCGTCCGTTCCGGCGCCAGTCAGGCTGTCGTCGAGGGCCACTGGCTGGTGGATGCGGACGGCCCCGTCGCCGATCGTGTGCGGGATGCCGGGGGAGACCTCGATCCCATCTCGGGTTCGAGGGAGGCCGGACTGCTTCTGAGTCGGTCAATCTCGGGCGAGGGACGCAGTCGCGCGACCGTTGGCGGTCGGGCCGCACCCGTCGGAGTCCTGAACGAAATCGGACAGCAACTCGTCGTTGTTCACGGCCAGTCCGATCAGATCCGGCTGCGTTCGGCAACTGCGCAGCGGGAAACGCTCGATCGTTTCGCCGGACGTGAACTCGCTGCCGTCCTCGAGAACTACCAGGACGTGTACTCGCGATGGCAGTCCGCGCAGGGTGAACTGGATGTACTCGTCGCAGAACGCGATCGGCGCTCCCAGGAAGCGGACGACCTGCGCGCAGCAATCGAGGAGATCGAGCGGATTTCGCCGCAGCGCGGTGAAGACGATGAACTCGCCGAGCGCGCCGACCGGCTCAGCAATCTCGAAGACCTGCGCCTCGCTGCAGCGCAGGCGCAGGAACTCGTCTCATCCCAGTCGGCTGACGATGGGGGCGACGCCCTTGCTCAGCTGGATTCCGCGAGGCGCCAGCTCGATCGGGTTGCCGATCACGATCCCGCCCTCGAGCTCATTGCCCAGACTCTTGGCAACGCGACGATCGTCGTGACCGAAATCGCATCCCAGCTGGCGCGCTATCTGAGCGACCTCGATGCGGACGGTGGTCGCGAACTTGAGGCGGTGCAGGAGCGTCGCGCCGAACTGGCCAATCTGGTTCGTCGCTTTGGTCCAACACTGGACGCCGCGATCGACTACCTCGATACCGGAAGTGGGCGTCTGCTCGAGCTCGACAACGACTCCGATCGAATCGATGCCCTTCGCGCCGAAGTCGCCGCCGATCGCGATCAGATCGTCGCGCTGGCTGCCGAGCTCACCGCAATTCGTGCACGGTTTGCGAAGGAGCTCTCGCAGAGCGTGACTACCGAGCTCACAGCACTCGCAATGGGCGGCGCCGAGTTGGTCGTTGCACTCGACGATCGTCCCGACTACTCACAGACCGGCAAGGACTCTGTCTCGTTCCTTCTGAAACCGCATTCCGGTTCGGATCCTCGACCGCTCGGCCGAGGCGCATCCGGGGGCGAGCTGTCGCGAGTGATGCTGGCAATCGAGGTGGTCATCGCGGCAACCGACCCGGTTGCCACCTTCATCTTCGATGAGGTGGATGCCGGCGTGGGCGGAGCGAGCGCAACCGAGGTGGGTCGCCGCCTTGCGACACTCGCTCAGACGGCTCAGGTGATCGTTGTCACGCACCTCGCCCAGGTCGCCGCGTTTGCCACCAATCACCTGAGCGTCGTGAAAGACAGCGACGGAACCGTTACCGAGAGCAGCGTTCGGCAGTTGGATGGGGATGATCGGGTCGCCGAAATGGCCCGCCTTCTTTCCGGTCTTCCCGATTCGGAAAGCGGTCTCACCCACGCGCGCGAGCTTCTCGATATGGCCCGATCGGTTCCCGAATGGAGGAACTGACTTCCGCAGCTGCTCTCCGTCTTCGACCGTTCGTCGAGGCGGACGACGACGTGGTGGGAAGCTGGTTCGCGGATGCGGGCGAGCTGAGATTCTTTGCCGGGCCGCGCCTTCGCTGGCCGCTCGACAGCGGGCAGTGGCGGAGCATCCGACTGGATCCGAGTGTCACAGCGTGGACTGCCGTGCTCGGAGACGACGACACGGCGATTGGCCATGGCGAGCTGATAACCGAGTCGCCCACAGCGGTGCGACTGGCTCGTTTTGCCATCGCGCCGGCGCTTCGCGGGCAGGGGTTGGGTCGCGCGCTACTTGCTCTACTTGCTGATGGCAGCATCGGGGCGGGTGCTTCCACCATGACCGTTGACGTTCATCCAGATAATACGAACGCGGTTCTGTCCTACCGGACCCTGGGATTTCAGGCATCGCCGCAATCCACGGAATCGGGTCAGCTTCGCATGGTACTGCCGCTCGCCCAAGCCGGACGGTAGGCTCGGTGTGGGGCCCGGATTCGGGCGCGCAAAGCCCGAGCAGGCAGAAGGGAGGTCCGGGAATGACCAATCGCTCAGAGCGCACTTCTCCCGTTGACCTCCACTCGGAGGTCGACGTCTAACCAGTTAGCGCGTCCCTGTCGGGACGCAAACAAAAGGACAGACGTGACCACATCTCCAGGCTCGAAATCTCCCGGCTCCGAAGGTACTCCCGACGTGGTATCCGGCAAGCACACACAGCGGTCGTCGGAATTCGCCGCGGCCGTGGCCGACTCAGCGGCCGAAGCGCGGGAAGCCCTTCTTCAGGCAACGCCGCCGAACCGAAGCTTCACCCAGGAACGCAACTTCTCCGAAAGGCAAATCGACCGGGCAATCAAGCTCGGATTCCGACGGCCGGCCTGGGTGTGGATAGCACGCGACCACGGTGGCGCGATCCTCGGGGTCGTCGCGGGTTGGGGTGCTGAGCATCGCGCGACGCCGTTCATCCTGGACTTTCTCGACCTGCCGTTCGATCGACCCGAGATAGCGCGAGCACTCCTCGAACTGGCAGTGCGCGACAGCTCGGAACCCGACCGCGCGACCATGGACCTCATCCACTTCCTGCCGTCGACGAGCGGTCTCGACGATCCGGACGTTGCGGCGCTCATCGAGACCCTGGCGAACTCTGGATTCCGGATGCTGGTTCGCCGACGTCGGTATCGACTCGACGTACTCGGGGCCCGCATCGAGGTCCCACCGACGAACCTTCGGTTCGACTCGATCGAGCGGGCGGATGATCCGCGGCTCCCCGCGATCATGGCCGACATTCTCGTTGGCAGTCTTGACGCGCACGACGTCGATGCGCTGAGCCGAGGTGATCTCGAGACGGTGGCGGCCGAAACAGTCGCCGAGTACCTCGAGAGGGATCCGTTCGAGTCGATGTACCTCGCGCTCGATCCCGAGGACAGGGTCGTCGGCCTCGTGATCGGCGGGCTTCGCGGTTCGCCGGAGACCGGCACCGCGTCGTTTATCGGTGTGTCCCATCGGCATCGTGGGCACGGTTACGCTGCCCAGCTGCTCGGGTGGATCACCAGGCGCATCATCGCCGACGGCGCGCTGTTCATTGTCGCCGAAACCGACGACGACAACTTTCCGATGGCTGCGGCGTTTACGAAGGTCGGGTATCCGCACACCGAGTCGCGCATCGACTTTGTGCGTGATCTGGTGCCGGCCAGAAAATCTGGGTCGCGCTAGAAATCTGATCGCGCGGCGGCGGGTCGCTCTCAGCATCGAGCCGCCGTCGCGCGATAGTCTATAAACCCGTGGTGGATAAATCTGAAACGGCTGTTACTGCGATGGGGGCTTCGGAGGGCGCGGCTGGGCCGTCCGTCACGAAGCACATTTTTGTCACCGGGGGAGTCGTCTCATCCCTGGGTAAGGGCCTCACCGCCGCCTCTCTTGGCAATCTCCTCACGGCCCGTGGACTCCGCGTGGTCATGCAGAAACTCGATCCGTATCTGAACGTAGATCCCGGAACGATGAACCCGTTCCAGCACGGCGAGGTCTTCGTCACAGATGACGGAGCAGAGACCGACCTGGACATCGGCCACTACGAGCGGTTCCTCGACATCAACCTCAATCAGGCCGCGAACGTGACGACGGGCCAGATTTACTCCGAGGTCATTGCCAAGGAGAGGCGCGGCGAATATCTCGGCGACACCGTTCAGGTGATTCCTCACATCACGGATGAGATCAAACGCCGTATGCGACTGCAGGCGAGTGATCCGATCCGACCCGACGTCATCATCACCGAAATCGGTGGGACCGTCGGTGACATCGAGAGCCAGCCCTTCATCGAATCCGCGCGCCAGGTGCGTCACGAGCTGGGCAGAAAGAACGTCTTTTTCGTTCACGTTTCACTCGTTCCGTTCATGAACGCGTCAGGCGAACAGAAGACCAAGCCAACCCAGCACTCGGTTGCCGCCCTTCGCTCGATCGGCATTCAGCCCGACGCCCTCGTGCTTCGCTCCGATCGTCCGGTTTCGGAAAGCAACAAGCGAAAGATTGCACTCATGTGCGACGTCGACGAGGATGCCGTCGTCAACGCCATCGACGTACCGAGCATCTATGACATCCCGACCATGCTCCACGACCAGGGACTCGACGCGTACATCATCGAACAACTCGGCCTCAAAAAAGCAGGCGCGGTCAACTGGGATGGTTGGCGCGAGCTTCTCTCCGTCGTTCACGACCCGAAGTTCGAGGTAACCATCGGGGTCGTCGGAAAGTACATCGATCTTCCCGATGCGTACCTCTCCGTCACCGAGGCGCTCAAGGCCGGCGGTTTCGCGCACTCGGTCAAGGTGAATCTCCGCTGGGTGCCGTCGGATGAATGCGAGTCGCCGGAGCTTGCCGCGCGACTCCTTTCTGACCTCGATGGAATCTGCGTTCCCGGCGGCTTTGGCATCCGAGGCATCGAGGGAAAGCTTGCGGCACTTCGATTTGCCCGCGAAAACGGCATCCCGTCGCTCGGTCTCTGCCTCGGACTTCAGTGCATGGTCATCGAGTTTGCGCGCGATGTCGCCGGTCTTCCCGGAGCGTCGTCGACCGAGTTCAACCCCGATACCGAGTACCCGGTCATCGCGACCATGGCCGAACAGGTCGACATTCTTGCGTCCGGTGACATGGGGCACACCATGCGTCTGGGGCTCTACGAGGCGGCGCTAACTCCCGGTTCGCTGGTCGAGGAACTCTACGGGACTCCTGTCGCTTCGGAGCGTCATCGTCACCGCTACGAGGTAAACAATGCCTATCGCGAGCAGCTATCCGAAGCGGGGCTCGTCTTTTCCGGCATCTCCCCGGATCGCACGCTCGTCGAGTACGTCGAACTGCCCCGCGACGTTCACCCGTTCTATGTCGGCACTCAAGCCCATCCCGAACTTCGTTCGCGGCCGAACCACGCGCATCCGCTGTTTAAGGGACTGATCGGCGCCGCCCTGGAGCGCCAGCAGGCTAGTCGCCTGTTCGAGGTCTCGGTGCCTGCCGATGCCTGATCACGAACTCGCCGACGAGCCGTCGAACCCGACGATTCTGACGAGTGAGGTCGCCTTTCACGGTCGGGTCTGGGATGTTCGAACCGAATCTTTCGAGTACGACGGGCACCCGGTTTCTCGCGACTTCGTCGATCACACCGGCGCCGTCGCCATCCTCGCGGTAAACGACGCCGGCGAAGTTCTGCTTCTGCAGCAGTATCGTCACCCGATTCGGATGCGCGACTGGGAGATTCCCGCCGGACTTCTCGATGTTGCGGGAGAAGCTCCGCTGGCGGCCGCGCAACGCGAGCTCGAAGAGGAGGCCGACCTCGTCGCCGCTGAGTGGAGCGAGCTCGGGACGTTCTTTACTACTCCCGGTGGCAGCAATGAGACCATCCAGATCTTCTCGGCTCGAACTCTGAGCGCCAGCGCGAAGTTATTCGACCGCACCGAGGAGGAGGCGAACATCGTGCTTCGCTGGGTGCCGCTCGCTGAAGCTGTTGCCGGCGTGCTCGATGGGCGTCTCCGCAACTCGATCCTCGCTCTCGCGGTGCTGTCCGCCCATGCCCGAGGCTGATCGATCGCTCGAGTTCAGTCTCGACCGCTATCTTCGGCATCTCGTCGTCGAGCGCGGTCTGTCCGCTAACACCGTTGCCGCATACCGCCGCGATCTCACGGCATATCTGGCGTTTCTCGATGTGAGGGGCATCGAAACTGCTCCGGGCATCAGCCAATCGGATGTCGCCGGATTTATCAGTGAGTTGAGAACGCGCGATGACGGTGCGCTCGAGGCTTCATCGACCGCTCGAATGCTGTCCTCGGTACGGGGATTTCATCGCTACCTGCTCGATGAGAACCTCGTCGAGACCGATGTCGCAGCGAGCACGAAACCTCCTAAGCTCCCGAGCCGCCTGCCCAAGGCGATCTCCATCGAGCAGATGGCATCGGTAATTGCTGCGGCCGGCGGCGACACCGCGCAGGCTCTCCGCGATACCGCTCTCCTCGAGTTGCTGTACGCAACGGGGGCACGTATTTCCGAAGCCGTTGACTTGAACGTCGACGATGTGATCGAGGGCGACATCGTTCGGCTCTTCGGCAAGGGAGGCAAACAGCGAATAGTGCCGCTCGGCAGCTATGCGCGTTCGGCCATTGATGCGTACCTCGTGCGTGCGCGGCCGATCTTCTCGGCTCGTGGACCGTCGACTCCAGCGCTATTCCTCGGAGCCAGGGGTCAGCGCGTTTCGCGACAGAACGCGTGGCTTATTATTCGCGCCGTCGCTGAGCGAGCAAACCTGGGGATCGAGATTTCGCCGCATACCTTCCGTCATTCGTTTGCGACTCATCTTCTCGCCGGTGGTGCGGATGTTCGCGTCGTTCAGGAGCTGCTCGGCCACTCGTCTGTTGCGACGACCCAGATCTACACGCTGGTAACCGCAGACACCCTTCGGGACATGTATACGACGGCGCATCCGAGGGCCCGATGAGCGCCCGAATGCTGGTGAAGGGCGACCGCCGGTGACCTGGTGGCCCGAAGAGAAGTGGGCGGACATGGTGGCCGGCGTTGACTGCCCCATGTGCGGGGATGCTTCGCTTCCGAGCAATCCGGGCAGCGAGTTCGTTGTCGAGCTGCCGTGGTCCTATCTGCGACTCGCTCACAACCAAACCCACGCCGGGTATTGCGTGGTCATACTCAAAGAGCACCTGTCCGAACTCGATGACTTGGCCACCGATCAACTCGCGGGATTCTGGACGGATGTCGCAACGACAGCCGCCGCCATTCGGGAGGTGTTCGAACCACGCAAGCTCGACTACCTCGTCATGGGTCATCGCGTTCCTCATCTGCACTGCCACGTTTACCCGCAGTACGCGCATGACGATCCGCTGTACAACATCAATATCTGGGATGGCGACGTTCGACAAAACGACTCGGACAGGGCGGCTCGTGTCGCACTTCTCCGTGCGGCGATCGGCGCAAAATAGTATCGAGATTCCGCAAGATCAACCTTCTACCTGAGGTTGAGGCGACTGCTCCTGGTCGTCGCGTGTGCGGCCGCAGCCCCGGAACCGACCGCCGTAAACTCGTGAGATGACAACGTCGCAGGATGAATCAGCCGTGCTCACCGGCTTTGAGGATCTTGCTACCGGCATGCTCGGTCCAACCGGGCGACCCCAGACACTTTTTACCGAACCGCCCGCACTTCGTGGGCACGGACCCGCTCGGATTATTGCGCTGTGCAACCAAAAGGGTGGTGTCGGCAAGACCACGAGCACGATAAATCTCGGAGCGACCTTTGCCGAGTATGGTCGTCGCGTTCTCGCTATCGACTTTGATCCGCAGGGCGCACTGTCGGCAGGCCTTGGCGTTCCGACCCACGACGTGACGACCATCTATGACCTGCTTCTCGGAACCGTCAAAGACACCGCATCGGTGGTCATTCCCACCGCTGTACAAAACCTCGATGTGCTTCCTGCCAATATCGACCTTTCCGCGGCCGAGGTCCACCTGGTCAACGAGGTTGCCCGCGAGCAGATTCTTGCTCGCGTTCTTCGACCCATCCAGAACGACTACGACGTCATCCTTATCGACTGCCAGCCGTCGCTCGGCCTCCTCACCGTCAACGCTCTGACCGCCGCTCACGGGGTTCTCATTCCCCTCGAATGCGAGTACTTCGCGCTTCGCGGCGTTGCTCTGCTCATCGAGACCATTGACAAGGTGCGCGATCGACTCAATCCGGCCATCAAACTCGACGGCATTTTCGCAACGATGTACGACGGTAGAACGCTGCACACTCGCGAGGTGCTTGAGCGCGTTGTGAGCACCTTTGGAGACGACGTGCTCGAAACGGTCATCGGTCGCACGGTAAAGTTCCCCGATGCGAGTGTTGCTGGTGAACCGTTGACTACCTTTGCTCCGGACCATTCCGCGGCGGATGCCTATCGGCAGCTGGCGCGAGAACTGATCTCTCGTGGCGCCGTCGCGTAGCGCGGCCGTCGAGTTGGAAGGGGAGAACCGCAGCCTGTCCGACGCCGGCGCCGATGCGCTCGCCGACACCGGATTCTCAGTCAACCTCTCCAATTTCAGCGGTCCATTCGACTTGCTTCTTTCGCTCATTTCGAAGCACGAGATGGATATCACCGAGGTGTCGCTCAGCAAGGTAACCGACGAGTTCATCTCGTATCTGCGGGGTATGGGCACTTCGACGGGGCTCAGTGCAGGCACTCCACAATTGGACCAGGCCAGTGAGTTTCTCGTCGTTGCTGCGACTCTTCTCGATCTCAAGGTTGCCGGCCTTCTTCCGCAGGGCGAACTCGTGGATGCCGAGGACGTTGCGCTTCTCGAAGCTCGCGATCTTTTGTTCGCGCGACTTCTCCAGTACCGGGCATTCAAGGAAGCGGCACAGTGGTTCTCGACCGGTCTCGATTCTGAGTCGACCAGGCACTTCCGAGCCGTCCGACTCGAGGAGAAGTACCGAAAGCAGACTCCGGAGCTGGTCTGGACGCTTACCTCCGACGATTTTGCCGCTCTTGCCGCACTCGCTTTCGCGCCTCGCGAGTTGCCCGTCGTCGGACTCGATCATCTTCACGCTCCGCTCGTCAGCATCCGGGAACAGGCCGCACACGTTGTCGCCCTGCTCCGTCGCGGAGATCCCATGACCTTTCGTCAACTCATCGCCGGAGCCGACCAAAAGGGTGTGATTATTGCCCGGTTCCTTGCTGTGCTCGAGCTCTACCGCGGCGGCAACATCGCATACGACCAGCTGGAGCCGCTCGGAGAACTGACACTGCACTGGACAGCCGAACACTGGAACGACGACAGTCTCGCGAACCTGGGAGCCGATTATGACAGTTGAGGCTTTCGCCGAAGAAAGCGACGAGGCTGATGCTTCGTCGGTTTCCCCGGATGTTGCCGCCGAGCCGAGAACGTTTCCCGGCGATGTTCCGCGCGCGCTCGAAGCGATCTTCATGGTTGCCGACGAACCGCAAACTCTGGTGTCTCTCGCAACCGCCGTTGGAGCTCCAATTGCCGCGGTTCGCCAGGCGATTGAGGCGCTTGTCGTCGACTACGACGGAGAAAGTGGCGGAGTCCGTCGCGGATTTGAGCTTCGCGAAGTCGGCGGAGGATGGCGCATCTATGTGCGAAGCGACTTCGACGATGTGGTTCGTGATTTCGTTCTTACCCAGAATCCGTCTCGTCTCTCCCAGGCGGCTCTCGAAACGCTCGCTGTCATTGCCTACAAGCAGCCGATTAGTCGTGGATCGATTGCGTCGATTCGCGCCGTCAATGTCGACTCCGTCGTTCGAACGCTGCTCGGTCGCGGTCTCATCACCGAGGCGTACACGGACAGCGAAACCGGCGCAATTCACTACTCGACAACCGATCTCATGCTGATCCAGCTTGGGATCAATTCGATCGAGGAACTGCCGCCGATTTCTCCTCTCCTTTCGGACGGATCGTCGGGATTCGACGACCTTCGATGACCGAGAACGGCGGAGTCGACGACCCGAGCCAGCAGGGTGAACGGCTCCAGAAAGTGATGGCTGCTGCGGGTGTGGCGAGTCGGCGCGCCTCCGAGGAGCTCATTGCTGCGGGCAGAGTGACCGTCAACGGGGAGGTGATTGTCGAACCGGGACGACGAGTTCTTCCGACCGACCTCATTTCCGTTGATGGAACGGCCATCCAGCTCGATCCAACTCGCCGCTACCTCATGCTCAATAAACCGGTTGGCATTGTCAGTTCTCTTCACGACGAAAACGGTCGACCCGATCTCAGTCTCTACACCCGCGACTACGAGGAACGGCTCTTCAACGTTGGTCGACTGGATGCCCCAACGAGTGGTCTTCTCGTTCTGACCAACGACGGCGAACTCGCCCAGGTTCTCGCCCATCCGTCGTTTGGTGTTTCAAAGACCTACATTGCGAAAGTACAGGGTGATGTGTCGCCGGCGACACTTCGCCGATTGACGTCTGGTATCGACCTGGATGACGGACCCATTGCCGCGGATCGCGCGAAACTTCTCGGCACTCCCTCTCGCGGTCAGTCGATGATCGAGATTGAACTCCACTCGGGTCGCAATCGAATTGTCCGCCGGATGCTTTCTGCCGTCGGGCATCCGGTGCTTGAACTCGTTCGCCGCCAGTTCGGACCTCTTCACCTCGGAACTCTCGGTTCTGGACAGATTCGGGACCTCACTAAAGTTGAGCTTGGCCAGTTGTTGACGCTGTCGCGCAGCGGACCATCCTCTGGCGGCAGTCCAAGCGACCCAGATCAGAGCAGCCGAGGGGACAGGAAGTCGTGAGCGTCGCCATCGAGACCACTGGCTCGGCCAGAACCACGGCCCCCGTTCGCATTGTCGGCGCTGGCCTTCTCGGCTCGAGCATTGGACTAGGTCTTCGCTCTCTCGGTGTTGAGGTAATACTTGCCGATATTTCACCGTCGACCGTGCGTCTCGCCATCGACTACGGCGCCGGACGAGCCGCCCGCGATGGCGACGAACCGGCGCTCATTGTTGTCTGTGTTCCGCCGGACGTTGTCGCGCAAACCGTTGCGGCCGAGCTGGCCGCATATCCATCGGCCCTGGTAACCGATGTCGCGAGTGTGAAGCTCGCTCCTCTTGGTGAACTGCGTGCTCTCGGTGCAGATGTCTCTCGGTATGTTGGCTCCCATCCGATGGCTGGACGTGAGCGTGGAGGTGCAATATCCGCTCGCGCCGATCTGTTCGTCGGCCGACCGTGGGTAATTGCAAACCATGAGGGAATCGCCGATCGTCGTGCCGCCGATTCGGCGATCGAAGCGCTCGCTCTCGACCTCGGCGCTGCTCCCGTTGCTCTGGATGCCGCGGAACACGATCGCAGCGTCGCTCTTGTTTCGCATGTTCCGCAGGTCATTGCCTCTCTTCTTGCCGCTCGCCTTCTCGACGGAAGCGATGCCGCCGTCAGTCTCGTCGGGCAGGGATTTCGCGACACGACGCGAATTGCCGGTAGCCAACCGGAACTCTGGGTGCAGATTCTCGGAGCCAATGCCGACCAGGTTGTTGGCGTCCTCAGGGACTATCGAGACGACCTCGACACCGTTATCGGGGCTCTCTCCGATCCATTCGCGCCAGGGGCTCGTCGGGCAATTGCGGAGAGTCTTGCGAACGGAAACTCCGGTGTTGCTCGAATTCCCGGGAAGCACGGTGTCGCAAAGCACTTTGCCCAGTTGATCGTTCTTGTTGATGACGTGCCCGGGGAACTCGCTCGTTTGCTCACCGAAATCGGATCGGTCGGTGTGAATCTCGAAGACCTCCGTCTCGAACACTCGCCGGGAGCCCAGTTCGGTCTCGCGGAAATCAGTGTTCTTCCGGAAGCAGAAGATCGCCTCGCCTCGGAACTCCAATCCCGTGGGTGGAAGATTGCCGGGGCATTCGCGTGACCATCGTTGTTGCCGTTGACGGTCCGGCGGGATCGGGTAAATCGAGTGTTAGTCGTTCGGCTGCTCGCGTTCTCGGATTCGACTACCAGGACACCGGCGCCGCCTATCGCGCTCTTGCCTGGGTGTGTATTGCGGGAGGCGTCGACACTTCCGATCCCGACCAGGTCACCGAGTTGCTTCCCACTTTCAACTACGAAATCGGCACCGATCCCGACAATTACTACGTTCGTGTCGACTCGAATGACATCACCAGCGACATCCGTGAGCCGAACGTCAGTGCCGAAGTGAGTTCCGTTGCTCGCATTCCGGAAGTGCGCTCGTTTATGGTGGGACTCTTTCGCGACATCATCGGCGAGAGCGAACGTCCCGGAATCATCGTTGAGGGTCGTGACATAACAACCGTTGTCGCACCCGATGCGGACGTTCGAATACTGCTCACCGCATCCGAAGCGGTTAGAGTAGGACGGCGTTCGGCTGAGCTTTCAGGAGTTTCCGCCGAGTCGACTGCCCGGCAGCTCGCATCCCGAGATGCCCAAGATTCGAAGGTCGTCGACTTTATGAACGCCGCCGACGGTGTTACCACCGTCGATTCGACGGATCTCGACTTCGACCAAACGGTCGCCGCCGTGGTCGCCCTCGTCCATGCACGCGAGGAGTCGAACTAGGACTCGCTGGGCAAACCAGCCGCTGAAAACCACGAGCAACAACCGAGGCAGGACTTCCCATGGCAGACGACGACACCGACGACTTCGGCGAGGTGGACAGCGGAATTGTCGAGCGCCTCAACTCGCTCTCCGAAGCGGATGCTGCTCAGCGCGCGGCTTCCCTTCTCGCGGGCCTCCAGGACTATGAGCTCGATGACGACGACCTCGATGTTCTCGAGAGCGTTACCGAAGACCCGGATGCAATCGTTTTTCTTCCGGCGCTTCCGGTTCTT
Organism: Galbitalea sp.; assembly: GCA_036271875.1. Classification (GTDB taxonomy): domain Bacteria; phylum Actinomycetota; class Actinomycetes; order Actinomycetales; family Microbacteriaceae; genus Galbitalea. Next base: position 16,892 of record DATAZU010000031.1, read on the forward strand.
GCGATTGTTGGTCGACCGAACGTCGGTAAGTCGGCTCTCGTCAATCGAATTCTTGGTCGTCGCGAAGCAGTTGTCGAGGATACTCCGGGAGTCACGCGCGACCGCGTGAATTACAAGGGCGAGTGGAACAATCGCCGATTCACGATCGTCGACACCGGCGGATGGGAGCCGGATGCGCGTGGAATCAACGCATCCGTCGCGGCCCAGGCAGAAGTAGCCGTCGACCTTGCCGATGCCGTTCTCTTTGTCGTTGACGCAACCGTCGGAGCGACGTCGACCGATGAGCACGTTGTTCGCATGCTGCGCGCAACGAAGAAGCCGGTGATTCTGGTCGCCAACAAGGTTGACGATCCACGTCAGGAGGCGGACGCATCCGTACTGTGGAGTTTGGGTCTCGGCGAACCGTGGCCGGTTTCCGCACTCCACGGACGTGGCGTTGCCGACCTTCTCGACAAAGTAATTACTGTTCTTCCCGAGGTCTCGGCGGTCGCCAAAGAGGAAGTGGGCGGCCCTCGTCGCGTCGCGATTCTTGGCCGACCCAATGTGGGAAAGTCGAGCCTCCTCAACAAAACGGCGGGCGAAGAGCGCGTTGTCGTCAACGATCTTGCGGGAACAACTCGCGATCCCGTCGATGAACAGGTCGAAATCGCCGGCAAGTACTGGCGCTTCGTTGACACTGCGGGCATCCGTCGTCGCGTCAACCTTGCCCAAGGTGCCGATTTCTACGCGACTCTTCGCACGACTGCGGCCCTCGAAAAGGCCGAGGTTGCAATCGTCATTATTGATGTGACAGAACCAGTCAGCGTTCAGGATTTGAAAATCGTTGATCTCGTTCTCGAGTCGGGTCGTGCCCTCGTTCTTGCCTTCAACAAGTGGGACCTTCTTGATGACGAGCGACGACGCTATCTGGAACGGGAAATCGAGCAGGATCTGAGTCACGTCTCCTGGGCGCCCCGGGTCAACATTTCTGCGAAAACCGGTCGGCACATGGAGAAGCTCGTTCCGGCTCTGGAAACTGCTCTCGAGTCGTGGGATACCCGAATCCCAACCGGTAAGTTCAATGCGCTCCTTGCCGAACTGACTGCAGAACATCCGCATCCGGTTCGCGGAGGTCGACAGCCTCGCATCCTTTTCGGGACTCAGGCCGCCTCGCGACCGCCGACGTTTGTTCTCTTCACGACCGGTTTCCTCGACCCGCAGTACCGGAGATTCATTACTCGTCGACTTCGCGAGATTTTCGGATTCGAGGGAAGCCCGATCAACGTCAACATGCGAGTTCGCGAGCGCCGCCGCCGCTAGGGTCGTGGTCCCGGGTGGTTTCCTATCCCTCGAGTCGATTTCCCGATCTCTCGGGTTGAGTAGGCGCGAGACCAAGTCGCCGCCGTCATCGAGACGCCGCCACGCAGACTTTACTGCCATCCCTGCTTGAATTGACCCCGTGCCAATGTCGAACCATCTCAAATCGCTGACCGAGTTCATCCAAGCCTCTCCTTCTTCCTTTCACGCGGTCGCTGAAGTGGCTCGCCAGCTCTCGGCCGCAGGGTTTACCGAGGTGGATGAAGCCGAGAGCTGGGATTCCGACGCCGGCAATCGCTTCGTCGTTCGCGACGGAGCAATCGTTGCGTGGCGGCAGCCGGCGTCCGCTGGGCCTATTACTCCGTTTCGGATCGTGGGTTCACACACCGATTCGCCGGGTTTCAAGCTCAAGCCACAGCCGACTACCGGGCAACTGGGCTGGCTGCAGGCTGGTGTCGAGGTCTATGGCGGTCCTCTGTTCAATTCCTGGCTCGATCGCGAGCTGGAGTTCGCTGGTCGTCTCGCATTTCGGGATGGGTCAACAGCACTCGTGCGCACCGGTGCTCTACTCCGGTTTCCGCAGTTGGCCGTTCATCTCGATCGGGCAGTCAATACTGAGGGCCTCAAGCTTGACCCACAGCGTCACCTTAATCCGGTCGTCGGTCTTGGCGACGTCGATCAGGCCGATCTCGTTGGTCACCTTGCCCGACTTGCCGGACAAACGGCTGCCGAAGTCGCCGGTTACGACATCTCGGTCGCCGATACGCAGCCGCCAGCCGTTTTCGGTCTCGACGACGCACTCTTTGCGAGCGGTCGTCTCGACAATCTTTCTTCGGTACATTCGTCGCTTACGGCCTTCCTCGGATCATCCGGGCGGTCCGACTCGATCACCGTTCTCGCGGCTTTCGATCATGAAGAGGTCGGTTCGGAGACTCGTTCCGGCGCGAGTGGCCCTTTCTTGTCGGACGTTCTCACTCGAATAGCGGACGGACTTGGGGCGACCGCGTCCGATCGTCTTCGTGCGCTTTCGTCGTCATGGTGTTTGTCGGCTGATGCTGGTCATGCTGTTCATCCGAACTACCCGGAGAAGCACGATCCGGTCAATCGTCCGATTGCGGGCGCAGGTCCGATCCTTAAGATCAATGCGAACCAGCGCTATGCGACGGATGCCCTTGGTGCGGCCGAATGGGCTCGGGCCTGCGATGCGGCAGGCGTTGCGTATCAGGAGTTTGTGTCCAACAACGCCATTCCGTGCGGATCGACGATTGGTCCATTGACCGCGACCAGGCTCGGTATTCGAACGGTTGACGTCGGCCTTGCCCTCCTTTCAATGCATTCGGCTCGTGAACTTGCCGGAGCGGTGGATCCCGAGAACTTCAGTCGAGCTATTGGGTCGTTTCTCGCCTTGGCTGACTAGCTGTACTCGCCAGCCGACTGGTCAAGTGACGGATGGATGGATGGATGGATGGTCCGTGTCCGGGGTTCACTGACCCCGGCGGACTCCTTTCGGCCGTGCCGGTATCTGCGTAGGTTGGGTCGTATGCAGTCAGTTCATCCGTTTTTGTGGTTTGAGTCCGGCGCCGATGAGGCGGCTGACCTATACGTTGGTCTCCTTGGCGGCTCGATTCTGGGAAAGCGCGAGTGGGGACCGGGTGGTCCGTCGCCCGAGGGTTCGCTCATGTCGGTCTCATTCGAGATTTCGGGTTGTCAGTACGAAGCATTCAACGGCGGACCGCACGAGCCGTTCAACGACTCCTTTTCGATGTGGGCCACGGTCGATAGCCAGGAGGACCTGGACAGGATCTGGGATGGACTAATCGCCGGTGGTGGAGCGGGAGTCGCCTGCGGCTGGCTTCGCGATCGGTTTGGTGTTCGGTGGCAGATTGTTCCGTCGATCCTGATGAAGCTGCTCACAGATCCGGATCCCGCGCGAGCTTCTCGGGCCATGCAGGCCATGCTTAGCAGCGTGAAGTTCGACATTGCCGGGCTGAAAGCGGCAGCCGACGGCTAGCTCGCACTTGCGTGCGCCATCGCCGCAATGATCGGGTTCTTGCTCGGCATTTCGACAAGTGTCTGACTCGGATCCATCGACTTCGGCAGCTTCAACCAGTAGGTTGCGCGGTCTTGGATTATCTCCGCGCCCAGTTCGTGGATCAGCATGTGGTGATATCGGCACAGGAGGATCGCATTGATGATGTCCGTTCGACCGTGGTCTCGTGCCCACTGCAGTATGTGATGTGCCTCGGTCCAGGACGGGGGCTTATCACATCCGGGATAGCGGCATCCACCGTCTCTGACCGCTAACCCGGTGCGCTGTCTCTTTGTGAACAGTCGCTGTTCGCGACCAACGTCGATGAGATTCCCGTTTTCGTCGAAGAGAACGCCGACCTGCCCACCTTCGCAGAGGTATTCTTCCAGTTTTTCGACGGTGATCTTGCTCAGAGAACCTTCGAGTGAGGCTGTCCCGCGCCGCTCCATGAGCACTTTGTCGGTCACAATCACGCGAACGGGAGCGCGACCCGCACCCGGGACGATTGAAGGGTCAACGCGGAGACCGTTCTGAAACACCTGGACAAATCCATCGGCGGCGACCTGCTCGAAAGTGCGAGTGTCTTCGAGCTGAATTTGAGCTGCACTCTTACGGATTGGGTTTCCGGCCTCGTCCGTTTGCGGAAATCGCGGGCCACCGGTCCGTGAGGCCAGCATCAGTTTGAGGGCGGTGTAGATGTCGGCGCCGCCATCTTCGTCGGGGATCGACCACGAACCGCCCGACATTCCATCTCTCTGCCAAGTGCGGACATAGCGCAGCTGTGCACGCTTCTTCTGCCCACGTGCGACGGCCTCGAGGTCGAGTTCACTTCGGGCGACTCGTGCCAGCTTGAGCAGTGCTTCGGGGGAAATCTTGCCGGCATCCCGCAACAGCGTGGCTTCGGCGAGGCGCAGCCGGTCCATTGTGATTGCCGCATCCGGCTTGCCGAGCCCCTTGCGGATTGCGTCTGCCGCGGCGAGCGAAATGTCGCCGGTGACCGTAGCCGCGGCAAGCGGTGATACCGGCGGCTGCGCGCCATCTGTGAGCACTGGGTATGTGAACACCGGGTGTGTGGGTACCGGGTCTGAAGGTACCGGGTCTGTCGGTGCGGGGCCCGGATGCGCCGGACCGGCGCCATCGTGTTCGGCGAACCCTGCCTCGGCATCCATCAGGGCATTGGCATCGTGTTCGGCTGCTGCGACGACCTCGCCCATCCGCGCAAGCTTCGTCGCCTCGTCAATCGAGCCGCCGGTGAGCGACTGGATCAAGATCGCCGGCGTCGCGGATCCGTTGCTTCGAGCCAGTCCGGCGTTGCCGAACTGATGGGACGATCGCTTAGCGATTTCTGACGACAGGAGAACTTCGTATGCCTGAAGCCCACGACGATGAGCGGTGATCAGCTTCATCCCCTCGAGCACGCTGGCGTCATCCAGAGCCGCGATGTCTTCGGGCGCGGTACCGAGCGTGGCGACAGCGGACGCTGACTCCAGAAGCTGCTCGGCGAGATTTGACATAACACAATTGTCGCAGGGCGAGCAATGAGGTTCGAAAGTTTATTCTAATCTGTGGAGAACTTCTCGCGGCTCGCGAGGCAGCCGAAACAGGGCAGACTGGAGGGGTGATGCTTCCGCCATCCTTGCCTCCGATGGGAGAGCGAGATCCAGGAGATGCCTGGGTTGAGGGTCCCGATGGCCAGCGATTCTGGGGCCGTTTTGGAGCTGCTGGTCTTGTGGTCTGGGATCCGGCGGTTGGCATCCTGATGCAGCATCGGGTCGCGTGGAGCCATTTTGGTGGCACATGGGGCGTTCCCGGGGGAGCACGCAAGCAGGGCGAGTCGGCTGAAGCTGCCGCACTTCGCGAGGCGGCCGAGGAGGCGAGTGTTCCGAGCGTAGATCTGCGCATCCTTCACACTTCCGTTTTGGATCTCGGATTCTGGTCGTACACCACCGTGATTGCCCAGGCACTGGAACCGTTCGATGCCGTTGTCGCCGATCAGGAAAGTCACGAACTGCGCTGGGTGCCGGTGGATGAGGTGGATGCTCTTCCCCTTCACCCTGGTTTCGCCGCCGCGTGGCCCGAGCTCAAGACGTGGCTGCGGTAAGCTTTTCGAGTTGTCCGCGAGGACCGCGAGCCACGGGCTGTGGCGCAGCTTGGTAGCGCACTTGACTGGGGGTCAAGGGGTCGCAAGTTCAAATCTTGTCAGCCCGACAATGGGGCAGTTCTAGGAACTGTTCCAAGAACTGGCCAAAAAGTAATCGCTCCGGAGAATTCTCCGGAGCGATTCTTTGTTTGGGTGAGATTCGAGTTCATCCACAGTTGGCTACTCGTCCAATGTGCTTGGCCGCGCTGACGCGATCAGGCTTCAGCGGCGTTTTAGGCGCGCCAAATTGTTCGGAATAGCTGGTGGGCTTTGCCTTTCGGCGGTGTTCAGGCTGGTGTCGGCCTATGTCGTGAGATGCACGACTTCGGGCTGGTGGCAGGTTCAGGTCGTGCGCCGGGTGGATAGGTCCCCGTATACGGGTTGTGCCATACGCCGTCGCGTCGCCGCACCTTCGATGTGGATACGGGACCGGAAACGATTTTCTTCGACGCGACCCAGGCTTTACGGAGGAAGCTAGCAATCTTTCTGAGGTTGTAGTTCGTGAGCAGGATTGTCACGAAAAGCTGGGCAGCGGCGAACCCCCGCACACACCGCCGCGAGGATTCTTCTACAACCTCGTGAGCCTGGTCCTTGATTCCGGCGTTGAGCGACTCGATCGAGTTGCGAGCGTGCTTGTGGAAGGCGTGCCATTCCTTGCTCTTGTAGTCGAATGCCTGCTTCTGGCGCATGCCGTCCGATTCGTTGAACGAGACCGAATGCTGCGTGCAAATCTTCTCCGGAAACTCGGGAACCTGCTCGGGGTCGACCTCTCGCCGCTCCTTATCGGGCGCGCCCTTCGCGAGCTCTTTGAGTGGGCAGAGTACGGTCGCGCTCGGCCCCGAGGCGGGGCACATCATTGGTACTCGTCCTTTTTCATCGGGCTTCTCTTTTGGACGCAGTTCAAAATAGGTGCGCTCCTTATGGCGCAGGTAGAGAGTGTCCTCGTCGATTGGGTTGTCCTTCTTGAGGTGATCCTGTGTTGCGCTCTTCAGCTCCTTCGGCATCGCTGGGCAGTAGAACTTGCCCTCGATGAGTTCGGCGCCGGCTTTGGTGGCTTGAACGCCGAGACGATCGACACGGTATTCGGTCGAGGGAGTAAAGCCGAGATTGAACGTTGGTTCGTGCAGGCGTTCGACGACAGCGTTCGCAAAGTAGGCCTTATCGGCATCGACGAGCCCCGGCAGTAGATCGGGGTCGAGATCCTTGGTCGCGCGCATTAGCTCGACCGCTTCTTCTGAGACGCCGATGTTCGGCATGCTTAGAGTGAACGCAGTGGCGACCTGAGGGCAATGTCCTGCTTCTTTGGCATCCGCGTTGACCCGGACTGCGATGTTTGCCATCCAGCCCCAGTCGACGCTCATGCCGTCGTACTTACCACCGCGACCGGGCGCGGTCGGATCGACGCTTCCCCTTGGAAGATCTGGGTGCTCCGCTTTCGTGACGTAGTAGCCGGCGAACGCGTCGACCGGCCCTGGCTTCAGTTGGCGGCGCGTCTTGCCGACTTCCTCGCGAACCCGCTGCGGCAGCCCTTTTCGGGAGAACCCCTTCTTCGTCGGCGGTTTGATGAAGGTCTGGTCCAGCGAAAAGTCGATGCGCTTGGTTGCCCGGCGGAGCCGACGCGGTTGCTCCATGAACGACATTGTCAGGAACGACTTGGTCAGTTCGTCCAGTCGCGCCTTCACGACAACCTCTCGCTCGACGTCATGCGCGTCGAGAATTTCTTTGATTTCTGTGTACGTGAGTGCGAGGTAGCGTCGCTGTGGGTACGGATCGATGGGCTTGATGAGCCGATGGAACGCGTTGTGGGTGTTCCGATACCAGCGTCGGCTCTCCAGGGCGCCAGCTTCCAAGCCGGCTGCGGGCACAGGCAGCCCAAGGTCGAGTCGGGCCTGGGGTGAGAGCCGATATTGAAACAGCTCGGCCAGGTTGGTGATCAGGAGTGGGGCATGTTCGGATGCGAGTACCGTCAGTCCGACCAGGATGGCTTCATCTCCGATCAGCATGGGACGGCCGCCTGCTCCGACCGCTGGGTTATCTTGGCGGCGCCACTGAGCGAGTGATTCGACGACGCCGGTGGTCGCCACTCGGCGGCGGGCAACCTCAATCGTCTCGTCGTCGACGAATGCATGGGAACTAGATGTGCGGAATATCTCTCTTTCGCTAATGCCTCCAAAGTCCGTTTCTTCGGTCGCTCCTCCGTTGGAAATCATCGGGTCACCGCCGAGGTGATCTGGCTGAGGTGAGTTGCGAGCGCAGCGGGTTTGGCGTGGTTGAGGTATCTCTGCAAGCCCGAGGCGGAGCTCATGCCCGCGAGTTGGAGTATGAGCGGCAAGGGGATTGCTGCATCGAGGAGGGCGACAATCCAACCGCAATTGAGTCTTGCGGCGCTCGGACGAGGCTGGCATGGATGGTCGGTGAGGAACAGTTGCAGAACGCGCGGGGGATATTCGCGAATTCGGATCCCGTGAAAGAGGTCACCCGTTTCGCGCCCTTCGAGGCTGCGCGCAAGTACGCGGTTCCAGGGTTCGGCCACGGGAACTAGCCGCGGCTTGTCGCCGCGCACGTTCACGAACATCACGCCCTCGTGGACGGCCACGTCCTCGACTTGCGCCGCTATGAGTTCGGCAGCGCTCAGTCCTGCTCCTCCGCATCCGCCGAGGAGTGCCCAGGCATTGCGGCGCTTCAGGATTGTCGTGAGCCCGTTGGCCCAGCTGAGTAGTGTTGCGAGCTCCTTGGATGTGTAGGGGGCGCGGTGTTCTTTGTGGGTGCCGAAACGGATGAGGTCTGCACGTCGCGGCTTGATGCTGTCTTCCAGCTCGATGAGCTGGCGTTGAACGCCCCACCGGTAGATGCTGCTGTGCTTGGGGAGCACTTCGGCAAGGTAGAGCCGCCGGTCGTTCTCAGCGAAGACACCCTGAATGTTCAGCTCTCCGCCGTTGCGTGCCCACCACCACGCGACGTACCGGCTGGTCATGGTCATGAGCCGACGTGCGTTGTCGAAGGTTCGCGGTTTCATGGAGAGAACGCAACTGATGACGAATTCACGGGTCGCCTCCCACTGCGTGGCGGAAAGTCGTGGTTCGTAGTTGGTGATGATGCGCCAGGTCCAGTCGGGCATCGTCGGGTCGACGTGCCGAAGCGTTTCGATGTTGGTTGGCACGGGCTTGTCGGTGAGTCGGTGTTTGATCATGCGGAATGCGTGTGCGGCGCTTTTCGGAGTATTGGAAAATTGAAGCCAAAATCAGTCGAGATGTCGCCACGCCGCCGCGGGAAGTGCAGATCAGAGTAAGGAAAACTCTTTTCAAAGTTTTTGCTTCATGTCGTCGGGTTGAAGGAATTCAGCGATCTTGTCCAGGGCCGCGTAATTCTTGAGCCCGGAGATGCGCAGCAGTTCGCGGGCGCTCGTTCCGAGAGCAAGGTGGTTCAGCAGCCAGGTGGACCGCATCCGGCTGGGGCGGACGTCGACGGTTGTTCGCGACCGGGTGATGAAGTCAGTGACCTGGCCTTCAGCGCCCGAATGGCGACCCGGTCGAAACAACAGGGCGCCCTTTTCTGCGTCTGACGCGGCGTCGGCGAGGGTCCTTCGCCACTCGGCAAGCACCGGGACCACTCGGGCGCGCCCAGCCTGCACCCGAACAAGAATCCCCGTTTCCCCAATAACGACGTCATCAGATCGCACCGTGAGCAGCTCGCGTGTCGCAAGGCCAGCCCCGAGACCGAGCGCGAGGAGCGCCGCTGCATCTTTTCTTCGGTGCGCAGTCGTCTGACCTCGGGACCAGCCATAGAGGCGGGTTAGTTCGACGTCGTTGTATGGCGCGATGGTTGCGGTTCGGCCGAGAGACCGGTGACCATCTTCGACATCCGTCGGGTTCAGAACTTCGACCATCCGCCAGAGGGCAGAACGATGGGTTGCCCGACTACCCACCGAGTAGGCATCCATACCGAGATGGACAAACTGCTGCACTAAGAAACGGCGAAAGATGCGGCCCGGAATCAGCTCGGTCGCTCTCACCTGCCAGCACCAAAGCACGAACGGTGTCGCTGCCGCATACAAATCCCGCTCCGTTCGATCCGTGAGCCGAGCGGCTTCGACGACCGAATCACGCACGAACGCGCCGATCACGTCCCTGTACGGCAGAGCCAGAATCGGCACGTAGGTTGACGGCGCCGACGACACATCCCTGTCATAAGCCCCGGTCATTCGACGCCTTCGATTGTCACGATCGCCCTACGGGCATCCCCTCGCCGGTTCGGATGGCGCGCTGACGACCGGCTTTTCAGCACGACTACTCGTGAAGGCATGTCCATTCCTGGGCTGTTCGCGAGTCGGCGGAATCCGCTCACAGCACCACCGTAGGAAAACGGCCCATTTCAAACCGCCGACTCTGCGACAAACCCGACAGCCTCGGCGGCGTGCGGGTGTCTGTCCGCGCATGGAGCCCATGAGGTCGCCGATCGTGCGACCCGGAATGGGATCTCATGCATGGCGACAGCACCCCGAAATACCTTCACGACGAGGCAGTCAAGCGCTGGGAACAACTCGATGATCAAGACCCGCGATCGCGGGGCTACTTGCTAGCGGACGAGTCCGGAAGCGGCGGGATCGCGCCCGACCGTGCGGTCGCATCCAAGCTGGCGATCAAGTGGGCCAATCTAGTCTTCCGCTACGAGTCGTTTTGGCGGGAAGAGGGGCGATCGCCGCGAGAAAACACCCGCAATAGGAAAGCACCGCCGCCGTCCGAGAGGAGGTTGGGTGAATGGGCCCGCTATCAGCGGCGCTTCGAAGATGGGTTGACCCTGTTTCAGAAAGTCCGCCTCGATGTTTCTCCAGCGTTCAGCTGGGATCCGTGGGGCCAGCGATGGGAGCAGAACTACGCGATGTGCGCGCGCATCATTACGGAGACTGGCGTGCTTCCGTGCCTCGTCGCCGATGATCAGGCCGAATTCGCGTCAGCGCGGTGGTTGAATCGGCAACTCCTTCTCCTCAGGACCGGAGCTCTTACCGCCACCAGGGCTGATCGGCTCAGAGCACTATTGGCTCTTCCGCGCGCCTGAACGGAGCATGACCGGGCAAAAGGAATTGCCGTATTCGCCTGCTCGAAGTGGGTGGTTTCTGGTTGACTTCGCTTCACCACGGATGTGAAGAGAGGAGCCAGCAATGTCTGACGTAGTTGTGCGAGCGACGGGTAGTGCGATCAGCTCGGTTATCACCGCGCTCACTGATGGCCGACGTCGCCGGAACGACGACAGGCGAGCCCAAAGACGAAGCGCGGCGGACGATTTACTCAGCTGGATACCTGAGCTGCGCGAACGGCTCTGGCTCCTGCAGTCAGAATGCGTTTTGTCCGCCTGGCGAACGGTGATGTCCGCCGCATTTGCCTCATGCCTTCGCGTTGGCGAAATCACTCCTGGTGGGTGGGGCCATCTGACCCACTCGCTCAGGGACTCGATCGGAAACGGTGCAGGCTCGGTCATGTGGATCGACATCTCGCCGCAGTCGGTACAGGACGACCTGGTTTACGACAATCGCTGGACGGGGAACGCTGCGGAGTATCTCGAGTACGTGCAGTCGCGTGTCCAACGCTGGAGAGCCGCCTTCAGCGAGCGAGAGGCGAGGCGAGTGCGATTGCTCTCCTACAACGCTTGGCTCATCCGCACCGACCGTGTCTGGGATTCAGGAAAGTAGGCACCTATCCAATCCCGCTGAACCGGCGGCTAGAGAGCTGCTGATCCGAACCCGTTCAGTGCCCGCTTGTCGTTCTGCCAAACTCTATCTGCGGTCGAAGCTCGTTGATCGCGATCGCTCGAGGAGTACACGTACATGGTCACAGGTGAATTGAAGTCCCAGGTCGACAAGGTCTGGAATGCCTTCTGGTCGGGCGGTATAGCCAACCCGATGGAGGTCATCGAGCAGATCACCTACCTGCTGTTCATCAAGCGCCTCGACGAGTTGCAGACCTTGAAAGAGAACAAGGCGAACACGCTCGGTCAGCCGATCGAGGACCCGGTGTTTCCGGAGGGCACGGATGATTCGGGTCGTCGTCCGCGGCCTTTTTCTGATCTTCGCTGGTCGCGGTTTCAAAACATCTCTGCGGCGGAGATGTACGAGGTCATCGACCAGAACGTGTTCCCATTCATCCGCGGGCTTGGTGAAGCAGGATCAAGCTTCGCCGCCAACATGAAGGACGCCCGTTTCACGATCCCTACGCCAGCCCTGTTATCCAAAGTTGTCGACCTTCTAGAGGACATCCCGATGGATGACCGCGACACCAAGGGTGACATTTACGAGTACATGCTGAGCAAGCTGTCGACGTCGGGCCAGAACGGACAGTTCCGCACCTCACGCCACATCATCAAACTCATGGTCGACATGGCCGCACCCACCCCTGCAGACAAGATCATCGACCCGGCTGCCGGCACGGCAGGCTTTCTGGTGGAGGCAGGGGAATACCTACGCGATCACCATCCCGAGATTTGGGCGGATGCCGTGAGCCGCGACCACTTCAACCGCTTCGCGTTCACTGGGTTCGATTCAGACGCTTCAATGAGCCGCATCGGCAGCATGAACATGCAGCTGCATGGGGTCGAAAATCCGACCATCGAGCGGCGCGATTCCCTCGCCGAGGAGCACTTTGTCGCCGGCGGCGACTTCACCCTAGTGCTCGCGAACCCGCCATTCGCGGGCAGCCTCGACTACGAGACGACTGCGAAGGACCTGCTGCAGATCGTAAAGACGAAGAAGACCGAGTTGCTCTTCCTGGGGCTCACACTTCGCCTGTTGAAGAACGGTGGACGTGCGGCGGTCATCGTCCCGGAAGGTGTCTTGTTCGGATCGTCAACTGCGCACAAGGCACTTCGTCGCACTCTCGTCGAAGATCATAAATTGGACGCAGTTATAAAGCTGCCCAGCGGTGTATTCAAACCATACGCAGGAGTCTCCACCGCGATACTTTTCTTTACGAAGACCAGTTCGGGCGGAACGGACGCCGTGTGGTTCTACGACGTGCGAGCCGATGGATTTACTCTCGACGATAAGCGCGCTCCAACTACTGCGAACGACCTCCCAGATCTTATGGGGAGATGGTCGGTCCGGAATAGCGCTTCAAATGGCGGGATTTGGGAAGAAGTCAGCCGCTCACGAATGGACCAGTCCTTCCTGGTTCCGAAAGCTGAAATAGTCGCAAATGACTACGACCTCAGCTTGAACCGTTTTCGCGATGTTGAGCAAGCCGAGACCATCTTCAGGCCTCCGGCGGACATCTTGGCTGAGCTTGTCACGATAGAACGGGAGATCGAAACCGCAATCGAAGACTTGGCACGGGCCCTCAAATGAGCGTCAGACTAGGCGATCTAATCCGTCCCGCGAGAACCAAGCAGCTCGGGCCTGGTGATCCGTTTCCGATTCTTTCCATGACAATGCGCGACGGTCTGGTCGACCAGTCGACGAAATTCAAGAAGCGAATCGCCAGCGTCGATTTGTCACCCTACAAAGTGGTGGAAAAAGGCCAACTCGTAGTGGGCTTCCCGATCGACGAGGCAGTTCTTGCGTTGCAGACTCGCTACGACAAGGCGCTAGTCAGTCCTGCTTATGCCATTTGGGATTTGGACGATTCAAAGGTCTACCCGCGGTATCTCGAGCTTTTTCTTCGAAGCCCACGTGCGATCGAGTTCTATAAGGCGCGCCTCCAAGGCTCGACTGCACGCAGGCGCTCGCTGCCAGCCGGCGTTCTCGAGACGATGGTGATTTCGCTGCCCGCGCTCGCCGAGCAGCAACGTATCGCGAGGGTCCTGGACGGCGCCGACGGCTTGCGGGACTTTTCCGATCAGACGTCCCACCGACTTGAGGAGCTTGAAGAATCCATATTTGTCCATGCATTTGGCGACCTGGTCGCGAACGAGCGAGGATGGCCAGTTGTCCGAGTGTCCGATTTCGTTGCTCGATTCTCTTCGGGGAAGAGCATCGTTGGCCTAGACGAGAGTGCTGACGCAACACGGCCACGAGTTCTGAAAATCAGTGCAGTAACCTCGGGACGCTTTAGGGAGTTCGAGTCGAAACCCCTGCCCGCTGGATATGAACCGCCGGCTTCCCACTTAGTCAGTCGCGGAGACCTTCTGTTCAGCAGGGCAAATACTCGCGAATTGGTGGGTGCCACTGCCTATGTGGACGTTGAGACCCGCGACCTCGCTCTTCCTGACAAGCTTTGGCGTTTCGAATGGCCTGCCATCCCAAGAACTCTTCCAGTGTTTGTCTGGAAGATGTTCTCACGGCCCGAAGTTCGAGCCGCCATAAGTGACGTCGCCACCGGTAGCGGTGGTTCGATGAAAAATGTTTCACAGTCTTCGGTGCTCGGATTGCGATTTGCACTTCCGGCTTTGGAATATCAGCAGGAGTTCGTAGACAAGATCGCTCATGCCGACCGTTCTCGGAGTTTGATCACGGCGCGGAAATCAATCCTCGATGAGTTTTTTGCGTCACTTCAACATCGCGCATTCGAAGGCAGGCTATGACAAACGAGATCACTGTGTCGACTATCCCGCAGTGGCATAGGTTCATGCGGCCAGTGCTCCAAGCGTTGGAGGACAATGGGGTTGTTGCGAACAGTGTCATGGAGAAGCGCGCGATCGGATTTGCGGGACTGAGCGAAGCACAGGCCGCCGAGCGGCTCGATTCCGGTCAACTTCGGTCGTTGAATCGCATCGGTTGGGCGACTTCGGCGCTGCGTCGCGCCAAAGCACTCTCGTCGCCATCGAAGGGCACGTTCTTGATTTCGGATACGGGCCGCCAGTTGCTAGAGGACCACCCAGATGCGATTTCGGTGGCCGACCTGGAACGGATTCCGGCATATACCGAATATGTGCCTGTTCGGAAGGGGGCTTCGCCTGCCGCTCCTGGCACCAGCGCCACGGCACTCGACGATCAAACGCCACAGGATCTCATCCAGGCAGGCTTGGACTCTATTGAGGATGACGTGAAGTCCAAGCTTCTCGAGCGACTTCGGGGCGGTGATCCCCTTTTCTTCGAACAGGTAGTCCGCACCATTTTGGTCAAGATGGGCTACGGCACCGAAGGTGAACTCTCACGGCTTCCGGGCTCCGGTGATGGCGGGTTGGACGGCAAGATCGATCGCGACGAGCTCGGCCTCAGCCAGATCTACGTGCAGGCGAAGCGCTACGCCGAAGAAAATGTCGTCGGGCGCCCTGCGATCCAAGGCTTCGTTGGTGCTCTAGCGACGCGTGGCGCGAACGTGGGCGTGTTCTTCACGACAAGCAAATTCAGCGGAGAGGCCATCGACGCAGCCGAGCGCGTGCCGCAGGACATTGCTCTCGTGGATGGCCTGAAGCTGACCGAGTTGATGATCAAACACCGCGTAGGCGTTCAAGTTGCTAGGCGTGTCGACATCGTCAAGATCGACGAGGACTTCTTCAGCGAAGACTGAGACCCTCTCGAACGGAATGAGTGAGCGGCCGGGGTCTCCGCAGCGACCCCGGCCGCCATTGCGTTCATCTAGTTCACCGCTATGTTCCATGGCCCGTCGGACTCGACCTGGACAAGCGCTGGTCCGGCGCCCATGACCACGGTCCCGTCGTAGGCGCCGATTTCGTTTACGAGGAGGTTGGACTGGTTGCCGTATTCCCAAATGACGAAGTTGTCGCTTCCCGAGTTGTGGATGGTTGCTGCGCCGGCGGTGCCTCGATAAACGACGACGGCGTCGCCGGTTCCGGATGCGGTGCTGCCGGTGAACTCAGGGAGAGACCGGATCGATCCCAGCGTGATGGTCCACGGGCCGCTGGCGGTGACCTGCAGCTGCTGTGCATCCGTTCCCTGGGCGAGGTTGAACAGAACGGTGCCCGAATAGCTGCCGATGGTGTTGACCATCAGGTCCTGTTGCTGCAGGTTCGAGTCGAGCGACCAGACGGTGAAGTTGTCACCGCCGGTGTAGTTGATCGTCGCGAATCCAGCACTGCCATTGCCGTCCGGTAGCGCGATCTTGACCACCGAATCGCCCGTCCCCGTGTAGCTGACGTTGGCAGGGATTGGCGTCAACTTTGGAATTGGAGTGGCCTTCGGCGCGGCAGGGTCTGCTTTCACGTTGGCGGGCTGGTCGGCTGCGGTGTGCGCCGTGGGTGCGGCAATCCCGGCCGCGCTGACGCTGATGGCGACAATGAGTCCGACGGAGCCGAGGATGAGGCCGGCGAGTGATCTGCCGCGTAATGGCAGCCGGCGCGCGAGAGCGAGAGCTCCGAAGACGATCGCAAGGATTGCGGGGATGAACGCGATGTAACTCGGCCCCTTGATGGCCCCGAGCACGAGAGCGGCGATCCCGAGAACCAGAGCCGCGGTCCCGATCCCGGTTCGGAACGGAGTCGCGGGTACCGAATCCACCGGAGTGCCGGTTGGCGCGACCGACGCAGCCTCGGTGGTCGCCTCAGGTTCGGCCTGCGGTGCGGGCGTGCTTTCGGGTGTTGTGCTGTCGGACATTGAGGTACCTCCTGGTGCGTGGCGACACGTGGGTGTCGGCGATTGGGCACCTGGGATCGAAGGATCCAGGGATCCGCTCCTACTCGGAGACGAATAGAGCAGTTGAGCAGCACCGTCCGACATTCAATTTGGGCGGCCGCGTTTTGGGGGCGCGGCATCGTCAATGCCGATGGTGGTTGACCGATATTGTTGCGGCAGGTCCATCGGAGGGAGCGCGGAGCGTGAGCAACTTTGACTTCGCGCGCGCCACCTGGCCCGACATCGCCGAGGAAGCCCACCGTGCCGAGCATTACGCGATCGGCGATCCGAGATCCTCGCTCTTTTATGCTCGGCGTGCCCTCGAGCTGGCGGTGCACTGGATGTATCAGGCCGACAGGACGCTGCGCCGCCCGTACAACGATGACCTGTCGTCGATGCTGCACGAGCCAACGTTCAAACAGCTCGTCGGGCAGGGCATTCTGACCAAGATGAACCTGCTGCGCACCCGCGGCAACATTGCAGTGCACCGCGCAACACCCCTGAAGCCCAGCGACACCGTCCCGCTCGTGCAGGAGCTCTTCCAGGTTGTTGTCTGGGTTGCCACCCATTACGCCCCAACGCCGGCCGAGCGGCCCCAGCCGGGCCTGCAGTTCGACTCCGAAGCGGTCCCAAGGCCGCAACCTGGTGCGACCGCACGCACGCAAGCCCAGATCGCGAAGCTTGCCGAGGACCTTGCCGAAGCGGACACGAAACTCGCCGAAGCCCGAAAGCAGAACGAGGACCTCGAGCGCGAGCTCGAAGAAATGCGCTCGAAGTTCGCGCTCGCGAAAGCCGAAAACGCAGTCGTTCCAGACACGCACGATTACCGGGAGAGCGAGACCCGCGACCTCTTCATCGACGCGCTGCTGCAGGAGTCGGGGTGGGACCTCACCGATCCGCAGGCGATTGAGTTTCCTGTCACCGGAATGCCCAACAACTCGGCCGGCGGCAAAGGGTTCGTTGACTATGTCCTTTGGGGCCACGACGGCCTGCCTCTCGGCGTTGTGGAAGCCAAGCGCACCCGGAAGGATGCGAACGTAGGGCAGCAGCAGGCCAAGCTGTATGCGGATGCGCTTGAGCGCCAGTTCGGGCAGCGCCCGGTCATCTTCTACACGAACGGGTACGAGCACTGGATCTGGGACGACCTCACCTACCCACCGCGCGAGGTCCAGGGCTTCTACACGCAAGATCAACTGCAACTCGTCGTCCAACGCCGCACTACACGCGTACCGCTCGACGGGCTAGCGATAAACGAGTCGATCGCTGGCCGGTACTACCAACAGCGAGCAGTCCGGAAGGTCGCCGAGAGTTTCGAGCAGAAGGAGCGCAAAGCGCTGCTGGTGATGGCGACCGGAAGCGGCAAAACCCGCACCGTCATTGCCCTCGCGGACCTGCTGATCCGCGCGAACTGGACCAAACGCATCCTGTTCCTCGCCGACCGTATCTCTCTCGTCAACCAGGCGACCAATGCGTTCAAGGCGCAGCTGCCGGATTCGGCACCCGTCAACCTGGTGACGGAGAAGGACACTGAGGGCCGGGTCTATGTGTCGACGTACCCGACGATGATGGGCCTCATCGACAAGGGCGAAGACGACCTGCGTCGGTTCGGGCCCGGCTATTTCGACCTCATCATCATTGATGAAGCGCATCGTTCCGTGTACCAGAAGTATGGCGAGATCTTCGGCTACTTCGACTCCCTCCTGGT
>DATAZU010000032.1:0-44133 GCA_036271875.1 Galbitalea sp.
AAGACGGAGTACAGCCCGACCGTCCTCTCGGGCGACGTGATCGCGATTGATCCTCAGACGACCAACAATGTTGGCCGAGTATTCCGTGTTGGCGACGCCCAGCCCGTCCTTCTGATCATCTCAAAGGGACCGCAGATGGTGAAGGTTCCCAACGTTGTCGGCATGACCTGGTCTAGCGCAAAGCAGGCCCTGCTCAACGTCGGCTTTACGCTCAACTACAACCACAACTTCGACTCGGTCGCGCTCTTCGTTCGGGTCCAGTCAACCAACCCAACGGGTGGCAGCATGGCGGCGCTGCACTCTACGATCACCGTCGCGATCAGCTAGGAGCCGACCCTGCTGCGCCGAGTTCCTCGGCAACGAGGAATGCCAGCTCGAGTGACTGCATGTGGTTGAGCCGCGGGTCGCACAGGGATTCGTAGCGCATCGCGAGGTCGGCCTCATCGATCTCCTCGGAACCGCCAAGACACTCGGTGACGTCATCACCCGTAAGCTCGATGTGGATTCCCCCGGGGTAGGTTCCCGCGGCGCGGTGCACCTCGAAGAAGCCCTTGACCTCATCGACGATGTCGTCGAATCGACGGGTCTTGTAGCCCGTCGGCGTGGTCAGCCCATTGCCGTGCATCGGGTCCGTGATCCAGAGCGGATTCGCATCCATTCCCTTGATCGCCTCGAGCAGCGGCGGCAGGGCATCCCGGATCTTGCCTGCGCCCATGCGCGAGACGAAGGTGAGGCGGCCGGGCTCGCGATCGGGATCGAGCTTATCGATGAGCTTCTCCATGTCGGATGCCGTCGTCGTTGGACCGAGCTTCACCCCGATGGGATTGCGGATACGACTGAAGTAGTCGACGTGGGCACCATCCAGGGCGCGGGTGCGCTCACCGATCCAGACGAAGTGGGCCGAGGTGTTCACGGGAGTTCCGTTGCGCGAGTCGATTCTGGTCATGGGCCGCTCGTAGTCCATGAGCAGGCCCTCGTGGCTCGAGTAGAACTCGACCCGCTTGAGTTCGTCGAAGTCGGCTCCGGCCGCCAGCATGAAACGGATGGCCCGATCGATCTCGTTGGCGAGCTTCTCATAGCGGTGGTTGGCGGGGTTGGAGGCGAAACCGCGATTCCAGCTGTGCACCTGGCGCAAATCGGCGAACCCTCCCTGCGTGAAGGCGCGAATGAGATTAAGCGTCGACGCAGCGGTGTGGTAGCCCTGAACCAGCCGACGCGGGTCGGGCTGGCGGGCCTCCGGCGTGAAGTCGTATCCGTTGACGATGTCGCCGCGGTAGGCCGGAAGGGTCAGATCACCGCGGGTCTCGGTGTCACTCGAGCGCGGCTTCGCGAACTGGCCTGCCATCCGACCCATCTTGATGACGGGCATAGACGCGCCATAGGTCAGCACAACCGCCATCTGAAGGATGGTCTTGACGCGATTGCGAATCGCTTCCGCGGTCGCCCCCGCGAACGTCTCTGCGCAATCACCGCCCTGCAGCAGGAAAGCCTCGCCCCGCGCCGCCTTGGCCAGCCGGTCACGCAGGATATCGACCTCACCCGCGAACACCAGCGGCGGCAGGGTCGCGATTTCCGCGCTGGCTGCCGCTACCGCCTCGGAGTCCGGCCACTCTGGCTGCTGGCTGATCGGGAGCGTCCGCCAATAGTCGAGTCCGGCGATCACTTCTGGATCGGCGGCGACGACGGGTTCGGACGGATCTACCACGAAGATTCCTTGGGATTTATGGACAACCTGGCGCGAATGGCCAGACCCAAAATCCTATCGGACGCGCCCGGCGCAGCGCGGCGGCGTGTACGTCGCGCGGCAGCGGCGCGCCAGACTAACTCGGCACCAGGGCCTTTTCCTTGACCGAACTGGCGTAGACATCCACATACTCCTGGCCACTCAGCTGAGCCAGTTCGTGCATGATCTCGTCGGTGACCGAGCGTAAAACGAAACGGTCGCTTTCGAGCCCGGAAAAGCGGGAAAAATCGAGGGGCGCCCCGAAAATCACCCCGACGCGATGGACCTTGGGGATGCGCGTTCCGGTCGGCATGACGCGCTCGGTGTTGACCATGGCGACCGGGATGACCGACGCCCCGGACTCGAGAATCATCCGGGCGACGCCCGTGCGACCGCGATACATCCGTCCATCCGGGCTGCGCGTGCCTTCCGGATAGATGCCGAGCTGCTCCCCCTTCGCCAGCACACCGAGTCCGGTGTTCAGGGAAGCCTCGGATGCCTTGCCGCCCGACCTGTCAATGGGAATCATCCCGATTCCCTTGAAGAAAACCCGGGAGAACCATCCCTTGATCCCTCGCCCGCGAAAGTAGTCTGCCTTGGCAAGGAAGGTGATGGGGCGGTCGAGCACCGCCGGCAGGATGAATGAGTCGATGAACGACAGGTGATTTCCCGCGAAAATGACCGCGCCCTTGCGCGGCACGTTCTCCTTGCCAATGATCCACGGGCGGAACACGGTGATCAGGAGCGGTCCGAGAAAGAGGTTCTTCAATAGCCAATACAGCAAACGAACGCCTCCCTTAAGGCAATCCCTGCACTACCTGCCTAGCGTAGCTCCGCATGAATGCGCGCAAGATCGGCGGCTCCAACTACTCCGGCGTTATTGACGAGTTCAGCGGTCGCGAATTGCGGCTCGGGATGAAATCCACGCGCCGGCAGGTGAGCCAGGAATGCGTCCCGGATCGGGTCGAGCAGGAGGTCGCCGGCGACGGCCACTCCCCCGCCAAAGACAAAGACCTGGGGGTCAAGTACCGCCGCCAGGCTTGCGCACGCGGCGCCAAGCCAACCGCCGAGTTCCCGCAGCGCCTGGAGCGCCCCCGGGTCGCCCGCGGCGATGAGCTCTCCAACCTGGTCCCCGGTCAGTTCGCCGGTGATTGAACGCGCCTCGGCCAGTGCGAGGCCGATTCCCCCGACATCCGCGATCGCGTTCGCCATGCGCAACAGCGCTCTGCCCGAACCATACTGCTCGATGCATCCGCGGGCACCGCAGCCGCATGGCAGCCCGTCGGGAACGACCCGCAGGTGGCCAATCTCAGCTCCGGCGCCGAAACCTCCGCGGAACAGTCGATCCTCGGTGACGATCGCACCCCCAACGCCGGTTCCGATCGTCAGCATCGTCATGTCGCTGAACAATCGTCCGGCACCGAACCGGAATTCGGCCCAGCCCGCCGCGTTTGCGTCGTTATCCACCGTGATATCGAGATCGAGGCGCTGCTGCAGCCTGGCGCGCAAGGGTTCGTTGCGCCAGTTGATGTTCGGGGCGTAGTAGACGTTCGACTGGGCGGCGTCGATAAATCCCGCCGCCGCAACACCGGCGGCCATGATCTCCCGGTCCGCCGAGAGCCTCGTCACCATATCGACAACCGTTTCGACGATCGCGTCAGGATCCCCCGCCTGGGTCGGACGTCGTTCCTCGACCAGAATCTCACCCTCGTCGCTCACCACCGCGCCCGCGATTTTGGTTCCGCCGATGTCGATTCCGATCGCATGCACGAGAGTCGAGTTTAGTGAAACCGCGAGCGACGTCCGCTCCGAACGCCATATAGCGCCGATTAGAGTGGATACCGATCAGCAACGATCGGTTTCGAGGGAGATACCGTGCAGCAAATTGACACTCCGGCCGCAGTTGCGGCCGATCCGAACGCGAACGCGACGGATCTACTCGTCGAGCGGGTGAAAGAGACTCCCGATCTCGCGATCTTCTCACTACCCCAGGCCGACGGGACCTGGAAAGACGTGACGGCAACCGAGTTTCTCGGCCAGGTCACCGCGCTCGCCAAGGGCCTCGTTGCCGCTGGCATCCAGCCCGGCGACAAGATCGGACTGATCTGCCGCACGCGCTATGAGTGGACCCTGCTCGACTTCGCGACCTGGTTCGCCGGGGCCATCCTCGTGCCCGTATACGAGACCTCGTCGCCGCACCAGATCCACTTCGACATGCATGATTCTGGCGCGATCGCCATGGTCACGGAAACTCCCGAGCAGTTCGCTCGGTTCGACGAGGTACACGCGGACCTTCCGCTCATCAAGAAGGTGTGGCAGATCGATCTGGGTGCCCTGGACAAGCTCGCGGCAGCGGGAAGCGACGTAACGGACGAAGAGATCGAGCGCCGACGCAACCTGGCCAAGGGCTCGGATGTCGCCACGCTGATCTACACCGCTGGCACGACCGGAAATCCCAAGGGTTGCGTGCTGACCCACTCGAACTTCGTCGAGCTGACCCGCAACACGATGGTCGCGATTCCCGAAGTCGTCAGCGGCGACGCACGTACTCTGCTGTTCATTACGACCGCTCACATTTTCGCGCGCTTCATTTCGGTGCTGTGCGTTGCAGCCGGGGTGAAGGTCGGGCACCAGGCCGACACGTCGCAGTTGCTCCCGGCGATGGGCTCGTTCAAGCCGACGTTCCTGCTCGCCGTCCCCCGTGTCTTCGAGAAGGTCTACAACT
The DNA here is from genome assembly GCA_036271875.1 of Galbitalea sp. Lineage (GTDB taxonomy): Bacteria > Actinomycetota > Actinomycetes > Actinomycetales > Microbacteriaceae > Galbitalea. Next base: position 4,449 of record DATAZU010000032.1, read on the forward strand.
CGGCCGAGCAGCGCGCCGAGGGCGACGGGCGCGGCAAGATCTTCCGCAAGGCAGCCCAGGTTGCGATCGATCATTCCAAAGCGATTGACGCAGGTCACGTGCCCTTCGGCCTGTCCCTACAGTTCGCGCTCTTCGACCGCCTCGTGCTCTCGAAGCTGCGCGCCGCGATGGGCGGCGAGGTTAAGTACGCGGTGTCAGGATCCGCTCCTCTTGGTCTGCGTCTCGGCCACTTTTACCGCAGCGTCGGGCTCACGATCCTCGAGGGCTACGGCCTCACCGAGACGACGGCCCCGCTTACCGTCAACCGACCGTCGAAGTTCAAGATCGGCACGGTCGGTGTTCCGCTCCCGGGTATTTCGGTGCGCATCGCGGAAGACGGCGAGATCGAGGGCAAGGGCGTCGACATCTTCGAGGGCTACTGGAAGAACAAGAAGGCCACGGACGAGGTCTTCAATGACGGCTGGTTCAAGACGGGCGACCTCGGAAGCCTCGACGATGACGGATACCTGACGATTACCGGACGCAAGAAGGAGATCATCGTCACTGCGGGCGGCAAGAACGTTGCCCCGGCTGTTCTCGAGGATCCGATTCGCGCCAACCCGATCATTAGCCAGATCGTCTGTGTTGGCGAGCAGAAGCCGTTCATCGGCGCGCTCGTGACCCTCGACGAGGAAATGCTACCGACCTGGCTGAAGAACAACGGCCAGGACGAGCACATGACCATGGCGGATGCGGCCAAGGATCCGGCGGTCATCGCCGAGGTACAGAAGTCGATCGACGCGGCCAACTCGCACGTTTCACGGGCCGAGTCCATTCGGAAGTTCGTCATCCTGCCCGAGGACTTCACCGAGTCAGGCGGTCACATGACGCCCAAGTTCAGCATCAAGCGGGGCGCCATCCTCAAGGACTACGCGGACACGATCGACGAACTGTATACCGGCTCCGCGGTCGACACCGAGGCAATTCGGCACGTGGATGCCAGCAAGTAGGAAGGTCGAGCGCCCGGCGTCCTAGTACCAGGGCGCCTGGCGAATCGCGCGCATGGCTTCGCGCTTGGTCGCAGGTTCCAGCCCCTCGATGTAGAGGTGGCCGGCCAGATGATCGGTTTCGTGCTGGAGCGCCTGCGCGAGAACGCCCTCGCCGCTCAGCTCGATCGGATTGCCCTCGAGGTCGATTCCCGTGACGCGCGCAAACGGATGGCGGCTGCGCGGGAAGTAGAAGCCTGGAACGGACAGGCACCCCTCTTCGACCAGCTCGGGTTCACCGCTCACCTCGACCAGTACGGGATTGATGATGTAGTCGATCACCCCGTCGATGTTGTAACTGAACGCCTGAAGCGGAACGCCGATCTGATTCGCAGCCAGCCCCGCGCGCCCCGGAACCTCGACGGTCTCCAATAGGTCCTCGATGAGTCCCCGAACCTTCGAGTCACCCGGGATGATCGGATCGCACACCGATCTCAAAACCGGGTCGCCAAAGAGTCGGATTTGGCGCTCAGTCATGCGTCAAGCTTGCCAGATGATTCGGTGCGATCAGCGTTCGCGGCGGATGGGCAGGCCATCCATCACGACCGCTGCGAGCTCGCGAGCCGAACTGATCGTCAACGGCTTCAGATCCTTGTAGCTGACCGTCGCTCCGGCAGCGAGATGCGGGTCATACGGCATCCGCACGACCGCGCGAACGCGCGAGTGGAAGTGCGCCTCAATCTCCTCGAGCTTGACCAGGTTCGTCGCGTGGGTCGCGGTGTTGATTGCGACAACGGCGTTGCGCGCGAGCGCACCGTATCCGTTCGACTCGAGCCAGGTCAGCGTCTCCGATGCGAGGCGAGCCTCATCCACGCTTCCCCCCGACACGATGACGATGCCGTCGGCGCGTTCAAGGGTGGCGGACATCACGGAGTGCACGATGCCGGTTCCGCAGTCCGTCAGGGCGATCGAGTAATACTTCGCTGCCTGGTCGGCGACGATGTTGTAATCGTTGTCGTCAAACGCGGCGGACAGTGTCGGGTCGGTATCGGAGGCGAGCACGTCGAGCCTGGTTTCGTCGCGCGAGACCATCTCGGAAAAGTCCGTAAAGCCGTAGATGTCTTTCACGTGATTCACGACATCGCGCACCGTCGAATGGGTTGTCTTGGTGATGCGTTCGGCCAGAGTGCCGCGATCCGGGTTCGCGTCGATGGCGATCACGCGGTCATCGCGGACGCTGGCCATCGCCATGCCGAGGAGCGTCGTTACTGTGGTTTTGCCGACCCCGCCCTTGCGCGTGAACACCGGGATGAAGCGAGTTCCGCCCTCGAACTGTTTGTTGATGCGAGCGTCGAGCGCCTTCCGTTCGCGAACGCGGACCGAGTCGCCGATGTTAATGAGGTGCGCTGACGAGTTGTAAATGAACTCTGGCCAGAAGCCCTCGGGCGCCGGGCGACGCTTCTTTCGCTTGTTGATGAGGCGGTCATCCGTCAGCATCGCCGTTGTCTCGGCACCGGACGGGTCAGGAAGGGCCGGAGGCACCTCATCCACGACGGGTCGGGTGAAGACAACCGGATCGCCGCCCGGAAGGGGAACGATTTCCTGCGGGCCGGTCGAGACGGGCGCCGCGATGCCGTTCGCTGCGGCCGCCTGAGCGGTCACCGCCGGAGCCTCGATTGTCGCTACCACGTTGATCACGGTCGTCGTGGTCGGTTCCCCGACATCGATGAGATTTGGTCGGATCGCAACGTCGTCAATCGCGACGGCGGCCTCGTGTTCCGGTGTCTCGTGCACATGGGCCGGAAGGTCCACGCTGAATGTCACGGTTTCGGGAAGTGTGTTCCGGGCGGTTCTGGCCGCCGGAGTGCGTCGCTGAATGGTGCGTGGGGCGGTCGCGACTGCTGTTTCCTGTGCCTTCTTGGAAGGCCTGGTCTTAGTCGGATTGGACGCCGTCACCGACTGCGTCGTTGCCCCCGGTTTTTTCTGCTGTGTCGCCAAAAGAAAGTTTTCCTTACTGTGGTCGACTCAAAAGTCTACCGTCGAAGGGTTTTTTTAGCTGGGGCTTGTCCTCAGCCGATCTCTACGATTAGGTCTCCGGCATCCACCTGCTGGGTCTTGGGAATCGCGACCCGGCGGATCGTGCCGGCAACGGGAGCGGTGATTGCCGCCTCCATTTTCATGGCTTCGATGGATGCGACCGGTTGGCCAATGGCCACGGTCGCGCCCTCCTCGACCTGGAGAGTCACGACGCCCGAGAACGGTGCGGCGACGTGGCCGGGCTTCGACGAGTCAGCCTTTTCCGCGGCCTTGGCCTCAACTGTGACGCGGCGGTCGCGAACGAAGACCGGGCGAAGCTGACCGTTCATGGTTGTCATGACGGTTCGCATGCCTTTGTCGTCGGCCTCGCCGATGGCCTCAAGCCCGATGAAGAGGCTGACGCCCTTACTCATCTCGATAACGTGCTCCGTGCCCTGGCTGAGCCCGTAAAGGTAGTCGACGGTGTCGACGACCGAGAGGTCGCCGAACACCTCGCGGTTCTCCTCGAACATCTTCGTCGGGCCCGCAAACAGCAAGCGGTTGAGCGCGCGACGGCGTGTGGCCGAATCGGCCTCGAGATCGGCGCGATCCTCGGCGCTCACATCCTCGATGCCGATCTTGACTGACCGCCCCTTCAGGACCTTGGTGCGGAACGGCTCGGGCCACCCGCCCGGGAGATCACCCAACTCCCCCGCCATGAATCCGACGACGGAATCCGGGATGTCGTACTTCTGCGGGTTCTGCTCGAAATCGTCCGGGTCGGCATCCGCGGCAGCAAGAGCGAGCGCGAGGTCGCCTACGACCTTCGACGACGGCGTGACTTTCGGAGGACGCCCCAGGATCCGGTTGGCTGCGGCGTAAAGATCCTCAACCTTTTCGAACTGGTCACCCAGGCCAAGTGAGATCGCCTGCTGGCGAAGGTTCGACAACTGGCCGCCTGGGATCTCGTGCTTGTACACACGACCCGTCGGTCCCGGAAGTCCGGACTCGAAGGGCTTGTAAACGTGTCGAACGGCTTCCCAGTACGGCTCCAGGTCGGAGACCGCCTGCAGCGAGAGGCCGGTATCGCGCTCGGTGTGGGCCAGAGCGGCAACCAGGGCGGATGCCGAGGGCTGGCTCGTGGTTCCCGCCATCGGAGCGCTGGCGACGTCAACGGCATCCGCACCTGCGCGGCTCGCCGCGAGAAGCGTCGCGAGCTGGCCGCCCGCCGTGTCGTGGGTGTGTACGTGAACCGGGAGATCGAACCGATCGCGCAACGCACCGACAAGTTTCTCGGCCGCCTCGGCTCGCAGCAGGCCGGCCATGTCCTTAATCGCGATGATGTGCGCTCCGGCATCGACGATTTGTTCGGCCAGGCGCAGGTAGTAGTCGAGTGTGTAGAGGCTCTCGCTCGGGTCAAGCAGATCGGCCGTGTAGCACAGCGCCACTTCGGCGATAGTAGTGCCGGTCGCCAGCACCGACTCGATCGCAGGTTTCATCTGCGATACGTCGTTGAGGGCGTCAAAGATGCGGAAGATGTCGATCCCGGTTGCCGCTGCCTCGCGCACGAACGCATCCGTCACCTCGGTCGGGTACGGCGTGTAACCGACCGTGTTCCGGCCGCGCAGGAGCATCTGGATGTTGACGTTCGGCAGTGCCTCGCGCAACGCCGCGAGACGCTCCCACGGGTCCTCAGCCAGGAATCGCAGGGCGACATCGTATGTCGCACCGCCCCAGGCCTCGACCGAGAGCAGCTCGGGCGTCAGACGAGCGACGTACGGAGCGATCGCAACCAGATCGCGTGTGCGCACCCGGGTTGCGAGAAGCGACTGGTGCGCATCCCGCATCGTCGTCTCCGTGACCGCGAGGGCGGTCTGAGCGCGCAGCGCCGAGGCGAATCCCACGGGACCGAGCTCGCGCAGCTTCTGCCGCGAACCGCCCGGCGCCGGCGTGTCGAGATCGATGTTCGGGAGCTTCAGCGCCGGGTTTAACATCCCGGCTCCGCTGCCGTTCGGTTGGTTGACCGTGACATCCGCCAGCCAGTTGAGAACCTTCGTGCCGCGGTCCTTGGATTGGTGTCCGCGGACCAGCCACGGTCGCTCATCGATGAACGACGTGCTCAGGTCGCCCGCCGCGAAATCCGGATCGTCGAGAACCGCCTGCAGGAACGGGATGTTGGTCGTCACACCGCGCAGCCGGAACTCGGCGAGACCGCGCTTGGCACGCGTGACCGCGGCGGTGAAGTCGCGTCCGCGGCAGGTCATCTTGACGAGCATCGAGTCGAAGTGCGGAGAGATCTGTGCGCCGGCATTGATTGTGCCGCCGTCGAGCCGGATGCCGGCTCCGCCGGGCGAGCGGTAGGTCGTGATCTTGCCGGTGTCCGGGCGGAATCCCGCCGCGGGGTCCTCCGTGGTGATGCGGCACTGCAGCGCCGCACCGCGCAACCGCAGATTCGCCTGCTCGAGACCGAGATCCGCCAGGGTTTCGCCTGCCGCTATTCGCATCTGCGACTGCACGAGGTCCACGTCAGTGACTTCTTCCGTCACGGTGTGCTCGACCTGGATGCGGGGGTTCATCTCGATGAAAACGTGCTTGCCCTTGCGTTCCCCCGCCGTGTCGAGCAGGAACTCGACTGTCCCGGCGTTCACATAGCCGATCGAGCGCGCAAACGCGATCGCGTCGCGGTACATCGCCTGGCGGGTTTCCTCGTCCAGGTTCGGCGCCGGCGCGATCTCGATGACCTTCTGGTGTCGTCGCTGCACCGAGCAGTCACGTTCGAACAGGTGCACGGTCTCGCCAGTGGCATCGGCGAGCACCTGCACCTCGATGTGCCGGGGACGAACCACCGCCTGCTCGAGAAACATGGTCGGGTCGCCGAAGGCACTGTCCGCCTCACGCATGGCGGCCTCGAGCGCGTCACGCAGGTCTTCCTTCTTCTCGACCCGGCGCATCCCTCGCCCGCCCCCGCCTGCGACGGCTTTCGCGAAAATCGGAAACCCGATCGCATCAGCGCCGGCCAGGAGCTCTTCGATGTCGCGGGATGCGGGAGTGGAAGCGAGCACGGGTACGCCCGCCTCGATCGCGTGCTCCTTTGCCGTGACCTTGTTTCCCGCCATTTCGAGAACCCTGGTGGGCGGACCGATGAACGTGATGCCGGCATCCGCGGCGGCCTGGGCAAGATCGGGATTCTCGGACAGGAAGCCGTAACCGGGGTAAATCGCGTCGGCGCCGGAGTCCCTGGCCACCCGGATGATTTCAGAGACATCGAGGTAAGCACGCACCGGATGGCCTTCGGTGCCGATCTGATACGCCTCATCGGCCTTCATTCGGTGGGCAGAATTGCGATCCTCATATGGGAACACCGCGACCGTCGCGGCGCCCAATTCGTACGCGGCCCGCATGGCACGGATCGCGATCTCTCCACGGTTGGCGACAAGGATTTTTTTGAACATCTGTTCCTCACGTGAATCGGGCAGCAGTCGAAATCGAGCGATGGCAACTCTGGCAGCGCACACGGTGGCTCGGCGGGCCGTTTTAGGTTTCTTAAGACTAGTGAAGGTATCGTCGTTGCTTGTGCATGTACTCAGCGTCAGCTCCCTTAAAGGGGGCGTGGGAAAGACCACGGTGACGCTGGGGCTCGCATCTGCCGCTTTCGCCCGCGGCCTTCGCACCCTCGTCGTCGATCTCGATCCGCAGTCCGACGTGTCGACCGGCATGGACATCAACGTCGCCGGTCACCTGAACGTCGCGGATGTTCTGGCCAGCCCGAAGGAAAAGATCGTGCGCGCCGCGATCGCCCCGAGCGGTTGGACCAGGGGGCGCTCAGGCAAGATCGACGTGCTGATCGGGTCGCCGTCCGCGATCAATTTCGATGGGCCGCATCCGAGCATCCGTGATATCTGGAAACTCGAAGAAGCCCTCGCCAACGTCGAAGACGACTACGACCTCGTCCTTGTCGACTGCGCACCGTCACTCAATGCGCTCACCCGCACCGCATGGGCCGCCAGCGACCGGGTAACGGTTGTCACCGAGCCCGGTTTGTTCTCGGTTGCCGCAGCCGACCGCGCGCTGCGAGCGATCGAAGAGATCCGTCGCGGCCTCTCCCCGAGGCTTCAGCCCCTCGGCATTATTGTGAATCGCGCTCGTGTGCAGTCGCTCGAGCACCAGTTCAGGATCAAGGAACTGCGCGACATGTTCGGCCCGCTGGTGCTGAGCCCGCAGCTGCCCGAGCGTACGTCGCTTCAGCAGGCCCAGGGTGCGGCGAAGCCCCTGCACGTCTGGCCGGGTGAGAGTGCACAGGAAATGGCGCGCAATTTCGACCAGTTGCTTGAGCGCGTCATGCGTACCGCTCGCCTGGGCGAGTTCGCCTAGCCAACAATGAAGTTCGCGGACTGGGCAGAGTCCGAACCGTCCGAGGTGGGCTTTGATCGCGGTCGCCTCGAACGCGTTGCGAATCTGGCTCGCTCACGCGGTGCCGCGTCCTGGCTCACCGTGCTCCGTGACGGCGAGGTCGTGTTCGATCGACGAACAAACTGTGAGCCTGACGCCCTGTTCTACTGTTTCTCGGTCAGCAAGCCGTTCGTGGCGCTTGCGATCCATCTGCTCGCCCAGCGCGGGGTGCTGACGCTCGACGATCCGATTGCCATGCACTGGCCCGAGTACGAGGCAAACGGCAAAGGGGCCGTCACGCTTCGCCACGTGCTGACCCACCGCTCCGGCGTGCCGTTCTCGAGCGGGTCGCTCGTCGGCGATGCGCTTGCGGCGACCGATTGGCATCGATCGGTCGAACTCGCGCAGATGGCGAAGCCTCGCTGGCGCGCCGGTACCGCTGTTGGCTACCAGGTGCTGAGCTTTGGATTCATCCTCGGTGAGGTGGTGCGCCGGGTCAGCGGTTTACCCGTTGATGAATTTCTGCGAACCGAATTCTTCACACCACTTCGTCTTCCCGGCATCCGTCTGGGACTGAGTGATGCCAGACGCTCTCGCGCCGTCCCCCTCGTCTCGCGAGGTCTTGTGCAGCTGGGGAGCCGGTTCACGTTCAACCGCGACGCGGTGCGGTCAGCGATCATCCCCGCCGCCGGGATTTCGGCGGGTGCACACGACATGGCGCGGTTTTACAAGGCGATGCTCAAGGGCGGCAAGCGACAGGGCGTTCGGGTTCTTCGTCGAGCGACGGTGCTTGAAGCGCGATCGGTTTCGAGCGACGGCGAGTACGATCGCACGCTGCGCAGCCATCCACGGTGGGCGCACGGGTTCCAGCTCGGCGGTCCATCCGTGGCGCCACGTCCAATGGGATCACACGCGAGTGCCCTCGCCTTCGGGCACAACGGCAGCAGCACATGCAACATCTGGGCGGATCCAACGCGCGGCATCGTCTTCGTCTATCTGACCAACATCGTCGCGCCGCGCAAGCCGTCACTTCGCCACATGAGCGACGTCAGCGACGCCCTCCTCGACGCCGAGCTCCGCGGCCCGACCGTCCTCTAGCGCGACTTGCCCACTTCTGTCGCATTAGGGCGCGCTAATACGACAGAAGTGGGCAACTCGCGAGAAGGAGAAGAACGGGTTAGCTGGCGCGGGATGCTCGGCGCCGCGCCAGTTCGTCCTGCGGGTCTTCGCCCTTGACGGAATCCAACTCGATGAGACTCGACTCGACCTCGCGGAGAACCTTGCCGACCGCAATCCCAAATACGCCCTGGCCGCGGCTCACGAGGTCGATGACCTCGTCGTCGGATGTGCACAGGTACACACTCGCGCCATCGCTCATGAGAGTCGTCTGTGCCAGGTCGTTGACCCCGGCTTCGCGCAGCTGGTTCACCGCCGTGCGGATCTGCTGGAGGGAGATACCCGTGTCGAGAAGTCGCTTGACCAGCTTCAGGACGAGGATGTCGCGGAAGCCGTACAACCGTTGCGAACCCGATCCCGCAGCGCCGCGGATGGTCGGTTCGACCAGTTCGGTGCGGGCCCAGTAGTCCAACTGGCGGTAGCTGATGCCGGCCGCCCTGGCCGCAATCGCCCCACGGTATCCGGTCGTGTCATCGAGGTCGGGCATGCCGTCGGTGAACAGCAACCCGAGGTCGTAACGGGAATCCTCGTTACGGCTGAGTTCGTTCATGTCCCTGGCCCTCACACAATCTGTCGATCGGATACCAACCTAACCTTCAGGTAAAGGTTGAACATCGTTGCTCTGATCCGACTTCTGCAACGCTACCCATGCCGCCACTCCCGATCAACGACATTCGCCCAAATGGTTGCGGCGTGTCGAAACGGGGGTCACGTTTACCCCGTAATTCCCGTGCGTTATTGCAGTTTCGAGAGAGCCGATCGGATGAGGCTCCCGCGAACGACTTCAAGCTGACCCGCGATTTCACGGGCAAGCTCGGCAGCCTTGGCCCGAGACGACGCATCCTTGCGCCGGGCGACCGGGATGAGGGCGCTCTCGATGAGACCCAGTTCGCGTTCGGCCGCCGCACGAAACCCACGCAAGTGGCGCGGTTCGATGCCCGACCTCTGCAGTTCGACAAGCGCACGAAGCACCGACAGCGCATCGTCACCGAAGTACTCACCCGGAAGCAGCAGCGACGCCGAGATCGCATCGTTGAACAGCATGACCGTCGCGCCGGCTTCACGAAGCAGCTCCGCGCGGGTATAACGACGATCCGTTGGAAGCATCGACGGTGCCTGCGGGGAGGCACCGGGCAGCGCTGGCTGGCGGCCCGCATCCAGTTCGTCCAGATAGGTGCGGATGATCTTCAGCGGGAGATAGTGATCGCGCTGCATTGTCAGGACGAAGCGCAGCCGGTCGAGGTCGGATGCCGAGAACTTGCGATATCCGGAATCGGTCCGCGCCGGGGTGATCAGGTGACGCTCCTCGAGAAAGCGGAGTTTCGATGGCGAAAGATCGGGGAACTCCGGGCTGAGGCGCGCGAGAACCTGTCCGATGCTGAGAAGTGACTCGCGCGGAGCACCGGCACGCGACGTCGCTTGCGTGGATGATGCCGTTGCGGGAAGGGCGGATTCGCGTGCCACTAGCTGCCGACCACGTGAGCGAGGTCGACGCGGGAAGCGTAGAAGGTCAGACGAAACTTGCCAACCTGAACCTCGGAACCGTCCACGAGGGGCGCGGTGCCCGAGATGCGTTCACCGTTCAGGTACGTGCCATTGAGCGAGCCGAGGTCGCGAACCAGGAATGTGGTTCCGTCGCGGAGAAAGTCGGCATGTCGTCGGGACACGGTCACGTCGTCAAGGAAGATGTCGGCCTCGGGATGGCGACCCACTGTCGTCGTATCGGCATCCAGCAGGAATCTCGCGCCAATGTTCGGGCCACGCCGAACGACGAGCAAAGCAGAACGCGAGGGCAGAGAAGCAATCGCCTCCTGTTCCTCGACCGTGACGTCGCCATCCAGTGCGGCAACCTGGGCAGCGAAGCCACCCGTGAACGTCATCGTGGCGTCGCTCTGCGCGGCATCGCCAACGTTGTTAGCACCCTCGCGGTTATCTCCGGTGCCGGATGATCCGGCCCCTGGGACCGGCAACTCCGGCGACTCCGCCCCACTGGAATCAACCATCGAATACCTCCATATTTAGCCCCCCAGCGTATCTGATGCTGAAGCCGCTGTCCCCAGTGGAAGACGAATAACCCGAGCAGTTTCGATGATGTAGACGATTCCCGCCCACCAGTACAGGAATGCACCCCACAGAGCGAACGCCCAACCCACCGGATTGGTGATCCAGTTGATGACCGGGAATGCGAGTCCGAGCATCAGGATGGGCAGCGCGAACAGCAGCGAGAACGTTGCGACCTTGCCGAGGTGATGAACCGGCAGCGGCCCGTAACCGTGATTCGCGAGGACGATCCCGAGGACCAACAGCATGAAGTCACGAGCGACGATGCCGACGACGAGCCACCACGGGATGATGTCGCGCACGCAGAGCCCAACGAGCGCAGCGAAGATGAACAGCCGATCCGCCGCCGGGTCAATCAGCTGGCCGAGGCGCGAAACCTGCTTGAAGCGCCGCGCGATCTGGCCGTCAAGAAAGTCCGTGACGCTCGAGATCACCAGGACAATGAGCGCGGACAGGTCTGCACCGATGATGACGAAGATCAAAAAAACGGGCACGAGACCCAGCCGTACAAAGCTCAACAGGTTGGGGACGGTGAGGATTCGCGAGCTGACCTGAATCTGCCCGCTGCCTCCCATGCGCGTCAGTCTATCCAGTCCCGCGAGCCGACTCACCGGGCGATAGGCTTACGCAATCGTGAGTCCTCTGCTTATTGCCATCTACGTTGCTGCCGCCATTTGCGCCTTCGTCTGGATCGCCTCCCTGATCACGCATGATCACTCGTGGGTCGACCGGATCTGGTCCGTCATCCCGGTCGTTTACGTCTGGATCTTCGCCGGCGGAGCCGGACTCAGCAACGCGCGACTCGATGTCATGGCGATCCTTGTCACGATTTGGGGCGCACGCCTGACCTTCAACTTCGCGCGGAAAGGCGGCTACAGCGGCGTCGAGGACTACCGCTGGGCGATCCTCCGCGGGCGCATGAAGCGCTGGCAGTTCGAGCTCTTCAACTTTTTCTTCATCGTGCTCTGGCAGAACGTCATCCTGTTCCTGATCGCGCTTCCGGCGCTGACGGCATACGACAACCGCGCGACACCGTTCGGCATCTGGGATGTCGTTGTCGCAGTGATCTTCTTCGCCTGCACGGTCGGCGAGACCGTCGCCGACCAGCAGCAGTGGAACTTCCAGACGCGGAAGAAAGCCGTGACGGCCGCGGGACGGGTGCCGAGTCCGCAGTTCCTGCAGACCGGGCTGTGGCGATTCAGCCGTCACCCCAACTTCTTCTTCGAGCAGGCGCAATGGTGGACGCTGTTCTTCTTCGGTGTCGTGGCCGCGGGGTCGATCCTGCAGTGGACCGTTCTCGGGGCGTTCCTATTGACAACCCTCTTCATCGGGTCGACGATTTTCACCGAGTCGATCACGCTCTCCAAATACCCGGAGTACGCCGACTACCAGGCACGGGTGTCGCCGATCATCCCATTCCCGCCGCGTCACGAAGCGAAGGCCCAGACCGTCAGCTAGCGTGGATTCATGTCCTGCATCCGGTTCAACACGCCAGCGCAGCGGCAAGCGATGCGCGACGCGGCACCGTCGATGCTGACCTCGGATGAGGCGGCTGCTCTGGTCGCGACGCGGCATCCCGCTCCCCCGGTGACCGATTCCAAGCTCGGGCGGCTCCGCCTGCTGAGCACCGATCCGAATCCAAAGATTCGCGAGAGCGCGGCAAGCAGCTATCACACGCCAGAAGACGTGATGGCGACCCTTGCCGCCGACGCGGACGCTGGCGTCCGCGGGTGTGTCGCGCGGAACGAGTCGACACCGTGCGACATCCTTCGATCGCTCGCCGATGACGAGTCGGAAATGGTGCGTGGCTGGCTCGCGGTCAATTTCTACGTGCCAGCCGATGTCATGGAACACCTCGCGAACGACTCAAGCGAGACGGTGCGCAGCCTCGTTCGGTGGAAATCCGAACTCGCGTCTAGTCGATAGTGCATCCGGTCATGACCGAGCCGCCCGCAACAGCACGCGTCGATAGCTGGATTTGGGCCGTCCGGCTGGTCAAGACCCGTTCCCTCGCGACGGCGGCGTGCCGCGCCGGCCACGTGCGCGTGAATGGCGAGCGAGTGAAGGCTGCGCAGGCCGTGCGCGTCGGCGACGAGATCCGGTACCGCGAGTCGGGGTTCGACAAGATCGTCGTCGTTGGCGCCATCCTGACCAAGCGGGTCAGCGCCCCGGTCGCCGTGGCGAGCTACGTCGATCTCACTCCCCCGCCGCCTCCGCGTGAGGAGGTTGCGTTTGCTCCGACCCGCAATCGCGGCGCCGGCCGTCCGACCAAACGCGAGCGGCGCGACCTCGAACACCTCCGCGGCCGCGACTGACCTCCTGCCCTTTTCAGGAAGCTATGTGACAGAAGTGGCGGATGACCGGAGTTCACTCGACTTAGCCCACTCCGGCCACACATCTTCCTGAAAAAGGTTGAGCGCTAGTGCTAGTCGGCGACGGCGTTGACCTCGCGGATGGGGGCATCGTTGTCCTGGCGCAGGAAGAGCGACAGGATTCCCGCGATCACCGCGAGCCCGATGAGGCCGCCACCCACCCAGTGGAAACGGTCAACGGTCTGCACCAGCGTGAGCCCTGCGGCGCCGACGATCGAACCCAGGATACTGACCCCGATCGATCCGCCAAGACGCTGGGTGATGTTGAACAGCGTGTTTCCGTCGGGCAGCTCATTCTCGGGGAGTGGCGCGAGCATCGCAACGAGCAGCGGCGCGGTCACGAAACCGATCGCGATGGCGCGACCCGAGAGGATGAGAGCGGTGACCCACAGCGGTGTGTCCTTCTCGAGGAAGAGCAGGAACACGCTCGAAATCGCGAGAATCGCGAATCCGAGCACGACCATGAGTTTGAGTGGCACCCGACCGGAGAGCTTCTGACCCGCGTAGGTACCGAGGCCCATGATGATGCCCTGCGGGAGCAGTGCGATGCCCGTGGCGAGCGCTGTGTGGCCCTGGACGGTTTGGGTGAAAATCGGCAGGAGAAACACCGTCCCGAACGTGACGACGGAGCACAGCACCTGGAGGACGAGTGCGATCGCGGAATTCCGGTGCCGGATCATCCCGACGTTCACGGCCGGATGCGGGCGCCGCAACGCCCAGAACGTGTAGATCACCAGCAGCACCAGGCCAACGCTGAGCGGCACCCAGCTGATCGGCTCACCCCAGCCCTGGGCGGTGCCCTCGGTTGCCCCGTACAGCGCACCGGTCAGACCGATGCCCAGCAGGAGAAAGCCGACGGGATCGAATCGGGTCGTTCGGTCCGCCTGAGCCCCGATGTGCCTGGGCACCTTGATCATGAGCAGGAGTCCGATGATGCCGATGGGTACGTTGATCAGGAAGATCCAGCGCCAGTGCGTCACGTCGTTGCCGCTGAGGATGAGGCCGCCGATTGTCGGACCAAGCGCGGGTGCCAGGAACAGGGTCAGCGCAGCCGAGACGGGGACCCTGCCGCCGCCGATACCGCTCTTGCCGAGCAGGATGCTGATCGCGAGGGGCACGAGCGGTGCTCCCACGAATCCCTGCACCGCCCGGAACGCGATCAGCCAGCCGACATCGCCGGCGAAAGCGCAGGCGGCCGATGCGAGTACGAACAGGACCATGCTGACCGTATACACGCGAAGTACGCCGAATCGCTTCGCGAGGTACGCCGTCGCCGCGAGCGACACTCCCAGCGCGAGCAGGTAGCCGCTGACCACCCACTGGATGCTCGAGAGGTCGGTGACCTTGAGGTCTCGCGCGATCGACGGGATGGCGACGTTGACGATGCTCGAATCGATCATGCTGAGCAGAGGGCCGATCAGCAGGGCGTAACGCGCCACGGCACCGAGCGGAGCAGCCTGCTGCGATTCGGTTGCGATCTGGGTCACGGGGACACCGCCTTCTCCGCCAGGGTGGCGATCCAGGTTTGTTCGTTCTCGATGGTCTCGACAACGTGGTTCAGCACGCGCTCGCGCCACTGGGATTTGCGAGACGCCGCCAAGCCAGCCAGGAGCTCGGCCACCCGCGCCCTCGACGACGCGAGATACGCCTCACGGGCCGCAATGATGGCTCGCTGATTGGCCTCGGGGATCTCCTGGAAGAATCCGACGCGGACCAGGAACTCCTCTTCGCTCGATGCAATACCCGGGGGCAGAGTGCAGAGGAGCTCCCGCAGCCGCTCGACCCCCGCATCCGTGATCGCATAGACGTTGCGGTCCGGCTTGCCCTCCTGCGGCTCCTTCGCCTTCGTCACGAGACCGTCGATTTCAAACCGACGGAGCATCGGGTAGAGCGAGTTGTTGCTCAGCGCAGTCAGCGACGGACGCTGCACGCGCCGTTTGAGTTCGTAGCCGTGCACCGCACCCGTGCGCAGGATGCTCAGGGCGAAGATCTCGAGGACCATGCCGTCCATTGTGACATAGGTCACCCTGACCTACCTCACAACTCCGTGAGAGGTCCCAATCGACCCATAAAACCTAGTCCGAAAGGGTCGATTGGGCCCTCTCACGGACTCTTTAGTCACGGGGATTACGCAGGTGCTCCTGCATCAGGGCATCCATCTGTTCGTCGGTCAGATCGTCGTATGACTTCGCTTCCTTACGATCAACTCGCGACCAGCGCACGAACAGGATGATGAGCACGGGCACATCCGCGAGCTCAGCGATGAACCAGAGCAGGTCCCCCGACAGCTGCTGGTCACGGAGACGACTCGGGAACCAGTACGGATACCCGGCCGCCGTTCGCGCGACTCCGTCAAGTACCACACCGCTCAGCCGGACCAGGATGCCCGGTATCGCGTCGATAATGAGCGCAACGAACGCGAGCAGAAACTCGACCGTGACGAAGAACGCCGTGCGGTGTGACGAGTACTCGATGAGCGGCAGCACGAGCAGCAGTCCGATGGCGGGAATCAGGATGGTAACGCCCGCCTGCCCGACGACGCTCAGCCGCAGGAATCCGGCGATCGGGGTCAGGAAGATTGCGAAGATGAACACCGTCACAAACGGCTCTACGACCGCGTTGCCGAGGAACTTGATGACGCGGGATGCCATAAACCGATCGATTCGGTCGACGCCCTTCTCGCCGAGCGTTTGCCGGGCGAGCGTCACCGGCTGGCCGAGGGCCAGCAACGCCGGTGTAACGAACAGGAGCAGTGCCGTTCGGGTGCTGAAAGCCCAGCGCAGTTCCGTGCTGTACACCCCGAGAAATCCGAGATTGATCGCGAGAAACGAGCCGACTCCGACCAGATAGAACGCCGCCGGTCGCCACGCGGGGAGCTTTTTGCCCTTGCGCCGCAGCGCGACCAGGCCAAGGGCGTACAGGACAGCCACGAGCAGCGCAATGACGCAGGCCACCGGTTCAAAGAACCAGGTGCTGAGTATTTCTGGTATCGGAGGCGTGGCGAATCCTTGAGCTCGAACGACGGTGGTGCACCAAGCTCTAGCGATGCTACCGGCGTCGCCTCCCCGCAAACCCGCTCGAAGCTGAGAGCGGGATGCCCGCCTGGTCTCCGCCGACCCGAAACAGCACCGACGACCAGGTTCGGAACGGCCGCCACCCGTCCATGAATCCGACGACCTGTTGCTCGGTCGCGATCGCCGGCAGCCCGTAGAAGTGCGCGAGGTACTCGGGTAGGCGCGGTTCAACTCCGGTCATCGCGTCGATTGCGCCAGTTCCGCGAAGCAGGATGAGCGTCGCGTACAACGGTCCGATGCCCGGCAGCTCCGTGAGGTGGGCCATCGCCTCTTCCGTCGACATGCCCAGCAGCAGGCCGGAATCGAGTTCGCCGTCGAGCGCGGCACGGGCAACGGCGTGCAGTCGCTGGACCTTCGTCTCCTCGAGACCCTGGATCTCGCGCAGTTCGAGAAGCCGCTCCGGAGTCGGGAAGGCGAACAGCGGCTCGCGCCCCTCGCCATAGACGCGACCGAGAGCATCCGCGATTCGATTTCGCACGACGGTGCCCTGTGCGCGCTGTCGCCGGGCGCTGATGATCGACCACGCCGCCGCTTCATAGGGCGAGTGGAACGACACGGGACGAAGTCCCGGATGCTCCCTCTGCAGCGCGCCGAGGACCGGGTCGGCCTCGCCGACTCGCAGCCAGTCGTTGCCTGACCCGTTTAGCGAAAGGATGCGAGCCACCTGCTTCGTAATCGCTGCTGGATCGGCGTCACTTTCGATCGATCCCGTCACGGTGCCGTCCGCCGACTGGTCGAGCGAAACGAGCGCGTGAGAGCGAAAGTCGTCGGCGACAAACGCGAGTTTCATCGTCGCCTGGCCGTAGGTCGGTCGTCCGGTATTCGGCCCGAAGCCGAAGCGCGCTGCCGCCGCGAGGGAGAACGGTCCGTCGGGGCGGATCTCAAGCGGTGAAGTGGTCATGATCGTTTCTCCGATTCTGTGCTGAGGGTGGTGAGGATCTGGTCGAGCGCGACCAACTGCGAGGCTCCGAGCACGCCGAAGTACCTGTCGTTGTGAGCCCGCGCGTCTGCCGAAGCCTCGCGTGCGCGTTCCATTCCGGCGCCGGTGAGGGTCAATGCCCTTGCGCGGGCGTCGTCCGGGTGACGGCTTCGCAGCAGAAGCCGTCGGTGCTCCAGGCCGCGAACGACCTGTGATGTCGTGTTCGCATCCATCCCGAGCCGCACGGATACTTCCGCCTGCGTCAGCGGCGTCGAGCTGTGCCGGACGCGGCGGTAGAGCTCCATCACGACGAGAAATTGCGGAACCGTGAGCCCGTGCGGCCTCAGCACCCCAGCAACCTCGGTGCGCCAGGCCTGCGCCGCGTGCATGAGCGCGTAACCATAGCCACCCCCTGTGGATCCCGCCATAGCGATCCTCCCTTCATTTAGTACGTATACGTAGGTTATTTCCACCCACCGACATGGGGATTTGCTACGGACACCATGCAGAGACCTTCTCGCTGAGCGAGAATGAAGATTCGATCAAAGGAGATCCATGAGCATCACGACACCGGTCGCCCCGTCGCAAACCGCCGCGGGCGCCAATGATGCGCTCGACGCCGCTGCGCGCGGCTCGCTTGACGCGGACATCGAGGCACTCTCTGCTGCGGAAACGGACTGGGCGGCACTCTCCGTCGCCGATCGAGCCGACCTGCTCGACGCGGTGCACGACGCGACGGCCGACGCCGCGAGGGACTGGGCGAAAGCCGCCATCGGATTCAAGGGACTCGATCCAGACTCACAGAGCGCCGGTGAGGAGTGGCAGTCCGGTCCGTATGCGGTTCTGCTCTCGACGACCCTGCTGGCGAAGACGCTCCGGTCCGTCGCACGTGGTGAGAGCCCGCTGGCCCACGCCAAATTCGGCACGGCGCCGGGGAATCGCGTCACGGTGCAGGTGCTTCCGAGCAGCGCACTCGAGGGCGTGCTGTACCACGGCTACGACGCTCAGGTCTGGCTGACTCCGGGCGTCTCGGTCGACGAGGCAAAAGCGAGCGCTGGTATCGGCGAGCTCACCCCGAGCGCGACCGGCGGCGTTGGCGTCGTTCTCGGAGCAGGCAACATCACCTCCATTCCACCGCTCGACGTCCTGTACGAGATCTTCGCGAACAACCGGGTCGTTCTTCTCAAGCTCAACCCGGTAATGAAAGACATGCAGGATGTTTTCGAGCGCGCAATGAAGCCGCTCATCGACCGTGGTTTCCTGCGCATCATCCAGGGCGGTGGCCAGGCCGGCAGCTACCTCGTGCACCACAAGGGAATCTCACACGTGCACATCACGGGAAGCGCAGCGACCCATGACGTCATCGTCTGGGGACCGGATGCAGAGGGGCGAGATCGCAAGGCGCGCAAGACGCCGCTGCTGAAGAAGGAAATCACGAGCGAGCTCGGCGGAGTGGCGCCGATCATCGTCGTGCCCGGCAAATGGTCAGCGGCTGACCTGAAGTTCCAGGCGGAGCATGTCGCGAGCATGCGGCTCCACAACGGCGGATACAACTGCATCGCGGGTCAGATCGTCGTCCTCTCGAGTGACTGGGATCAGCGCGACGCATTCCTGACCGAGTTGCGCGGCGCGCTGAACCGTACTCCCTCACGCAAGCCCTGGTATCCGGGAAGCGACTCCCGAGTGGCTGCCGCCAAGGCCGCATACCCAAGCGCCGAACAGGTCGGTCCCGACGGGACGCGTTTGCTCATCGACGTGAAAGCGGATGACGACGCATCGACGCTTCTCACGACCGAAACCTTCTCCCCCGTGCTCGGTGTCATCCATGTCGCAGGCGTCGGCCAGGCGTTTTTGGATGCCGCGGTCGCGACGGCGAACACGGAGTTCCTCGGCACCCTCGGCGCCAACCTCATCATCGATCCGAGGACCAGGAAGCGTCTTGGTGCCGGCTTCATTAGTGCGCTGGCCGAGTTGCGCTATGGAACGATCGCGGTCAATTCGTGGACGGGCTTCAGCTTCCTGGCAGCCGGCGCGCCGTGGGGCGCGTTCCCGGGGCACGATCTGAACGATGTGCAGAGCGGCATCGGTGTCGTGCACAACGCGATGCTCATCGCATCGACCGAGCGAACGGTTCTCACCGGCGCCTTCCGTCCGTTCCCGAGATCGTTCGCCGGTGGTGAGTTCTCGCTGTTCCCGAAGGCGCCGTACTTCGTCACATCGCGCAGCGCGCTGTCGACCGGCAAAGCGCTCGTGCACTTTGCGAAAAAGCCGTCCTGGCTGCGCTTGCCTGCCGTGTTCGCACAAGCGTTCAGGGCGTAAGTTCGCGCCAGTTTGCCGGCTGCTCAGGCTTCGCGCCCCAGGCGCCCACCAGCATCGGCACCAGGAGTTCCAGACCAGTCGCGTCGGGGTTACCTGCGACGCGGTTGAGCGGCGAAAACCCCTGATCGAGGGCGTCGCCGTAGGCATTTTCGCCCATGGGACGGGCCCACGTGCGCGATGTCGCCGCCGCAACGACCGGGGCGAGCGCTCCGCACAGATGCTGGATGGCCGGATCAAGCGCCGGATGGGATTGGTCCGATGCCGTCGCAATCAGAACCAGGTAATCGAACTGCGCCGAGTGGGGGTACCACGGACGATGGATCTTGAGATAGACGTCCGGTGGCACCGCTCGCCGATAGCTCACGAGCCGGCTCGGTGAGTAGACCTCCGTCTCGCGGAACTCCCGGCCGCTATCCGGCGCATTCGTCCACGCGGTGTGTGATCGTTCGTTCCATGTCATCGCACCAAACTTCGTGAACTCTCGGGGCCGTGCTACCGGCTGTTGCATCGACGTCACCGAGATCCTCCCGCGTGAACTCTGCACCAGGGGCGTCAGCGTCGGAACTGCCTCAAGCCAGACATCCCGACTCCACAGTTTCTCGGACCGCTCAGGGACGAGGAGAACGAAGAGGTCGTACCGCCGCATGGCGAAGTCGCTGAATGGTGCGCCGCGTCCGGCATTTTCTTCGACCTCGACTGCCATCAAAACCTCCGTGTGACCGATGTTAGGGGAATAACAATGAGACGCGACCGGCTGGAGTATGCGTGAAGAAAAAGATCGGGTTCCTGTCGTTCGGTCACTGGCAGTCTGTGCCCGGTTCCCAGACGCGCACCGCGCAGGATGCGCTGCTGCAGTCGATCGACCTCGCCGTCGCGGCCGAGGAACTCGGGCTCGATGGCGCGTTCTTCCGCGTGCACCACTTCGCTCGCCAACTGGCGTCGCCGTTTCCGCTGCTCTCGGCCATCGCCGCGAAGACCAACCGAATCGAAATTGGTACCGGCGTGATCGATATGCGCTACGAGAATCCGCTTTACATGGCGGAGGAGGCAGCCGCCGCAGACCTGATCAGTTCTGGACGACTGCAGCTCGGGGTCAGTCGCGGCTCACCGGAAACAGCGCTTCGCGGATCGGAATCCTTCGGCTTCGTCCCGCCGGACGGGATGGATGACGCTGACCTCGCGCGCGCCCACACCGAACTCTTTTTGGCCGCCATCACCGGTGCCGGTGTCGCGGAAGGCAACCCGCAGATGACCGGCTCATCCGCTCCGCTGCCCGTGCAACCGCAATCACCGGGGCTCTCGGATCGCATCTGGTGGGGCGCGGGATCTCGGGCAACCGGAGTCTGGACGGCCGAGCACAACATGAACCTGATGAGTTCTACCCTCCTCACCGAAGACACGGGCGTCCCCTTTGGCGACCTCCAGGCGGAGCAGATCCAGCAGTTCCGCGACGCATGGAAGACGGCCGGCTGGGAGCGCCAGCCACGAGTATCGGTGAGCCGCAGCATCCTGCCGATCACCACCGACGAGGATCGCGCGTATTTCGGAGGGCGTCGCTCGGTCGAGGATGCACACGACCAGGTCGGCTACCTGGATGCGACGACAATTGCGCGGTTCGGTAAGAGCTACATCGGCGATCCCGAGAAGATTGTGGCGGAACTGCTTGAGGATGCCGCCGTTCGCGAGGCGGACACCGTTCTGCTCACGGTACCCAACCAGCTGGGTGTCCAATACAACACGCACCTGCTCGAGACCGTTGCGCAGCACATCGCCCCCGCGATCGGCTGGGAGCCCGCCCGCTGACTACCTGACTATTCCCGTTTGGGACGACTGTTCCCTGGCACCGAGGAACAGTCGTCCCAGACGGGAACACTTGCGGCTAGGGCAGCAGCGCGGAGAGTTCCGCGACTGTCATTGAGCCGACGCCGCTACCCGAAGCGACCGCCTCGCGCGCGAGCCGCTGCACCGCTTCGTTGAGCGGTGCGCGAAGGGCGCGCAGGCGTGCCATGAGCGCAATCTCGCCATTGAGATAGTCGGTCTCGATCGAACCAGCCCCGCGCGCGAATGACTGCCAGGTGGATCCGCCGAGATCCGTCGGTGCTCCCGGGACCGGGCGGATGCTGAACACGTCGCCTCGCTCGGTCGCCTCCTCCGCTTCGCTGGCCCACGAGATGCCGGATGCCCGATAGATCCCCTCCGCCTCAGCGCGCAGCCGTTCCGCGAGAGGACCGAAGTCGCCACCGTTCTTGACCAGCGCCTGAACTGCGTTCGCGAGATTGCCGAGCAGCTTCGCGTATTTCCACCGCATCGGGTCATCGACGATGTGAACGGTGAAGCTGCTGGCGCTCCAATCCGATTCGAGTACGCCGAGCAGGTCGCGATCGGCGGCATCCAGTTCGGATGCATATCGACCGATAATGAACGTTCCGCTCACCGGGGCGATTCGCGAGATGACCTCGCCCGGCGTGAGGTGAACCGCGGGCATCCACACGCAGGCTGCGTACACGCGCGCAAACATTCGCAGGGCCAGCCGCTCGCTCTCGACACCGTTCATCGCGAGAAGGATGGGCAGTAGCTCGCCGGCGGTTCCGATCCGCTCGCCGGCCGCGTCGACGACCGGCGCATCCACCCACTGCTCGAGGGCGGCCTGGGCCTGCTGGGTCTTGACTGCCATCACGAGAACATCGTCCGACTGCAGCTGCACCTGATCGGGACCGGACGCCACGACGGGACGCACGGTGACATCCTGGTCCGGCGTGCGCAGCCGAAGTCCGTCCCGAGCGATGGCCGCGCCGTGTTTACCGCGCGCGACCAGCAGTGGCGGATGCTGTCCACTCCCCTGCGCCAGCCTCGCTCCGAGGACCCCGCCGATCGCGCCGGCGCCGATGATCACGTATCGCATGTCACCAGACTGCCAAAATTTCAGGTCAGGATGCCGGAACCAGTCGAAAGATCCGCAGCGTCCGACCCGACGATCGCTCGTAGCCGCGATACCCCGGCCACTGTTTCTCGATGTAGTCCCACGTCTCATCGAGCTTGTCGTCGGGAATCCGGGTCGCCCGCACCGGAATGCGCTCGCCCTTCACGGTGACCGAGGCATTCGGATGCGCAGCCAGGTTCGCGGTCCACGCCGGGTGCGAGTCGCGCGCGAAGTTACTGCCGGTAATGAGCATCACTCCCCCTGGTTCTGGGCAGTACATCAACTCACTGGATCGCTCGACACCCGACTTCGCCCCGACCGTGTGCAGAACCAGAGACGGCACCAGAACGCCGCTGAGCGGAGTTCGACCGCGATTCAGCTTCGCCCATACCTTTTCGGCCGTCGGCATGATCGACGGGCCGAATCGTCGGAAGAATCGCGAACGCGAGAAGGACGCGACGACACCGCGGACGCCGCGCTTCAGTGAGGCCATCCCAGAATTGTGGCAGAGAGCCGCTAGGTCGCCTGAACGGCGTCGCGATTATCCTGCTGCGAGTGACGGAACAGCCAGCTCAGCTTCGGCTCCACCACGGGGCGGAAGATCCGCTTCACGATCGGCAGGCCGAGCACCACAGCGATTCCGAACGACAGCGCTACCATTCCGACGAGCACCAACACCGACGTGGTTCCGTTTAGAAGCCCGGACTGCCGGATCGGATACAGGATCAGGCTGTGCAGCAGGTAGATGTACATCGTGCGTGTCCCAAGCCCGCTGAACCAGGTCTTGCCGCGCGGCATGAGCGCGAGCAGCGCAAAACAGCACAGTGCGCCGAGCCCGATGAACCCCAGCCGCAGGGCGCCCGCCCACCACTCGGCGTAGCCGAAGCTCGCGTACGACTCGTCGTAGAGCAGGAATCGTCGCAACAGGAGGTGTCGCCACTCCACGATTCCAACGGCGGCAACGACGGCAAGGCCAACGAACAACGCGATGGCGCCGGCGCGCCAGCGCCAGACGATCCCGGCTCGCAGGCTCAGCCATCGGTCCGCGATGTTCCACTGCCGAAGCTTCCAGCCCAGAACGAAGAACGGCAGTAACGCAACCGCACGAGAGAGGGAAAAGGTGTCGTCGAAACTCGACAGGTAACCGGCACCGACGGAGAGCGCGACGCTGATGAGAAGCGGATATCGGAGGATGACCAGGTAGGGAAGCACGACGCGCCAGATACACAGCGCGAGCAGAAACCAGAGCGTCCACCACGCGGTGGTGTAGTCGAGCTTCAGGTGGCCGCTGATGCAGAAATGGATGCCGCTCCAGAGAGTCTCGAAGATCAGGTACGGAACCACGAGATCGGTGAACAGGCGCTTGAGCTGAGGAACCCCGGGTGGCGTCGCTTTGGCGAAGTACCCGCTAACGAGCACGAAGGCCGGCACCTGGAACACATAAACGAACAGGTAGAGCGAGTACGCGACATCCGATGCCGAAATCAGTTTTAGCGTTGCGTGCCCGACGATGACGAGAAAAATCGCCGCAAACCTCGCGTTGTCCCAGTATGGGGAACGTTCGCGTACCGGCATACCGGCGGGCGTGGTTGCGGCGATCGGACAAGCGAAACGGGATCCGAGTTGTCGGTATCCGACCTGCGATTCCTCGAGAGGGATGGGCCTGGCCGGGGCAGTAATCGTTGCCTGCGTCGTCATGGTTTCGTAAATTCGATTCGACTGATTGCGTATGAATAAGAGGCGCTGAACTACCAACCAATCAAGTTTTTCTATGAATTGCATCAAAGCGGTGGGGCCTTGATCCTGCAGCACGGACTGTGCTAACCGTGGCCCGACGATCACATTTGACGCGACCGGAAGTAGCTGATCATGGGTTCGAAGTAGTTCGATTCCCAGCCACCGTCCTCGTATCCGCGCTGTCCCGACGGCACGTTCCGGTGGGCGAGCGTCAGCAGTGTTCCCGCGGGGACGGGCTCGAACGTGACCTCGATGATCGAGTCGGGATCGTCAGTCGCGAATTCAGCGGTTCTCCACGTTTGGACGATCCGTCGCCCCGGGCCGAGCTCGAGTGTTGTACCGCTGATGTAGCCATCCCAGGCGCTGAATTCGCCGCCGATTGCGGGATCAACCCTCGCGCCTGCGCCCGTCATCGCGGTGTGTTCGGCACTCGACATCCACGCGTCGTAGATCGCCGACGGCGTCGCCGGAATAGTTGCGGTCTGCTCAAAGTCGTAGGTCATCCCTGCTCCATGATCGAAGGTTCAACGGAGCGTTCGCGCCGTATCTCCCTCGACGAACAATGCGGGCGATTTTCGACAGTAGGCTCAGCCCATGTCAGTTGTCGGCAGCTGGGACGTCACCGTACAGACCCCATTCGGAGAACAGGTCGTCTCGCTCGAGTTCAGTGACGAGCGCACGGGTGTGGCGCGCTATGGCTTGGAATCGATCGGCCTGGGCGACGTGTCGGCCTCGGGTGACCACGCGACGTGGAGCGTAGCTCTGGTCCAGCCGGTCCGCGTCACTCTGAAGTGTTCCGTCGCAGTCTCGGGAGACACAATGAGCGGCACGGCCAGCGCTGGCTTCTTCGGAAAGTTCGCGCTGAATGGTGTTCGAACCGAAGGCTTCTAGCCCTCGGTCGATCATCCGACCCTCGCGAGCGCGATAAAGATCGTGTAGTGGCTATCGCCGTTCAGGCAGGTCTGGAACAGCATCGCGTATCCGTGTGGGATGCTGTTCGTTTTTGCCGTGTACGCGTTCAGCGTCGCCACCCGGCCGATGACACGGTAGGTCCCCGCGTCGAGACCGGTGAATCGGATGGTCGCTCCCGGCGTTTCCGGAAACGATGCTCCGCCACAGGACCAGTGCTCTCCCACCGTGCGCGTGTGGTATGCGGCGGTTAGATCGACGCCTCCCCGGCACTCGTTGACCTGCGTCTGGAACCCGGACGTCCACACGTTGAGCGTGCGACCGCTCGACCACGAGGCACTCGTCGCGCTGTAGGAGTGGTGCGCCGTCGCGGCGGCACGTTTGGCGGCCGCGGCCGCGGCTGCTCGCGCCTTCGCCCTGGCAGCCAGTACGGCGCGTTCCGGCGCAGCAGCAGCGACGAGTTGCGCGTCGGTTTTCACCGGCGCGACCTCGTGATATGGCGGCACGACGAAGCTTGGCGCGAACTGATGTGGCTGCATGACCGCCTGGGCGCCCGTCAGGCTGGCTCCCGTCAGTGCGAGCATGACCCCGGCAACGGCCGTGAGTGCGAGAGTTGTCCTTAAAGTGCGGCGCATAGCGATCCCCCCAAAACGCAAAACAAAATGGGGGTAGCGAGCCCGCACGGCGTCCCCAGACACCAAAGCTCACTGTCGACGCTACCCGACGCAGCGCGCGCGGCCTATGCCTCAAAGGGGGCACAAACGGGTCGGAATCGTCGGCGCAATGTGAACTGGAAACGAACGTCGGGTTACAAGCACCTTCCGGCAGAAGTCGGATGCGTAGGATTTGCTCATGATCGGCCGCCTGATTGCTGCGGGAGCGGCGGTCGGTTTGGTCGTCGGGCTATCCGGATGCGCGTCCACGTCGGGAGCATCCGCTGCGACGCGCATCACCGTGGCATCCGAGCACTGCGGCGATGGCTGGACCGATCCCCGACCCGGACAGCAGACCTTCCTGCTCGCAAACAGCGACATCGTCACCGGTGAAGTTTTTCTGGTCGACGGCCAATCCGGCGCCGTGTACGCATACGTCGACAATGTTGCCCCGGGTGCGACGGCACTGCTGCGCGTTGATCTCGGCTCGGGCCACTACTCGTTCCGTTGTGCAATGTCGGATGAAGGAGTTGCGCGGGGCGCACAGGTGACGATCCCGGGCAATGCCCGAGGTGGAAGTCGTCCCGTGCAGGCGGTCACGGACGAGACCCTCGTCCCGATCGCGAAGAAATACGACTCGTGGGTTGCGAGCCAGCTGCCTGGCCTAGTTCGCCTGGTCACCGCGCTCGATGCCGATCTCCGCTCCGGCGATCTGAACCGGGCGCGCGCCGACTGGCTTCCGGCCCACCTTGACTACGAGCGACTCGGTGCAGCCTACGGGGCATTTGGGGAGACGGATACCGCGATCAACGGACTTACGACCGGTCTAGCCGGGGGTGTTGCGGACCCGAGGTTCACCGGGTTCCATCGGATCGAGTACGGCCTGTGGCACGGTCACAGCGCGGCGGCGCTTGCGCCCATCGGCGCAGGGCTCCTGCGGGATGTTCGCACGTTGCAATCGACGATCGCGAGCTCATCGGTTGCCACCCTCGACCTCGCCATTCGAAGCCACGAGATCGCCGAGAACGCGTTGCAGTTCGATCTGACCGGTGAGACGGACTTCGGCAGCGGCTCGAGCCTCGCCTCGGTCAGCGCAGAACTGGAGGGGACGACCGAGCTACTCGACCTCATGACACCGGTTCTGGCATCGCGATATCCGGATCTTGGCACCGCCGAAAGCGCGCTATCAAGGGCCAGACGGGATGTCTCGGCCGAATTCGTCGCCGGTGCCTGGACATCGCTGGAGAGCCTCGGTCGCACGAGCCGCGAGCGGATCGACGCCGATCTCAGCGGACTGTCAGCGCTGCTAGCACCCATCGCATCCATTGCAGAACCGAGAATCGACTCGTGAGCGACCTCGATCGTCGCGGCTTCCTGCGCGGGGCCGCGATCGGCGGCGCGGTCGCCGCCGCCTCCGCCATCGCGGGACACCCCGCAAGCGATGAACCGTCAGCCGGGGTTCCCACCGCGAGTGCCGCGCCCTTCCACGGCGAGCACCAGTCCGGAATCGTGACTCCGCGACGCGCAGCGACAGCCGTCATCGCCCTCGACCTGACCACCCGGACCCGCCGCGAATTCGAGGACCTCCTCAGGACGCTCACGGACCGAGTGCGCTTTCTCACCTCGGGTGGCGTGCCGGAGAACCCCGGAATCTCGTCGCCACCGACCGACAGCGGCATCCTCGGTCCCGACGTCCCAACCGACGGACTCACGGCAACACTCGGACTTGGTTCCTCGGTCTTCGATACGCGTTTCGGGCTCGCCGATCGGAAGCCGCAATTCCTCCGGCCCATGGACACCTTCCCGAACGACAATCTCGATCGGGCGCAGTGCGATGGGGACCTCCTGCTGCAACTCTCGGCGCACCATCCGGACACCGTTGTGCACGCGCTTCGGGACCTCACTCGCGAGACGGGAGGCGCGATACAACCGCGCTGGCGTATCGACGGGGTGATCGCTCCCCCGCGCCCATCCGGCGCACCGCGCAACTATTTCGGTTTCAAAGACGGAACCGCAAATCCCGACGTTGCGGATGCGGTACTCATGAATTCGCTGGTCTGGGTACAACCGGATGCGGGCGAGCCGACCTGGGCGACCGGCGGGACATACCAGGTCGTGCGGATCATCCGGATGCTCGCCGAATTCTGGGATCGCGTGTCCGCGAGCGAGCAGGAGCAGATGATCGGGCGCCGCAAGGACACCGGAGCTCCGCTTACCGGGCGCAAGGAGACAGACATCCCGGACTATGACAACGATCCGGCCGGGGATGCGACACCGCTCTCGGCCCACATCCGCGCTGCAAATCCGCGCACGCCCAAGACCGAGACGAACCGTATTCTGCGTCGCGGCTTCAACTACGATCGCGGCATCGACGGCAATGGCAACCTCGACATGGGCCTTGTCTTCACGGCGTATCAGCAGGATCTCGATCGACAGTTTGTGACCATCCAGACGCGTCTCGCCGATGAGCCGATGGTCGACTACATCTCCCCGGTCGGCGGCGGTTACTTCTTCGTGCTGCCGGGGGTTCGAAACGGCAGCGATTGGTTCGGGAGCGGGTTGTTCAGATGAGGAAGATTCTTGGCGCCGCGGGGGCCACTCTCGCCATGACGCTACTGCTCGCGGGCTGCACGAGCATTCCGCCGAGCGTCGGTCCGGCGACAACGCCGAGTGCTCCCCGAACGACCAACGATGCGAGCACAACCACTCCCATCAAGCATCTCGTCGTGATCTACGACGAGAACATCTCGTTTGACCACTACTTCGGCACATACCCGAACGCGGCTAACACGGACGGTGTGACGTTCACCGCGGCGGCAGGAACGCCAACGCCAACGAACCTACTCACCGGGAACCTGCTGACCGCAAACCCAAACGAGTTCAATCCGTTTCGTCTCAGTCCGGCCGAAGCCGTGACCTGCGACCAGAACCACAGCTATGGTCCAGAACAACAGGCGGCCGATGACGGTAAGAACGACAAGGCGGTGCAGTTCACCTCGGGAGACACCTGCGGCATCAGCGGCGCGTTTTCGAAGATCGGACTCACGATGGGCTACTTCGACGGCAACACCGTAACCGCGCTCTGGAATTACGCCCAGAACTATGCGCTGGGCGACCACTCATTCAGCTCGACCTTCGGGCCGTCGACTCCCGGTGCGCTCAATCTCATTGCCGGACAGACACACGGAATGAAAGCGGTCGATCCCCACACCGGCGCCGTGCAAAGCTCGTCACTGTTCGTCTCATCCCCCGATGCACAACACGTCGGTACGGCCACGGATGATGCCGATCCCGCCTTCGACGACTGCTCCGGGAACAGCCACACTGCATCCATCAGCCTTGGCCAGATGTCCGGCCAGAACATCGGCGACCTCCTCAACTCGAAGAGTGTTTCATGGGGCTGGTTCCAGGGCGGATTCACACCCTCGGCCAAATACAACGCGGCATCCGGCACCCTCGCGCAGTGCAACACCGTGCACGCGGATGTCGCGGGCTCAAAGTCGCGCGACTACGTGCCCCATCACGACCCGTTCCAGTTCTACGCGTCGACCGCGAACCCTCATCACCTGCCACCGAGCTCGACGGCGGAGATTGGGCAGACCGACCGGGCCAACCACAACTACGACCTCTCGGACTTTTCCGCCGCGCTCTCCGCGGGCGTTCTGCCCGCCGTCAGCTTCCTGAAGCCGGCGGCATACCAGAACGGTCATGCCGGCAACTCCGATCCAATCGATGAGCAGCACTTCCTGGTCAAAGAAATCAACGCCATCGAAGCGTCCAAATTCTGGTCAAGCACCGCCATCATCGTCGCCTACGACGATTCGGATGGCTGGTATGACCAGCTGAGTTCGCCCATCCTGAACGGGTCGAACGATCCACTGATCTCCCATGAACTCGTTGGAGATCAGCCCGCGTGCGTTGCCGCAGCGAAATCCAAGACCGGCGGAATCCTGGATGGTTTCAAGGATCGCTGCGGGCCGGGTACCCGCCAGCCACTCCTCATGATCTCGCCGTACGCCAGGACCAACTATATCGATCGAACGCCGACAGAACAGGCATCGATTCTCGCCTTCATCGAAGACAACTGGCAGACCGGTCGGCTCGGTGACGGATCCTTCGATGCCCGCGCCGGATCGCTCGACGGCATGTTCGACTTCACTGCGACGAGCGGCATTCGACTGCTGCTGAATGCCAACGGCACCGTGAAATTACGGTCCCGGGTTTCGGTGAATCCCGCTTCCTGAACGCTCGGTTGCACCGTTGTTAAGACGACACGGGCGCAGAGTTCACCGAGCGTCCAACTGGGCAAGAAAGTGTGTGACTCGTTCGAGTACTCCAGCGTGCTGCGCTGACGAAAGAGAGCACCGTGCCACAGATTTCTCGACGTTCGCTCCTGCTTGCAGGAGCCGGCGGTCTGGCTCTCGCATCCATTGGAACGCTGTCAACGGCGTCGACCCTGGATCGCGCGCTGGCGACCACCGCCTCACGCGCGCTCGACACAGCGGGCACAACGCTCGAGCAGGCGGCGGCCGCGCGGAATTCGATCGGATACAGTCGACTGTTCGCCGGACCGGGCTTTCCGCTCGTTGTCCGCGAAGAGTTGAGCGCGGCTACCCTCGGGAGGGACAGCCGCAGGACGGCGATGGCATCGGTGGTGCAACTCACCGACCTGCATCTCATCGACGCGCAGTCCCCCATGCGATTCGAGTACATGGTCGACCAGGATCCATCGGCATTTCGACCCCACGAGGCACTTGGCACCCACGCGGCATCCCAGCTTGTCGAGCGGGTGAATCGCATAGCGGTCGGTCCCTTCGGTGGCCGACCGTTCGACTGTGTCGTGTCGACCGGAGACAACTCGGACAACGGCGAAACGATCGAGATGGACTGGTTCCTCGCCGTGATGAACGGGGGCACCATCGTCGCAAACACTGGATCGCCCAGTGAATGGGAGGGAGTCCAAAACGCGGGCGGAACCCTCTTCTACAACCCCGAACTCGACGTCCGGGACCGCTACAAGAAGGCGGGCTTTCCCCAACTGGGCAGCTATTTTGAATCCCTGACGAAGCAGCACGTGAGTCCGGGGCTGAAAACTCCCTGGTATTCGGTCTTCGGGAACCACGACGACTCGATCGGTGGAACCGTCCCGATCGGATGGCAGCCCCTTACGGATGCGTACACGGGCACGACCAAGTTCACTGGCTTTCTCGACGACCCCTCCAACCTCGCACTGAACGCGGTCTTCCTGGGAATCCATCCGATCGAGCTCGGATGCGGCGCTGCGCTTCGAAAACGCTGGCAGGTGACACCGGATGAAGGACGCAAGCCGTTCACCCCGGTCGAGTTCATGAAGGCACACCTCGAAGCAGATCAGATCGGACCGGGACCAGTTGGGCACGGCTTCGATGCGGCGTCGGCGCAAGCGGGCAAGGCGTACTACACATTCCCGATCGCGCCAGGGGTCACCGGAGTCGCACTCGACTCAACCAATCGCGTCGGTTTCACCCACGGCTCCCTCGGAACCGCCCAGCTGCGCTGGCTCGAACGGACCTTGACGGCGGGAAGCAGTCGCTACTACGACTCGGCGGGACACGTGAGCAACCATCGGGTCCAGGACGAGTACTTCGTGCTGTTCAGCCATCACACCACAACGAGCATGGACAACGGGATCCCCGACCCCGCCGCGCCATCAGAGAAGCGTCACCTCGGCCCCGAAGTCGTCGAGCTGGTTCATCGGTTCCCCAACGTGCTTGCCTGGGTCAACGGACACACCCACTCCAACTGCATCACCCCGCGGGCGGGCGCGACACCGGCTCAGGGCTTCTGGGAGATCAACACCGCGTCACACATCGAGTTCCCCCAGCAGGCTCGCATCGTCGAGGTCTGCGACAACCACGACGGAACGCTCTCGCTGTTCACGACGCTGATCGAATCAGCCGCCCCATACGAGGTCTCGTACTCCGACCGCTCGCAGGTGGGACTCGCATCCCTCTACCGTGAATTCTCGGCAAACGACCTCTACTACAAGGCCTCTCACGAAGGTGGACCGCTCGATCACAACACCGAGCTGCTGCTGGCGAATCCACTCGCTTAGCTGGCCTTCGCGGTGCGCGCGCTCGGTCGCCAGATGTTGATCGTTACGCTGAGCCAGATCACACCGACGACAACCGAGACGACGGACCACACCCACCCACCCAGTGCGAGTATCGACACCGTCGTGAGCGCGGGGTTCACCACCGTTGTCGTCAGCACCGTTGCAGTTAGTGCCGCGGCACCGAGCACCCCGAGGATGGTTTCCGCGATCGCAAGCCCGACTGTCCACTTGCCAGCCCGAAGCTTCAGGAACTCCAGCGCGATGGTCAGTACCAGGAGCACGAGATAAACCGGAATCCACAGAGTCCACAGGTGCGGGTCGAGTACCGAGATGGTGTGGCCGGCCCCGTCCTTGACGAATGGAGCGAAACGATCGACGAGCAGGAAGGCACCGAAGATGAGAGTTCCGACAATCTGGCTGATGACGTCGCCCCACCTCGTGAGACTGGGCGGATCGATCTCGACGGCAAGCGCATCCGGCGTCCAGCTCAGGCGAGAGACCTCATCGGGCGACCGCGTCTGCGCTCGCTCGGCGATCACGAAGATCAGCGTGACCGCAAAGGCAATGTAGATACCGACACTGATGGTTGCGCCAAGCGGACCGAAGATCGACGCGAACACGTTCTTGCCCTGCGCGAACGAGATGATCACGAGCACGACGTACACGATCGGAACCGAGATCCAGCTGACCAGTTTGAGTGAGCGAACGTAGGTCGGATAGATGTCGGGACCGATGAGCCCGAGCACGCGGTTGGTGTAACTCGCGGCCAGGCGATATGGATCGCCCATCTCTTTGAGCGAGGAGTACTCCGCAGCCGCCGGCTTCTCGCCCTGCTCGACGCGAGCATCCACGTCGTCAGCGATCGCGGCGCGCAGTTCCTTCTCGATTTCGGGACGCTGCTTCTCGGGGACTCGGCGAAGCGTCGCCGAAACATAGCGGTCAGTGAGTGTCGCGGTCATGACCGGTCTCCATTCGTGTTCGTTGTATTGGTACGGGTCGTCAGCGCGGTGAGAGCAGTATCGATCGTGCTCCACTCGGAGCGCAGCTGGCGGGCGATGCGAATTCCGTCTTCGCTCGTTCGATAGAACTTGCGCGGGCGAGCCTCGGTGGTGTCCCACTCGCTAGTCAGCAGTCCCTGACTTTCGAGACGCCGAAGCAGGGGGTAGAGAGTGTTCGCCGCGACCGGGAACCCGGCCCGCTCGAGTGCATCGAGCAGACCGTAGCCGTAGCCGGGCTGCTCGAGAGCAACAAGGCTCGCAAGCACCACGGATCCGCGGCGCAACTCCTGGCGCAACTGGTCGAGCAGTTCGTCTTCATGCACGAATCACACGCTACTGTGTGTCACACACTATTGTCAATTTAGTTTAGGCGTGTCTCATCCAGCTTGCATATTCTGTACACCCGTACTAATTTTTTACCGTGCGACCAACCGAGCCAAAACAGTCGTTTACCGGCATCGCCCGACGTGAGCAGATCACTCGGGCGGCGATCGAAGTCCTCGCGTCGGACGGGTTCGCAGCGACGTCAATTGCCGCGATTGCCGACCGTCTCGAGGTGAGCAAGGGCATCCTCTCGTATCACTTCCCCGCGAAGGCCGAGCTGCTGCAGGGTGTTGTCACCCTCGTCCTCAACGATGCCGCTAGTTGGATGAAGGACCGGATGGGCCGAGCGAACTCGTTCCGTGGGGCGCTGCACACCTACATCGCATCCAACCTGTCGTACCTCGACGGGCATCGCACGGAGATCCTGGCTCTCACCGAAGTGCTCGCGAACGCGCGTGCCGTCCTCGGAGTACCCGAGCTCTTCGAGCGCTCGCAGACCGAAGCCGTGACCGCACTCGTTGCCCTGTTCGACGCGGGACGGGCCGCGGGCGAGTTCGGGGATGTCTCGTCCCGGATGCTCGCGGTCGCGTTGCGAGCGACGATTGACTCGACATCCGCGAGCATCCGTCTCGACCCGAGATTCGATCTGTCCCGGTTCGAGCACGAACTGACCCACCTGTTCGATCGCGCGACCTCGCCGATCCGGACCGAACGAGAGGAGGCGTAGCGATGGCTCGATCAGCTGAGCGCGGCATGGCGGTGCCGAAAGAGACACACGCGTTTCGTTTGCAGGGACTGACCAAGCGTTTTGGTGATTTCGCCGCGGTTGATGGAGTTTCCCTGGACATCCCCAGCGGGTCATTCTTCGGACTGGTCGGGCCGAACGGCGCAGGCAAGACCACACTGCTGTCTATGGCCGTCGGCCTCATCCGCCCCGACGCCGGCACATCCGTCGTGCACGGTCACGACGTGTGGGCCGACCCTGTCCCCGCGAAGACCGCGCTCGGAGTGCTGCCGGAAGCCGAGACGCTCCCCCGGCGCCTCACGGGTTTGGAGCTCCTCACCTATGTCGGACTGCTGCGCGGGATGCCGACGGAACAGGTCGCGGAACGTTCCAGCGAACTCCTGCGCGTGTTCGATCTGGTGGGCGCCCGTGACACCGTGGTCACCGACTATTCGACCGGGATGCGCAAGAAGATCGCGCTGGCGGTTGCCTTGCTCCACGGTCCGCGGGTGCTTGTTCTGGACGAACCGTTCGAGTCCGTCGACCCGGTGTCGGCAGCCACGATCCGCTCGATCCTGGGAGGATTCAGAACCGGCGGCGGAACGATCGTCTTCTCCAGTCACGTCATGCCGCTCGTCGAGTTGCTGTGCGACCACGTCGCCGTCCTTTCCGCCGGCACGATCGTTGCGAGCGGCACGCTTGACGAGGTGCGGGGAAAACGGTCGCTCGATGAAGCGTTCGCGTACCTCATCGGGTCCGAGTCGACCACGGACACGCTGTCATGGTTTCCGTCCTGATCGAGATGCGGGCCGCCGCACTGCGGAACGCCCGCCACACTCGCTTTGGCCTGGTTTCACTGGTCGGTTCCGGAGTCATCGGACTGCTCGCCGCCGGTTCGACGCTGCTGCTCGGATTTACCGCCGCCGGCAACGCGACCACGATCGGGGACCAGCTGGATCTGCTCACCCTCAGCTGGGCGGCTGGCCGCGTCGGTTTCTCCGCATTTTCCGGTGGGGACCCGGCGATCTCACTCGATCTGTTTCGCATCATCCCGGTTACGCGACGGACACTGTCGAGAGCACTCATCCTGGTCGGCTTCCTCGACCCGTCCCTGCCCTTCCTTGCCCTTGCCTTCGCCGGCATCGCGGTGTTTGGATTCCGGTTTGGCCCCCTCGCGGGATTCGTCGGAATTCTCGGAGTGCTCGGTTTGCTTGCGCTGGTCAGCATCCTGAGCACCATTGTCGCGGCGGTCGTGCCATCAGGTTCGCGGCGCCGACAGGATCTTGGCACCCTGCTTGCCGCGGGCCTGATCAGCGCCGTCGTGGTGCTCGGAACACTCATCGGCCCGCTGCTTGCGACTCTTTCGGCGGGTCGAGCCGCAGCCATGAGCATCGTGCTTCGCGCCCTGCCCAGCGGATGGCCCGGGGACGCGGTCGCTGCCACCGCGGACGGCGGCGCCACCCTGGCGATCCTGCCGCTCCTTGGCCTGACTGCAGCGATTGCACTGCTGCTCGCGTTGTGGCCACGAGCGCTTGATGCGCGCCTCGTCTCGCAGGCGAGCTCTGGAGGTCACGACGGAATCCGCCGCACGCGCAGAATACTGCCGGCAACTCCGATCGGGGCCGTCGTTTCCCGGGAGCTCCGGCTGTGGATCCGCGACCCCAATCGCGCCGGATTTCTGTTGATCGCGCTCGTTGTCGGCCTGGGCATCTGCGTAGTGCCGCTCCTCAGCGAACAGACCGCGGTGCTACTCCCCTTCGCCGGGATCGGAACGGCGATCATCGCGGCATCGGTCGCCGGGAACAGCTACGGGTTCGACGGTGGCGCGGTCGCGATCATCCTGGACGTGGCAAATGGAGAACGAGCGGATGTTCGCGGTCGCCAGCTCGCGTGGCTGCTGCTTGTCGGGCCATACTCGGTCTTAGTGAGCGTGATCGGACTTCTGGTGGGACACCAGGGTGCGGTGACTCCGTGGGTCCTGGCGCTGCTCGCCGCAGTGCTCGGCGGCGCGTCCGGACTCATCCCGCTGATGTCACTGCTGCTGCCACAGCCGCTCGACGACAACGGCTCGCCGGGTCCGACCTGGGTTGCCAAGGCCTACGCGACCATCATTGCGGTCGCGGTCAGCACCGCACCCGCTCTCGTGTTCCTGATCGTCGGCACCGTGACTTCCACACCGCTTCTGACCTGGTTGGGCGTGCCGGTTGGTGTCCTCTCCGGAATGCTCAGCTTCGCGCTACTCGGTCGCGCCGCCGCCGACCGGCTTCGGCGTCGAGGGCCCGAGCTGTACCAGTCGCTCGCATCTGCCGGCTCGCGGAACTGACGGTCGTCCTCACCGTCCAGCGGTGTGATGCATGGCCGCCTGCGTTCTGGTCGTCGCACCGAGCTTGCGCAGGATCGCCGACACGTGCACGCTCGCCGTCTTGGTGCTGATGAACAGGCGTTCGCCGATCTCCCGATTGCTTAGGCCCTCAGAGACCAGGTCAAGCACCTGCTCCTCGCGCGAGGTCAACTGTTCTGGCGCCTTGCGCGAGCGATCGGTGAGCCCCGCGGTGAGCAGGAGTTCGTTTGCGCGGTTCGTAACCCAGGATGCGCCGATGCGCTCCGCCGTCTCGGCAGCAGACTGAAGGCTCTCGGTCGCGGCCGCGCGATTGCCGACATTGAGCTCCGCCTGCCCGCGACGCCACAGCGAGTACGCGAGGAGGTGCGCCGGTATCGAGCCGTCGGACAACGCCTCCACGGCCGCGGTCCACGCACCCACATCGGTTCCGCTGCCGTCCGGACCCGAGAGTTCGGCATCCACGAGGGCGCGCCAACGGGGAACGATCGGCCACGCGGCCGCACGTGAAAACACCTCATCGATGCGATCGACGGCACCGACGGGCTCGACGCCGCCCCTCCGACGCAACTCCCCGAGGATGCGTGCGGCAAGTCCAAGGATCGGCAGGTCGTACCCGGTTGCGCCCTCGTGTACCGGGTCCCACGCAAGCGTCACCTGTCGCCACGCCTCGTCGAGGTCGCCCTCGAAGAAGGCGAGTTCTCCAAGAGTCAGCGCCGTCGGCAAGAAATCCTGCAGATCACCTCTGACCGCAAAAGTCCGGATGAGCGGACCGTGATCCCGGGCGATCGCGCTGGCGAGCGACGTCTGGTCCTTCCAGTTTGCGATGGCGATGCGTCGGCGGTGCTGGTTGGCGACGGAACATCCAGATGGCCGAATCGCCAGCACCTCGCGGCCGCGCTCATCCGCTTCGTCCCAGCGACCGAGACCGATCAGCGCATCAACGCTGTTTGACAGAATCCCACCCCAGCTACGTTCGAGTCCAAGCTCTCGCGCCCGAACGATCGGCCGCTCGGTAACC
This sequence comes from Galbitalea sp., assembly GCA_036271875.1. Lineage (GTDB taxonomy): Bacteria > Actinomycetota > Actinomycetes > Actinomycetales > Microbacteriaceae > Galbitalea. Next base: position 41,458 of record DATAZU010000032.1, read on the forward strand.
TCAAGCGCCGCGTTGTAGTCGCCAACCAGCACGTAGGCATCAGATGCATTAGTCGCGAAGAGCAGCAGACCCTCGCCGTCGCCGGCATTCTCAAGCGCTTCGGCGAACAACGCGCGCCCTCGCTCGGGGTCGCCGCTGACGGTCTCGTCCCATCCCATCTCCACCAATACTCGCGACAGGACCTCCGCCGAGCCGGAACGACGTGCGGTGTGCAGGGCATTCGCCAGCTGCGCCCGCGACTGCGCCATCCGTCCCGTGAGCTGGTAACGAGTGGCGAGCGCTACTTGCAACCGCGCCTTGAGCGCCAAGTCGTCTTCGGAATCGCCCACGATCGACAGCGCCTCGATATACGCATCCTCTGCGCCGGGAAGACCCTCCTCGCTGAAAAGGGCCGCCTTTACCTGAAGCAGACGTGCGCGCGCCCACGGATCCTCGGTTGCCGCGAGGGCCTCATCAACGAGTGCAAGCCCGCGAGCGCGGTCACCCGCATCCCGAGCCGCGGTCGTCACCTGGCCGAGTAGCGCGGCCCGACTTCGGCCGGCAAGCGTTTCCGCATCGGGCACTTTGCCCCAAATCTCAAGCGCGCGCTCCCCCAGCTGCAGCGCGCTCGCAAATGCACGGCCGGCCATCGCCTCATCGAACGCGATCAGGGAGGTACTCAGCGCCCGCGGCAAATCGTGCGCCGCGAACCAGTGGAATGAGACTTCCGCCGCCCCTACGCCCAGCTGCTCAAGTTCAATCGCATAGCGCTCGTGTGCCGCCTGTCTCTCACCGGGGAGCAACTCGGCGTAAATGGCCTCGCGGACCAGGGCGTGGCGGAAAGCGTATCCGTCCTCGGAAGCGATCAGCACCGACTCATCCGCTGCCGCCCGCGCGAGGACATCGACATCCGCGTCACCCAGCACGCGGCCAATCACGCCGTGATCTACGTGCAGGCCACCGACCGACAACACCCGAAGAAACGCACGCGTTTCCGAATCGAGCTTCTCGTAGCGGGTCAGCAGCACATCCCGCAGCGTGTCCGGAATGAGGTCGCCGCCGAGTGCCGCCAACTCTTCGACGTAGAACGGAACGCCCTGGCTGCGTCGCGCTATCTGCTCAATGACATCGTGATCCGGTTCTGCGCCCCGCAGGGAGGTCACCAGCGTTCCGAGGTCCCGCGTGCTCAGCGGTTCGAGTTCACGCCGACTGATCGCGCGGGCGCGGTCCAGTTCGGCAAGGATGCGGCGGAGCGGGTGTGTTCGCCCGGTGTCGTCAGAACGGTAGGCAACAACCACGAGCAGCCGCTCGTTCGACGCGATCCGCAGCAGGTAGTGAAAGAGCGACAGCGTCGCTGCATCAGCCCACTGAGCGTCATCAAGAAGGATCACGATCGGCTGTGTCTCGGACAGTTCGCCGAGCAGTGACGGAATCGTCTCGTGAAGAGGCTCTGCCCCGACATCCGACTCGTCCAGCCGATCGGCGAGCTCGGGAAGCAGGGCGACGATCGAGGATCGACCAGCGCCGGCCGCGGCTAGGACCGCGTCGGCACCAACGATCGAGACCAGCTGGCGGATGATGGCTCGCACAGGACCGAACGGCACGCCAAGTGGCCCGAGGTCGACGCACTCCGCCCGGAGCACGACGACATCGGAATCGATCGTCGCCCGAAACTCCTCCAGCAGGCGCGTCTTGCCCATCCCGGCTTCTCCACCGAGGACGACACAGCGCGACACTCCCCGCCGCGCGTCGGACAGCGCGGCGGTGAGGGCCTGAAGATCCGACTCTCGCCCGATCATCGCAGGCCCCGCAATCGGAGCCATCATGCCCCCAATGATGACAGTGGGGGCAAGATTTCTAAAGGAATTAAGTTCGAGCGTCACAGCAGACCCGGCTAGTGTGCCGAGCGAAGCCGAAGGCGGAAGACGGTGCCGAACACGGAACGGTGCTGCTTTTGTGGTTTGGCCGGAGTTTCCCGCTTCGCGGTTGCCGCACGCTCGTGAGCGATGCGGCGGTATTCGAGTTCGCGCCCGGCGCGCTGGGCCTCACTCGCGCTGATGCTGTGAGCCGCGTTGGTGGTGAAGAGATCCACTGTGTCCTCCTTGGTAGGACACTGACGATCCTCGCTAAGACGTATGGCCTGGATCGGGCGAATGCCCTATCTTTTGTCGTTCGCGGCCCCTGAGACGAAGTGCGTTGCGTGCGAGGATGTCCGCATGGCGTCGTTCATCTTCATTTACCGTGCCGGCCCCGATCCCGTACCCGTCGAGCGAATCCCGGACAACCGGGCGGCCTGGGGCGCGTGGAACGCCGAACTGAGCGAGGAGTACGGCATCCGGACGTCGAACGGGAAGCTCGTGACTTCGGGCGGCGTCACCGACTCCGACGGGGCAGTTCGCGGTGCCTCGATGGTGGAATTCGACTCGATGGATGCCGCCATCGAGGTCGCGAAAAAGAGCCCGAACCTGGCGTTCGGCGGAAGCGTTGAAGTGCTTGAGGAATACCAGGCTTCTCGCTAGGGCACTGCTGTCACATTCGTGGACGCTGCGGGGTCATAGCTATGACACCCAGTCAATCCGCGAAAGGACAGGCGATGAAACCACGAATCGAGAGCCCGGTGATGGTGCCGGGCGTTCTCGCTGCACTGCAACAGCTGAGCACCGCATCGAGCCGGGCGGGGATACCCGCTGCGACCGG
>DATAZU010000033.1:0-2992 GCA_036271875.1 Galbitalea sp.
CTCCTCGACAAACGCCTCGCCTAGCCGCACCCTGGCGTCGCCGCGCAGTTCAATGACGCGCCACGGTCGAAGGGATGCGTGGTCGGCTGCGGTTGCCGCCGCTTCGAGAAGCGGGAGCAGTTGCTCCGTAGACGGAGCGTCCGCGGTGACCCGAGGGTACGACCGTCGACGCTTCACTGCGTCGGTGACGCTCACGCCTCTGGCTTGAAGTCGAGGGACAGCGAGTTCATGCAGTAACGGTCGCCGGTCGGCGTCTGGTACGCGTCGTCGAACAGGTGGCCGAGATGTGAGCCGCAGTTCGCACACAGCACCTCGGTACGGGTCATGCCAAGAAGAGACTTGTCCGTCTTCAACTCGACGGCGTCCGGGTTGACCGATTCGAAGAAGCTCGGCCATCCGCTGCCCGAGTCGAACTTCGCGCCGCTCTTGAACAGCTCGGCACCGCACGCGCCACAGGTGTAGACGCCCGACCGCTTCTCGTCGAGAAGCGCCCCCGACCAGGGGCGCTCGGTTGCGGCTTCACGCAGAATCGAGTATTTCGGCCCGAGTTCCTTGCGCCATTCGTCCTCGGTCTTGGTTACGTTGTAACTCACGGGAACCCTCCTTCAAGGGAAATCTTGTACCCACCATTAAACCCGCGCCCCAGCGGGAATGTTCCTCGAGCGTAAGGCGTCCAATGGATGATCCGTTCCTCTCACAGACGGCCACTCGGTACGCGCGCTTCGCCGAGATCGAGGCGCCCGGACAATCGGCGATCTTCGAGGAGTGGGCGCTTGGCGTCGCATCCGATGCGGATGTTCTCGCGCTTCTCGCGCAGCTGCCAATCCCGAAGCAGCAACCCAACCTCTTCTTTGCGTGCTCGCGCCTGCTCGGATGCCCGCTCGGCGCGTATCCGGAGTTCCGCGAGTGGGTGCTCGAAAACTGGGATGCGATTGCCGCGCAGATGCTGGTGCGAGCGACTCAGACCAATGAGCCTCGACGATGCGCGCTGCTGGTCCCGCCCCTCGGTCTCATCGACGGGCCCATCGCGCTGCTCGAGGTTGGCGCCTCCGCCGGTCTCTGCCTCTACCCGGATCGCTACAGCTATTCATACGACGGACGCCGACTCGACCCGGCTGCCGGTCCAAGCAACGTTCTACTCGAATGCGAAACAACGGGCGACCCGCCAATTCCCAACCGGATGCCGGAGATCGCCTGGCGCGCGGGGATCGATCTGAATCCACTTGACCTCAGCAACGATGACGATGTGACCTGGCTTGAAACGCTGGTGTGGCCCGAGCAGGAAGCGCGGCGTGAGCGCATCCGTGCGGCGATCGACATCGTGCGAGCGGATCCGCCGCGAATCGTGCGCGGTGACGGCATCGATGACCTGCCCGCGCTGGTCGCCGAGGCTCCGCCAGAGCTCACGCTCGTCATCGTCGACTCTGCCTCGATCGTCTACATGATGCCGGAGCCACGCGCGCGGTTCATCGAGTACGTGAGTTCGCTGCCGGGGCGGTGGATATCCAACGAGGGCAGGGGCATCGTGCCATCTGCCGCAGAGAAGCTGCCGGCGACCGGCGCCCGCGCACTCAGCGAGTTCGTGTTGGCTCTGGATGGCGAACCGCTCGCCTTTACCGGCGCGCACGGCCAGCGCCTTGACTGGCTCGGACTGGCCAAGCCAATTTCTGAGGATCCTCCAAGATAGGGCGTTGCACCCCGGTTCGGCGCTGGCGCGCCAATAGTATTGGCGGTCAGGAAAAGGGACGGGAACCATGTCGGCAGAGGCGGCACGCAAACGGTCGGATGAGGCCGAGCTGAGCGAACGCGACATCCGAATTCTGGACTTCGAACGGGAGTGGTGGCATCACGCCGGGGCCAAGGAGGCGGCCATCCGTTCCCAGTTTTCGATTTCCGCAGCCCGTTACTATCAACTGCTGAACGCTGTGATTGATTTGCCCGGTGCTCTGCGCCATGATGCAATGCTTGTTAAGCGATTGTTGCGAGCACGGGATGCGCGCACTCAGGCGCGATCGGCACGTGCATTCACGCGATCAGTCCACGACGACAACCAACGTCACTCATCCAGCGAGGAATCCCCCAACTAGCCATGGCGAACTTCCGCACAGACCAGTTCGATAACCTCCCCGACGACGTCGATCGGATTGGCGCACATCGCGGACCCAAGGTTCGTGGGCGGGGTTGGATCACGTTCGCGTGGGCTGTGCTCGCAACGGCGGTACTGGTTGTCGCGGGTCTGTATGTGCTGTCCATCTTCGACGACTCGGTGAAGTTCGGAATCGGGGGCACAACCGCGGCGAGTTCAAATGCGCCGAGCAGTTCGCCGACTCCACAGGTGACTCCGATCACCGATCCGAAATCGATCGCGTCGCGCAAGATCGTCATTACGGTGCTCAACGGCACCGACATCGTTGGACTGCAGACACAGGCGTCGACGAAGCTGAAGGCGGCGGGTTGGACGGTTGGCACGACTGCCAATTCGACGTCAACTACCGTCAAGACGACCACGATCTATTACTCGGATGCGACGAACATCGACGTGGCCGAGGGCCTGCAAACACTGCTCAACGCGCAGAACATCCAATTCAGCAACGCGTTCCCGGGTTCACCGATCACGATTGTTGTTGGCAGCGACTTCGGCAAGTAGCTCTGCCCGGCTGCACACGCCCCGGATGGGACCGTGTTTCTGGCATGTTTAATCCTTCCGGCGACGGTTCGCGCATGCATTAGCTCCGCTAATATCTGGGATTGGTCGCCCATTTGGGACGGGATGCCCAGTGCTTTGGCGCATTCCGGCCCCGGATGCCTGATTGAAGTGCCCGCGACCCGGCGAACGGCAACAACGCACCCGCCGTCTCGAGTTACGAAACAGGGAGTACGAAATGGCGAATGGAACCGTCAAGTGGTTCAACGCTGAAAAGGGATACGGATTCATCACCGTCGAGGGCGGCGGACAGGACGTCTTCGTGCACTATTCCGCCATCGACATGGG
>DATAZU010000034.1:0-52253 GCA_036271875.1 Galbitalea sp.
CGCGATCCCCGCGATCGGTGATCTGACGGCGATCGTCGGATTCGTTCTCGGCGCGGTGCTGTACTACATCCTGTTCAAGGCGTTCAAGCCGAAGCTTGGCGGACCGCTTGCCGAAGAGCCCGACCTCATCGTCGGCGTCGACGCGGCGGACGCGGTCGCTTAGCCACCATGTCAGAAACGTTCTACCGCACGGATGCCGAGAAGCTCAGCGTCGCCCGCGACGAGGCCGTAAAGGGTCTCGCCGAGGGCGGCATCCCGATCGGCGCGGCCCTCTTCGACGAGGAGGGCCGCCTGCTCGGCAGCGGGCACAACCAGCGCGTGCAGGGCGGCAACCCCGCCTTGCACGGCGAAACAGCGGCGTTCCTTGCCGCTGGCAGGCAGAAGAGTTACCGCAAGACCACCATGGCGACGACGCTCTCACCCTGCTGGTACTGCTCGGGTCTCGTGCGCCAGTTCGGGATCGGCCGCGTCATCGTCGGCGACACCGAGAACTTCTTCGGCGGCCAGGACTGGCTGGTCGAGAACGGCACGGCTGTCACGACCGTGAACGATCCCGAACTGATCAAGATCATGGGTGACTTCATCACGGCAAACCCCGCCCTCTGGAACGAGGACATCGGCGAGGAGTAGCCGCCACCTGTGAGGGGCGGCAGAAGGCCCCATAAACCTGCGGTTTTGGGCCTTCTGCCGCCCCTCACGGTCGGCTTGGGACTTACGGGCGGAGGAGCACCTTCGTGGCGCGGCGCTCGTCCATCGCCGAATATGCTTCGGCTACCTCGCTCAGCGGCAACTCGAGGTCGAAGACGCGACCGGGGTTGATTCGGTGGTCGAGTACCTCGGGTAGCAACTCGTGGATGTAGTTGCGCACCGGAGCGACGCCACCGTTGACTCCGACGTTGCGCCCGAAGAGCGTGCGGATGGGCAGCTCGGCGCCGCCGTTAGGAACGCCGACGTAGCCGACCATGCCGCCCGGGCGCACCGACTTGATCGCCTGGTCCATCGACTCGGCTGTGCCGACGCACTCGAGTACGACATCCGGACCGATGCCATCGAACATCTCGCGGATGTGCTTGATGCCTGCTTCGCCGCGTTCCTCGACGGCATCCGTCGCGCCGAATTCGAAGGCGATGGCCTGCCGGTCAGCATGACGCGACATCGCAACGATTCTGGATGCGCCGAGGCGCTTGGACGCGAGGATCGCGCACAGGCCAACGGCACCGTCGCCGACCACCGCGACCGTCGTGCCGTGGGTTACGCCGCCCGAGAGGGCCGCGTGGTGTCCGGTGCCCATGACGTCGGCAAGGGTCAACAGGCTCGGGATGAGGGCCGGATCTGGCTGGCCGGGCGTGGCAACGAGCGACCCATCGGCGTGCGGAACTCGGATGCGCTCGCCCTGGCCGCCATCCGCGAAGTGGCCGCTTCGGTCATCCGCTCCCCACCATCCGCCATTGAGACACGAGGTGCTGACGCCGTTCTCGCAGTTTGTGCAGGTCATGTCGCAGTCGTAGAACGGCGCGATTACGAAGTCGCCGACCTTGATCTTCTTCACGTCGTCGCCGACCGCTTCGACGATGCCGACAAATTCATGGCCAATGCGCTTGGGGGTCGTGGTCGGGACCACGCCCCGATATGGCCACAGGTCGGACCCGCACACACAGGCGGCGACAACGCGAACGATCGCGTCGACGCCGGTGGACAAAACGGGGTCAGGAACTTGTTCGAGTCGGATGTCGCGTTCGCCGTAGATCAGGGTTGCAAGCATGGATTAACCCTACGTTGCTCTCCCAATTCAAGAGTTTGCCGCGAGTGAGCGCCGATCACACCGCAAGCTCGTCACACGGGTCGATTCCAGCCACACAGATCACACAGCCTCCTGAATTAGGAGAGCGGGTTGTGTGACTAGAGCGCGCGCATGCTGTTGTTGCGGGCGTCGTGGGTGATCTCCGCGAGACCGAGTGCTTCCAGGAGTGGCGGCATGTACATCCCGAAGCGACCGCGGTAGCCCTTGCGGGTGCCGTACCAGCCCCCGACCGGATTACTCCCCGACCGACCCCAGGCTTCGACGGTGCCATCGGCTGGATCCTTGCCCTCGTCAGAAGCGCCGAGCGGAACCCAGTCACCCTGAGCTTTCAGCCAACTGTGCAGGTCATCGATTGCTCTCGCTAGATAAGTCAGCCTGGTCGAACCAACCTGGCACACGATCACAGGCGGGTCAGCCGATTCGTCCCGGTACATTGTGTACTCGGATGATCCGGGTGGCGTCTTCAGGTTCCAGGGGTCGTCTTTTGTGCCAGCGCTCATGGCGCGAGCCTATCCCTGCTCGGAAGAATCCGCGAGAGGTCCCAATCGACCGTAAAACCGGGCGGTTTATGGGTCGATTGGGACCTCTCACGGAGTTTTAGACATCCATGCGGGAAACGGTCAGGCCGTCTCCCTCGAAGTCCACCTTCACCGTGTCGCCGTCGGCGATGTCGCCGGCGAGCAGTGCACGCGCCAACTTGTCATCGATCTCATGCTGCATAAGTCGCCGCAGCGGACGCGCACCGTAGATCGGGTCGAATCCACGTTCGGCGAGCCAGGCTCGAGCATCCGGAGTCACCGCGAGTTCCAGGCGACGGTCGGCAAGACGCAGGGCGAGACGGTCGACATAGAGCGAGACGATCTGTCCCAGGTCATCCGTCGTCAGCGGAGCGAACACCACGATATCGTCGAGCCGGTTAATGAATTCGGGCTTGAATGCCTGGCGCACCAGATCCTGCACGGCGCTCTCGCGGTCCTCCCAGTCGACGGTCTGGTCGGTGAGGATCTGGCTGCCAAGATTCGAGGTAAGGATGAGGATGGTATTGCGGAAGTCGACCGTGCGCCCCTGGCCATCCGTGAGCCGCCCGTCGTCGAGCACCTGTAGCAGCACGTCAAAGACCTCGGGATGCGCCTTCTCGATTTCATCGAGCAAGACAACGGAATACGGACGTCGGCGGACAGCCTCCGTGAGCTGGCCGCCCTGCTCGAATCCGATGTATCCGGGAGGCGCACCGACGAGACGCGACACGGCAAACTTCTCGCCGTATTCACTCATGTCGATGCGGACGAGCGCCTTCTCATCGTCAAACAGGTATTCCGCGAGAGCCTTCGCGAGCTCCGTCTTGCCGACGCCGGTCGGTCCGAGGAACATGAACGAGCCCGTCGGACGCCCGGGGTCGGAAATCCCCGCGCGTGAGCGCCGAACGGCCTCACTCACCGCACGCACTGCCGGCTTCTGACCGATGAGCCTGCGGCCAAGCTCGGATTCCAGCGACAGCAGCTTCTCGGTCTCACCCTGCTTGAGGCGGGCGACCGGGATGCCGGTCCAGGCCGCGACGACTGCAGCGATGTCTTCATCGGTCACCTGGTCATTGACCATGCGAGGCCCGAGCTGCTCAACCGACTCGGCGTCCGCGATCGACTTCTCGATCTGCGGAATGGTCTCGTAGTTGAGCTTGGACGCGTCCTGGTAGCGCTGGTCGCGCATGGCCTTGTCGAGATCGATGCGGGCATCGTTGAGTCGGTTACGAAGATCACCGACCGAGTGCAGCGACGACTTCTCCGCCTTCCACCGCATCTCCAGGGCGCCAAGCGCCTCCTCACGCTCGGCCATGTCGGCGCGCAGCTTTTCGAGACGGACCTTGGATGCCGCATCCTTCTCCTTGCGAAGCGCGAGTTCCTCGATGCGAAGCCGATCGACAGCACGCTTGAGTTCGTCGATTTCAACCGGCGACGAGTCGATTTCCATCTTGAGCCGTGACGCAGCCTCGTCGACGAGGTCGATCGCCTTGTCTGGCAACTGGCGCGCAGTGATGTACCGGTTGGAAAGTGATGCCGCGGCGACGAGCGCGGAGTCGGCGATGGTCACCTTGTGATGTGCCTCGTAGCGCTCCTTCAGCCCGCGCAGGATGGCGATGGTGTCTTCGACGCTCGGCTCGCCGACGAATACCTGCTGGAAGCGGCGCTCGAGTGCGGCGTCCTTTTCGATGTATTCGCGATACTCATTGAGAGTCGTCGCGCCGATCATGCGCAGTTCGCCACGCGCGAGCATCGGCTTGAGCATGTTGGCTGCGGCCACCGAACCCTCACCACCGCCGGCCCCGATGAGGGTGTGCAGCTCGTCGATGAACGTGATGATCCGACCGTCTGACTCGTTGATCTCTTTCAGAACGGCCTTGAGACGCTCTTCGAACTCACCGCGATATTTCGCGCCGGCAACGAGTGCGGCAAGATCAAGCGAGACGAGCTGCTTGTCCTTGAGTGAGTCGGCGACGTCGCCCGCAACAATGCGCTGGGCGAGCCCCTCGACGACCGCGGTCTTACCGACGCCGGGTTCCCCGATCAGAACGGGGTTGTTCTTGGTGCGGCGCGTGAGTACCTGGCTGACGCGCCGAATCTCGGCGTCACGACCGATCACCGGATCGAGCTTGCCGCTCTTTGCGATTTCGGTGAGGTTGATGCCGTACTTCTCGAGCGCGGTCTGCTCTTTCTCGTCCGAAGCGGCGGGCGCACCCTGCATGTTCGCCATAGCTCAATTCTTTCTTGAAACGTGAGTGTGTAGTGATGAAGTGCTGTTCGTGCTCAGGTTGCTCATGGTCGGCGCACCGAGGCGGTCACCGTGAACTTGGGGGTTCTGCTGACCTGGCGAGTCGGTCCGACTTCGCGCCTGAGCACGGGACCGTACCCGAGGTGAGAGTTCCACACCGTCCTCAGCTCACCGCCCGGCTTCAGCTTGCGTGCGGCGAGAATGATCATCGCCTGTGCCAGGTTCCTCTCGACCGGACCGCCACTGTGAAACGGAGGGTTGAGAACGATGAGATCCGCCGAATTGTCAGACTGCCCGCTGAGTGTCGCTTCGTGAGCAACCTCGATGTCGAGTCCGTTCGCAGCGAAGGTATCCCGCGCGGAATCAATGGCTATTCGAGAATCATCCGACGCAATCACCCGCGCCGACGGGCGGGCTCGTTTGAGTTCCGCGGCGAGGATGCCGGTTCCGCAGCCGAAATCAATGGCCGTCTCAAACGGAGGCAGCGAGTCGTATGTTGCGAGCATCGCCCTGGTACCGATGTCGAGAGTCGCGCCCGCGAACACCCCGCCCCACGCCACGATGTCGAGTTGGAGATCGGGGAGGTGATTGTGCGTCGGGGCTGGCGCCGGTACATCCAGTGGGCTGGATGCAAACAGCACTCGTGACTTTTGTCGAGCCAGGGACGCACGAACACCACCAAACGACCGGCCGAGCACGGCATTCATCGACAGCGTCATGTACTTAAGGCGACCGCTCGCGAGCAACTGAACGGATGGCTTGGCGTGGCGGGCGATCTGAGCTGCAAGATCATCGAGCCGATCAAGCGCCTTGGGCAGGCGCAGCAGCACGACGTCGGCATCGGCAAGCGTGTCTTCGAGGGACCGATCGAATACCCGACCGATGAATTGCCTCCGCTGACTCGCTGAATCGAGGAAGATCCGCAGCTCGGCGACCTCGCCGCGCAGCCTCATCGCCACCGTTGGCGCATCGACGACGACCACCGTTCCGGCGAGAAGAGGAGCGGCCTCGTCCAGCAGCAGCCGGTCGGATGCATCCGATAGCGGGGGAGACGTCTGCGCCGTGCTCATCGCGTCCTCACCCGGCCGACTTCGACGGCAAGGAGACCTTCGAACAGCTGTGACATGAGTTGCATGGACACGTCCGGCCCATGCGCGTTCGCCCATTCGAGGGCGGCCGCTGACATCGCGGAATTGCGATCGCGATCGCCGATCACCTCGATGAGCGCTTCGACGAGAGCGCCGCCATCGCCCGGTTCGACCAGGACGCCCGAGCGGTGATTTTCGATCATGTCGGCCGGACCGTAGTGGACGTCATATGCGATCACCGGGCACCCGCGGGCGAGGGCCTCGAGGATGACGAGAGGCTGGCCCTCGTGACGGCTTGTTAACAGCAGGGCCGCCGCGGTATCGAGTTTGCTCGCGGCATCCGGAACGTGGCCGTGGAGAACCACTGCGCCGACGAGCCCGAGCTCGGTGATCCTGGACTCGAGCTCGCTGCGCAATGGTCCGTCGCCGTAGATGTCGAGCTTGGCGTCCGGCACCCTTTCGAGCAGCGTCGGCCAGACATCGATCGCGTCCTCGACGCGCTTCTGCTCGACTAGCCTGGCGACCATGACCACGCGATTCAGTTCGCGTTCGCGGCTCGGCGCTCGGTCGGTCATTGGCTCGGTTGGATGCGGCACGACGACCCAGTTGGCGTGCTCGGCGAACCGACGAACGGCATCCGCTCGCTGCGCGCCGGTCAACCAGATCACGGCGTCCATGTCGTCGATGCGATCGAACCAACCGCCCCACAGCCCATCCATGGGCGAGTCCCACGAATACGGCGGAAGGGTGTGCGCGTTATGCACGGTGTGTACCAGCGTGTAGCTGCGGGGGCCCTCCGCAAGCAGTTCGCCGACCTGTTTGGCCTCGCACACCACGACGTTGCGCTCGAAGCCGCTCGCGGCGACGACGTTCTCGACCCAGAAGCGGTACAGCGCTCCGAACCCGGCCAATTGCCCGATGATTGCCTCGTCCTCGTCGAACACGTCGATCTGGGCATCGGCGCGATGCCAGTCCACCCGACCGGAGATGAACGGAAGACGCAGGAGCCGCCGGCCATCGGCATCCAAATAATCGGTATACCGCGTCACCCCGTCGAGGTCCAGTGTGTGGATGCGCCACGGGCGTCCCGAGGAGTCGACGCTGATCCTCTGCTCGGTGCGCGAATCGTCCGGAGTCGGGCTAACCTCGCCGCTCCCACGCGCGAAGTCGCGCAACGGTGTTGGATTCGCTCGAAGATCGGCGTAGAGATTGCGCATGTCGGTTCGCGGCGTTGCGAGGCCGATGGAGAAAAACTCATCGCGCAACTCGTCAACATCCGGCGCGAACTCGACGGTCAGGATCGTCGGCACTACGCCCCCGTGGCGCTCAAAGTCGAGCGCGCGCCGCATCGCCGACACTGTGTAGCCGCCATCGAGACCCGGTCGCAGCCTGCTGGCGATGATGAAGTATGCGGCCTCCGGGAATACGGTCATGAATCGCCTCGAGGCCCGAGCGGTCTCCACACCACGACCTGGGTATTGCGCTGAGCGCGAGTCCCCGTGCGCAGCGGCACAACGTCCCCGGATCCTGCCGCCGCGAACACACGGCGGCCCGGACGATTGAGCAGCTCGTCCGCGAGCGCGGACTCAAGCTCGCGCATCCGCGACTGCAGCGCAGCCACCTGGTTTTCCAGCTCGAGGATCCGACGGATGCCCTCGAGGTTCAGCCCCTCCGCGCTCAGTCTCGCAATCTCCCGCAGCTGCACCACGTCGCGCATGGAGTAGCGGCGGGACTTACCCGCCGTGCGCGTCGGACTGACCAGGCCGAGCCGGTCATACTGCCGAAGAGTCTGCGGGTGCATCGCGGCGAGCTCCGCCGCGACGGCGATGGCGAAGACGGGGCTGAACTCGTCCATCAGTGCGTTGCTCCGGCCTGGTCGAGCAGTTCGGCCCTCGGGTTCTCCCTGGGCATCGCCGCGTCGAATTCCTCGAGGTGCTTCTTGGCTGCCTCACTCAGGTGGCTCGGGACCGCAACGTGCACCGATGCCAGCAGGTCGCCCGTTCCCTTGGGCGTGGTCACTCCGCGGCCCTTCACACGCAACACTCGACCGCTCGGCGTGCCTGCGGCAACCCGAAGTCGCACCGGCTCGCCACCGAGCGTCGGCACTTCAACTGTCGCACCGAGCGTCGCCTCGACGAAAGTGACCGGAACGTCGACGCGAAGGTTGTTTCCGTCGCGCTCGAAGACCGGATGCTTGCGCACGGTGACGGTGAGCACCAGGTCGCCCGGCTCGCCGCCATCCGGGCTCGGCTCGCCCTTACCCCTGAGCTTGATCTTCTGACCGTTATTGACCCCGGCCGGAATCTTGACCTTGATCGACTTGCCGCCGGAGGGCTGCAGCGTGATCGTGTCGCCGTTGATCGCGGTGAGAAAATCGAGCGTCGCGCTCGCACTCAGGTCGCGGCCTCGAGTAGGACCACCGTAGCCTTGGTAGCCGCCCGAAGTACGACCGAAGTTTCCGCCACCGAACATCCCGCCGAGGAGGTCCTCGAAGCCGTTCTGCCCGTAGGAAGAAGATCCAGCGCCGGCACGTCGGCCCCCTGCGTTGTTGAACAAGCCACCGAAGACATCCTCGAAACCGCCGGGCGCGCCGGAGCCACCCGAGGTGAACCTTGCACCGGAGCCCATAGCGCGCATCTGGTCGTACTCGGTGCGCTGCTCGGGATCAGAGAGAACCGAGTATGCCTCGCTGATCTCCTTGAAGCGCGCCTCGGCCTTCGCGTCCCCGGCGTTGGAGTCGGGGTGATACTGCCGCGCGAGCTTGCGGTACGTCTTCTTCAGCTCGGCGTCCGAAACATCCTTAGCGACGCCGAGGACCTTATAGAAGTCCTTATCGAACCAATCCTGGCTTGCCACCGGTCTCCCTACTCGCCGTCTGGCACAGCCACTGCGACCTTGGCCGCGCGGAGCAACCGGTCGCCCAGCGCGTAGCCCGGCTCGATGACATCCGCGACGGTGTTAACCGTGACGCCCGGCGTCGGGAGTTGGACGACTGCCTCGTGCAGGTTCGGATCGAAAACCTCGCCCTTCTCGCCGACGGCCCGAAGACCGTAGCGAGCGAATGCGGCGTGCAGCTTCTGTGCGACCAGCTCGAGCGAGCTGCCGGCGAGATCGCCATGCTCCTCGGCCCGGTACAGGTCATCAACCGCGGGCAGAAGGGTGCGGATGACCTCGGCGATGACCGCGTCGCGATTGGCTGCCCGGTCACGCTCGACGCGCTTGCGGAAATTGACCAATTCCGCCTGCGCGCGAGCGAGGTCGTTGCGCATGTCCGCGAGAAGATCGCGCTCACCTGCTTCGAGAAACTCCCGCTCTTCGTCGGTGAGCTCCACATCCGCAGAATCGTCGCCGATGGGCGTCTCCACGTCCTCGCCATCGACCGAGAACAGGTCCTCGACCGATGACACGTCGGCAGTGTCGCCGTCTTCGGATGCCGCAGCAGACGTCGCGTCCTTCTTCGGATCCTGACCTGGCTGTCCCGCTCCTGGCTGCTCGGCCCCTGAGCTTGACGAAGGGTGCTTGTCGGTCATCGCCTACTTCTTCGGGTCGGTGGTCGGCTCGTCCTCGACGACCTCGGCATCCACGATGTCTTCGTCGTCCGACTCTGCAGACTCCGTCGACTCCTCTGAACCCTCGGTCGACTCGGCGCTGCCCTGTGCAGAGTAGATCGCCTCGCCAAGCTTCTGCTGCGACTCACTCAGCTTGTCAAACGCGGTCTTCACGGCTGCCTCGTCGTCGCCCTTGAGCGCTGTCTGCAGTGCGTCGACATCGGACTGAACCTCCGTCTTCACATCCTCGGGCAGCTTGTCCTCATTGTCTTTAATCAGCTTGTCGATCGAGTAGGCGAGCTGCTCGGCGTTGTTGCGGGTCTCGGCAGCGTCACGACGCGCCTTATCTTCCGCCGCGTGCTCTTCGCCCTCGCGAACCATGCGCTCGATGTCTTCCTTCGCGAGCGATGATCCGCCCGTGATGGTGATCGACTGCTCCTTGCCAGTGCCCTTGTCGCGGGCGTGTACCTGCACAATGCCGTTCGCATCGATGTCGAAGGTGACCTCGACCTGCGGCACGCCGCGGGGCGCAGGTGCGATGCCCTGCAGCTCGAAGGTTCCGAGCGGCTTGTTGTCCCGGGTGAACTCGCGCTCGCCCTGGAAGACCTGGATTGCAACGGACGGCTGGTTGTCGTCAGCGGTCGTGAAGGTCTCACTGCGCTTGGTCGGGATGGCCGTGTTGCGCTCGATGAGCTTGGTCATGATGCCGCCCTTGGTCTCGATACCGAGGCTCAGCGGGGTGACGTCGATGAGCAGCACGTCCTTGCGCTCGCCCTTCAGCACCCCAGCCTGGAGGGCGGCACCGACGGCGACGACCTCATCCGGGTTGACGCCCTTGTTCGGCTCCTTGCCGCCGGTGAGCTTCTTGACGAGCTCCTGCACGGCGGGCATGCGGGTCGAACCACCAACCAGGACGACGTGGGAGACGTCGGCGACCTTGACGCCGGCCTCCTTGATGACGTCGGTGAACGGCTTACGGGTGCGCTCGAGCAGATCCTTGGTCAGGTCCTCGAACTTCGCCCGGGTCAGCGTCTCGTCCAGATTGGCCGGGCCGCTATCGGTCAGAGACAGGTACGGGAGCTGGATGCTCGCCGACATCGACGATGACAGCTCCTTCTTTGCCTGCTCCGCAGCTTCCTTGAGGCGCTGCAGCGCAATCTTGTCCTTCGAGACATCGACACCGGTCGTGGCCTTGAACTGCGCGACCAGATGGTCGACGATGCGCTGGTCCCAGTCGTCGCCGCCGAGTCGGTTGTCGCCAGCGGTTGCCCGGACCTGGATGGTCGAGAAGTCGTCGTCCTTGCCCACCTCGAGCAGCGATACGTCGAACGTGCCACCACCGAGGTCGAAGACCAGGATGAGCTCGTCTTCCTTGCCCTTGTCGAGGCCGTACGCGAGCGCGGCCGCAGTCGGCTCGTTGATGATGCGAAGCACATTGAGCCCGGCGATCTCACCAGCATCCTTCGTGGCCTGGCGCTCGGCGTCGTTGAAGTACGCGGGCACGGTCACGACGGCGTCGGTGACGGGCTCACCGAGGTACTGCTCAGCGTCGCGCTTCAGCTTTGCGAGGATGCGCGCCGAGATCTCCTGCGGGGTGTACTTCTTGCCGTCGATGTCGACGGTCCAGTCGGTGCCCATGTGGCGCTTGACCGACGAGATGGTGCGGTCGACGTTCGTAACGGCTTGGCGCTTCGCGGTCTCGCCGACGAGCGTCTCCCCGTCTTTGGTGAAGGCCACGACGGACGGCGTCGTGCGGAAGCCTTCCGCGTTTGCGATAACCGTCGGTTCGCCACCTTCGAGAACCGCAACCACCGAGTTGGTGGTTCCGAGGTCAATACCTACTGATCGAGCCATATGCTCTGTACTCCTTGCCGTTTCTGTCCATAAGGACGCTGTGTCCCTGAGGCTCTCGAAGGGACGCGTGATATCTCGGATCCCTTCGAGAGCCTCAGGGACCGACGTCGCGCGAGAACTTGAGTCTCGCTGTGTCAAGTTTGCTGGTTGCCTAAATGCTTGTCAAGTCGAATCTGGACAAACTTGAGCCACATTGACTCAACTCAAATTGCGCTCCCGTTGTTCCCCCATTGTTCGACCCGGACGGTTAGTGTTTCGCTCATGACCGACGCACTACCCGATGAGGGCCTGGCCACTTCTCCTGCCGCGGCGCGGCTGATCGCGGTTGGCCTCTCGCTGCCAGAAGATGCGGTCATCCCGCGTCGCCGAATCGCCGCCTGGGCGTTCTGGGACTGGGCCGGATCCGCATTCAACGCGATCATGACCACCTTCGTGTTCAGCGTCTATCTGACCTCGGCGGGCTTCGGTAACCCAGACAAGACGACCGCAGCCATCGGCGTGACCGGGATCATCAGCGGTGCGCTGGTCTTCCTCATCGCGCCGGTTACCGGCCAGCGGACGGACGGCACTGGTCGCCGCAAGCTTCTCCTCGCCATCACGACCGGCATCGTCATCCTGTGTGTCGCCGGCACCTTCTTCGTGAAGCCGGAGCACGCATACCTGCTGCTCGGTCTGGTACTGCTGGCGGTGGGCACACTGTTCTTCGAGCTGGCGACGGTCAACTACAACGCCATGCTGTCCCAGGTCTCATCCGCAAAGACCGTCGGCCGGATCAGCGGGTTCGGCTGGTCGATGGGCTACTTCGGCGGCATCGTTCTGCTGCTCATCCTGTACTTCGGCTTCATCCACCCCGATATCGGCTTGTTCGGCGTCACGGCCAAGAACGGGCTGGATGTCCGCGTCTCAATGCTGCTTGCAGCGGTCTGGATGCTCGGCTTCGCCATTCCCATCTTCATCTCCGTACCGGAGCCGCCGGTCACCGTTCCGCGCGGGCCGCGCAGGAACGTTGGTCGACTGCTCCTCGGGATCATCCGCTCGTACCGCGACATCGGACTGACGATCGGCGGCCTGTGGAAGGTCAGCCGCTGGACGGTCGTCTTCATTGTCGCCAGCGCAATCTTCCGCGACGGGTTGACCGGAGTGTTCACATACGGCGGCGTGCTTGCCCGAGTGTCGTTCGGCTTCTCGGCGAGCGGCGTCATCATTTTCGCGATCGCGGCCAACGTCGTCGCGGGCGTCTCGACCGTCCTTATCGGCCGTCTCGACGACGTGATCGGACCGAAGCGCGTGATGGTGGGATCCATCGCCGGAACGATCATCGCCGGTCTGGCCGTGTTCATCTTCCACAGCGGCGGCGCGACGATCTTCTGGGTGTTCGGTCTGCTGATGTGTGTCTTTGTCGGTCCCGCACAGTCGGCGAGTCGCAGCTTCCTGGCCCGTGTCATCCCATCCGGCCACGAGGGTGAGGTGTTCGGCCTGTACCAGACGACCGGGCGCGCGGCGACGGTGCTCGCACCCACGCTGTTCACGCTCTTTGTCGCCCTCTACGGCAAGAGCATCTACGGCGTCATCGGTATTGTGATCGTGCTCGCGGTCGGCCTCGCCATCCTGATCCCGGTGAAGGAGAACGCGACCGCGCTCAAATAGCGCAGACGCCGTCGCACGCGTTGTGCAGGGGAACTGAATGCTTTCTCGCCGCGGCATAGGCGAATCGCGGGCTTTGTTCGCAGAACTCCTGCACAACGGGGATGCCGAGGGCAGGTGGCAGGTGGCAGGTGGCAGAAAGTAAGTGGCTCTGGCAGTGCGGCGCTGGCACTCTAAGAACATGACTAATCAGGTCGAGAAGGCCAATCTCTTTCGCTCGCTGCACGTTCCCGGTGATCCGCTCATCCTGTGCAACGTGTGGGATGCCGTCACCGCTCGAATCGTCGCCGGAGTGCCCGGCGTGAAAGCGATCGCGAGCGCCAGTCACTCGGTGTCGTACGCGCACGGTGTGCCGGATGGCGAGGGACTGAGCATCGACCAGGCGCTCGAGGCGGCTCGCGAAATCGTCGGGGCCGTCGAACTTCCGGTCACAATCGACTTCGAGCGGGCATACGCGAAGGATGTCGCCCACGTTCGCGCAAACGTCGCACGACTTCTCGAAACCGGTGCCGTCGGGCTCAACATCGAGGACTCGAGCAGTAGCTCGAAAATGGTTCCGGTGATGCTCGCGGCGGAGAGGGTGGCGGTCACCCGAGCCGCGGCCGAAGACGCCGGCATTCCGCTCGTCATCAATGCGAGGGTCGACTCACTCGTGCGCGGGGCGCAGTGGAGCGACATGCTCATGCGAGCAAACGCCTATCTCGACTCCGGTGCCGATTCGATCTTCGTGCTCGGCCTCGGCGGCGAGGATGACGTGAAGCGCGCCGTCGACGAGATCCACGGAAGTGTCGCGGTCATAGCCAGCCCAACATCCGTGCCGTTGCAGCGGCTCGCTGAACTCGGCGTAGCTCGCGTCAGCTTTGGGCCACGCATCCTCGGACTGACCCTTTCGCATCTTCGGGGCGCCGCGGCCCAGTTGACCTCGCTCGGCGCCTACCCTTCCGAACTCGCCTTCGACTACTGATCCCGAAGAAAGTCTTCCGGTTCCGCCAGAAACGATTTCCAGTTGCGGACGAGCGCGAGTTCGTCCCAGTAGCGCGGTCGGAGACCCCACGGGCCAACTTCGTACACATCGGCGCCCGGGAGTGCGGCGAGCACCGGGGAGTGGGTCGCCATCAGCACCTGCGAGTCGCCCCGCTCGAGTAGTTGGCCGAGCGTGCGCACCAACGCAACGCATCCCGCCAGGGACAGCGCGGATTCGGGCTCGTCGAGCACATACAGCCCGGGGCTCCGAAAACGGTCACCCACGAGCGCCAGAAATGACTCCCCGTGCGACATCTCGTGAAAGCGTGGCTCGGGTGGCCCGGATGTTCGCGGGTTCTGTTCCAGGTAGGTGAAGAAACCGTGCATGGTCTCCGCCCGCAGAAAGTAGCCGTTGCGACTCGCGCCACCGTGCCGATGGAGCTGCAGGTGGTCCGAGAGCACCGACTCGGTTGGTCGTGTTGAATGCAGCGCATTCTGCGAACCGCCCTCGGCAGAGAGACCAAATGCGACCGCGATGCCCTCGACGATCGTCGATTTTCCCGATCCGTTCTCGCCGACAAGGATCGTCGCTTCGCCCAGAGGCAATCCGTGATCCAGGAGTTGCGCGACCGGCGGAAGCGTCGCGGGCCAGGTCGAGCGCGACAGCGGGTCTTTCGGATGTTCCCCGACTTCGGCGAGAGGAAATTGCTCGAACGCCATGCACTCAAAGGTATCGATTCGCGGTGACACCCGGGCGTACCCTGACGGTATGGCTGACCCGCGTCCGATCGGATTCTGGCTGAGACTCGTCGACAACCTGATCAACGAGCAGTTCGCAAGGACACTCGACGAGCACGGTGTGACGCGCATCCAGTGGCAGCTCCTCAACGTACTCGCGTCGGGTGAAGCAACCGTCGTCGAACTGGATGCCGCGGTCGGCCCGTTCCTTGCCGCCGAGGGTGAGGAGTCCACCGTCGAGCATCTCAGCGAACTCATCGAGAGCGGCTGGGTGGATGCGACGCCCAGCGCCTATGAGCTAACAGAACGCGGGCATGGAGCGCGGGACCGGCTGACCAATGTCGTCGCAGGCCAGCGCACCGAGATGGTCGCCGGAGTCACCGAAGAGGAATACCTGCGAGCGATTCAGACCCTCGAGCGCATCGCTCGCAACCTCGGTTGGAGCGACGAGGGCTAACGCCGGTCATGCGACGGCGGCGGGCCCCGTGAGTGATCACTCTTGTTCCTCACGCTTTGTGCCAACTTGTGTTCAGCCAGATAACGGAGTCAACGTCCTCTGGGGGGATGACACTGACCGCGCGCGGGATCAGTCCGGTCGCAGCCGTTGGTTCGCGAGATCGTTGCGGCCCGGTCAGCTTTGTGAACGCCCCAGCGCGTACCAGATCAGCAGGAGCGTGACGAGGAAGCCCGACACGAAGTTGAACACCAGAAAGCGTTTCCAGCCCCGGTTCGCGGATGCGGCATCCGAATCGGCCACGTTCCAATAGAGTCCGCAGCTCACGGCGTATGGCAGTGCGAGGATCGCGGCAAGCGGACCCGGCCAGGTAGTGAAGAGCAAGAGGACCGCGGCGGCGAGATAGGCGACGACCGACAGGCGAACCGTGGGTCGGGCGCCGATGACCGTTGCGACGGATGCGATTCCTGCCGCGCGATCGGCGGTGACATCCTGCACGGCGCCGAATGCATGCGATGCGACGCCCCAAAGAAAAAATGCCGCGAGCAGAAACCACAGCTGCGGAACAAACGATGCTCCCGCGAGTACAAGACCATAGACCGCGGGCGAGACAAAGTGCGTGCTCGAAGTGATCGAGTCCAGGAGCGGTCGCTCCTTGAAGCGAAGGCGGGGAACCGAGTAGGCGAGAACCGCGAACACGCTCACGGCAAGCACCAGCCAGGACAGCCACGAACCGACGGCGACAAGGTAAACCAGAAACGGCACACTCGTGATGAGCGCCGCGACCAGGATGCTCCGGTGCAAGGCCGGTGAGACGAGCGCACCCTCGACGCCGCCCTTGCGAGGATTTCGCAGGTCCGATTCGTAGTCGAACACATCGTTGATTCCGTACATCGCCAGGTTGTATGGAATCAGGAAGTAGAGCGTCCCGATGATGAACGTCCAGCCGAGAGCTCCCGTGGTCACGTAGTACGCGGCCGCGAACGGATACGCCGTATTTACCCAGCTCAGGGGTCGGGACGAAACAAACAGGGTTCTAACCACGGCGCCCGGCTCCGCCGATCAGCATCCAGAGGCTGGGGAGCAGCACAGCGGCCGCCACGGTGTAGGCGAAATCCTCGATCGGGGCTCGGTAGATGAACAGGCCGCTGATCTTGGTTCGGTCATAGCCGACGAGCCCGATGCCGATCATGACGTTGTCGAAGACGGCGGTCAGCACCAGGAGGATGCCACAGGCAATCAGCACCGAAAGCCACCGCGGCGATCGCTTCACCACGAGTGAAACGACGGCAACCACGACCACTGCAGCGAGGAAGATGGCGTTGAGCATCCAATAGGTCATCGGTCTTCCGGCCTCTATTCGCGGGCTCTGCGCGCTACTCGACCAGCGGAGATGGTTATGCGACCGCTGAGGAATCCATACAGGTTCATCGCGAGATAGCACAGCAGTAGCAAAAAGAAGGGCTCCTCGAGCGGGAGCTGCGGCACCCACTCCCAGCCGGTCATGAAGCTGGTCTCGCCCCGGAAGAAGATCCCGAGCCGAATACCCTGCAGGTCCCACGCGAGAAAAAACACCAGTCCGGCGCCCAGGACAATCGCCGCGCGAATCGGGTTGCACCAGAAGAACAGTCCGAACCGGCGATCGAGGACGACCATGCCAGCGAGCGCAAACAGCAGCGCCGCAAGATAGAGGAACGGCATCAGTTCGCCGCGTGTCGAGACAGCGGCTCGGGCAGGGGTCCGGTCGAGGTATCGCCCGAGATGCGCTTGAGAAGAACCTCTGCGCTGATCAGGCACATCGGCAGACCGACGCCGGGGATCGTGGATGCGCCGACGAAATACAGGTTGCGCACCTTCTTGCTGACGTTTCCGGCCCGAAACATCGCGCTCTGTCTGAGAATGTGTGCGGGTCCGAGCGCGGTGCCGCGCCAGGCTCCGAAATCGGCCACGAAATCGGCCGGTCCGATGGTCCGTCGCACCGTCACGCGAGAGGCAAGGTTCGGGATGCCAGCCCAATCCGCGATCTGCTCGATCACCGCATCCGCGAGCGCTTCGACCTGCGCGTCACCCCTGCCGCCGATTCCACCCTTCCCGAATCCGGGGTCTGCGGGCAGCGGCACCAGCACGAAAAGGTTCTCCTGGTTCTGTGGCGCGACGCTGGCATCCACTCCGCTGGGCTTGCAGACATAGAGGGACGCTGGTGAGGGCACGTGCGCGTTCGACCCGAAGATCGCATCGAATCCGCCCCTCCAGTCCTTGGCGAAGAAGAGGGTGTGATGCGCGAGCTCTGGGAGTTCGCCTCCGACGCCCAGGCACATCAGCAGCGCGCTCGGCCCGGGAGTCGCTCTGTCCCAGTACTGCTGTGGATAGGTCTGCTGCTTCGGCTCGAGCAGTTGAGTTTCGCTGAAGTGCAGGTCGATCGCAGACACCACGCGATCCGCGTTCACCGTGTGGTGCTCGCCATGAGCATCCGAATATTCGACGCCAACCGCCGCGCCGTTCTCGACAACAATCCGCGATACACGAGCCGACCGACGAATCGTGACGCCCTCGCCCGTTGCGAGGTCGGCGATGCTGTCGATCACCCGTTCAAACCCGCCGATCGGGTACAACACACCCTCGGCGAGATCGAGGTGACTCATCAGGTGGTACATGCTCGGGGCCTTGTACGGCGAAGTCCCCAGAAAGACGGCCGGGTATCCGAGGATCTTGCGCAGCCGGTCGTCCTTCACGGTGCTCGAGGCGAGGGACCACAGCGAACGAAACAGCAGCCGCACAAGTGTCGGCAGGCGTGACACCACTTCGTCTTTCAGGAGCGGTCGGATGCTCTGGAAGCTCGTGTAAAGGAAGTACCGTTTCGCGAGGTCATAGGTCAGCGCGGCGGAGTTCAGGTAGCGATGGAGCCTTCGGCCCGATCCCCGACGCACGCTCTCGAACAGCTCGAGGTTCTCGGCCCGATCGGCCGCGACATCCAGCGGATCGGAGAAGCCCTCGTTGTAGACCCGATAGCCGGGGTCGAGGGTTACCAGCTCCAGTTGCTCGTCGGCCGTCGTACCGAGGAGGCGGTAGAAGTGGTCGAAGACCTCCGGCATCAGGTACCACGACGGGCCGGTGTCGAAACGGAATCCGCCCTTTTCCCAACTTCCCGCGCGACCACCCAGCTCGGCACGGGCCTCAAGCACTGTCACCTCGTGACCGGCGCGCGCGAGCAGGGCGGCGGATGCGATGCCGCTGATCCCGCCGCCGACGATGACGATGCTGCTCACGGCTTCGGCACCCTTCCCAGCGCGGCCATCGCGGCCAGCCGCCCCTTCACGGCATTCGGAACGCGGATGCGAGTGGCGACCAGGCGATCGGCGGGCGTTGCCCGTAGTCGAGCGGCGAGTTCCGTGAACAGGGACTGCGCAAGCGCGACGGCGCGACGACTGCCCGCCGGCAATCGAGGGATCACGGCGGCAGACGCTCGGAGGTCGGCATCGATATCGGCGAGCAGCCGTACCTTGTCTGCCTCGTTGAATGACTCGACGCTGATGCCGGGGAAATAGCTCCGTCCAAGGTCGCGAAAGTCCGTGCCGAGATCGCGGAGAAAGTTGACCTTCTGGAACGCCGCACCCAGAGCACGCGCACCCGTCTCGAGCTCGGCACGCTCCTGGTCGGTCACTTCCTCACCGGCCAGGAAGGTGCGGAGGCACATGAGTCCGATGACCTCGGCCGAGCCGTAGACGTAGCGATCGAAACTCTCCTGATCGTGACTCGTTTCGCTGAGGTCCGAGCGCATGGAGTCGAAGAACGGCGTCGTCAGGTTTCGACCGAATCCCGTCGCACGCGCTGTCAGGCCGAACGCGTGCACGACGAGGTTGGAGCTGTATCCCTTGTCGATTGCGAACGAGGTCGCGTTTTCGAGGTCGCCCAGTTGACGTGTCGCATCCACGACGCTGAGGCCCGCAGCGGTTGCTTCGCCATCGACGATCTCGTCGGCGAGCCTCACCAGCGCATAGATATTCTCGACATGCTGACGAACGGCAGGTTCGAGAAGACGAGAAGCGACGCCGAACGACGTTGAGTAGCGACGGATAACAACGGACGCCGCCTCCTCGGCAACTCGGTCATAGAGAGTTGTTCGGGACCCCGCGGTGCGACTCATTCGGGCCGCCCACACCCGGGATCCGCGAACGAGGTGAACGCGCTCTGGATAGCTAGGCTGGGAAGGCGGTCGGAGCCTCCGTCGACCCGCGCTGGCAACGGAAATGCACCCGTCATCAGGTCAGAACCGTCCATTTAGGCAGACTATCCCGATCATGGCTACACCCACTGAGCAGGTTGTGCTCCTTGACCACGACGGAGAAGTCATCGGTGCCGCGGACAGAGCGACCGTACACACCGCGTCAACACCGCTGCATCTCGCATTCTCCTGCCACCTCTTCGACTCTGCTGGTCGAGTGCTTGTAACCCGGCGAGCGCTCACCAAACTCACCTGGGCGGGCGTGTGGACGAACTCATTCTGCGGGCATCCGATGCCCGGCGAGAGCATGGATGACGCCATCGCGCGGCGGGCGCTTCAAGAGCTTGGGATCACCATTGACGACCTGCGGCTCGTGCTCCCCGACTTCCGCTACCGGGCCGTCGACGCATCGGGAATCGTTGAAAACGAGATCTGCCCCGTGTACCGCGCAGCGACAACGGATGAGGTCAGGGCGAACCCCGACGAGGTCTCGGAGTGGGAGTGGGTCGACCCCGCCGCCCTGACGACCGCGGCATCCCTAACGCCATTTGCGTTCAGCCCATGGCTGGTTTGGCAGCTAGACCAGCTCCAAACTCCGTGAGAGGTCCGAATCGACCCTTAAACACCCGACTTTATGGGTCGATTCGGACCTCTCACGGAGTTTTAGGACAGGGGGTCGTCTCTTAGGCGGGAGTCATCCGCCGGGATGGGAGTCAGGTGGAAGTTGAGGTGCGACCGCGACGCAGTAGGGCCGCGCTGCCCCTGGTAGCGCGAGCTGTACTCGGTCGAACCGTACGGCTTCTCCGCTGCCGAGCTCAACTTGATGAAGCAGAGCTGGCCGATCTTCATCCCCGGCCAGAGCTTGATCGGGAGAGTCGCAACATTGCTGAGTTCGAGAGTCACGTGACCGGAGAAGCCCGGATCCACGAATCCCGCTGTCGAGTGCGTCAGAAGTCCGAGACGTCCAAGCGAACTCTTGCCCTCCAGGCGTGCGGCAATGTCATCCGGCAGCGTCACCAGCTCGTAGGTCGACCCGAGCACGAATTCGCCGGGATGCAGGATGAACGGCTCCCCGTCCTGGATCTCTACGAGCCGGGTCAAATCCGACTGATCTTCCCGCGGGTCGATGAACGGGTACTTGTGGTTGTCGAAAAGCCGAAAGTACTTGTCCAGCCGAACGTCAATGCTCGAAGGCTGGATCATCCCGAGCTCGAGCGGATTGAGCCCAACCCGCCCGGACTCGAGCTGTTCCCGGATATCGCGGTCACTCAGAAGCATGGCCACGACACTACCCGCTCGCGACGGATGCTACTTCGCCCGCAACTCCTCGTAGCGGGCGAGACCCGCCGTGGCGCTGGCGATGTCCTCTTCGACAGCACCGCCGCTTACTCCGATGCCGCCGACCACTTCTCCGTCGACGAAGATCGGGACACCGCCGCCGAAGATAACGAAGCGACCCCCGCCGTTGGAGTGGATGCCGAACAGCGGGCCGCCTGGTGCGGCCAGCGTCGCAAGTTCCTCGGTCGTGATCCGGTTGGACACCGCCGTGTACGCCTTGTCCACTGCCAAAGTCGGGCCGGCGATCTCTGCGCCATCCATCCGAGTGAAGGACAACAGGTTGCCTCCAGCATCAACCACCGCGATCGAGACGCGAGCACCGATCGAGGTCGCGTTCTCCATCGCGGCAGCGACAATCTCGTTGCAAACGTTCACGTTCAGATTCATCGACCCTCGAAATTCAGCTCATTGGTCCAGTCTGCCGGACCGCAGGCCGGAAGATCGCTCGGACCTCCGCGCGGAGTTGATGCGCGAAGGTCCGAGCGTCGGTGGTGCGGTACCCTGCTCGGACCGCACCGGTCTATCTCGCCCTAGCCCTCTTCCGGCGCACCGTGCGCCGCGGTCTCCTCGAGCAGTTCTCCCGTGGCCATAATCGCCCCGGCACGCTTGAGCGCGTCCGGGCGAGTACGGCCAAGAACGATCGCAACGACGATGACCAGGATCAGCCAACCGAGCACCGCGTACGGCATCCAACTGAACGGCGGCGCCTGGTTGTAGTAGATCTGCCCGACCAGCAGGCCGATCATGAGCAGGCCGCCCAGCACCGGGAGCACGATGTGCCTGAACCAGTTGAAGTCGGGACGCTTGCGGAAGTAGACGATCACCGCCCAGTTCACGAGAACGTAAACCGGCAGGATGGCGAGCGTCAAGACGAAGCCAAGGTAGCCGTAGACATTGTTGCCGCCGAGCGGGTTGGTGAGACCGCCGGAAAACAGTCCAACGATAACCGCAGCCACAATAACGAACAGTCCCTCCCAGATGACGGCGATCGTCGGCGTGCGACGCTTCTCGTCGATGCGACCGAGCGCCTTCGGAAGCAACCCTTCGCGGCCCATTGTGTTGACGATGCGAACGATGCCGTTGTTGGAGTTGATCATGACCGCGAACATGCTCGAGATTGCAGCAATGATCAGGAACCACTGCAACCAGGGTGCGTATTGCGACACAAAAGTGTTCCACGGGGTATCGCTGCCGACGAGCTTGTTCATGCCCGCCTGGCCGAGACCGACCGACAGCGCCCAGGTACCGAGCAGATAGATAAGGCCAACGAGCAGTGTCGAGAACAGGATGCCGAGTGGGATGGTGCGGCTCGGCCGCTTTGCTTCGTCGCCGAGTGCCGTCGCGCCCTCGAAGCCAACGAAACTCAGCGCAGCGAAGACGAAGCCGGTGACGAGACCTCCGACGCCATGCGATGACGTCGTTGGCGAGAGCGACGCCGCCGTGATGTGGTGCGGGTTGTTGGCGATCACGATGATCGAGATTGCAACGACGACGACGACCTCGGCACAGAACAGGATGGTGGCAACCCGGATGCTGGACCGAATGCCCTCGAAGGCCAGGATGACCATGAGAATCCACGGCACCAGGCCGATCCAGATCCACGGGATGTCGACTCCGAACTGCTGCTTCAGTGTCTCCTGTAGATACGCCCCGATCAGGCCGATCTCAATCGGGCCGAGGAGTGCATACGCAACGAACATCAGACCGCCGGTCGCGAATCCCGCCCGGGGTCCGAGCGCGCGAGTGATATACGTGTAGAACGAGCCGGCGCTCGGTGCCACTCGCGCCATCTCCATGACACCGTTCGCGACGATGAGCGTCACGATCAGGGTGGCTAGGTAGACGAACGGTGTGGCGAATCCGGAGAACGGTGTCGAGAATTGCGGGTTGAAGAACGTGGAAACTGCTGGCCCCATGATGGCCGCAGACATGATGACCGTGCCAGCAAGACCGACCGAATTTCGGCGGAGTGTTGGG
This sequence comes from Galbitalea sp., assembly GCA_036271875.1. Taxonomy (GTDB): domain Bacteria; phylum Actinomycetota; class Actinomycetes; order Actinomycetales; family Microbacteriaceae; genus Galbitalea. The sequence continues at coordinate 22,394 of DATAZU010000034.1, forward strand.
GCCGTCCCTGCAGACGTTGGGGTCGTGCTATCGGTTTTTGACATGAGCTACGCTGCTCTCTCTAGTGATGTCGCCCATCGGGAATTATTGAATGCTATGTCTGACGTTAGACGTCTGTCAATCGTGTCGGATTGACAATCCCCGCGCGAAATCGAGCGGGAATCCATTGCGGTCGCGGTCACAGGCCCGCGCCCAAATCTGCGGCCTCGGCGAGCACCGAGTCGATGACTTCCGGCGTCCAGTTGCCGGTCAAATAGGCAAGATCGGCAATCGTGAAGCGATTGCGCATGAGGTGGCAGTTGGTGATCGCCCACCGAACGTCGTCTGGCTCCGCCGGGTTCTCGAGCTCGCTGAACCGTGTGGGCGCGCCGGCGTCGCGAAGCGCTGCAACGATGTTCTCCGGGGACTCGAGCAACCGGGCTAGAACAGCATCGTGCTCGGGCCATGCCCGCATTGCCGAGAGCACTCTGCCCGGCGCATCCGTCGACCGGAGGTGCTGGAGCTTCTTCGCGTAGTCGGTCCAGCACTCGGCGCTTGTCGCACCGTCCTCGTCCATCCAGTCGAAGGCGGCGCGCACTCTCGACTCGGCATCCGCAACCGATGGAAGCGCGATCCCGGCCAGCGAGCCGGACGCGAGCTGCTCGCGCATCCGCCTCCAGAGGATGGCCACAATGACGGTGGCGACGCCCACCTGCGCACCGTGATGCGAGTTGGGTCGATGCCGGGCACCGTCGGCCATGTCGATGAGATGGCTGACGGTGTGTTCCATCCCGGACGAGGGGGAGGTCTGTCCGGCGACACCCATCGAGATACCGCTGAGCGTCACGAACTCGGCGAGAGTCGAGAGCGCCTTCGGCTCTGCCGCACCGATACCACCCGCGATGCTGCGCAGTTCGTTGCCATAGCGACGAGTCATCAGGGCGGCTTCACTCGACCAGCCCCGATCCATATCGACAAGGGATGCCAGGTACCAGTCGGCTGGCGCGGTGAACATCGAGATCATGTCGCCGAGACCCGAGCGGTTCAGCAGAAGTGGCGCGCCACCAAGCACGTCGGTGTCGACGACGAGGACCGTTGGCCACGCGGAGTGCGTTGTTCGCTTTACGCCGTTGATCAGGAGCACCGACTGGTCGTCGGCAAAACCGTTCACCGAAGCGGCGGTCTGCACGACGATGTGCGGTCGGTCGCCTGCGGCTACCTTGCCGATGTCACACAGCGTTCCCGAACCGATGGTGACGACGACATCTGCCGCAGCGCACTGTTGCACCGCAGAGGCCACGGTCTGCTCGTCCGCATGGACGTCGCCATCCAGCCAGATCAGGGTGGGCGTTCCGAGCTCGGAGAGCCGCTCGATCACCCCGGGCTTCACCGATGTCCCCGACGCGGACACATACTGAACGCGGTCGGTCAGGATCGCGATGGAGTCGTGTCGCGGGAGCGACTCGACAACGCTTTCCAGGCTCGTAAGCGCATCCGGCCCAATCTGAATGCGAGCGATGCCGACGCGCGAATGGCTGCGATACCGTTCGAGATCAACCGAGAGTGACACGGTCGGGTTCCTTCTCCTGCGACGATTCGAGGGCATCGAACAGTGCGCGATATTCCCGGTACGCCTCTTCCAACCCCTCGGCGCTCGCCGGGTCGGGATCGATCGAGGCCGGATGCAGTTCAACGACCTGGTCGACGGCATCCTCGAGGTCCCGGAACGTGCCAGCGGCAACCGCGGCGAGCAGCGCACCCCCCGCGGCGCTCGTCTCTTCCGTCATCACCCGCGTGATCGGGATGCCGCACAGCGTGGCCTTTGTCGTGAGCCAGAGCGAGCTGCGAGCGCCACCCCCGACCACCCGGACCGATTCGGCGAGACCGAGCGCCCTGAGCCGACCGAAGATGTCCCGGAAGGCGAAGCTGTTCGCCTCGATGATGGCGCGGGCCATATCGGCAGAGTCGTGGTTCATGGACAGTCCTGCGAAACTGCCGCGCATCCCATCGTTCCAGCGTGGCGTCATCGAGCCGGTGAGCGCAGGGATGAAACGCACACCGCGAGCGCCCGGCACCGAAGTGCTTGCGAGGTCGAAGAACTCCTGCTGGCTGATCCGGAGGACGTTCTTCGCGAACCACAGGGTATTGCCGCCCGAGACGAACCCGGGATTCTCGATGAGGTAGCTGCCGTCAACCGCGTGCGCGTGCGTTTCCACGAGGCGGGTCTCGTCAAAGACCGGGGTGCTGCTGGCAACCCCGACCGGCTCGGCCGTGCCGACGATGTCCACGACTACCCCGGGCCGCACGCCGCCCGCTCCGAGGCATGACGCGTGGTCGTCGCCGGTGCTCACCACCACCTGGCAGTCCGTGGTGAGTCCGAGCGCGTCCGCCGCCTCCCCGGTGAGGTGGCCCGCGATGTCCGTTGCCGCTCCAATCTCGGGAAGCTTTGCGCGATCAAGGGCGGCCGCGTCGAGGAGCTCGTCGCTCCAGTCCCGAGCCACCACGTCGTAAAGCAGAGTCGATGACGAGTTAGCGTGATCCTGGATCGATCGCCCGGTGAGCCAGGCCAGGGCATACCCGCCTACGGAAGGCAAGGACGTTGCCCGGGCGTACACATCCGGCTCGTTGTCCCGGAGCCACATCATCTTGGGTGCGGTGTGCGAGGCGTCAAGGTTCAGCCCGGTGCGCGCGAAGATCTCATCCGCGCTCATGGCGGCGCCAAATCGGGCGACCTGCGCCGTTGCTCGGCGATCGAGCCAAATGATCGCGGATCGAAGCGGGCGCAGGTGCTCATCGATCGGCACGACGCCGTCGACCTGGCTCGACAGACCGAGGTGCGTCACCTCGGTTGGCTTCACGGTTGAGTTCGCGATAACGGTACGGATGACCTCGGCCAGGCCCTCGCGGTAGGCCGCCGGGTCTTGCTCGGCCCATCCGCTGTGGGGATGCTCCATCGAATACCCAGCGCTCGCGGATCCGATGACAGTGCCATCAGGCGAGAGAAGTACCGCCTTGGCGCTTTGCGAGCCGAGATCACAGCCGATCACGTATCCCACAAAACACTCCTTCGTGCTCTCGAATCCATCGCGTCATTCTCCCTCGCGGACGATGACGTCAGACGTCTGATGTCAAGACTAGGGCGAGACGACACCTCCGTCAATCGCGTCGCTCGACGGAGCCCTAGTGCGCCTGCGAATGCCGGTTGAGCCACATCTCGAAGACATCGCTGGTGTGCCACTCGAAGGACGCCATGACCGGCGTCCCGTCGCGATCGAAGTCAACTTCGTCGAAATAGAGAAGGGGAGCGCCCACCTTGACGTTGAGCAATCCGCTTTCCCGTTCCCCCGCCAGGACGGGCAACAGCCGAGCCCGACCAGCTCGCGCGCCGCGGCTCGCATCCTCGAGCATGTCGAAGAGAGAGGGGCCGAGATTGCCTCTGATGTCCTCCGGAACGATTTGGAGCGGGATCCGGTCGACGCTGTAAACAACCGGACGTTCGTCGGCCAGGCGAACACGCTCGACAACAACGATCTCGTCACCGGGATCCAGTCGGAGTCGCACGCGGTCCTCGTCGTCCGCCACCTCGACTCGCTGGGAGATCAGTTTGATGCTCGGCGTGAAGCCGGCCGCCTGAATCATCGCGGTGTAGCTGAGATTCAGGTCGAGTGCGTGGCGCTGCGGCAGACGATTCACGAAGGTGCCCGTGCCGTGACGACGGGACAGATAGCCGGCATCGATCAGGGCGCGATACGCCTCGCGAACGGTCGCGCGGCTTACTCGGAACTGGTCCGACATCTCCTGCTCGTTGGGCAGACGTTCACCGACCGGGTACGCCCCACTGCTAATCAGTTCGGTGAGCTCCTCGCGCACCTGATCGACCAGTGTTGGTCGGCGCCCTGCCATCTAACCCTCCAGGAATAGTTGCTCAAGTTTAGGGCGCATTCGTCTCGCGCCCGGGTGCTACGCGCCCTGAGCGAACGCGAGCGCCGTGCCAACCTGGGAGACAACATCCTTGTCGCCGGGGAGTAGTCCGTCAAAAATTGCGCTGCCGATGGTGAAACCCCACGCGCCCGCCCGCGCGAGTCCCCTGATCTGCTCCTCGCTGACGACTGACCCCGCTGCGATGACCGGGCCGTGGCTGGCGGCCACGACCGCTGCGGTCAGTTCGAGCACGTCTACAGTGGCGTGACGGTAGGCAAGAAGGTCTACTCCGCTCACCCCCTCGAGCGATGTCAGTTCGGCGGCGTGTGCAGCGATCTCTTCGATCGAGCCCTCGAGGACACTCGGATGACCGACGATACGCCCGGGGAACGGCGCGAGTTTGATGCCGGAACCGCTAAGTTTCCTGACCGCATCCGCCGCGAATTTGCCGCCGAGAACCCAGTCGACGCCCGCAGCCCTTGCCGCGTCGATCGACTCCATCTCGTCGGCCTTGTCGATGGACACCACCTCCAGGTACACCGTCAGGCCCGCGTCGTGCGCCGCGTCCGCGAGCTCACGCTGCCTGGCCGGCGTCGCGCCAACGTCCTTGAACCCGATGTGCTTCAGGCCCGTCGACTTTACCTGCTCAAGAACCTCACGGGCATTCTCGACCGTGCTGTCGTTGTGGGTGAGCATGAAAATGAATTCGGACATTACGGGTTCCTGTTCTGTTGGTCGGTCTGATTATGCAGTGCGGGCGCCACGAGACCGCGCACGTCGTCGAGAACGAATGTTGGAGAGACTGTCGAGTCGGCGAGCAGCTGCTCTGTCGTCGCGCCCGACATCACGAGCGCGGATGCCATGCCGGCGCTCAGCCCCATGGCCACGTCGGTGAGCAGGCGATCGCCAATCATCACGGCATCCTTCGCCGGTACGCCGAGGCGATCGAGAAACGCGTTCGCCATGTAGCGGCTCGGCTTGCCGACGATTGCTTCGGCCGTTGCGCCCGTGCAGGCCTCGATGGCGGCGAGCATCGCTGCGCAGTCCGGGAGGCCGCCATCGGGCGTCGGACAGTACGGATCGGGGTTCGTCGCGACTATTACTGCTCCAGCACCCACTGCCCGATAGGCGAGCAGTAGCTTTCGATAGTCGAACGTGCGGTCGAACGACACCACGACCACGTTGGTTTCGCTCGGATCTTCGGTCACCTCAAAACCCGCGCCGCGAAGTTCGTCGACGAGAAGTGGCTCGGCGATGGGCATCAGTCGCGCGCCCGGATGCCGATCTCGCAGGTAGAGCAGTAGCGCATCAATCGCGGAAACGACGTCGGTCGGCGATGCCGGGATGCCGAGCCTGGTGAGCTTCCTTGCATAGTCGGCGGACGTTTCGAGCGGCTTGTTGGTTACGAACACCACACGAGCTCCGCTCGCGCGAAGCGAGGCGATGACGTCCGCGGCTCCCTCAATGAGGCTGTCACCGAGGTAGATGGTCCCGTCCAGATCGAACGCGTACCCGCGAAAGCGCGGCGCCGTTGCGGGTCGATCGGGGCTACGCCTCATCGTCGTCTGCGTCACGCTGCTCGTCCTTGCATTTGTCCCACGCAGGGTGCATCCGTCCTTGGATGCGCCATAAGTCTAATGTCAGACGACTGACCACTCAACGGGGCGCCGTGAGAAGAGCACTAGCGGTTTCGTCATCCGGCACATCCATCGCCGCGCGCTGTTGCTGGATGAGCCCGCGGTAGCTCTCGACCTCGTCGCGAACACGCTCTGCCGACCAACCCAGTTCGGCAGCCATCAACTCGGCGACTTCCTGGGCGGCTTCGTAACCGGAGTCGTTCGACTCGATCGACAGGCGAAGTCGCCGCTCAATCACATCGCGCAGGTGAAGGGCACCCTCGTGCGTGACCGCGTAGAGCGCCTCCGCGCGAAGCGCTCCGCATCCGCCCCGCAGTCGATCGGCCAGGTGCGGATGTTCGGAAATGGGTGCGAGCACCTCGGCGATCCGGTCGCCGTAACGGCCAAGCAGGCGATCTGCGACGGCATCCGACAGCCCGAGCTCGCTGACCAGCTCCGGGGCGCCGGTCCTCGCTTCATCGAGTTGGCGAGCCCCGAGAAGTGGAAGCCCTTTCGTGCGAGACCGTGGCGACGGGAATCGGCCGGCGACGGCGGCATCAACCGCATCCTTGGCCATCACCCGATACGTCGTCAGTTTGCCTCCCGCAATCACGGCGATGCCCTCGCGCGGCACATCGACGGCGTGCTCGCGACTGAGCTTCGCCGTCGATCGCGCCTTACCGGAAACCAGCGGACGAAGCCCCGCGTACACACTTCGGATGTCGTCGCGCGTGAGCGGAGTATCCATGACACGGTTGGCCTGCTCGAGCAGGTAGTCGACGTCGGCCGATGTCGGCGCCGGATTGGTCTTGTCCCAGTGCCAGGGAGTATCGCTGGTTCCGATGATCCACCATTCGCCCCACGGGATGATGTACAGCACACTCGCACCGGCACGAATGATGAGACCCATCTCGGCGCGAAACTTTTCGCGTGGCACCACGATGTGGACGCCCTTCGCCATGGTCACCGAGAGCGCCCCTGGCGCACCAAGCATCGCCTGAGAATCCTCGGTCCAGACCCCGGTCGCGTTCACTATGGAACGTGCCCGGATCTCGAACCGCTCACCGGTCTCCTCGTCCTGCGCGAGAACAACGTGAGGCTCGGCGCCGCCCGACTGAATGTGCAGGGCGGAGACGCGACTGGCAGCTTTTGCACCCTCCGTCACCGCGGTGCGCACCAGCGTCGAAACCAGCCTTGCATCATCCACCTGGCCGTCGAAGTAGCGCAGACCGCCCCGATAAACCTGACGGCCGAGGCCGGGCAGTTGCTCGCGCAGTTGGCGCCGGCTCAGGTGCTTGTGGAATCGAACGCCGGGACGATGGCCACCCGAGTAGCTGAAAAGGTCGTACAGGAGCATGCCCGCTCCGACGTATGCACGCTCATAGACCGGCTTGGTCAGCGGATACAGAAAGGGAACGGCGTGCACCAGGTGAGGAGCGATCGTTCGCAACAGGCGCCCGCGCTCGACGAGCGCCTCGCGGACGAGCTTGAAGTCGAGCTGTTCGAGATAACGGATGCCGCCGTGAATGAGTTTCGACGACCGGCTTGAGGTTCCGCTCGCCCAGTCCTGCGCTTCTATGATGCCAACGACGAGGCCGCGGGATGCCGCATCCAGCGCCGCGCCCGCTCCGACGACTCCGCCGCCAATGACGAAAACATCCAGTGTCCGGGAGCGCAGGGCAGCGATGGATGCTGTGCGCTGTGCGACGTTGAGCCGTGCCGCAGAATTCTCCATGGCAAAACGGTAACTTAATGTCAGACGTCTGACAAGTGGTGCTCAGTGGTTTCTAGGGCCACTGTTCGACCGTCAGGTTCTGGATGCGTGAGCGGAACGCCCGCTCGAGCCCCAAGTCCGGATTGATGAGAACCGTGTGGTCGGAAAGGCTGGCGACCGGCAGGTCGAGGCTCGAGTCGGTGTAGAACAGGTCGATGCGGCGATCCGCCAGGCCATCGACCTTGTTGCGGCCGAGGTTATGGTGCAGGTAACGCGCCCGGCCTCCATCGAAACAGAGCCTGGTGCCGTTCAGCTTCGCGTCCGCTAGTCCTGCCGCGTCAAGAAAAGCACGGGACAGGGTCTCCTCGGTTCCTGTCGTGACGACGACGTCGTCGCCTGCGCCCAGATGCCGCCTTGCCGCCTCAACTCCGTTCCCGAGGACCCACGCCGGGTCGGATCCCAGTTCCGCGCCGAGGCTTTTCGCGAGCGCTTCATAACTAACGCCGTCGAGTCCCGACAGTGCAACCGTGCCAACAGCGCGCGACATCCGAATTCTCGCCCGAGGGATGCTGCCGAGCGCGAACCAGGCGATCGCGGGCAACGCGCCGCGGACAGTCCGCCAGGCGCTCGATCTCAGTCGACGCCGGATCAGCTCGGACATCGTGTCGTGCCGCGCAAGAACCCCATCGAGGTCGAACACGACCAGCTGCGGGATTCTGTTCGGCACGATCGACCAGTGTATTGGGAGCAGGTCGCTGCAGATCGCGAGTCAAGTAGCATTGGACTGCTTCGTCCTCTGTCGGGGCGACGGCACGCGAGTGTAGTTCAATGGCAGAACTCCAGCTTCCCAAGCTGGTAGCGCGGGTTCGATTCCCGTCACTCGCTCCATTGTCAGCGACGGCCATGCCGCCATTGCGCCCGTGATGACTGCGTCCAATTGGTCCCTCGTCGCACCGTCCCGAGCTTGAAGGGACAGGCCCCGCACAACCGTGGCGTAGAAGCGGGCCATGGCATCGAGGTTGGCCGGCGGCGTGGTCAAATCACCTTCGACAACACCGCGAGCAAGCCGATCCCGGATGGTGGTGAGTTGGTCGCGACGCAGATCCGATACCGGCGGACGGAGCTCATTTCTCATCAAAATCGCGCCAGTCATAGTTGTAACGCGGGCTGGCTATCGATCAGCACCGCAGTCCGCCTGCCACCCGAGCATCGATTTCGGACTACGAGTTTGGTTTACCGAGTCCGTAGGTGTACTCGCCGGTGGACCAATCCATGGTTGCGTTGAAGTCGTACCCGTTCTCGGATCCGTCGGCGTTCTTCTTCGTCCCGACGAAGCACGAAAATACTGTACTAGCGGCATCGAGAGCGCTCGTCGACCCACCACCAATCGCCGTGCACGTGCTGTTAAGGACAGGTCCGACAAGTACGCCACCGCTGACGTCCTTCACTGCCATTGCTTTGATGCTGGCTTCAATGCCGGGGACTTGTGCTTTCCGGAGCGCTCGCTCCCCCGTAACTTTTGCCGCTTTCGCCTGGGCTTCATTTTCTGCCTTAACCACTGCGGCATGCTGCTTTGCGACCAGAGCCTGCTGGGTCGCCGCGGCGTCGGCCGAGCTCTTAGCGGCCCACCCAGCGCCGCCGAGCACAAGGATGAGGATTGCCAGGCCAGCGATCAGAAGGGTTCGCCGTCATGTGCCCGAGGTTTTGACACGAGGGCGGCGCTTCGACTGTAGGGTCGCTGGGAGTCTGTCTTCTGACGCGAGTTTGCCCCCGTGCAGAGCGTGTGCGCCCGCACAGACGGGGGCGAACGCTCTGCACGGGGGCAAACGCGAGCGCGATCAGGCTTCGGCCTGCTCGAGAACTTCCTCGGCACGCTCAGGGGTGCCATCGGCAAGAGCCCGATCGATCGAACGGCGGGTGGCGAGCCACATACCGATCCCGACCAGAAAGACGAGAACCTCGCTGACCGTCAGCGACCAAATGATGCCGTCCAGGTGAAACCAGAGGTTGCCGAGGATCACGATGGGGATGAACAGGATCCCCTGCGACATCGACAACACGATCGAGGGCACCGACCTACCGGCTGCCTGGAACAGCGACGTGATCAGCCCGGTGAATCCGTTCGCGACTGCTGCGACGAGCTGCGCGGTCAGAACCACCACACCGATGGCGAGTACCGAGCTGCTGTTCGAGAACAGCATGAGCACCTGGTCGCGAAAGAGAAACACGACCGCGCCGAAGACCAGGGTGATCGCCCCGACGGTGACGGCGGATGCCCGCAGCGACGAACGGAGCCGAGCCCGGTCACCCTTCCCGAATGAGTAGGCGAGCAACGGGAGCACCCCGATCGTGACGCCCATCACCAGGAACTCGGGAATCTGCGCAACTCGAACCGCAACACCCATCGCTGCAAGTGGACCGTCGCCGTAGATGGCGGCGAGGTTGTTGAGCACGAGCGTGGTCACGATCAGGAACGCGGACTGGATGAGCTCGCCCGATCCAACACCAAAGACCGGCTTCAGGATGGACCTCCGCAGCGTGAACCAGCGCGGGCTCAGGCTGACATTCTCGCTGTGCCGCTGCAGCCAGATCCCGTAGTACAGGACGCTGATGACGTTGGACAGGCCGATCGACAGTGCGGCGCCAGCCACGCCCCAGTGCAGCACGAGGATGAAGAGCACGTCGAATACGAGATTGCCGATCGTGGAAGCGATGAGGCCGATCATCGACTGACGTGCTGCTCCTTCAGCCCGAACGAGTTGCTCGAGACAGAAGGCGAGCGCGAGCACCGGGACGAAGCACAGGAAGACCGTGACGTATGAGGTGGTGGCTGCAGCCGCCGAAGCGTTCGCGCCGAGAAGCGCGACGAGCGGGTGCACAAAGATCAGCCCGATGATGGCCAGGATCGCGCCGACGATGACAGTCCCCCAGACGGAGAAGGATGACACGTGCTTGATCTCGCTCGCCTTCGTCGCGTCCTTCTCCGATGCGCCGAGCAGTCGCGAAATGAGTGAACTCCCGCCGACGCCGAAGACGCCGCCGATCGCCATGACCAGGCCGAGGAGCGGGATGCCGAACGTGATTGCCGCCAAAAGCGACGTGTTGTGCTGCGAGCCGATGAAGCCGGCGTTGATGACGTTGTAGACGGCGCCGACGATCATGCCCGCGGCCATCGGCACGCACAGATGCACGAGGGCGCGGACGATCGGCGCAGAGGAGAGATACCAGCGGTTCGACTTCACCGCGTTGGACTCGATGGTTGTAGTACTCATGATTGCTCCCTAATTTGTTGCGCGCCGGATCACGCCGGCAGCGTGCCGGCGTGAGAACTGCGACGCGTGTTACGACCTCGTGGGCTGCGGAAGTGCCGCGGTGATTTTCCCGAGGAGGTCGAAGAGTGTGGTTCGCTCGGCTTCGCTGAGCGGTTCGAGGATGGTGTCATTGGCCTCGGCCATCGCGGCCTCGAAGCCCTCGATTAGTTCGGAGCCGGTTGGCGTCGCGTAGACGCGTTTGCTGCGCTCGTCGCCATCCTCGGTTCGACGCTCGATGAGGCCTTTTCGCTCCAGGCCGGACAGCAGGCTGGACACGCTTGCGGCGCTAGTGCGGGTCATCTTGGCGATGTCCCGCTGGATGGACCCGGGAAACTGTTCCAGGAAACCCAGTACAAAGCCTTGCTCGAAACTGAGTTCCCGTGCGCGGATCCAGTCCTCTGCAGCCTTCCGCTGAGCCCACCCGATCCACCGCAGCAGATCGAGGTTGCCTTGCGGCGTGAACTCCGGCTCTTCCATGTTTAGAACTCTAATAGTTAGATTCCTAACTGTCAACCATCTAACTGAAAGCGCAACCTTGCCCCGTTCGGCGATGTGTACATCGGTCCCGTGAGCTGCGACCTGGCCGTCTGGGAAGGACCGCTCCCCGCATCGGATACCGAGGCCGCGGGAGAATTCGAGCGACGCATGGACGTGACCGATCGCTGGCCTGAGGAGAGCGAGTCGCCGCCGTGGTCGGACGGCCGCCAGTGAAGAAGCTATTCAGTCCTCAGAACGCCACGACGATTCGCTGGCTCACGCACTCCCTGCTCATGCGCGAGAACGAAGCGTTCACCGCCCGCGGGCAGCCGTCGCGTTCCAGCATTACTTCGATCGCGGAACCTTGCCGAGCGGCTACGAACTGCGGCCAGTAAGTCCCTGAGCTCCTCGTTGGAACGCCGACCCGGCGTTAGCGGTCGGAGTTCTCACGGTTGATGTAGCTGGACATGCCGGGAACCGTGAAGGCCACAACCCCCCGGTCCGGAGCGAATATGACGCCCTTCGAGATGAGCCTGTCGCGCGCCCTGCTGGTACCGGCAAGGGACGAACCGAGGCGTTCCGCAATGGTGGCCGTTCGACTCGGCACGTCGTCGTCAGGCGCCATTGCGCGGAGGTAGCCGCGTTCGACGGCGGTTGCGCGATCCCAGTCAGCCGCATTGAGGCCGCAGGGATGCGGCCCCTCGCCATCCGTCGAGTCAATCGCCGCGCCGACAGCCGACGAGGCCAATCCGCCTGGCGCTGGGCCATCGTCGACACGAGGCCCGGGCTCGAGTCGGCGCGGTGGGCCTCCGCTGCCAGAGCAACGGACCTCATGGACGTTCCGCTCGACGGCAGCACCGGAGTCGCCTCAGACGAACCCATCCTCTGCGTCTGCACCCACGCTCGCCACGACCAGTACCGCGCGGTCAAGGGCCGTCCCGTCGCCACGGCGCTCGCACGCGTCTTCCCGGAACAGACCTGGGAGTGTTCGCACCTCGGTGGCGATCGGTTTGCGTCGACGATGATCCTGTTTCCGGCCGGCCTCTACTACGGGAGGGTTCCGCCGGACGACGCGCCAGACCTGGTTGATCGGTATCGCGCCGGGCGCGTCGATCTCAGGTTCTTCCGCGGTCGCGCTTCACTGCCGAACGTCGTCCAGGCGGCGGAGGCGTTCGCTCGCGCCGCGCTTGGCGACGATCGGATCGGTGCGTTCTCCCACGAGGCGACCACGAGCGAGCCGGGTGGATGGCGAGTCAGTTTTGCGTGCGATGATCGGCAGGTCGTGGTTCGGGTTTCGGCCTCAGCATCGACTCCGCTCCTCACGACCTGCGAGGCGACGGTCGCACTGCCGGTACGTGAGTTCGCCCTCACCAGCCTGGAGGTTACATGAGCACAGATGACGTCCGCGGTACCTACGACACGGTCGCGAAGTCGTATGCCGATCGCATCCAAGGACTGTCCGCAGAGTCTCCGCTTGAGATCGCTCTCATCGACCGATTCGCGATCGACGCCATCAAACGCGGCGGCCGCGTTCTCGACGCCGGATGCGGGCCCGGTCGAGTTGCCGACTATCTCGCACACCGCGGGATCGATGTCCGGGGTGTCGACCTGTCGCCCGCGATGGTCGAGGTCGCCCGCGCCGCCTATCCGGCTCTCCACTTCGAGGTTGGCTCGATCGAAGCGCTGCCCTGCCCGGACGGCGAGCTCGCGGGAGTCATCGCGTGGTACTCGACGATCCACACCCCCGTCGAGCAACTCCCGGAGATCTACGACGAATTCGCTCGCGTACTCTCCCCCGGCGGCCTGCTGCTGCTCGGTTTCCACGCCGGAATTGGTGTTCACCGGATATCCCGCTCCTATGGCCACGATGTCGATATCGAAGTGCAGCTCTTCGACGGCAACGAGCTGGAAGGGCTGCTTGCCGAGGCTGGTTTCACGATCGAAGCGACGCTGGCGAGGGCGGCTGTTGGGGGAGAGAAGCGACCCCAGGGGTTTATCCTCGCGAGCAAGGCCCAGCGCGCGAGGGCTGTGGCGCTACCCTAGGTAGCCAATCACTCCCGGGCCGACGAAGAGGACTCGCCATGAGCGACATCATCCCGATTTCGGCGCCGGGCGTACCGATCTACGTGGGCGAACCCGGCAATCCGCTCGTGCTAATGGTGCACGACTGGTTCGGACGGCTTCCGCACCTGAGCGTTCTCGCCGAGAATTTCGCGCGCGAGGGGTTCTACGTTGCGATTCCCGACCTGTATGCCGGGGCGGCAACGACATCTACCGCGGAGGCGGAACGCCTCATGGCCGGCCTGGACGTCGGGATCGCCCTCGCCGAACTCGACGATGTTGTCGCAACGGCCACAGCGGAGGGCTCCGCGCGGATCGGGATCATCGGGTTCTCGATGGGCGGATGGCTCGCGCTGCTCCACGCTCAGGGAGGGGCCGCGGATGCCGTGGTCGCCTACTACGCGACGCTTAGTGCGAACGATCACGGTGTCATCCCGGCACCCGTCCGGCTGCACTACGCCGAGACGGACACCTGGGATTCCGGCGAAGAGCCGGCGGGCTTTATCGAGCGACTCCAGGAACACGGCACGCCGGTCTCCGACTACGTCTACCTCGGCACCGAGCACTCATTTGCCAACGCCGATATCGCTTCGACCTACACCCCGCGGGCGGCTGAGCTGGCGAACCAGCGGACGATTCGATTCCTGCTCAGCCACCTGTTCAGCCACTGACGAGCGCGGTCGCCGCGCTCGTCTTCGAGGCGGTCTTGTAGCCGACCTTCTGCCCGGTCACCACAACCGTGACCTGTTGGCCGACATCCGCGGCGGTCAGCTTGTATGTAGCAGCAGTCGCACCATCGATCACGGTGCCGCCGCGATCCCACTGGTACGTCAGCACAACCGTTGCCGGCGCCCACGTGCCGGGCGTTGCGGTGAGGACGGACCCCGATTTCGTCGTTCCCTTGATGGTCGGCGTCGGCGTCGCGGTCAGGTTTGCAAGCGCGCTGATCTTCGTCATGGTCGCGTTCTTGCCGCCGGCGGCCTGGCCAGCGGTGAGAACGATGGGAGTCGCTGAACCAAGGGTTGGTGCCGCATTCCAATACTGGTTACCGAAGACGGTGTTGGATGACCCGTCGCCGGACGCGTAGTCGGAGAAGCCGATCTTGTAGCTTCCGGCGCCGAGTCCGTCCAGCGAGTAATTTCCATTCCCGTCGGTAAACGCGGACGTCAACGGCACGTAGGTTCCGCCAACGAGCATCCAGACTGGAACCGAGATGCTATCGAGTGCATGACCCGTGGCATCAACGACCGTGCCGGAAATCGAGCCAGCTTTGGCAAGGACCGCATTCTCGCCGGTGACCTGTTGTGCACCGAGTACGGTGATCGTTGCCGCTCCCGCCTCCGTCGACCCTCCGCCAAGCCATTGCCCAGCAAAGGATTCGTTTCCGCCACCAATCGGCGCGATGAAGTTCAGTGTGTATTTGCCAGGGATAAGTGCCTCCGTCGTGTACGAACCAACGGCGTTCGTGCTGACAGCGGACACGAGGTTCCCGCCCGTGTCGTAGACATCAACCTCAAAGAAGGCGGCAGCCTGGTTGGGGGTGCCCGCCGTAAAGACGCTGCCAGAAATGGTCGCGCCCTGGTTGAGCACCGCATTCAGCGTGGCCTGCTCGTCGCCGGGAGCGAGCGTCACTGGCGTCGCGTCCGCTTCGCTCGTCGCGCCCTTCCACCACATGGGCTCGAAGCCATCCTGCGGCGGTTGGAACTCGATGGTGTACGTGCCATCCGGGATGCCCGAGATCGCGAAGGCTCCGGTGTCGTCCGTCTCTCCGGTCACGACGTTCGTGCCGGCGGAGTCGAAGATCTCGACGAAGACTCCGCCGAGCGGTGCGCCCGGTATTCCTTCCGCGACAACGCTGCCCTGGATGATTCCGCCCGAGAGCGGGAGCACCATGTCTTCGCCCGTCTGAGATTGGCCGGCGCTGAGCGTAATCCCGGAGATCGACATGGTCGCGTAGCCGTCCTCGTCCGGCTTGGCCACCACGCGGTAGGTGCCTGCGGGCAGACCAGTGAACGAGTAGAGGTCAGTGGTGGGATCGGTGTCGTCGCTGGCGACGAAGTTGCCGGCACTGTCCTCGAGATCTACTTCGATGTCGCCGAGTGCATCCGACGGATCGTCAGCGCCGAACAGCGAGCCCGAAATCGACGCCCCGCTCAGCAACGTCACGTTCTCGATCGGCGCGTTGTCCCCGCCGGCCAGAGTGAATGGTTCGGTTGTCTGACTGACAAAATTCTCGGACGGGTCGTCGACGAACAGCTCGTATGTGCCATCCGGCACCATCGAGAAGTCGAACTGTCCTGAGGAATCTGTACCCGTATTGCTTTCGAGATACGCTCCCGTTGCCACATCTTCGAGGTTGACACTGATTCCGCTAACGGGAGTTGCGCTCGTGTCGGTGATCGTCCCGGAGACCGTGCCCGCGGTGGTCAAGACCACCGGGTTCTCGAAGTCGTCCTGGTTCGCCTGAAGTTTGACCGTCAACTGAGCTCCATAGGAAGACTGCCCGTACCACCAGTTCTCGCTGTTGAAGTTCGGGATGAAGTCCAGCGTGTACGTTCCAGGCGCAAGATCGGTAAACGAGTACGCACCCGAGTGGTCCGCGCTGATCTGCCGGAGGATGAACCCGGTCGAGTCGTACACGTTGACTTCGACGCTCTCGGCCGCAACCGGAGACGGCACCGTGACCGTTCCGGTGATCGAGGAGCCATGGCCTAGCGTGACGTTCTTACCGACGACGTCAACGCCCGGTGTCACCGCGATCTTGTCGGCAGTCGCAAACGAGGTGGCATTGGCGTACCAGCTCGGTGCGAAGGGGTTGAACTCCGTCGAAAACTCGAGCGCGTACGAACCGGCGGCGAGGCCTGGAAGGGTGTACGTGCCATCCGGGTTGCTGTCCGTCGACGATACGTCGTCTCCCGCCGAGTCGAAGGCTTCGACGTCGACGTTGGCCAGGCCCGTTGCACCGTCGTCAACGTCGAAAACAGTTCCCGAGATCGACCCGTTCTCGACGAGAGCAACGTCCTTACCCGTCACAGCCGTTGCGGCAGCAACGGCAATCGGCGTGGCTGTCGCCTCGGTGCTCTTGTTGCCGTACCACTGGTTGACGTAGTTGGTTTCGAAGGCGGCATCGTGACTAACAAACACCGTGTACGAACCAGCCGGCAGCCCGGCAACGGTGTAGTTACCGCTGCTATCGGTGTAGGCCGTCGCGGTGAGGTTACCCCCCGCGTCATACGCGTACGCCGCGATCGAGGCGACCGGGCCGCCCGCCGTGGCATCCGTCACCGTGCCAGAGATCGAACCATCGGTGCTTGCGAGCGCAACGTTCTTGCCAGATATCGCGAGACCCGCGGTCAGCGAGATGAAGGTGGCACCGGCCTCGGTTGGCTTGCCCGTCCACCACTGCGTCGCGTAGTCGGCGCCGGTCGCGGCCACGAACTCAAGCGTGTACGAGCCCGGGGTAACTCCCGTCAGGGCATAGTGGCCGATGCTGTTCGTCGTGGTCTGCGCGATTCCGTTGCCCGCCGCATCCACCGCGTATACCCGCACACCCGACAGCGGAACGCCGCCCGCTCCCGTCACTGCTCCCGAGATGGACGCCCCGGTCAGGGTTATGTTTGTCCCGGCAAGACTCTCTCCCGCGGTCAGCGCGATCACGGTAGCCGTTGATACTGAGGGCGCACCGTTCCACCACCTGGGACCGAACGGACTGTCACCGGGTACGAACTCCAGCTTGTACGAACCGGACTGAAGTCCGGAGAGCGAATAGTTGCCAAAGGCATCCGTCGTTGCGCGCTCGATCTCATTGCCGGCCAGGTCATAGGCGACGACGGACGCTCCGGCAATCGGTACGATCGTCGTCCCGCTGCCGAGAACTGTTCCGGAGATCGATGAGGTCGGAGTCAGCATTGCGTCTGCCTCCGAAGTGAACTCGAATGGAACGTTTACGGCGCTCGCGGTGGCCTGAGAGGATGCTCCGTTCCACCACTGGGGCGCGAAGGCGTCCGTGCCCGGCGTAAAGCTGACCGTGTAACTTCCCTCGGCAAGGCCGAAAATTGAGTAGAAGCCATCGCCATCGGTGACGGCACCGCCCACCCAATTGCCGTCGGCGTCGTATGCGGACACCTCGACTCCCGGTATCCCGCTGCCGCCGGCGCTGCTCGACACCTCGCCGAAAATGTACGACTCGATGGCGAGGGATGCATTTACATCCGTCGACTCGGCTCCAGCGGTTACGGAGACCCCGGCCGCCCGAGACTCAAGCGCGGCACCGCCGCCCGTTCCGTCATACCACTGCGGCGCGGTGGTCGCATCGACCGCCACGAACTTCACCTTGTAGACGCCGGTGGCCAGGCCGCCGATTCGATAGGCGCCGCTGTCAGTTACCGTGCTGGCAACCGAGTCGCCTGTCGAGTCGTATACGTCGACCTCTGTGCTGCCGGGCCCTGTCACGGTTCCGCTAATGGAGCCGCCCGCGATGAGTGGGATGGTCTCAGTGGCGCTGACTGCTCCCGTCGTAACGACAACGGAGGTTGAGCCCGCCTGCGTGAGCACCCCGCCATCCCAGGTCGGCGCATACGTTGTGGCATCCACGGTGCCCGACTGTGGCATAGCTTCCAGCGTGTATACCCCAGCCGAGAGCCCGAGGATGTCGAAAGCCCCGTTGCCATCGGTGGTCGTCGAGCCCGCGAAGATACCGTCAGCGTCATAGGCAAGCAGGTTGACGTCGGTTAGTCCGTTGGACCCGTCGGTGACCCGACCGTGAATCGTGCCGGATGCCGAGAGAGCCACGTTCTTTCCGGTCAGCACCTGGCCCGCGAGCAGCGAAATCGGCGTCGCAGCGGACTTGAGTGCCGTTCCGCCGTACCACTGCGGCGCGTAGCTCGGGTCCGCTGGCGAGAAGTCCAGCGTGTAGTTGCCGCCGCCGAGCCCACCAAGGACGTATGCGCCCGTCGCGCCGGTAAATGTCGTGCCAGCGAGGTCACCGTTGCCGTTGAAGGCCGCGACCTGAATTCCCGCTTGTGAGGTGCCGGCCGAAACAGTGCCGCCGATGGAACCGGCCGACTGATAGAGATAGTGATCAGCCGCGCCGACCGGCGACGTGCCGTACTGTCCGACCACGCGCACGTCCACGGTTCCCGCAATGTGAGCCGGGATGGTCGCGGTAATCGTCGTCTCGTCGACGACGAGCACGTTTGTCGCCAGGGTCGTTCCGAATTCCACCTTCGCTGTGCCCAGGAAATTGATACCAGTGATCGTGACCGGGGTCAGGCCCGCGGGAGCGCCAGCGCCGGGCGTGACGCCGGTGACTGTCGGAATGGGCTCGTAGTTGTATTGGTCGAACGGGGTGACCTCGCTGGTTCCGTAGGTCGCGACAACGGTGACGTCGACGGCGCCCACAACGTGGGCTGGAACGGTGACGGTCAGTTTGGTCGACGATGTGGTCGTTACCTTCGTCGATGCCGTTGTTCCGAAGTAGACCTTCGAGACACCGACAAAGTTCGCGCCGGTGATCGTGATGACATTGCCTCCGCCCAGCACACCAGCGGAGGGCGACAGAGTGTTCAGAATGGGAGGCTGTTCATACGTGAACCGATCGGCCGTGACGATAGCCGAACTGCCGAAGTCGTTGACCTGAATGTCAGCAATTCCGTCAGATCCTCCCGGTGTGACGAAGGTCATGGATGTTGTCGAGAGGACGTGGATGTTCGTCCCGTCGTTGCCGTTTACGGTGGCCCAGGCGGTTGCGCCGAAGTTGGTTCCGGTGACGGTGACCGTTGTGCCACCGATGTCCGGCCCCGACGTTGGTGTGATCTTCGTAATGGTTGGGGTGCCAAGATAGGTGAACTTGTCTGCTGCGACAGCTGCGGATGATCCGGCACCCACCTGAACCGTGATGTCGACGACGCCCGCGACGTGCGCGGGAATGGTTGCCGTAACCGTGTTCGGGCTAATGACCGTCACGGCGGTTGCTACGGTTGTGCCGAACTTCACGCCGGTGACGTTCTGAAGGTTGAGTCCGGTGATCTGAATCGGGTCTCCGCCAGCGATGGGGCCCTGAGTCGAGTTCAGTGCCGTGATGGTGGGCGTTGCGCTGTAGGCAAATAGGTCGGAACCGGAAGTCGCCGAAGTGCCGTATGCGGAGACGACCTGCACGGCAACGGCCCCCGCCACGTGCGCAGGAGTCCTAACCGTGAGTTGCGTTGGCGACTGAACGACGACCGTGGTTCCTGCGACTCCATTGAAGGTGACCTTACTGACGCCGACGAAGTTGGTTCCCGTTACGGTCAGCGTCGCACCACCGGCGATCAGCCCAGCCGCGGGTGAGAGTGCGCTAACCGTCGGCGCCGCAATGTACGTGTAATGGTCGGCTAGCACGGCGGCGGACGTCCCGTATGTGCCGGTAACGGTGACATCCACTATCCCGGCGGTCGCGGTGCCCGGAGCCTGAACGGTGATCTTGGTGCTTGTTGGTGTCCCGACGATCGTCGCAGCGGTCGCGCCGAAACGCACAGCGCTGATGCCGGTGAAACTGGTGCCAGTGATCGTGACCGTGCTGCCGCCGGCGAGCGCGCCCGTGGTCGGCGACACGGCTGTCACCGCCGGGATGGCCAGGTAGGTGAAGTGGTCTGCAGTGGTAACGGCGGAGGACCCATCGCCGAGAACCACGTGTACGTCGACAAGCCCGGCAGCGTGCGGCGGAATGCTTGCGGTGATGCTCGAGTTGGAATTCACCGTGACAGACGTGGATGCAACGGTGCCGAACAGGACGCCGGACGCATCCGTAAATCCGCTACCGCTGATGAGCACGTTCGTGCTGCCGCCTCCCGCGGCCGAACCCTGGTTGTTGGACAGCGAGGTGACCACGGGTGCTGGCTCATAGTTGTACGCCGCGGCATCCGAGGTCCCCACCGGTGTCGTGACGGCAATGTCGACCGGCCCGGCGACGTGCGCGGGCGCCTTGATCGTAAGCAGGCTTCCCGAATTAACGACTAGCCCCGTCGCGGCAACGCCGCCGAAGGTCACTGCGGATGCGCCTATGAATCCGCTTCCGGTGAACTGGATGGTCCCGCCTGCCACAACGCCGGCGAGCGTGCCAGGGGTCTCACCGGGCACGCCTGTGATGACGGGCGTGCCCTCATACGTGTATTGATCCGCGGTCGAAACCGCCGTCGTTCCGTACGGCGTTGTCACGTGGATGTCCACGGTTTCCGCGCCCTGTGCTGGCGAGGTCAGAGTCAGCTGGGTCGATGAAACAACGGTGAATCCTGCCGCGACCGAGGCAAAGCTGGCGCTGCTGACGCCAACGAACCCCGTGCCCTTGACGATGATGCTGTCACCCCCGGCAGTCGTTCCAAAATTGCGGGTCACGCTCGTGATCGTCGGCGCCGCCTGGTAGGTGAAGCGGTCAGCCGAGACAATCGCGGATGTCCCCAGAGCACCGGTGACTCGAATGTCGGTGATGCCTGCGGCGTGAGCCGGCACCGTTGCCGTCACCTGCGTCGATGACTGCGCGACAACCTTCGTCGCTGGAACACCGCCGACGGTGACTCCGGCGATACCCAGGAACCCCGTTCCGGTCACCGTCACGGTGGTTCCACCCGCGGTTGCTCCGGCATTCGGGGTCACTGCGGTCACGGTTGGGGTCGGACTAGCTGCGAAGCTCGGAGTCGATACGAACGCGACGAGCCCCACGACCACGAGGGCAGCAAGAAGAGCTCGAACTACGGACCAGCTGCGCTGAATTGAGACAGGCATGAACGGCCACCTTCTATAACAGTGATGAGAGTTCGCCAGCCCGTGAATCCGGAAGAAAGCTGTGCGACGTTGTCACCCTATGGGCGGGACCAACGTCAAACAAGCACATCCCGGACAGATGCATCCGAAATGTCTGCCCCCAATTTGAGGGGCCTGCGGAGACGGTTGGTGCATGCGGGTGCATTATTCTGGCCGGATGCAGCCGCCCGCGACGACGACCGGGAGCGCGCCGTCCGCGACGGGGACCAGCAGGGACCGGATGTTCGCGACAGTCGGAGTCTGGCTCACGATTCTGTCGACGATCGCTCTGCTTCCGGGTGCGATGGATCGCTGGGTGCTTCCGAAGGTTGCCGTTGCTGTTATCGGGGCGGTGATTGCATCCATTGCACCGCGTACCGGCCGTATCCCTCGGGCGGTCGGAATTCTGCTTGCGGTCGGTGCACTCGTCCTCGTGATCTGTGCACTGGTCGGCGCAACGCCACTCGCCCAGCTTCTTGGGCGCTGGCCGCGATACGAGGGGCTCGTCACTTTACCCGCCTATTTTGCGGCGCTGTGGACCGGGGCAAGGTCCGTCGGCGCACTCGCCGGCCGGGCGCGATACGAGACCGTGTACGCGGCCACCGCCGTTGTCTCGGCGGCCGTCGCGGTCATTTCAATTTTGGAAGGCGTCGGCCTGCGGCCGATACCCAGCGATCTGGCCCGACCGGGCTCGCTGCTCGGAAATGCGAGCGACCAGGGCGTCGTCGGGGTCATCTGTTTCGGCGTGCTCGCGGCGGCAGCGCTGTTCCGGGTTGGAACGGAGGGATCGCTGTTCCGTCGTTGGTACCCTGCCGTCGGTGCGGCTCTCGGAGCAGGCACGGTCGTGCTCTCGGAATCCCGTGCCGCACTGGTCGCCCTCGTGGTCGTCGCGGTGTTCGCCATTGTCGTGGTCGCCATTCGCGTCCGCAAGCGCCGACATCTCATGATCGCGGTGCTTGGCGTAGGCATCGTCGCACTCGTGGTACTCACACTCGCGCTGCCGGGTGTGCGTAATCGTGTGTTCAGCGGGGGCACTTTCCTGGGCAGCTTCGGCCCGGACCGAGGCTCGCTGTGGCAGGAGACCCTCCGGCTCGTTGCCGCGCATCCACTGTTTGGGGTCGGTCCGAGCGGCTTCATCGATGCCCTGCCCGCGTACACGACACCAACCTGGTTCACGACAACCGGACTCGGCGTCACCACGGATTCTCCGCACAGCGTTTTCCTGCAGGCTGCGGTTGCCGGCGGCATCCCGCTTGTGTTGGTCTCTCTCGCCATCGTCAGCTTCGCGGTGATCCGCGCGATCCGCGCGA
Source organism: Galbitalea sp. (assembly GCA_036271875.1). Classification (GTDB taxonomy): domain Bacteria; phylum Actinomycetota; class Actinomycetes; order Actinomycetales; family Microbacteriaceae; genus Galbitalea. The sequence goes on from DATAZU010000034.1 coordinate 44,559, forward strand.
TCCGCGGGCCGGAAAACGACGGGCATCGGGAACTGCTGCTCGGCTCGTTCCTCGCGCTTGCCGGTTTCGGCATCGCTCTGCTCGCCACCTTCACCGCTCCGGCCACGACCATCCTCGCCGCCTTCCTCGTCGGAATAGTGCTTTCCGATCCGCCTGGTTCTGCGGTTGCCCGACAGGCATTCCGGTGGGCGCCGGGCGTTCGCACGGCGCTCATGTCGCTCTGGGCGATCGCGATTGTGCTCACCACCGCCGCCGAGGTTCCGCTCGAGGCGGCGACACAGGATGCTTCGCATGCGCGGCTAACGGCGTCGATCGACCAGTTCGCGGTCTCGCGATCGCTGCGGCCATGGGACAGCGACATCACACTGATCGAAGCGCAGAGTCTCACGGCCGACGCGGCGCGGAAGGTGCCCGGGGCGATTGCTCCCGCACTCCACTGGGCGCTCGTTGCTCACAACGAGCTGCCCTCTTCGGTTCTCGGCTCGAAAGCGCTCGCCACGGCGCAGGAGCTGGATGGCCATCTCGCCGCTGCCACCCGAACAGCGGCCGAACTCAACGCCGCTGCTCCAAACGACCCCGAAACGCTGGCCCGTCTCGGGCTGCTCTATGCCGAACGCGGGCTGCTGACCAAGGCGCAGCCGGTGCTCGAAGAGACGGTGCGTCTCAGTCCGCGCGACACCGCTTCGTGGAAAGCGCTCGGCTATGTGTACCAGCAGCTGGGCAACGCTGCCGGCGTCGCGCGCGTTACCGCCGCGCTGGCTGCGCTGCACGCGACCAACTAGTCGGGAACGCGCACGTCCCAGCGGTGGTGCACGAGATCGTGCGTCATGTACTTGGCGATCGTCGAGACGGTGAACTCGGCCCCGTCGCTGCGACGTCCCGCACGAATCCAGTCGGCGGCATCCAGTTCGTCAAAGGCCTCGGCAATGTCGGCGGCGATGGCGGTCAACTGCGCGGTGACTACCGCAGGATCCTGCTCGTTGTACCGATCCGCGACCGCCGTCTCGTCCTGGTCCCAGTTCGGATAGAGCGGGTCGTTCGTCTCGACCATCAACCGAAGTCGCTCACGGTAGATGCTGAGCACGTCCCGAACGTGCGCCGAGTACTCGAGCGGTGACCAGGTCGAGTCATTCGGTCGTTCCCGAACGTCGGTGCGGGCCAGAACGGCCGGCCAGGATGCAGCGTTGTCACGGATGGCGCCGGCAATCGCGACGTCTGGATACTCCACGGCATCGAATCCACAATCGGGGCAGGGCTGTTCGATGACCCACGTCCAGTTCTTGGTGTCTTTCGCGATTGGCATGGATCAAGCCTTCACCACGGAGACGACGCACCGCAGTAGATATCCCGCCAAGTTAAAGCGGCCCAAATCGCGAGCATAGGATTGAGGCATGTCGCACTCACCCAACCGCGTCTTCGCGATTGCCCTCGGTCTCGTGTACTTCGCGGTCGGAATCTTCGGATTCTTCTACACCAGTGACATCACATTCTTTGGGACGCAGGGGGCGGCCTTCATCGGCCTCTTCGGCGTGAACCCGTTCCTTAATCTCATTCACCTGGTTCTCGGAGTCGCCCTGCTTCTCAGCGGTCTGATCGGACCGATGATCGCCAAGCTGGCGAACACCGGAATCGGCGCTCTCTTCTTGCTCGCCGCATTCGTCGGTCTATTCATCAGCTGGGGCGACAACCCGCTCAATGTGTTCGCGTTCAACGGGGCCGACCTCATCCTGCACTTCGCGACGGCTGTCGTGCTGCTGGCGGTCGGGCTGGGTGCTGACCCGATCCAGCGGGCGTCGAAGGCAGCGTAGCCCGGCTGGTGCGGCGCGTCAGGCCCTGATGCCCGGGATCGCGACCGACTTCGACATGAAGCGCACCACGTTCTCATCCACGATGATGTCCGACGGACGCAGCGGTCGCGACAGATACAGGCCCTCGAGTTCGCTGATCCGACTCAGGGCAACATAGGTCTGTCCTGGAGCAAACGAGCGTTCCCCCAGATCGATGATCGCGCGATCAAAGGTCTTGCCCTGGGATTTGTGGATGGTCACTGCCCAGGCCAGTCGAAGCGGGAACTGGGTGAACTCGGCGACGATGTCTTTGCGAAGCGACTTGGTTGCCGCGGAGTATGAGTAGCGATACTTCTCCCAGACGGCCGGCTGCACCTGATGGGTCTCGCCATCCACATCGACCCATACCGTACTGTCGATCTTCGTCACGACGCCGATGCTGCCGTTGACCCAGCGCTGGTCCGAGTCGTTGCGCAGGAACATGACCTGCGCCCCGACCTTGAGCTCGAGCGATTCATCAGCGGGGTAGGCGCGTCCGCCGAACTCGCCGCTGATTTCCGCGCGTGCGGTCAGTGCGCGTCCCGGTAGTTTCGCCAGTTCCGCCGCGTTGATTCTCGTCACCGTTCCGTTGGTGGTTGCCAGCGTGATCGCCCCATCCGTCGGCGCCTTTCGCGCGCCCGTTGCGTTGAGTCGACCCGCGATTTCGGCGGTCACCTGGCCGTGCCTGACCGCGTTGAGCATGTACTTGAACTCGTCCTCGTGCTGGCGATGGATGGTCGACAACTCGTAGATCGTCAGGTCGGCGTCATTCCACACCTTCGCGTCGAAAAACCACATCGATCGGTACTGGTCCTCGAAGTACGCCCGCTCATCGCCGTCGCCCGGCACCGGCGCGAGTTGATACGGGTCGCCGAACAGCACCACTTGCGCACCGCCGAACGACTCGTGGGGACGCTGCCGCGCCTGCCGCATGCTGCGGTCGACGGCATCCAACAGGTCGGCATTGACCATCGACACCTCGTCGATGACGATCGTGTCGAGTGTCCCGAGCATCTTGCGCAGTTCGTTCGACTGCTCGATGTCGTGGTCCGCAATCACGCCGATGGGAAGTCGGAACAGCGAGTGGATGGTTTGTCCACCGACGTTGAGCGCGGCAACGCCCGTTGGCGCGCAGATGACGATCTGCTTCGAAGTGTTCCACGAGAGATGGTTCAGCAGGGTGGATTTTCCGGTACCGGCCCGACCCGTAACGAAGATGTGGTCGCGGGTCGTTTCGATTCTCTCGAAGACCGCCTGCTGTTCTGCAGACAGCGTGAGCTCGGTCACTCTTCAACTCTCTTCGGGCGGCTTGCCTACGGCTTCCTAAGGTTACCTGCCGCAGAATGAGACAGTGCGCCGCGCCCTGATCTCCTGGACGATTGGTTTTGCGCTGCTCATTCTCGCCTTCTTCGGTGTGCTCGCGCTGCTCAACTCCACCCTGTACAGCGCGCACGGGTTCGTTTCGAGCTATCTGGATGCGCTGGTAAGGCACGACGCGACGACCGCCCGGGAGTTGCCGGGCGTGCGTGCTCCCAGCGGGGCGGCGACCAACCTGCTGACGGATGATTCTCTCGGGTCTGTTGGCAACATCCGGCTGGTCAGCGACACGGCCGGCATGTCCGGTGTCCATCGCGTCATCTTCGACTACACGCTCGCTGGCCGTAAGGAGTCGACAACCTTCGCCGTAAAGCAGACGGCGTCGTACCTCGGCCTGTTTTCGCGCTGGGAGTTCGCGACCTCGCCGCTCGCAACGGTTTCGGTGCTGCCGGCGAACGACCCGCGTTTCACCGTCGGCAGAACCGAGGTGCACGCAACCGGCAAACCCGGCAGCGCACAGTCATACGAGGTCTTCGCTCCTGGCATGTATGTCTTCGGCTCGAAGTCAACCTACCTCGCGGCCAGCGCGGTCGACATCCCGGTCAGCGAACCGGGGAGCGTCACACCGGTCAAGGTTGAAGCGGAGCCAAACAAGCTCTTCGTCTCGGAGGTCGGCAAGGAGCTGAAGCAGTACTACGTGAAGTGCGCGACCCAGAAGGTGCTGTTCCCGACGAATTGCCCATTCGGCAAGCCGTTCTCCAATCGCGTGGTTTCCACCCCTGTCTGGTCAATGAGCCAAGATCCTCCGGTCACGATCGTCCCGAACGGCGGCAGCTGGCTGGTGCCGAACGCGACGGGGCAGGCGCACCTGGTGGTTAAGGTCCAGTCACTGTTCAACGGCTCCATCACCACGTTCGACCAAGACGTACCGTTCTCGGTCTCGTACAAGGTGACGATCGGCGCCGCCAACCACCTGACGATCACCGGGCTGAACGCCAACTAGCCCCGACGCGCGCGCTTCGCGAGCATCTCGTTGTACGCGTTCAGCTCGGCGTCGTTGTCGCGCTCGGCCTTCCGGTCGTAGCGCTTGGACTCCCGCGCGTCGCTTCGCCCCCACATGAAGGCGACGAGAATGGCGAGAGCCAGGGTCGGGATCTCACCGATGCTCCACGCGATCCCGCCTGCCGTCTGCTGGTCTTCGAGCGCGGGAAGGCTCGGTCCCCAGCCCATGGCGCCGTACCAGTCCGCCGAGAGCAGCCCGGTGCTCGTGATGAGTGCGAGTCCGAAGAACGCGTGAAACGCCATCGTCGCGAGCAGGATCAGCAGGCGCATCGGATACGGCGGTCGCGCGGGCCCCGGGTCCACACCGATCAGGCTGGAAACAAAGAGGTAACCGACGATCAGGAAGTGGAAGATCATCCACTCGTGGCCGACGTGGTCCGTCGTCGCCCAGCTGAACAGCGGCGTGTAGTAGAAGATCCAGAGCGACGAGGCGAACAGCACCGCCGCGACGAGCGGGCGTCCGAAAAACGTGAACAGCTTCGAATGGACCAGGAGCAGGATCCACTCACGAGCGCCGCGACTGCCGTCCTCCCGCTTGTCGATCGCGCGCAGCGCGAGCGTGATCGGCGCGGCTGGCACCAGGAAAACGGGGATGGCCATCGTGAGCACCATGTGCGCGATCATGTGCGCGCTGAACAGGTACTTCTCGTACACGTTCACACCGCCGCTGGTGACGTAGGCAAGGACGATCATCCCGAGCACCCACAGGATCGTGCGATGAACCGGCCACGCGTCGCCGCGTCGCTTCAGCCGCCAAACGCCAGCCAGATAGAAAAACAGCCCAAACCCGACGAGCAGAACCCAGAGCCAGTCGGGGTTGAGTCCGGTCAGGTAACGCTCGATGGTTGGCACGGCGGGCAGGTGAGAGCCGGTGAGCAATTCGGCGGCGGTCGGGTTATTCAGCTCGGACGCCGGGACGGCCAGTTGCGGATCGACCGACCGCGAGAGTGCGACCGCCGTTCCCGAGGCGACGCCCATGAAGACCAGTTCGCCGACGACGAAGATCCAGAAGTACCGAACGGCGCCGGTGACCGCGCCGGTCATTCGGCCGATCAGGAACCGCCGCTGGAAAATACCGAAGATCCCGAGCGCGCCGATCGCAAACACCTTGACCAGCACGAGGATGCCATAGGGAGTCAGCAGATTTTCCCATCTACCAATCCGAATATCAGCGTTCACCACGCCGGACACCGCGACGACCACGAAGCACACCAGCGCGAGGGACGAGTAGCGGCCGATGACCACCGCGATTCTTCCGCCGTCGAGCTGCGTGCGGCAGAGGATGAGAGTGAGCAGGCCGCCCAGCCAAATCGCCGCGAAGACGATGTGCAGATAGATGGATGTCGTCGCGGAGTCGTGGCTGGATGTGTCGCCGGCGTGTCCCTGCAGCGCCATCGGGATGAGTGCGAGCACTGCGCCGATCGTCAGGAGCCCGATCGCGGTCTGATTGCGCACCAGGAAGAAGACAACGGTCGCAAGTGCGGCGATGGCGGTTGTCCATAGCCAGGCCTGGCCCAGCGCGTTCCCGGTGAGAAAAGTCCACAGTGTCGTGCCGAACGCGCTGTCGAAGGTCACCGGCTCCGGGTCTACCGTCTGCAGGTTGAAGAAGGTGGTCGCGGCCGCCGACACCGCCAGAATCGCCGAGGACGCGGACGCGACATCCAGGGCCCGCCCGTATTCCGGCCGGACGGACGAGAAGGCGAACACCGCGAGAAGGAGCGAGCCGATTAGTCCCGAGATGCTCAGAATGACCAGCAGATTGGCGATGGGCAGTCCGTAGAGCACGAGCTGGCCGGGGTTGATCGCCGCCGGCGCACTCGCGCCGCCGCCATAGGCGAGACCCGCGAGCAGCACGGCGAAAGCGACGACCAGTAGCACCGCGGGGCCGACAACGCGAGAGACCCGGATCACGCTAGAAGCCTAACTACCCTTTGCTGGGAGCTCTGGTCGTGGCCCGACGCAAACGACGAGGGGATGCCAGCCCTTCGGCCGGCATCCCCTCGTTACGAAGAATGCGAAAACACGAATTACTTCGCGGCTGCCTTCAGCTTGCTTCCGGCAGTCAGCTTGACGCCGAAGCTCGCGGCGATCTGGATGGACGCACCCGTCTGCGGGTTGCGGCCGGTACGAGCGGCACGGTGGGTGCGCTCGACAGCGAGCCAGCCCGGGATGGTGACCTTGGTGCCATCCTGCAGGGTCTTCGAGAGCGTGGAAAAGAGCGCGTCGATAACCGAGTTGACGGCGGCCTGGTTCTGGCCGGATTCTGCAGCGATTGCTGCAACCAGTTCGGTGCGGTTCAGTGACTTGTCAGCCATGATTTGTCCTCCTCGGACCTATTGCTAAGACAGCGTTTGGAATCTGTTCTTCAAGGTGTAAACCCTGCAGAACCGCCTTGAACCTACCAGCTTGACTTCGTTATGCCCGGCAACTCTCCACGGTGAGCCATATCCCGGAAACGAACACGAGAAACGCCGAACTGGCTGAGGTAACCGCGCGGGCGGCCATCAATGGCGTCACGGCCACGCAGGCGAACCGGCGACGCGTCGCGCGGAAGCTTCTGCAGGCCGACGCGAGCAGCCTCGCGGGACTCGTCGGTGCCGTTCAGGTCGACAAGCGCCTTCTTCAGCTCGAGACGCTTTGCGGCGTAACGCGCCACGATGACCGCACGCTGGTCGTTCTTAGCAATCTTGCTCTTCTTAGCCATGGTTAGCGCTCCTCGCGGAATTCGACGTGCTTGCGCACAACGGGGTCGTACTTCTTGAGCACGAGACGGTCGGGATCGTTACGACGGTTCTTCTTCGTAACGTAGGTGTAGCCGGTGCCCGCAGTGGAGCGCAGCTTAATGATCGGGCGGATGTCCTGCGCCTTGGCCATTAGATCTTCTCCCCACGAGCGAGGATGTCTCGCACGACCGCGTCGATGCCGCGGGCGTCGATCGTCTTGATTCCCTTAGCGGACAGGGTGAGCGTGACGTTACGGCGAAGCGACGGCACGTAGTACGTCTTCTTCTGGATGTTCGGGTCGAAACGGCGCTTGGTGCGTCGGTGCGAGTGCGAAATGTTGTGCCCGAAGCCGGGAACGGCGCCGGTCACTTGGCAAACGGATGCCATGTGTCTTCTCCTTGATTACCGTGGGACGGCTGTGTTTTTCAAGCCGGGCCCACCCAAGATCACTTGTCGGCACGCGAGAATCCTGTCGATTCCGGTTCTTTCGATTCGGAAAGGGAGGATGTGCGCACAATGCGAGCGGATCGGCCGCTCGACCAAGGGTCTAGCTTACGGGGCATCCCGATTCCGTGCAAACTTGGACACCACCGGTCTACCCTCGAATCATGGGCGATCGAGCGACGCACGACCACGGGGCGGATGCCTCGCGCGGTCGCATTATCGCTGCGCTCTCGCTCAGCGCCGCCATCCTCGTTTCACAGGTCGTCGGCGCTGTCCTCACCGGCAGCCTCGCGCTGATCGTCGACGCCGGCCACCTGCTGACG
>DATAZU010000035.1:0-146609 GCA_036271875.1 Galbitalea sp.
CGCATCGCAAATTACACGTCATCCTCGTTGTTCGTAAACTGCACAGCTTGGAGCGCAACTGGCCAGCGCGACCTAAGTAGGTCGAGATTTTCGGTGAACAACACAGTGTGAAATGGTCGCGCTTTGAGGCGCCATCGATCTTCAGGGATTGTCATGTTCGCTTGAGACCAGGATCGCGTCGCGTTACTTAGCACCGCGATGAATTTCGGGAGGTCGCTGAGATTCTCCATGAGTAGGTATTCGGCATCCGTGATGATGACGACGTAACCAGCATCAGCCCTCAGCCAATTCAGGTCACGAATGAATTCGGACGTTGCGTCCCAGCCTCCGGAATAGTAGCCGGGAAACTGAAACGCAGCGCCTACTTCCTGAAAGACCGCGAAGTCGTTGTGCATTCGCGCAGCTCGCAATTTGCGGCAAACAAGGCCGCGCTCCGCCCACAAGATGCTGGCGTAGTCGCCGGACAAGGAGTCGCCTTCAACCGCCGTAAAGGGAAACGCGCCGGATGCATCGGTCAATACCGCGTCAACGATCACCGTCTGATTCCACCACACCCGTGGGCCACGGAACGACGGTTGGACTGTCTATCCACCGTCGCCTGGATCGCCCTCGGTGACGGCAGCTCCGAACGTAGCACCTCCGAAACCGAAATCTCCGCTCCCCTCAGAGATTCCACGTGGATCATTGCAGGATCTTCGTAAAGGGGGTCACCAACCATCGCCTGAGCGCCCGGGTAGTCAGGAGCATGCGTGTCATTGAAGACCGCTTCACCGTCGTTAGCAACGTAAATACGTGGCTCTCCACGGTTTATTCGCCGGTTCAGGCTCGTTGGGTTGATATCAAGTTCGACCCAATGGACGGCCACCCGGCCACCCGGCCACCCGGCCCGAGAGTATGCGCCAGTGGTCTAAGCGCAACCGACGTCGCCGACCAGGCAAGCACTCACAGGCTGGCCAGGGCAATGATTGACAGGACAATGAGCAACAAACCGAATGCCATCACGAAGATTGCCCCGATCCTCACAGCACTCGGCGACGAGAACGCGCTAGGGAGACCGCGTCCAAACAACCCCTCTTGTCCCGCACGGAGAATTTTCGAGGTGCGAATCGACCAGACAAGTAGAGCGACACCAGCCCCACCCACAATTAGGCCAGCTGTTCCAACCAACAAATCGGCGGTCAAGACACTTCATACCTCCGTTGAGACGCAACACTATCGGCTTGCAAAGCATCGCCAAACTTTGTGCCTGGCGTGCTAGCAGGTGACCTTAATCGTCCAATCTGACTCGACCGAGCATCCGACATCCGCGCCGGGTGCCTATCCGAGGTTGCCGCCAACGTTCTTCCCGTTCACCACGGTGTAGCCCACCGAGGCCCCAAGGAGTCCCGCACTTGCGGCGCAACTATATGTGGTCGAGGCGCCCGGACCAGGGGGGCGGTCGTCAGAGCCCCCTTCACGCCAAATCCAACATCGGCGCCAGCGCCGACGCCAGCTGTGAAATAGAACGAGTTTCCGGGGCCGGGCGCGACACCTACCGCACCGCAGGCAGCCACGCAGAAATTGACGCTGCCCGCGGGCGAAACATGGTTAGGAGCGTTTTCTGCGTTGCCTGCGGGTTTTCCATACAAGCTGGCAGGATTCACGTCGTCTACCTCGCAATAGGTGCCGCGTGCATAGTGCAGACTGTGACCGGCCTCCACCGGTTGGTCCACTGGATGTGTGGTTTTCGATGTGACCGGCCCCGTCGTCTGGTCCGCTTTCAGTGTAGTTTTCGACGGTTTCTGCCCGTCGGGTGACGGGCAGCTTTTAGCCCAGTTTGGGTGTCGTTAGTCGCTAACGCAACACCCTCCCGGTTCGCCTCCTTCAACTCTGCGAGGGTGTCGGCGGCGAACACCGCGGGCGCTCTCATTCCCAAGCCCCGATGGGGCCTGAAGTTGTTGTACTGATCCAGCCAGGCGTTGATCACGACCCGCGCCTCGGTGAGGGTGCGGAACGTTTCCCGGTTGAGGAGTTCGTCTCGCATCGACCCGTTGAACCGATCGACATAACAGTTCTGCTGCGGGCTCGCTTTGGCGACGAAGACCGGGGTGACGCCTTCATCGCGAAGCCAGTCCTTCACCGCGGCCGCGATGAACTCGCGTCCGTTGTCGGAACGGATCATCTCCGGCTTCCCGTGGATCTCGAACAGGTGCTCAAGATGCTTGATCACCTCGCGCGCGCCGATCGAGGATGCGACCTTGGAGCCGAGAGATTCGCGCGTGTATTCATGGACGACATTGAGAACCCGGAACTTGGAGCCGTTCACTAGCCGCACCGACACGAAGTCATACGACCAGATATGCCGCAGTGTCGTCGCTGGCAACGCCCATGCCGAGAAATCGTCTGAACCAAAGGCTTTCTGACCACGATCCAGGCGTCGCGGAGGGACCCGCAAACCCTCCAACACCCAGAGCCGGTGGATGCGTTTCAGATTCACCGGCCATTCCTCCGCGGCTAACAGCGCATGGATGCGCCGATAGCCGTATCTGGGGAACCGGTCCGCCAGCTGCCTCATCGCCTCGATCAGGCGCTGCTCGAAATCCGCCGGGACAGGCCGATACCGATTCGTGGTGCGGTGCTGCCCTAATACTCGGCAGGCACGCCGCTCGGAAACTCGATACTTCCGCTCCAGGAATGCGACCGCGGCCCGCCTCTGGGACGGGCTCACCAGTTTCCCCGGTTCACATCCGGGGACATCGAAATATCAAGCGCCTGCTCCGCCACGATCCGTTTCAACCTGGCGTTCTCCTGCTCCAAGGCTTTCAAACGCTGGGCCTCGTCCTCTTTCAACGCCCCATATTTCAGGCGCCACCGATAGAACGTCTGATCCGAAATCTGAAGCCGCTTACACAACGCCGGGATCGACATCCCCTGCGCCTGCAACTTCTCCGCCTCCCGCAACTTCGCCACGATCTGCTCTGTCGTGAACCTCTTAGCAGCAACCATGAGCTACTCCATTCCCACTCTCATTATCGAGAGCACCAACACAAGGAATGGACCAAAAAAGGGGGAGCCGGACAGTCCCAATCTGGGAGTAGTCGACATCCAAGAATTGCTTGCCGTCCGGGATTGCCCACAGGACAACCGAAGTGTCCGCACCAGGCCTTAACCTTCTCAGGCCGCGAGAGATCACCAAGTCGGCGGCGAGCATCGACACATCGATCGGCATTGAAAATCGATTGTTGAAGGTCAGGACATGTGTCGCGATCAAGTTGCAGCCCTAGTTACCGGGGGCACGCCGGCACCGGCCCCAACGTTGACATGCTCAACCGGAGTGATGAGAATCCACTTGCCATGAGCGTTGCCTGGGCGACTGTGCCTCCCATGAGCTGTTGATCGCGCCGCTCCTGGTTTGTCGTCCGCACGGCGAGCAAATCACTCGGAAGGTGAGAGGAATTTCGCGGGAACTCGGTCAGTCAGCCACACGCTGTCCCCGCCAACATAGAACTTATGACCGCTCGAGTGAGCGGCGAGCGCATCTACCCTGAGCACGACAACGTCCGACGACCTTCGGTTTCCGACTCGAAGCGCTGTGGCGCGATCAGGTGACAGGTGAACGAACTGTCGCTTCATCGGCGTTAGCCCTTCAGCCTTAATGCTTTTCCACGCCGCGGGTGTGGTGCCGTGATAGAGCACTTCAGGAGGCATCGCCTCGACATGCCGTACTTGTCCGGGAGTTGAGTGCCCGTACAGCGCCCTAATCAGGTCCCCGGATATTTCATGTCTCTTTTTCACCGCGGATGCCGTAAGAAATTCAACGTCCTGCCGCGACACTTTGGACCACCGAGCATCCGATTCGTGCAATCCCCTTACGAGGTTGTCAATGCTGACCCAGCCGTCTTGGTCCATCAAGAGACCGTACGCTTTCGGGTCATGTCGCAGCGCGAGTGAGATCGTGCGGCTTAACTCATCAGAATCCTGCAGCATCAGATGTTCAGCTCGGGTATCCAAGACCAAGCGCCAGCTGCGACCTCATAGCAACCAACGTCTTCGCGATACAGCATGTAATGATGCATCGGCCACGCCGCACGTTGCGCCGACTTAGTCTGCCGCAGGTCCGCCAGCCAAACTGAGTCCGACACTTCTGCCAAGCGCTCATAGACATCGGTGATGTGCCAGGGAGTGCACTCCGGCTCACCGCGAAATTGGAATGCGCGAACACCACTAAATCGCAATCCGCGTTGCGTCAATCCGAGCGAGGACTTGACGACGTACGTCAAGAGCACATCAGTGCCTACAACCTCAAAATGGCCACCCTCCGCCGTGATTTCGCCTTCGGCCACTAGCTTCGCTATTACCGTTTTCCGCATGTTCCTTCGTGCACCCCAAATTCGCCTTCGGTACCCAATTAGGGCGCGATAACGCCTGTCCCGCTCCACTCAGATTCTGTAACTGCATTCGGGGTTCCCTCATCGGTCAGCCCGTTGTTCTTTAGCTGTACGTGAGGCCGAGCGACAACGTCTGGATCCCCCAAGTGCTGTCGATCATCCTCCATTTGTGGGGCATCCAGGCGGCTCATTGCTTCGGGCTAGCTCCCAAAGCGAGTCGTTCTGGGGGGCCTGATCCGAGCAGGCTCGAGCGGCCAATGATTTGTCCCTCCGGACATATCCGCTCGGTAGAGCTTGCCAAAGTCATAGGTCCACGTGTGGTCTGTGATGTGACGGTCCATCGCATCCTGCAGCGAGGTCGCCATGCCCCTCCTGACCGCACTAATACGCATGCCCTCGATCCAGAGGTTGGAATTGTCTACGTATACGTACAGCGTCATGGCCGTCCCTTTCAACCTCGTCGGACTTCTACGACTACCGCGTCTCGATCGAACGTCGATCCATCGTGATCCGCAGAATCGCGTTGGACTAGCTTGCGTTCATCGTCTCAATGACGGCATATACGATCCGTCGAATCGCATCAATGTCTGTGGCAGCCTGAGCTTCATAGACGCATTCGAGCGTCCCCATCAACAACTCTGGATCGAGCGCATACCAAAGGGCGTTTGCGGCTCGCGCCCTAAAGAACGCAGCTTCATACTCGCCCTCAGTGGCCTCTCCACCCTCGATGAGATCTTGGATATCCCATGCCTTCACATCGAGCCCGTCCCAGAGCACATTGATGTCACTCCGGAGGGACGGCGAAATTTCGGTGGTTCCCTCTAAGGCTGCAATCCCACGATCCAGCCGCTCGTCAACGACACCAACTTCTCGAATGACCCATTCAGAGACACTCAGTGCGATTGCACGCAAGGCTGCGGGCTTCTGCCTTTCAATCTCACGAACAAGTTCGGGGGCGACCGAAACCAGCCTTGATTCGCTCAATGGATCCTTACCTTGAGGTGTGTCGATGCCAAAGCATGGGAGTGATGCCGTTCGCGTTCATGTAGTCCAAAATAACTGAGTTGCTGGATGGGCAGGGAACCGTCAATCCTGCGATGATGTCAGCGTGAACAAGAAGCGCGGCGAGTGGGGAACGGCAGACGACGCGATGCTGCACTACGAGTCGCTGCCTCGAGGAACAGCTGAACACACCTGTCGCGAATTCGTAGGGTGCCTGCTCGATCAAAGGCTGGATCGCGACCGATTGCGATCGCTATTGACTGAAGAGTCCGCGGACGCATGGGGGGACTTCCAGGACGCGGCAAAGTTCTTTCGAGCGATCACGGGTTTGGGATTTGCCACACCGCTCGTGATGCTGCCAGGGCAACCGTGCCTAAAGTACGCGGCCGTGCTCGACCGCGTCGGAGAACCCGCATGGAATCCACCCGCCGACCAGCCTCGCGAGATTCCGGGGTTTTTTACCCTGGTCCTGTCGCCTGAGAGAGGCTGGCTCGTCCATGCGTTCGGAGCAAAGGTGCCGCTAGAGCAGATGCCACCGAAATACCTGACGGTGTAGGTCGTCGGCCGTAAGGATCAGTCGATAGCTCGGCGCTATTTGGATTTCGCGCGCTGCTCTCGAGCTGCCAGCACCGCATCAAGTATGCCTGCCGGTGGCAAGTCAACGTCCATCGTCGGTTCTTGAGAACTTAGCTTCTCGAAGTACTCCCTGGACATCCAGCTTGGTGCGTCCTCGAAGACAGCTAGTTCTGGATATAGCGCAGTTATCCCTTCTGCAGACCGAGCCAAAATAGTGCCCCAGAGACCACCATTGCCGTAGTCGTAGCCGACTAGGAATTTGTGCTTCCCGATTTCCGTGTTCATTCGAATGGAACGAAGGGAATGCCGTCCGCCGGAATCGGATCCTCAGTAGTGATTTCGATTCCCCCTCCCTCTCCGACACCTTCGATTGGCTGTACCACATCGGGCGACCATGTTGGATTGATCACGCTCGCATACGGCACTTCAAAATAGCCATCTGGCGCATCGTTGAGCGATAGGTAGTTTTTCGCTTCTTCGCCGTTGTCGTATTGATCCGTTGTCAGCCAGGCCTTATGGGTCTCTGTGCCGCCGTTCCGACGCTTGGTTCATTCAACCAACTGTCGGGATACTCAGGCAGCTGGGTCAGATAGTCGAAGAGCGGCTCAAGCGGGAAGAAATCGATCGGCGCTTCCTGGAGCTCATGACCTGTTGCGTGTTGCCAAAATGCGACAAGCGTCGAGAAGCCGCGCTTTCGAAGCGACTCGATTGTCGGTAGATAGTCGCGGTCTCCTGATACCAGCACGAGTAGGTCGCCAGGCTTCATATAAAGGAACGAGTCCTCCATGATCTGGGTGGAAATCGCGACATCAACTTGCTTCTCCTTGTTGGCGAAGTTTCGGTCAAACGTGAACACCTCAAAGCCCTCGTTTCGGGCTAGCTCCCAAAGCGAGTCATTCTTGGGAGGCCGTGATCCGAACAGACTCGAGCGGCCAATCGTTTGTCCCGCCGGGCATATCGCTCGGTAGAGCTTGCCAAAGTCATAGGTCCACGTCTGGTCTGTGATGTGACGGTCCATCGCATCCTGCAGCGAGGTCGCCATGCCCTTCCTGACTGCACTAATTCGCATGCCCTCAATCCAGAGGTTGGAATTGTCGACGTATACGTAAAGGGTCACAAAACCACCAAAGCTAATTCGATCCTTCGGGAAACGGTCCGATGTTCTTCAAAACGTCTTGGAACGCCTCGATCAGTTCCTGCCGACTTCTGTCGACTAGCCCCTTGACGCGATCGAGGCCCATGGGCGTGGCCGATCGTCGATCTATCGGAACTGCGCCGGCCGCCCTTTCGTTGCCGAGCTTTGTCGCGAGATTTCGCACCAGGCTCACCCGACTAAGAAGCTCTTCCCACACTGAAGTCGACCCATCCAGAACTCCGACTGGCAGCTCGACGAGTCGATCCCTAATCGCGTCTAGGTCGGTGTTCAACTCCTCGGGAGTTGCAGGGCGATAGACATCCACCGCAGTGCGGCCTAGCGCGATTTCCATCTCCTGGAAGCCGACATCCGAATATGGGGTTCCAACGAGCGAAATGGTCTCATTCAGGTTGGAACCCCTCACGTCCCTGAACACGTGCACGGTGACTCGTTCGGAAACGAACCACACGCTGTTTTCCTGTCCATCGCGGAGCGTGTAGCCGCGATCGAGAAGAAATTGGAAGGTGGGCATGCAAGCGGACGAAAGATCCCATGCCTCATCGACGGCGTTCTTGCGCATGTATAGGTCTCCATTCACCATCCGGCGGGTGGCATCCAAAGCGTAGTGCTCTTGTCATATTCCCAACCCATTTCCGTAAGCAGACCACGCTCGTCTTCAATGAATCGCCCCGACCCGACCTGCGCCAACGCACCATCAGCGCCGTGTGTGGCATCCCGAATGGGTTTGCCTCTCAGCATTGCCTTGAAAAGCACCATTTCATTGCGCGCCCAGTAAGCGTTACTGTTCGGAAGTTTCTTCGCCAGCTGAGGCAACAGTGTCCGTTCGCCCGGGCCAATTGCGTTCGGCTTCTCGAGATCTTCCATCGCGCCGATCACGATCGTGTCCGAGCGTTGTGCATCAGCCACTTCGCCGATTCCAGTTGCCGAAAGCGCAAAGGTCCCCGCGGTAAACAACCCGGTGCCTGCCGAGCGCCCTGGATGCTTTTCCCAATCTTTTGCATCAACGAAGCCACCCAATACTGAAAGAGTTGTCCCCCCGGGGTCCTTCTGAAATTCATCAAAGAGCACATTCAGCGCCAGCGAGTTTTTGAACTGAATATTGTTGTAGCTCTGGATCGCAGCAGCAGGGCCCTTCAAGACCGCCTGAAATATCCAATACGGCGCTGACTGTTGAGCGATTGCGCCCACTGTTTGCCCAAGCGAGCCAAAGAAGCCTTCGGCCACGTCCACATCGAAGTTGACCTCCGATTGGAATCCAGACCAAATGCTGACTCCACTTTCCTTATCGTTCCCGCTCCCTTTTCCAGTGCCGTTTCCAGCGGCACCCGATAGGTCGCTCGTGGATCCTTTGCCTGTATTAGGGGGTTGGACTGAGTCGTTGCAGACGCTTGAAATACAGCCGCCATTCAGCCCGCTCGGATCGCCCATGTCGATCGGACTGTTGTGAGCGTATGAATATCCATTGTTTTGCTGAGGGTCGGAGGGCGACAGAACTGAATCAACTGACAGGAATCGACCAATCGAAGCGTCATACATTCGGGCACCAAGTTGCGCCAATCCAGACAAAGCGTCGGTAGCGGCGTTTAAGAACCCATGCCCATCGGACCACGTCGTCGGGCTGCCACCACGCGCTTGACCAAATGGATCCTGCAGACGTTCGGCAACAGACCCAGTCGACACGTTCATCTGGAGGTCGACTGTGCTCTGAGCATCTGCACCCAACCAAGTGACAGTTGATCCAGACACTCCAGCAACTGTCGACTGTTCGGCGACCGGAACGCCGTCTACCGAATAGGTACGCACGGCTGAGGGTGTCGACGCACCCGCCGCTAAGTGCAGTTGCGTCGCGCCCAAGTAAAGCGTCGTTCCTATTGTCGAGTCGGTCTGGAGCAACAGATTCCCCGACGAGTCATACACGTTTGACTGGCTATCGCTTCCCTCAGTGACCGTAGAGATTTTGCCCTCTGCGTCATAGGAAAGCGTTTGTCCTGGACGGGCGATCGTGTTACCACTCGCGTCGTAACTGTACGTGCTAGGTGTGGTCGTTACACCACCTGTGACGTGGGAGATTGACTGGACAGCGTGCGCGCCTGACCCTGGTGCCGGATATGAATAGGTGTCCGTCGTCGAGTCAGCACCCGGTGTTGTCCCATGCTCGGTCGTCGACACACGATTGCCGGTTGCTGGATCGACGGAGTAGCTCGTCCAGTACGGCGCGGCTCCACCGAGGTTGCCGGACGACGGCGCTCCCGCACAGTTGCTGTCTGCGGGAGTCCAAGCCTCCGTAAGGTTTCGAAGATAGTCATAGCTGAAGCATTGGGTGTCCGCCGGGAGGGACGCAGAAGTAGTGGCAATGCTCGTTACATTCCCAGCAGGATCATACGTGTATGCGCTGTTTTGCAGCAGACTCGAAGTCGTGCCAACGAGGGTCGTGTCCTCGATATCGTTCATAGAACCCGTTGCTGGATCGTAGCCGAACGAAGTCGCCATTTCATTTGTTCCGGTTCGATCCAGCTCGGTGACTTGACCTATCGGTGAGTAGAGCACACGAGCATAATTTGCCGTACCTGTGAGGGTGCTTAAGTTGCCGAGGCCGTCATAGGAAGACTTGAGATTTTCAGCGGCGAGTCCACCCTCAGCTGGATATGCAATTCCGCTCACCTCGCCGCCTTGCGCATAGCCATAGCGGGTCAGATACGACGTGCCGCCAAACGCTGGAGCGCCCGTCGGTATCGAGACCGTATCCCCGGTTGGTCGATAATTTGCGTCGTACCCGAACACCGTGTCCGTGTAAGCCAAGCCTTTTGTGCCAGCCGTCGACCCGCTGTAGGCGGTTGATGAACTGAGCTTTCCCTTCTTCAGGCTGTCATAAGTCCAACTATCAAGAGGAATCCCTGAAGGACCTGTGGAGTTTTGGTATTCCCCTATCTCCCGATCCAGGTTGTCGTACGAGAACGCGAGAGTAATGTTGCGCGCGTCTGTGCTCGTGAGGAGGCGACCTGCGTCGTCATAACTCATTTGGGTCTTTCCGGTATCCGGATCGACTGCACTCGTCTGATCACCGAGAACGTCATATGACCAACTCCAGGAGTCTCCGGCGGAATCGGTCATCGATGTCATCGAGCCCTGAGCGTCATAACCATACGCAGTGGTCTCCTGCGTCGAGGTCGGCGAGGGCGAAGCAGCGAGGTACTGAATGAGCTCAGTCGTTTGACCTCGGCTGTTCTCGAAGGTACTTGTTGGAGTTCCGCCGGTTGGCGGAGTCGTGTCCGTCTCGGCGGGGCCAGGGTATGCATACGATGTTCGAGAACGCTCTGCGCCAAAGGTGTTGAGAATCGAGGCTGTTGTCCGACCGTCACCGTCGTACAGCGTTTCAGTCTGCGATGGGATATCGGCCAAGGACGAAGGCACGAACAATGTCGATGATGCTGCCGAGGTTGTCCAATACGGATTGTCGGCCAGGTAAACCTGGCCCTCGGAGTTGTACATCGTGTCTTGGACGGTCGAACCGCTGCCCTCTGCCGGGGCCTGGGTCTGAACCTGACGACCCAGACCGTCGTACAGCGCCCAGCTGGCAACCAGCGACGTTGGCGCAGCGGTGATCGACTCGACAGAGTTTGCGGCGTTTCCGCGTTCGGAATAGACAAAGGCAGTTGACGGCTCCGTGGGGAACGCGATTACCGTGTGATCGGGCAACCACACGCCGGTGCGCCGGCCAAGTCCGTCGTACTGCGCGGTGGTGATAGCACCGTTGGCATCGGTCGCCGAGGTCTCCACACCCCAACGTGGATCATAGACAGTCGTGGTCGTCCAATTGAATGGCGCTGTGTTGGTCGATATTGTGCTCGTCAGGGGACCACTTGCCGCCGGGGTGTACGCGGTGGTGGTTGTGCGGCCGAGCACATCGGTGACCTGGAGCGGTCGGCCCATGACATCAAATGTCGTTTGTGACGACGTGACCCAGTGAGCGGTGGCCGCGGTCGAACCGGAGTAGCTGTCAACCACTTCGGTCTTCGTTGCGCTGCCTTTGGTCGGCATCGATCCGACGGTGCCCCCGTCGTAAGTAGTGCGCACATCTGAGATGGCTGCAGCCGGATACGTTGCGGTGGGAAGATCCGCGCACTTCACGCCGACCGTAGACATTTCGGCGGGCAACCCAATGATCCATGCCGTCGTATTTGGTGCGGCATATGTAGTGGTCTCACAGGTGCTACCCGCATCTGTGGACTCTGTATCAATCTGCGTCGGAATGCCATATGTCGGATCGAACGTCGTCGTCGTATCCGTCGACCGAATACCCGCACCCAAGGGATCTTCCGTCTTTAGAACTTCTTGGTTGCCCGTCATGTAGGCACTCGGTCCAGAAGGAGGCACCGCTGTGGCCGTTGATGCCCACGGTGTAGTAACCGTGTCTGAAATGGTGGCGGCCGTGGACGCGCTGCCGTTATAGACGACTGCCTCCCTTGTCATCCCACCGAACCACAGCGAGTCCTTGAGCGTGGAGGACCCGTCGACGTACACCGTCTTCGTGCCGCCGGAAGGTCCGGCGCGATCGCCGTCTAGCCCTTGGAAGAAGGTGTACAAAATGGATTGTTGGCTCGAGGGCGATGACGGACTGCCGGTAGTCACCCGAACTTTGTCATAGCCCGCATAAACGTTCCACGTACGCTCACTCGGCGGGGTGAATGGAGAGGTGTCATATCGCCATGCCGGCAGCCCCGGACTGTAGTCGTAATAGGTCTCCTGGGATTCATCGTTCGGTCCGCCTGTCTCAGGGTTGGAGATGACGGAGCTGACGACGTATTTGTGAAACAGGTCCTCCTGCTCGGGCTGCGGCGGCACAACCGACGGACTCCACCACTGAGGAAAACACCGCTCGGTGTTTGACTGCGCGTTTGCCTCAATGGTCGCTACGTCAGCAGGCGTGCACTGCTGCGGCAGATAGTTGACGCTCACAATTGCACCTAGGGACGTTTGAATCGAGCTGAGCCGGTATTTGTCGAGTGGAGCAAGTCCGTCAACGGCCCACACGCGGTTCTGCATTGCTACGCCGGTAAACACCGTCGGCGGCTCGCTCGTTGTCGAATCGGTCCCTTGATGCGTGACTTGCGTCAACCACAGAGCCGCATTGGTGCCATCACCTGGTGCAGGGAATGAATGTCCAAGTGTCCAGGTGTCGACGGGCTTGTATGCGCTCGCAGAAGCAACCCAAGCTTGGGTGGAGACGCTGGACAGCTCCGCATCGCTCCAGAAGGTCGGCGAAAGCTTCCCGGCACAAGTTGATGCTGTGCAGTACTCATCCCACGGCACATCGGGGTAAAGCGAAGGGGTCGTCGGCATCACAGCGGCCGATGTCATCGGCTCCGGCGTGCATCCCGAGGTGGCACTGCACCGTCCATTCGGTGCATACGTGAAGACCACTTTGTCCGAAGCCGCGTTCGTCGCGTAAGCGTTCCCGCCGGTAATTGCCCCATTGGGAATACCGTACTGAATGCTCGAGATCGCACCGCCACGGGTATAACTGGTCGCCGTTCCTCCACGCAACGCGTACTTGTTGGTCTCGGCGTAGTAGTAGATCGCCTCTGCATTCGCGTGCGTGTCAACTACATAGTCAAGGTTCCACCGCCAGGCCTGCAGGCATTCGGATGTCGCAAACGTCGACGCATGGCAGGGCTCTCCGACATCATTGCCGAAGACCGGCACGGTCCACGTTGAGTTGGTCGTCGCCTTGCCCGTCGCCCATCCTGGGAGGTGGTTCAAGCCGAAGTAGTACTGAGTTCCGTCGGTCGTTGTCACACGCCAACACTCGTTGTCGTTGTCGTTGTTTGTACAACCACTCGTGCCGCTCAGCTCCTGGACGCGGGTACCGTCGTCATTTTGCAACCGCCAGCTCGTCGTGGTCCCGATCTCGACCAGGTTGCCGGAGTGGCTGCCCAGACTCAGAATTGCATTATTGGTAAGCCAACAAAGATCACCAGAGGAAGTGACAGGTCCCGAGGCCCCCGTATCTTTCGAGCACGAGACGTACTGGCGTTGAATGTATCCGGCACCCCCTAAGCTCCACCCGTCCCCGATGTTGGACGGTTGATTGTTGGTTGCACCCGTTTCGCCGTCAATCGACTGAGAGTCATAGTTCAGAGACAGTTGTGCCGCGGGGCCAGCGGCGGCCGGCGGCGTGCGCATGGGCAACGACCAAGAAAGATCGCCTGTTTGTGCTGAAACGTCCCAAGTGCTCGCAGCGTCGAGTGGAGTCGCTGCGAAGGAGCCTGTGCCTGTTGTGGAAACAGGTGTGGACATCGCCTGCAGTACCAAAGTCCGATCCGAGACCTGCGGCATGACCACCAAGTCACCAGAAGTCTTGTTGACGCTCGCAGGCACGACGGTTGGGGTTACGGGAGCGGTTGAGCTTGATTTAGACGCTCCCACCGAGAAATCGGAAGCAACAGGGGGTGTCGACTGCACCCACTCAATGCGTGAGGTGAAGTCCGCTCCGTAAAGGCCGCTCAGCAACTTCTTCGGGATCTGTACTGCAACGGGTCCAGCCGAGTCGGCGGTTGTACTCGTCAACTCAAGGGCAAATTCCCCGACCCCGTCGGCGCGCGCCTGAGACGTTGACAGAATTCGCGCCTTCACGCTTGAGACGCTCGCTGGGACAAGGGGAAGGGGACTAACCACGGTTGGAGATTTTTTTGCGGATAATGCTGGAGCAACTGTGATTCCAGTAGTGCCCAACTTCTGTCCGGCACCGACGATTGAACCGAATGGCGAGGACTTGAGGCCGGTCCCATCCAAGGGGACCTTGGGGCCTGACACTCGAAGGTGCGTCGTAAACGATCCAGACTGCAGCCGCGTTGGCTTGGTAGGCGTTGCTGACTTCGACGACTTGGGTTTGACCGATGAAGATAGCGAAGCAGCGTGCTTTCCTGGCACGGGCTTCAGTCGCGGCAGAGAAACGATTGGGCTAGCGGCCGCCGCAGCAATCGGGACACCACTGACCACTGAAACGGCCGTGCCGATAGCGACCCCGAGCGCGAGGGTGCGGAACACACGAGGAGAGCGCAAGATGAAACGCACTGTTAACCTTTCAAGGCTCAGTCGATGCGAATTCGGTGGTTGTTGGTCTAAGGATTGACGGTGTCGAATAGTGAGAGACGTAGCAACTGGGCCGAGTCAATGACACCCGGAAAGACAGCCGGATCGTCGATCTGACCGACCCATTGCCGAGCTGATGCGCCAGAAACGAAATCGGAACCGATTAGCAAGTTGCCCGTTGACGAGGTATCCCCCGAGGGCACCACATGCGGCTGGATGCTCGTAGCGATGATTGAATTTCCCACCAGTAGCCGAACTTGCTGATTGGCGGCATCCCAAATACCTGTCGCTAGTACCCAGGTGGCGAGCGGAAGAGCCGTGGGAGCAGTGGCGCAATCCTCCGTGTGTCCGGTGATCTGAGGCACGACACAGAACTGCAATTTTCCGGTGCCGTCAATCTGCATCTCGAAACCGGCGTTTGTAGCCCCGGACTGCGCAAGAATCGTTTCCTTTGCAGTTCCCGCCGATGACGGGAGATTTATCCAGGCAGTGGCAGTGAAGCTTTGAGTGGTATCGAGAATTCGATGACTGGTACTCACGATTTGCGCGGGCGAAGCGGTAAACGAGAAGACGGGCGAGTCATAAACCCCACCAGAGTAGAACTGGGAGGTGCCGGTCGTGTTGACCGTGCTCCCCATCGTCAGATCGGCCTCGTTAGTAAGTCCGGTACCCACAGTGGTGTTGGAGTCCACAACGGGATTACTGAGCGCCGGAAGGCCGTCAAGCTCCCATTGGTGCCCGTTGGTGTAGTCGACAGTCGGCGACGCGGACACTGTGACATCGAGCGAACTGGAGCTCGAACTGCCGTCAAGCGATTCATTGCCGGCACCGTCGAAACTCGCGACATACAGCGTCGATTCGGTGTCGATGGGGGCTACCGTCAAGGCGGCGGATTCGCCGGACGTGCCGACGGAGTCGGCGTATCGGACTGGCCCAGCAGCGGCTCCGTCAGCGGGAACCGCGCTAGTTGTCGAGAAGTACGTGCTCGGTGCCGACGGGCCGGTGGTGGCGGCAGCACCGTCGGACCACCAGTACGCAAAGCTCACCACTCCATCCGCCGGGTCTGAACTGAATTGCACCGTCATAGGCGCACCGACACTTGTCTGCCCAGATCCGACGACAGTTGGAAGGCCAGGCCTTGTGTTCTTCACCTCGAAGTAACAGGACGGCGATGCTGTTGGCGACGAATCGGTGCCGTCGTTCACGGTGGCATTCCAGTAGTAAAGCTCGCCCGGGGTGAGCGAGTTGGCGAGAATGCTCCAGGTGCGATTGCCGACAGCCGCCGCGGGAGCCGCACCCGTTTGTATCGCAGTTGGATTTCCATCCGCAAAAACGCTGTAGGCAACGCTTACGCCGGCACCCGCATCGGGGTCCACCGTCGTGACCTGAAGCGACAGCGGCTGCGTGCCGTTCACAAGCACTGGAGAACCGGGGTCAGAAACGCATGACCGCACTGGTGAAGCAAACTGGGGCGGCGTAGTGGTCGAGATGACTGGGACAGTGTTGTAGTCGATTACGAGCGAAGCTGATTGAAGGAAGCGCTTCCAGCTGGAGTCGACGGTTTCACTCAAAGCGTGAAGCTCGAACGACACATACGCGGCGTGCGCGGCAGCGGCCGTGGTCACGCCGGCCGTGGCGGTGAATCCGACGGAATGCTCTGGACATGCGGATTCGCCGTAAGCGACAGTCGCCGAGCTTTGGAGTTGGATAAGCGACGGCTGGGCATTCCACGTCGTACCCGATGAAAAACTGTTGCTCGTGTAGAGGTCGACCGTGCTCGCGGTGCAGTTGAATGAGTGGTCTTCCGTCACATCGAACGTCGCCTTGATGATGTGCTTGCCTTCGACGCTCGACGTGTTCATTCTCCAGAGCGACCGCGCCGTGTGGTTCACCCCATCAGGCGAATAGGCAGCCGCAACGAAGCCCGTTCCTAGGTCACCATTTTGGGTGTTTTGTCCCTCCCAGTACGAGGTGGTCGGGTGTCCCTTGTCCACGTCCGAAAAGGCTTCCAGACCACCCGTCCAGTCCGGGTCGACGTACACCGGATACTCGACAGGGTGCTGCGCGATGGCCGATTGCACCCCAAGCGAAATCGTCGAGCTGCTGTCGGTCTGAGGAACGGGGTCGGCGAAGGATTCGCCTTGCGGGCCGTCCGCGCCGGAGCCGTCTGAGGAATCCCACCACGTCGGGGTCGTGGATATCACCGTCGAACCGTCGGACGCGGTTGCGGTCGACGGTCCACCCGCGCTGGTTGCGAGATCAGTCCCGGTTACATTGAAATTCACGGCAGCGAGTGCAGGATTCGCTGCGGCAGTGGCGGAGTCGATCGCGAGTACTTCCGACATGCCATCGGCATTTGCGGTGAGAACGAGGTCTACCCCTGGAAGCACGTTCGCGTATGTCGCCACTGACCCGTCCACGGATGGCGTGGGCAGAACCCCGAACGGCGATGTCTCATCCACCCACTCGCCCGTGCTGGTCGCGACCTTCGCTATGAGTGATGACCCGCCTGCGGAGAACTCGACGGGCTCGTCCGTCGCTGCAGGCGCAAGCAAACCGTCCGAAGAAGTCGTCAGATTGGTGTCGACTGGCTCCCAACCGGACGTTGTCGGAACGCGAACAGGTACCGAATTCTCAGTGAACTGCATCGTGCCATCTGGGAGAGCAGAGACCTCCTCGGTTGGAGTGGTGTCGGCATCGACCCCTACGGAGTGATCGAACTGCACCGCGATCGCGCTCGCTTGCGCTTCCGTCGGTGCTGATTGCGCGTTGACGAGGCCGCTCACGGAGGGCGCAGATGGTGATGGAGTTGGGGCAGCGCTGGCTACCGCTGGCGATGCATACAGAAGCATCCCCGCCATCGAAACTGCAGTGACAAAAACGACAGCACGCGACCGACGACGCACGGGTGACTCCAATGGGCGAGCAAGGTAAGCGACATCTCAATTAGAGACCCCGCGCGGAAGCTATCGGTCCACGGGAACACTCGACAAGTAGTCACTTTGGAGGACACCCGAAACGGCGCTTTTGTACCCCGGGGTACAAACATTGCCCCGAAACTGGGGCGCAATCTCGTGAGACGAATTGCGGGTTTAAGACAGTCGCGGCCCGTGGTGCGCGAGTGGCTGAGTGTGACCTTGCGAAAAGGTATGGAACGGCGGTGAGTTGGCGATGAAGGGAGCTGCACACGGGGATTAATTGAAGCGCGCGCTTATCTGAGTTTACCTCAGATCGACTGCCGGCGGATACGGTTCCGCCGGTTGCGGGGCGTCCCTTTCGGGCTCCCCCAATCGCCGCTGAACACGACGCCGGGGCCCCTCGCCGAATGAGGCCCTCGGGTCTCCTCACGGAAACAAGTAAGGCCCGGTCGAATGACCGGGCCTTACTTGTTTTGTTGCGGGGACAGGATTTGAACCTGCGACCTCTGGGTTATGAGCCCAGCGAGCTACCGAACTGCTCCACCCCGCGGCACGAAAAGCAACGTTACCACAGGGGGTGAGGGAGTGTGGGCGGGCGGGCCTTCACAAGCTCGGGGACCGGATACCTCGCTACTGGCCACCACCGGCGGCGATGGCGTCCTTGATGTCTTGCTGGAGACGAGCATCCGCCTGGGCTGCAGCAACGAGGTTGTTCGCCGCGTACGCGGCGGTACGAGCAGCCAGGTCCTTGCCCATTGCGGTGAGCGCGGCCTTGAGCGCCGGACTCTCCGTGCCACCCGACGAACTTCCCGACGGGAGTGCAACCGGCGTCGAAGACGAGTTCTGCCCGCTGTCTCCAGCAGTTGCACCTGAGTTGCCGCCGAACAGCTTGTCGAGGGCAGCATCCAGCGTCGGTTCAAACTCGACCTTGTTGCCGAACGCGACCAGCACCTCGCGCAGCAACGGGTAACTTGTTTCGCCCGTCGATGAGACATAGATCGGCTGCACATACAACAGACCACCACCGACCGGCAACGTCAGCAGATTGCCGTAGTCGACCTTGGTTGCACCACGAGTCAGCAGAGCGATCTCGTTGGCGACATTTGGGTCGGTTTTGAACTGGTTTTCGACAGAGCCCGGCCCCGGAATGTTAACCTGCTTGGGCAGCGTGAGGATCGTCAGCTTGCCGTAGTTCGGCCCCGGATCAGAATCAGCGGCCAGATAACCGGTCAGGATGCTCCGGGTATTCGCCGTCGAACTGTTCGGGATAAACGTCGAGTAGAGCGTGAACGCCGGCTTCGTATCGCCCGGCACCTTCATCGTCAGGTAGTACGGCGGCTGGTAGGCGCTCGCCGCAGTTGCCGACGTCGGGTCATTTGGCGTCACCCACTGGTCGTCACCCGAATAGAAGGATGCGGCATCCGTCACGTGGTACGAGCCGAGGATCGCGCGCTGGGCCTTGAACAGGTCCTGCGGGTAACGAACGTGAGCGAGAAGCTGAGTGCTCATCTCCGACTCCGGCTTGACTGTCGACGGGAAGATCTTCTCCCAGGTCTGCAGCAGCGGGTCTTTCGCATCCCAGGCGTACAGCGTGACCTTTCCGCTGTATGCGTCGACCGTTGCCTTCACCGAGTTGCGGATGTAGTTCATGTTGTCGAGCGAATATGCCGGCGCCTTGACGTTGGCATCCGCGATGACCTGGCTCAATTGTTCGGCCGTCGAGTATGGGTACTGATCGGTCGTCGTGTAGCCATCGACAATCCAGACGATGCGGCCGTTCACGATGGCCGGATACGCGTCGTTGTCCAGCGTCAAATAAGGAGCGACGGCCTGAACCCGCTGCTTCGGGTCACGGTTGTAGAGAATCTGCGAGTCCTTGTTGACCGCGTTCGAGAGCACAATGTCTTCGGACTGGAACTTGATCGCGTAGACCAACCGCGTGAAGAGATTATCGAGCTTCGGCCCACCGCTGCCCTCGAACGTTGTCTTCTTGTTCTGGGCGCTGTCGTTGCCGGCCGGATAGTCGAGCTCGAGCGGGGAGCTGCCCTTCGGAGCACCGACGATCGAGTACTCGGGGGAATTCTCGCCGAAGTAGATCCGCGGCTGGTACTTGCCGAGCTTGCCCGTGCTCGGGATGTTCGACTCCAGGAACTTGGGCTGGCCGGTCGTCGTGCGCTGGTTTCCGTATGCGGCAACGACACCGTATCCGTGCGTGTACACGATCGTGTCGTTGTACCAGGTCTGCGCGTCGCCGAGTCCGCTCTGGCTCAGTTCGCGCGCGGCGATGACGGTGTCCTGGGACTTGCCGTCGATCGTGTAGCGGTCGACGTCCAGGTGGTTTTCGAATTCGTAGAACTGCTTGAACTGCTGCAGCTGCGCGAACGACTTGGAGACCAGGTCGGGGTCGAGGATGCGGATCTGCGCGGTCGTCGTCGCATCCGCTCGGAGCGCGCCCGCCTTGGCGGTCGTCGTCGCCTTGTATGGCACAGTCTTCACGTTGGCGACACCGTAGGCGGCCCGGGTCGCATCGATATTGCGCTGGATGTACGTCGACTCGAGCGTCTTTGCGCTCGGCTCCGCGGTGAACCTCTCGACGATCGCCGGGTAGATGCCGCCGATGATGATCGCGCTGACCAGGAGCAGAGCGGTTCCAACGAGCGGCATGCGCCAGCGGCCGACCGCAGCAGTGATGAAGTAGAGGATCGCGACAAGCGCGGCAATCACGGCGAGAATCTCGCGAGCCGGGATGGAGGCGTTGACTTCGGTGTATCCGGCGCCGGTCTGCACGATCCCCGCGCTCGGACTCGTCAGCGTTCCGTACTGGTCGAGCCAGACGCTGACGGCCTGCAGGGCGATGTAGATACCCACCGTGAGCGCCAGCTGCACCCGAGCCGTGCGCGAAATCCGCAGCTCGCGTCCGTTCAGGCGAATCGCGCCGTACAGATAGCTCGTGGCGAGACCGGCGAGAAAGGCAATGATTAGAACGGCCGATGCGAACGCCACAACACCGCGCCAGAACGGCAGGTCAAAGACGTAGAAGGACACGTCGAGGTGGAACTGCGGGTCCTTGGTTCCAAACGAGGTGCGGTGCAGGTACTCAAGCACCGTCTGCCAGCGCGACGATGCGGATGCGCCGCCGAAGATTCCGAGGATGGCCGGGATTCCGTAGATGGCAAGACGCCGCAGCGGCTCGACGACCTGCTGGTAGCGATCGAGCTGGGAATTGAGCTTCGCGTATACCGGCCGCCAGCGGAATGCGACCTCGATGCTCGCGAAGACCGGCAGCGCCATCCCGAAGAACCCGATCCAGAACAGGGTGAACTGCGAGATCCACTGCGTGGTCAGCACATTGAGGTAGCCGACCTGCTTGAACCAAAGCCAGTCGGTGTATAGGCCCGCGAAGACGAAGAACAGGATGATGAGCACGGCCAGGATGACGGCGGTGATCGTCAGCGTGAGTCGCGTTCTCGTGGCGGGCCGGCGCGAACTCTCCGGTGGTCGGTTCGGGGTAGAAGTCACGGACGAGCTCCTGGCTCTTGTAGGGGTGTTGTTAGCTTAATCGCAGGCTCAGCCGCAGGTCTGAAGTTTGTCGAGACCCTTGCCGGTCGAGATGGCCTTGAGGTCGGCCACCGACTGCTTGAGACTCGAGGTCGCGAACACCGTGAGGCCGGACGGGATGTGGCCGCGCACGCCGTCGTCGCCACCGCAGTTACTCGCCGGAGCCAGGAAGTAGGTCGCCCCGGCAGCGCGCGCGCCATACATCTTCTGGCGGATGCCGCCGATTGCGCCAACGGTGCCGAACGCGGTGATCGTGCCAGTGCCGGCGACGTGCTTACCGCCATTGAGCTGGCCGGGCGTGAGCTTGTCGATGATTCCGAGCGCGAACATCATGCCGGCGCTCGGGCCGCCGACATCCTGCAGCTGTACCTGGACGGGGAACGGGAAATCGTATTTCTCGGTCAGGTAGACGCCGACAACGAGCCCGCCGCTGCTCTTGACCGGTGTGAGCTGGGCGGTGTGCTCGACGCCCTTCCGGCTGAAGACGATCGTCATGGGTTTCGACGCACCGTTCTTCACGATGAGACTGTGCAACTGGTCGGAGTCGACGAAGGTGTGGCCGTTGATGGTCTTGAGGATGTCGCCCTTCTTGAGAACCCCGACAGCGGGGGTGTTCTTAATGGTGCTGACTGCGGTGATGGTGCTCGTGAACTTGATGCCCTGCTCGAACAGCGCCGCGGCGGTCGCCTGCTGCTGCGAGTCGGCCATTTCCTCGGCATCCTCTTTATTCGATTGCTGAACTGTCTGCTGCGGAGCGTAAATCTCGTCGATGGGCACGATCGCCTGGCTGGGGTCGAACCACGCCTGCACGATCTGGAACCAGGTCGGAGTGTTGCCGGGTTCACCATCAAGGTCGACGGTCAGCATGTCGAGAGCACCGCCGGTCGGGTACGTCTTGTGCCCGCTGATCGAGAGAACGGGCACGGAGCGATGATTCACTGTCGTCGTGCCGATGGTGTTGAACACCGGGCCCGGCTGCTCAATGACGTATGAGGTCGGCAGATTGCCGATGACAATCGCGGCAATGACTGCGGCAACGACCAGAATCCATCCGACGATGCGACCCCAATGACGCCGCGGAGGACGCGGGACCTGATCAGCGGTGAAAATCGCCACCTGTTTCCTTCTTTTGATCACTGCTTGCGGCGAGCCAGCGTCGACTGTTCGCCACGGGCGCATCTCCAAAGCCTGAAGCCTATGCCACTTTCCAGAGCTTCCGGGGTGCGCAGCGGCTAGCGTAGTTGGCATGCCTGATGATTCGCGGGAAGAGCCGGAAGACGAGTTTCGTGACCTGCTGAGAGAGTTTCTCAGCGGCAACACGAGCATCGACCCGGCGAAGCTTGCGAGCGCGGCCGGACTGCCTGATGACCCGGCGGCCGTGGAGCGCCTGATCCAGCAATTGCAGAGCGCACTCTCCTCGAGCAGCGAGGGCGTCAACTGGGGGCTTGCTCTTCAGCAGGCGACCACGATCGCCAGCCACAGCACCGTGGTATCCCTTCCCGCCGAGCGCACGCAACTCGAACAGGCGCTGCACGTTGCCTCGCTCTGGCTGGATGAGGCGACATACGTTTCCGCGTTGACGACCGAGCCGCGGCTCATGAGCCGCACAGAATGGGCAACCGCGACCATGCCGGTCTGGACGCAGCTTGCCGAGCCGGTGGCGACATCCATCTCCAATTCACTCGCCGGAGTGCTGCGAGACCAGGCGCCCGAAGAGATGAACGACATGATCGACTCGGCGAGCCAGATGATGCGCAACGTCGGGG
This sequence comes from Galbitalea sp., assembly GCA_036271875.1. GTDB lineage: Bacteria > Actinomycetota > Actinomycetes > Actinomycetales > Microbacteriaceae > Galbitalea. The sequence continues at coordinate 22,436 of DATAZU010000035.1, forward strand.
GCACGCTGTTCGCGATGCAGCTCGGCCAGGTCGTCGGCCAGCTGTCGACCGAGGTCGTGTCTGGCGGTGACATCGGTATCCCGCTGCTCGACGATGGAGCCGCGCTGCTGCCCCAGAATGTGCTCGCATTTGGTGCCGACCTTGACATCCCGGTAGACCAGATCCATCTCTATCTTGCGGTTCGCGAACTCGCTCACGCCCGGCTGTTCCGCCACGCGAAGTGGCTGCGGTTGCAGCTGATGTCGTCGATCACCGAATACGCCCGCGGCATCCACATCGACACCGACCGACTGCAGGAACTCGCGGAAGACTTTGATCCGGCGAATCCGGAGGAGCTGCGCGCCGCAATGACGAGCGGTGCACTCATCCCGCCGAAGACCGAGGAGCAGCTCGTCGCGCTCGGCCGGCTCGAGACCATGCTCGCGTTGATCGAGGGCTGGGTGGATGTTGTTACCGCCGAGGCGACAACACGGCTACCCAAGAGCGACGCGATCGCCGAGACGGTGAAGCGGCGGCGCGCATCCGGTGGTCCGGCGGAGTCGGCGTTCGCAACTCTTGTCGGACTCGAGCTTCGGCCTCGTCGACTGCGCGAGGCGGCGGCAATGTGGAGGGCGGTTTCGGACGCCGTTGGCGCGGAGAAACGCGACGCACTCTGGTCACAGCCGGACCTCATCCCGACGAGCGACGACATCGACTTCCCGGACGCACTCATCGCCCGCATCAATGGCCAGGATGCTGCCCCCGACGACATGGACCAGGCCATCGAGGATCTCCTCAACGACGAGGGCGATCGACCCAAGGAGTAGCGCCCATTGCCGTGAGGGGCGGCAGTAGGCCCTAAAGCGACGCTTTTTAGGGCCTACTGCCGCCCCTCACGGCGTGTGTGGATGGATCGGAACGAGGAAACTCCCGCTGGCTCAGACTGGGCGGATGGTGCTCAAGCTCGACTCAAGACCGGCGATCGTGTGGCGCGATCCGTTCAGTCTGCAGTTCGGGGTCGAGCCCGTTCGCGCGGTGCTCCGCGAGGTGAGCACGGCGGAGGAACGGATGATCGCGGCGCTCGGCGCCGGCATCAGCCGGTCGGGTCTCACGATGATCGCACAGGCATCAGGTGCGGGTGAACGCGAGGTCGCGAGTCTGCTCAAACGTCTCGCCGGGCTATTGCTGCCGGCAGAGGAGCCTCAATCGAACCCCCGCGTCGCGATCACCGGCACCGGACCGACGACGGAGAAAATCGCGGATGCGCTGGCCATTGCCGGCGCTCGGGTCGAGGTCGGCAGCATTCCGGACGCATCCTGCGACCTCGGCATCGCGGTCGCACACTACGTGCTCGATCCGGAAAGCTACGGATTTTGGCTGCGCCGCGACCTGCCGCACTTGCCGGTGATCTTCGGCGATGACTCGGTCACGATCGGACCGCTCGTCGAACCGGGCACGACCGCGTGCCTGTACTGCCTTGAGCACTATCGGCGCGACGCCGACCCATCCTGGTCTGCGATCGCATCACAGCTGTGGGGCCGTCGGAGCGAATCCGAAACTCCGCTGGCGTCGATCGAGGTTGCGGCGCGGGTCGCGCGGATGGCGCTTCGACGACTCAAGGGCGGTCGGGCGACAGCCGCGACATCCATCCGTCTCGAGGTCGCGACAGGAAGGGCAGTATCGCGAACGTGGCTGCCGCATCCAGATTGCGGGTGCATCGGATTCGCCAGCGCAGTCAGCCTCGAAGGTCCACCAGAAATCGGCTCGGCTCGCGAGAAGGGCCCGCCCACGACAGTCGCAGCCGTCGCCGCGCTCGAGTAATTCCTACGTAAAGCAGTCGGCGCTCCTCCTCGATACCCTCCGTCGTCCGGGCGTATCCAATCGGCAGCAGCCCCTCGGAGACTCCGGCGATATAAACCGAGTCCCACTCGAGACCCTTGGCGCTGTGCAGGGTCGCGAGCGTCACCGCACTCATCGTCGGCTCGTGCTGTCCGGACTGGCGCTCGAGCAGTTCCGCCACGAACTCCTTCAGCGTTGTGCCGGCCGGCGACTCTTCCGCCAGCCCGAGGATCGCATTGAGCGACTCCCACTTGTCGCGCACCGCGCCGGCAGCCGTGGGCGGATCCTGCGTCCAGCCGAGCGAGCGGAGCACGTCGCTTACGGTCTTAAACAGCGGTTCGTCGACGATCGAGATGGATGCCCCCTTGAGCATCATGATCGCCTGCTTTACCTCGCGCAGGTCGAAGAAGCGCGCCGCGCCGCGGATGACCGACGGCACTCCGACGTCCCCGAGCGCACTCTCGAGCACCGCAGACTGCACGTTGACGCGATACAGGATGGCAATGGTCTCGGGAGCAGCTCCCGCCGCAATCTCCGCCGCGATTGAGTCCGCGATCGCGCGGGCCTCCGCCCGATCGTTCGGATAGGCCGAGATGGATGGCGCGGGTCCGACCGCTGCCCCGGGCGCAGCGTGTAGGTCGAGCGCGCCTGCCCGGCCCTGCATGACCCGATTCGCGGCTGCCACGATTGCCGGAGTCGAACGGTAGTTCTGCTCCAGGCGGATGATCGTCGCATCCTGGTGCTGTCCCGGGAAGCCGAGGAGGTAGTCGGGGGTCGCGCCTGCGAAGGTGTAAATCGTCTGGCTGGCATCACCGACAACACAGACGTCATCGCGATCACCGAGCCACAGTTCGAGCAGTTCCTGCTGCAGCGGCGACACGTCCTGGTACTCGTCCACGACGAAGAACCGATACTGCTCGCGAACCTGCTGCGCAACTCGCGGCTCCGACTCGATCATGCCCGCGGTGACCAGCAGCACGTCCTCGAAGTCGATCTGTTTGCGCTCGTCCTTGACAGTCTCGTATGCCCGCTGCAGGTCGACGATCTTGTCGATCGTCAGGGTCGGCGGCAGTGGTCGGTGAGCGACCGCGTACTGGTCGAGGGTCAGGCGCGAAACTTTGCGCCACTCGATCTCAGCGGCCGCGTCGCGCAGGGTCGCTGTATCGAGCTTCAGTCGCAGCGATTCAGCCGCGTGCCCGATCATCCGTCCCTTGCTGTCGAGCAGTCGGGGCGCGGATCCGCCCGCGACCTGCGGCCAGAAGTACCCGAGCTGGGACAGCGCGGATGCGTGGAAGGTGCGAGCCGAAACTCCGCCAGCGCCGAGAGCGCGCAGCCGCGAGCGCAGTTCACCCGCTGCGCGCGCGGTAAAGGTCAGCGCCATGACCCGCCCGGGCGAATACGCACCAGTCGCGACACCGTAGGCGATTCGGTGAGTGATCGCGCGAGTCTTGCCGGTGCCAGCACCCGCGAGCAGGACGACCGGACCGAGCAGCGCCTCGGCCGCCTGGCGTTGCTGTTCGTCGAGTCCGGCGAGCAGCTCCTCGGCCGCGCTCACCACATCCCGTCGGTGATGGGCTCGCCGAACCACTCCTCAAGAATGGCGTGGGCGATCGACGTCGGGCCGGGCAGAAGCACCTCGCCGCGCGATGCGCGCAGTTCGTCGCGGCTGAACCAACGCAACTCAAGGATCTCCGCGCCATCCGGAGTCAGTGTCATCGGATGCTCGGCGTCGACCCGAGCCGTGAACCCGAGCATGAGCGAGGCGGGAAACGGCCACGGCTGGCTACCGAGATACACGGGATCGGTCACCCGGATGCCCGCCTCCTCGAACACCTCACGCAGCACGGCCGCTTCGAGCGACTCCCCCGGTTCGACGAATCCAGCCAGCAGTGAGAAGCGATTGTTCTCCCAGAGCGCGTTCGACCCAAGGAGGATGCGATCGTCGGCATCCGTAATCCCCACGATGATTGCGGCGTCCGTTCTCGGGAAGTGCTCGGCGCCGGTGGTCGGATCGCGGCGCACCCACCCACCCTTCTCGATGATCGTCGGCTCGCCCGTTCTGGGCGAGAACTGGTGTGTGGCATGCCAGTTCAGAATGCCGAGTGCCTCGGTCAGCAGGCCTGCGTCGCGACTGCTCAGGCGGCTGCCGACGGTTCGCAGGGTCGTCCAGGTCGCGCCGTCGACCTCGAGCACATCCGCAAGCGGGACCGCGACCACGGGAGTAGCAGCGGGTTCCGTCGCGGATGCGGCGGTCGTGAGCCCCAGATAGACCCGCACCGTCGCTTCGGGAGTCTCGGAAACCGTCAGCAGCCGTAGCGCGCCGTCGGGCGATATCAGAGCGCGGCCATCGTGAATCGGAAGGATGCGCGTGGCGGGGTTCGCCCACAGCTCACCGAACAGATCGGGCTTTTCGCGGCTCAAATAGTCGCGATCGACCTCGAATCGCGACAGCGGCAGTCGCGACAGGAAGGATTGCGACATTCTTGAGGACCTTTTCGAAAGGCGTGGCGTACGAGGGATGTTCCAAAGGCTCGACCTACCCTGTGGATATGGCTCGATCCCACCTAACACTAGCCGCGCTCGCTACGTCGGCTGTGCCCGGTCTCGACATCGTCGAGACGAGCGCCTTTGGCGCAGGCGGAGGCGACTTCGACTGCGCCCTGCTCACCGGCCGAGACGGGCGCCACTGGTTGGTTCGGGTGCCGCGCAACGAGCGCGCGGAGTCCGAACAGTCGGCCGATCTGGTGGCACTTCGCGCCCTCAGCGCAGGTGTTCGTACGCGTCTGCACTTTTCGGTATCCGCGTTCGCTGGCCAGACGCCGATCAATGGCACACGGGCCATCGTCTACGAATTCGTCTACGGTTCGAAGGCGACACTCGCCCAGCTGGATGTCGCGCGAGCCTCGTCCATCGGCCGCGCGGTCGCGGCCATCCACGCGCTGCCAACGAGCTTCATCGCGGACTCCGGTTTGCCCGTTTTTACTTCGCTTGAGTGCTTGCGTTCTTGCGTCTCGATTATCGACCGTTCGGCCGCGACCGGACTTGTGCCTGCCGCGCTGCTGTCCCGCTGGGAGTCGGCAACCGAGGACACCCGGCTCTGGCAGTTCCAGCCGACCGTGATCAACGGGTCGCTCTCGTCGGACTCGGTGCTCTTCGGCGGCAACGAGGTAACCGGCGTCCTTGACTGGCACGAGCTGCGCGTCGGCGACCCGGCGCGCGATCTTGCCTGGCTGCTCGGATGCCAGGACGAATCGGTTCCCGAGGTCGCGTTCGACGCATACAACGAGGCTCGCGGTGGTGCCGATCGTCAGGTGCGCCAGCGCGCGATGCTGTACGCCGAGCTCGAGCTCGCGAAGTGGCTGCTGCACGGCACAGAGCTTCGCAACACCGACATTGTGGACGACGCGGTCAACCTGCTCGCAGGCCTGGCCGACTCGGTGCGTCGCGATGTGCTGCATCCACTAGGCCCTCAGACGATGCCGACCATGGCCGTCGAAGATGTCGAGGACATGCTCGCGCACACGCCGCGCGCAATCTAGCTCTTCGTCGCGAGCACATGCCAGACCTATCCGATCTCCTCGATCTCGACTCCCTGCTGAGCGAGGACGAGCTCGCCCAACGCCAACGGGTCGCCGAGTTCGTCCAAGCCAAGATTCGCCCAAACATCGCGGACTGGTTTGAGAACGCGGTGTTTCCGCTCGAGATCGTGCGGGAGCTCGGGTCGCTCGGCGTGCTGGGTATGCAGCTCGACGGTTACGGATGCGCGGGCCGCAGCGCCGTCGAATACGGTCTCACCGCGCTCGAACTCGAGGCAGGCGACTCAGGCATCCGCACCTTTGTGAGCGTGCAGGGGTCGCTCGCCATGACGGCCATCCATCGGTTCGGGTCCGAGGAGCAGAAGCAGCGCTGGCTGCCCGAACTCGCCGCGGGCAACGCTATCGCCAGCTTCGGCCTCACCGAACCGACCGCTGGCTCCGACCCGTCCAGCATGAAAACGTTCGCCCGCCGGGACGGGTCGGACTGGGTGATTACCGGATCGAAGCGCTGGATCGGCATGGCATCCGTCGCCGCACTGACGGTCATCTGGGCGCAGACCGACAACGGGGTGCGCGGATTCCTGGTCCCGACGGACAGCCCCGGATTTGCCGCGACACCCATCCCGCACAAGCTCTCGATGCGCGCATCCATCCAGTGCGACATCGACCTCGTCGACGTTCGGCTTCCGGCGGAGGCGCTCCTGCCAGAGTCGCGCGGCCTGCGCAGCCCGTTCGAGTGCCTGAACGAGGCACGCTACGGCATCATCTGGGGCTCGATGGGAGCTGCCCGCGACAGCTATCTCGCGGCACTCGACTATGCCAAGACGCGGATCCAGTTCGGCCGCTCACTCGCGAGCCAGCAGCTGACCCAGCGCAAGCTCGTCGACATGGCCCTCGAGATCAATAAGGGACTGCTGCTGGCGCTGCACCTCGGCCGACTGAAGGATGCCGGCACGCTGCAACCGCACCAGATCTCGGTCGGCAAGCTCAACAACGCCCGCGAGGCCATCGCGATCTGCCGAGAAGCACGCACGATCTTCGGCGGCAACGGCATCACGCTGGATTACTCGCCGCTGCGACACGCGAACAACCTGGAGAGCGTGCGCACCTACGAGGGTACGGATGAGGTGCACACCCTCGTTCTCGGGAACCACATCACGGGTGAACCCGCCTTTTCCTGATCGGCGCTGAGGCGGCACAGCTCAGTCGATCGCGCCGCGCCACCGTTCCACGAGTTCCCGCTCGTCGGACAGGTGGTCGGGGCGAATCGTCTTGTTATCGGCAACGTAGTAGAAGGCCGCATCGATGCGGGCGGGATCGATGCCTTTCCACTGGGCGTAGGCGAGCCGGTAGAGCGCCAGTTGGAACTGCTTCTCCTCGAGGTCTTTCTCGTCTTTTGGGGCCTTACCCGTCTTCCAGTCGACGACTTCGAAACGCGGTTCGTCGTCGGAGGACACAGCGTAGACCGCATCGATCTTGCAGATGATGACCTGGCCGTCGAGCACGAGGTGGATTTCCCGCTCGACCTCGATCGGCGCACGGTTCGCCCACTCGGACTTTTCGAACGTCTCCTGCAGTTTCGCCAGTGCTTCGGCGTCGAACCGCTCGTCGACATCCGTCTCCGTTAGCAAAGTGTCGAGCTCTTCGAACGAGCCGCTCACGCCCGCCCGCTGCTCGACCCAGCTGTGGAATAACGTGCCAAGACGGGTCGCGCGATACGGCTTCTCCGGCATCGGTCGGCGAAGCGACGCGGCGACGGATGCCGGGTCGGTGACAAAATCCTTGAACCGGGATGCGGGAACTCGGCTTGGCAGAGCGACGCGGGTTGCGGAGTCCAATCGTGCAGCGCGCTCGGCGAGCAGCAGTTCGAGTTCTCCCGCCCATTCGCCCGTCGCATTCGGACTCGCGGCACGCACTGCCGCCGCGGCCGCCTCGACCCGCTCTCGTCGACCGCCCAGCGGGTCGGTCGGCCACAGGATGACCTCCACCTCGTCGCCCAACGGGTTCTCTTCGTACTGTGTTCCAGGCGGCAGTGTACCGATGATCCGCGAGTCGGCCAGCTCGACCAGGAACGGGCTCGGGCCACGCGGCTTGGTTTGAGTGGACCAGTACGAACCGCTCAGCAGCAGTGCGTGCCGGGCGCGGGTAACAGCGACATACGCGAGCCGCCGCTCCTCGAACTCGTGACGCTCGCGCACCAGAGTCGTGAATTCGCTGCGCGCATCCAGTAGCTGCTTGCGGTTGTCATGACCTCGCCAGAAAAACTCGGGAAGCTCGTTCCTGTCGCCGCGGAAGGGCCACGGTAGCTGCCCAAACGCGAGCCAGCCGTTGTACCCCTCGCGGGGCTTGGTTGGCAGTTCCTCGTCGACCAGGCGCGGAACGACCACCGCATCCCACTCGAGTCCCTTTGCGCCATGGATCGTGAGGATCTGCACGGTTCCGGGTTCGGGGTCCTCCGGCCGCGGCGACAGGCCGTCTCGCCACTCGGCCTCGCGCAGCCAGCCGAGAAAGCCGCCGAGAGTCGCAGAATCATCTACTGCGATGTAACCGGACAGCGCGTCGAAAAACGCCTCCTTGTTTGCTCCCCCGAGCGGCAGGTGCTCGTTCGCGACGACCTCGATGTCGAGGCGCAGTTCCTGTTCAACGAGGGTCACGAAGTCCAGAAGATCGAGCGCGGTGCGTGAGCGCAACCACGCGAACGTGCGACCAGCCTCACGGAGGCGCTCAACTCCGACATCGCTGAACTCGGCCAGCTGTGAGTGCCCGGCCGCAGCTGTAGCGAGAAAGTCGAGCGCGTCGACAATCGAACCGCCTTCACCCTCGGCAACCGAATTGCGCAGCTTGTCTGTCACGTCGCCTGGCAGCGGCTGCTGCGCCAGGTCACGTTTTGCCAGCCAGGATGCCACGCGTCTCAGGAACCGCAGATCGCGAACGCCGATCCGCCAGCGCGATCCCGCCAGCAATCGAATGAGTTCGTTGCCTGCGCTCGGGTTGCTCACAACCGTCAACGCACTGACCAGATCGGCGATTTCCGGTGTCGCCAGCAGGCCGCCGACGCCGAGCACATGAAACGGCACGTCATGCTTTCGCAGTGCCTCCAGGAAATAGGGCTGGCTCTTACGTGCGCGGAACAGCATTGCTGCTGTCGGAGGCTCGCCATCCGCCCCATCGAGGGTTGCAAGCTGGTGCTTCAGCCACAGCGCCGCACTCTCGGCCTCCGCGACCACAGACTCCTCGAACGTGACATCCACTGTTCGCTCGGTTGCCTGCGGGCCGGGAACGAGACGCTCGACGTGCACCCGGGTGTGCGGGAGCAGCGGCTCCACGAGCGCATTGGCGACCGTCAGGATGTCGTGACCGTTGCGCCAGCTCGTCGAGAGGTTGAAGCCGAGCGCCGAACCGGCCGCGAACTGCGTACCGAACGACTCAAGATTTGCCGCGCTGGCTCCGCGCCAGCCGTAGATCGACTGGTTAGGGTCGCCAACAGCCATGACCGGATGCCCCCCGAACAGCTCTGCGAGCAACCAGGTCTGCACGACGCTGGTGTCCTGGTACTCGTCGAGCAGGACGACCTTGAACTGATCGCGAAACTCGGTGCGAATTCGCGGGGACCCACGCACGATCTGCAGCGCGAGCGCCACCTGGTCGGAGAACTCGATGAACCCGCGACGCCGCTTGGCCTCGGCAAACTGTTCCGCGAGATCGAGCAGCACGTCGAGACCGCCCACCGTTTTGGCGAGGGATGCCGCATCCTCGTAGGCGTACCGGCCGACGCCCGGGAGATCGACGAGCGCGGCGAAGTCGGCCGCGAAGGCGCGCACGTCGGTCGGATCGACGATGTTCTCTGCGACGGCGGCATTCAGCGCAAGGACCGCCTTCGTCACGTCGTCGACGCGCTTGTCGAGTTGGACCAGGCGCTCGTCGCGGCTCGCGATAACGAGTGATCGGGCAAGCTGCCAGGCCGAAGCGGAGCCGAGAACTTCTCCGTCGCTCTCGCGTCCGATGAGCATGGCGTTGTCCCGATAGATCGCATTCGCGAAGGCGTTGTACGTCGACACCTGCGGAGCCTCGAACGCGTCGTAATCGTCGGCAACGAGCCCGGCGTTGGCCAGCTGCTGGATGCGGGTACGGATGCGGCCGGACAGCTCCCCCGCCGCCTTTCGAGTGAAGGTGAGCCCGAGAATCTCACTCGGGCGAACACGTCGATTAGCGAGCAGCCAGAGCACCCGATTCGCCATTGTTTCGGTCTTACCACTGCCTGCTCCAGCGACGACAAGCGCCGGTGCGAGCGGAGCCTCGATGACAGCGATCTGCTCGTCCGTCGGACGTGGTCGTCCGAGGGCATCGGCGATCTCGATCGCGTCAGTCACTCGACACCGCCGGAACCCGGTGGATTGAGTGCGGAGTCGTGGCGCCGCTCCACGACGTCACGTCTCGAAGGCCAATGAACTCGGCAAGCGCCATGCCAGCGGCTGCCTGCCGGATGCGCTCACGGAAACCCTCAAGCTGCTCGGGATCGAGCGGAGCCTGGTTGCCCTCGCGGTACAGCTTCGATTTGACGCCCTTCCTAACGAACAGCAGCTTCGCGCCGCCGGAGTGGTGCGCACCCAGCTGCTCGAGTGCATCGTCGAGTTTTCCCTCTGCATAGGCAAGCTGGTAGACGCCAAGCTGCGGATGTTCGTTGAGCCGATCCTGGTTCGTTATGGGAGCGCCGGTCTTAAGATCGACGATGACAACGGAACCATCCGCGGAGCGCTCGACCCGGTCAATCGATCCGTTGACCTCGGCCGGACCGATCTCCAGGGTGAACCGCCGCTCGGCACCAACCAGTTGCTTGCCGTCGCGATCGAAGTCGGCGAGGTATTCGGCGATGCCGGCGGCCAAGGTGCGTGCCGTGCGCTTCTGGGCCTCGGCCAGCCAGTCCGATTCGAACAGCAGCTCGGCAAAACGCGATTCGACCGCCCTCCACAGGCTGTCGATGCTCGGGTCGGTTGCCGTCTCCATGGCCCAGTGCAGGATGGTGCCAAGCCCCATCGCCGGCGACCCCTCGCTGCCAGCGATGGAGTCGAGAAACCAGTCGAGCGGAGACTGCTCGAAGTTCTCAAGCTGAGACGGCGACACCGGGATGCGCTCGTCATCCCGATAGAGAGGTTCATCGGTCGACGGCTCGATGAGTCCATGCCAGTCGGCCGGATCGGCGCCCGGCACGCGCTCCGCAGCCAGTCGTGCCAGCGCGGATGCCGCAGCCGTCGACCCGTCGAGACGGATCGGCGATACCAGCTCGCGTCGAAGGCGGCCGGTGAGACCGCGAAGAGACATTGGTGGAAGCAGAGTCGTGTCGATGGACTTCGTCGACTCAGGCAGAAGGTTCAGGAACACGCTCGCCGACTCGTCGTCGTTCGCGACCGCCGACACCACGACCTGGGAACGCGCGCGCGACACCGCGAGAGCGAACATCCGCAACTCGTCATCGAGCACCAGCTTGCGTTCGTCGATAGTTGCCGTGTCGATGCCGGTTGCCGCTCGCACGAGTTCCTGCCCGCCGAGCAGAGAACCCCGGAGACGACGGTTTGGCCACGCGCCATCCTGAAGTCCCGCGACGACGACGGTGTCGAACTCGAGCCCAACGACGCCGGAAGGAGTCGTTACGAGAACCGATTCTTCGAGCGGTTGGGGTGTGAGTGTGTCTTCCGGTACATCGGCGTCGAGCACGGCATCCAGGAACAGCTTCGGATCGTCATCGGGACGGCGCTCGACGAAGCGCTTGGCTGCGGTGAACAGTGCAAGGATCCCGTCAAGGTTCGTGTTTGCCTCGGCCGCGAGAATGCCGCTGCCGAGCGCCTGCTCGAGCCAGATCGGAGCGAGACCGCTGCGCTCCCAGGCGAGCCACAGCAGCTCCTCGATCGTCGACCCATCCGCCGCTGCACGCAGCTCAGCAAGGGATGTCGCCAGCTTCTCTGCACTGCGGCCGATGCGGTGATCGATGGTTGCGAACCGGCCGGGGGCTTCGAGCGCTTCCACGAGAAGCAGGTCGCTCGGACGATTGCCGTCGCCCGCGAGCTCCTCGGCTCGCAGCGCGAGCCGCAGGCGACGAAGCGCAAGCCGGTCAATTCCACCGAACGGCGACGTGAGCAACTCGACGGCAAGCGCCGGACTCATGGCGGTGCGCCCGGTGCCGACATCGACCAGGGTGAGAAGCGAGCGTGCAGCTCGATCGTCGCGCAGCGCAGTCGTGCCGACCGAGGTTCGCGCGGGTACCTCGGCGAGAGCGAGTGCTCGACGAACGCCCGCGGTCTGCGCTCCACTGCGCAGGACGACGGCCATCTCACTCCATGGGACGCCATGCAGCAGGTGCCGCTCCCTCAGCTGGCGAGCAATCGCGGTCAACTGTCGCCCGGGAGTGAGAGTGATGACCTGAGCGAGCGGTCGATCGCTATCGGATACCGCAGCAGTCGCGCGACGCTGCGACCCGGCCGCGGCGGTGCCGATGCGCTCGGTAATTGCCGAGGTGAACCCGCGAAGCACTGGTCCCTGGCGATGAACCGATTCGAGGACGAGACTGCGCACGGCGGGGTCGTCGAGCACGGCACCGAGGCGCCCCAGCGCATCCGGTTCGCCGCCCCGAAACGCGTTGGCCGCGACATCCGGATCGCCGAACGCGACGATTGCAATCCCCCGGCGGTGCAGTGCTCGCAGGATGCCGAGGGTGGATTCCGTCGCCTCCTGAAGGTCATCGATCACCACCAGCCGCAGGCTTTCGACTCGTTCTCCCGGGGTGTCCCCGTCAATCGCTGCGATCGCGAACCGACCGAATTCCGCCGCGTCGTAGTGACTCGGACGGGACGCGCCGACAACCGCGAGGTACTCGTCGACGAAGTCGGCGACAGCGGCCCACTCGGGGTGGGCCGTATCCATGGCCAACATCCGCAGGCGGTCCGTGGTCACGCCGTACTCGGTCGCGCGCATCATGAAGTCGCGCAGCTCGGTACGGAATCCGCGGAGTCGACGAACTTCGGGCCCGAGTTCATCGGGCCAGGTCGCCCCGATGCCCTCCTCGATGTCGCCCTCGAGCAGGCTCGCGATGTCGACGTCCTGGTCGCCACCCGTGACCAGTCGCGGCGCCTCACTTCCCTCGGCGCGGAACGCGTTGCCGACGATCTCGAACGCGAGGGAATTAACGGTGCGCGCAAGCGGGCCGTTGGTCGCACTCTGCCTTCCGCCGGCGGCGAGCCGCAGCGCAAGGCGGTCGCGCAGCCGGGTGGCGGATGCGCGCGTCGGAGTGAGCACGACGAGCTGGTCGGGAGACCAGCCGCGGTTCAGCACGCGGTCGGCGACAAGCTCGATGATTGTGGTGGTTTTGCCCGAACCCGGCGCCCCGAGAACCGCAGCCGACTCGACGTCCGCGAGGCCGACGACCGCGAGCTGGCTGGCATCCAGAGTTGGCGGTGGGACGACGGCGTCGGCTTTCGCCGCGCGCTCGAATCCCAGGATGGCCACCTAAGCAAAGCTAGTGGAGGGTGCGGACATCGTGTCCGCCGACATCCGGCCCGTTCTGCCAACAGAGAACCGTCGAGACGGCGAAACGCGAACTGTCGTAATCTGAACGCGTGGACATTCGAATTGGCATCCTGAACAGCCCCCGCGAGATCAACTTTGAGACGGCGCAGACCGCTGCGGACGTCGAGAAGATTGTGGCGGCGGCCCTCGACTCCGACGCCAAGTTCGTTCGACTCACGGACGACAAAGACAAGGTGTACATCATCCCGACTGCGTCCTTCGGATATATCGAGGTCGGTTCCGAGATCTCCCGTCGCGTTGGGTTCGTGGCTTAGCCATGGAACTGCTCTTCGTCACTCTGATCGCGTTCTGCATCGGCCTGCTCGGCCGGTACGCGCTGCCCGGCCGTGAGACCTACGGTGTCGCGCTCATCCCCTCGATCGCCGCGGTCGTGACCGCGATCGTGTGGGTCGCCCTCACCTGGCTCGGCTGGAAATTCGACGGCGGCTGGATCTGGGTCGTCAGCCTCGTCGCAGCCGCGGTGGTATCACTCGTGCTCGTCCTCGTCCTGCCGCGGGTACGCCGCACCAACGATGACGAGTTGCTGCAGAAGCTCTCGCGCGCCTAGTAGCTGCGCGGTTGCGCGAGTTGCCCACTTCGGCGGCATTATCGCGCTCTAATACAACCGAAGCGGGCAACTCGCGCAACCGCGCAGCCCCTAGGCCGTGAGACCGAGCGCATCCATCCGTCGCGTGTGCGCCGCGATGAGTTCCGTGAAGACCGGCTCAATTCGGGCCTCATCAGAGTCGTGATTCTCCGTCGAGCGCAACATCCCGCGCGCGAGCAGCATGGTGTCGCCCACCAGCCGACGCCCCCACATCGCAAGCCGTGCCCCGAGTCGCGGATTCTTTTCGATCGCCGCGAGTAACTCCGCCGCGATGACGCTCTCGCCCGTGTCGGCGGCGAGGATGTCGACGATCCGTGCACCGGCAACCCCGGCAAGCCCGGGAGCGAGTCGGACGAGAAAGTCGTCGAGAAATCCGGAGGTCAGGTAGCAGCTCGTCACCGACTCGTACCAGTCGTTGCCCTGGGTTATCCGCTGGAACGCGTCGATCTCCGCTACAAAGGGCTGCATGGTCTGCGCGGCATCGGAACCGTGTCGCTCGATCTCTGCGACCAGCTCTTCGTGCTTGGTGAGCGCGAGGCCCGCTACCCGGCTCAGCGCCGACTTGGCCTCGGTCGTCGGTGCGGAACGCACGACACGACTCAGGTTCTCAAAGATCGCGAGTTGCAGATACGCGGACTTGCCGAGGAACGTGGTCAGATCCGGCGTGAGGGTAACGAGGTCGACCTTCGTGGATGTCGTCTGGGCCGCCTGCCGGGGGCGGAGCCGTGGTGCCTCTACCCGCTTTGCTCCGCGTCGGAACCAATTCGCCACACGCCCAAGTTTAGGCGGCTTAGGTCTCACGACCGCCCGGAGGGAGTTCCGACACGGTGCGGCAGCAACGTCTACCTGGCCTGACCAGCTAAACTAGTCTCGCAGCTCCCCAATTCTGGTGGGAGCGATTCGCGCCCTATGTCAAACCGGGCGCACTCGACACCGCTGACACACGTCGGCTGACAGGGCAATTTAAGCTGTGACTTCAGACAATATTGAGACCTTCGCAGACTTGGGCATCGAACAGGACATGGTCGATGCTCTCGCGACCAAAGGCATCATCGAACCGTTCCCCATCCAGGAACAGACCATCCCGCTCGGACTCTCCGGGCAGGACATCATCGGGCAGGCAAAGACCGGAACCGGCAAAACACTCGGCTTCGGACTCCCCCTGCTGCAGGCACTCGGAACTAATCCGGAACCCGGCGTAAAGGCGCTCGTTGTCGTCCCCACTCGCGAGCTGTGCGTGCAGGTGGCGGAGGACCTCGTGCTCGCCGCATCCAACCGCGCTACCAAGGTCGTCGCAATCTACGGCGGCAAGGCGTACGAGGGCCAGGTCGCGGAACTCAAGGATGGCGCCCAGGTCGTCGTCGGCACGCCGGGCCGCCTGCTCGACCTCGCATCCCAGCGAATGCTGTCGCTCAAGGACGTCAAGGTCATGGTGCTCGATGAGGCAGACAAGATGCTCGACCTCGGCTTCCTGGCCGACATCGAGAAGCTGTTCGCGCAGACCAGTCCGACCCGCCACACGATGCTGTTCTCGGCGACCATGCCGGGCCCGATCGTTGCCCTGGCTCGCCGGTTCATGAACCGGCCCATCCACATCCGTGCAACGGACCCGGATGAGGGCCTCACGCAAGCGAACATCAAGCACGTCGTTTACCGCGCTCACGCGCTGGACAAGGACGAGGTCATCGCGCGCATCCTGCAGGCCGAGGGGCGCGGCAAGACCGTCGTTTTCACGCGCACCAAGCGCGCCGCCGCGAAGCTCGTCGAAGAACTCAACGATCGCGGCTTCAATGCCGCAGCGGTTCACGGCGACCTCAACCAGGAGCAGCGCGAGCGCGCCATGGCCGCGTTCAAGGCGGGCAAAAAGGACATCCTGATCGCAACGGATGTCGCGGCGCGAGGTATCGACGTCAACGACGTCACCCACGTGATCAACCACACCATCCCGGATGACCACGACACCTACCTGCACCGCGCCGGGCGAACCGGCCGCGCGGGCAAGACCGGCATCGCCGTGACGTTTGTCGACTGGGACGACATGCACAAGTGGTCGCTCATCAATCGCGCGCTCGACATGGGCCAGCCCGAGCCGGTCGAGACATACTCGTCTTCTCCGCACCTCTACACCGACCTCGATATTCCTGCCGGATCGAAGGGTCGACTGAAGCCGAGTCCCGCCCCCAAGGTCGAGGTGGCCGCATCCCGTCCGCCGCGCGAGCATTCCGGCGATCGACAGCGCACGCGCACGCGAGGTGCGTCGAATCACCCAACGACTCCGGAACAGCGGGCGCACGAGTCCGGTGCCCCGGGTGCGGGCACTCACGACGGCGCCGCACCGGCACGTCGCCGCAACCGCACGCGTCGTCGCCCGTCAGGTGGCGGAAGCGCGACGCCTCCCGTCGCCTGATCTATCCCGTTGCGGGCGGAGAAGCTGCGTCCGGCGAGGGCTCTAGCTCCGCCCCGGGCGAGTATCTCCGCCCGCAAGGTTGCAAAAGCTAAGAGGGGTGGCTGCCGGTGCCTGCGGCTAGCAGGCGCTCGAATACGGCCGGCTCGGTGCTGTTCTCCGCGAGGCGGTTGGGCTTTCCCTCACCGTGGTAATCGCTCGACCCCGTGATCTGCAGATCGAACTTGCGCGCAAGCTCGATCAGCCAGATGCGCCCGTCTTCGGTGTTGTCGCGGTGGTAGACCTCGAGTCCCCATAGCCCCGCATTCTTGAGATCCCCGATCGCTCGATCCTCGAGCGCTCGATACTTGCCGTGCGTTGCCGGATGTGCGAGCACCGGCACTCCCCCGGCGGCCACGATCATCCGCACCCCGTCGAGCGGTGACGGCGCGTAGTACTTCTCGTAGTAGCCGCTCTTCCAGTGCAGGATCGTCTGGAACGCCGCGCTCCGGTCTGGCACATCGCCGTTGGCAACGAGAGCGTCGGCGATGTGCGGGCGACCAATCGTGCCGCCGTCAACGGACTGGGCCAGCACGTCGGCCCAGGTAATGCCGTAGTCCTTCGAGATGTGCTCGACGATGCGCTCGGCCCGGTTCATCCGCCCGTCGCGGATCTTGGCTGTCTCGGCAACGATGCCGGGATTGGCCGGGTCGAACAGGTAGGCAAGCATGTGCACACTCGCCGGACCGTAGTTGGTGCTGAGCTCCATTCCCGGGATGACTATCAGCCCGGTGCCCTCCGCCGCCGCGAAGGCTTCATCCCAGCCCGCCGTCGAGTCATGGTCGGTGAGCGCGACGGCGCGAAGGTGTTCGGCAACAGCGGCATCGACCAATTCGGCAGGAGTCTCAGTGCCATCCGAGACACTGCTGTGAGTGTGCAGATCGATCGCACCGCTTTGGGGCATCCTGCAATCGTATTCGTTAGGCTGCCCGAGCCATGATTCGGAAGATTCTCGCAGCGATCCTGCTCCTGGTGGCCGCGGCCATCCTGCTCGTTGCGCTCTGGCCCCAGCTATTCAGCCTGCAGTCGACGCCCGTGATCGCACAGGTCGTGTCTCTTCGCGGTCTGGATGTGGCGATCGCGCTCGCCCTTGTGATTGTGTTCGGGCTTCTCGCTTTGGGCTGGCGCAGTGCGCGCCGTTTTCTCGGCTCGCTCGTTCTTCTTCTGATCGTGTTCTGCCTGCTCAGCATCGCGATCCTAAGCACCCGTGGATTCGGCGGCGGCGGAACCGTGGCGAAGACGTCCGGCGACGTCACGGTGCTGTCTTGGAATACCAAGGGCGATGCACCCGGCGTCGAGGAGATCGCGAAGCTCGCGCTCGCCGAACACGCCGACGTCATCGCGCTTCCCGAGACGACCCAGGACACCGGATACCAGGTCTCGCTCGCCATGAAGGCGGCCGGGCATCCGATGTGGGTACTGTCTGGAACACACGGCACCGTCTATCAGTCGCATGCGACGACACTGCTCATCAGTGCATCGCTTGGCGAATACCGGGCGGTAGACACCGAGGGCGACACGTCCGTACTCGCATCCGTGATCGCCAAGCCCGTGGATGGGTCGGGGCCGACGATCATCGCGGTGCACGCGGTCTCGCCGAAGCCCGAGGAGATGCGTAACTGGCGCGCCGACCTCGAGTTCCTCGCCGGGCGCTGTTCCGGCAGCAACCTGATCATGGCGGGCGATTTCAACTCAACCCTCGATGAGTTGTCATCCCTGAGCACCAAGTCGGGTGCCGACTTTGGCGAATGCACGGATGCCGGATACGCCACGAAGTCCGCCGCGATCGGCAGCTGGCCGACAAACCTTCCCACCCTGCTTGGCGCACAGATCGATCATGTGCTCTACACGTCGGGGTGGCACGCGATCTCGTTCCAGGTGATCCAGAGCGAGGACCTCGCGGGGAGCGACCACCGGCCGATCCTCACCGTGCTGGCACCGGGCAAATAGCGCCCGACCGACGAGAGAGGGACAATAGCTGCATGGCCAAGATCTCCGATGGCGCCGCAGCCAAAGCTCCGCGCGCGACCTCAAATCGCTCGACAACACCCACGTCGGACGCGTTCAAGCGGTACATCGCAAGCAACTGGGCGGAACGCCCGGATGTCAAACCTAGGCCCCGCGAGCAGGCGGCGTTTGCCGCGGCGCGGCGCGCATCCCTCTCCGCCAAGTTCCCGGGCAAGCGTCTGATCATCCCGGCGGGCGGCGCAAAAGTGCGCTCCAACGACACCGACTACGCGTATCGGGCGCACTCCGCCTTCGCGCACCTGACCGCATGGGGATCGGACACCGTGCCGGCGAGCGTGCTCGTCCTTGAGCCGACCGCGAGCGGCCACGAGGCCACGCTGTACTTCCGCAAGCCTGCCGGCCGCACATCAAGCGAGTTCTACACGAATCCCGAGATCGGCGAGTTCTGGGTCGGGCCGCGTCCAACCCTCGGACACGTCGCTGCTGACCTCGGAGTCGTGACGGCCGACCTGAGCGAATTCACCACGGTCGTCGACACGATCGATGCAAACACGCTGATCGTTCGTGAGGCGGATCGTGACCTCACCGATTCCGTTGATGGTCGCCGCCTGCTCGCCGCCGACACCGAATTTCTCGAGACGCCGGGAGACGAAGAGCTGGCGCGCGAACTGTCGGAAATGCGCCTGGTCAAGGATTCATACGAGATCGAGCAGATGCGCGAGGCGGTTGCCGCGACCCAGCAGGGATTCGATGACATCGTCGGCGACCTGCCGGGCATCGTCGCTCACCGGCGCGGTGAGCGCCTGGTCGAGGGCACGTTCAATCGTCGTGCTCGTGCCGAGGGAAACACGGTTGGCTACGAGACGATCGCGGCGAGTGGGCCGCACGCCTGCATCCTGCACTGGATCACGAACGATGGTCCGGTCGTGCCGGGAGACCTCATCCTGATCGACGCCGGAATCGAACTCGACTCGCTCTACACGGCTGATATCACGCGCACGCTACCGGTGAACGGAACGTTTACCGACGTGCAACGTCGCGTCTACGAGGCCGTGCGCGAAGCCGCGGATGCCGCCTTCGCCATCGTGCGGCCGGGCATCCGGTTCCGCGAGGTGCACGCCGAGGCCATGAAGGTGATTGCCGCGAAGACCGCGGAGTGGGGGCTGCTTCCGGTCAGCGCCTCGGAGTCACTCGAGCCCGACCAGCAGTTCCATCGCAGGTACATGGTGCACGGCACGAGTCACCACCTGGGAATCGACGTGCACGACTGCGCGCAAGCTCGTCGCGACCTCTACGCCGACGGCGAGCTTGAGGCCGGCATGGTCTTCACAATCGAGCCCGGGCTTTACTTCCAGCCGGACGATCTGACCGTGCCCGAGGAATACCGCGGAATCGGCGTGCGCATCGAGGACAACATCGTCGTTACCGACTCCGGTGCCGAGAACCTGTCGATCGGCATCCCGCGCACCGCAGACGACGTAGAGGCCTGGCTCGCCCGCTAGCCCAAACTCCGTGAGAGGTCCCAATCGACCCATAAGTCGTCCGGTTTTAGGGTCGATTGGGACCTCTCACGGGCTTTTAGCGCATGCCGATCGTCTCGCCGGCCTCGTTCGTCTGCCGGATGGGCAGCCAGTAGAACAGGATGAGTCCGAGGTAGAGGACCACTCCGAGTACGGGGACGAAGTAGCCGACGACGGCGCCGACCAGGTAGAGCAGCGGTCCGAGCAGGATACGACGCGTCATGCGTCCATAGCGACGCGTCGTTACCTCGTCACTCATGAGTCCGGCACGGAAGCAGTGCGACCATGTCCAGTTGAACAGCAGGCCGGCCGCCGTCATCACCAATCCGTACAGCGCAACGGCGACGGGCTGGCCCTCGCCCGTCCGGAACGTCGATGCGAGCACCGCAGTTGAGAATGGGATGAAGGCGACCACCAGGAGCAGCAGTGTGTTGATGAACATCAACAGCCGATCGGACCGCTGGATGTGCTCGAACATCACGTGGTGATTCACCCAGAGCAGGCCGATGAGCAGAAAACTCAGCACGTAGCCGAGATACGACGGCCACAGGTCGAGAAGTCTGGCGAGCAGGTGGTCGGTCTTCACCGGCGCAGCGATGCCAAGCACGAGTACCGTGATGGCGATCGCGAACACGCCGTCGCTGAATGCCTCCAGCCGGGAGGTCGGCATCCGGCTCAGGCCCCGGGCCGCTGCAGCAGTTCCTGGGCGCGAACCAGCTGGCTCGGCGGCACGATCACCTGGTACGAACTCGCAACGACCTGGTTGACCGATCTGTAATCCTTGCGTCGACGGTTGATCGCGTAGCTGACGATGCCGAACAGCATCCCGAACGCCGCACCGATGAGGATGACCGCGAGCGCGTACGTGACGTTTGGTGTGGCAGCGAACAGGAACAAAACTGTGCCAGCAAACAGGCCGAACCACGCGCCCGTCGCCGCGCCGCCAAGCGCCGAGCGCCCGTAGCTCAGCTTTCCGGTGATCCGCTCGATGGTCTTGAGATCACTGCCGACAATCGCGAGCTGGCGAACATCAAAGTCCGCCTTGGCGAGCTTGTCGATGACCTGCTGCGCATCGACATAGGAATCGTAGGTACCGAGCACATCCCCGCGCGGGATCGACGGGCCAATCGGTCCGCCGGACAAGGGCTGCTGGTTGCTCACGCCCTCATTCTTCCACGCGCGACTACGCTTGTATCGTGAGCGCGACGAGAGTATTCGTGGCCCGCCTGGCCGGGTGCTCCGTTTTCGACCCCTTCGGCGACAAGGTCGGCAAGGTTCGCGACGTTCTCGTGGTCTATCGCACCTCGGACTCGCCTCGTGTCATCGGCTTTGTGGTCGAAGTTCCCGGTAAACGCCGCGTTTTCCTTTCCGTTGGTCGAGTCACGAGCATCGGTTCCGGCCAGATCATCACAACCGGCCTGATCAACCTGCGCCGCTTCGAGCAGCGCGGCGGCGAGGTGCGCGTCATCGCGGAGCTCCTCGGCCGCAAGGTAACGCTCAAGGACAAGTCCGGTGAAGCGACCATTGAGGATGTCGCTATCGAGGAAAAGGGTCAGGGCGAGTGGGCGGTAACCCAGCTCTTCTGCCGCCGCCCGAAGACCACGTCGTTCGGTCGCGGCCAGACCGTTTTCGTGAACTGGCCGGACGTCGTCGAGAAGACCACCGCGGGCGAATCCCAGTCGGCGACCCAGCTGATCGCGAGCTACTCCGACCTGCTTCCGGCCGATCTCGCCAATGCCATGCTCGACCTGCCGGAGCAGCGGATGCTCGAGGTCGCCGAGGAACTGTCGGATGAGCGCCTCGCCGACGTGCTCGAAGAGATGCCGGAGAACGAGCAGGTCGACATCCTGAACCAGCTCGATGACGACCGTGCCGCCGATGTGCTCGATGCCATGCAGCCCGACGACGCCGCCGACCTCATCGCCCAGCTGAGCGAGGAGCGCGGTGAGGCGTTGCTCGATCTGATGGAGCCGGAAGAGGCCGAGGATGTTCGCTTTCTGCTCACCTACGCGCCTGACACCGCAGGTGGCCTGATGACCACCGAGCCGATCATCATTTCCGGCGACACAACCGTGGCGGAAGGTCTCGCGTTGATTCGGCGCCACGAGCTCGCGCCAGCGCTCGGTGCGGCGATCTGCGTGACGCTGCCGCCGTTCGAACCGCCGACCGGGCGATTCCTCGGCATGGTGCACTTCCAGCGGATGCTGCGCTATCCGCCCAACGAGCGGCTCGGAACCCTGCTCGACCAAAGCCTTGAACCGGTGCTGGCCACGACCCACGCGGCCGAGGTCGCGCGCCGCCTCGCCAGCTACAACCTGGTATCCGTTCCCGTTGTCGACGAACAACACCGACTGGTCGGGGTGGTGACCATTGACGACGTCCTCGATTACCTCCTGCCCGAAGACTGGCGAAGCACAGACCACGAGAGCAGTACCGAGTCGCTTTACAGCGACGCATCCACAGCAGCGATTCCGGTAAGAACAGCAAGGACGACGACAAATGGCACGCGTCAGTAACCGCAACGAGATCCGACTCGATTCGCCCAAGGGCCTGCGCACCTCTCTGATTCCGCGCAGCAACAATCGAGATTCGTTCGGCCGCTTCACCGAGTGGATCGCCCGGAACATGGGCACGCCGACGTTCCTCATCATCCTGACGGTGTTCGCCGGTGCGTGGATCGCGTACAACATCCTCGCGCCGCACGCGATCCGTTTCGATGAACAGGACCAGGGATTCACCGTCCTGACGCTCATCCTGTCGCTCCAGGCGTCGTATGCGGCACCGCTCATCCTGCTCGCACAGAATCGGCAGGACGACCGTGACCGAGTGCAGATCGAGCAGGATCGCCAGCGGTCGGAGCGCAACCTGAACGACACCGAATACCTGGCCCGTGAGATCGTTTCCCTTCGACTCGCGATGAAGGACATGGCGTCAAAGGACTTCATCCGCGCCGAACTGCGCTCGTTGCTCGAGGAGCTCGACAAGAATAAGGATGCCGCAGTGTGACGGATCGCGACCGCGTTCTTGCGGCCCTCGCGACGGTCATCGACCCCGAAATTCGCCGCCCGATCACCGAGCTCGACATGGTCGGCGACATCGAAGTCGACGGCTCGACCGTGGGAGTCACGATCAAACTGACGATCGTGGGATGTCCCGCCGCCGACCGCATCGAGCGTGATGTCAATACGGCGCTCGCCGCGGTGGCCTGGATCGAGACCGCAACCGTTACGGTCACGGTCATGAGCAAGGCCGAGCGGGACGCCCTCACAACCAAGCTCCGCGCCGGTCGTCCCAAGGCTCTGCAGTTCGGCCCGGACACTCTCACCCGGATCTATGCGATCACAAGCGGAAAAGGTGGCGTGGGCAAGTCAACGCTCACCGCCAACCTCGGCGTCGCGCTGGCTGCACGTGGGTTGCGGGTGGGGATCGTGGATGCCGACGTGTTCGGGTTCTCGATTCCCGGCATCCTCGGCATCTCGCACGCGAAGCCGACGCAGGTGAACGACATGATCCTGCCGCCCGTTGCGCACGAGGTAAAGGTCATCTCGATTGGGATGTTCCTGGATGGCCCGGGCTCTGGCACCGGAAGAGCCGTCAGCTGGCGAGGACCGATGCTGCACCGCACGATCCAGCAGTTCCTGACCGACGTGTACTTCGGCGACCTCGACATCCTGCTGCTCGATCTCCCGCCGGGCACCGGCGACGTCGCCATCTCCATTGGCCAACTGCTCCCGCACGCCGAAGTGATCGTCGTCACGACTCCGCAGCCGGCAGCAGCAGAAGTCGCCGAACGAAGCGCCATGGTCGCGCGGCAGACCGGACAGAAAGTCATCGGGGTCATCGAGAACATGGCCGGTTACACACTTCCGGATGGCACTGTCGTCGACGTATTCGGCAGCGGTGGCGGCGCAGACACCGCGGCGAGGCTTTCGGTGGACGGAGAGATGGTTCCGCTGCTCGCGTCCATTCCGCTCAGCATTCCGCTGCGCGAGGGTGGGGACGCCGGTGACCCAATTGTCCTGTCGCACCCGGACGATCCGGCGGCCGCAGCAATCCGGTCGGTCGCATCTGCGCTGGCGGTGCGCTCGCGCGGTCTGGCCGGGAAGAAGCTCGGCCTCAGCGTCTCGACCGACCCGCTCTAGGCCTCAAGGTTCCGGGCCAGCGCAATTCGTCCGCGATGCAGTTGCGTTTTCACGGTCCCAGCGCCGATGCCGAGTGCCGCGGCGATCTGGTCGACAGAACGATCCCGCAGGTAGTGCAACTCGCATACCTGTCGCATCCGGGGTGGCAGGGTCTCGAGCGCGGCGCGAAGGTCGAGGCTGAGGATCGACACCGCGACCGGGTCGGCGGGCGTCGTCGGTCGCAGCTTCTCCGCGACCCTTCGCGCGACGGCATCACGCCGGTGGATGTCTCGCGCACGATTGCTCGCGACAACGGTTATCCACGCGGCGACATTGCGTGGCCAGGCGTGCTCGGCGTCCGTCAGTAACTGCACCAGCGCATCGTGCACGGCATCCGTTGCGGAGTCACGACTGCCGGTGATGCCCCGGATGGTCGAAATCACTCGCGGATAGTCGGTAAGGATGAACTCCGTCAAATCGGGAGCAGCTGGCGCGGTCGCTGTCATAATGCGGCCAGAGTAGCGAGGAAAGGTTGTCATATACTCGCCATGACAAACACTCGTCACATCACAGCACGCCCATATCCAACTCATAGGGAGGCGCGAACATGGAACCAATCCTTGGCGACGGGGAAGCGGTTCGCCTGCTGAGCACCATCTATCGCATCCGGCCGGAGTCGCTGAGTGAACTGCGCGAGTTGCAGGCGCTTTCGCACGATGCTCTTCCGCGACTGCTCGAGAAGCTAGATGCGGCGGGACTGATCGCATTCGACGGGGAAGCGATCGACGCCCTCTCCCCCGATCACGCGATGGCCGTTACGGCGGAGCGCGTGGCCGCGAGCCAGGCCAGCGCGCTGCGGGACCTCGCGGTGTCGGCGGGAACGCTCTCCGCGCTCACGCGGGACTGGGAGGTTGGCAGCTCCCCCGACGACACCGCGCCGTGGGCCGAATTCGTGCACGGTCATGAAGCGCAGTGGAAGGCATGGCCCCGGTACGCGGTGACCCATCCGCCGCACGACCCGGTGAACCTCTACCCGAACCTGTCGATCATTCGATCCATCATGGTCCCGACCATGACCGAGACCGAGAAGCGACTGGTCGCCCAATCCGCGGTTCGGGGGATCTTCCCCCGGTCTTTGCTCAGCGTCGACGACGACCGCGTCTACCTCGACGAGTTGTTGAGGCTGGGGATGCGCATCCGGATCAGTGACGATGTCCCGAGCTGGGTGTACGCCGATCGAGGCGTGCTCTGCGCGCTGCCGCTCAACTGGGCGGAGCATCCGCCGAGCAGCATCGCGATCGTGACGCATCCGGCGATCACCGAGATCGTTTCGCTGTACGTCGAGAGCGTGTGGGAGCGGGCGATCGACTACCCGCTGAGCGACGACGGCTGGCAGCCGGTGGTTCGCTTGCTGGCCAAGGGACTTTCGGACGCCGCCATCGCGCAAAGCCTGGGCATCTCACCGCGCACCGTTCATCGGCGCATCTCGGAGGCCATGGAACAGTTGGGCGCGCGATCGCGCTTCGAACTGGGCGTCGCGTGGGCGCGCACCCCGGACTCGACGGGTTAGGTGGACTCTTCGTCGAATGGCGTCGCGAGGCCCGCGTCCACCGCTCGACGGCGCTCGGCTGCGGGAGCGGCCGGGCGGACAACCGGATGTGCCGGCTCGTCATCCAGAAGGGCCTCGCGGATGATGCGACGCGGGTCGTATTGGCGCGGGTCGAGCTTCTTCCAGTCGAGGTCGTCGAAGTCTGGACCCATCTCGTCGCGCATCCGATCCCGCGCGCCGTTCGCCATCTCGCGAATCGATTTGACGAGTTTTGCGAGCTGCGCAGCGTAGTGCGGGAGGCGTTCGGGTCCGAGCACGATGACGGCGATGATGGCGATTACCACCAACTTGTCTGCGGTCAAACCGTTGAACACCCCACCAGAGTAGCTCGTGACGCTGGGCGCTCGCCCTAGGCTTAGAGTCCCAAAGGAGTGCCGTGGCAGAAAAAGACCTGAGCTGGAAGTTCGCCGAAGACTTCGTTGTCGAGAGCGAGGCGATCGCGGCCGCCCGCGCGGGATCGCTTGAGCACGGCGTTGAGCCGGTTTCACCATCCCAGGGCGCCCAGCTGGCCGTTCTCGCCGCCGCGACGGACGCTAAGGCCATCATCGAGGTCGGCACCGGATTCGGAGTCAGCGGTCTCTGGCTGTTCACAGGATCACCCGAGGCGACACTGACCTCGATCGATATCGAAGTCGACTACCAGCAGTCAGCCAAGCGCGCGTTTGCCGATTTTGGTATCCCGGCCAACCGGGCACGATTGATCGCCGGCCGGGCGCTTGAAGTACTGCCCAGGATGAACGAGGCGAGCTACGACCTCGTGCTCGTGGATGCCGACCCCGGCTCGGTCATCGAGTACGTCGAGCATGCACTTCGACTGGTTCGCATCGGCGGCACGGTCGTCGTTCCGCACGCTCTCTGGCGCGGTCGAGTTGCCGACCCCGCTCAGCGCGACGACACGGTGAGTGACTTCCGTACTCTGCTTGACACGATCGCCGCATCCACGGCTGTCCTTAGTGCGCTGTCGGTGGCAGGCGACGGCCTTCTGCAACTGACCCGCGTTAGCGCCTAGCGGCTCGCGTCGGGCGCTTCGACAAGCTCAGCGACCGGGAGCATTGCAAGTCGGGTCCCTGAGCCTGTTCCGGTCCCTGAGCCTGTTCCGGTCCCTGAGCCTGTCGAAGGGCCGCTACCTCGCAAAAGTCCCGGCAGATCCGTGAACCGACCCTCGATCAGGGCGAGCTTCTTCGCCCTGATCCAACCCTGAATCTGTTTCTCCGCCGCGAAGGCGTCCTCGACCCTGTCGAACTCCTGCCAAAAACAGGCACGACAGGTCGCCGCTTTCGCGTGTGGTTCGCGCCCTCGC
Source organism: Galbitalea sp. (assembly GCA_036271875.1). Lineage (GTDB taxonomy): Bacteria > Actinomycetota > Actinomycetes > Actinomycetales > Microbacteriaceae > Galbitalea. The sequence continues at coordinate 48,915 of DATAZU010000035.1, forward strand.
CGGAGTCGCCGAAATTGTGCTGCCACACACGAAGCTCAAGGTCGACTATGGCGCCGGTGTAGAAGCTGCCATCTGCGCATTTGAGGATGTAGACCCGAGCCATCGCGCCATCGTTGCACAGGCACCGACTGGCCGACTCGAACAGTTGCGAGCTGGACAGAGGGCCGAAGATGGTCGATCCGTGGAGGGCCCTTCGACAAGCTCAGGGACCGGACCTGCTCAGGGACCGGATACACCGGCAGAAGAACTATGCCGCTACGACGGCACCCAGCGCATCGTGGAGCTCTTTGGCCTCTGCGTCATTGACCGACACAACGAGGCGTCCGCCACCCTCGAGCGGAACCCGCACGATGATGAGGCGACCCTCTTTGACAGCCTCCATCGGCCCGTCTCCGGTCCTCGGCTTCATGGCTGCCATGAGTAATCCCCTTTCAAATGGATACCTCACCATTATCCCCTACTTCGAGGACATACAGAAAACCGTGTCGTCTACGCATGCTGCATTCAGGCGGTTTACGGCGGTGTCCAGTCGTACCCATTCGACCAGTACGCGATGTACACCCAGCCGATCTGACCCGCGATCATCAGCAGCACGATGCCGACGCGATAGGCAATCGACTTGGGTTGCGCGATCGCGCCGAGAAGCGGGAACGCGGGCATGAACAAGCGAAAGACGCTCGACTGCGGGAAGAACACCGCGAGGAGGTAGATCGTCCAGCTCGCGACCCAGAGACGCAGGTCCACCCCCAGCCGCTTCACCGGACGGGTAAACATCATCGCCGCAAACAGCGCAACCGCGACCCCGAGTAAAACCACTCCGAGAGCCGCGTTTGACCCGATCCAGTCAAACCACCACTTGGCTCCAAGAATCCACGGCTGGAATGGGATCAGAGGCACTTCGCCCACGTATGGCACGCGCCAGGACAGTTCGGTCGCCGTGTATGCATCCGGGACTCCCGTGACCACACCCGCGATGAACGGCCACGCGTATCCGAGAATCGCGCTGATGATGGCAGCGGCAACGGCAGCAATCAGTTCGCGAAGCGGGAACGGTTCGCGCTCGCGGACCACGAAACGATAGATCACGTGGAGGCCGACCGCCAGCGCGAAGGCGAGCCCGGTCGGTCTGGTGAACGACACGATCGCGACGAACGGAAGTATCGCCCAGTACTGCCTGCGCTGCAGATACAGCAATGCGCAGGCGAGAAAGAACAGTTGCATCGACTCGGCATAGTCGACCTGGTAGATCGGCGAGAGCGGAGCGACGCAGAACAGCACGACCGAGAACAGAGCGGTCGATGATCCGAGTTCCGGTTCAAGCAGCGTGTAGAAGACGAGTGCGGTTCCCAGCGCAAAGCCGACCGAAACGAATACCCCGACGACGCTGAACGGCAGGCCGGTGACCGCGGACAGCGCGCCGCATAGGAACGGATACGCCGGCAAAAACGCCCACGCATTCTGCTGGACGTCGCCTTGGGCGTCATAGCTCAGGTGCTGTGGATATCCACTCGACGCGACGATGTGGTACCAGGTGCCGTCCCAGATTTGGGCGAACGAGAAATAGTCCGGATGCGCGCCGGTCCACGCGTTCTGCTGCTGCAGCCAGGCAAAGATCAGCATGATGGTCGTTGTCACGATTCTCGATGCGACAAAGATCACCAGGATCTTCACCCACCACGGCGTCAGCCGATACCGAACGAGAAGCCTTGGACTGCTCGGACGCGCCTGCTCCAGGACGTCAGTCACGCAAGCCAATTCCGGAGTGCAATCTCGCACGCCGCGATCTGCGCGACGGGCACCCGTTCGTCGTCCGCGTGGGCGAGGGCCGGATCCCCCGGCCCAAAATTGACGGCGGGGATGCCAAGGGCCGAAAAGCGGGCAACGTCGGTCCACCCGTACTTGGGCTGCGGGTCGCCACCAACCGCGTCGATGAACTCACGAGCAAGCGGCGCATCGAGTCCGGGGCGAGCTCCCCCGGCCACGTCGATCACCACGACGTCGAAGCCGGCGAACAGTTCACGCAAATAAGCGATTGCCTCGTCTCCGCTCCGGTTCGGAGCGAAGCGGTAGTTCACGTGCACGGTCGCCTCGTCGGGAATGACGTTGGTGGCAACTCCGCCACTAATTGTTACGGCGTTTAGGCCCTCGCGATAGACGAGTCCGTCGACTTCAACCTCGCGCGGCTGATATGAAGTAAGGGTCCCGAGCACCGCGGCAAGGTCGTGGATGGCGTTGTGTCCGACCCATGCTCGCGCCGCGTGCGCGCGCTTTCCGCTCGTTCGCACATCCACTCTGAGTGTGCCGTTGCAGCCGCCCTCGATAATGGCATTGCTTGGTTCGCCGAGAATCGCGAAATCTCCCTCGAGCAGGTCGGGACGAACGCGCGCGAGTCGACCAAGACCGTTGAGCGAGCTGTCGACCTCTTCGTGGTCGTACCAAATCCAGGTGACGTCATTCGACGGCTCGATCAGTTCGGCAGCCAGCTTGAGCTGCACAGCAACGCCCGCCTTCATGTCGACGGTCCCCCGACCCCAGAGCTCCGCGGTCCCTGAGAGCTCCGCGGTCCCTGAGCCCGCTCCGGTCCCTGAGCCCGTCGAAGGGCGCAACTCCGTCGGAAGATTTCCGTTAATCGGAACCGTATCGATGTGTCCGGCGATCACGACGCGACGATCGCGACCCAGGTTCGTGCGCGCCACGATCGCGTCACCGTCACGAAATAGTTCGAGATGGTCGTGCGACTTCATGGCGCGCTCTATGGCGTCGGCGAGAGTCGTCTCGTCCCCGGAGACCGACTCGATGTCGCAGATCTGCCGCGTCAGGTCGAGAGCGGACGCCGACAGGTCAAGCTCTTCGATCCGGCTGGTGGACACCCGCCAATTGTAGGCGACCCTCTTCTGCCAACCGGGTCGACACCGCTCGCTACGCTTGTGCCATGACTTCTCGCGCGGCATGGGGCTACGGGCTGGCAACGATCTCCGGAAACGGAACCGTGCTCGACACGTGGTACCCGACGCCCGCCCTCGGGTCTGTGCCTCACGGCACCGATCGCTACATCGCACCAGCAGATCTCGAAGACCAGCTCGGCACCGACTCTCGGCGCAACGTGCGAATCGACTTCGTGACCGTTGAGATCGATCTGGATGCTGCTCCCGCATCCACCTCGGACGCCTACCTTCGCCTGCACCTGTTGTCGCACCTCCTCGTGCGGCCGAACACGATCAATCTCGACGGCATTTTCGGCCACTGCCCGATCGTGGCCTGGACGAATGCCGGGCCCATCCATCCTGACGACTTTGCGCGGATGCGCGGAGCCCTGCAGCGCGCTGGTATCTCGGCCCACGGGTTCGATCGGTTCCCGAGAATGGTCGACTACGTGATGCCCCCGCGAACCAGGATCGCCGACACGTCTCGCGTTCGGCTCGGCGCCCATCTTGCGCCCGGCACGACCGTCATGCAGGAGGGCTTCGTCAACTTCAACGCCGGCACCCTCGGTGAGAGCATGGTCGAGGGCCGGATTTCGCAGGGCGTCGTCGTCGGCAACGGCTCGGACGTCGGAGGCGGAGCATCCATCATGGGAACCCTGTCCGGAGGCGGCAAGGAACGCGTGGTCATCGGTGAACGAGTGCTGCTCGGCGCGAATTCTGGCGTCGGGATCTCGATCGGCAATGACAGCGTTGTCGAGGCGGGTCTCTACGTGACTGCGGGTACCAAGGTGCTATTTGACGGCAAGACGATCAAAGCTGCTGAGCTCAGCGGTGTCCCGAACCTGCTCTTTCGTCGAAACTCGCAGACGGGCGCGGTCGAGGTTTCCCCGCGCAATGGCACCGGCGTCGTCCTCAACCCCCAACTGCAGCCCTAGCCCCGACCCGACCGACCCGACCCGACCCGAACCGAACCCCTGTTGTGCAGGTAGTCCTGCCCAAAAGTGCCATTTCGCCTGCAAAAGTCGCCAGCAAGTGCCGAAGTACCTGCACAACAGGTGTGGGAGCTGGCGGGACGCAGGTGTGGGAGCTGGCGGGACGCAGGTGTGCGAGCCAGCGGGACGGAGGTGTGAGAGCTAGTGGGACGGCCAGGCGCGATGCGGCTCGCCGATGTAGACCTGCTGTGGGCGGCCGATCTTGGTCGCCGGATCGGTGTTCATCTCACGCCAGTGCGCGATCCAGCCGGGTAGGCGACCGATCGCGAACAGCGGCGTAAACATCCGGGCCGGGAAGCCCATGGCCTTGTAGATGACGCCGGTGTAGAAGTCGACATTCGGGTACAGCTTGCGCTCGATGAAGTAGTCATCGGCGAGCGCGACGGCCTCGAGCTCCTTGGCGATGTCGAGCAGGTCGTCCTGCACGCCGAGCGCCTCGAGCACCTCGTCCGCGCTCTCCTTGACGAGCTTCGCGCGTGGATCGAAATTCTTGTACACCCGATGGCCAAAGCCCATCAGGCGAACGCCCTCTTCCTTGTTCTTGACCCGGCGCACGAACGTGTCGACCGTTTCGCCCGACGCCTTGATCTCACCGAGCATCTTCAGGACCGCCTCGTTGGCGCCGCCGTGCAGCGGGCCGTACAGCGCGTTGATGCCCGCCGAGACGGATGCGAACAGGTTGGCCTCGGTCGAGCCAACGAGCCGAACCGTCGACGTCGAGGCGTTCTGTTCGTGGTCTTCGTGCAGGATCAGCAGTCGCTCGAGCGCCTTGCTCAGCACCGGGTTGACCTCATACGGCTCGGCCATGATTCCGAAGTTCATGCGCAGGAAGTTGTCGATGAAGCTGAGGCTGTTATCCGGGTAAAGAAATGCCTGACCGAGACTCTTCTTGTGCGCATAGGCGGCGATGGTCGGCAGCTTTGCGAGCAGTCGGATGGTCGAGATCTCGACCTGCTCCGGGTCGTGCGGGCTGAGGGAGTCCTGATAGTAGGTCGAGAGCGCTGAGACGGCACTCGAGAGCACCGACATCGGATGCGCATCGTGCGGCAGCGCGTCGAAGAGGTGGCGCATGTCTTCGTGCAGCAGGGTGTGGCGGCGAACCTTCTCGGTAAATTCCTCGAGTTCGCTGGGGCTCGGGAGCTCGCCGTAGATGAGTAGCCACGCGGTCTCGAGGTAGGTCGAGTTCGACGCGACTTCCTCGATCGCGTAGCCGCGATACCGAAGGATGCCGGCGTCCCCATCGATGTATGTGATGGCACTGCGCGTTGCGGCGGTGTTGACGAAGCCGTAGTCGAGCGTGTGGAGCCCGCTCTGCTTTGCGAGGGTCGAGATGTCGATCGCGCTGTGGCCGTCAACCGCAGCAACGACGGGTAGTTCGGCCGAACCACCGTCAAACGACAGGGTGGCTGTCTCTGCGGTCTTCGTCGGGGCGTCGCTCACGTATACAGCCTAATTGCCCGCGGGGTGAACCGTTGCATCCACCAAAGCCATTCCAACTTGATTGGAGGATGTTGCCAAATCGGTTGATTATGTCGCGGCGAGGCGGTCGACGGCGCGCGCGATATCGGCGTCGGTCGCCGTGAGAGCGACCCGCACGTGCAGCGCAGGCGCTTCCCCGTAGAAGGAGCCCGGGGCAACCAGAATCCCCCGGTCGGCGAGCCATTCGACGCTCGCCCATGCGTCCTCGCCGCGCGTCGCCCAGAGATAAAGGCCAGCGACACTGTTGTCAACGCGGAAGCCCGCGACGCCGAGCGCCGCAGTGAGCTCGCGGCGTCGCATCCCATAAATCGCGCGCTGCACCTCAACGTGCGAATGATCGCCCAGTGCCGCAACCATCGCCGCCTGAACCGGAGCGGGGGGAATGAGCCCGAGATGCTTGCGAACGCCCACCAGTTCGGCGATCAGATCGCTGCAGCCGGCGACGAACCCCGCGCGATACCCGGCCAGGTTGGACTGTTTGCTGAGCGAGTACACCGACAGCACGTGGTCGCGGGATGTGCCGATAACCTGCGGCTCCAAAATCGATGGGGCGGGCAACGGCGAGTATGCTTCGCCCTCCGGCGCCCAGGTGAGCTCTGCGTAGCATTCGTCATTCACGATGACGGCGCCGAGCTCACGTGCGCGGGCGACCGCAGAACGCAGAAACTCGACGGGGTGCACCCGGCCATCCGGGTTACTCGGTGAGTTCAGCCAGATGAGTCGGGTCTCCTCCGGCCACTCGGCCGGGTCGTCGGATGCGACAACGGTCGCGCCAACCATGGCGGCACCGATCGCGTAGGTGGGATAGGCGAGCGTCGGTTGAACGACGATGTCGCCGGCGCCGAGCCCCAGCATCATAGGGAGCAGAGCAACGAACTCTTTCGAACCGATCGTCGGCATCACGTTCGCCAGTGCCAGGTCGACTCCCCGGCGTCGCGCGTACCAGGTCACGATCGCCTCGCGCAGCGGCACGCTTCCCGCCGTCAGGGGATAGGAATGCGCATCCGTGGCGACGGCAAGTGCCTCTCGAATGAACTCGGGGGTCGGGTCGACGGGCGATCCGACCGACAGATCAACGATTCCGTCCTCGTGCGCACGCGCGCGATCACCGAACGGCACCAGCGAGTCCCACGGGAAGTCGGGCAGCTCCAGAGCCATCAGGCGACGGGCTGGGGCGGAAGCGCGGCAATCAGCGGGTGATCCTTGTGGATGACGCCAACCTTTGCGGCGCCGCCGGGCGACCCCAGGTCATCGAAGAATTCGACGTTCGCCTTGTAGTAGTCCGCCCACTTGTCCGGGACGTCGTCTTCGTAGTAAATCGCCTCCACCGGGCACACCGGCTCGCACGCACCACAGTCGACGCACTCGTCCGGATGGATGTACAGCATGCGGTCACCCTCGTAGATGCAGTCGACCGGGCACTCATCGATGCACGCGCGATCTTTGAGGTCAACGCACGGAAGTGCAATCACGTACGTCACTGGTGCTGCAATCCTTTCAACGGGGTGCTGCCAATCCTACCCGGCCGGTGGCGCGCTGGATGCGGCCAGACCACAACCGCGATGCCGATGACTGCCGGAGCGATCTGCCAAACAATTCCGGGACCGTTCCACGGGATCAGCACAGACCCGCCCGCACCGAGAATCGACAGGATGCCAACGATCACAATGATCCCGACGGCCGCGAACCCCGCAACGACTCGCGTGCCGAAGACCAGCCGAAAGCCAGCGAGGAGCGCGGCCACGACGACGACGACACCGATCGTCCCGACCCAGATCGGCTGACCGGCGATCAGTGCGGTCGACTGGTTGTAGACACTGAGAAGTGCACCGAACGCGACGCCAATGATGGCCGCGAGCACCATGACCACGAAACGCGAGGCGGGATGCTGATCCGAGAACGCCGCGGGCACGTCCGACGCAGGCTCGCGCAATGCGAAGCGCTCGACGGCGGAAACGGGGATGCGTTGACCGCCGGACAGCACAATCTCGTCGCCATCGAGGCTCAGCTGGCTGCGGTACGCCTCCAGGGCCCGCCGCTTGCGGTCGAGTACCGGCGACACGTCGAGCGAGATCGTCGGTTCGTCGGCTCGTCTGGTTCTTCCGTCCGCACGATCGGTGACGATCGAATAGAACGGGACGCCATAGATGTCGGCGGCCCGTCGTGCCGCATCGTGAACTCGGATGTGATCGGGATGCCCGTACCCGCCGTCTTCGTCGTAGCTGATCACAGCATCCGGACCTACCGCGATAACAACAGAGGCGATGTCGGATGTGACGTCGGAGAGGTCAGCTGCAGTGAGCGTGGCTGGGTCGGTGTGGCCCGCGGCTTCTGCACCGCGTCTACCCCAGCGCATCCCAGAGTCGACGTAAGTGCGACCGGTCTGTCCGCTCCAGCGGGCGTTATCATCACCGAGAAACCGATGGTCTCGAACACCTAGGATCGCCATCGCTGTTGCGAGTTCGCTGCCGCGCAGACTGGCCATGGCTCCGTGTGACTCAAGCGCCGGCTTCAGGTCGCTAGCTACGACCTCGCCCCGCTCGCCCCTCGTGCAGGTGAGCACGCTTACCTGTGCTCCGCGATCGACCAGGGTCGCGATCGTCCCGCCGGTCTCGATGGTCTCGTCATCGGGATGAGCGTGAACAAATAACACGCGCTCGACATCCGCCATCCGCGATTCCCTTCGATCTTTCGTTCCCACAGTATTCGCTGTGAGAAGTCGAGACGGTTGGACAGACCGCGAAGCGCTCGGCTAGGGTTACCTAAGTAAGGTTAGCCTTACCAACATTCCCGAGCTGCTCGCGCGCCGCATCCGCCCCAGTCAGAAACCTCTATGCTCGCTACTCTCGTCATCGGCCTTCGCGAAGGACTCGAAGCGTCACTGATCGTTGGGATCATTGCCGCCTTCCTTCGTCGCACGGGAAAGCCGCTCCGTCCGATGTGGATCGGGGTCGCGGTTGCGATCGCAATGAGCATCGCCGTCGGTGTCACGCTCGAGCTGGTCTCGGCCAGCCTCCCCCAGGCCGCCCAGGAGGCCATGGAGTCCATCATCGGGCTCGTTGCTGTTGCCATCGTCACGGGGATGATCGGCTGGATGAACCAGCACGCGCGCAGCATGAGACGCGAGCTCGAGCATCAGGCGGCGGAGGCGCTCCGAGACGGAACGGCATGGGCCCTCGTTGGAATGGCGTTTCTCGCTGTTCTGAAGGAGGGCTTCGAGACCTCGGTCTTCCTTCTCGCCGCCTTCCAATCATCAACGAGCGTTCTGGCCGCGAGTGCGGGCGCCGTTCTCGGCGTTGCGATCGCGGTTGCCATTGGCGTCGGCATCTTCCGGGGAGGTGTTCGGCTCAATCTCGGGCGCTTCTTCCGTATCACCGGGATTTTCCTTGTCTTCGTCGCGGCGGGTCTCGTACTTACTTCGTTCCGCACGGCTCACGAGGCTGGCTGGATCACCATCGGTCAGCAGCAGGTCGTCGACCTGTCCTGGCTGGCTCCGGCTGGCTCGGTTCAGGCCGCGCTGTTCACGGGCGTGCTCGGCATTCCCGCCGACCCGAGGCTGATCGAAGTTCTCGGATGGTTTGCCTACCTGATTCCCATGCTCGCCTACCTCCTCTGGCCGGCGGCATCCCGGCCCTCGGGGCGATCGCTCGCGCTCTTTCGCGTCACCGTGGCGGCGGGCCTCGTCGTAATTGCGGGAGTTCTCTCGATCGCGATCGCGGCGCCAAGCTACCAGCCCGCGGGCCGAACCACGATCATCGACTCCAGCGGCGGCTCGGGAACGGTATCTGTGACCGTCCGGGGCGCGCAACTTCGGTACTCGACGATTGTCGGCGGCGAGAGGATGACCGACAGCATTCGCCTCGCTGACCTCATGCCGGTGACGCACGAGGGGATCGCCGCGCGGCTCGCCAGATCGCACGGCACCGCCACCGATCCCGATCAGCCCACGACGATTACGCTCACCCAACTGGTGACGATGAACGGCGGTCGACTTCCGATCGGGATGAGCGCTATCGATAATCCGGGCCCCTTCTCCGTAACCTGGGTGCGCAGTTCGACGACGAAACTGTGGATCTATGCGACCGGTGTTCTCGATGCGTCGAACACGTCGACGACGGTTGCGACCCTGACCGGCGGCGGCCTCGTCTCATCCCGAACTCTGACCCCAACCGCAGCGCAAGCCCCGAGCTGGCACATGAGTCCGACCGCGCGCGCGATGGTGGCGAGTGATATTGCCAGCGCATTGACCGCGCAAAGCGAGTTGCTGCTGTGGAAGCTCTGGATCCCCATCGTTCTCGTGCTGGCAGCGCTGATGCTGTGCGGCTACGTCCTTCGCGGTTCATGGCGGCGCGGCATCCCGGCTACCACATCCGAAACACAGCGAAACCCTAAGGAGCACTACGCATGAGACGCCAAACGAGCACCCGCACGGGGATCGGAGTTGCCGCGGTCGCGGTACTTACCCTGATTCTGAGCGCCTGTTCGAGCGCCGCGCCCGCAAGCACGTCGAGCGTGGCTGCGGTCAACGGCGGTGCATCCCAGGTGCGCGTGACGTTGGCAAGCAAGGGCGGCAAGGATGTCTGCGAGCTCAGCGACTCCGAGGCGAAGGCGGGTCCCGTCACGTTCACGGTCAAGAACCTGAGCTCGACCGCGATCTCCGAGGTGGAGCTGCAAAGCCAGGAGCGCATTCTCGGCGAGAAGGAAAATCTTGCCCCCGGGCTCGGCGCGGTGTCGTTCACCGTGACCCTGACCGGCGGTAAGTATCAGGTGTATTGCCCGGGCGCCGATAAGCAGTTGCAGACTTTCACCGTCACGGGCAAGGCCGCCGTGGTCGCTGACAGCGTGTCCGGCGCGCTCAAGTCCGGGATTGCCGGGTACGCCGAGTACGTGACCCAGGAGGTGAACAACATGATCACCACAACGGATGCGCTCAACAAGGCAGTGCAGGACGGCGACCTTGCGACGGCCCAGAAGGACTACGCGCTCGCCCGTCCGTATTACGAACGCATCGAGTCCGACGTTGATGGTTTCGTGCTCCCCGGTTTCAGCCCGACCGACAACGCCGGTAACCTCGACTACCTGATCGACATGCGCGCATCCAACCTCGACCCCAAGGTCGGCTGGCACGGTTTCCACGCGGTCGAGCGCGACCTCTTCCAGGCGAAATCGATCTCCGCAGGAACGAGGACTCTCTCGGCTGAACTGGATACGAACGTTCGCAAACTTGACTCGCTGACCAAGTCGTTGACCTACAAGCCCGAGGACCTCGCCAACGGCGCCTCCGACCTGCTCGAAGAGGTGCAGTCATCCAAGATCACGGGCGAGGAAGAGCAGTACAGCCACATCGACTTGCTCGACTTCGCTGCAAACGTCGAGGGGGCGCAGCAGGCGTTCGCATACCTGCAGCCCGGGCTCAAGCTGATTGATCCAACGCTCACCACGACGATTCTGTCCCAGTTCGCCTCGGTGAATACACTGCTGGACAAGTACAAGAACCCGAACGCGCTGGGAGGTTACGTGTCGTACACACCCGCGATTCGTGCCGCCGATGGACCGACACTGTCGGCTGCGGTCGAGGCACTGCACGAGAACCTGGCAACGCTCGCCGCGAAGGTAGCGACCGCGTAGTGGCGACGTCCGACCGGACCGACGCTGTCGACGACACCGCTCCCGAGGTATCTCGGCGCAGTTTCTTTCTCGGCGCGGGCGGTCTGGCCGCAAGCGGACTTGTCGTTGGGGCGGCGGCGGGAGCGGCGGGGGCATTCGCAATCGCGGGCAATGGCGCGTCGGAAACCGCCGCGACCGATGACCTGAGCTATCCGTACTATGACCAGGGCCACCAGGGCGGCATCGCCACTCCCCCGCAGAAGTACGCGGTTTTCATGGTCTACGACCTGGCGACGGTCGACCGAGCCGCAATTCAGGTACTGCTCGCACGCTGGACCGCGGCGATCGCGCAGATGGTCAAGGGGCAGCCGATCGGCAATCCGGATCCGACAAATCCGGATGCCGTTGCCGTCGACTCCGGCGAGGCGCTGAGCCTTGGCGCGCAGGGCCTCACCGTGACGATCGGGCTCGGCCCCGGCCTGTTCGACTCGCGATTTGGTCTCGCCGCCAAACGTCCGGCGTTGCTGCGAAAGATTCCCGACCTTCCGAGCGACCAGCTGCTCGCCGAATACACCGGCGGTGACCTCTGCCTGCAGGCGTGTGCGGACGATCCGCAGGTTGCATACCACGCGATCCGAAACCTCACGAGGATGGCGCGGGGAACAGCGACGACCAAGTGGACCGTAACGGGCTTTGGCCGCGCATCCGCTGGCCCACACCAGCAGACTCCCCGAAACCTCCTCGGTTTCAAGGACGGAACGCGCAACATCACCTCGGACGCCGATTTCGACCGCTGGGTGTGGCTAAAGGACCAGAAGCAGGGCTGGATGAACGGCGGCAGCTATCTCGCCGTCCGCAAGATTCACCAGAACATCGAGATCTGGGACACCGACCGAATCAGCGATCAGGAGACCGTCTTCGGCCGCAACAAGGGCGAGGGTGCCCCACTCACCGGGAAGCGCGAATTCGATACGCCCGACTTCACCCGGAAGGACTCGAGCGGTCAGTACGTCATTTCACCGACGGCCCACATCGCGCTCGCCGCGCATGAGAACAACGGCGGGATCAAGATCCATCGCCGTTCCTATAACTACACCGAGGGCATCGACGGGGTCGGCCAGATCGACGCCGGCCTGCTCTTCGTCGCATTCGTCAACGATCCGGAGCACTTCGTCACGCTGCAGCGCAGGTTGGGCTCGGTCGATCGTCTGAACGAATACATCAAGCACATCGGCTCCGGCCTGTTTGCCGTGCCGCCGGGTCCCCGCACCGGCAGCTACGTCGGTGCGGGGCTCTTCGACTAGTTGGTTAGTTGCCGCTGCTCGAGTCCGCCGGGCTCACCGTGTAGTTAGCGACCCACTTGCTGTCGGTCTTGGTGATTCCAACAAGGACGTCGTACTTCTTCGTGTCAGCGATAAGGCCCGAGGTCGTCGAATTCGCCGATCCACTGCCCTCGACCTTGAAACCGGCCGACGTCAGTTCCGACTTGATGTCGTTGATAGCCGAAGCGCCCGGCACCTCAACGGTTACATTCCAGACTTCGTCCTTGCCGCTGCCGAGGTCGAGGCCGGTGTCGATCTTGCCCTTGTAGACGGGCACGTCGGACGGAAAGTCGCTTGGCAACGAACCGCTACCGAGCTTGACCTTGCCACCGGTTGCGGCATTGATCGCACCCTGGATGGGGTTGCCAAAGCATCCGGTCAACAGTGGAACAGAAGAAACCGCCAAAACAATCGCAATAGGCACTGTAATGCGGCGTCGGGTCGTACTATTCGTACTCATTTTCGTCTCCGTGACTGTGGGGTGCAGGGCTAACGCGGCCCAGCTTAGTGACCCCTCAAAACGGTCCACAATGAGCAAAGTGTGCTCACTTCATGCCATGGCGGCTATTCGCCAGCCAAGCGTTAGCTATGAAAGTCAGCGATGAGAGTTATGCGTTCTGCTTCTTCAGACGCGACGTAGCGCGAGCGCGAGCATTCGAGTCGAGCTCGACCTTGCGAATACGCACAAACTCGGGAGTCACCTCGACGCACTCGTCTTCGCGCGCGAACTCGAGACACTCCTCAAGCGTCAGTCGGCGCGACGGCGTCATCCGCTCGAACACATCGGAGGTCGACTGACGCATGTTCGTCAGCTGCTTTTCCTTCGTGATATTCACGTCCATGTCATCGGCACGCGAATTCTCGCCAACGACCATGCCCTCGTAGACCTCCTGCGTCGGTTCGACGAAGAACGACATGCGCTCCTGGAGTGCCGTCATGGCGAACGGAGTGGCAGCGCCGGCACGGTCGGCCACGATAGAGCCGTTGGTGCGGGTGGTGATTTCGCCGGCCCACTGCTCGTATCCGTGCGAGACCGCGTTGGCGATGCCGGCGCCCCGGGTAATGGTCAGGAACTCGGTGCGGAACCCGATGAGTCCGCGGGAGGGAACAATGAACTCCATGCGCACCCATCCGGTGCCGTGGTTGCTCATCGACTCCATGCGTCCCTTGCGTGCCGCGAGCAGCTGGGTGATCGCGCCGAGGTATTCCTCTGGCGCGTCGATCGTGAGGTGCTCGAACGGTTCGTGCACCTTGCCATTCACGTGCTTGACGACGACCTGCGGCTTGCCGACGGTCAGCTCGAAACCTTCGCGCCGCATCTGCTCGACGAGGATCGCGAGCGCGAGTTCTCCTCGGCCCTGCACCTCCCAGGCATCCGGCCGACCGATATCGACAAGACGGATAGAGACGTTGCCGACGAGTTCGCGGTCGAGGCGATCCTTGACCATGCGCGCGGTTAGCTTGTGACCCTTGATCTTGCCGATCAGCGGGCTCGTGTTCGTGCCAACGGTCATCGAGATGGCCGGATCATCGACGTGGATGAAGGGGAGCGGGCGAACGTCGTTCGGGTCCGCGAGGGTTTCGCCGATCGTGATGTCCTCGAACCCCGCAACGGCAACGATGTCGCCCGGACCGGCCGACTCGGTCGGAAAGCGATCGAGAGCCTTCGTGATCATCAGCTCGGTGACGCGCACATTGGCGACCGATCCGTCGTGCTTGACCCAGGCAACGGTCTGGCCCTTCTTGATCGTGCCGTTGAAGACGCGAAGCAGGGCGAGACGACCGAGGAACGGAGAGGAATCGAGGTTCGTGACCCAGGCCTGCAGCGGGTGCTGGTCGTCATAGGTCGGCGCCGGGATGTGCTTCATGATGGCGTCGAACAGCGGCTCGAGGTTGTCGTTGTCCGGCAGCTGGCCGTTTTCCGGCTTATTCCAGCTCGCGGCGCCATTGCGGCCGGACGCGTAAACGACCGGAACGTCGAGGATCTGATCGATGTCGAGATCCGGAACGTCGTCGGACAGGTCGGAGGCAAGGCCAAGGAGAAGGTCGTGCGACTCCTCGACGACCTCGTCAATCCGCGCATCCGGCCGGTCGGTCTTGTTCACGAGCAGGATGACCGGAAGCTTGGCCTCGAGCGCCTTGCGCAGCACGAATCGGGTCTGCGGCAGGGGCCCCTCGCTGGCGTCCACCAGCAAAACGACGCCGTCGACCATCGACAGCCCGCGCTCGACCTCGCCACCGAAGTCGGCGTGGCCGGGGGTATCGATCACGTTGATGGTGACCGGACCGTTTTCGGCATGGATGCCCTCGTACGAGACCGCCGTGTTCTTGGCGAGGATCGTAATGCCCTTTTCGCGTTCGAGGTCGTTCGAGTCCATCGCGCGCTCTTCGAGGTGAGCGTGCGCGGCAAACGAGTTGGTCTGCCGAAGCATGGCGTCAACGAGTGTCGTCTTGCCGTGGTCGACGTGCGCGACGATCGCGACATTGCGCAGGTCGTTTCGAGCGGCGATAGCCATCAGTTATTCCTTGAATGTATGCACGGCGATACGGCTCTCGACCGGGTCGGTCGTATTAGAGGTGCCCCGCTGTGAAATCTGGGCGCGCGGAACCTACAGTGGATTCCCGCGAAACCAGTGTACCTGAATGACTACGCGCGCCGCGTGGCGTCGCGGCTCTCGCGGCGCTCTCGTTGTGCGGCGGGGTCTGGCAGCGGAACGGCGGCGATCAGTTCGCGGGTGTATTCGGCCTTCGGGCTTCGCAGGATCTCGTCGCGCGTTCCGACCTCGACCAGCTGGCCCTTGTACATAACGGCGATCCGATGGACCAGGACGTCGACGACCGCGAGATCGTGGCTAACAAAGAGGCACGCGAACTGCAGTTTCTGCTGGAGATCCTGCAGCAGGTCGAGGAACCTGGCCTGCACCGAGACATCCAGGGCGCTGGTGGGCTCATCGGCGACGAACAGCGACGGGCTGAGCGCGAGAGCGCGGGCGATACCGACACGCTGACGCTGCCCACCGGACAGCTCGTGCGGGTAACGGTTGCGGAATGAGCGCGGCAACTCCACCTGGTCAAGCAGGGTTTCCACTCGCCTGTCCAGATCCCTGCCCTTGGCGATCTTCGCGAGCAGCAGCGGTTCGCCGATGCACTGCCCGATCGGGAAACGCGGGTTCAGAGATGATCCCGGGTCCTGGAAGACGATGCCGATCTGCCGACGGATTTCGCGCAGTTCCTTGGGCGTCGCCTCGGAGAGTTCTTTGCCGTTCACGGTGAGGGAGCCCTCAACTACGGGCAGGAGCCCGACCGCGGCACGGCCGATCGTGGTCTTGCCCGAACCCGATTCGCCGACGAGACCCACCACCTCACCGGGGAAAATGTCGAGCGACACATCGCTAACGGCCCGGAAAGCGGGAACACGGCCGTTCTTGGGGTACTCGATCGAGACGTTCTTGAGCGACAGAACCGGCTCGGCGTTGGACCTTTCCGCGTTCGCGAGCGCCTCGCCGACCACAACCTCACCGACACCGAGCCGCGGCACGGCGGCGAGCAGCTCCCTGGTATACGGATGCTCCGGCTTGTCGAAGAGCTGCTGGATGGGGGCGGCCTCAACGATCACGCCGTCCTTCATCACGATGATCTTGTCCGCCAGGTCGGCGACGACACCCATGTCGTGTGTGATCAACACAATCGCGCTGTTGAGTCGATGACGCAGGTTGCGCATCAGATCCAGGATTTCGGCCTGAACCGTGACATCCAGGGCCGTCGTCGGCTCGTCCGCGATGAGCAGGACCGGGTCACAGGAGATCGCCATAGCGATCATCGCACGCTGCCGCTGACCACCCGAGAACTGATGCGGATACTTGTTGTATGCCACCTCGGGGTCCGGCATCTCGACCATGCGAAGCAACTCAATCGCCCGCTCACGAGCCTCTTCCGGACCCATGTTCATGTGCAGACGCAACACTTCAACGATCTGGAAACCGACCGTGTAAACGGGGTTCAGCGCAGTCATCGGCTCCTGGAAGATCACCGCGACATCGCGACCACGAACCATACGAAGCTGGCGGTCGCTGAGCGTCGTGATCTCGCGCCCCTTGAGCTTGATGCTTCCACTCACCCGGGAATTCGACGGGAGCAGCCCCAACAGGGCCATCGAGCTCGAACTCTTACCCGAACCGGACTCGCCCACAATCGCAAGCACCTCGCCCGGGTGCACGTCATAAGTCATGTCGATCGCGGCCGGATACCACGTGCCATCAACCCAGAAATCGACCCCGAGGTCCTTCACCTCGAGAATCGGAGTCCCGGTTGAGACTTTGGTCGGTGCGCTTGTCACGGTGCGTACGGGTGTCATTGCAATTGATCTTTCGTTCGCGCGGCGCCGACGCCGCGAATGTCTGCGAGCATGGAGAGGTGACCGACGCCTATCAACGACCTATCCGGTCCAGCCAGGATTCGACGACGCTCCGCTCGCGGTTTGGAATCGTGCTCGTCATCGTGGTCTGGGTTCTGCTTCTCGCGGTTCTCATTGGACTGATCGCCGAGCTGCAGCCGCTGTCCTTGGTCCGCTATGCGCCGATCATTCTTCTCGCCGCGTACCTCGTCTGGATTCTGATGTGGTCGCCGAGCGTGACGATCGCGCCGTCCGGTGTCCAGGTGCGCAATCTCCTGCGCACCAATTTGGTCAGTTGGCCTGCCATCGAGCGCGTTGACACTCGCTTCGCTCTGACCCTGTACACCAAGGCGGGCAGGATCGTCGCATGGTCCGCTCCGGCGCCCAGCCGCTTCGCGGCCTATCGCACGGCCCGCTCCGACGTTTCGCGCGGCTTGCCGGAATCCACCTTCGTCGCGGGAGCCATTCGTCCCGGCGATATTCCGCAGTCGGACTCCGGCCTCGCTGCCCTCTATGTACGCCGCTACTGGGAGCAGCTGCGCGACGCGGGCTACCTGGACTCCGGGCGCGTAGAGGGCACGGGCGTCGTCACCAGATGGATGCTTCGCGAGTCGCTGATCCTGATTGGCCTGCTGGTACTGGCGCTCGCCGTACTCGCGTTCGTGCCTGCCAACTAGTCCGAGCACGCTCGGCGTCATCGACCGGTCGCCTTCGCCCGAGCAGCCGCCGCTGACTTCCTGGCGGCCTTGTTGAGCGCACGCTTCTGGCGAGGATCGAATGCGTCGCGCAGACCGTCACCGATGAAGTTGATCGTCAGCGCGATGATCACAACGAACACGGTTGGCGAGAAGAACAGCCACGGCCTGGTCTGGAATGCGTTCTCGTACTGCTGGACGATCGATCCGAGCGACACGTCTGGGGCCTGGACGCCAAAGCCGAGGAAGCCGAGCGCGGCCTCCGTCAGGATTGTCGCGGCCATGACCAGAGTCGTGTTGACCAGGATGACTCCGACCGCGTTCGGCAGGATGTGCACGAACATGATGCGCCCGGGGGACGCTCCCGCGACCCGGGCGGCGTCGACGAACTCGCGCTCGCGCAGGCCCAGCACATCCGCCCTCACGAGACGGGCAAGCTGCGGCCACGATGCCAGACCGAGCACTACTGCGACGACGACAGAACCGTTCGCGTTGTATGTGTGCGCGAGCGTCGCAGTCAGGACAATGAGCGGGATGATGATGATCACATCGGTAATGCGCATCAGGACCGAGTCGATCCATCCTCGGAAGTACCCGGACACCGCCCCGACGACGACACCGATGAACGTCGACAACACGCCAACGACGAACACGATCATCAACGATTCCTGGGTGCCGCGCATGACCTCGGCGAAAACGTCGCGGCCAAGTGAATCCTGGCCGAGCGGATGATCACCCCAGCGGATGCCCGCTCCGCCCAGCCACTGCGGAATGAGGCTCAGCGTTGGCAAACCGCCGTTGCTGATGTTCGCGAGATCGGTCCAGGTCCACTTCCACCAGCCATGGAAGTTAATGCCGAGCAGGTCAAGCCCCTCGGACGAGACCGAGAGGACGACAACGATGATCAGGACCGCGAGCGAGATCATCGCTCCGCGGTGTCGAAGGAAGCGCCGGAAGACGATCGAGCCCTGGCTGCGGCCCTCCACCTCCTTCAGCTCGATCGCGTTCTCGGCACGTTCGGCGCCGGGGGTGTACGCGCTGTCCGGGCCGCCCTGTGGAAGCCGAACCTCGGGATCGCCCTCGCGTGGCTCGGAGTCGCGGGGGTCTGCGTCTACCGCAGAGCCGCCGACCGGGGTTGGGGGAATTAGTGAACTCATACTGCAACTCGGATTCGTGGGTCGAGGACCGAGTACATGAAGTCGGCCACGATGTTGAAAATGACGACAAGCGCGCCGGTAACGATGAAGTACCCCATCAGGGCGTTAACGTCGGTCTGATTGAGGGCATTGTTGAACAAGACACCCATGCCCGACCAGGCGAACACCGTTTCCGTGATGATCGCGCCTCCCACGAGAGCACCGATGTCGAAGGCGACGACCGTGGTCAGCGGGATGAGCGAATTACGGAAGGCGTGGCGCATGACTACCGTGCGCTCGTTGAGCCCCTTCGCTCGCGCCGTGCGGATGTAGTCCTGATTCATGACATCCAGCAGGTTCGCGCGCGAATACCGGCTGTAACCGGCGAGGGAGATCAGCATGAGCGAGATCGTCGGAAGCAGAAGGTGAGTGAAGCTGTCGAGCCCCTGGATCCAGAAGCTGGTCGAGTATGACGAAAGGTTCGGCGTTGCCGCACCGACGGTCGCGATCGGGCGACCGTTCACAATCTCGCTCGAATAAAGCTGGAAGTCCTGCATGAAGCGGTCGATGAGCAGGAGTCCAGACGACAGCAGCGCGGTGATACCGCCCGTGCGAGCCGATAGCCAGCGATCGGGCCCACCGAAGAGGTATCCGACGAGCACTCCGACCCCGATGGCAAGCACGCCCAGGCCGAGCACACCCCAGATGTTGAAGTTGATCGCATGGGTCAGACCACCCGGTCCGGCAATCGGGTAGTACAGCGCCGTCCCAATCGCGGCGACGGTCAGTGCCGTGTAGAGCGAGCGACGATTCTCGATACCCGTCGTCAGCACCACCACGAGAACGCCGAGTCCGACCGAGAGCACGAGCACAACGCCAATGCCGAGGCCCGGGTTATCGAGCCAGTGGGTTGCCGAAATGTAGAACAGGACGCCGAAGGTGACGACCGCAGCAATACCGAAGATCATCCACCGTCGTTTGGCGGTTCCGCCGAGTATCCCCATCCAGATGAGGCCGGATAACAGCGGCAACCCGACCAATAGCCACGGGGCTATCGTCGGGTTCTGTAAGAAGTTGTTGTAGGCGATACCGACGTATGCCTTCAGGATGACCGCGACGAAGAACGACGGCAGCGAGAAGAACAGGAACGCCAGGAACGTCACCGTGTAGTCGTAGCCGCTGTACTGGCGAAGTGCGGACGTGATGCCGATCAGCACGCCGAAGATGATGGCGAGGATGAAGCTGCCGATGAGCAGCTGGAGAGTCACGCCCACCGCGGACGACAGCATCGAGGTGACGGCCTGGCCGTTGATCGACTGGCCGAGGTCGAGGTGGCCCCAGAGGCCCTGGATCACACCCCACAACCAGAGGAAGTAGCGGATCGGGATTGGGACGTTCAGGTGAAGCAGCAGGTACTTCTGGTGGATCTGCTCCTCCTTGTTCCGCGCCGTGCTCGTGCGCAGCGATGCAAGCGGGTCACCCGAACTTGCGGAGAGGATGTAGACGAGAAACGAGGCGGCGAGCAGAACGAGGATCGATACGACGATCCGGCGGGAGAGAAAAGTCAGCATTTGCCAAGCTCCATTGCTCGGTCACTCGCAAAATCTGTTGGGCCTGAAAAGGTAATAGGCGGGGTCATGACGTTCTTTCTTCGATAGCCGGTCGCGGGACGCGAGTGCAATCGCCGAGGCCGACTCGGGAGGTGCCGGGAACGATTGCTCGTTCCCGGCACCCGTCGAGAGTGGATCTTCTAAGAATGCGGCATACGCCGTGTTACTTAGACTTCTTAACCGTCCAATCGAAGAAGTTCCAGAAGATTCCCGGCGAAAGCGGGTTGTCCTTCAGGTTCTGGACGTTGTTGGACCATGCCGAGATGTCCGGGAACTGGAACAGAGTGGCACCGTAGGCGTCGCTCCATGCGTTCTTGTCGACATCAGCCAGCAGCTTGAGCTGGCTTGACTGCGTGTAGTCCGACTGCAGCTTCTTGTAGTCGGCGTCGGTCGCCGCGTTGCTGTAGCCGTTCAGGTTGTTACCGCCACCGGTCTGGAAGGTCGACTGGCTGTTGGTAACCGCGAGTGACGTGAACTGCCACGCGAACAGAACCGCGTCGTAGCTCTTGTTGCCGAGCAGGTCTGGCCAGTCGTCGTTGCCATCGTCAACCACCTTGATGCCGGCCTGTGCTTCCGAGGCCTGGATCAGGGCGAACTCCTGTGCACGGCGAGTGTTCGACTTGCCGTAGAGGAACTTGACGCTGACCGTCGAAACGCCGGCCTTCGCGAGGTCCGCCTTAGCAGCAGCGATGTCAACCGTGTTGTACGCGGAGGAACCGTTTCCGGCGACCGCCGCGTCGTAGCCCGCCGCACCCGGAAGGAGCGTCTGCGAGTTGTCGAGCTTGGCGTTGGGCTGGATCGGGTCGATGAGCTTCGTCACGATCTCCTGCCGCGGCAGGGCCTTGAGGAATGCCTCACGAACATCGAGGGCCTTGGATGCGTCTCCGCCGTAGGTGGCGGGGTCGAACGGACCACCGTTGTTAAACACCAGGTCGACGTGCTCATACGTTGAGCTTGGAGTCGTCGTGGTGGTCACACCGGACAGTGCCTTCAGTGCTGCACCCGTGTCGGCGTCTGCCTGACCGAAGACCACGCTGATCTCGCCGTTCTGCAGAGCCTGAACCTGAGCGGTCGGGTCCTGGATCACGCGGAACGTGAACTTGGCGATCTTGGGCTGCGGGCCCCAGTTGTATGACTTGTTCGGAACGAGGCTGATCGACGCGTTCTTCGCAATGCTGGAGATGACGTACGGGCCGTCGGACAGCACGAGCTTCTTGTTGGAAGGAGTGCTCGTCATGTCGAAGCCGGTCGACCATGCCTTGGCAATCTTGGTGAGCGACGAGGTGTTGTTGCTGTCGATCGCCTTGATGACGGCCTTGTTGGCCTTCGTGTTCGACGTGCCCGGGTATGCGAGCTGGTAGGTGACGTGAGCCGGGAGCATGGTGCTTGGAAGCGCGATCTGCCAGTCGACGAAGGGCTTCGAGTACGTGACCGTCATGCTCTGGCCGTCGCTCGAGATCTTCGGGGCCTTGGTGACGAGGTCGAGTCCACCGCCGGCGCTGGCCGAGGTGAAGTTGACACCCTTTGCGTCGTTGTACTTGGAGATGCTCGACGCCCAGTCAAGGAGGAGGTCAGCTGCGGTAACCGGAGTTCCATCCGACCACTTGACACCGGAGTTGATCGTGTACTTGATCGTCAACGGTGACTTCTTAACCATCGTCTCCGTTCCGAACTTCGTGTTGTCCACGAGTTTCGGAGTTGCGTCGTAGTAGTTGAACCACGAGTTCGTCATGTAGGTGACGTTGCCGTTGTAGACCGAGTCTCCGGTGGACGACAGGCTGTTGTACGAGGTGAACCCGGAGTTCTCGGCGACCGTGATCGACGTACCCTTGACGATCTCGGAAGTATCACCCGATCCCGCCGAGCAACCGGATAGAACGAGAGCGCCAGCGGCAACAACTGCTGCGACGATCCCGATTCGCTTGAGTTTCAATTTTCCTCCTGTGCAAGATGCGCAAATGGCAGAGCGATTCCTAGCGCTCTGCCACGCTTATTAAGTGCCACCCTAGAACGGGTGGCAACCTTCGCCAAACTGTATGGGGAAACGTTACACATTGGTAACGCGCGCTATCGATCTTTGCGCGCGACACAATTAATCGCCATCCCATCCCCGAAATACGCAACAATACCGCTTGCGGTGCAAGGGCATTGGAGCATACTGGCGCGAACGTCGGCGTAGCATGAAAACCGTGCCGCTGGATTCCGACGCCGATCTGCGGAATCCGTTGTCCCCATCCGGGCTCGATTCGACGCCTCATGGCAGGGGCAGAATCGTCGGCGAAATCCTCCTGGTGCTCGGGGTGTCTCTCGGGGCCTCCTCGACTTACGCGATCGTCAACCTGATCGATTTCAGCACCAGAAAAACCTCTCTCGGTGACCAGTCCGTCGCCCTCAACTCGTCCCTGAGCGACCGCCAGGTGTTCGACTTCATCTACCAGTTCCTCGCGATCGTTTTCGACCTGGTCCCGGTCGCCCTGGTCGTCTACATCCTGTGGCAGGCGGCACATCCACACTTGGCGCGACTGGGTGTCGATTTTCGACGCCCCTGGCGCGATCTCGGCGTTGGCGTTTTGCTCGCACTCGTCATCGGCGCTGGTGGAATCGGCGTCTACCTCGGAGCGCGTGCGCTCGGCCTCGCCGTGTCGATCTCGGCGGACAGCATCCCCTCCTATTGGTGGGCGGTGCCCATCCTGCTGCTCTCCGCTCTGCGGGCGGCGCTCCAGGAGGAGTTCATTGTCATCGGCTACCTCTACGCCCGACTACGTCAGCTGGGATGGGGCAAGTGGGCGATCATCCTCACCACAGCGGTCTTCCGCGGCAGCTACCACCTCTACCAGGGATACGGCGGATTCGTCGGCAACTTCATCATGGGCGTGATCTTCGGCTGGCTCTACACGCGCTACGGTCGACTGCTGCCCTTCGTCGTCGCGCACTTCCTCATCGACGCCGCAACCTTTGTCGGCTACGACTGGGCGCACGCGACCTTTCCGGGGTTGTTCTAGCCCCGGGCGATCGAACCTACGCGAAGGCTTCGATCGGCGGACAGGCGCAGACGAGATTGCGATCGCCGTACGCCTGGTCGATGCGTCGGACGGGCGGCCAGTACTTGCCACGAACGAGCGAACGAGCCGGATAGACGGCGTCTTCACGGGTGTATGCATGATCCCACTGGCCGACGATTACAGACTGCGCGGTGTGCGGGGCACCGACCAGTGGATTGTCGTCTGCCGGCCACTTGCCCGCCGCCACGGCATCCGCCTCTGCCCTGATCGCGATCATCGCGTCGACGAATCGATCAATCTCGACCAGATCTTCGCTCTCGGTTGGCTCGACCATCAACGTGCCCGCGACCGGGAACGACATGGTCGGCGCATGGAACCCGTAGTCGATGAGCCGCTTGGCGACATCGTCAACGGTCACTCCGGTTTCCGCCGTCAGGGGTCGCAGGTCAAGGATGCACTCGTGCGCGACCAGCCCGTTGTCGCCCGCGTAGAGCACCGGATAGTGCGCGCGCAGCTTGACCGCGATGTAGTTCGCGGCGAGTACCGCCGCTCCGGTCGCGGCCTTGAGACCGTCCGCGCCCATCATTCGCACATAGGCCCAGCTGATGGGCAGGATGCTCGGAGATCCGTACGGCGCGGCCGAGACAGGGGCGCTCGGAGAGAACGCGCGCTGAGCGAGCGGGTGCCCTGGCAGGAACGGCGCAAGATGCGCCTTCGCCGCGACTGGACCGACTCCGGGCCCGCCGCCGCCGTGCGGGATGCAGAAGGTCTTGTGCAGGTTGAGGTGCGAAACGTCTCCCCCGAAGTCGCCGAATCGCGCGTAGCCGAGGAGCGCGTTGAGATTCGCGCCGTCGACGTAGACCTGGCCACCCGCCGCGTGCACGGCATCGGTGATGTCGCGCACCTCGTGCTCGTAGACGCCGTGAGTTGAGGGGTAGGTGATCATCAGCGCGGCGAGTTCGTCTGCGTGCTCGGCGATCTTCGCACGCAGGTCGTCCAGGTCGACGTTGCCCAGCTCGGTCGTTGCGACGACGACGACCTTCAGACCTGCAAGCACCGCGCTGGCTGCGTTCGTGCCGTGCGCTGATGCCGGGATCAGGCAGGTTCTGCGGTGCGTGTCACCGCGGGAGTCGTGATAGCCGCGGATGGCGAGCAGCCCCGCAAGTTCGCCCTGGCTTCCCGCGTTCGGCTGCAGCGAGACCTCGTCGTAGCCGGTGACTTCGGCGAGCCAGCCCTGGAGCTGCTCGATGAGCTCGAGGTAGCCCACGACGTCCGGTTCGGGAGCGAACGGATGGATGTTAGCGAACTCTGGCCAGGTGATGGACTCCATCTCCGACGCCGCGTTGAGCTTCATGGTGCACGACCCAAGCGGGATCATTCCGCGATCGAGCGCGTAGTCCTTGTCGGCGAGGTACTTGAGGTAGCGCATCATCCCCGTCTCGGAGTGGTGCGTATTGAAGACGGGGTGCGTCATGTAGTCGCTGGTGCGACTCAGTTCACTGTCGAATTCACGCAGCGTCCGCGGCGACAGCCCGTCCCAAGCCAGATTCGCCCGCACGTCGAATGCCGCGAGCAAATCGCAAATCTCGCCGGGGTCGGTCCACGTCTCATCCACACTCATGGCGACAGTGCGAGCGTCCACGAACCGCAGGTTGATGTTGCGCGCGAGCGCCGCGTCGATCGTTGCCCGGGCATCCGGCACTCGGACCTCAATCGTGTCGAAGTAACGTGAGCTGAGCACCTCGACCCCCGCCGCGCGAAGTTCGCGTGCGATCAGCGCGGTCGTGGCGTGCACCTGCTGTGCGATGCGCCTGAGCCCATCCGGCCCGTGGTAGACCGCGTACATCGATGCCATCACCGATAGCAACACCTGGGCGGTGCAGATGTTCGAGGTCGCTTTCTCGCGACGGATGTGCTGCTCGCGCGCCTGCAGGCTGAGCCGGTAAGCGGGATGGCCCGCGGCATCCTGGGATACGCCGACGAGGCGCCCGGGAAGCTGGCGTTCGAGACCCTTCCTTACCGCCATGTAGCCGGCATGCGGTCCGCCGAAACCCATCGGAACGCCGAAACGCTGGGTTGTTCCGACCGCGACATCCGCTCCCAGTTCGCCTGGAGACTTGATGAGGGTGAGTGCGAGCAGGTCGGCGGCAACGACGGCGATGCCGCCCTGCGCCGTGACCGCTCCCAGCACACTCGACGGATCCCAGATCCGACCGGATGCTCCCGGATACTGCACGAAGGCTCCGAAGACGTCGAGTTTCACATCTGCGGGGTCGAGGTCGTACGGCGTCTCGTGTAGTTCGATGCCGACGGCCGCTGCGCGATTGGCGAGCAGTGCCTTGGTCTGCGGGAGCGT
Source organism: Galbitalea sp. (assembly GCA_036271875.1). Lineage (GTDB taxonomy): Bacteria > Actinomycetota > Actinomycetes > Actinomycetales > Microbacteriaceae > Galbitalea. The sequence goes on from DATAZU010000035.1 coordinate 74,431, forward strand.
GTCCGCGTCGACCAGGAACACATTCGACGAAGAACCGGATGCGCGGCGGGCAAGCAACATCGCTTCGACAACCGCCGTGCCTTCATCCAGCATCGAGGCGTTGGCGATGTCGAGCCCGGTGAGATCCTCGACCATGGTCTGGAAGTTGATGAGCGCTTCGAGTCTCCCCTGGCTGATCTCCGGCTGGTACGGCGTGTATGCGGTGTACCAGCTCGGGTTTTCCAGCACGTTGCGCTTGATGACCGCTGGCGTGATGGTGTCGTAGTAGCCGAGACCGATCATCGACCGGCGCACGGTGTTCCTATTCGCGAGCGAGCGCAGTTCCGCGAGAGCCTCGCGCTCGGTCGCCGCCGGGGGAATTGTCGATGCAGTTTCAGCCGCCGGGTCGAGCTGGATCGCCGTTGGCACGGCAGCGAGGACGAGGTCGTCGACGGTTTCGTACCCAACGGCGGTAAGCATCTCCAACTGTGCGACGGAGTCCGTCCCGATGTGGCGATCCTGAAAACGCTCCGGAGCGAACAGGCGCGAGCTTGTCGAGCGGCCTGGCATTATTCGCCCGTCAGCTTGCTGTAGTCGTCGTAGCTCAGCAGTTGCGGCAGTTCGGTGAAGGTCACCTTGATGAGCCAGCCCTCGCCGAAGGGATCGCTGTTGACCAGTTCGGGCTTCGCGACAACCGCGTCGTTGATCTCGAGGACCGTTCCCGCCACGGGAGCGAACAACTCGCCGACCGACTTCGTCGACTCGATCTCGCCGACGACACGACCCTCCGCAACGGTCGAGCCGACAGCCGGCAGGTCAACGAACACCACATCCCCCAGCTTTTCCGCCGCGTAGTCGGTGATCCCGACGGTCGCGATGTCGCCCACCACATCGACCCACTCGTGGTCCTTGGTGTACTTGCGCTCTGTTGGCTCGCTCATGACGTGATCTCTCTCTTGTAGAAGGGCAGGGCGACAACGGATGCGGGCACTTGCGTGCCGCGAACGTCAATGGTGAGTTCTGTGCCGACGGCGCCGACCGATGGATGCACATAGGCCATCGCGATCGGATAGCCGAGCGTCGGCGACAGCGCACCGCTCGTGATTGCGCCGACGTTCCTGTCGGCATGAAAGACCTCGTACTCCGCGCGACCGGCACGCTTGCCGTCGGAGACGAGACCAACGAGCACGCTCGAGCCGGGCGGTAGTCCGGCCTCGATCCCGCTCCGTCCAACGAAGTCGCCCTCCTTGGCGAGGCTGACAACCCGCCCGAGCCCAGCCTGGGCCGGACGGATCGACTCGTTCAGCTCGTGCCCATACAGCGGCATTCCGGCCTCGAGGCGAAGTGTGTCTCGACTCGCAAGGCCAGCCGGTACCAGCCCGGAGCCCTGCCCCGTTTCGAGGATCGCGTCCCACAGCGCCGGAGCGACGTCCGGCGCAATGTACAGCTCGAAACCGTCCTCGCCCGTGTAACCGGTACGTGCGACGAAGACCTCGTGCTGCGCCGGTGGGTTTGGTTCGAAGGTTCCCGGAACGGAGCGGTAGTACTTCAACTCGGCGAGCCCGGGAATGTCCAGCCCGTCGACCTGGCCCAGGATCTCGAACGCCTTCGGTCCCTGCACTGCAATTAGCGCCAGGTCGTCACTCTCGTCGTACACCTCGCAGTCGAACGCCGCGCTGCGCAGCTTGAGCGCCTCCGCGACGACCTCACGGTTGGATGCGTTCGCGACAATAAGGAATCGATCGTCGCCAGTGCGATAGACGACGAGATCATCGATGATTCCCCCGGTTTCATTCAGCAGCAGGCTGTACTTGGCCTGGCCGATCGAGACGGCGGAAATATTGCCGGCAAGCGCATAGTCCAGCGCGGCGGCAGCATCCGATCCGAGCACGACGATCTCGCCCATGTGAGAGAGATCGAAGAGGCCGGCGGCCGTCCGCACGGCGTGGTGCTCGGCGAGGTCGGAGCTGTAGCGAACCGGCATCTGCCAGCCGGCGAAGTCGGTAAAGCTCGCACCGGCGTCAACGTGCTTCTGGTGGAGCGGTGAATATCTAGTCGTCACGGAGTTCTCCAGAGCATGCGGGCTGGACAAGAACTCCCCCTCTGTCATTGGCCTGAGAGTTTCGCTGTGGTCAGCTTTCACCGTCGGCAGTCTCGGATCAGATCTCGATACGCCAGCAAGCTGGCTGCTCGATCACCGAAAAGAGTCTTTTTCAGAGTGGCCAGTTCGATGCGGTACTTAAACCTGAGAGATTGGCGGGGAGGCTTGCTCCTTCGGTGCTTCAAGAGGATCTGGAAGCTCTCCCGCATCGCGTGCGTGGCCCGATATTCGATTGTGCGTTCAGCCTATCCCTAGATTTGCGTCAGTCTCGGAAGTACTTCCTCGGACATCCGAGAAGCGAAACGCACGGGGTCGAGATCGGGCGGCGAAACCCACACCTGGCTGATGCCGAGAGCGCGCCAGGCCTCCATCTTTCGAAGGAACCCATCGACGTCGTCGAGCGGATTGCCCGCGCTGAGCGCAGTGCGCTCGATGGCACCCGGGTCGCGGCCGTGGTCCTCGCAGTGACGATCGAGGATGGCGAGCTTGTCCGCCAGGCCGTCGCCGATGTCGAAGAGATTGCAGGCATCAGCGTATTTGGCGACCAGCCTCAGGGTCTTCTTCTCGCCACCCCCGCCGATCAGGATGCGCGGGCGCGGTGTTTGCAAGGGACGCGGGCGGCAGATCGTCTCGGCGAGGTGATAGTGCTTTCCGTCGTACGGTCCCTCGTTGTCGCTCCACATCTGTTCACAGATCTGGATGGCTTCCTCGAGCATCTCGAACCGCTCCGAGATGGGTGGATATGGCACACCGAGTGCCAGGTGCTCCTTCTCGTACCACGCCGCACCAATGCCGAGAAACGCGCGTCCCTCCGAGAGCACATCGAGCGTCGCAACGATCTTCGCGAGCAGGCCCGGATAGCGATAGGTCACTCCCGTCACGAGCAGTCCCAGCTTCAGCTTCTTCGTCTGTCCCGCGATGAAGCCGAGCGTCGTATAACCCTCGAGCATTGGATCGGTGGCGGGCGCGCGCATCTCCATCTGAAACCAGTGGTCCATGAGAGTCATAGTTTCGAAGCCGCCGTCGTCAGCGGTCTTCGCCGTCGCCCGGATTATTCCGGCCAGCGATGCCGGCTCGCCGGGGTAGGTGAAATTGGGAAAGTGGAGTGCGAGCTTCATGCTCAAAAGCCTAGGCGCGTATCAGGCGTAACAGCCGCTCTCTACCGTTATTGCCAGCGCAGTCGGCCCGGCCGTCTGAACGGTGATCAGCCCCTTGCGCTTCCCGGTGGCTCCCCCCTTCAGGGTCACGAGTCCGCGCGGTCGTGTCTCCGTCCAGCCGGACTTCGTGAACGCGCCGGCGATCGCGGCGGTGGCAGCCTCCTGCTGCGCCGACGAGACGGCGATGTCGGTGATCGTGCGCCACTCGTCCGACGTCGTGAAAAACCCAGTGTCGGATCGACACGCCTCGAATCCGCTCAACTTCGTGGTTGCCGTCGGGGCCGAGGATGCTGCGGCGTTCACCGCCTGCTTCGTCCATTTCGCCGTATCCGCCTGGGCGAGCGCACGGGTGAATGAGCCAGGGGTCGTCGCCTGACATCCGGCGAGGGATCCGAGCGCGAGCGCGCCGACCACAGCGAGCGCGAGTGATGAGCGTCTCGTCATGGCTGGATCATAGGCGCTCGGGCACCTGGCGCAGAATGTCGTGAACGTTTCGGGCCGCATCCTCGTTGTTCAGAAGGTGAACATCCCTGCAGCGTTACGAACCCTCTACTTCATCCGCGCCGGTTTCTCGGTGGTCTGGGTGACACTCGTCTTCCTATTGGCGTCGACCGTGACCACGGCAACGTCGCCGACGGCAATCGCCATCGTGTTGCTCGTCATCTATCCGGTCTGGGACGCGGTGGCAACGTTTCTGGATGCGCGGGCAACCCCATCCGCGCCGTCGCACCTCGCGCAGTACGTGGGGATCCTCGTGGGGCTTGCTGCCGCGGTCGTCCTGCTGATCGTAGCGGCGGGCCTGACCCCCATGCTCATCGTGTTCGGCGCCTGGGCATCGGTGTCGGGGGCTGTGCAACTCACGCTTGCGCTTGGCAGACGAAAGCCGGTCGGCGGTCAATGGCCGATGATCATCAGCGGCGGCCTCTCGGTGCTCGCCGGGATCTCTTTCATCGTCACCGCGAGCGCGCCGCGCACGAGCCTGACGACGATCGCCGGCTACTCCGCGTTTGGCGCTTTCTGGTACCTGCTCTGCGCAATCCTGCTGATTGGGGCGGTTCGGCGCGCACGAATCGCGTAACCTTGGGGCATGGCCGTTCCGATTCTGATCACCGTGATTTCAGTTCTTGCCGTGCTCGTCGGCGTGACCCTGGTCGCCGCCATGATCGCCATGGTCAAGTCGGGCTACTCGAAGTAGTCCCGGCCGCGCCGGACGGTAACCGCGCACGGTGACCGCTCCAACGATGATCACCCACGCGAGCCACGGGAACGTCGCAAAGACCGTGACGCCGAGGCCTCCCGCGGCGAGGAATGACGTGTCGCTCGTCCCGCCGAAAAGGGTGGGAACGGCGATGATGTTGAGGCCCGCGACCACGAACGCGACTCGCCCCGTCCATTTGGGCAGGGCTCCCGATGCCAGGATCACGTAGCCCGAAGCCGCGGCGACGAGCGCGAGCAGCACGCATCCGATCGATCCGAACAGCAAAATGTGCCCCTCGGTCAGCGCGCGGAGTACCGAGACATCGGGGCTTGCGCTCGACGCGTCCAGTGCGGCACCACCCTCCATCGCATCACCCACGAGCTGAATCCCGACGAAGACGAGGCCGGATCCGTACACGAGATCTGCGACCCATTCGATGCCGTCAAACGCTGCCGTAACCAGCTGTCGGAACGCCGCGAGGAACACGATCAGAAAGGCCATGAGCACGGCATCGAGCGTCACGATGATGAGGGTTTGCATGCTCGAGTGCGCCATGAATGAAATCAGGGCTGCGGTGTGGCTGAGGGGCGGGCGCGACCCTTCGGTCTCGCGCACAATGAACTCAGCGAGCAGGAACGCGGCAACCCCGAACGCGGCGCGGCCCGTCCAGGCGTGAACATCCGGGATCTCCCGCTGCTTCGACGCGATCTCGCGGGTGACCATGACCCGAGCCTATTTGTGGGACTGCACCAGCAGGTACTTCTGCACTTTCCCCGTGGTCGTGGTCGGCAGCTCTGATGCCTCGAGCACGGTAATTCCCCGCGGAACCTTAAACGGCGCGAGGTGCTCTCGCAGGTGGGCGAGCAGCGTCCGGGCGTCGATTGTCGCACCCTCGGTGGGCACGACCCACGCCCAGCCGATGTCTCCGTACAGCTCGTCTGGGATGCCGGCGACGAACGCCTGGCTTACGCCGTCGATGCCCGTGAGTACCCGCTCGACCTCGACCGGCGCGACCAGTTCACCGCCGACCTTGAACAGTTCGCTGCTGCGCCCGCCGAGTTCGAGATAGCCCCGCTCGTTGATTCGGCCGAGGTCGCCGGTGCGCAGCCAGCCGCCGGCATCCACGGCTTCCGCGGTGCGATCCGGACTGCGAAAATATCCGTGCGTCACCTGAGGCCCACGCACCGAGAGTTCACCGTTTTGGCCGACCGGCAGCGGCGCACCCGTGAACGGATCAACCGTGCGGTACTCGGCGAGTCGGCCATCCGATGCTCCACTCGCGGCGAGGCCGCCGAGCTTTGTCGTGCCCACAACGGCCGCGACCGTTTCGATGTCGTCGCCCGGGAGCGTCAGGGCGGTTGCGGCTGAGACTTCCGTCTGTCCGTACCCCGTGAACACCATCACCGGTTTCAGGTCGCTGAGCACACGCTCCCACAGCCAGACGGGCGCCGGCGCTGCCGCCGAAAACACGGACTGCAGAGAACTGAGATCGAACGCCTCCTTGGCCGCGAGATCCACGACCGCGACCGTCATCGTCGGGACGAAGAGCACCTCGTTGATCTGGAAGTCCTGGATGATCGTGAGCACCGTCTTCGGGTTGAAGATGCGAAGCGGTGCGATTGCTCCACCAACGAAGATTGCCGCGAGCATGCCTTCGATGTACCCGAACACGTGGTAGAGCGGCAGCGCGAAGCTGATCCGCCAGCCGTCATCGAACGCTCGATGGTAGGCCGAGCCGTATGCGCTGCGCAGCACCATGTCGTGTGTCAGCTCGGCGCCGATTGCGTGACCGGTCGTACCCGAGGTGAAGACGATGTCACACACCGAATCCGGATCGAGGCCTGCCGTGCGCGCGTCAACCTCGGCGACATCCTCCTCATCGGAGGTGAGCGAGGCGATGCTCGCTGCATCCGGCCTTGCCCCGTTGTTTACCAGCAAGATGTGCCGCAACTCGGGCAGCTGCGTGCTCACAACCCGCGATTCCCAGCCCGGGACCATGGCGTCGAACACGTCCAGGAAGTTGGTCGCAACTGACTGGTCGATGGAGATCAGGACGGATGCCCCGGACTGCTCGAGCCGCTCGCGTATCTCATCTCCCTTGTACGAGTAGTTGAGCGGCACGGCGATGGCCCCGGTCCTCGCAATCGCGAATTTGATGGCGGCATACTCGGGGCGGTTGTCGACGAGCAGCGCTATTCGGTCGCCGACGGCCACACCGAGTGCGACGAGGCCGGCCGCCAGATCGAGCGATCGCGCCTGCACCTCCGCGTAGGTCAGCGAGCCGGACTCGGCAAGGATGTACGACCGTTCAGGATGCTTCGCTACCGCGGTGTCGAATGCCGCCGCGAGGGAGTTGGGCTGCCAGGATCCGGTCTGTTCTTCGAGGCGGGCACGCCGGCGTGCCACCTCCGCTTCGGGTAGATGTTCCACAAATCGTTACGTTACTCGCGCCGGGTGGCGAGAAACACGAACTCACGACCGGGTCGGTCGGGCGCATCACGAATCTCGTCCACGGAAAACCCGGCGACCGCGAGGGACGCCTCAACCTCCTCGCGACTGCGCCAGCGGAGAGTCGAATCGCTCACGATCGTCGAGCCATCCGATGCAAAGAGGTTGGTGAAGCGAAAGCTGACCAGGGGTGGCGCGACCTCGAGTATCTCCAGCCAGGTCTCGACCGGACCGATGTCCGGGACCTCGACCGTTTCCCGAGCGTCGTCCGTTGCCCAGTCCTCCCAGGCGCGACGATCGGGATCGCGCGTCTCGAACACCAGCCGGCCGCCTGGGCGAAGCGCGCCGCGGATGCCGCGCAGGGTGCCTAGCCAGGCCTCGTCCGTGACGAACACCTGGGCAACATTCGCGGTCATCGTTGCCAAGTCGACCTGCAGCGGCGGGAGACTCTCTGCGTCTCCGACGATCCAGCGCACCCGCTCCGCGCCAGACTTCCGCTTGGCCACCGTGATCGCACCGTCATCGGGATCGACCGCGGTGACCTCGATTCCCTCGGTCACCAGCATCAGCGCAAAGCTGCCGGTGCCGCATCCGACGTCGAGAACGCTGCGTGCGCCGACCTCGCGAGCGATATCGACGTACACTTCGAGATCACTGCGGTCCGGGTCGAAAGGGTCGGAGAGCTCGGCCAGCCGGAGCCGCTCCTGGCGCTGCGCATCCATCGGTTTCACTTATCCGACCGGAAGCGTGCGGTCGGTGCGCAGCCGTTTCATCACGAGCGTCGAGGTCGCTCGTTGCACACCGGGTAGTCTGCCCAGCACGTTGTCATAGAGCTCCTGGTAGCCCGCGAGGTCACGCGTGACGACGCGCAGCAGGTAGTCCGGGTCGCCGAACAGCCGCTCGGCATCGACGACCGACGGAATCGACGTCACCGCTCTCTCGAACGCTTCGATGGTGTCGAGGTCGGTGCGGGAGATCGTGACGAAGACGATCGTCTCGAATCCGAGATCGACGGCGCTCGGCGAAACGATAGCGCGATAGCCCTGAATCGCCCCGGACAGCTCCAGTTCGCGGACTCGACGGTGCGCCGCCGAAAGGCTGAGCCCCACTCGTTCGGCAAGATCGGTGATGCTGATTCGACCATCCGCTTGCAGCGCGGACAGAATCTTCCGGTCGAGGACGTCCATTCGGGAGATTCTTCCACTATTTGCCGACCCTGCGCCCATATTTCGAAACACTTATCGGACTTTTCTGGCTATCTTTGCCGCGACGAAAGGATCGCGCGGTGAATCTTGCCCTGGTTGGCCAGTTCTGGGCCATTGCCGCACTGCTCGCACTCGTGCCGGGAGCCGACTGGGCCTACGCGATCTCGGCCGGACTTCGGGCTCGTTCGATTGTTCCGGCAATCACCGGAATCCTTGCCGGTTACGTGGTCGTCGTCAGCGTCGTTGCGTTCGGGCTCGGAGCTCTGGTTACGCGTTTCCCGCTCGCGCTCACGATCCTCACCGCCGCCGGAGGGTTCTACCTGCTATGGCTCGGCGGCAACACCCTGTTCCGGCGAGCGCCCGCTATTGCCCTTGACGAGGCGCCGCTTGCCGACAGCGGGTGGATGCAGTTCCTGCGCGGATTCGGCGTAAGCGGCCTCAATCCGAAAGGCCTGCTGCTTGTCGTCGCCTTGCTTCCCCAGTTCACGACGCCGGGCGGGTGGCCGGTCTGGGCCCAGTTGCTCACGTTGGGCAGTTTCCACATCCTCGACTGCGCAGTGATCTATGCAACCGTCGCGATCCTTGCGCGCCGGCTGCTGCGATCGCGGCCGCGTGCGACGGTTGTGATCACCAAGATCGCGGGTTGCGCGATGATCCTGGTTGGCGGAACGATGCTCGTCGAGCGGGCTCTTACGATCGGGAGCGGCTGACCGCAAGCGATGCCGCTCGCAGGGCAGGGTCCGATTCATCCGCCCAGCGTTTAAGCACCTGCATCGTCCGGTTCGCGGATGTCGCCTCCATTCCGGTGAACATCGGAATCAGCACGTCGATGACGAGTTGCTGCACGAGTGCATCCGAATCGGCGCTGCGAATGAATCCCTCAACCCGGGTGAGGTCCTTCGCGCGGAGCTCGCCCACTCGCGCCTGCAAGAGAACGACCGCAGCGAGCCTGCGCTCGTAGACCGGGACCCCCCAGAGCTCGGAACTGAGAGCCATTAGCTCGTCGTGGGACAAGGCGGGAAATCGTTTGAGCGCGTCCCGCACCGTTCCACGAATCGCGCCGATTGACGTGCCATAGCGACGAAGTCCCCCGTCGCCGTTGGGATAAACGTAAGGCGAGACCTCGTATTGCAGCGCGGCGTCGATAAAACCGCCGGCGTCGCTCACCCGCGGAGCGAGACCAGGGCGAGAAGTGCCGACTCGGACTGGTCCGTCCAGGTGCCGCTGACCGTGTGCGCGCGTGTGTCGGTCGAGAGTGGATGCGCGACGGGTTGGCGCGCGACCAGGATCGCGAGTCGGTCGGTCTCCACCAGGGTCGACGACTTGTCGTTGCGCGCAGCGGGCACGTGATCATCCCGCACACTCGGTACCGCGGTTCCCGACTGGCCGCTGCCCTGCGCTGTCGCGTTCGGTTCCTTGATGGTCCGAACGCCGTCTTCCTCGTAGTACATCTCGGCCTGCGAACCGCCGGTCAGGGCGACTGTTGCCACCGCCTCGAGATAGACCGGGTCGCCGATGGCGTCGTAGGTCCAGCGCAGGCCGAGCACGCCGTGCTGCATAGTGCCGACGAGAAAGTGTTCTGCGCCGGGGACTTCCTCGTTTCGATAGGTGAGCGGAATCTGCAGTACCGGGCCATCGCCCGCCCTCACGAAGAGGGTTTCAACGCCAACCTCGCCATCCGGATCATCCAGACGAAAGGACGCGATGGTCTCGAACTTCGCGCTCGCGTTGCCGCCGAACCACGGCTGCCTGGGAGCCCACTCGGCAATGAGCTCCAGCTTGGATGGGACGAGGGTCGTCTTGTGTAGGTGTGCCACGAATCGATGTTACTTCGCGCCCTCCGAGTCGTAACTCTCATCGGTGCCGGACTCGTCGTAGTCATCCGCAGGATCGGCGAGCAGATTCGGAATCACGTGCAGCTCGTCCTGGTTCGCGGGCGTCTTCGCGCCTCCGTCGTCGCCATCCAGGTTGCCGGCCAGACCGTTGGTTTCGTCGAATTCGCCGATCGGTTCGTCCGTGTCCTTGTGCTTGTCGTCGCTCATGGCGTCCTCCTTGGGTCGTTACTCACCAGCCAACCCCGTGCGCACACGTCGTGGCAAGGGATTGCGGTTTGCCCGCCGGGCGCGCTCAGTTTCAGCACCTAGGTTGGAAATGATCGGAGGCAACAATGGAACCCACGCGAGAAGAACCCGTTGTGCGGGAAGTTCTCCTGAACGCCCGACTGGATAAGGTCAAGCAAACCGCACGTGTTGAGGTACGCCGCATCCGGATGCTGCCCGGTCACCCCGGCGGGCTCCACATCCACAACACGCCGGTGTTCGGCAGCATCCTCGATGGTTCGGTCATCTACCAGGTCGAGGGCGGTCCGGAACAGTTGCTCCGCGCCGGTGATGTTTTCTTCGAGCCACAGGAAGTACGGATTGCCCGGTTCGATGCGCTGGACGATGGCGTTAGCTTTCTGGGCTACTTCCTGATCGGCGACGACGAAGAGGCGTCGCTCTCCGTGCCCGAGCACTAGGCCGTACCGTAACGACTCTCGCCCCAGCACACAAGTGATTTTCACCCTACGGAGGGGACCGTCAGGGACTACGGACAACACACTCAGGTCGAGTGAGTACGTTCGCTCGATGCCCGCGTGCAGTAGCTCCGACCACCTGTTCGGAGCGGGCGCGGGTGTGGAATATGGAAGGGATCATTCATGATCAACAACCAGAAAATCACACGAGCCTTCGGTACGCCCCTGCGTACGGCGCTGGCGATCGGGGCAACATCCCTCGTGGCGGCGGGCGGCCTGCTCGGTGCGGGTGCCGCGAGCGCGACGGCGGCGACCGGGCCGTCTGTGCAGGTCGCGGCGCACGCATCCGTCCCGGTGCACGATCACCTCGGCGCACTGTCGCTGCTGAAGCAGCTGCGCGCCGACCTGTTCGATGGCCAGGTCAACGGAACTGGGGCGCAGGCTCTTGCCACACGGATCGTCGACAACCCGACGATCTTCGGGGCGCTGCCCACGAACCTGCAGAGTGACCTGACAGCACTGAAGAACGCACAGCCGGCGGATGCGAATGCGCTTGCCGAGCAGATTACGTCGACGGCACTGTCCGGTGGATACGGAACGCAGATCCAGAATCTTGCGTCCGCGCTCAAGGCCTCAGCCAAGAACGGTATCGACCGCACGCTCGTGGCGAACATCCGTGAGGACGTCACGTCGATCCTCATCGCCGGAGCGACTCCCGCCCCGCAGCCTGATGTGACGGGGCAGAAGAGCGGGCCCCAGATCAGCAACATGGCGCACACCGTTGCACCGGGCAGTTCAACCGCCTCCGGCACCCACCACGGCGAGTCACTCGGGCAGCTGTTCGGATCACTGTTCGGCGGATCGGGCAAGTAGGCCGAACCCAAACGCAGTCGTAAGACATCGCTGCAGCGCTCAGGGGCCGGATGCGAGTTCCGCTCCCGGCCCCTGAGTCGCGACGAGCGAGCCCCGGCAACCGCATCGCCTTCGCGCAAACGGAAGCACCCCGTAGAGATACGCTTCCGAATGGCCGACCGAAGGAAGCCAATGCCCAAGTACCCCGTTATTCTCGCCGCCGTCACCGTCGGCGTATCGCTCCTGCTCACGGGTTGTTCCGCGCCAGCTAAGTCTCCGGCGACGCCCAAGGCGGCACCGACACCGAGTGCGACGCCGAAGGCAGTAACCGCGAGCGCGATCTCGATGTACCTTCAAGCCAAAGTCCCGCAGGTGACGAAGGTGATCCAGATCACGGAAGACAACGATCCGAACAACCTGATCGGTCGACCGAACGAGTATTCCCAAGCGGCGACGCTGTACGACTCCCGGACGCCGTGCACAGACCTGGGCGCCGACTGCGGCGCCACGATCGAGATCTGGCCGACCGCCGCAATGGCAACCGCGCGGGGCAAATACATCCAGAAGGAACTCAAGGCCTACCCCATCCTTGGGCCCGAGTACGACCTCGTCCATGGAACCGCTCTCCTTCGAGTAACCGGGGTGATGAAGCCGACCGACGAGGCCGGTTATGCCACGGCGTGGGCGGCCTACTTCACCTCATAGCGACGCGAGATGTCGCCGACGCGAGTTGCCGTCGGACATGCGATATCTCATGTTGCTTTGGGCCGAGGCGGATGCTGCTTCCGGCGGTGAAGAGGATGTTCAGGTCTGGGCGGACTTCGACGCGAACGCGAAAGCGGAGGGCGTCTTTATCGAAAACGGTGCACTTGTCCCCGCCGCAACCGAAGCAAGGCTTGTGAGGACCAGCCTCGGAGGCGTTGATCTCGCGGATGCGGTCCAGCGGCATCCGTTCACCCAGGGCGCCCGCCAGATTGAGGCGTTCTATCTCATGGAATGCAAGGACCTGGACGAGGCCATCGTCTGGGCGAATCGCCTGCCGACGTACGGGTACGTCGAGGTGCGCGAGTTGCTCGTCTACTGAATTGCGGTCACGTGCGCTGTGCCGGAGATTTTCGCGACGCGCCGCCCATCGTGCACGCACCGACGGCGCGTCGGAGAGATCTCCGCGGAACCGCGCGATCACGATTCCGTTAGTCACTCATGACGGCGGCGGTCGCCTCGATCTCAACGAGTTGGTTCACGTAACCGAGTACCGCAACGCCGATAAGCGTGCTCGGTACATCGTGGTCGCCGAACCGCTCCCGGTACACATCCCACACCGTGGCCAGGTCCGCACGATCCGATGAGGCAACAAGTACGCGGGTTTCGACGACATCCGTGAGCACCGCCCCTGCTGCCTCGAGTGCCGCGACGAGATTGTCGAGGCACTGAACGGTCTGAGCGGCGAGGTCATCGCGGCCGACGACGCTGCCATCGCTATCCAGCGGACAGGCACCGGCAACGTAAACCATCCGCGCGCCCGCTGACACCGTGGATGCATACGCGTACTCGACCGCGGCCAGGTTCGGTGCGCGGACCAGTCGAATTCGGGTCATCGGAGCGGGATCCTTTCTAACTCACACATGTGAACCGAGTATCTCAGTGCGCGCGGCCGCCAGCAACGCCGCATAGTCGTCGCGCAGTTGCGCAACAAGAACGGACTCCAACATCGAGTTCATGTCGCAGAAGCCCACTCGTTCGGCTTCATCTTCACAAGCCGCAGGTCGATCGAGTTTCTCGGCTCGATAAAGCCAGCCGAAGAGGACGAGGGCTTCGGCGGCCGTCAGCCGGAGAACTACCTCACCGACGGCATCCATTTTGTTCGATGATCGACCGACGGCCATTTTCGTGCTCTCCGTTTATCACGTCCCCCGATTGCCGGTGGACAAAGCCAACCCGAGTCGCGGGGCTAGTTGTTGAATCGGAACTCGACCACGTCGCCATCCTGCATCACGTAGTCCTTGCCCTCGATCCGGGCCTTGCCGTGGGCGCGGGCCTCGGCGATCGATCCGGTCTCGATGAGGTCGCCGAAGCCGATCACCTCGGCCTTTATGAAGCCCTTCTCAAAATCCGTGTGAATGACGCCGGCCGCCTGCGGCGCCTTCCAGCCCTTGTGGATCGTCCAGGCGCGCGCTTCTTTCGGACCGGCCGTGAGATAGGTCTGCAGTCCAAGCGTGTCAAAGCCGATGCGCGCAAGCTGGTCGAGGCCGCTCTCGTCCTGCCCGGTTGATGCCAGCAGCTCGGCGGCGTCCTCGGCATCCAGATCGATGAGTTCTGACTCGAGCTTTGCGTCCAGGAACACGGCATGTGCCGGGGCGACGAGAGCCTCGAGCGCTGCCTTGCGCGCCGGATCACTGAGGACCGCCTCGTCCACGTTGAACACGTAGATGAATGGCTTCGCGGTCAGGAGGCCGAGTTCGCGAATCGGCTCGAGGTCAATGGATGAAGCGGACAGTGGCTTACCGTCGTTCAGCCACGCGGTTGCCGCGGCGGCAGCATCCACCGTCACCTGGGTGATCTTCTTGGCACGCAACTCCTTCTCGTAGCGCGCGGTTGCGTTTTCGAGCGTCTGCAGGTCGGCGAGGATCAGCTCCGTGTTGATGGTCTCCAGGTCGCTGGCAGCATCGACCTTGCCGTCGACGTGAACGACATCCGGGTCCTCGAAGCCGCGCACCACCTCGGCGATCGCATCCGCCTCGCGGATGTTCGCCAGGAACTTATTGCCGAGGCCCTCACCGACGGACGCACCCTTCACGATGCCGGCGATGTCGACGAATGAAACGGGAGCCGCAACGATGCGCTCCGAGTGGAACAGGTCGGACAGCTGCTGCAGACGCGGGTCGGGCAGGTTGACGACCCCGACGTTCGGCTCGATGGTCGCGAACGGATAGTTGGCCGCCAGAACGGTGTTCTTGGTCAGCGCATTGAAGAGAGTCGACTTTCCGACATTGGGGAGACCGACGATCGCGATAGTTAGAGCCACGAGGGTCAAGGCTACCGGCGGCTGCGGTTCTCGCAGATTCTGTGCGCATAACTCATGCAATTTTCGGTGAGCCGAGCGCGCGCCCGCGGAATGACGCGGGCGACAGCCGACGCGAGCAAAAATTGCAGGAGTTATGGCGGTGGAGTGGATCGAGAGGGCGGACGTGCGGATCAGATCAGGCGGGTAGCCGCATCCGGAAGCAGTGCGTGACGTACGGCATGGTCCAGGCCTGCTGGCCGCCGACATCGGGATCCGTATCCAGCAGCTCGTTGACACCTGCGACGATGCGCGCCTGCTCCTCGGTCGATGCCGTGATGAAGTAGCTTCGCGAGCGCAGCAGATCGATGATTTCGGGACGCGTGAACTCGCGCGACCACTCGAAGTCGGCCTTCTCGATCGGCCCGAACGGTCCCTGCTGGATGCTGCCGCTCTCGATGAACTGCTCGCCGGTCGCCTGGTGCATCACCGTGGTCAGGCGCGCGACCCACGGCGTGCGCTCATCCCGGATGTTCCAGACCAGCCCGAGGGTCCCGCCGGGCCTGAGAACGCGGGCAACGGATGGCAGCGCGAGATCCTGATCGACCCAGTGCCACGCCTGCGCCACGAGGATCGCGTCGACACTCGCATCGGCCAGGGGGATGTCCTCGGCCGTGCCCTCGCTCGCGATCGCGCCCGGGACGGCTTCGCGCAGCTGGTCGAGCATCTTCGGCGACGGGTCGACGGCGAAAACCTCGAGTCCGCGAGCGGTCAGCGCGCGCGTCAGTTTGCCGGTACCCGCGCCCAGATCGAGCACTGTCTTCGCACCCGCGGGCACAAGCCAGTCGACGGCCCCGGCCGGATATTCGGGGCGTCCGCGCTCATACGCATCCGCCGCCCGGTCGAAGGATGCGGCGTTTTCTTCGTGCTTGCCCACATTCTCAACCTTACGCGCGGGTCATCGAGGCGTAGTCGGATGTGCGTGAGAGCATCGGAAACGTGCCAATGGATTTCACCGCGATCGACTTCGAAACCGCAAACTCGTCGAGCGCGTCGGCCTGCTCAGTCGGCATGGTGAAGGTGCGGGATGGCCGCGTGGTCGACCAGGCCTACTGGCTGATCAAGCCGCCCATCGGGCACGACGAGTTCTGGGAGTGGAACACCCGCATCCATGGACTGGTCGCCGCGGATGTTGTCGACGCGCTCCTCTGGACCGAACAGCTTCCCGACCTGGTCGCGTTTGCCGACGGCGACATCCTCGTCGCGCACAACGCCGGGTTCGACATGGGCGTGATCTCCGCTGCGTGCGAGGCGACCTACGTCGAGACGCCCGCGTTCAGTTACGCCTGCAGCCTGCAGGTCGCTCGCAAGACCTACAGTCTCGATTCATACCGGCTGCCGGTCGCCGCGATGGCCGCCGGATTCGAAGACTTCGACCACCACAACGCGCTCGCGGATGCGCAGGCGTGTTCGGCGATCATGGTTCACGCAGCGCGTCGGAACGACGTGACCGATATCGCGGCCCTGGTCGCCGCGACGGGCGGCAAGCTCGGCGCGATTGGGGCGCCCGCGCTCGTCACCGCAAAATAGCGCCCGCGGCATAGGTCCAAAAATCGTGCATGACCGGTGGGGTCGTCGGTTCCGTCGTCTGCGTCTGCGTCTGCGTCTGCGTCTGCAAGATGGTTACCAGCCCGGTTGATGGCGTGATGTGCCAGGCGGTGCCGCTTTCGCCAACCCAGCCATAGCGTCCGATGACATTCCAGGTGTCGACCCGGCCTGGGCGGCCCCTGCTGGAGTTCGCTGAACAGCGGCGCGACTCCCGGATAGGAAAAGTCGGATGGAAAGCCCCAGCCACTGCGAAAGGTCAGCAGATCCTCGAGGGTCATCGCGCGCTTCATGGCGACGAAGTCGTCAATGAGCGACGACGGTGTACGAAGAACCTTCGGAGCTGTGAGTTCGGGCAGCCAGTCGGCCACGGCCGTATCGGCTTCGAGGCGGCCGTCGTCAACCAGCATCATGATTGCGGCGGCGACGACTCCACTTCCGTAACTCATGCAGTTTTTGAAATCTGCGGAAGCGACCCGCGAGATTCCGGGGCTTTTTCTCCAACATCTTCAATCCTGCATGAGTTACGGAAGTAGCACAGGGTGAAAAGGTGAGGCGGGAAGTGCGAGGTGCTGGTTCTGCGAGAAACCGAGGTGCTGGTTCTGCGAGAAACCGAGGTGCTAGTTCTGCGGGAAACCGAGGTTGATGCCACCGTGCGACGGGTCGAGCCAGCGCGAGGTGATGGCCTTCTGGCGCGTGAAGAAGTGGATGGCATCCGGGCCGTATGCCTTCGTATCGCCGAAGAGCGAGTCCTTCCAGCCACCGAATGAGTAGTAACCGACCGGTACCGGGATCGGCACGTTGATGCCGATCATGCCCACCTGCACCTCGTGCTGGAAACGGCGTGCCGCTCCACCATCGTTGGTGAAGATCGCGGTTCCGTTGCCATACTTCGACCCGTTAATTATCGCGAGTCCCTCTTCGTATGACTCCACGCGCACGATTGAGAGCACCGGCCCGAAGATCTCCTCCGTGTATACGCGCGAGGTGAGCGGCACCTTGTCAATCAACGTAGGGCCGAGCCAGAAGCCGTCCGCTTCACCATCCACCGTGACACCGCGCCCGTCCACCACAACGACGGCACCGTCCTCGGTGGCAACGTCGATGTACGACGCGACCTTGTCGCGGTGCTCCTTGGTGATGAGCGGCCCCATGTCGCAACCGCGCGTTCCGTCGCCGATCTTGAGGCCAGACATCCGGTCCGTGATCTTCTGGATCAATTCGTCGGCGACCGGCTCGACCGCGATGACGACCGAGATGGCCATGCAGCGTTCGCCCGCTGAGCCGAAACCCGCGTTGACAGCAGAGTCGGCAACCAGGTCGAGGTCGGCGTCCGGCAGCACGAGCATGTGGTTCTTTGCCCCACCGAGTGCCTGTACGCGCTTGCCGTTCTTCGACGCCGTCTCGTAGATGTACTTCGCAATAGGCGTCGAACCGACGAACGAAATGGATGCGACATCGGGATGATCGAGCAGAGCATCTACGGATTCCTTGTCACCGTGGACGACGTTGAAAACGCCATCCGGCAAACCGGCCTCCTTGAGAGCCTTCGCCATCCAGAGGGATGCCGAAGGGTCCTTCTCGCTCGGCTTGAGCACGACGGTGTTGCCCGTCGCAAGCGCGATGGGGAAGAACCACAGCGGCACCATCGCCGGAAAGTTGAACGGGCTGATGATACCGACCACGCCAAGCGGCTGGTTGAGCGAATAGACGTCGACGCCGGTCGACACGTTCTCGCTGTACTCGCCCTTGGCCAGGTGTGGGATGCCGGTGGCGAACTCGACGACTTCGAGCCCGCGGGCGACCTCGCCCAGCGCATCCGATGTCACCTTGCCGTGCTCGCTGGTGAGGATGGCGGCGACCTCGCCCTTGCGTGCGTTCAGGATCTCGCGAAACGCAAACATCACCTGCTGGCGCTTGGCCCAGGATGCGCCCGCCCAGTCCGGGAATGCCGCCTTGGCCGCCTGCACGGCTGCGTCGACATCCGCAGTGCTGCCGAGCCGCACCTCGCGAGCGACCTCGCCCTTTGCCGGGTCGAACACCGGGCCGGTACGCGTGGATGTTCCGCTGACGGTCTTGCCGTTGATCCAGTGATCGACGGTTGCTTTGGTGCCCGAGTCTGCTGTGACTGTGCTCATGCGCCCACTCTAACTGGAGACATTTCGGGAACATTTATGAACGCTCACCAAGTGGCCGCGCCGGAAGAAAACCGCAGCGTTGTCGGCGCCTGAAGCGATACTTGAGGCCATGGACCCCGTAGTTGCGCTCATCATCGGCCTCGTTGCAGGTGTGGTTCTCGGCGCCGTCATCGGACTGCTGATCGGGCGATCGCGCAGGGCGGTGTCCGTCGCGGGCGAGAATCCCGCGGTACTTGAGGCACAGCATCAGGCCGCGCTGTCCGAGGTGCGAGCCGAAGAGGCGGCCTTGCGCGCGGAACTGAGCGCTGACATCGCCGCACTCCAGGCAACGGCGGCCGCGCTCCGTGAGCAGGTGGTCGAGCAGCAGGGCCAGTTCCGCGATCTGTCCGATCGCACCAAGGCAGAGCAACTCGAACGCACCGAGCGCGAGCGCGCGGAAAGCAAGGTGCTTCAGGCGCTCACTCCGGTGCAGGAGACACTGCGCACGATGCAGCTGAAGGTCACCGACCTCGAGACGCAGCGCAGTCAGCAGCATGGCGAACTGAGCCAGCAGTTAAAGCTGGCCAGCGAAGCGGAGGAGCGGCTGCGCATCACGACGGATTCGCTTGCGTCCGCTCTTCGCAACAATGCGAGCCGCGGGGTCTGGGGTGAGGCACAGCTGCGCAACGTCGTCGAATCCGCCGGGCTTATCAACCGCGTCGACTTCAATCTGCAGTCGAGCATCTCTTCGGACGCGGGAGCAGGCCGTCCAGACATGGTCGTTCGGCTTCCCGGCGGCAAGTTCATGGCCGTCGATGCCAAGGTGCCGTACAACTCATACCTCGAGGCCAGCCAAATTCCGCCCACCGCGACCGGGGAAGAAGAGACCCGACGCAAGACCCTGCTCGGGCAGCATGCAAAGCAGGTCAAGAGTCACATCGACGCCCTGTCCGCAAAGACCTACTGGGCGGGTCTGGACGCAAGCCCGGACTTCACGATCGCATTCATCCCGAGCGAACCGCTCCTGGCGGCCGCCCTCGAACACGACCCGGGTCTGCTCGACTATGCGTTCAGCAAGAACATCGCCCTCGCCTCACCCGTCAACCTGTGGGCCGTTCTGAAAACCGTGGCATTCACCTGGCAACAGGATGTCCTCACGGAGGACGCCCAGCGGTTGTTCACCCTGTCGAAAGAGTTGTACAGCCGCCTGGGAACCCTCGCCGACCACGCCGAGAAGCTGCGCCGCTCGATCGACAGCACGGTTTCGAGTTACAACCAGTTCGCGAGTTCGCTGGAGAACCGCGTGCTCGTTACCGCCCGCAAGCTGGATGCCCTGGACGAGTCCAAGGTCATCGGCACTCCGCTGACCGTCGATCAGCAGCCCAAGCAACTCACCGCGATCGAGCTCGAGCTCCCCGAAGACGAGGCCGCAACCGCCTAGCGCACCTCCCTACTTGCCCCAACCGAACAAATCGGGAGGTGCGGGTTCAGATGTCGATTGGCGGCCTCGCCATTCGTCGTCATAACGAGGAAGATCGAAACAACGAGTTCAAGGAGAAACAAAATGGTTGCAGTCACCGGAATCTTTAGCGGGATGGCCGTCAAGGACCTCGACACCGCGCGGACGTTTTATCGGGACACGCTCGGTCTGACCGTCAACGACAACCCGATGAGCGCGATCGACATCGCCCTGCCGCAGGGCGGGATCGTATTTGTCTACCCGAAAGAGGACCACGTGCCCGCGACCTATACCGTGCTCAATCTTGAGGTCGCGGACATCGACGCCGCCGTGCACGAACTTACCGGCAAGGGCGTCCAGTTCCAGATTTACGAGGGCGCTCGCCAGGACGAGCACGGGATTGCTCGAGGCAAGGCGGCCAACATGGGTCCCGACATCGCGTGGTTCCTCGACCCGTCAGGCAACATCCTCTCGGTGCTATCGAACTAGTGCTATCGAACTAGTGCTATGGAACTAGTGCTATCGAACTAGGTCACCTTTATTGCGTCAGTGCCCACGACCGTGGTGGTGTTGTTGAGATTGTCTGTGACGGTGATTTCGAACTCGTAGCAGCGGTTCACCGTCGGAACTGTGATCGAGACGGGCGAACCTGCCGGATTGGTGGACGCCGTCGTCCATGCTCCCGTGAACGTGCCGCACGTACCATTTCCGTTCACGGTCGCGGTTCGACGCGAGATTACAGTCGAGGCAATGCCCGATCCGGTATCTGTACCCGAGCCGAACGTGACTGACACGTTGGTCGAGGCCTGCGTGCCGTTGAGATAGCTGATCGAAGCTCCAACGGGACCAGCGGCATCCGGCGCGAGGTTGAACGTCGCGGATGACGCGGCTCCAGCATTGTTCGTCGCCGTCACTGTCTCGACGCCAGACGCGGTCGGTGTGCCCGTGTAGGTGTACGTGCGCGACGTGGCACTAGCGGTGCCGGATGTCGTCCAGTTGGTGCCCAGTGTCGTCGGGAACGTGAGGTTCACACCGGAGGTGGAATCTGTGGATGTCGCCGTCACCGTGAAGTGTCCGTTTGTTCCCGCCTTGTAGTAGACGTTGTTGCCCGATACGAACACGTTCGAGAGGGCGCTGAATGCAAGTGTGGGCGTTGACGGAGCCGTTGTGTCGACCTTGATGAGCGTGCTCGCGTACGTCGTGTAGTTGCCGAGCGTGTCTGGCACCGAGTAGCGGTAAACGTAGCAGGCCTGGTCGGAAACGCTGTCGGTGAACGGAGTCCCCGGATCGGTCGCAACCAGGCTGTAGCCACCAAACGTGCCACAGACGCCGTCGGCGTTCCCCGTGGATGTGAGGGGCGCGGTCGCGCGGAACAGGTAAGCGCCCATCGGTGCGAGACCGCTGGCATCCGTGCCCTTGGCAAGCGCGACGTTCAGTGTTGTCGAGGTCGAGTACAGCGAGTTCGTTCCGCCCAGCCCGGTAGCCGCGACGGATCCGCCGGTCGGACCGCTTGTGTCCGCACTCGTGTTCGCACCCAGCTGGTAGTGGTTGGTGACATCCGTCTGGGACAACGCCGCGCTGTAGACGGAGAACTCGTCAAGCGAGCCGCTGAAGTTGAAGCCGGAGTTGGGGTCGCCCGGATCGACAATTTCGCCGATCTGCAGGCCGTACGAATCGACGACCGTATTGCGAGTCATGTCAAAGGAGCCGAGTGAGGCGCCGTCGAGATACACCACGAGCGCCGTGCCGTTGTAGGTTTCGACGACCTGGTGCCACTTGCCGTCCTCGACGCTCGCGGGCGTCGCGAAAGTCGAGTCATACGCACCGCCCCAGCCCCATGCGGTAAACGCATTGCCGCCGGCGTTGATCCAGAGGCCGAACTCTTCCGCGTTGGCGAACGAGCCGTATGCGAAGAGCGCCTGCTGGGTCGTCGCCGACGTTTTGAACCAGAGTTCGACCGAGCGGGATGAACTGCCGGTTGGCAGGCCGGTCGGGGTCGTGTCCTGCAGGTAGTCGTTGCCGCCATCCAGGGTCACGGCCGTGTCCGAGTCGTTCGGCAGTTCACCGTTCGCACCCTGCACCGCACCGTTGATGTACTTCGGGTTGAGGCTTCCCACGCTGTCGGCTGCGACCACGTTTCCGTTCAGCGGTGAATCGCCGAAGCGCAGCTGACTCACGACGCCCGTCGTCTCGTACCGAACGGCGCCGGCATAGTCAACCCACGCGGTGCTTGAGCTCGTCGCGGTAAAGGCGTTGCCGACCAGGTCGGTGAGCAGGTAGCGATAGTTGTAACACATCGAGTTGGACACGGCGATGTCGGTATACGGCGAGATCGGGTTCAGGGTGCCGAGGTTGGCGAACGCACCGAAGGTCTGGCAGGTTCCGCCGACGAGGTTCGCGGATGCTCGCTGTAGCTGCGCGGATGCAAGACCGGATCCGCTGTCGCTGCCGCTGAACGCGACGGTCACGAACTTTCCGGCCTGATAGCCGTTGGTGTAGCTAATCGTGCCGGTCGGCGGAGTCGAGTCGTTCACGAAGGCGAGCGTCGTTAGCGCCCGGTTGTTGGCCTGATCGCGACCTGTTACGACCTCTGTCGGCGAGCTCGCGGTACCGGCCGCCCAGCTGAAGGAGCTGGAAACGTATGGCCCGCCGGTCGGTGTCGACACGGTTGACGGCGTCGTCGTCCATCCCGTCGATGTCCCGCCGAGGGCCGCGGTGCTGCTGGATGCCGGACCCGATCCGGCGTCGGTAACCGCATTGGTGAGCGTAAAGCTGCCGGCGTTCGTGCCGTTGTAGTAAACGGTGGTGCCGCCCAGAACAGCCGCACCCGTCACGTTGGACAGAGTGATCGCGTTGGTCGGCGCCAGTGGATTCGTGTAGGCGACGCTGCTCTTGGCACTCTCCGCACCCGTCCAGTTCGTCGCGAAGAGCGGTGTCACGGTGTACTGCCACTGTCCGTTTGGCACTGACGTCTCGGTGCAGGTCAGCGCAGTGATCGTGCCGGAGCATCCACTGCCGATCGTCTGCACGGCGTTCGTCGTCGCACTGTAACGCTTGATCAGGTAACCGGAAACGGCGGTGCCATTACTCATAGTGGATGCCGCCCAGCTCAGGGTGACGCTGGATGCGGACGAACTTGCGGTCGGGGTTGCCCCGGCTCCGACGGTCACCGCGGAGGCGGATCCGGAGCCGGTCCCGCCGGTACCGGCGCTCCAGTATGCCCAGACTCCCGAGCCAACGAGCGTGAAAGCGACGAGCGACACCAGGAGCGCAGGGATGCGCCACCAGCTGGGTCGTCTCTTCGCGTGCCTGGACATCAGCCGGCCACCACGTAGAAGGTGAAGGTCGCACCCTGGCACGCATTGAGCGCGGCGGCGGACATGGAAACCGAGTTCGTCAGGGTGATGCTCAGCGATCCGTTGGTGGCACCCACCCTGCCGGGGACCGTCCATCCGGATCCACCGTTGGTCTGAGTAGTGAACGACAGGGCGCCCAGCGTGCAGGCAGAGTGAGCGGCATCCACCGCAAATCCAGCGTTGCCCTGCGTGGTGTCGAGCGAGAAGCTGTTGATGCGGACGGTCGCGACGTTTGAGTTGATTGCGGTCAGGACGACGCCCGACGTGCCACCGGGCAACAGTGCAGCGGTGGGTGTTGCCGGCGTCAGAGTCACCGCAACCGTGGTCCCGGTACCGCCAGCTGCCGTTCCGGAACCGCCCGCCGTCCAGTACGCGTAGGCAACGCCGGCACCGCCGAGCGTGACGGCAGCGGCGACGACGATCATCACGATCGTGCCAAGGATGCGGCGGTTCATTTCTGTCCCCATAGCGCGCCAGTGGCGTGATAGTTGAGCCGGAGAGCGACGTTCTTGCATGAGTCCTGCAGGTGGCGAGTCTTCACCATGTGGATCTGCGGCCACGACTTCCTGGGGAAGTCCTGGCTCGAGAGAGTGACGTGAGCGTGCGGAGCAAGTGTGAGGGGGGTGATGGCGGTCGGCTGCTCGACCGTGAAATTGTCTGCGCTGCAGCGCGATGGCGCGCCGGTACGGGCGACCGTCACCGCATCCACCGAGACCGAGACGGATGTCACGATGATCGGGTAGGAGTGGGGATTGGCGATCGCCAGGTCAAGCGGCGCTGTCACCCCCGGACGAAGCGGGGTCGACAGGTCGCCGGCAACAGTGAACGCGGGCGTGTGCGTCAGCACCAAAACGACCATGGCGCCAATCAGCAACACCACCGCGACGACGGCAGCAAGCCGAACTCTCATCGGGTCCTCCTGTGCACATCCGCTAGGGACGGATGCGCCTCACGCATCCAATCGGGTGGATGCGCACTTACCCGGGTGCAGGGAGGTGGCGATGAACGCCACCTCCCAAACCCGTGGTGTCGATCTCTAAGGTTGAGCGCTAAGCGCTCCCGTGTCTCGCGCCCTTCGGATGGGACGCGCGAACGGACTTAGTTGATCGCGTACGAGAGGTTGACCGTTGCGCCCTTGCAGGCGTCCTGGTTCGTTATCTTGTTGTTGAACGCGAGAGTCGCGCCGCTCCAGTTGCCCTGGGCGGATCCCGCAGGAATCTCAGCGGCAACCGACATGGTCGGGCTTGTCAGCGTGTAGTCGGTGGCGTCGCAGCCGGTCACGGGCGAACCGGCCTTGGTGACGCTCGTAATGCTCGCGACGACCGACGTTACGTAGACCGGGCCGGAGTTCGTGTTGGTGAAGTTCCCGCTCAGGGGCTGAGCGGCACTTCCCGGTGCCAGGTTGGAGACCGTGGTGGTCTGGATCGCGGAGATGCCGGCGCTCGTGCCAGTCGTGGCAGAACCGGTTCCCGATCCGCCAGCGGACCAGTAAGCGTAAGTGGCTGCGCCGCCTCCGCCAACAAGGATGAGAGTGATGATCGCGACGGCCGCGATGCGCTTTTTGGAATTACGCGCGTTGGAATTACGCATGCTAGATACCTCGGGTTTTTCTGGGTGAGGCCCATTCGCCTCTCGCCATCACCCGACTAGGGTTTCGGATGGTGACGCGGTCCCCAAGCCAAAACGTAGCGGCGGGAAATTCGCCATTTCAATGACTTGCCCCGCATTGGGGGTATCAAAACTCCCGGGAAATCAACGATTTCCCCCAAATCTGGGGGTAGCTACTCGTCGAGCCATTTCTTCGCCAGATGATCGGCTTGGACCCGCCGAATCGTGCCGGAACGCGAGCGCAAAACAATGCTCTCGGTACGGATGACCGGGCCGAGCCTGCGCACGCCGGCGACCAGCTGGCCATCCGTAACGCCCGTCGCCACGAAGTAGGTGTCCTCGCTGCGCACCAGTTCGTCGGCGTCGTACACGTGGTCGAACTGCAGCCCGGCATCCAGTCCGCGCTGTTTCTGCTCATCATCCGTGGGGTAAAGAATCGTCTGGATGAGGCCGCCGAGCGCCTTCATCGCGCACGCGGTGACGACTCCCTCCGGGCTGCCGCCGATGCCGACGCACATGTCGATGCGCGTGCCGTAGCGTGCCGCGTTGATGCCTCCCGCGACATCCCCATCCAGAAGCAGTCGGGTTCCGGCGCCGGCCGCACGAATGTCATCGATCAGTTCGGCGTGGCGCGGACGGTCGAGCACGGCAATCGTCATGTCGGCAACCGACTTGCCCTTGGCCTTTGCCAGGGCGCGAATGTTTTCGCCGATGGGCTTGCGGATGTCGACGACGCCGATCCCCTCGGCCCCCGTCACGATCTTGCGCATGTAGAACACGGTGGATGCGTCGAGCATGCTCCCCCGGTCGGCCACCGCGATCATCGAGAGCGCATTCTGGCGGCCGGCCGCGGTGAGGGAGGTTCCGTCGATCGGGTCGACCGCAATGTCGCACGCGGGACCGTTTCCGTTGCCGACGTGCTCGCCGTTGAACAGCATGGGAGCGTGGTCCTTCTCGCCTTCACCAATCACCACGACGCCGTCAAAATTGACTGTGCCGAGGAACGTGCGCATGGCATCGACGGCTGCGCCATCCGCAGCGAGCTTGTCGCCACGGCCGATAAACGGAACCGCGCGAATCGCGGCCGCCTCGGTGGCTCGAACAAGCTCCATGGCCAAGTTGCGATCGGGAGACTGATACAGCGTCGCCGTGTCGGTGTTCACCAGGTGTCCTCACAGTGCCCGAATTGTGGGCGAGTCCCAGCGATGGTGGTGGAGATCCCGGACGGGATCAACGCTTCTGCTCAAGAGTACCGAATTCGCGACCTCGGTAGACTTGAGCCCCATCCACCTCCCATTCCCCAAGGAGCCGTCATGCCCGTCGCAACCCCCGAGCAGTACGCCGAAATGCTCGACAAGGCCAAGAAGGGCGGATTCGCCTATCCCGCTGTCAATGTGTCGTCGTCTTCGACGATCAACGCGGTACTGCAGGGCCTGACCGAGGCGGGATCGGACGGCATCATCCAGGTCACGACGGGCGGCGCGGACTACTTCGCGGGGCAGACAGTCAAGAACCGCGCATCCGGTGCTCTCGCCTTCGCCGCCTTCGCGACCGAGGTGGCCAAGAACTATCCCGTAACCGTCGCGCTGCACACCGACCACTGCCCGAAGGACGCGCTCGACGGATTCGTACTCCCCCTTCTTGCGGCGTCCGAGGCCGAAGTCAAGGCGGGTCGCAACCCGATCTTCCAGTCGCACATGTGGGACGGCTCGGCCGTACCGCTCGACGAGAACATCGAGATCGCCAGGACACTCCTTCCGCGGATGCAGGCAATCCATGCCATCCTCGAGGTCGAGATCGGCGTCGTCGGCGGCGAAGAGGACGGCGTACAGCACGAGGGTACGAACGACGCGCTGTACACGACGCTCGGGGATGTCGAGAAAGTCGTGGATGCTCTCGGTCTCGGTGACCAGGGACGGTACATCGCGGCACTCACGTTCGGCAACGTGCACGGCGTGTACAAGCCGGGCAACGTGAAGCTGCGACCGGAACTGCTCGGCGAGATCCAGGCCGGCATCGCGTTGAAGTTCGACACATCCGCGAAGCCACTCGACCTCGTCTTCCACGGCGGATCCGGGTCGTCGGATGCCGAGATCGCGGAGGCCGTCGCGAGCGGCGTCATCAAGATGAACATCGACACCGATACGCAGTACGCGTTCACGCGGTCGATTGCCGACACCATGTTCAAGAACTACGACGGTGTGCTCAAGGTCGACGGCGAGGTCGGCAACAAGAAGATCTACGACCCGCGGGCGTGGGGGAAGATCGCCGAGACGGCCATGGCGGCGCGCGTCGTCCAGGCGACGCAGCAGTTGGGGTCGGCTGGGCACTCGGGGAAGTAACTCGGGGATCGCATTACAAGCCCGAGTTCCGGCGGCGCTCGAGGGCGGTGCCCGCGGGCGTCCCTGTAAGCAGGGTTCGGGCTACCGCGAGAACGGTGTCTACGCGAACCTCGGCGACTGCGGAGTCGATTGCGGCGTACATTGCCTCTTCGACTTGAGCGACTGCGCTAGACAGTTGTTTGCCCCTGACGGTTAGTTCGAGGGTGACCGCCCGCCGGTCGTTACGGTCGACGGTGCGCTGGACGGCACCGCTGGTCACCAGACGGTCGACCAGTCGACTGGGACCAGTGCCGGACTCGCAGATGAGCAGCTCGCCCAGCGCCGTCAGGGTCAGCGGGGCGTAGTCGTCCAAGACTCTCAGGACCTCTGCCTGCGCCGGAGTTAGACCCACTGGTTTTAGGGCTGCGATCAGATTGCGGTTGCCCTCACGCTGGAGCGCGAGGATCGCGTAGCGCAGTTCTTCACTCGGCCGCATCCGGCGTCCTTCCGTTTTCGGTTGCCAATACATGTCGTATCAGTTATTGTCGTGTTACCTAATACTAACAAGGAGTCCTCATGAATCGCACGGATCCGATTGCGCGTGTCGCAGTCGTCAGCACGGGCTCGGTTTCCATCCGCCCGGAACACGTCGGGCCGACGCGAAAGAGCCAGACGCACTGGCTGCTCACCTCACGGCGGTGGACACAGCCGCTGCCGATCAACGTCTACGTGATCGAGCACGAGCGCGGGCTCCTGCTGTTCGACACCGGCCAGGATCGCGCATCCGTCACCGATCCGGACTACTTTCCGGGTGGCATCCTCGGTCGCATTTATTCGCGGCTCGCGCGATTCACGATCGGCGATGGTGACACCCTGACCGCGCAACTCGCTGCTGCGGGATTCGAGATCGCCGACGTGACAACCGTCATTCTCTCGCACCTTCATCAGGACCACATCGGTGGCCTCGGCGAGCTCGGTCATGCAGAGATCCTGGTGAGTGATGACGAATACCGCACGATGGATGCACGACATCCTGAACTGGATGGCGTGCTTCTCGATCACCTTCGGATGCCCGGCATCCGCTGGTCCCCGTTAATCATGACCGAACTCGCGGATCCCGGCATCCGTCCGTTCACGCGCGGCCACGACATCTTCGGCGACGGTTCGCTCGTACTCCTTTCGACGCCAGGGCACACTCCCGGGTCGATTTCGCTACTGGTTCGTCGTCCTGGGTATCCGCCGCTCCTGCTGGTCGGCGACTTGACCTACGACATCGCGCTCATGGAGGCAGGGGGCGTTCCCGGATCGGGCGACCGAAAGCGGATGCACGAGTCCAGCGCCCTTGTTGCCCAGCTCGCCAAGAACCTCCCGGGACTCGTCGTGCTCGCCGCCCACGAACCGACCTCGGCCGCTCGTCTCGCTGCGGCTACTCGCTCGGCGCGATCCGGAACTTGAGCATGAGGCTGCGACCGTCGTCCCACGACAGGTCGTCGACGGTCGTCTTCAGCGTGAGGTAGTACGGCGCGAGGAGGAGCAGGCGGCGGCCCTCGGGCAGGTCGACGTCGATGCTGAGGGCCACGGCGGTCCCGCCATCCGGCTGTCCGCGAAGCTCGATGAGCAGTGATCGACGATCCACCGCCGTGGTGTCCATCGCCGCAACCAGGAGACCGCGCAGCGCCGCTCGCTGGGACTCATTCATTGAGTCAGCCAGACGGGACGGGTCGCTGACGATGATGCCGGTCTCGATCGCGAGAGTGTCCAGCCAGCTTCTGGTCGTTACCGAAACCAGGTCGGTTCGTAGCCGGCGAGCGAGCTGCGCAGCGAGCGCGCGATTCTCGGGCGTAATCACCCCGGCGGCAGCGACCTCCTGCAGGAACGGGACGACGCGAGCGCTTAGCCGGGCGACGCTGTTCCGCCGGAGGCTGTCGTCGACCGACTCCGAGGTGGGATAGAACTCCTCCGTTCCCGCGGAGGTGTCCAGCATCGCGAGTGTTCGCGAGACGACCGTGTACGAGAACACGATGCCGGCGGTCGAACCGATCAGGGTTGGTCCAATGAGCAGGACGCTCATTGTCGCCGGCGGCCAATACGAGGTCTCGGTCGAGAACACGATCCAGCCGACCACGCCGACGAAGACCAGGATCGGGACGGCGCAGATGAGCTGTTTGCGCGGAGTGCAATACGGAGCAATACCGACGAGCGTTACCCCAAGGGCGATGCCGGGCCACCACTGCGACAGCGGCAGCGTGCCTCCGTATGTGCCGATCGCCGACACGACGAGACCGGCACAGGCGAGCGCGAGGATGGCGGCGGCGTCTCGAAGACGGAACCTGCCGCGACTGGGCTGGACGCTCACCGCGGTCAGCAAACCTGCCCCCAGGAAGAAGGGCATCGCCGCGAATTGAAGGAACACACTCGACCAGGAATCCCAGAACAGTGCGGTGATGACGAGGCCCTGGATTACGCCTGCCACCGAAAAAATCACGGGCATCCACGGACCGGTGAACCAGCTAACCGGGTCGACGTCCTGTGGGGACTTGGTCCACGCGCTAGGCATTTTGCTCCCCCGTGTCGCCCCCGGCGAGAAGCGGAAGCGTGAACAGCACGGACGTACCCTGTCCGGGCGCCGTCCAGACCTTGACCGTGCCGCCCTCGGATTCCACCCGTCCGAACACCGAGGATTTCAGGCCGAGTCGGTCAGCGGGCACGTCGGACAGATCGAATCCGGTACCGGCATCGCTCACCGTCCAGGTGATATAGGACTCCGTTGCGCTGACCACAATCTCGGCGGCGTCTACTCCGGAGTGCGATAGGACGTTTTCGAGACACGCGCGCAGCGCTCCGACCGCCGCGGTCACCGCGTCCTGCGTCATATGCGCGACCGTCCCGGTGTCACCCGTGAACTCGACGTTCAGGCCACGCCATTGAAAGTCACTGATCAGCTGGGTCATCTGATTGCGCAGCGATCCGTCGCTCGGGTCGACGATGACCTTTGACTCCTCAGGATCGAGGAGGTTCGTGTTGGCCAGCGTTCCGATGTCCACCGTCATCCGGACCCTCATTCGCGCATCGAGAACATCCGGCCCGTTGATGATGAGGGCGAGGTCGTTGAGCACGGTGTCGTGCATGAGGGCGACCGTCCGCTGTTCGGTCGTTCGTTCGGCCTCGATACGACGCGTCTCGTGTCGCATCTGCAGAAAATCGGGAACTCGTCGACGCTGCGTACGCTGGACAATCGACAACCCGAGAAACACCGCACAGTAGTTGGCCAGCGTGATTGCCGGGCCATTTCCCAGTTGGATGGGAATCCCCAGCTGCAGATCGACGGCTACGGTCGCCGCGACACCAACCAGAAATCCAGCGATGCCCCAGGCAACGGCAGGAAGTGGTCGTGAGCCGGGCGTGCCGACAAGGATGATCACCGTCGCCGGTCGATTTACGACGACCAACGCCGCGGGCAGCAACCCGGTGTGATGGTTCAGGACGGAGTACAGGAACGCGTAGTCGGCGAGGCCACCGACGAGGATGAACGCGACCAGCGAGATCCGGCTGGTCCGCAGCGTGGCAACCAGGAGAGCCACCAGCATCACGCCAAGCGCAACGAGCGGCAGCGCAACGCTCCCAAGCAGGTGATTTCGGTCGAACACGACGAGAATGCCGGCGATGCTCACCAGGATGACCCCGCCGGCGATGGCGTGGGCGGTGCGCGTGACAGCGAAGACACTCACTCCCGCCGCGACGCGCCGCGGAAGTACAGGCACGCGCGCGATGCCTTCACTCACCTGAACAGGAAACCACACCCCGAGACTCTCGCGGGGTGCACACGCGGCACCGACGGCTAGTGCGAGAAGCTCAGGTTCCCAGTTGAGTGACGAATGATGGCGCATAGAGCGCCAGCAGAATCGCGGCCACCAGCACAAACAGCAAGAACCCGACGACGGGGATGTACCCGGATGTTCGTCCCCGCCGCATCATGACCACCGAGAAAAGCAGAGTCGCAACGTAGATCACGACGTTGGCGATGAGGATAGGCACACCCGCCGTATTCACCGACGAGGGAACGGATGCAGACGAGGTGCCCGACGCCGCCATGGCCGTTCGCAGAGTGCTCGCCAGACTCAGGTAGGCGGGCACGTTACTGAACAGGCTGAGCGCGCCAATCGCGAGCAGAAAGACGGTCAGAAAACGATTTGCATAGCCGGGCTGACGATTCAGATATGCGGGCGCCACCGTCGTGTCGGGAGCGGGGGTTGTCGGCTCGGGGGCAGGAGGCACATATTTGTGCCCCATCGCCTCGGCCTGTTGTTCCGGCGTGGCGTATTCGCCATATTGCGGCCTGGGTCGATCGTCGGTCATGCTTCCACCGTCTCGTTTCCTTCACTGCCAGTCGAGTCGACGGACCCGACCGCCCAGCCCACGTTCATCGGGATTTCCACTCGAGTCGGTGCGAAGCTCTCGGGGCAGGGAGAACATCAGATCCTCCTCGGCCGTGACAATCTGCTCGACGCTCGAGTATCCGGCATCCGCGAGGTCATCGAGTACCTCCTGCACCAGAACCTCGGGAACGGAGGCACCGGAGGTCACGCCAACCGTCAGGACACCATCGAGCCATGCCTGCGCGATCTCGCTGGCGTAGTCCACCCGGTAAGCGGCGGTTGCACCATTCTCGAGCGCAACATCCACCAGTCGCACGGTGTTTGAGCTGTTCGCCGAACCGACGACGATCACCAGGTCGGCTTCCTGCGCGACCTTCTTGATGGCAACCTGGCGGTTCTGCGTCGCGTAACAGATGTCGTCGCTCGGCGGATCCTCGAGGTTCGGGAAACGCTCGCGAAGAAGACGGACGGTCTGCATGGTTTCATCGACGCTGAGCGTTGTTTGTGACAGCCAGACGACGTGGTCGGGATCCTTGACCGTGATGGCCTGGACATCCGCGGGCGAGTTGACAAGGGTGGTGCGCTCGGGCGCGAAGCCCATGGTGCCCTCGACCTCTTCGTGACCGCGGTGGCCGATGAGCAGGATCTCGTAGCCGTCGCGAGCGAAACGGCTCGCCTCGCGATGTACCTTGGTCACCAACGGGCAGGTTGCGTCGATGGCATCGAGGCCACGCTGCTCCGCGGCCTCGACGACGGATGGCGCAACCCCGTGGGCGCTAAAGACGACGTGAGCGCCCTCGGGAACCTCGGCGACATCATCCACAAAGATCGCTCCGCTCTTTTCGAGCGTCGACACGACATGGACGTTGTGCACGATCTGCTTGCGCACGTACACCGGCTCCCCAAACTTCTGCAGCGCCTTCTCGACCGCGATGACCGCGCGGTCCACTCCCGCACAGTATCCACGGGGCGCGGCGAGCAGGACACGTTTCTGCCCAGCGACGGGCTTGTCCTTTAGCCTGTTACGTACCGCGGGAACTCGCGGTATCGAAAGGCTGACGGCGGCGCCGTTGGAGATGATGCTCACGGCACCAGATTCTACCGGCGGCACATGCGAGCTTGACTGGAGACGACCAATGGCTAACGCTGGCGCAATCGACCGCTGGGATGACCTCGTCCTCGAATTCACGGACGAGCCGGGTGTGACGCTCACATCCGACGGGCTTGCTGTGAACGGGTCACTGTTCGCTTTTCGCGACGGCGATGACGTCGTTGTTGACGTCAGTGTCGACCGCGCCGCGGATCTGGTTCGCCGCGGGATGGCCGCGCACTACAAGCACGACGGTGCGCGCTCGCGCGATTGGGTGAGCATCAGCGACCTGACGCTGTGGTCCGAATTGGTACGTGAGGCTCACGAATACGTTGGCGAGCCGCCCGTCGGCGGTCAGTCGTGACCGATATCCCCTCGGCCGGCCGCGCCACGGGCGACGGGCCACCAACAGTCGATTCACCGTGGCCGATCGGCATCCTCTCCGCCAAGATCAAGGGCTGGATCGACAAGCTCGGTACCGTCTGGGTCGAAGGTGAGATCACCCAGTGGGGAGTGTCCGGCGGCAATGTCTACGGGAAGCTCAAAGACCTTGAGGCGGATGCCACGGTGTCCTTCACGATCTGGGGCTCCGTTCGGTCGAAGATCCCCGACGACCTGAAGCAGGGTGATCGCGCGATTGCGCTCGTCAAGCCCAACTACTGGGTCAAGGGCGGAACGCTCACGATGCAGGTGTTCGAGATGCGTCACGTTGGTCTCGGTGATCTGCTTGAGCGACTCGAACGGCTGCGTCACACCCTGCGCGCCGAGGGTCTGTTCGACGCGTCGCGCAAGAAACCGCTGCCGTTCCTGCCGCACTGTATTGGCCTGATCACGGGACGAGACAGCGACGCGGAGAAGGATGTGCTTCGCAACGCGCAGCTGCGCTGGCCCGCGGTCGAGTTCCGCATCGCCTACGCCGCGGTGCAGGGCGAGAAGGCGGTTGGCGACGTGACCGCGGCGCTCAAGAAACTCGATGCCGACCCCGAGGTCGACGTGATCATCGTCGCGCGCGGCGGCGGCGACTTCCAGAACCTGCTGGTCTTCAGCGACGAGACGCTCGTGCGCACGGCGGCGGCCTGCGTCACACCCATCGTTAGCGCGATCGGTCACGAGGCCGACCGTCCGCTCCTCGACGATGTCGCGGACCTCCGCGCATCCACTCCGACGGATGCAGCAAAACGCGTCGTTCCCGACGTGGCCGAGGAGCTCGCGAGGGTGCAACAGGCTCGCGCACGCATCGGCTCGCGCGTCACCGGGATGCTCGTGCAGGAGATCGATCGACTCGAGCAACTGCGGTCGAGGCCCGCGCTCGCGGCGTCGTCCTGGATCATCGACTCGCGAGCGGAAGAACTCTCCCGCTACGTGGCGCGCGGAAGCGAACTGATGACCCTGATGCTCGACCGATCGACATCGCGAATTGGCGAACTGGCCGGGCACCTGCGCGCACTGTCTCCCCAGCGCACGCTTGACCGCGGCTACGCGATCGCGCAGCTGCCGGATGGCTCCGCCCTGCGGGCGGCGAGGGACGCACCGAAAGGCACACTCCTCCTTCTCACCGTCGCCGACGGCAAGCTGACGGCGATCACAGACGACGCCAAGGCGACATCCAGCACCACTCGTTAGGATTGTTTTTGTGGCCGCATCGTCCCCGACTGAATCGACCGACGTCGAGTCGCTGTCCTATGAAGAGGCGCGAGATGAACTCGTTCGCGTCGTGAACGAGTTGGAGCAGGGCTCGTCAACGCTCGAGGAGTCCCTCGCCCTGTGGGAGCGCGGCGAGGCGCTTGCCAAGCGCTGCGAAGAGTGGCTGCTCGGCGCCAAGGCGCGCCTCGACGCTGCCCGCGCTGCCGCCCAGCCTGCGGCTTCTGCCGAGTAGGCGGCTCGCGCTATGTCGACACCGGGATCCGGTCGAATCATTGCCGAGCTTGGGCGTCCGGAAACCCCAGACGAGACCGCAGCGCGCAAAGCGGAGAATTCTCGCGCGCATCGCGCAAATCAGACCACTCGAAACCTGCTTCTCGCCACGTTCGCGTCGCTCGCCATCGTGCTGTTCGTGGTGCTCGTCGTGGTTCGTCCGGCCGGAGATCTGGTCAAGGCGGTCAACTACCACTCGGTCGCACGACAGGCACAGCAGACCGTCAGCGAGACTCTGGCAGATCCGTCACTGCCGAAGACCTGGACCTCCAACGATGCCGAACTCAAGTCGGACACCGGCAAGACGGTCACCTGGTACATCGGGTTGTTGACGGCCAGGCACCAGTTCATCGCGATCGAACAGGGTATTGACACGAGCGACACCTGGTTTGGATCGCTGCTCGGGAAGGCGCCCGTCACCGGACACGTCACCATCGACGGAGTTCGCTGGACCGTGTACAACCAGCGCCAGGCGGCGAACCCCGGCAACTTCCAGTACTCGATCGCGGCAACAGTCCACGGTTCGCACTTCGTGCTTCACGGCAGCGCGGACAACGCGGAGTTCGCGCAACTGGCCGCAGCAGTCACGCGAGACGTCTCGTGACCCGGACGCCGTCGCAGGCGTGGCGAGAAATGGTCCGGGGCAACGACCGTTTCGTCGCGGGCGAGCCAGAACATCCGCGGCAGAACGTCGAACGTCGTGCGGAAGTCGCATCCGGCCAGGAGCCGATCGCCGCCCTGTTCGGATGCAGCGACTCCCGGCTGTCTGCCGAGATCATCTTCGATAAGGGAATCGGCGACCTGTTCGTGATCCGCAACGCAGGACAGGTCATTTCCGAGTCCGTTGTCGGTTCACTCGAATATGCCGTCGCGGTTTTGCACGTTCCCCTGATCGTCGTGCTCGGTCACGATTCCTGTGGTGCCGTTCGAGCCGCCATTGACTCACAGACCAAAGACGCGCCCGTGCTGCCC
This sequence comes from Galbitalea sp., assembly GCA_036271875.1. Classification (GTDB taxonomy): domain Bacteria; phylum Actinomycetota; class Actinomycetes; order Actinomycetales; family Microbacteriaceae; genus Galbitalea. The sequence continues at coordinate 109,705 of DATAZU010000035.1, forward strand.
GCGCACATCGAGAACCTCATCTCGCGGATCGTGCCCGCGGTGCGTCGCGTCGCCGGAGCGGACGGCGCGTTCAATGCCCAGGGCGAAATCGACCCAGCACTGGTCGACAGCAAGGATGTCGGCCGCGAGCACCTGCGCGACACCATCACCGAACTTCTCGAGGAATCCGAACTCATCAGCGACGCCGTGGCCGCGGGTACGCTGGCTATCGTCGGGGCGAACTACAGCCTGCTCGTCGGCAAGGCCGAACCGGACACCGTGATCGGTTCGCTTACGACCGCCTGATCTCTGCCACCACAACTCAATACCCATTAGTCAAGAAGGACGCGTCAGTGACCAGCACGCCTGAGTACCGAATCGAACACGACACCATGGGCGAGGTGAGGGTACCCATCGACGCGCTATACGGGGCGCAGACCCAGCGCGCGGTGGAGAACTTCCCGATCTCGGGTGCCGGGCTTGAGCCGGCGCAGATCATCGCGCTCGCTCGCATCAAGAAGGCGGCCGCCGTCGCCAACGCGTCGCTCGGTGTCCTCGAGCAGCCCGTTGCCGACGCCATCGTCCAGGCCGCCGAGGCCATCATCGCGGGACACCACCACGACCAGTTCCCGATCGACGTGTACCAGACCGGCAGCGGAACGTCGAGCAACATGAACATCAACGAGGTGCTCGCAACCCTCGCATCCACCTACCTCGGCTCACCCGTGCATCCGAACGACCAGGTCAACGCCTCGCAGTCGTCCAACGATGTCTTCCCGACATCCGTGCACGTCGCCGTCACCGGCGCGCTCATCGAGCAACTCATCCCGTCGCTCGAGCACCTGGCGACCTCGCTCGAGGCCAAGGCCGCGCTCTGGAAGACCGCGGTGAAGTCCGGACGCACGCACCTGATGGATGCGACTCCCGTCACCCTCGGCCAGGAGTTCGGTGGGTACGCCCGGCAGATTCGGCTCGGAATCCAGCGGGTCGATGCATGCATCGCCCGCGTGGCTGAGGTTCCGCTCGGGGGTACCGCGGTCGGCACGGGAATCAATACGCCCATCGGATTTCCACAGAAGGTCATCGAATTGCTCGCGAAGGACTCCGGGCTGCCCATCACCGAGGCCCTCGACCACTTCGAGGCGCAGGGCGCGCGCGACGGTCTGGTCGAAGCATCCGGGGCGCTGCGGGTGATCGCGGTGTCCCTTACCAAGATCTGCAACGACCTGCGCTGGATGGGATCCGGCCCGAACACCGGGCTCGGCGAGCTGCACATCCCCGATCTGCAGCCCGGATCGTCGATCATGCCCGGCAAGGTCAACCCCGTGATCCCGGAGGCGACGCTTCAGGTCTGCATGCGCGTCATGGGCAACGACGCAACGATCGCCTGGGCGGGCGCGAGCGGGTTCTTCGAGCTCAACGTCGCGATCCCGGTCATGGCAAGCGCGCTGCTCGAATCCATCCGACTGCTCGCCAACTCGACGAGGCTGCTTGCCGACACCACCATCGACGGGCTCGAGGCCAATCTTGAGCGAGCTCGCGCCATGGCCGAGTCCTCACCATCGATCGTCACTCCGCTGAACCGCATCATCGGCTACGAGGCGGCGGCGAAGGTCGCCAAGAACGCGGTCGCGACGGGGGTCACGATCCGTCAGTCGGTCATCGACCTCGGTTTCGTCGAGCGCGGCGAGATCACGGAAGAGCAACTCGACGAGAAGCTCGACGTGCTCTCGATGACTCATCCGGGATAGCAGCGCGTCTACTTTTTGGGACTGAGCTTTACCTCGATAATGCCGTGCCCCGCGGGCGTCCCGGTCACCGCTGTCGAGGTTGACGCCTTGTCGGTGCGATCGATCACGTCCCGAACCGTGTAGCTGCCCGCGGGAATGCCGAGAGCCGCGAGAGTGGCTGACACCGTGACGGGCGAGGCGTTTTCGTTGAACATGGCCACCGCATACGCACCGCCAGCGAGCGGCCGCATCCACTCCTCAACGCCTTTGCTGGCCGCGACGTAGTGAGCCTCGTGGCCGAGCGGATCCTGATCGATCGCGATGAGCTCCGGATTGCTGACCAGGCTGCGCTGCGCCGGGGTCAACGCTGCGAGGTTGGTCCCAAGAAAGAGCGGCGCTGCGAGCATGCACCACATCGCGAAGTGGGTCGTATCTTCGGTCGGGGTAAGTCCCCCGTCGCCGATCTCGAGCATGTCCGGGTCGTTCCAGTGTCCCGGCCCCGCGTACGTGGTGACCGGTATCTGCAGATCAATGTGCTGGACAACAGAAGCCCAGGTCGGATGGATGTCGTGGGTGGTGCGCCACAGATTCGCGATCCCAGTCGCCCAGAGCCAGGGCTTTTGCACTCCATAGTCGGACATCGAAAACACGATGTTTCTGCCGGTTGCGTCGAGGTCCTGTTCCATCTTCTTGTACGCGGCCTGCTCCGTGATGTGGTCGTTGATGTCAGCCCGGCACCAGTCGTACTTCAGGTAGTCGACACCCCAGCTCGCGAAGAGGTTCGCATCCTGCTGCTCGTGGCCGAGACTGCCAATACCGTGCACGGGGTACTGACTGAAGTAATTTCCGCAGGTCTGGCTGCCCGGCACCGCATAGATCCCGAACTTCAATCCATCCGCGTGCACGTAGTCGGCGACCGCCTTCATGCCCTGGGGAAACCGTTTGGGATCCGGGATGAGATTTCCCTGCGCGTCACGCCCCGACTGCCAGCAGTCGTCGACCACGACATACTCGTACCCGGCGGACTTGAGCCCCTCCTTGACGATGTCGTCTGCTGCATCCTCGACCACCTTGGCGGTCAGGTCCGTGCAGCCAACATCGTTCCAGCTGTTCCAGCCCATCGGCGGTGTCAGCGCCATCTGCTCTCGGGTCAGCTGGGTCGGAGTGGGAGTCGGGGTCGCAACCGGGGTTGCGGATGGTGACGTGATCGCGACGACATGGTCGCTTTGCTTCGGCGGGGCAAATCCCACCCACACCACAACGGCCACAACAACGAGAACCACAATGCTCCCCGTGGCGATGGCCACCGTTGCGATGGTTCTGCGTCGTGACCGTCGCCGTCGCTCGTCACGACGCGACAGCGTCGGCGAGACGGGTGCGGACATAGCCTCCATTATGAGTTATCGAGACTGGACAACTCCCCGAGTTGGGGCGCGGTGGTGTCTAATCGACGGATGGCAGTCACGCTGAACTCACTCGGCCGGGAGTGTCTCGGTGAGGCCGTCGAGGCACTTCGGCAGTGGCAGCGGGACTCGGGATCGTTCCAGCTGCATCCGGGAGATGTCGGCTGGTTCTGGCGGTTCGGAGCGGATGCGGCGACCGCAGCGGTGCGGTCGTGGAAGCGGGACGAGCGGGTCGTCGCCGTTGGACTTCTGGATGGCGATGACCTCTTAAGACTCGCAATCGCCCCCGGCACCGACCGCGAGGAAGAGCTCGCCAGCCGCCTCGCCGCCGACCTGACAAACCCGGCGCGAGGGATCCTGCCCGAGGGACGAGTCGCGGTCGAGGCGCCCGAGGGAGCCGTGATCAAGGATGTCCTCTCCGAGGCCGGGTGGCAGGTCGATGAGCCATGGACGCCGCTGCAACGCGACCTGACGCAGCCCGTGGAGGACGGCGGCGTTCGGATCGAGGTCGTCAGGCCCGATCTTGCCGAGGCACGCGCCGAAGTGCAACGGGCATCGTTCGACAAGTCCCGGTTCACGGCCGACAGCTGGCGCGCCATGGTGGCTGGCCCGCTGTATGCCGATGCTCGCTGCCTGCTCGCGTTCGACCGCCGGAACAACGCCGTCGCGACAATAACGGTGTGGTCGGCGGGCCCCGGTCGCCCCGGTCTCATCGAACCCATGGGCACGCACCGCGATCACCGCGGCCACGGTTACGGCCGTGCGGTCACCCTGGCGGGTGCGGCGGCACTCCGCGACCTTGGTGCGTCGAGCGCACTTGTCTGCACGGAAGGCTCAAACACGGCAGCGATCGCGACCTATCGCTCAGCCGGCTTCGCCGAGAACCCCGAGCGCCGCGACCGCTACCGCCAGATCTAGGCGAGCTCGTTCGACTCCAGCATCTCGGTGACCAGCGCCGCGATCGCCGAACGCTCGGAACGCGTGAGGGTGATGTGGGCGAACAGCGGGTGATCCTTGAGTGTTTCAATGACCGAGGCGACACCGTCGTGGCGTCCGACGCGTAGGTTGTCGCGCTGCGCGACATCGTGTGTGAGCACGACGCGAGAGTTCTGGCCGATACGCGAGAGCACCGTGAGTAGCACGTTGCGCTCGAGCGACTGGGCCTCATCCACAATCACGAAGGCGTCGTGCAGGGATCGTCCACGGATGTGGGTCAGCGGCAGCACCTCGAGGATGCCCCTCGCCATGACCTCCTCGATGACGTTCTGCGACACCACTGAGCCAAGCGTGTCGAAGACCGCCTGCGCCCACGGATTCATCTTTTCGGCTGCATCCCCGGGCAGGTAGCCGAGCTCCTGGCCACCGACCGCAAACAGCGGGCGAAACACCATGATCTTGCGGTGCTGTTGCTTCTCCAGCACCGCCTCGAGGCCGGCGCAGAGGGCAAGGGCAGACTTGCCCGTGCCGGCGCGACCGCCGAGAGACACGATCCCGATCTCGGGGTCGAGCAGCAGATCGATGGCGAGCCGCTGCTCCGCGCTGCGTCCGTGCAAACCGAACAGGTCGCGATCACCGCGAACGAGTCGAAGTTGGCCGCGCCGGGTCACGCGGCCGAGAGCGGATCCGCGGTCGGAGTGCAACACGAGTCCGGTGTTGACCGGCAGGTCCTGCACGAGCCGCGTCGAGAGTTTCTCGTCGTCGTAGAGCTGCGCCATCTGCTCGCTCGACAGGGTGATGTCGGCCTGTCCGGTCCAGCCGGAATCGACGGCAAGCTCCGCACGGTATTCCTCTGCCGCGAGGCCGATGGATGCCGCCTTCACACGCAGCGGAAGGTCCTTCGATACGACCGTGACATCCAGTCCGTCGCCGGAGAGGTTTAGGGCAACGGCGAGGATGCGCGAGTCGTTGTCCCCCAGCTGCAAGCCAGACGGCAGCACACCCTGGTTCGAGTGGTTGAGCTCGACGCGCAAGCTCCCGCCCGCTTCCCCGATCGCGATCGGGAAGTCGAGGCGTTCGTGCTTGATCCGCAGCTCGTCCAGATTGCGCAGCGCCTGGCGGGCGAAGTATCCGATCTCGGGGTCGTTTCGCTTGCCTTCGAGTTCGGCAATGACGACTACCGGGAGTACAACCGCGTGCTCGGCGAATCTAAAGATGGCTTTCGGATCGGAAAGAAGAACGGACGTGTCGAGGACGTATGTCTTTGTCCCCTGCCTTCCCTCCTTCGCATCCGAATCCCCCGCGGATTCCTGAACTTTAGGGTTAGCGATTTGGGGCACACGTACTCCGTCCCCAGATGCGAAAACGCACCCGGATGTACTTACGCGATTCGGCCACTTGGGCTAGCAAGACGAACTTATGTGGCCGTCTCGACCGGGCGACTTGTCCGGTTCCTTGACGCTATGCGCGCTCGCCGCCGGCGCGGATGCGACACGCCCTATCGGAGATTACGCAGAAGTTAATTCCCTGCGACCGCGCGGGACGGCATCCAAGCAACTAGACCTGAATGGCCGAAGCGAAGCTCACAAAACTGGCGCGGAGCATGTCAAAAGTCTCCTCGTCGGTGGACACGTGGGCGCTGAGTCGCACCCGAGAATCGCGCGTCGTGGTGGTCACTCCGTGGTTGAACAGCGAGGCGGTCAACACGGTGAGCTGATCGGCTGGCGGCTCGATCACGACCATGCCGGCGCGTTCGGGGAGATCGCGCGGCGAAACGACCGGAATGGCGTACTCGTCGGCGAGGTCGATGATTCGAGTGACGCGGTCAGCAACCGTTTGGTTGATGACCGAGATGCCAACCTCGGCGATCTCTTCGAGCGCGACCGCGAGGCGTGCCTCGGCGATCGGGTCGGGGTTCGTGACCTGGAACGCGCCAACGCCGGTCCGCGGAGGCGGCACCTCATCGAGTGGCATGCCATCCGCGGCGGTTCCCGTGTAGCCGGAGATTACCGGGGTCAGCGTCTCTGCCGCGTGGTCGCTCATTGCGATAAATCCGGTGCCCCAGCCCGCTCGTACCCACTTCTGGCCGCCGGCGACAACGACATCGGCGACGTCGAACGGTGCATCCACGACTCCGAACCCCTGGTTGGCATCCACGATGAGCAGGCGATCGCCGATGACCTGGCGAATGCCCTCGAGATCGGCCAGGAATCCGGTGCGGAAGTCGACGAGGCTGACCCCGACCGCGGCAACTGCGGGCGTCAACTGTGCCTTCAGGGTGCCGGGCGTCATCCGACCGTGATCCGTTTCGATCCACACCGGAGTGACTACCCCGAGCGCCTCCGCTGCGCGCACCGTCGCGAACGTCATACTCGGGAATTCTGCCGCCGATAGCGCCATGCCTCCCGTGAGACCGAACAACGCGTGCATGAGACCCATCGAAGCGTTCGGTTGGAACTGGATCTGATCCGGCCGGAATCCGGTGACCGCGGAAACCGCGTTGCGAACGCGAGTGTCCTGTTCGAACAGGCTCTCGAAGGTACCGAACCGCGCACGCCCCAGCAGGCCCATCTGGGCATACTGCTCGTCTTTGACCGCGCGACCGGGAGGGCCGGCCGCCGCGAAATCCAGGTAGCCGGGCTCTTCGCCGAAGGATTCAGCGAAATCGTCGAGGGTAATCATGAACCGAACCTCCGTTGCCGCTTTGAGAAGTCACGTAGCGCTCGCAGAAAGTCGACCTCACGCAGGTCGGGGCCAAGTGCCTCGACGAAATAGAACTCGCTGTGAGCGCTCTGCCACAGCATGAAATCGGAAAGCCGCTGCTCCCCCGATGTTCGGATGACCAGGTCGGGGTCGGGCTGCCCACCCGTGTACAGGTGCTCACCGATGAGCTCAGGGGTCAGAATCTCGGCGAGCGCGTCGAGCCCGCCGCCCTCCGACTGGTGCTGCTTAACAATGCTGCGCATGGCATCCGCAATCTCGCGGCGGCCGCCGTAACCGACGGCGAGATTGATGTGAAGTCCGGTGTTCTCGCGCGTGCGATCTTGGGCATCCGCCAGAGCCCTGACAAGCGCTTCGGGGAGCCCATCTGCCGACCCGACATGCTGCACGCGCCAGTTGCGATAGTGCGACAGATCCTCCGCCAGCTCCGCGATGATCTGGTAGAGACCCGTTAGTTCTTCGCCGGTTCGGCTCGACAGGTTGTCGGTGGACAGCAGATAGAGCGTTGCGACCTGGATGCCGAGGTCGTCACACCACTCCAGGAACTCGTGGTACTTCGCAGCACCCGCGCGATGGCCATGCGCGGCTGTCTCCAACTCACGCTGGCGAGCCCAGCGGCGGTTGCCGTCGATGATCATCGCCACGTGGCGCGGCAGCGTTTGGGTCGCAAGGTGACGACGAATCCTGCGCTGGTACAGCCGGTAGAGAAGACCCTCACCGACCGGCACTTCTCGCGGACTCACACAGCCAACGCTAGCCCAAAGCAGTTACCCAGCCTGAGGATTTCCCCCGGTGTATCGTTTGCGGATGACCGAGCGGGGAACCACCGGGTCAGCCGCGGCCGACTCCGGGGATGACGGCGGGGCGCCGGTACTCCACGTTCCCCTCCTCGAGGATGCGATTGCGGTCACACCCGACGAGGTCAAGCCAACCTGGCGTGGATGGATCCACGCGGGCACGTTCCCCCTTGCGATTGCCCTCGGCGTCGTCCTGATCGTCCTGGCCGACGGCGTCGCCGCGAAGGTGAGCACGTCGATCTTCGTGCTTTCGTCGCTGTTGCTGTTCGGAAACTCGGCGCTCTACCACCGCTTCACCTGGCAGCCTCGTACGAGGACGCTGCTGAAGCGCATCGATCACGCAAACATCTTCCTGCTCATCGCCGGGTCGTACACTCCCCTGACGGTGCTGTGCCTGCCGCAGCCCAAACAGACCATCCTGCTCTCGATCATCTGGGGCGGAGCCGGACTCGGTGTGCTGTTCCGGATCTTCTTCATCCGCGCGCCGCGCTGGCTCTACGTTCCGCTGTACCTACTACTGGGCTGGGCTGCGCTGCTTTACATCGTCGACTTCTTCAATGCGAACCCGATCACGATGACGCTCATCCTCGTCGGCGGCGCGTTCTACACGATCGGCGCGATCGCCTACGGGCTCAAACGCCCGAACCCGTTCCCCGGCAAGTTCGGATTCCACGAAATCTTCCACGCCTGCACGCTTCTGGCCTTTCTCAGCCACTGGACGGGCATCTTCCTAATCGCGACGAACCCGCCCGCCCTGTAGTCGCTGCTACGAGCGCCGAGGCTTGTGTCGTGCGGCCTTTCGAGCCGCCGCTTCGGCCGCGGCATCCGCTTCGGCTTGCTCCGCTGCGAGCTTCAGCCGTACTTCCTCGCGGTACCGCGACCGCCGGATGCGTCGCGTCATGTCGATGAGCAGCAGGATCGTGACCACCGCGACGAGCAGGATCGCGATGAACCCCCAAACACCCGGGGTGATCAGGTTCGGGTTGCCGGTGTAGTCGGGAAACGGTGTCGGCGACGGCGCGGCGACGGGTAGAGCGAGCGGGCTCACGCCGCCTCCTTAGTCATCTGCGATTCCAGCGAACAGGTCGTTCTCGGGCAGGTCTGTGTCTATCTTGCTGTCGGCGAGCTGGAAGTCTTCCCACGGCCAGACCTCGCGCTGCAGGTCGTTGGGCCAGAGAAAGAAGGTGCTCTCCGGTGAAACCTGGCTGGCGTGCGCCCGCAGCGCTTCGTCGCGCACCTCGAGAAAGTCGCCGACGGGCACGTGAGTCGTCGCGAGGTCAGGCCGATCGAACCACCGTCGAATCTCGCCGATCTCCTTGACGAGGGGGCTGTCCTCGCCGTCGCGCTGGACGAGTGCGTCGTACATCGCGTTCACCCGCGGTCCGTTGAAGATGCGGTCGTAATAGGTCTTTTGGACGGTCCACGCGCGGCCGGCATCCGGATACCGCGTCGCATCGGCCGCGGCATCCCGCGCGTAGACCGAAATTGCGTGCGTGCGGACGTGATCGGGATGCGGATATCCGCCCTCCTCGTCGTAGGTGATCAGCACCTGGGGGCGGAAGTCACGGATGATGCGCACGAGCGGTTCCGCGGAGATCTCAAGCGGGATAGACGCGAAGCTGTCGACGGGTTCCGGTTCGCCGTCCTCGGGCCAGCCGGAGTCGACGAAGCCCAGCCAGCGATGCTGGATGTCCATCACGGCGGCCGCTCGCGCCATCTCGACCCGGCGGAGACCTGGCAGGTCCCGTTCGGCCATGATCACGGCCTCGGGTGCCAGCAGGTTGTTGAGTACTCTGCCCTCTTCACCGCCGGTGCAGCTCACGACCATCACCTCGGCGCCGCGGCTGCGGTAGTAGGCGAGCGTGCCAGCGCCCTTGCTCGATTCATCGTCGGGATGCGCGTGGACCGACAGCAGACGCAGTGTCACCAAACTCCTAGGGATGTGCCATTAGCCTTGGGCCAATAGCCTTCTGTTCCGGACCGATGTGTCCAGACTAATCGCAGGAGCACGAGCAAGCTGAGGGGTTGGCGTGTCGGCAAGCGACCTGAACGCGCGCTACGGACGAACCGTCAACCGACGACGACGCAACCTGATCATCGCCATCGGCTTTGGGGGTGCCATCCTCATCGTGTTTGCGGCCTGGGCCATCTGGGGCGGGCTGTTTGTTCCGGGGGCGACCATCGATACCGAGGATGTCGGAAACTCGCGGGTCAGCAGCAATCAGATCCTCGTGCGCTGGGAAATCTCGGAAGCGCCGGGCACCCATGCCAAGTGCGCGGTGCAGGCGCTGGACCAGAATTTTGGAATCGTCGGCTGGAAAATCCTGACCATTCCGCCCTCGACGCAGTCATCGCGCACATTGTCCACGATCGTCCGCACCGCGCAACCCGCCGTCTCGGGCTTGATCTACCTCTGCTGGCCGACCTAAGCTGACATATTCGCGGGATACCCGCCATTCGAACAGGGACCGGCCAGACTGGCCGGTCTTATTGTTTGGGTCGACTCGATATGCAGGAGAACCATGTCAGACACCAGCGTTACCTGGCTCACACGGGATGCGTTCGACCGACTGACGGCTGAACTCGAGCAGCTCAGCGTCGAAGGACGAAACGAGATCGCGAAGAAGATCGAAGCCGCTCGCGAAGAGGGCGACCTCAAGGAGAACGGCGGCTACCACGCGGCCAAGGAGGAGCAGGGCAAGATCGAGGCGCGCATCCGCGTGCTCACGCAACTGCTTCGCACGGCCACTGTCGGCGAGGCGCCGGAGAGCCACGGCGTCGTCGAGCCGGGAACAGTTGTGACCGCGAGCATCCAGGGCGACAAGTCCGTCTTTCTCGTCGGCAACCGTGAGATGGCGGGCAACAGCGACCTCGATGTCTATAGCGAGGCATCCCCGCTCGGAACCGCGATCATCGGACTCAAGATCGGCGAGTCGAAGACGTATACGGCGCCCAACGGCAAGCCGATCACGGTCGAGATCCTCAAGGTAGAGACCTACCAGCCCTAGCCGCACCGGTTGTGCAGGTATCCCTGCGAACAAGTCCCGCTTTGCCAGCTGACCCGGCTCAGAGCGGCTGATTTACCTGCACAACAGGGCTGCGCGCCGGCCGAGGATATGTTCGGTGGCCAGAGATCCGCGGGAGATCGATTTCCGGCCGCGGTCTTCTCGCCGTCGGCGTTGTACGGCGTATCGAGACCCTTCTCCGCGACCCTCGTTGTGCGGCCTATCGAGACCTTCTCCGCGACCCTCGTTGTGCAGCCTATCGAGACCTTCCGTCCGCGACCCTCGTTGTGCAGGGAGTCTGGTCCCAAAAGGGCTGTTTTCCCAGTAGACGCATCGCGAGAGGGTTAAAAGCCCTGCACAACAAGGGCCCAAGAAGGGTCCAGGATGAGCCACAGTTCGGCCACGGATGGGTCAGAAGTCGACTCGGGGGTTGTAGCCGGCCTCGCGCAGATTGTGGAGAACGAGTTCGGCGTGCTCGGGTCCGCGCGTCTCGATGTGCAGTTCGAGTTCGACCTCGCTGATCTGCATGCCGGCACCGTGGCGGGTGTGAAGGACTTCGACAACGTTCGCGTTCGAGTCGGCGACGATTTCGGCGGTGCGGGCAAGCTGCCCCGGGCGGTCCGGCAGCGGGATGCGCAGCTTCAGGTAGCGTTCCGATGCAGCAAGACCGTGGCTGATGATGCGCTCCATGACCAGCGGATCGATGTTGCCCCCGGAGAGGATGGCGACCGTCGTACCCGTATTCCGCACCTTGCCGGCGAGAATCGCCGCAACCCCAACCGCACCGGCCGGCTCGACGACGAGCTTCGCGCGCTCGAGCAGCACGAGCAACGCGCGAGCGATGTCATCCTCTTCGACCGTGACGACCTCATCCACAACATCCCGAATGATTTCGAAGTTCAGGATGCCCGGCTTCGACACCGCGATGCCGTCGGCGATCGTCGCGGTGATCTGGATCTGGGTCGGCTCGCCCGCGATCAGCGATGTCGGATACGCGGCGGCGTTGGCCGCCTGCACTCCGATGACGCGAACGGTGCGACCCAGCTCAAGAGCCTTCTGCTTGACTGCGCTGGCGACACCGGAGATGAGCCCACCGCCACCGATGGGAACAAGGATCGTGTCGACATCCGGCCGTTCCTCGAGGATTTCGAGACCGAGTGTGCCCTGGCCTGCCACGATATCCCAGTGATCGAAAGGATGGATGACAACGGCACCCGTCTCCCTGGCGAAATCGGCTGCCGCCTGCAGCGTCTCGTCGACTACGTTCCCGCTGAGCTCAACGTCCGCGCCGTATTCCCTGGTCGCGGACAGCTTGGGCAGCGCGACACCAAGGGGCATGAAGATGGTCGACTGGATGCCGAGCTCGCGCGCGGCAAAAGCGACGCCCTGCGCATGATTGCCAGCCGACGCTGCCACAACCCCGCGAGCCTTCTCGGCACTCGACAGGTGCGACAGCCGGTTGTATGCCCCACGGATCTTGTACGAGCCGGTGCGCTGCAGGTTCTCGCACTTGAGCCAGACATCGGACCCAAGAACCTCGGCGAGCGAGCGCGAACTCTCCATCGGGGTCACGTCGATGACCGAGCGGATGTTTTCCCGCGCGGCCTCAAAATCCTCGAGCGTCGGGCCCGGAAAAACATCCTCGCCCGAGCTCACCGCGACGGCTTCAGTCATTTCCCGTTACCAGGTCAACGTCTCGGGTAGGCGACTGGCCCCCACGCCGCCACGAGCCGGCCGTGAGATATGACACGAACGCGTTCACAACGGCCACAACGGGAACCGCGAACAGCGCGCCCGGGATGTGGGCGAGGTAGGTCCCCGCAGCGACCGCGAGCACGACGGCAAGCGGATGCACCTTGACAGCCGATCCGGTGATGAACGGATGCAGGAAGTTGCCCTCGATGATGTGCACGGCCAGCACGATGAGCAGCATGATGAGCGCGGTGATCGGGTCGTCGTAGACGAGCGCGACGAACACGGCGAGTGCGCCGCTCACCACGGCGCCAACGATCGGCACAAACGCGGCCAGGAACACGACAATGGCGATCGGTATCGCGAGGGGCAGGTGCAGTAGCAGTGCGCCGAGACCGATGAACACGGCATCCACGAAGGCCACAAGCAGCTGAACCCGGATGAAGACCGTCAGCGTGGTCCATCCGGTGCGGCCAGCGCCATCCACCGCGATGCGCGCGCGGCGCGGGAACAGGCGAACGACCCACGACCAGATTCGTGCGCCGTCGAGCACCAGGAAAACGGTCGAGAAGATGGTGAGCAGCAGGCCCGTGCCGATACTGAGCGCAGTCTCGGCGATGACCTTCGCACCGCTGCCGAGCAGTCCGCTCGTCTGGAAGCCCTTCACGAGGTTATTGACGTCTTTGGTGTACGCAGCCTTGTCGATATTGAAGGGTGGCGCAGCAAGGAAGCTCTGGAATCGGTCGTATGCCGCCAGGGTCTGCTTCTGCAGGTCCGGGAAACCGTGGCGCACCTGCACGATCACGATGTACATCAAGCCGACAATGATCGCCGCAGCCAGAATGAGCGCGATCACGATGGCGAGCCAACGCGGCCAGTGCCGTCGAATCAGGAAGCCCTTAAACGGCACCAGCAGCGCCGAGATGAGCATGGCAATGAGGAAGGGAACGACGATCACGCGCAGGCTGAAGATCAGAAAGCCGACGACGACCAGAACGGCCACGATGGCGAGAAGGCGCCAAGCCCACTGGCCCGCGATCTCGACGGGAACCGGGATGGCCTCCTCGACCAGTTTCTTACGATCGGGGCCCGTCAGGGTCTTGCGCGCGTTGGCCTCTGGCGACGACGCGCGGGGCCTCCAGAGCTTCATCGGCTCAGTCTAGAACCGTAAGCCGAGAGGCCCCGACACCGATCAGCTGGCGGCAAGAACCGAAACGGGCGCGCCGCGGAACTCGATCAGCACGTCGTCACCGGGCTCGTGGCGCTCGTTCACGTCGTGCTGGACGGAAACGACGGTGTCATCGTCGAGGCGAACCTGCGTGCGACGGAAGCTCCCAAGGAAGCTCGAGGTGACAACCGCACCAGCGACACCCTTCGCGCCAGCCTTCTTTGCCGTGATCGTGATGTCCTCTGGACGAACCATCGCGAGCACGTCGCCGTCCGCCGGCCCCTCGCCGAGCAGTTGCAGTTTGGTGCCGTAGACGGTGACTTCGTGCTGGACGAGCTTCGCGGGAATGCGGTTGCTGAGACCGACGAAATTGGCCACGAATGGCGTCGCCGGGCTTGTGTACAGCTCCTCCGGTGTCCCAATCTGGTCGATGTTTCCCGAGTTCATGACGGCAACTCGGTCGGCGACGGCGAGCGCCTCCTCCTGGTCGTGCGTGACGAACAGGGTCGTGATGCCGAGCTCGGTCTGGATGCGGCGGATCTCGTCGCGCAGTTGGACACGCACCTTGGCGTCGAGCGCCGACAGCGGCTCGTCGAGCAGCAGAACGCGCGGGCGAGTAACCAGAGCGCGGGCGAGAGCAACTCGCTGCTGCTGTCCGCCGGAGAGTTGGTGGGCGTAACGGGCACCGAGGTGGCCGAGGCCGACCATCTCGAGAGCCTCGGCGCTGCGGCGGGCGCGGGCGGCGGCATCCACCTTGCGCATCCGGAGCCCGAACTCGACATTCTCCAGCACGGTCATGTGCGGGAACAGCGAGTACGACTGGAACACCATTCCCATGTCGCGTTTGTTGACCGGCACTCCGACGACATCCTCGCCGTCAATGAGGATGCGGCCCTCGGTGACCTGCTCGAGACCGGACAGCGTGCGCAGGACCGTGGTTTTACCGCATCCGGATGGTCCGAGCAGGGCGATGAACTCACCGGGGTTCATGGTGAGGTCGACGCCCGTGAGCGCCATCGACGGACCACCGTACGACTTGGTCACCCCGATGAGCTGCACGGTCGCGCCCTCGCGGGCGACATAGTTTGCTGCGGTGTCCGTAGTGATGATTGCGGTCATGATGTGCGGCTCTTTCGGCGGGGAGACGGGCGGCCACCGCGGACGGTTCCGATGCGGCCAATGATGAGAAGAAGAACGAACACGAAGATCATGGCGAACAGGGCGAAGATGATGCCGGCATACGGATCCGTCTGGTTGACCTGAAGCAGCCCGGTCTGGAAGGTGGTCTGGCTGAGGAACGACGCGATGGTGTACTCGCCGAGCACCACGGCAATTGTGAGCAGAATGGCCGACAGGATGCCGCGGCGAAGGTTGGGCAGGATCACCCGCCACAGCACGTTGGCCCAGCTCGCTCCGAGCGACCGCGCCGCCTCACTAAGGATGACGACATCAACACCGGCGAGGTTCGCCGCGATCGGCCGGAATGCGTACGGCAGGCAGATGATGCCGATCGCGAAAGCGAGGGTGTACGGCGTCGCGCCGAAGATTTGGCCGACCGTGCGGTACACCGGCACGAAGCCGACCACCAGCACGACGGTCGGAATCGTAATCGGAATCAGGCAGATGAATTCCATCACCCGACGCAGCTTGGGAAACTGCAGCTCGATCAGGATCATCGCGGGCAGAAGCAGCACGAGGATGATCACCACTGTGAAGAGCGCAATGATCAGCGAGTTCTGGATGCCCTGGAACAGCGGATCGTAGGTGAGTTCGTTCGCCGGGTTGAAGACGTTCAGGTAATTCTGGAACCCGAGCGCCTGCGCCTGGCCCGCGGCCGGCGTCCCGACGTGGAAGGTGAACGCGGCCATCGATACGAGCGGCGCAAGAAACAACACACCGGCGATGATGAGGATGACGCGGCTCGTCACCTTGGACGGGGTCGCTCCAACGCGCGGCGCAGCCGAGCGCGGCCTGCTTACGCGTGGAGATTCCGCCCCGGATGTCCCGACGCGGGGAAGCGCGGCGGTCATCGACGCCACCTCGATGCACGACGTTCGAGCAACGAATAGACCCACATGACGATGATCATGGTCACGACCATTTCCAGAGCAAGAATTCCAGCGACGTTCTGCTGCCCGATCTCAGTCTCACTGGTGAGCGAGTTTCGAATATCGAGCGAGATCAGACCGCCCTGGCTGATGAGGGCGGCCGCTGTCGCGAACGAGGAGAAAGAGTTGGCGAACAGCAGGATGAGGCTTCCGAAGAATGCGGGCGCCAAAATCGGGAATCCGACGCGCGTCCAGTAAGTGAAACGCGTTCCGCCGAGAGTGGCGTTGGCCTCGCCCCAGGTCGCCTTGAGTCCCTCCATGGCCGGCATGAACGTCAGCACCATGAGCGGGATTTGAAAATAGAGATACGGCATCGCAAGGCCGGCAACCTGATAAAGCGCTGTTCCCTGGCCATTGAAGCTGTTGAGAATGTTGTTCGTCAGCCCGAGGTTGTTTTGCAGAAACTGCGTGATCACGCCCTCGGTTCCGACGAGCGTGATGAACGCGAAGGCCAGCATGATGCCGCCGAACTGGGCCAGCACGCTCGACGCGGAGTCGATTGCGGTGCGAAGGAATCCGGTCGGGCTCGTGGCGAGCAGGGCGAGACAGATCAGGGCGCCGATGACCGCTCCGAGCACCGCGGTGACCGCGGACAGGCCGAGGGTACCGAGGTAGTCGGTCTGCAGCGACGGATCAGCGAAGGCGCTGAAGTTGGCGAAGGTGAAGCTTCCCGTGGAGCTGAAGAAGCCACTGCCGACCGCAAGAACGGCCGGGATCGCGAGGAACAGGAGTACGTAAATCGCGAAGGGAGTGAGGCCAAGCCAAACCGCGCCGCGGCGCCGGGATGGTTTCCCGACGCCGCGCGTGGTGGTGGCTGGCGCTGTTGTAGCGGCGGCAGTCATCAGTTGTTTGTTTGTCGGCGACCCTAGGAGATCGCAGCCTTCCAGCCCTTGGCGAGAGCGGCAGCAGCCGCGGTCGCCTGGTCAGCGGTCAGCTGAACGAAGTTCGACGGCGGAGCGCCGACCGACTTCAGGACCGACTTGTCGACCGTTCCGGCCTTCTGCATCGCGGCGAGGGTTGCCGGGTACGCACCCGACGCCAGGTAGAGGTTCTGCACCGCGGGGGTGTAGATGAACTCTTCCCAGAGACGAGCGGCTGCCGGGTCCGGAGCGTCGACGTTGATGGCCTGGTTGTAGTAGCTGCCGAGCGCGGCGCTGCCGGAAGGGATAACGACCTTCCAGTTCGCGTTGCCGGCCGAGCCAGCCTCGGGACCCCATGCGAGGTTGTTGTAGCTCCACTGGATGACGACCGGGGTTTCACCCGAGTTGACGGTGGCCTGCGTCGGCAGGACGTTGTTGAAGTCGCCGGCCTTCTTGACCTGCTTGAAGAAGTCGATGCCGGGCTGGATGTTGTCGGCCGAGCCACTGTTCTGCAGCGCGGCGAGGTAGACGGCGCTCGCGGCCTCGTTGGCCTCGGTCGGGTCACCCTTGATGGCAACCTTGTCGTTGTCGCTGAGCAGGTCCGCGTAGGTCTTGGGAGCCTTGGTCACCTTGGATGAGTCGTAGCCGATCGACATGAGGCCGGTGTAGTCGTAGTACCACTTGCCACCCGCGTCCTTGAAGTCGGCGGGGATGTCTGCCCAGTTCTGCACCTTGTACGGCGCAACCAGGTTCAGGTTGGCGTCGAGCACCGCGGTGCCGATGTCGAAGACGTCGGGAGCGGTGCTCTCACCCTTCTGCGCTTCAGCGGCGGAGACCTCGTCAGCGCTCGAACCATTCGGGTTCGCGGAGTTGATCTTGATCTTCGGGTAGGTCTTCTCGAACAGGGCAATGATCTTGCCATAGTTCGCCCACGACGGCGGGAGTGTGATGACGTTCAGCTGGCCCTCGGCGTTCGCCGCGGCGATCAGACCCTTCATGCCACCGAACGCCTTGGCGCTGGTTGCGGTCTCGGCCTTTGCCTTGCTGATGGTGCTGGTCGAGCCACTGCCACTGCTTGCGCAGCCGGCGAGCGTAATCGCGGCGGCAGCAAGAACGGCCACGCCCGCGAAGTGACGCTTTGTAATCAAGTTGATCCTCCAGGTGACTGGCCCCGGCTGTCCACGCTGTGGGGTGAACTATCGGATCCGGGGGCAGGTCCGCTAGGCAGCTTGCGCCGATACGGTTACGTACTGCTGTTGCTTTGGTGAACGATTGGGAAAGTCCAGTTGAGCATTGCGAGCCACAGGGCTACTCTCAGCAAAACCCGCGATAGCTTCGCAGGATGACACTGGCAAGCGCTCCTCGGCGCCCTTCCGACTCGGTGCCCGCGCCGAGCGAGAGCGACACCAATTCGAGCGGGCGACGCCAGGACTGGTCGAGCTCCCGCTCCCCCGACGATGATTTTCTGCTGCGCCGGGATGCCGCCGCATATCTCAAGCAGGCTGTCTCTACTCCGTGCCTGACGTCCATTGAGGGCGCGGAGGGCGCATACATCTTTGGTTCGGATGGAACGCCGTACCTCGATTTCCACGGAAACTCCGCGCACCAGATCGGGTACGGGCATCCACGACTCGTGCAGGCACTTAAGAAGCAGATGACGACGCTGCCGTTCGTCCCGCGTCGTTTCACCAGTGGAGTGAGCGTGGAGTTCGCCGAGAAACTCATCGAGGTCACCCCGGCCGGCCTTGACCGAGTGCTGCTGACGACGGGCGGATCGGACGCCATCGAGGTTGCCCTCAAGATCGCGCGTGCCGCGACCGGACGATTCAAGACGCTGTCGTTCTGGGAGTCGTTCCACGGGGCGGGATTCGGTGCGGCGAGCGTCGGTGGCGAGCAACTGTTCCGGTCCGGACCGATTGGACCCCTGCTCACGGGAACCGAGCACGTGCCACCGATGGGGTGCTTCCGCGACCGTTTTGGCCCCGGGCACCGTTTCGATGAGCCGCACACGGCCGAGTGCGGCAAACCGCTCGCCGACCTCATCGACTACATTCTGCGAACACAGGGGGACGTCGCGGCGCTGGTCGCCGAACCCATGCGCGCGGTCCCCGAGATGGCCGCCCCCGGTTTCTGGGAGGCGGTGCGTAGGAGTTGCGACGAGACCGGAACGCTGCTGGTTTTCGACGAGATCCCGACCGGGCTCGGTCGCACGGGGCGGATGTTCTCCCACCAGCACGACGGTGTTGTGCCCGACATCCTGGTGCTCGGCAAGGGACTCGGCGGCGGGATGATTCCCGTTGCGGCCGTGATCGCTCGGGCCGATCTCGACGTCGGCGCCGATTGGGCGTTCGGTCACTACACCCACGAGAAGAACCCGCTCATGGCGCGGGCGGGTCTTACCACGATCGAGATCATCCAGCAAGAGGGCCTGGTCGAGCGGTCGGCGGAGCTCGGAGTCACCGCGCTCGAGCGCGGCCGCATCCTGGCATCCGAATTCCCGTCGATCGGCGATGTCCGCGGTCGTGGCCTGATGATCGGCATCGAGCTGGTGAAGGAAGACGGGTCACCGAATCCGGAACTCGCGGATGCCGTGCTCTACGGATGCCTGCGCCGCGGCCTGAGCTTCAAGACGACGATGGGCACGGTCCTGACTCTTGCTCCAGCTCTCACCATCCGGGAAAGCGACCTCCATCGAGCCTTCGACATCCTGGAGTCCGCCCTCCTCGAGGCCAACGCCCAGCTGTAGTCCCCACTGGTTTAGTCCCCCACTCCCCGCGGACGCGACCGCCGCGATCGCAGGAACCGAGTTACGACAGCCCAGCGAACGTACGCTCCGCAAGCCCGAACGAGATCGTCATGCCAACACCCGACGTCACTATGGCCACAGTGACGCCGGGTGCTGGTTCTTCGATCAGGAACGGCTGGCGCCCACTCGAGGCGTAGATGCCTTGCCAGCGTTCCTTGACCTTGAGTTCTTTTACGCCGAGTATTCCCGCGATCTCCTCGAGGAGGATGCGCGAGACTTTTTCCGCGTTGAAGGGGTCCATCGTGGCCGCGTAGCGATGGCTGTCGCCGACGATGAGTGTTCCGTTTGGCCGCTGCGTGAACATCACGTTCGCGCCAATTTCCAGCAGCTCCGGACGATCGGAACCCAGTTCCGTTTTCAGTGCCGCCGCGGCCCCCGTCTCGGTGAAGGCCGGGTAGCGCAGCATGGATGTTCCGGTGAGGACTGCCGGACCGAGAACGAGTCCTTTGGGTGCGTCGACCCTGGTCATCTGCAGTGCGCAGCGTTCGATTTCGGCTTCCGCGGCGAGGTCGGGAAACAGGTAGTCGAGGTCGTGTCCGACGCAGACGATCGTCCGGGCAGCGCGGATGGGCCCTCGGCTGGTGCGCGCGT
The DNA here is from genome assembly GCA_036271875.1 of Galbitalea sp. GTDB lineage: Bacteria > Actinomycetota > Actinomycetes > Actinomycetales > Microbacteriaceae > Galbitalea. Next base: position 129,501 of record DATAZU010000035.1, read on the forward strand.
CAGCGCCATCCGGTCCCTGGTAACTGGTCTGCCAGAGGAATGTCACGCCCTTCTGGGCGCCGAGCCAGCGCGCAAGCGAGCGACTCGCCTCGCGCGGATCGACTCGCAGGTCATCGCGAAGGCGTGCGCCCCCGAGGATTCCGCCCTCGTGTGAGGTTCCGAGTTGGGCTTTGACGTCGTGCGGTGTCAGCAGTTCGACTTCGCCCGGCTCACGCGATTCGCTAAGTTCTTCGAGCACGGCGAGCTCGGTCGCGCTGCGTGCGACAGCCAAGGCACCGGACCGCACCGAGAAGAATCCGGCGCGTTCTGAGTTCTCGAGCCATTTCTCCCGCGCCACGAGCGCGAGGTCGTGCAACTCGCCGGACTGCGCGGTGACACAGCAGTGCCCGAAATTTCGGACCGATGCGCCGACGGCCCGTGCATCTCGATCGATCACCGTTACGGTGAGCCCGCGAGAGTGCGCCGCGGCCGCATGAGCAAGCCCGACGATCCCGGCGCCGACGATGAGAACATCCGATTCGGCGATGGGAACTGCGGTCATGACAGGCAACTATCGCGGGCCGCGAGCTCGGCTGCCAACTCGACAGACGGGATGTTGCCGAATGTTCACCGGCCGTTTGATTTGCTGCAGTTGGCTGACGACGTGATCGAACTGGTGGCGCTCGATATGGCGGGAACGACGATCGACGACCACGGCTCGGTGTATCTCGCGCTGTCGCGCTCCGTTGAGGAAACCGGCGCACCGGTCGCGGATACCGATCTCCAGAAGTGGATGGGCACAGACAAGGTGACCGCGATTGCTGCGCTCATGAAGCTCGGCGACCAGAACCCAACGTCAGAGCGCGTCGCCGCAGCGTTCGAGCGGTTCCGCGTCCTGCTGGCGGAGTCCTATCGCGACAATCCCCCCGTCGGACTTCCCGGTGTCGAGGTTGCGCTTCGCGAGTTGGGCGGTCGCGGCATCCGCATCGCGCTCACCACCGGATTTTCGGATGATGTCGCGCTGCCACTTCTCGACAGCATCGGCTGGACCGTTGGCACAGGCGATGAGCACCTGCTGGATGCGGTCGTTACCACCTCCCACGTCGCGGCCGGGCGCCCGGCGCCGTACATGATCCACCACGCGATGGAGCTCACCGGCGTTACGAATGTTCGTGCCGTGCTCGCGGCCGGTGACACCGTCGTTGACCTGCTCGCCGCGCACAACGCCGGCGTGATCGGAGTCGGCGTGCTCACCGGCGCTCTGCGACGCGGTCACCTTGCGCAGCACCCGCACGCCTACATCCTCGATTCGGTTGCCGGGCTGCCCGGGTTAGCCGAGACGCAGCCCTAGCCGCGTCGGCCGCTTTCGCTACGCTCGACCGTGTGGTCGAGACCTCCCCCAGCCAACGCATCTCCGCTTCGCAGGCACGTAGAATAGCGCTCGCCGCGCAGGGCTTCGGTCGACCCCGTCCCGGTTCGGTCGGCATCCGCCAGCTGGATGCGACGCTCCGTCGACTCGGCGTTCTCCAACTCGATTCGGTAAACGTCTTCGAGCGAAGCCACTATCTTCCGCTCTTTGCCCGCCTCGGGGCATATGACAAGAGCGATCTCGATCGGCTGACCTTCGGCCGAAACGCCCGATACACCGAGTACTGGGCTCATGTCGCTGCTCTCATTCCCTTCGAGACCTGGCCGCTCTGGCGCTGGAAGATGGACGACTACAAGGAGAAGTGGCAGAGCGATCCGACGAGTTGGGTTTCGACGCACACCGATTTTCTGGGCTGGCTGCGATCAGAGTTGGCAGAGAAGGGGCCGCTGTCCGCGAGTCGGGTGGAGCACGACACCGCGGGCAAACGTCGCGGCGGCTGGTGGGAGTGGTCCGACGTAAAGCTCGGGCTCGAGTACCTGTTCTATATGGGCGAGGTCGTCACCGCCGGCCGTACCCGCTTCGAGCGCACCTACAATCTGACCGAGCACGCCATTCCCGCGCAGCTACGGAACGAGGAGATCGATCGGGATTCCGCCTTTCGAACCCTGTTGCTCACCGCGGCCGAGGCTCACGGCATCGGCACGGTCGGCGATCTCGCGGATTACTTCCGGCTTCCGAAGACGCCCGCTGCAGCTATCCTTCGGGACCTCGCGGCCGAGGGCGCGCTCATACCCGTGGCCGTCGACGGATGGACACGGGGCGGCCGTCCGCTGATCGCGTACCTGCATCCGGAGGCCAGGATTCCGCGTCGAATCGACACCACGGCGTTGCTCTCACCGTTCGATCCGGTGGTCTGGGAGCGAGATCGCGCGCTGCGGATGTACGACTTCCACTACCGCATCGAGATCTACACGCCTGCGCCCAAGCGCATCTACGGGTACTACACGCTTCCCGTTCTGGTCGATGATCGAATCGTCGCGCGCATCGATCTCAAGAGTGATCGCCGGGCGCGGGTGCTTCGGGTGCAGTCCGCGTGGCACGAAGACGGACAGCCACGCGGATACGAGGGTCGCGTCGCGGGGCTGTTGCGCGAAACGGCTGCCTGGCAGGGGCTCGACGGCGTTGAAGTTCGAGGCTGGGGTGACCTCGCCGGCGCGATGGCGACCGAGCTCGGTGTACCGCTGCTGCCGCGCGTCGCCGACATCGAGCCGGCGGCTGATGCGGATGCCGATGCGTCGTCAATGAATGGGCTGTGAGTACGCCAAAAGAAAATTAGGTAGAAATTCCTCATGTCGGGGCGGACTTTCGCCCTCCATGATGAGTTCATGACAACCTCTCGTCTCCGCGTCGCTGCTGTACTGATTGCGGCTTCGGCCACTCTTCTTGCACTCACATCCTGCGCGCCGGCTGCGGGTCACGTTTCCGCTGGGGGTGGCACGTCGACGACCAAGCATCACCCCACGCCGACGCCCACCCCAACGCCGGCGGCGATGGTGCAACCGGCATCCCGATACTCCTTTGGCTGCAGTGATCTCGTGAGCGACAGCGCGGTCGCGTCGCTGTACTCGGTACCGATGAGTCCGGTCGACACGGCGCGGTTCGTGCGCCTCGATCTGGACTCCCAGATTCCGAGCGCAGACTACGTGGAAGACCTTGGGGGCCTCGATTGCACCTGGTACGACGGCGCCAAGACCAACGACAACAGCCACGACATGAACCTCGAAGTTCTCCCGGTCACACTCGCCGAGTGGAACAAGTTCGCCCTGGGCGGCGAGACGACCATCCACAACGGCATCGAGACCGACTGCACGAGCGATCAGGGCTTCAATTCGTGTGACTACGAGGCTTACGTGAATGGTTCGCGTTTCTACATCGAGACCACCAATATGAAGCCGGCTCCAACAAACCTCTCGGTTCTGCCTCCCGCGGTAAAAGCAATCGTCACGGCGATCACGGCAAAACTGACGTCGACGCCGGCCGGTCCGGTGCCTGCGCCACAGCATCCATCCCTCGCCCTTCCCGTCTCGGGTGCCGCGATGATCACCGCCGCACAGGTGCGGACCGCGATGGGTATTCCGGCAAACGTCAAGATGACGATCGACTGCACCGGAGAGCCGGATGGTCCGTGGGAAATCGACAACGAGGCCCAGCAGGAAGTCGACGGCAGCTCGGACTGCGTGTTCGGTCCTCCCTACGACGGGGGGATCAGCGGATCATACGGACTCTACGAGTTCCTGCCCGCGGGTGAGTGGGCAGCAAAGCAGCTCCTTGGCTACACGCCATCCGAGACGCAGGTGGCCGACCCAACCCTTCCCGCGGGGGACAGCCTCTACCAGTGGACCGACTCCGACGGCCAGCTGAACGGCGATCTGATCATCGGCGGCAACCTGATCGAGATCAACTTCTACACGCCCCAGGATTCCGGCGAGCCGAAGGGAAGCGTGCCGCTGCCGACCGCCCTCATCAACCTTGCTAACGCTTTGGAAACGACCATTCGCGCCTAGCGGGCGTCGGGTTACACTTGGCCTCGGGTCGCGACATAAGCGATTCGAGGAACTCGAAGTAGAAGGGAGTGCAGATCTCATGAATGTCTTTGTGCGTTCGCACCTGCCATCCCTTCCCGAGGCCGCCTAGCTCACACCCCGCGGTGGCCTCCACATCCTTGGAGTTCACCCGTGTTTGTTGACGAGCTTTCCGATGACGGTCGACCGATCGATCCGTCCCTGACCTTTCTGCAGCAAGAACCCGGCGAGGGCCAACGCTGGTCGACCTGGCCGGCCGTCACGCCGACCCAGCGCGGACCGCTGCCCTTTCCCGACTGGGTCGTCACCTCATCCGGGGCATTCGATACCGAACTCGGAGTCGTCAAGTCAGGCAAAGAGGCCGACCTGTTCCTGATCGAACGGGCGGTTCCCGATGATTCGAGCCAGTCCGTCATCCTGGCCGCGAAACGCTACCGCGGTTCGGAGAACACCGACTTCCATCGCTCGGCGCAGTACACCGAGGGTCGGGGGATGCGAAACACAAGAGACTCGCGAGCGGTTACCCGTGGCACGTCATACGGGCGCAGCGTCTCGGCAGCCGTGTGGTCACACGCCGAGTTTGAGGCGCTGTGCACGCTTTATCGTCTCGAAGTGCCGGTGCCGTATCCGGTGCAGGTGAACGGCACCGAGATCCTGATGGAGTTCATCGACGCGCGGGAGGGCGGCACCCGCGGGTCGCGAACCCAGGCCGCGCCGAGGCTCGCGCAGGTGCGCACGACGAAACACGAGCTGCGCGGTTATCTCGACCAGGTCGTCGACATCCTGATTCGGCTGGCGGAGGCCGGTTTCGCGCATGGCGACCTGTCGCCGTACAACCTGCTCGTCCAAAACGGTCGAATCATTGTGATCGACCTGCCGCAGCTGGTCGAGATCGTGAGCAACCCAACGGGCATGGACTTTCTCCATCGCGACTGCGTCAACGTGTGCACCTGGTTCACCCGCCAGGGTGTCGACGCCGACCCCGAGTCCCTCTTCGCCGACCTGGTCACTCGCCTCTACTAAAAGTCCGTGAGAGGTCCCAATCGACCGTTAAAACCACACCTTTAAGGGTCGATTGGGACCTCTCACGGAGTTTTAGAAGGTGCCGCCGATTTTCTCGAGACGGGCGATGCGATCGGGGATGGGCGGATGCGTGCCGAACAAGCGACCGATGAGGCCCGGCTTGTTCGGGTCCGCAACCCACATGTGAGCCATCGACGAGTTCTGCCGCTTGACCGGACGACCGTACTGGCCGAGCTTCGCGAGCGCGCTCTCCAATTCGGGCGGGTTGCGCGTAATCATCGCGCTTGACGCATCCGCGAGGTATTCGCGCTGGCGAGAAATCGCGGCCTGGATGAGTGCCGCAAGGATGGGCGAGACGATCAGTGCGACGAGGCTCAGCGCGAGCACGATCGGGTTGCCGCCACCACCGCCTCCGTTATTGTTACGCCCGCCGCCGAACCCACCAAAGAAACTGAGTCGAAGCAGCACGTCGGCAATAAAGCCGATTGCGACGACCAGACCGAAGACGATGGTCGAAACCCGGATGTCGTAGTTCTGCACGTGGCCCATCTCATGCGCCATGACGCCCTGCAGTTCCGAATCATCCATGAGGTCGAGGATGCCCGTCGTCGCGGCGACCGCCGCGTGCTTCGGATCGCGTCCCGTCGAGAACGCGTTCGGCGCCGGGTCGTTGATGATGTAAACCTTGGGCATCGGCAAGCCCGTGGTAATCGACAGGTTCTCGACGATGTTGTAGAGCCTCGGGTTATCGGCTCGCTGAATCTCCTGCGCGCCGGTGATCGCGAGGGCTTGGCGGCCGGCCAGGAAATACTGAATGACCGTGTAAATGCCCGCGCCCACGACGACCGCATAGAAGACGCCGTAGCCGCCCTCCTGGCCCGTGCCCCAGATGTAGTTCACGGCGAAGGCGATGGCCGCAATGATGATCACGAACAGGATCATGATGAAGACGGTATTGCGTTTGTTTGCGGCTATGGCGCGATACAAGGTGGGGCTTTCGTTCGGTGAATCGACGAATCAGTTTCTGGTCGGGAGGTCTCGATACGCCGCCCTACGGGACGGGCTACTCGACCAGCGCGAAGGACTTCGCCTCAGAACTGCACTTTCGGAGCGTCGGCGATAGCGGTCGGGTCGTCGACCTCGAAGAAGTCGCGAGCCGTGAAGCCGAGTCGCTTCGCGAACGTGTTGTTCGGGAACGTCTGGATCTTCGTGTTGAAATCTCGAACCCCACCGTTGTAGAAACGGCGCGACGCCTGGATCTTGTCCTCGGTGTCCACCAGCTGCGCCTGCAGCTCCATGAAGTTCTGGCTGGCCTGCAGCTGCGGATACGCCTCGGCGACCGCGAAGATCGATTTCAGGGCGCCCTGCATCTGGTTCTCCGCCGCGGATGCCTGAGCCGGCGTCGTCGCGTTGACCGTCGCCGCACGGGCAGCCGTCACTGCCTCGAATACCCCGCTTTCGTGAGCCGCGTAGCCCTGAACGGTCGACACGAGGTTCGGAATCAGGTCGGCTCGCCGCTTGAGCTGGACGGTGATGTCGCTCCACGCCTCGTCCACCCTGTTTTTCAGGGTGATGAGCCCGTTGTAGCTCGCCCAGAGATAGATGCCAACGATGATTGCGAGCAGCACAATGATGCCGATAATGACGTAGATGAGGACCATGCCTAGAACTATAGGCGAATGGCGCCAATCTTCTCTGTGCAATTGTTCTCTATATTGTGAGCGCTGGCCCTGAGCATCCTGAGCCCGCGTCGCCTGGATACAAAGTACCTATGGTGGGTATTTTCCCGCGCCGATACCGTGAGGCCATGACTACAGGATCCGCGCGCCTCGCCGTCCGCTACGCGCTTTCATTGATTGCGGTGGCGGCCGTTGCCGTCGGCCTGGTCGCCTGCGCACCAGCCAAGGTGTCCGGCGGCCATTCGGGCGCGGGATCGCATATTGGTTCGCACCCGGGGTCGACCACGAGCACCGCGGCATCGCCAACCCCCACACCGACCCCGCTGGCCGCACCAGCGATCCGCATCACCAGGACCTGCGGAGCCCTGGTCTCGACCTCAACGCTCACCGCGTCCCTCGGCGTTGCGGCGCCGGCAGTCGCTCCTCCGCCCTCCTTCGACGAGGACATCATCTTCCAGCAGGATGGCGCTCTACGCTGTAACTGGTCGAACAACTACGCGAAGGATGCGACGCAGACCTCCAGCCACCTCGAGGTCTGGGTGCTCCCGGACGTTTCGGCCACGAACTGGACGGACGTCGCCAAGACCCTCGTCGAGTTTGGCGAGACCAAGACGACGCTCATCGGCGGTGACGCTTACGGATGGTGCACGTCGGCTCTCCCCAAGGGCACCGTCTGCAACATCGATACGCGAGTCGGAACCACGTGGATCAGCTTCGAGCTCGAATCGGTGCCGAGGCCGTTCACGACCTCCGCTGCCGGCCTCACACACTTCGCGGCGCTGCTGAATCCGATCGTGACGGCCGCCGGAACCAGCGGCTTCGTGACCGAGCCGAGATGGAGCGACCCCGAGGCGACCGCAACGCCGGCGACCTGCGCGGCCACCCTGCCGGACTCCGAGGTGCAGACTGCCGCCAGCGTCTCGGGTGTCAGTTCCATCGGCCCAGACCTCGATGATCAGGAATCCCTCGGCATCTACGTCGGCGCCGGAATGGAAATGGGGCGAGTCGAATGCGACCTGGCGTCGTCCGACCAGCAGAGCGGCTTCTTCGCAACGGTCCTGCCGGGTGGCGCGTGGGCATGGTCGCAGCTGCAGGTCGCGGACAGCTCGCTGCCCGGGCACGCGCCGGTGCCGAGTCTCGGAACTCAGGCGATTGAGTACAGCGATTCCGCCTCCGACACGGTGCAGATCGATTGGGTACGGGGCCACAATCTCTGCAGCGTGAACGTCTCTCTTCCCACCCACTCCAAGCAGGCATCGGTCGCCCTGGCACTCGCCACGTATATCAACACCAAGATCCCCGGATAGCTCACGGGCGCACTGGGCGCCGACTGGCAGGATGGGGGAATGCCCCAGAACACCGCCGCCCAGTATGTCTCCGACCTGACGGCGGTTGTGCCTGACTTTCCCAAGCCGGGCATAACGTTTCGAGACCTCACCCCCGTTTTCGCGGATGGCCCTGCGCTGCGGGTCATCACGGATGCGCTGGCCGATCCGTTTATCGGACGAGTGGATGCCGTGGCCGGCGTCGAAGCGCGCGGGTTTGTTCTCGCCGCGGCCGCCGCATATGCGATGGGCGTCGGAGTGCTCATCATCCGCAAACCGGGCAAGCTTCCGCAGTCGGTGCTGTCCGAGAGCTACGACCTTGAGTACGGGAGCGCAGAGCTGCAGGTGCAGCCAGCGACCCTGCCAACCGGTTCGCGCGTTCTGCTTCTGGACGATGTTCTCGCGACGGGTGGAACTCTCGCGGCATCGACCAAGCTCATCGAGCGCGCGGGCTGGAATGTCATGGGAATCAGCGTGGTGCTCGAGCTGTCGGACCTGAACGGTCGTGAGGCCCTGCCGGGACGCGACATCCGGTCGCTGCTCGCTGTCTAACCGTTGGACATCAGGGAACCAGCGCAAGGATCAGCAGCACGGCCGCGATCACCGCGAAACCAAACGTCGCGATCGCGACGAGCGCGACCATCCCTCCCCCGGCGAGCACTATCGGCCCACCCGACTCGTTCCGCGCGATGAGAACACGGTGGTTGTGGCGATAGCGTAGCTGGGCGAAGACGAAGACGGTAACCGAGATTAGGACCGCGATGCCGGCCGGTACGAGCGCTACTGGCCCGAAGGCGAGCGGGAATACGCGCAACGCTGCGATCGAGCCGATCCCCATCGCGAGGGCGGTGCGGCGCCAGGCGAGCGCTGTGCGCTCCGGTTGCATCCCCCGATCGAAGATGCGCTGTGCGTCGCCGTCGCTCATTTCAGCAGGAAACCCAGGCCGACGAGGATGCCCACCACGACGACCGCGATGCCGAGCGGCAGGGCGAGCACCGGCGATGGCAACGGCCGTCCTTCACGAAGCGCGCGTTCGCTGATGAGCCAGCCGAGCCAGGCCTGGATCGGAGTGCCGATCCCTGTGACCACGAGCACAATGGATGCCGCCAACCGGAAGTCCGGCTGGAGCCCCGGCACCAGGGCCTCAAGTGCGACGCCGCCGGCGATGAACGCGAGAGCGGTTCGAATCCAGGCGAGAAAGGTCCGCTCGTTCGCGAGCGTGAACCTCGGATCGGGTTCCGTGCCAGTTCGGTAGACGCTGGCCGGGAATCTGCGATCCGTCATGGACCTATTGTCCCAGCACGCGCTCCAGATAGGCGTTCGTGAAGCGACGATCGGGGTCGAGCCGGTCGCGTAACGTCAGAAAGTCGTTGAATTTCGGATAGGCGGGCGCGAGGTCGGCTGCTGTACGACCGTTCATCTTGCCCCAGTGCGGACGACCGCCGTGCGCTCTCGTGATGTCTTCGACGGCGGCGAAGTACTCGGCCGGATCTTCACGGAAGTAACGGTGCACCGCGATGTACCCCGTCTCGCGCCCGGTGGCAGTCGACATCCAGAGGGTGTCCGCCGCGGCCGCGCGCACCTCGATCGGGAACGAAATCGTCCACCGCTTGCGCTCAATCAGCGCTTCGATCTCGCGCAGCGCATCGGGGACATCCGCAACCGGAATTGCATACTCCATCTCGCGGAACCGCACCTTCCGCTCGGTGACGAAAACTCGGTGCGAGCGATCGGAGAAATCGCGGTTGCCCGTGAGGCGCGTCGAGAGGCGGTTGATTCCCGGCGTTGATCCGGGGAAGGTCCGCTGGAACGCCGTCGTCCCGGCGAAGAACGTGTTCGACATCAGACTGTCGTCGAACCAGCGCTTGCCCGCGGACAGCGGTCGGGAGTCAGCGTCCGCCGCCAACCTCGTGTTGGTCTTTGTCAGCGCGGCCCTGGTGTGCGGGAACCAGTAGAACTCGAAGTGATCGGACTCGTCGACGCGCTGCTCCCAGCCGTCGAGCACCCCGTCGAGCGGTTCCGGTCGTTCGACCGCGCTCAGCACGAAGGCCGGCACACAGTCGACCGTTACATCGACGAGGATGCCGAGCGAGCCGAGGCCGAGAGCGACCGCTGGCAGCAGATCCGCGTTCTCGGTTGCGCTTACGGTGAGGATGCTGCCGTCCCCGATGACGAGGGTTGCGCCCGTGATCCGGGTAGCGAGGCCGCCGAATCGGGCGCCGGTGCCGTGGGTTCCCGTCGACGTCGCCCCGCTGATCGTCTGCGAATCGATGTCGCCCATGTTCTGCAGTGCAAGACCGTGCGGGTCGAGCAGTGCGGGCAGGTCGCGTAGCACGGTGCCCGCACCAAGGGTCACCCGTGTTCCATCGACGGCTCGCAGGCCGGAGAGTGCCGACATGTCGAGCTGGATGCCCGGGGCAACCGCAATGCCGGTGAAACTGTGGCTTGCTCCAACCGCTTTTACCCGCAGCCCGAGGTCGCGCGCCGCCCGGACGGCTGCGACGACGTCATCCACCGATCGGGGACGCCGCCGTTCGACCGGCGTCACCGACTCGCTGCGTCCCCAGTTGCGCCATGGCCCGGTCACAGGGCTTTACCTCTCATAGGAACGAGCGTCCCTCGCCGCGATAGGTCGCTACCGTCTCGATCACCTTGCCATTCTCGACGATCGAGAATCCGTTCAGGTGCTCGCTGAGTTCACCGGCCTTGGTGTGTCGGAGCCACACCCGGTCGCCGACCTGCAGCGTCGCGGCAGCGACGCCGGTCACCGGTGTCTGGACCTCGCCCGCCATCTCGCGCGGGACCATCTGGAGGCCCTGCGGCCAGGCGAGCTGTGGCATCCGGTCTTTGCTTGGCGGGCCGGATGCGATCCACCCGCCGCCCAGGATCGTCGCCATCTGCTGGGTGGGCTTGCGCACGACCGACAGCGCGAATGCCGCGGCCGGGGCCGGCGCGAAATGCACGTACTGGTCAAAAAGGTGCGGCCCGAAGAGTCCGCTGCCCGCGGCGATGTCGGTGACCGACTCATCCGCTGCGGTGCTCTCCAGCGAGCCGGTGCCTCCACCGTTCACGAACTCGAGGTCGGCGACCTCGCGCACGGCGGCAACGGCCTTGCCTCGCCGATCGGCGAGCTCCGCGACAGACTGCCTCTGGATCCACCGAACAGCAATCCCGCGCAGCGCGGACGACGGCTTGTTTGCCAGTCCCGCGATCTGCGCCTCGTAGCCCATCATCCCCACCAGAGAGAAGCCGGGTCGCTTGACGATGATCTCCGCGAGCGCCCGCGCCGCCTGGGGGGTGTGAATCGGCGAGCGATAGACGCCGGTGTGGCCAAGTACTGGCGCATCCCAGGACGAGTCGAGTTCGATGGCGACGCGAATCGACTTCCGCTTGGTCGGCGCAATCGCCGCATCCACCAAATCAAGCTGTGCGACCGAGTCGACCATGATCGTCACGCGCGAGTTCAGCTTCGCGTCCGTGCCGAGCGTGCGCAGCGCCTCGCGGTCGGCGGTCGGGTAGCCGACGACAACATCCGGAATGGTGGTGGCGAGCCAGAGGGCTTCGGGCAGCGTATACGCGAGAACGCCCGCGTAGCCGGGAAGCGTGAGCACCGCTTCGAGAACGCTGCGCACCCGCACCGACTTACTAGCGACGCGAATCGGCTTTCCGTTCGCGCGCTCGAGCATGTCGAACGCGTTGCTGGCGAGCGCCTCGAGCGAGATCGCGCCGAGCGGAGTCTCGAGATCGGCGGTTGCCGAAGTGAGGCTGCTCCAGTACTTCGCCGGATCGGTCCAGGCTTTTGAGGTGGGTCGAACCAGCTGCACTAGAAATAACTCATAACTTTTCGAGGGGTTATTTGACGCTCTTGATGGGAATCATCGCGACACCACCGAGAATGGCGAGCACGCCGGATGCGACGAACAGTCCGGCAAAACCCGCCTGCTCGCCCGCCTTGGTAATAGCCTCGGTCGAGACCGCTCCCATGGTTGCGAGACCGGCGAAGAGCAGAACTACGAGCGCGCCGAGCAGCGGGCCAACGGCCTGCGGAACCGCGGTTGCGATGTTCATGATCCCGAGGTCCTTGCCGCGCGAGTGAGCATCCGGCAGCACCTGCGTGGCCAGGGCCTGGTCGACGGCCATGTAGCAGCCGTAACCGAGCCCGAGCAGGCCCGCGGCGACGATCGCGACGGAAAATACCGGAACGAAGGCGAGAATCAGGGCCGCAGCGGCCTGCACCCACGCGGCGATGTAGACGAAGACCTTACGACGCCCGATGCGGTCGCTCACTCGGCCGAGAACGAGCGCAGCAATGACGAAGAAGACGAGGTAGACAACGGTCAGTTCGAGCAGCCCGCTGATCGCGGCGCCGGACGAGAGCCCGAGCCCGTACTGCAGAAAGTACAGAAGCAGCGTCGTGCCAAGCGCGTTGCCCAGATTGACCAGGATTCGGCCGAGCAGCGTCCAGCCGAAGTCGGGGTGCTTGACGGGGTTGATCCAGAAGCCCTGCAGGATCGTGCCAAATCCTCCACTCGGACGCTGGTCCTTGCGGATCGGCTGGTCCGGCAGGGTTCCAATGAATGGGAACGCCAGCACGATCAGCAGGATTGCGACGAGCGGATACCCGAACGCCTGCTCGGAGGCGACACTCGCCCAGATGGTTGTCACGAGAGTGAGGCCGAGAATCGTGCCGATCGCCTGTGGCGCCGAAATCCAACCCGAGACGAATCCGCGCTGGTTGACGGGCACCTGATCGGAGAGCGTTGCGGTTGTCGCGGCCGAGGCGATGCAGAAGCCGATGATTGAGATCGACCAGAATACGCCGACGCCGACGATGGTGGTCTGGATGCTCAGGATCACCAGCGACACCGCGAATACCACGACCCCGGCGAAGATCCACGGTCGACGGCGACCAAAACGCGATGTCGTTCGATCGGACAGGGCACCGGTCAGGGGGAAGGTGATGAGTGCGCATGCCCCGGCGATGCCCGAGATGATGCCGAACGCGAGCACGTTGTCGGTCCAGGAATGACCGTGCACAACATCCTCGACCTGCTGCGGCAGCAGCAGCTGGATCGGCGTGAGCTGCGCCATCCAGATGCCGAGCCAGGCAGTCGCAAACAATGCGATCCATGCACCGCCCACCCGACGTGTTGGTTCGGCGAAGGGTGAACGTGTTGCCGGAGTTGCTGCGGTCACTGGTAGCTCCTTGGGATGCGCCTGCACGATGTCCCCGAGGGCTCTGTGGTCGCAGATCCGCGCGGGGTTACCTGACGTTGCAAGGCTAGCGCCAATGCTAATAGTGAAACAGTTTCGTGTCTATGAATACATCGCGAGTCGCATGTCGGCCCTCCTCAGCGGTTCGGCTACATCGTCGCAGCGGCGGCGCTCACGGAGTTGCCGACCAACGGCGAGCCCGCCGGGACCTCGCCCGACTGGTCCCGGCCCGTCAGTACCTCGCGGAGAATCCCCCATCGACGTTCAGGAGTTGTCCCGAGATCCACCGCCCTTCGGCGGAAACCAGGAACGCGACAACCCCGGCGATGTCTGCGGGCTGGCCGAGTCGGCCAAGTGGCTGCAGGCGGACGAGGTCCTCTCGAATCGTGTCGTTCATCCAACCGGTGTCGATCGGGCCAGGGTTCAGAACGTTGGCCGAGATCCGCATTGAGCCGAGTTCGCGAGAGGCAGCGATGACGATCCTGTCCAACGCCCCCTTTGAAGCGCCATAGGGCAGATTGTCTGTGGTTGCGTCACTCGTGAGCGCCACGATCGCTCCTCCGTCAGCGGGAATCTGGCGCGCAAATGCCGCAATGAGCAACAGGCTCGCGCGCGCGTTGACGGCGACATGAGTATCAAAACTCGCGGCCGTGGTGTCAAGAATTCCCGTCTCGACATCGTGTGCGTGGCTGAGAATCAGAGCGGAGATCGGTCCGCGATCTCGGGTAACGGCTGCGGTCAACGCCTCGGGTCCTGTGGATGTGGACAGATCAAAGAGATACTCGGCCTCGGTCAGATCGCTGGTCGCGACATCCCAGCCGTCCGCGACGAGGCGCGGCACGATGCCCGCGGCAATGCTGTTGGCCCGCGCGGAACCGGTTACCAGTGCGAGTGCCATACCGAGACACTATCGACGCCTGTCTGCTCGCCGAGTTGTGCGTTGGAAGATTTCACTCGAATGGCGGCACCTATCCAGCGATGGCGGTGAATTCCGCGCCAGAGGCCCTAGTGCGCAATCATGGCTTCGTGGATCTTCAAAAGTTTTACGCGCTCAAGCATGGCGAGGCGCTCACCCCGCAGGCCACGCGCGCCCGGGTGTCAACTTACGAACTCGGTACTCTGCGAGTGCCGTCGGGGATGCTCGGAGCATGCGATCCGTTCGCGGGTGAGCTGGACAACCCGTTGCTGATTCCGATTCCTGCGGGTGACCATCGGGTGGTCGTGACCGTTGCTGATGTGTCGGAAGCTCAGGACGGATCGCATCTGCGAGAGGCCTATCTCTCAGTCATCGTTTCCGACAATCCGTCCGCATCTATTAGTGCCGCGGTCGGGCTGGACGGCCCTCCTTCCGAAGGCGAGTTTTATGGGGTTGGGGTGGATGCAGGCACCGTCGCGTTCGTTGACGGGCTGGCAGCCAAATCTGCAATGCCGAAATCCGCTTCCTGGTATGACGACTTTTTCGACGACGGGACGCCGGAATCGTGGTTCGGCATCATGGACGCTGACCGTCCCCACCCCGCGGGAGCGGCGAACATTGTGATGCCACTGGCCACCAATGGCGAAAACGTCACGCTTGTGCATTCCGGCTGGGGTGACGGGTTCTATCCGCTGCTTCAGACGCGGGACGCTAACGGCGATCTGGTCGGAATCCACATCGACCTGCAGGTTGTTGGCGATCCAGCAAACTACTCATGATCGGCCGGGCCGTATTCGGTGCCAGCGTTCGCAGGTGACGCATTGGTCGCTCGGCAATCACTGCTACCTCCGTCGTCGGGCGTTTAGTGACTAGAGACAGAGACCGCTAGCGGCGACGGCAACCTGATGCTGGCTGCTCGTCGAGATTTAGCAAGAACGTCGAGGGTTCGGTGGTCCAAGGTTCGTTCTGCTCGGTGGAGTCCTGTCCATCGAAGTGGTCCCAACCGGGCGGCAAAGCGCGCAGTCATCCAGTGCCCCGACTGGGATTCGAACCCAGAAACATGCCCCGACCTGACGGGCTTTGCGAGCAACAAGCTCGGAAACTCAATGATTTCAGAATCAAAGAAAGCCGAGAAAATCAAGGTGATGTGCCTCAGTTGTGGGCAGGATGTCGGCACAGTCACATTCGCGGCGAACCCAGCGCAAGCGAAGCGCATCGTCCCCACGATGCCGATAGAGGGAGGTTCCCGTGACTTCCGCGTCAGCTAAACGTGCAGGCTGCGACCCGGACCGGAAGGGTCACCAAGGAGAGGATTAGGAGAAGTTGCGTGCCCTGCTTACTGCTGGGGCATGTAAACGCCCGGGATCCCGGACATTTTCCCATTGATGTCGAGCAGATACGACTTGGCCCACGCGGACAACTGCTTCGGCGGCGCATGCGCAGTCCCCGACTTGGCGGTGTACGGTGCGACCCGTAGTGCATAGAGACCGACATTGTCTGTGTCGGGCTGATCCACCGCGACCTCGACGAAACCCAGCGCGAACTCCTCTCCGTTCACGGACACCTTGTAGACGGGACAAAGCTCCTCGGACGCCGTCGCGTAGCCACCGCGAAAATAACATGCCGGAATGTTGTCCTGCATGTTCCAGGTCAGACCGCCCTCCGACTCCCAGGACATCCGGCCGGACGGGAAAAGGGACAAAAAGTATTTCAACTCGTTGTCCAAGTTGGGGACCTGGAGACGCGCTGCCGGTGAGAACAGCTCCTTCAATGCAGCCGCGTCGTGGCTCTTCACCGCATCGGCGATGTGCTGCATCTCGACAGCTGGCGTCGGGCCGGTAGTGTGAAGAATCGAACCTCGAATGCCGGGAATGTAGACGCCCGGTTTACCAGTGACTACCCCGTCGTCGCCGAGGTCATACTGGCTGGCCCACAAATTGAACGGCTGCGGGGCTCCGATTGCCGTGTACACAGGGCCGCCGAATGGCACGACTCCTAACCCGTAGATTCCGAGATAGCCCGGATGGTCAGTATCGGTCTCGACATAAGCGAAGTAAATCTCATACTTCTTCTCGCCCGCTGAGACTTTGTAGGAGCAGGACGACAGCCACGCATCCCCCGGACCGTCCCGACCCGTACCGCCACAGCCCCCCGACTCCCAGGTTATTTTGCCGGGCGGAAACACCGACAGAAAGTACTTCAATCCGCTGTCCAGATCGGTGGCCCTCTCACGCGCGGTTGCTGAGAACACTTTCTTCAGCGCGGCCGAGTCATGGTCTTTCACGGCAGCCGCGATGTGCTGCATCTGAACATCCGCCTTCTCGCCGGAGTCGTCGTAGCCCGGGCTGGGAATGTCTGGCAAGAGCGAACACGCTGAAAGCAGCGCAACACACACCAGGGCCGCCACTGCAGCGCCGAGAGTTCGTTTCACCATCACTTCGGCCTCCTCCTCAAACCTTAAGGTCGCCGCACCCATATGACGAGAGGGTTAACCCCTCAATCAAACGAGGGACGTGGAGCTCGATGAAAATCTCATCGTTTGGGCAGAACCCGACAAGACCTTTAGGCGTCTAACACCTCACGACCTCCGGCACACCGCCGCGAGCCTTGCGATCTCGGCTGGCGGAAATGTCAAAGCAATCCAACGGATGCTCGGTCACGCATCCGCCGCCATGAGCCTCGATGTGTACGCAGACCTGTTCGACGACGACCAGGAGATCCTGTCGAACGCTCTGAACGGTGCCCGCGCGAATTCGGATGTGGGCAGAATGTGGGCACGCGACGGTTCCGCGGATGCGAAAGTGGTCCAAATCCCGCGCGGCTAAAGGGATCGCGGGTCGTCAGATCCAGTGCCCCGACTGGGGTTCGAACCCAGACTTGGACGATTTTAAGTCGTCTGCCTCTACCGATTGGGCTATCAGGGCTGGCCCCACGAGCCTACCGAGAACGTGGGCGAGATCGTCGCGTGAAGGTCTCGATACGGCCCTTCGGGCCTACTCGACCACCGGGGAAGGCCGGGACT
>DATAZU010000036.1:0-48053 GCA_036271875.1 Galbitalea sp.
GCGCATCCAATACGCTGCTCGCCATGACAACTACAACCCCTGCTCGTCGTCCCGTCGTCGGACTGCTTCTTGCGGTCGCCGGCGTCGCCGCCCTCCTCGCGATTTTGTTCGTGTTCATCGCACCATCGCTGGGCGGCGCCTGGCTCGGCATCATTGCGGATGCCGCGCTGTTCCTCGCGTTCCTGTTCATGGCGATTGGTCGCGGGGCGGGCGTGTTCATCCGCGTCCTCTACGCGATCGGCGCGGTCGGGTGGGCGATCCTGCTGATCGACTCGTTCGTGAGCCTCGGAACGGTGTACACGATTGGCGTCGTGCTGGCCATCGTTGGCACGCTGCTCAGTGGCATCGTCGGGATCATCCGGCACGTGTACTCGCGGTCGGCCGACCTCGTGTACCTGCTCGCCGCGATCGTTGTCTCGATCATCCTGTTCAACCAGCTGCACGGCTTCCTTACCGGCACCCTCGCGATCATCGTCAGCGTCCTCTATGGACTGCTGCTCCTGGTCGCGGGCATCTTCATCGCACTTCGGAAGTAGGCGGTCAGCCCAGATCCCAGAGCAGTCGGTAGTACTCGATTCGCTCGGGATCTGGGTCGACACCGTATGACTCGTAGAGCAGTCCGGTGAAGCCCGGACCGTAGTTCCACTGGGTGCTCCAGGCCGCGACCGCGATGTCCGCCCACGGGTCCCCGACGCCGAGTGCTCCCAAATCGACCTGGGCCGCGAAGCCGCCGGATGCGTCGAGCAGGGTGTTCGGCGCGCAGGCATCGCCGTGGCAGACGACGAGACGGTCGATGGCGGGTGGATGCTCGAGACGAGCCCGGGCATCCGCGAGCGACAGCGACCCATCGTCCGAGCGCCAGTTAGGCGGCGCGAGGCCGGACGCGATTCGGGCGTCGACATTTGCGAGGCGCGTCTCGATCGACCAGTCGAACGAACACTCGGCGACCGGCAACGAATCGTGCAGGATGCGCAGCCCGCGACCGATTGCGCGGACCGCCGTGACCGGCTCGGCGATCCAGCGCGGATCAATCGCGGAGGTTGCATCGATGCCGGCCGTGACGAGCCAGGCGCCGCTGGCGTCCAGTCCCGACTCGAGCACCCGGGGCACGGCGATCCACCGTGAGGCCCAATCGAGTCGGGAAGCCTCCGCAGCGAGGTCAATCTCGGGAGTGCCGGCCGGAGTCCATTTGACGTAGCGGGTGGTGCCGGATGCGGCGGTCAGCCGGAAAGTCAGGCCGCCGAGTTCGTTGCGCCAGACCGGGGTGATGGTGTCGGGGCCGGCGAGGGATGCGACCACGACCGGGATGTCGACAGGGTCGGTCGGGACTGACGCGAGTGGGGTCTTCGACATGCCTCAAGTCTGGACCTGGAGCTCAACTCCGCGGGCGGACGACACCTGCAAGAGCAGCGGCCGCCAGACAGCAGACCAACGGGATAACGAGCGCAACGTTGATCGTCGTCAGCTGGGAAGTCCAGCCAATCACAGCAGGACCGGCAAGCAGCCCAAAATAACCCAGGGCGACAACGCGCGACATGCTCACTCCGCGGGCACCGAACGGCAAGTTTCCGGCGGCGGTGAAGATCTGAGGCACGCACCCCGACAATCCCAGGCCGAGGACGGCCCATCCGATGAGAGTGAGCGCGAGGTTGTCGGACAGGACGATTGTCGCCAACCCGGCGGCGGCCAGCAGCGATCCGAACCGCACCGTTCGCACCGCGCCAAGACGACCGGCAAGGCGGTCACCGAACAACCGGGCAACGAGCATGGAGATCGCGAAAGAGCCGTAGCCAAAGGCGGCAACGGCGGGTGGTGCGCCGAGTCGCTGTCTCAACTGGAGCGCACTCCAGTCATTCGCGACGCCCTCCGACAGCATCAGCAGCAGCGCAGCGATACCCATCAGTAACACCATCCGCAGAAGGCTCCGAGACGACATCCCGGATGCTGCAGCGGATGCAGAACCAGCCGAGCTGGCCGCGTCGTCATCCCGGGACGCCCCGCGCTCGCGAACAAGACCGCCGGTCGCGACACCGACGAATACGAGCCCAATCGCCCCGGCAAGGATCAGTCCCCATGGCAGGGGCCAGCGAAGCGCCAGGACGCCGGCACCAATTGCGGCCCCGAGAGCGCCCCCGAGGGAGTAAAAGGCGTGGAACGACGCCATGATCGGTCGCCCATACGCCTTCTGCACGACGACCGCCTGCTGGTTCATTCCCACATCGACTGAGCCGACCCCTATCCCGAGCACGAACAGGAAGGGAGCGAGGGCGAACGGACTGGCTGCTATACCAGGAAATACCACTGCGACGCAGCAGAGCACTGCTCCCCAAAGCGTGACCGCACGACTACCGAAACGATCCGAAGCAAATCCAGCGACCTGATTGCCAAGGATCGCACCGAGCCCGGCGAACACGAAAACGCTGCCGAGTGCGCCGGACGTGAGCCCCACGTTCTGCTTGATCGCGGGGATGTTCACCACGTACATCCCGAGCACGAATCCCGGCACAATGAATGCCGCGATCACAGCAATGCGGGACCGAATGAGCGCGGGGGCGCTGGCGGTCGTGCTGGATTTCATCGATTCTCCCGGAGGGTGGCTACCTCATAGTCGACGTTTCACGGATCGGGAAAAACGAAGTACTACCGACATTTCTATCGGATTCCACCGACAACCCGGGTCGCGACAATCTGGGTACAAATCCACTAGGGACACCCGCGCGTGCCCAACGGTATGTTTGGCGCGGCCCTGCAACCGCCCTAGGAGTCCTCAGATGCCCGCACTTCTCACCCGCAACGTCAAGCTGTACGACGGTTTCCCGCCCGGAACCGGAACCATCACGATTAACGACGACAACAGCTTCGTACTCGCGAAGGTCGACCCGACCACGAATCAGCCGATCTCGACCATCTACAACACTCCGATGAGCCAGCTCCAGGTGAGGGGGAGCGCGACCGCTCTGCGATTCCTGGCAGGCGGCATCCGCAAGCGCGTCGATTTCTCGCTCGGCAGCGAGTTCGTTCGTAACGAGCTCGGTTTCGCGGGCGAGATCGCGGGCGGCGTTCTCGCCGGTCGGTCGGGAGTCAAGGATGTCGTGGCCGCGCTCCGCAAAGGCGGGGCGGATGTCCACTATCTCAGTTACTGGGGACGCATCGCCATCACCTGGGCGATCGCCATCGTCTTCATCATCGTGATCATCGCGGTGATCGTCGCGCTTGCCCTTGGACAGCAGTAGGGTCAGCTACCCGACCACCGCGCCGATATCGAGGAACCCATGGCATCCGTCAGTGAACGTCGTCGCAGGCAGCAGCGCCGCGAGGCCTTCCACGCTGCCCTGAAGGACGAGACCGTCGTCAAGCACGTGCCGCAGACCGATCCCGCTCCCGCGTCACCGCCCTCAACCGATAGCATCTCGATTCAAGCCCCTCACCAGCAGGCACCGATCCAGGAGACCAACGTGAACAAGCCAACCTTCGGCGAGAAGTTCCGCTACCGCTTCGACAACGTGATGGCTCGTGGCCCGCTCGCGATCATCGGGCTGCTCGGGCTGGTGACGTTCATCTTCATCCTGATCGTCGCGGTGATCATCGAGATCTTCGGCATCCATCCCGATGGAACGCCAGAGAAGGCGTTCCCGTTTGGCGAGGCGCTCTGGCAGAACATGCTGCGCGCGCTCGACTCCGGCACGTTCGCCGGAGATGTCGGATGGCCATACCGGGTCGCCGCGCTTCTCGTCACCCTCGTCGGGATTTTCGTGGTCGCGAGCCTCATCGGCATCATCTCGTCTGCCTTCGACAGCAAGGTTGAGGACCTGCGCAAGGGTGGCTCGAAGGTGCTCGAGTCCGACCACACGCTGATCCTCGGCTGGAGCGCGAAGGTGTTCCCGATCATCTCCGAGCTGCTGGTCGCCAACGAGTCGCGCCGTCGCGCATCCATCGTCGTTCTTGCCGACTATGACAAGGTCGAGATGGATGACGCCATCCGGTCCCATTTCCCGAAGAGCGGCAACACGCGAATCATCACGCGAAGCGGTGACCCGATGAGCCTGATCGATCTGGAGCTCGGCAACCCGAACAAGGCGCGAAGCATCATCATCCTTGCGCCGGAGGGCAGCGAGGATCCCGATTCACTCGTCATCAAAACGACGCTCGCACTCACCAACAATCCGACGCGCGAGGCGAAGCCCTTCCACATCGTCGGCGAGATCCAGGACCCGCAGAACCTCGAGGCTGCAGCCCTGGTCGGCAAGGATGAGGCGCACTGGGTACTTGCTAGCGATCTCATCAGCCGCATCACGGTGCAGACCTGCCGGCAGAGTGGATTGAGTGTCGTCTACACCGAGCTGCTCGACTTCGACGGCGATGAGATCTACTTCAGCGAGCAGCCCGCCCTCTCCGGCAAGTCCTACTTCGAGACGCAACTGTCCTTCAGCGACTCGACCGTGTTCGGGCTGGTCAAGGGCGACAAAGTGCTCATCAATCCGCCCGCCGAGACGGTATACGAGAGTGGCGATCAACTCATCCTGATCGCTGAGGATGACAGCGCAATCCACCTCGGCGGTGCCGCCGGAGCGATCGCGACCCAGGCGATCAGCGCCGCAAAGCCGCTCAGCAAGAAGCCGGAGCAGACCCTCGTCCTCGGATACAACCCCGGACTGCACGCCATGCTCTCCGAGCTCAGCGAGTACGTGGCACCCGGGTCGACCGTGACCGTCGTTGCGGATGTCGATACTCCCGGGCTGAAGACCTACAAGGGCATGCCGGTCACGTTCACGCGGGGTGACAGCACCAACCGCGCGGTGCTCGAAGGACTCGACGTCAAGAAGTTCGACCACATCATCGTGCTCGCCTACCGGGAGACGCTCGACACTCAGCGTGCCGACGCCAAGACGCTCATCACGCTGCTTCACCTCCGCGACATCGGTGAGCGCACCGGCGTCGACCTGAGCGTGGTATCCGAGATGCTGGATGACCGCAATCGCGAACTCGCCGAGGTCACGAAGGCGGACGATTTCATCGTCAGCGACAAGCTCATCAGCCTGATGCTGTCTCAGGTGTCCGAGAATAAGCAGCTGACGGACGTCTTCGACACGCTGTTCTCGAGCGAAGGTAGCGAGATCTACCTGCGTCCGGCGAACCTGTACATCCAGCCGGGAGCGACCGTCGACTTTTACACGGTGCTCGAAGCGGCGCGCCGCCGCGGCGAAACGGCCATTGGCTACCGAGTCGCGGCGGATGCGCACAACGCGGATCGCGCATACGGCGTGACGGTGAACCCCAGGAAGACGGACACGCTGAGCTTCATCGATCGCGACAAGGTCATCGTTCTCGCGGAGGACTGATCGCGAGCGCTCCACCGCGACACCTCGCTCTGCGATAGCGTCAAACCATGGCAACAGTTACCGCTCCGAACCGTTCCATCATCGGCTGGCTCCTTGTGGCGGGTGGTGTGCTCCAGGTTGTCGGCGCGGTCGTGCACTTCGCGAACGACGGAAACTTCGGCGCGATCTACGCGATCTCCAACATCGCGATCGGTGTCGCCTTCGTCCTCATGATCGCGTGGATCGCCGTGACTACCGTCTCGCGCATCGCCTACTTCGTTGCGGCTGTCGGATGGCTGCTCCTCGCGCTCACCAGCCTCATCGACCTCGGGCTGATCGGCCAGGTCGGCCTCTACCTCGCGATCATCGGCAGCGTGTTCTCGGGTGTCATCGTGCTGAGCACCCGTCCGTTTTCCCAGCGGTCCGACATCATCTTCTTCGTCGCCCTGGTTCTCGGCGCAATCGACCTGCTGCTGTCGCAGAACAGCAACGTGCCATCCATTGTCGAATTCGTCGTCGTCATCGTGTTCGGGGTCGCGCTCGCGGCCGCCGGCATTCTCATGGTGCGTCGGCGCTAGGCAGCGCATCCGCATAGCGCACTTTTCGCCACGGCCGCTAGAGCTATTGCGGCTCCCGAGTCAGGCGCTAACGTGAGCGCCATGGCTAATACTC
Organism: Galbitalea sp.; assembly: GCA_036271875.1. Taxonomy (GTDB): domain Bacteria; phylum Actinomycetota; class Actinomycetes; order Actinomycetales; family Microbacteriaceae; genus Galbitalea. The sequence continues at coordinate 5,991 of DATAZU010000036.1, forward strand.
GCACCGCACGTAGTTTCCCCCTGGCCGCGTGGTTACTCGTCCTCGGGGGCGTCCTTTATCTCCTGATCGAGCTGCTCAGTCACATCGGAGCAGGCTCGATCGATGGGGTTCTCGCGTTCATCGCCTACCTCGCGTTGACAGTCGCGTTCGTCGTCTTCTTCCTCTGGCGGTCGATCGACCTTCTGCTTCGCATCGCGTTCATTGTCGCGGCTGTGGGATTTGCGTTGCTCGCGCTCGCAAACATCGCGACACTCGGGGCCGTTCCACTGAAGATCGCGGACGTCCTAGTGCTGGTCGGGGTGCTCGTCGCCGGAATTATCGTGTTCGTTCGGCACATCTTCACCCGGGGAGCGGGCCTCTCGTTTCTCATTTTGGGCATCGTGACGGCGCTGTTGTTCCTGAGCGCGTTGGTCACATTCATCACGGGCACACTGCTCGTGATCCTGGCCGTACTATTCGGTGTGCTGCTGATCGTGACCGGTGTGCTGATTGCCCGCCGTCGCTAGAACCAGAGCGACAACCACGGAGTAACATCCGAGCGAAACGCCGCGTCCGCTGCCCGCGCAGCGAGCGGCGTTTTCTCGTTAACGCGCCCAGCGCGGATGAGCGTGGCGAACGTCGTCGCGCCAAGATAGACAGCGGCGAGTTCGTTGACGCTGAGCCGCAGACGGTGGTTGTCGGCGAAGCCCTCGGTGTCATCCAGTTTCTGCGCCTTCGCGGATCCCGCATTGTCAATCGACAGCAACCAACTGCCATCCGCGAATCCGAGATCATCCGACACCTCGAGCACGAAGGTGCCTGGCGCGCTGTAGTGCCGAGCCTCGAGCGTGGTTTTGACGTCGAGGATGCGCAGCCACAGGTGGTCGCCGGCGTGGTCCTCGCGCGCCGCTCGGGAATCCGAGATCTGCCAGCGGAACGCCTCGTCCGTTGACCGCAGATTTGCGACGACCGAGGTAATGAGGTCGAGCTCAAACAGGTACTGCCACAGCGCGGCATAGGCGTCGTCGGTCGCAGCAAACAGTTGGGTAACGCGGATGATCGTCGAGAAGTTTTCGGAGGCGGCTCGGTAGATTGCGAATCCCTGCGGTGCGCCATCCACGTCGTCGTACCGCGCGACACGGATGCCCGCGACATCTGGGGAGTCGGGCAGTCCGAACAGGCGTTGCCAGAGATGCCCGCTGACGCCGACCTGGCCAGGGATCTCTAGAATCGACCGCTCGAAGACCTCGAATCCGCCTTCGTCGCGTGCCTGTCCCCTCGAGACCAACTGGACTCGACCCGCCGGCACGCGGCCAGTCCACTTCGCGCGTCTCGGATCGATGACCCAGTCGGCTGCCAGGGCCGCCGGTGCGAAACCGAACCGCTCGTAGATCGTCGCCTCAGATGCGGTCAGGATCGCGACCGGAACATTCAGAGCCGCAGCGGTTCGCAGTTCGGCTTCGAGCAGATCGCGTGCGATTCCGCGCCGGCGGTGTGTTGGCGCGACAGTGATGGTGCTGATCGCCCAGCTCGGGACGGTGCGACGGCCGGGAACGGTCAGCGGCATTGCCCAGGACGATGCGGTAGCCACCGGAGTCGGGGCATCGGCAAGGGTGTCATCCCACACACCGCAGATTCGCCGATCGGCGAAACCCTCGACTCGGTTGGGGAGCGAGTCGAGGTTGAATGCCGATTCGTGAAATCCGCGAGTCATCGCCTGGAACCACGGTTCGAACGCGTCATCGCTCGAGAGAATTGTCTCGAATCGCAGCCCCTTGCCGGCCAGATCCGCTGCGGCAATCGCGTCAATGGGGGTAGCCAGAACCTCGTCGCTCATATTCCGACCCTAGCGATTTCGCGCGCTGCGTCGGTCATGAGTTTTACGCTGGCCCCATGACGCCCGACGCCCTCCGAGAATTCTGCCTCGCGCTGCCGCAGGCAACTGAGACCTTCCCGTTCGATGAGGACAACTCGGTGTTCAAGACGAGCGGGAACGACAGGATCTTCGCAATCTCGCACCTTGCCGCGAAACCACTCACGATCTCGCTGAAGTGTGATCCCGAGGACAGCATCGCTCTCCGCGCGGAGTTTCCGGACATCACCCCCGGGTACCACCTGAACAAGAAGCACTGGATCACGATCGTCGTTGGAGCCGGCGTTCCCGACGATCTGGTCGAAGATCTCATTCGCGGCTCCCACTACCTCGTTCGCCCCGGGATTCCGCGCGCTCGCGTGGCCACCTCGATTCAACCAACCGGCCAGCACCATAGGGGTGAGTACTCGTGACGTCATCCGGGACCCCTCGGCTAGCTCGCGGTTCGGCTCGGCACAACGAAGACCGGCGTTGTTCGCGACCTCGCGCGCGAGCGTCTTGCGACATTGGATAGAGAAACCAACGTGAATGCCGATACGCGTCCATCAACCAAGACCGAACAAGAGGAACTCCTTGGATACCGCGAGATCCGTCCTCGGTGATTGTGGACTCATCAGCAATCGTCGCCATCGCATACGCCGAGCCGGAGCACGCCAGATTGCTTCGCGCAATGGCCATGGCGGCGACCGTAAGTATTCCGGCTCCGATCTGGCTTGAGACATCGATTGTTGTTAGTAAGCGCCTGGGTCCTCGCCTGAGCACGCTTCGTGATGGGATGGAACGCCAATTCAGCATCGTTCAGGTGCCCTTTGTTCGCGAACATGCGCTGACTGCCTTCGAGGCTAGGCAGAAATTTGGGTGCGGAAACCCGCCCGCACGGCTCAACTTCGCAAACTGTATCTCGTATGCAACAGCCCGCATCGCGCGGGAGCCGTTGCTGTTTGTCGGCGATGACTCCACCAAGACAGACGTTGAAGCGGCCTGACTGGTCCTTGTCAGAGCCGGCCAAGGCTAGCTGACGTCGTCGCCGGTCATCCCGTTTGCCATCTACTTCAGCCCTTCCGCGTTCGGAGCCGACTTCGGCGGCGTCTCGGAAACAGCGCCAGGCCCGAGCACTTTCGACTCCACCTGGGATGGTGTGTCGCCGGGTTTGATGGATGCGACCTCCTTCTCGGCTTTCGCGCGGTACTTCTGGTCGTCGACCATGGGATGCTCCTTCGATTCGTTACTACCCAGCCAACGCCCCGGCGGATTTCGGTTCAACCTCTTGTGCTGCGAAGTGTCCCCTATTTAGGGGGGCGCGGAGCGTTCCACCCCCGCGTAGTGTCAGCCGTACTACGGCATCTATCTGGGGGAGATAAGCCATGGATTCATCGTTGACGCTTGGGGGGTTTCTCGGAGGGTTTCTGCTTGCAGGAATCCTTCTGCCGATTGCCGTCTCGTTCGTGGTTGATGGAGCCGTAGTCTTTTTCCGCGGCAGGGGACCGACGCGATTGCTCGTCTCCGCGCTGGTCGTGATCGCGATCATTTCGCTGTATCCGATCGCGCTGCAGAACGCGGATGATGCTGGCGCCGCGCAGCAGATGCAGGGCGCAGTTGGGCTCATCCTGTGGTTCTCGATTCCTGCTGCGGTCGTGGGCCTGGCGATTCGGATGATGGCGCTCATCCTTAACCCGCACTCCAAGGCCATCGACCAGGAGGCGATTGTCAAACGCGAGGCGCGTCACGCCGCGCACGGCGCCGCGCCCGAACGCACCAGCCACGCCTGAGAGCGCCGCGCGCCCGTTCTCTTTTCGTTCGCTTGGGTCGCACGACGAAGGCGCAGCCGGCCTTACCGAGGCCTCGCGGCCAACGACACCTCGATCGCAACAACCAATGCCCGCGCAATGTCCTCAACCTCGAGGTGAGGATTCCCCGTCCCCGCCGCCAATTCCGGCGAGCACGGCACGTGCACGAATCCTGCCATCGCCCCCGTCCCCTCGACTGTGCGCATTGTCGAGTACATCAGCGAATTGCAGACATACGTCCCAGCGGTGTCCGAAACTCGGCTCGGGATGCCTGCCTCACGTATCGCCTCGGCAATTTCCTTCACCGGCAGCCCGCTGAAATACGCGGCCGGACCGTTCCGTGAAATCGCCCGATCCACCGGCAGGTCGCCGTCGTTGTCCGGGATGCGCGCATCCTCAACGTTGATGGCAACGCGCTCCGGAGTGACTGCATCCCGCCCGTCGGCGAGCCCAACCCCGATAACCAGGTCGGGGGAGTGTCGCGCGATCAACTCGCGCATCGAGCGGGATGCCCCGGCAAACGTCACCGGAAGCAACTCGATCACCAGTTCGGCGTCGCCGCTCCAGATCTCTGCGACGCGATCGACGGCGTCCCACGAAGAATTGCTCGCAGCTCCCGCGAACGGCTCAAAGCCGGTAACAAGGACCGTCGTCATGCCGCCCAGCCTAGGCCGACCGCAGCCGTTCGATCGTCGCCGGTAGCCGTGCAATCGCCGAGCGACAGCTATCCGCCGAGCAGCGTCCAAACGATTTGCCGCTCGACATGCACATCCATCTCGCGACCGCTGAGCAGGGATAGATATTCGTTTAGGTCCCACCTGACGAAGTGACCGTAGCGGGCGGAATAGAGGGCCACTTGACGGATCCGAAACTTGTCGGACTTGTCGAACAGCACGTAGGACAGCAGCTGATTGATGTCGGCGCTGGGAAGGGAATCGAAGCGCCGCCCATCGCGCTTGCTTGCTGGTCCGAGCCTCGTCTTCAGCTCAATGAGCGTGCCGTCGATGATCAGGTCGGCGTCAGCCGTGCAGAGTCGAGACGCGTCAAATGTGGGGCCGATCGCCATCCGTCTGGGGTTGGACGGTAACTCGGGAAAGAATCCTTTGGTCGCCACCGAGTGCAACTGTTCCATCTGTAGCAGTGCGTTTAGCGGAGCCAGTTGAAGTAACTTCCTGGTTGTGAAGTTCAACCATCCGAGTTGGCGCAGCGGGGAGTGTCGCCAGTCGCCGCTCCGAAAAACTTCAGTCGTCAGGGCGAGCGCCCATGAGGCCCTCAGCAGGGGTTCGGGTGCAAGACCACCGCGGCAATCGGCCGCGGAGCGTGCAATGTCAATCACTCCGAGGATTGCGTTCACCCGCCGTCGAGACGGTCGAAAAGCGTGGATGGCCATTTCCGGGATGTACGCGGGCTGAATGACGAACCGTGTCGCGAAGTCGAATGCTGCACCGAGGGTGGCTGGGTTCGCGTCGCCGCCAGGAACGAGCATGATTGGTGCGGATGCCCGATAGGTATTCTGCAGCGCGCGCTTGTTTGGATAGCGCATATCCAAGTATTCGCGAAGTGGTGATCGCGAATCAGCGATTGCCGAGGTCAGAGAGGTGTATTTGTAACTACGCGCCGCCACGGTTTGAGTCTGTCGCAGTTTCTGCAGGGAGTCTCTGCGTCGAAAGCGCGGGTCGGTCCAGAGCTGCCCCTAGACCGACCGCAGCGCTTCGACCTTCGCCCGCAATTCGGCGTCGGACGGTTCAACGAAATGGCTGCCATCCGGGAAGGTGATCACCGGGATGTTCGTGCGACCACTGATCGCGTGCGCTTCGTTCGCGGCCGACTCGATCGCCTCGACATCGATGTACTCGTAATCGACGCCCATGCCGTCGAGCACTCTCTTGGACCGGCGGCAGTCGCTGCACCAGTCGGCGCCGTACATCGTGATGTGCTCGGTCATTTTCTCGTCAACCAACCCGGGGCTGCGGAAATTCCGTGCTGCAGTGAGGCCTCGGTTCGGCAGCGGCCAGCCAACTGTCGCGATCGCGATGGCGGTGGCTGAAGCTATCGTTGAGGCCATGACGACGGCGGAGCAAATCTTCTACGACCTTCGGCCCGCAGTGATAAAAGACAAGTGGGGCGAGTCGTTCTTGGGCTTCGAACACGACCCCGTAGCCGATCCTCTTCTCCTGCACGGCGACGCAATGCAGGTCCTTAAAGATCTGCCCGCGGCGAGCGTTGATTTCATTATGACGTCGCCGCCCTACTGGGGTCAGCGGCAGTACGACGCAGACGGCATTGGCCAGGAATCTGGCCCAAAGGTATTCATCGACGCCCTCGCGGCAATCTGCCTTGAACTCCAGAGAGTGTTAAAGCCAACCGGGTCCTTTTGGTTGAACATCGGCGATACGTATGAGAAGAAGTCCCTGTCCGGCATTCCGTGGCGACTTGCAATTCGTCTGATGGACGAGCAGGGCTGGATTCTGCGCAACGAGGTTGTATGGAACAAGCTAAAAGGTGGAATGGACCAGGCCGGTGATCGGCTGGCGAACACACACGAACTCTTGTTTCACTTCGTCAAACAAGCCAGGGGCTACTACTACGACGTGAATGCGATCCGATCCGCGCCCCGCCCGAGCAAGATCGTCAATGGTTCCGTCATCTCGGCGACCGGCGTATCGGGAGTGCGGTACAAACGACAAATCGAGCTGTCAACCGCACTTTCCGAAGAGGAGCGGGCCGCGGCGATGGCAGCGCTCAATCAAATGCTGAAGCAAATTGCCGATGGGGAGTACGCGGATTTTCGGATGGTCATACGAGGCCAGCAGCGCAGCACGCACTCGGACCAGGCGAAGGTATCGGGCCGCGCAAAAGAATTGAACGACAAGGGCTTCTATTTTCTGCGCTATCACCCGCTCGGCACCAAGCCGAACGACGTCTGGGACATCATTCCCGAAGACTCCCAATCACGGAAGAGTGGCCACTTTGCCGTCTATCCAGTTGATCTCTGTCGCATCCCGATATTGAGTAGTTGCCCGCCAGGCGGAATTGCGCTCGACCCATTCTGCGGGACCGGGACGACGCTGTTGGCCGCAAAGATTTCGGGACGACGTGGCGTGGGAATCGACATCTCCGGGTCTTACCTGGATGCCGCCGCCGAAAGGTTGGCGTGAGGTGGGTGAGGTTGTAGAACTCTTCGGTCGCTACACGGGCGATCCGAGCGCTGCATGGCAGGAGATAGTCGACGCGCAGCAGTGTCCGTTCCTGCACAAGCGTTGTTACAAGGTTAGGAAGTCGAGCGCCGAAATTTCGATCGGCACGTGCACGGTAACCCACGGCAAGGTGTCCGAACCGATCGTAATTTGTCCAACCCGATTAATCGACGGCGGGCAAATCTTTGCCGACTGCGTGGACTTGCTTTTGCTGCACGAACCTGGAAATGAGCTTCACCTGATCCCCGAGGTCGGCATTCCCGGTGGCACCGTCGACTTCATCCTGGCTTCGACGAAGGCGGGGACAGTGGTCGATTTTGTCGGAATCGAACTTCAGACGATGGACACAACGGGGAGTGTCTGGCCGACCAGACAACGGCTATTGGACGACCTGGGGGTGACTTGGCACGACCCCGCACCAGTGAGACCAAAGTCCTACGGGATGAACTGGAAAATGACAGCAAAGACGATCCTGATGCAAATGCATCACAAGGCGCAGACCTTCGAAGATCTAGATCGAAAACTCGTCCTGGTAATTCAGGACAACTTTCTCGACTACATGAAGCGTGAATTCACGTTTGGGCACTTTCGCCAGCCCGCCGCGACTTCCGATTCCGTGCATTTTCATGCCTACGGCCTTCTTGACGACTCGACCCGCCTCACTCTTACCCTTGCATCACAGGTTTCGACTGACGCTGACGGGGTCGGCCGAAGTTTAGAGTTGCAGGCCGAGGCACGGGTGGAACTCGAGGTGATCTTGGGCACTCTCCAGTCCAAGCTTTCGCACGCCACTCGATTCCAGCGGGTGGGCGACTCTCTACCGCCCGTTGTCTCGAACGCCGTCCCCGACCCCGACCCGGAGTTCGACGACTGATTCCGCAGCTATCCGCGCCCTAGAGCTTCGGCGTGACTTCTTCCTTCACCTTGACCGCGCGCGGCGTCGACAGCAGTGCCGCAACACTCACGACGATCAGCAGCGCCGATGCCCACAGCACGAACGTCGCGAGGCTAAGTGCTGGAAGAACAAACATCACGATGCCGGCAAGGATCGCGATGATTCCCGAGACCCAGCCGAACCAGCGCGGACGCACGCTGCCCTGGATCGCGGCCATCACATCCGAGATCCCGGCGGCGATCCAGCCGATGCCGATTAGGTACGCGAGCACGATGAGGGACTGAAACGGGTCGGCCAGGCAGATGACCCCGGCGGCCACGATCAGGAGGCCGAGGATGGCGCTCAGCCAGCGAATCCCGGCCGGAAGGTTGTGTGTGATCAGCGACGCGTTGATGCGGAAGATGCCTGCTGCGACAAGGAAGATTCCGAACAGGATCGCGACGAAGAGCAGGGTCGTGGTCGGGAAGACGAGGCCGATCAGGCCGAGAATGATGCCGATAATCGAGACGGCGATCAGCTGTCCGCGATGAAGCGCAAGGATACTGATGGTCGTGGGTGCGGCCGGGCGGTCGGAGGACGGTGTGGTCATAGCGGCTCCTCGGTACAGTGGATGTTCCCAACCTACTGAAAGCGGCGTCGAAATGGCATCCGACTCTGGCAGCGGCAAGCTGAGCGAGTACAACTACGGACTCGCACCGCGCAACAAGCGCGTGACTATGACCCTCGCGGGCAGCGATCCGTCCCAGCAGGACCTCGCGGACCTGCTCACAGAAGAGAGCCTGCAGACGTTCATCAACTCGCGCACCATCGAGGAAGAACGGACGGATGCGCCGATGCCGGTGCGCTTCTTCACGGGTCGCAAGATGTCAGGAATCGTCGGGTACGTGCCGCGGGGGCTCGAGCCCGTTGTCATGCAGGCGCTGACCCGGCTTGAGGGGCGCAGCAACAATCGCATCCCCGCGTCGATTATCAAAAAGGGTGGGAAATTTCGAGTGGTTCTGCTGATGGGGCAGACACTGTAGCGTCGCATTCATGACAGACACCAACGAGACCGGGTCGCTCGACGACACCGACACCTACACGGCCGAGCTGGTCTCGCCGGATGGTACATCCGAGCAGGTTGAACTCGAATTCGTCGAGGGGCTGCCGCGGAAGAGTTTCGTTCGCGCGACACCGGGGGCAGAAGATGATCGCACCCGGGACGTCGTCTGGGAGCTCGATGAAGGTGCAGCCGAGGTCTTCCGATACGAGCCCGCGGGGGAGCCCGCACAGGATTATTCGTAATCAGCACTTTTCCGCTCTAGGGTTTCGATACACGTCGCTTCGCGACGTCACTCAACCATCGAGATTTTCCGGAGCAACCATGGCCGTCGATTTCACTTACACCGAACACCCTCGCGTCGCCGAGAGGGAGGCCGAGGGCCCACCCAGTACTCGCAAGACGGTGAGGAAGATCGCATCGGAGTCTGCGGCAAAGCGCTTTAACAGCCGGCTCGGTCTCGGGATCACGCTGTCTGTCGGCACGATGTGGGCTGCGTACATCTTCGCGGCGCTCGCGCTCGTCAGTCTCTACGCCGCGCTCAGCAGCGGCAACCTAATCACGATCGTTGCGTGGATCGCGCAGACCTTCCTGCAGTTGGTGCTATTGCCGATCATCATCGTTGGACAGAACATCCAGGCAACCGCATCCGACGCGCGAGCGGCAGCGACGTACAAGGATGCCGGAGCCATCCTCGAGGAAGCGAAGCAGATCCAAGCCCACCTTGCTGCTCAGGATGCGGCGACCTCGGCGCTTCTCGACAAGGTTGCGGCGCTGGAGGCGGCTCTCGCGAAGCAGGGCAAGTAGCCCGTGCCGAAGGCTTTGCGCCTGAAGGTCTCGATACCTGCGCCGTCGGCGCGCTACTCGACCACCCGGGATTCTTCGAGGGCCGAAGCTACCGCGGTAGGTATGGGAGTGTCTCGGTGAGGTAGCGCTCGCGATCGAAGTCCGCGACGAGGCTGTCCTGAACGACGAAACCGTTGACGACGCCGATGAACAGCGGAACCTGGTCTTCCGCGACCCGGCGCGCATCGGCGTCCGACAGCCCGTGCGCCGACCGCTGCCAGCGCGTGAGATACAGCGTCATTGCATCCCGAAGCGTCGTGAAGATGCCGCGGCACAGGTCGCGCAGTGTCGCATCCGTGACCGCTTCGCCCCACACCTGAAGCAGGATTGTCGGCAGCCCCATCGCGTCGATCAGCCCCTGCAGCACATTGCGGATCATGACGGCAGGGTCCGGCATCGGATCGAGCTGGGCCAGGTTATCTAGGTCGACGATACGCGCGCCGACGATCTTTGTCGCCACGGCATAGACGATGTCGGTTTTGGAGGCGAAGTAACCGTAGATCGCGCCCGCGGAGAGGCCGGACTCGGCGATGATCTCCGACATCGACGTGGCTTGGAAGCCCTTGCGCCGAAAGGCGACGAGCGCGGCAGCGATGATCTCGTCCTGGCGGGCGAGGCGATGTTCCTCGGTGACCTTGGGCATGTCTCCAACTTAAACCGAATGTTCGTTCCCTAGCGGGACGACTCACATCGTAGTATAAAAGAACGAACATTCGTTTTGGAGGCTCTTTCGTGACAACATCCACTTCGCCCACGCCACATACCCCGTGGATCCGCAGCACCGCGCTCGGCGTCATCCTCGCCGCAGTGGTGACTGTCATTGTCCTGGCGTTCCTGTGGCCATCGGTAACGGCTACACCCAAGGGGATTCCGGTCGTGCTCGCCGGGCCGAGTTCGCAGAGCGCCCCGGTCGAGGCCGCCCTCATGAAGGCATCGCCGGGCACGTTCGCCTTCACGGTCGTCGCGGACCGCGCACGGGCCGTCAGGCTCATCAAAGAGAACAAGGACTACGGCGCGATCGTGCTCGGCAACTCGCCCGAGGTGCTCACCGCATCGGCGGCGAATCTCACGATCGCGCAGCAACTCGACGCACTCGCACCCAAGCTCCAGGTGCAGCGGGTCGCGGCGGCTACTGCGCAGCACATCCCGCCCAGTGCAATTGGGACCATAAAGACGGTGGATGTCGTGCCGCTGCTCTCGACGGATCCACGCGGCTCGACCATCGGCGCATCCTCAATTCCGATGGTGATCGGCGGCATCATCGGTGGCGCGCTGATCTCGCTGCTGGTGGTCGGAGTGTGGCGGCGGCTCGTCGCGCTCGGGGTGTATTGCGTCGTCGGATCGGCGGCCATCACGGGAGTGCTGCAGGGCTGGTTCGGCGGGCTGGGCAACAGCTATTTCGCGAACGCCGGAGCGATCGCGCTCGTACTCCTCGGTATTGGGGGAGTGATTCTCGGATGCGTCGCCCTGCTCGGTGCGAAGGGGATCGCGGTTGGGCCGGTGCTGTTCCTGCTCGGCGCGACCCCGATCTCGGCGGCAGCCGTGCCGATTGAGTTCCTGGCGAAGCCATGGGGCGCGGTCGGGCAGTGGTTTCCGCCCGGAGCGGGTGCGACCCTGCTCCGACAGCTCTCGTACTTCCCGAACGCCAATACGACCTTCCCGTGGCTGGTGCTCGCCGGATGGGCACTGCTCGGTCTCGTGCTGAGCACTCTCGGCCACTTCCGTAACAACGGTGCGGTCACCGCGGGCGCCGAGGCACGTGCTGAGGAGGCCACCGCGTAGGTAGGGGCGCTTCGGGTAGCACGACGCCCGTAGGGTGCCGGACCAACCGAAGCGCCGCCCGGGAATAGTTCGACACGAGCATCCGTTAGAGTGGATATCAATGCAAACGCATCGATATTGAGCTCCGGGAGCAAGCAATGCAATTCGGAATCTTCACCGTCAGTGACGTAACGACGGATCCGACCAATGACACCACGCCGACCGAGCACGAGCGCATCAAGGCGCTCGTCACGATCGCGAAGAAGGCGGAAGAGGTCGGGCTCGACGTCTTCGCACTCGGCGAGCACCACAACGAGCCGTTCGTGTCATCCAGTCCGACGACGACCCTCGGATACATCGCCGGACAAACCGACAAGCTGCTGCTCTCGACCGCAACAACCCTGATCACCACGAACGACCCGGTGAAGATCGCCGAAGACTTCGCGATGCTGCAGCACCTCTCTGACGGTCGCGTCGACGTGATGATGGGACGCGGCAACACCGGGCCCGTGTACCCGTGGTTCGGTAAGGACATCCGCGACGGCATCCCGCTCGCGATCGAGAATTACGCCCTGCTGCACAAGCTATGGCGCGAGCACACGGTCGACTGGCAGGGCAAGTTCCGCACGCCGCTGCAGGGTTTCACCTCGACTCCGCGACCGCTGGATGATGTGCCGCCGTTCGTCTGGCACGGCAGCATCCGGTCGCCCGAGATCGCCGAGCAGGCCGCCTACTACGGCGACGGCTTCTTCGCTAACAACATCTTCTGGCCGAAGGAGCACTACATGAAGCTCATCGGCTACTACCGCCAGCGCTTCGAGCACTACGGGCACGGCACCGCCGCCCAGGCGATCGTCGGGCTCGGCGGCCAGGCCTTCATGCGCACAAAGTCGCAGGATGCGGTCAACGAGTTTCGCCCTTACTTCGACAACGCGCCCGTCTACGGGCACGGTCCATCCCTCGAAGACTTTACCGAGCAGACGCCGCTCACCGTCGGCAGCCCGCAGCAGGTCATCGACCGCTATGCCTCGATGCGCGAGTTCTTCGGCGACTACCAGCGCCAGCTGTTCCTCATGGACCACGCCGGACTGCCACTGAAGACCGTGCTCGAGCAGCTCGACATCTTGGGCGAGGTGGTCGTGCCCGCACTCCGCAAGGAGTTCGCCGTCAACCGCCCGGCCGCCATCCCGGACGGCCCCACCCACGCGTCCCTGGTTGCGGCCCGCAATCCTGCCTTCGCCACACCTGTTGTGCAGGTAGTTGACGCCGATTCGGCGCTGGAGGCCACCAAGTGAGCGAGTTACCCCTCGGAGTACCTGCACAACAGGCGGACGCGAAGCGGCTGATCGTTGTCACCGCTGGCCTCAGCCAGCCGTCATCCACTCGTCTACTCGCTGACCGGTTGACGTCGGCGACCGTCGACCGTCTGCGCGAAGGTCCTTCGACGGGCTCAGGGACCGGAGTAGATGTGGATGTCACTGTTCTTGAGCTGCGCGATCTGGCCAACGACATCACAAACAACCTGCTGACCGGCTTTGCCAGCCCCAAGCTGCAGGAAGCGCTGGATGCTGTGGCCGAAGCCGACGGGCTGATCGCCGTCACTCCGATTTTCACGACGAGCTACAGCGGGCTGTTCAAGAGCTTCGTCGATGTAATAGAGCCGACTGCGCTCACCGACCTTCCCGTATTGATCGGCGCGACCGGTGGAACCGAACGCCACTCGCTGGCTCTCGACTACGCGATCCGGCCGCTGTTCACATATCTGCACGCGGTCGTTGCTCCGACCGGTGTTTACGCGGCATCCAGCGACTGGGGCAGCCCTTCGACAAGCTCAGGGACCGGCCAAGGGTTGGCAGAACGGATCGGGCGCGCGGCAGGCGAGTTCGCGGCGCTGGTTCGCGCGTCGGATCGCGCGATGAACGTGCGCGATCCTTTCGCGCTGCCCGCAGGTTTCTCTCCGTTCTAGGTGACGCTCCGATTGGCTGCGTGCAGAGCGCCGGGCGAATCGAAGCGCCGTCCCTAGGCGGTCACGTAGTCGCGCGAGCGAAGTCGCAGAAGCCCGAGCACCGCGAGCACGATGGCGATCACGAGGATCACGAGCAGCGGAACCACTGAGAAGTGCCCGTCGGTTAGACGTTGCACGGCCGTGAAGGGTGTGTTGTTGGCTAGCCACTTCGGCAGCTTGAACAATTCGGCGAACATCGAGATCAGCACGATCACTCCGTAAATCACCCACGAGATGGTGAGCGACACGCGCGGCAGCCATCCGGACAGGAACACCACAATCCCAATGACGAGCAGCATCGTCGGCCAGTAAGCGATCGCGATCGCGGTGAACCGTCCGCCCTGGCTCGGATCGTGGATGGCCGCGCCATAACTCGCGCCTTCAGCCCATCCACTCAACGCCAGCATCGCGAGCGAGACGACCGCGGGAACGGCGATCCGGGATGCCGCCCAGCGAATTCGGGAGATCGCGCCCGTCCACTGCAACTCAACGCCGCCATCCGCCTCCTCGGCGCGAAGCGTCGCGATGCTCTGCAGTACGAAGGCCGCGGCAAGCAACGCGTCCGCCATGGTGAAGTATCCGAGCAGGCCTTCGACCACGTTCTTCTGCGACCCGAGGATTGCGGAGATCGCCGACGTGTTTCCGTGCAGCAGCTTCGCGAATGCGGTTGCGATGTTGCCGAAGAACAGGCCACCGATCAGGATGCCGACGGCCCAGCCGAGGATCGACCAGCGTTGCAGCCGCAGCGTCAGTCCCACGGGGGTCCTGGTCAGCCGGCTCGCCGTCCGTGCTCCCGCGCGATCGGGGAGCAGCCCGGCGCCGAGATCCCGAGTCGCTTCGAGCCGCAGGGAGACCAGGCACAGAACCAGTCCGGAACCGACGAGCAACGCAAACGGTGCCCAGTTATTGCTTCCGTACGAGCGCATTGCCTGGCCCCAGCCGATGGGGGATGCCCAGCTGGCGCCGCCGGCCACCTCGTGCTTGGCGGCCAGGTCGCCGCCCGCTCGCAACAGGTAGGAGATCGCGAGGATGATTGTGGCGACGCCGTTTGCCCCGCGACTCGTCTGTGAGAGTTGTCCGGTCAGCGCGGCAATGCCGAGAAACGTGAGTCCAACGCCCGTGTAGGACGCGCCCATCACGAATGATCCGTAGACGGGAAGTCCTTCGCCGATCGCGGCGCCCGCGCAGGCGAGCCCGACGACAATGGTGAACAGTGCGACGAGCAACCAGTTCGCGAGCGTGTATGCGTGCCGGCCGAGAGCTCCGGAGCGCATCAGCTCAGTGCGCCCCGACTCTTCTTCTGCGCGTCCGTTCCGAGAGATCAGGAAAATGACGGCGAAGGCGAGGGCGATGGCGTCGGTCATCCAGATCTTGATGATGAGGATGCCGCCGAGCGTTCCCGCGGCGTATGGCAGGCCGGTGAGAGCGGCCACGGAGGGAGTATTCGCGATTGCCGCGTATGCCGTGCGATCGGCCTGGGTCGGGAACGTCTGTCGCTGCGACACGATGACGATCGCGATGAGGCCCGCCAGCACAAGCACCCAGACGAGCATCCGTACCCAGTTGCGGCGGAACAGGAATCGCAACGCGATCGTCCAGTTGGCGAAGTCCTTGGAACTGGCGCGTGTTGCGGCCCCTGAGCCGGTCGAAGGGCCAGTCCTGGTGATGGTCGTCATTTTGCTTTCGGCCCTTCGACGAGTTCGGGGACCGAGACATCGCCCGCCGCGCCATAGTGGCGCAGGAACAGCTCTTCCAGCGACGGCGGCTCCGACACCAGCGCGCGGGGATTCAGGCCCGCCAGCGCCCTGAGCACATCGGGCATTGCAGTGTCGTCGACGGAGAACGTCACACGTCCACCCTCGGAGGTGAGGTTGTACACACCCTTGACTTTCTCGAGCGCGGCCGGCGAGCCATCGACCGTGACCGTGACCGTTGCGCGCTGCAGGTGGCGCAGATCGGAGAGGGCGCCTGCCTCGACGGTGCGGCCCTGCCGGATGATCGTGACCGTGTCACACAGCTTCTCGACCTCGGCAAAGATGTGGCTGGACAGCAGAACGGAGCGTCCCTGCTTCTTAATCTCGGTGACGCACTCGGTGAACACGCCCTCCATGAGCGGGTCGAGCCCGCTCGTCGGTTCGTCGAGGATGAGCAGCTCAGCACTGCTTGCAAAGGCGGCGACCAGCGCGACCTTCTGACGATTGCCCTTCGAGTAGCTACGCGCCTTCTTGCTCGGGTCGAGATCGAAGCGCTGGAGGTAGGAGTCGATCAGCGTGCGATCGACGTCGCCGCGCAGGCTGCCGAGGATGTCGATGGCCTGGCCCCCGGTCAGGTTCGGCCACAGCGTGACATCGCCGGGAACGTAGGCGAGCCTGCGGTGCAGTTCGACGGCATCCTTCCAGGGGTCACCGCCGAGCAGCTTCGCGGTTCCACCGTTCGAACGCAGGAGGCCGAGCAGGATGCGGATGGTCGTCGACTTGCCCGCTCCGTTGGGCCCGAGAAACCCGGCGACGGTTCCGGATGGGATGGACAGGTCGAGCCCATCCAGCGCCTTGGTTCGTCCAAAGGATTTCTCGAGGCCCTTGACCTCGATGGCCAGCGTGTCTGTCATGGATCCGTTCTTCTCTCTGGAGTGGGTACGGCGGCGGGATGCACCTGCCGGAGGTATTCGTCAAAGACGCTGCGATCTGCCAGCAGACCCTGCGTGTAGAGCTCGAGCAGCACGAGCGAGGATCTCGCGGAGATGGACCGCATGAGCGCGGCGCCGTCGCTGAAATCGACCTCGCCGGCGAGCGTGAGCTGCATGATCATGCCGCCGATGGCGTTGGTAACGAGCAGTTCGACGCGAGCTTCCGGATCGATGCTCGGTAGAAGGCGACCGGATTCGACCGCCTCAGTTGTATAGATCAGCGCGTCGTCGATCATGTTGCGCAGGAAGGAGCGCCCGGCCTCGCCGCCGGCCCGCACGCTGCGCAGCACGTAGCCAAAGGTTGGCCCGAACTCGTCGAGTTCCGCGATCATGGCGACCTGCTCGGTGGGGGAGCGGCGCACACCGTCGAGCTTGATCTGGAGCACTCGACGCAGCGCCTCCGCGTCGCACGCCTCGCGCAGAGCATCCTTCGAGCCGAAATGATGCGTGATGAGGCCAGCGCTGACGCCGGCGCGGGCAGCGATCTCACGCACGGTCGCGTCGAAACCCTGCGCGGCGAAGGCCTCGATCGCGGCATCCCGGATACGCGCTCGCGCCGTCAGGTCGTCGCTGGGAACTCCCGCTACTGTACGCACGACCAACATGCTATACACGTGTATAGGCACCCTGCAAGGACCGCGCGTGCATTTCGGCGGAGAAATTTGGAACGCGCTGTGCGGGGTGACCAAAACTCAGGTGTGTTGCAAATTTCTCCGCAGTACCGCGCGCGAGCAGTGCGAGGGACACTTAGGTATGGCTGAGTTGACGCGCCGACACGTGTTGACGTTTGCGGCCGCCGGGGTACTGCTTGCGGGATGCGCGCCAGTCGCACCGCATCCAACGGCGAGCCCGACCACCACACCGCTCGGATCACCAGACTGGGCGGCGCTCGCCGCATCCATCCAGGGCACACTCGCGCTTCCCGCCGACGCGACCTACGCCCGGGCGAAGCTCACCGAGAACCCGCGCTGGGATGCCGCCATGCCGCTCGCGGTGCTCGGCGCCGCCAGCGCGAAGGATGTGGCGAAGGCCATCGCCTTTGCCAGGAAGTATCGCCTGCCGATAGCGCTACGGTCGGGGGGCCATAATTACCCCGGCTACTCCGCCGGGGGAGCTGCGGGCACCGGCGTGCAGCCCTCCCTGATCGTCGACACGCGGCCGATGAATGCGATCACCTTTGACGCCAATGACAGCGTCACCATCGGGGCGGGCGCGTCTCTCGCGAGCGTGTACGACGCCGTCGGGAATCGAGACCGTGCGCTGGCTGGCGGATCCTGTGCGACCGTCGGGATCGCTGGCCTCACATTGGGCGGCGGGATCGGCGTCCTCGTTCGCGCCTACGGCCTCACGATCGACTCGTTAACGGAGGCGACAATTGTGACGGCAGATGGCGAGGTTCGCACGGCGAGCGCCACGAGTAACCCTGACCTCTACTGGGCGTGCCGCGGTGGAGGTGGTGGCCACCTCGGCGTGGCGACCTCGTTTACCTTCTCAACGGTCGCGGCTCCGCAGGTCACGATGTACGCGCTGAGCTGGCCGTTCGCGAGCGCGGCGAGCGTGATAGCGGCCTGGCAGGACTGGGCATCCACCGCGGATCCCCGGATCTGGTCGACCCTCAAGCTACTCAACGGACCGAAATATGGATCGCAGCCGGGTCTCTTCATGTCGGGCACCTGGCTCGGCGATCCGACCGACTTGAACGCACAATTCGCGCCACTGTTCGCCGCGGCAGGGGCCCCGTCGTCGAACCTGCACGGAACCCACACCTATCACGACGCAATGATGAGCTACGCGGGATGCGCGAACCTTCCTGTCGCCCAGTGCACGACGGCCCCGGGAGGCAAACTTGTTCGCGAGTCCTTTGGAGCGACATCCCACATCGCCTACGAGAAGCTCGACGGATCCGGTATCCAGCAGATCATCGAACGCGTCGTCGCGGCCAAGTCGATCCCCGGCGTTCGCGAAGCCGGCATCTCGATGGATGCGCTCGGCGGCGTGGTTTCCCGGCTGGCGCCGGATGCGACAGCATTTCCGCATCGCATCGCGATCGCGAGCATCCAGTACACGGCAACGTTCCCGGATGGCACTGATCCCGTCCCGCTCGATGCATACGTTCGCGGCTTCCGCGCCGCGATGCAGCCGCACTGGGGGGATGGCGCATACGTGAACTACTCGGATGCGACGCTCAGCGATCCGGCCCAGTCGTACTTTGCGGGCAACGCTGAGCGGCTGAAGGCGGTTCGATCGAAGTACGATCCGACGGGCTTCTTTGCCCAGCCTCAGGACTACTGATCGTCCCTTCCCGCGATGACGCTGCACTCCCGTAGTTCGCTGAGTGGCACGACGCCCGCAGGGCGCCGCGCTCCCGTAGTTCGCTGAGTGGCACGACGCCCGCAGGGCGCCGGGCTAATCGAAGCGTCGCGTTGCGAGCGGCCCCTCGTACTTGGAGTAGTCCTTCTTGCTCAACTCGGGCAGTTTGTCGAAGTTGCTGGCAATGATCGCTTCCTTCTTGGCACGCGACCAGCCCTGGATCTGCTTCTCGAAGGCGTATGCATCCGCGACTCGCTCGAATTCTGCGGCGAACACCAACTCGACGGGAAGCCGCTTTCCGGTGAACTTCGAGCCCTTCCCGGTCCAGTGCTGTGCCATCCGCAGATCGAGGTCGACACAGCTGACCGTGTAGTAGCTGTTGTCGGCACACCTGAGGATGTATGTCCAGGGCATCCGTCGAGGATTGCAGGGTCGCGGATGCTTGGGGTTTCTTCTGCACAGGGCGCGCTTCGATTAGCCCGGCGCCTTCGGCGTCGTGCCACTCAGCGAACTACGGGGGTGCGGCGCCTTCGGCGTCGTGCCACTCAGCGAACTACGGGTGCGGTACCACGGCACTCGGTGAACCAGGGCGCCGCGCGGCACCAGACCGCGTCGGTGGATGCTGGGCGTAGTCATTGCTCGTTCATAGGATGCGCCCAGAATGTCGGCGTTGAGTATCGTCAATAGTCGCAGGGCACTTAGGAGCACCTCATGAGCATCAACAACGACGGACAGTACCTTCCGGACAACCAGGCTCCCATCGATCCCACTTCCGGCCAGAGCCCGGTTGACCCGTCGCCAAAGAAGCCGCGCAGCCCCTGGATCGCGGTAGCGATTGCCACAGCTGCGGTCGTCTGCATCGGCGGACTCGGGACAGCGGCGCTTGCCGAGTTGACGAGCGCGCCCAAGAGCACGTCGTCCAGCCTGCAGAATACGTACGGCACGTTTGGTCGCGGCAGCACGTTCGGCCAGGGGCAGGGCGGCGGCAACGGCCTCCAGTCTGGCGGCCAGGCCATCGGCCAGCAGGCGACCGCGGGGGAGACACCCGCCGTCGCCGCGACCGGCGCCCAGGAGGTCGGTCTGGTCACCATCAACACGGTCCTCGACTACGACAGCGACCAGCAGGCGGCCGGCACCGGCATGATCCTGACCTCGAGCGGCTACATCCTCACCAACAACCACGTGATCGCTGACTCAACGAACATCTCGGTAACCGTGGAGTCGACCGGCAAGACCTACAAGGCGACTGTGGTCGGTTCCGACACCACTGCGGACGTCGCGGTCCTGAAGCTCGCCGGAGCATCGGGCCTCACACCCGTCACTTTTGCTCCATCGGAGAAGGTCGCCGTCGGCCAGTCGATCTACTCGGTCGGCAACGCCGAGGGCACGGGCCGATTGGTTACGGCCGTCGGCACGGTTGGCGCGATCAACCAGAGTCTGACGATCGGCAGCGACGACGGTAGCCCGTCTGAGCACCTGACCGGGATGATTGAGCTCCAGTCGGATGTTGTCTCCGGCGACTCTGGCGGCGCACTGTTCGACACCAAGGGTCGCGTGATCGGCATGGTAACCGCGGCGTCGAGCGGGGGAAATCCCGTCACGGGCGACGCAATTAACATCGCCCAGGTTCTCAAGGCCGCGAATGCGATTCGATCGGGCGCGACCTCGAGCGACATCCAGTATGGAACGCCGGCGTTCGCCGGAATCAACATTTCGAGTACGCCGAGCACGACCGCGGGAGTGCCGGTGGCATCCACCTTCCCGGGCATGCCAGCAGCGAAGGCGGGAATCGTGGAGGGCGACACCATCACCTCGGTGAACGGCGTCGCGGTCACGACGGCCACGCAGCTCAGCAGCGACATCCGCACGTTCAAGGTCGGGCAAACCGTGACCATCGCCTGGGTCGATGCGTCGGGCGTCGCTCACTCGGCACCTGTGACTTTGGTGGCCGGACCCGCCTCCTAGGGCATCCATTTGTAGTGTTGGACGTGTGAAGCGGGCCAGCGTCGTCGCAGCAGTGCTCGGCGTGCTGTGCCTGCTTCTTGCCGGATGCTCGGATCCAGCTCCCCCAGATCCCGCGGGCATCACGGCCGCACAGCGCAAGGCGGCGACCGAGTCGGACCTCGCGTACCGTTGGGCCGGAATCCAGCCGGCCGATCCAGTCTTCTTGCGTCCTCGCGTCAAAATCGTGAAGTACGTGAACTACCTGGATGAGGGACAGGTGCTGATCGCCTGCATGCACAGCGCCGGTTACCGGCACGTTACCTGGTCGTTGGACGGCGGCGTCGTTGACAGCGACGTCAAGCCTGTTGACCGCTTTCCCGTCGAAGTCTCGATCTTCATCTGTGAGTCCGAGTACCCGTCCGATCCGCTTGAGCTCGGCTACCTGAGCGATGCGCAGGAGGAATACCTTTACACCTACTGGGGTGATGAGTCAGTTCCGTGCCTGCGGTCGCATGGCGTATCCGTCCCCGACCTGCCGCCGGTGGGCGAGTTCGGCGAGGGATACGAGGATGTCGGCTCCCTCAACCCCTTCAACCACCTTCCGGCTTCGGAAGTCACGAACGAGGCTTACCTCACGACAGTGTGCCCGCCGTACCCGGGGGAGGTGTACGCCGCCCACAAGTAGGGGTACGTCGTTCGCTTAGGCGGCCGCAGCGGCTCTGCCCGTCTCCACCCGTCCCCTGATGAAAATGATCGCGATAAGTGCCGCCACTACAAAAACGATATTGAAGGGGCCTGCGAAGGACAGCAGGGGGCTGGTGCTCGTTGACGCAACATCGACGCCGCCGCTTGCCAGGAACGTGGTTGGATCCGTAAGTGCGTGAATGACCATCGCCCAGACGATGTTGCCTGTCGCCCGCATCACGAGGTACATCATCATGCCAAAGCCGAAAGTGAAGAGAACGGTCAGCGCCACCGTGCCAATGGGCTGCCCCGAGGCCAGATTGGTCAGGTGCGAGAGGCCAAACAGCAACGACGAAACGACAGCCACGACCCGTTCGCTGTGACCACCATTACGAAGGATCCTGACGACTATGCCGCGGTATAGAAGTTCCTCGGTGAAACCAATAAATAGCCCAATGACGAAGGTCGTGATGACGACACCGGAGGCGTACGAGCCGTAATTGATGCCGATCAGACGAAGAACTATCGGAATGGCCGCAAGGACGACAAAGATCCACATCCACCGCGGGCGGTTGACGGGCTGTCCGGCAAAGGTCGGTTTGATCCAACCGACTGACAGCAGAAAAAGGATGAGGAGGATTGCTCCGATGATGAGCGGCGCTCCGAGACCGAAGAAGACACTGCTCGCGTTCGCAAAAAGATTCTTCGAGTCGATCCGATTTCCGAAGAGCGTCCCGACGAGAAGCGCTCCGAGCTGGTACAGGACCAGATAGACGACCACCGCAATGACGGCTTTCCACCACCGGCCCAGGTCCCAAAATCGTGCCCACGCCGATGTGCTGGTCATGTCGCTCATGTGATGTCCCCCCGGAACAGACGCGAAAGAAGAGTTTCGCGATTGTGAACCATGAGAGTAGCCCAACTACGCCTAGGGAGATGTGCTAGGGTTCCAGGTCGAAATGTCGGGGCTGCATTGGTCGGACCCAGTGCCTCGACACGCCGCCCACAAGTAGGGGCACGTCGCTGCAGCGGGCGATTGAGCCTCTGCTGGTAGAGTTGAGCCCGGAGCAGGCTGGCAAGACGCTGGTCACCGGTGGTGAATTACTGGCATTTCGAGAAGCTCAATGAGCGAAATGGCAGTGACTTTCTACTGTTGGCCAGACATGCGCCCTCTGCAGATTAATCGCGTGCGTTCGCACGCACATAGTCGCAATTGGTCGCGTGCACGCGCAATTTCGGTGCGTCGACGAACCGCTCATGCTCCTTGACGAGTCGCGACCCATACGGGGTTTCGACGTAAAACAAAGGAGAGCCCCCCTTGGAGGGTCCAGAAATCAAATTCGCCGAAGCCGTTCTCGATAACGGCAAGTTCGGCAAGCGAACGGTCCGTTTCGAAACGGGTCGCCTCGCGCAGCAGGCACAGGGTGCCGTTGCTGCATATCTCGACGACGACACCATGATCCTGTCGGCGACGTCGGCAGGCAAGAGCCCGCGCGACGGATTCGACTTCTTCCCACTGACCGTGGACGTTGAAGAGCGTTCGTACGCGGCCGGGAAGATCCCCGGCTCGTTCTTCCGCCGCGAGGGTCGCCCATCGACGGAGGCCATCCTGGTCTGCCGTCTTATCGACCGTCCCCTGCGCCCGACCTTCGTTGAGGGTCTGCGCAACGAGGTCCAGATCGTCATCACGGTCCTGGCCATCGCCCCGGACGAGTTCTACGACGCCCTGGCCATCAATGCGGCATCCGCGTCGACTCAGATCTCCGGCCTGCCGTTCTACGGCCCTGTCGGCGGCATCCGCCTTGCCCTGATTGGCGACCAGTGGGTCGCGTTCCCGAAGTTCAGCCAGCTCGAGGAGGCCGTCTTCGACCTCACGGTCGCAGGTCGACTGACCGTCGACAAGGACGGCAACGAGGATGTCGCGATCATGATGGTCGAGGCCGAAGCTACCGAAGGCAGCTGGGACCTCATCAAGGCGGGTGCAACCAAGCCGGACGAGACCGTTGTCGCACAGGGTCTCGAGGCCTCGAAGCCGTTCCTGAAGCAGCTCATCAAGGCGCAGCAGGAGATCGCAGACCAGGCGGCCAAGGCCATCCAGGAGTTCCCGCTATTCCCGCCGTACACGTCCGAGACCTACGAGGCCGTTTCCAACGTCGCCTACGAAGACCTCAAGTCCGTGTACAAGATTGCCGACAAGATCGAGCGTCAGAACGCTGACGACGACCTCAAGGACCGCGTCAAGGGACACATTGCGGGCGAGGTCGAGGCGGAGCGCCTTCCGGCTTCTGCGCTGGGTGAGGTTTCCGCTGCGTACAAGTCAGTCTCGAAGAAGGTCATGCGCGCTCGCGTGCTCACCGAGGGCATCCGTATCGATGGCCGCGGGCTCACCGACATCCGCGCGCTCGACGCCGAGGTGCAGGTCATCCCGCGCGTTCACGGCTCGGCAATCTTCCAGCGCGGCGAGACCCAGATCCTGGGCGTCACCACGCTGAACATGCTCAAGATGGAGCAGAACATCGACTCGCTGAACCCTGTCACCAAGAAGCGCTACCTGCACCACTACAACTTCCCGCCGTACTCGACGGGTGAGACTGGCCGTGTCGGCAGCCCGAAGCGTCGCGAGATCGGGCACGGCTTCCTGGCCGAGCGCGCACTCGTGCCGGTTCTGCCGCCGCGCGAGGAGTTCCCGTACGCGATCCGTCAGGTGTCCGAGGCTCTCGGCTCCAACGGTTCGACGTCGATGGGTTCGGTGTGTGCATCCACCCTGTCGCTGCTCAACGCCGGCGTGCCACTGCGCGCGCCGGTCGCCGGTATCGCCATGGGTCTCATCTCAGACGAGGTCGACGGCGAGACGCGCTATGCGGCTCTCACCGACATCCTTGGTGCTGAGGATGCCCTCGGTGACATGGACTTTAAGGTCGCCGGTACCAGCGAATTCGTTACGGCCATCCAGCTGGACACCAAGCTCGCTGGCCTGCCGTCCTCGGTGCTGGATGGCGCGCTCAAGCAGGCGAAGGAGGCTCGCACGACGATTCTCGCCGTGATCAACGCAGCCATCGACGCGCCTGACGAGATGGCCCCGACCGCGCCTCGCGTGATCTCGGTGCAGATTCCGATCGACAAGATCGGCGAGCTCATCGGACCAAAGGGCAAG
Organism: Galbitalea sp.; assembly: GCA_036271875.1. Classification (GTDB taxonomy): domain Bacteria; phylum Actinomycetota; class Actinomycetes; order Actinomycetales; family Microbacteriaceae; genus Galbitalea. The sequence continues at coordinate 30,151 of DATAZU010000036.1, forward strand.
ACCATCAACCAGATCCAGGATGACACCGGAGCCGACATCTCGATTGAGGATGACGGAACCGTCTACATTGGCGCGGTTGACGGCCCGTCGGCTGAGGCCGCGCGTGCCGCGGTCAATGCCATCGCGAATCCGCTCAACCCCGAGGTGGGCGAGCGGTTCCTCGGTACCGTAGTCAAGATCGCGGCGTTCGGTGCGTTTGTTTCGCTCACGCCAGGCAAGGACGGACTGCTGCACATCAGCGAGGTCCGCAAGCTCGCCGGCGGCAAGCGCGTCGAGAACGTCGAAGACGTGCTCGGTGTCGGCCAGAAGATTCAGGTGGAGATCACCAAGATCGACGACCGCGGAAAGCTTTCGCTTGCTCCGGTTCTCGAGGGTGACGAGGGTGCTGTCGCATCCGACGACCTCGTCGAGGCTGACGCAGCGGAGTAACTCGCCGCAATGCAAAAGGGCCCGCGCCACTTCGGTGGTGCGGGCCCTTTGCCTCTGGCGACTCCACTGTGCGCCAGGCGCCGGCAATACAGTGTTCTCATGAGCCTTGGTCGCCGAATAATCACCTTCGCCAGCATCGGGGCCCTGGCGCTCGGTCTGCTGTTTACGCTCGTCGGTGTTGCGCCGGCCAGCGCCGCGAGCACCTATACCGTCGCCACTGCGGTTCAGGAAGGCACGACCTGGCTTTCCCTGAACGACACACCGGTCTATGCGAACGAACCGAAGCTTCTGCCCGGAGTCCACAACCTCCGTCTTACTCTGACCAACAACACCGCGCTGGCGGTGTCGGTGACGAGCGTGGATATCGGAATTGCCGGCGCTCCCACCACGTGCGCAACCGTGCTGATTCAGCCCCATAAGTCCGGCAGCTGCACCGTTCCGATTACCGTCGTGCCCGGGCTAATGAGCTTCTACACCAGCCTGTTCCTGAGTAACAATCTTCGGGTTTCACTCCCGCAACACAAGCTCATCGGGGTCACATACGACCTGGAGACGACCATCTCGTTGACCACCCCGAGTGGGATCGTATCGCCCGGAGACCCAGCGCTGGAGACGTTGCCCCTCGGCTACCGACCAACGGCGACCCTAAGGATTACCAACGACTCGACCGTAGCGATTACGGCAGTGACCGTTCCCGGATTCAATACCCAGACGTGCGCATCGATTCTCAAATCGATCAGCCCAGGGCTCGTCGTTATTTGCGTCGGGATTCCCGTCACGACGCCGGCATCCTCGTCGCTGATTAGTTTGACGACCGGGGCGGTCGGCAATGGCGTTTTCCAGGGAGATCGGCCAGGGCTCGGCGTCAGCCTGAGTTATCACGGCGTCGGCGGATGCACGACGACCGCGGCGAATGTGCGTGCGGGTACCGCGCAGACGGTGCACTGCACCGGGTTTGAACCAGGGATCACCGTTGCGGGCGTCATGCACAGCACGCCTGTCGGCCTCGGTGCGCACACCGTGGCGGGGGACGGCACGCTCGACTTCAGCTTCGTGGTGCCGGTGTCAACGAGCGGCGGGTCGCACAGCGTCGCGATCCGCATCGGCAGCGCGACCATTGCAACCACGCCGACCTTCAACGTCACGGCCGTACCGCAGCTTCCCGAAACGGGCGTCGATCCGACAGCGGAACTTCTCGTCGCGCTCGCTCTGCTGGCCATCGGCGCATGCATCCTTCTCCACCGGCTTCATAAACCTGCGGTCGGATAACGCCCGCTACGCGGTCTGGCGCGAGCGCGCAACGTAGATATTCGCGACCGCTGTGCGCGACGAAACCTGCCACCGGGCGAAGATCCCGGCGAGATGGTTCTCGACGGTCTTGACGCTGATTCCCAGCTCCTGGGCAATGAGCGCGTTCGCGTAGCCCCTGGCGACCAGTCGTGCGATCTCCTCCTGGCGGGCCGTGAGCGGCGGCGCCTCGACATCCGTCGATCCGACGCCGAGCGCCGCGGGGATGGCCGTTCGAGACGGGAGCCCGAGCGCGCTGAGGATGCGCGAAAGATGCGTCTGCACGGTGCGTTCGGACAGGAAGAGCGTGCTGCCGATGCTCCGGTTAGTGTGCCCCTCCGCGACCAAAACCGCGATCTCGCGTTCTCGATCGGAGAGACTCGAAAAGCCGCCCTCGATCGTGGAGCCTCCCGAGAGGGTACGCCACTCTCGCGCGGCGAGTTTTCGCACCGATGTCGCGCCAAGCCGATCGGCCTCCGTCGTGATCTCGGCGAGGATGGCAACGGCGACGTCGGTGTCGCCGGCCGAGGCGAGAGCGCTGGCATACAAGACTCGCGCGCGGAGCGCATCCAGTTTGGCGCCGGACTGCGTGTCCATGAGTGCTGATGCATTGGCCCGCTCCGCCGCATCGCGGGGTTGACCGACAGCGGTGGCGATTCGACTGAGCGTGCGTTCGACCGCGGCCGCGGCAACGGGAACGACGGCGAGCGGCTCGGCGAGCGCAGCCCACTCGAGCGCTCCGGCAAGGTCACCCCGTCGAAGTGCCGCCGTGACGAGCAGTTCGTATCCAAACGACCGATCCCAGATCTTGATCCGAGGGAGATCCGGCCCTCCCGCCGATGAGATCAGCAGGGTTGCGGCGCGCTGGACCTGGCCGATTGCCGAAAACGCCCAGGTCACGAGCAGGCACGAGCCGACCGCGATGTAATTCGCAAGCCCGTGAGCTCTCGCCAGCACGCTCCGCGACAGACGCTCAACCTCCTTGCGGTCGGATCGTTGGCCAGCCGAGTAGCAGAGCAGCGCTTCGGTCAGCATCACGAGCTGTGCGGCGCCGTCGATGCCCGGAAAGGTAAAGATCTCGGTCGCCTGCCGCGCGAGCCCGTCCAGCTCACCCTGGAATGCGGCCGACCGTGCAAACTGGGTCATGACGAGCGGCACGATCCGAGCAGACAGCTCAGAATCGATCGCACGGAACGGACGCAATCCGTCAACGAGTACGGCTACGGCGCCGAAATCGCCTGACGACATGGATGCCTCGAGGGTCGGATAGACAAGCAGCAGGCGCTCCGGTCGGTCGGTGCTGAGGGAGCGGGCATAGTCCTGGATCTCGGCCAGTACCGGCAGATCGGCTGTGACCGGGACCTCAGTATCGCCGAGTACCTCTGGGTCGAACATGGCCGCGGCGACGAGCCGCACCGACGCCGAGTAGTACCGCGCATCGTCCGCAATCGGACCTGCGGCGTCCTCCGCCACCGTGACCGACTCGATCGCAGTGCGAGTCGCATCCTTGTACCGGCACAACAGGATCTCGCAGAGCGCGCGCGAGCCGAGGAGTATCGCTCGCTCAGCCGCGTCAGACGACGCGCTCGCGAGGGCCGTTGCGCGAAGCGCTGCCTCGGCGGGGTCGCCATCGATCGCCCTGTCCCACAGGAGCCCGACTTCGCTCCAGAGGTCCATCGGGCCATGGTAGCCCGTGAATTCGCCTAGCCTTGGGCGTTGCGCGGTGCAACCCCTGAGTTTTTGTCGGAGACAGCGTTTAGTGTGACTCTCATGGATCCGGTGGCCGTTGACGACAGCCTCGTGCCGGTCGTCGGCCCGCGCGACCTGGGCGGCACCGGTGTGCTGGTTAGCCCGGTCAGCCTGGACGGCGCATCCTTTGGCTGGGCGGCCGGAATCGACGAAACTCTCCGCGTGCTCGACGGCTATCTTGCTGGCGGGGGAAACCTGATCAGCACTGCCGACCACTATGCGGGTGGTCGTAGTGAAATCATGATCGGTTCGTGGCTCCGTACGGTTCCGGATCGGATGAGCGTTGTACTTGAGACCCGGGTCGGCAGGCATCCGGATGCCGCTGGACTCGGGCGGCTCAGCCTGCTGCGAGCGGTCGAGAACTCGCTCACGCGGCTGGGAACGGACTATGTCGACTTCCTGTCGTTCGACGGCGAGGACCCCGACACCCCGATCGAAGAGTCGCTCGAGACGGGCTACCGCTTGATTTCCGAAGGCAAGGTGCGGTTCTTGTCCGCATCGGGCTTCACCGGCGAGGCCGTTCGCGAGGTAGAGCGGCTGTCCGATGAGTCCGGCGGCCCGCGGTTTCGTGCGCTGCTGGCGGAGTACAACCTGATGGAGCGCGCCTTCTACGAGCGCGAACTCGAGGACATCGCCATCGAAATGCAGCGGGGGGCCCTCGCGCGGTTCCCACTCGCCAACGGATATCTCACCGGGCAGTTCCGTACCCGCGATGCCGAGCCCGGCAGCATCATGTACGACGACGCGATCAAACACGTCGGGCGCCGCGGCGATCGGGTACTGGCAGCGCTCGACTCCGTCTCAAAAGAACTCCAGGTGCCACCGAGCAGGGTTGCGCTGGCCTGGGTGCTACTTCGACCCGGAGTCGCGTCAGCCGTACTGCGAGCGGGCGACGCGACTCAGATCACGGACGCACTTGAGGCGGTGAACGTTCGGCTCGCGCGACACCATGTCGCGCTGCTGAACCGTGCGTCCGAGGCCTGATCCACGCCTAGGGCGTGACCGAAACTCCCATGAGCTGGGCGCGGCCAAGCACGTGCCCGAGGAAATTGAAGCCGAGCACCGCAGGAGTGCTGTCGCCCGGGATGTTGAGGGAGTCGACATCCAGGGCAGTGACGGTGAAGTAGTAGCGGTGCTCGCCGTGTCCCGACGGCGGGGCCGCACCGAGGTAGCGCTGCAGGCGTAACTCGTTGGGCAAGGTCGCGGCGCCAACGGGTAGCAGCCCGGCGTCTGGATTGCCTGCGTCCGCCTCAAGACCCGCCGCATTGGCCGGGATGTTGTAGACGGCCCAGTGCCAGAATCCGCTGCCGGTCGGGGCGTCGGGGTCGTAGAGGGTGACGGCGTAGCTCTTGGTACCGGCCGGCGCGCCGGACCAGGAAAGAGCGGGGGAGCGGTCGTCGCCACCCGCACCCGCGATACCGGATCTGGCCGACGTTGGAAGCGTGTCGCCTTCCTTGAGATCGGGGGAGGTCACCGTGAACGCCGGAACTTCTGGCAGTCGCCAGTTCGGATCATTTGCCATAAAACCATTCTGACCCCGCGGGGTGGATACCGCACGGGGTCAGAATGAATTGCCAGAGGGAGTTAGTTCACCCCGGGGATCTTCAGCCATCCCAGAGCGAACAGCAGCAGAACGATGTCGAGGATCAATGCGATAACAGTGATTGCCGCGAAGCCTCGACGGACGCTCCCGCGAAAAATGAGCAGCAGCAGCAAAGCAACGCCGAGGATGATCTCGAGAATCAGGGTGCTGCCCAGGAATCCGGAAATCACGACGAACTGGGTGAGAATCAACAGGATCGCGGCAATGAGTTCAATGACCGCGAGAACACCGACACCACGGCGACCACGAAGTCGCGTTACGGCGTCGATGATTGCAACGATTGCCGTGACGAACAGCAAAACGCTGAGCAGGGTAAACGTATACGAGAACGAGATGTGCATTTCGTCAGGTTAGTGGCGAAATGTCAGCTCGCGGCAGCCCTTATGACCTGGTCAGTAATTCTGCTAAGGGACGCGGAGGCCGCAATTGGGTCCCCGGCGTAGCCGCCCGACATTGCGCCGTCGCGGGCGAGGATGAAATCGTCTGCGGCGTCGCCCGGCATCCGGTGGCCAAGATCTTGCAGGAGTTCGGCCAGGAATCCGGTCATCCACTCGCGGTGGCGGAGCACAACGGAACGCACGGGATGGCGTTCTTCGGAGAATTCGGTCGCAGCGTTCAGGAACGCGTCGCCGCGGAATGCCGGGCTTGCGATGTCGGCGCTGGTCGCGGCCACGATGGCGCGAAGCGCGGCCTCTGGCTTGCGATTCGCTTCGAGGATGGCCTCGAATCGAGCAACCTCCGCTTCGTGGCGCGCCTCGATATACATCACGATGAGGCGGTCCTTCGAACCGAAGTGCTTGTAGAACGTCGCCTTGGTGACCTTGGAGGTGCTGATGAGGCGATCGATGCCGACCGTGCGGATGCCTTCGCTGTAGAAGAGGTCATCGGCGGTTTCGAGGATGCGGACCTTGGCGCCGGGAGCACGTTGTGCGGTCGGATCAAAATCGACGTCATCTAATACGACCGTCACAACGCGGCTCCTTCTGGGCTTGCGGCTAGGTGTCTCAAGCCGTTTTGGGTGCTCCCGAGCGGGGGGACTCGGGGTAGTGCTCCGGTGCGGTTTCGGGTTCCTCACCGGCTTTGCTCGCGACCGGGGAAGTCGCGAGCAAGCGGTCACCCGTCGGGCAAATTCCCGCCGGGTGTGGCTACGGATTGCTTCTTTAGTTATTTGCCCGGCTGTTGGGGTCAACCCGGCTGGGGGGGGGTGGTGCGACCAATTTCATGTGCTGAATTGGTTTCGGCTTCGGGTGCCTATGCCAAAACTGTAGCATATGAGGACAGACAGACTCGTCTGTTTGTCCTCCTTAACTCTACCCCAGTTCGAGGGACTCGTGAAACCGATTCGGTTTCTCATTCGCCGCCCCCATCGGCCGGGATGACGTAGGCTCGCGTGGTGACAATCGGAGCGGTCGCCCTTCCACTCGAGCTGGCCGAACTCTCATTCGTCGCCTCGGGGGATTCCCTCATCCGTCGGACCGTGCTGCCAAGCGGTGTTCGTATCCTGACGGAGGCCGTACCGGGAGCGCGCAGCGCGACTATCGGCTACTGGGTCGCCGTTGGGTCCAGGGATGAGACGCCGACAACGTACGGGTCGACGCACTTCCTCGAGCACCTCCTGTTCAAGGGCACGTTCACGAGGAGTGCGCTCGACATCGCGGTCAGCTTTGACTCCGTTGGCGGCGAGCACAATGCGCTCACCGCCAAGGAATACACCTGCTACTACGCGAAGATCCAGGATCGAGATCTGCCGATGGCGGTCGACGTGATCTCGGACATGCTCACCTCTTCGGTGCTCGATCCCGCAGAATTCGACAACGAGCGCAGCGTCATCCTCGAGGAACTCGCGATGGCAGACGACGACCCGTCGGATGTTGCGAGCGAGAGGTTTTTCGAGGCCGTGCTCGGCGATCATCCGCTTGGCCGGCCTATCGGCGGAAATGCCGAGACCATCAATGCGGTCACACGCGACGCGGTCTGGAATCACTACCGGGCCAACTACCGGGCCCAGGATCTCGTCATCACGGTTGCCGGAGCAGTCGACCACGACAGGCTGGTCGCAGATGTGACCGCGGCGCTGCTTCGCGCCGAGTGGAACCTGGCCGCCGAGGCAGCGCCCGTTGGCCGGCGCAATCCGAACGGAAGCGTCATCGAGCGGGGTTCCCCACTCGTAGTGGTCCAGCGGCCGATCGAGCAGTCGAACCTCATCCTCGGCGTGCCGGGACTGGCCGCGGCCGACGAGCGTCGCGCGACGCTTACCGTCCTGAACTCGATTCTTGGCGGGGGGATGTCGAGTCGACTGTTCCAAGAAATCAGGGAGCGCCGTGGGCTCGCGTACTCCGTGTACTCGTTTGCCCCCAGCTACTCGGATTCCGGGCTCTTTGGGATTTACGCGGGATGTTCACCGGCAAAGACGGCGCAGGTCGCCGAACTCATGCTCAGCGAGTTCCAGCAGCTCGCGAAGGGTGGCGTCACCGCGGATGAGATGCGTCGCGCATCCGGACAGTTGAGCGGAGCATCCGCGCTGGCGCTCGAAGATTCGGACACTCGGATGTCGCGCCTCGGCCGCAGCGAGATCACACTTGGCGAGTTCATCGATCTCGATGAGTCTCTTCGACGCATCGCGCTCGTCACGCCGGAGGATGTTCGAGAACTTGCCGAAGAATTGGTGGCCCGGCCACTATCCATTTCCGCAGTGGGCACCGTGCCCGCACACGCTTTTGACGGACTACCCACGTCTTCAGCAGGGCTGGCAGAGTCGCCCGCCTAACGCTAGAAACAAGAAGGTCACGCAATACACATGAGTCACTACCTCTATTTGGTGCGCCACGGCGAGCAGCAGGATGCCGAGTACGGCCTGCCGGATGGCAAGCTTTCACCCCGCGGGATTCGCCAGGCCGAAGCGATCGCTGAGCGACTGAGCGGGGTTCCGTTCACCGGCGCGTGGCACTCACCGCTCGAGCGGGCCGCAGATACCGCGCGGATCATGACCAGGCGACTCTCTTCGATTGAGTCGAAGCCGAGCGCCCTTCTCATGGACTGTGTGCCGAGCGGTCCGACTCCTGACATGCCGCACGCCTTCGAGAGTTTCTTCGGTTCTGTCACGCCCGAGGAGATCGAGGCGGGCGAAGCGCAGATGACGGATGCGGTGTCCGAGTGGCTGACGCCAACGCAGGACGACCGGCACGACCTGCTCATCACGCACAACTTCGTGGTCGCGTGGTTTGTCCGTGAGACGTTCGGAGCGGAATCCTGGCGCTGGATGGGCGTCAATCAGGCGAACTGCGGGCTCACGATCATCCGAGTTCGCTCCGCGAAGCCGCCGGTGCTGATCACCCACAACGACCTCGGCCACCTGCCCCCGGAACTCCGCACGGGCCTGCCGACCCCGCAGCCCTACTAAAAGTCCGTGAGAGGTCCCAATCGACCCTTAAAGTCGCCCGTTTTTGGGTCGATTGGGACCTCTCACGGGATTTTCTTCCAGAACCAGTCGGTCGCGTTGGGGTTGTCGTTGTACGGCTCGACGTTCAGGTATCCGCTGGTGCGATAAAGTCCGCCGGCGGCCCGAAGACTCGCGTTGGTGTCGAGCACAATCTCGGTGGCTCCAAATCCCGCCGCGCGCGACTCGAGCTCGCCGAGCAGCAGTCTGCCGAGCCCTCGCCCCTGTGCTCGCGGTTGCACCCACAGGTGCTTGATCTCGAACCTCGTCGGGGAAATCCCGCGCACGCCGCCGCATCCGATGTCCTCGCCGTCGTTATCAACGAGTACGACGAATACGCCTTTCGGGGGCAGGAAATCCGCCACTATCGGAAACTTCGGGGTGTACGCACCCAACTCGTGCGGAAATGTGGCATCCCGCATGTCGAAGTAATCGGCGATGAGGGCGTGCGCGGCAGGATCGTCCACGTTGGTGTCGCGGAAGGTAACCATCCAGCCAGCGTAGAGCCCGGCCGTTGATAGATTGGCGGCATGACAATCTCGGTCGCCGTCGTCGGGGCAACAGGCAGGATGGGCAAGGTCGTTGTTCGCCTGATTGAGGAGTCGGACGACTTCGAACTCGCGGCAGCCATTGATTCGAAGACCTCGTTGGATGCTGCGCTTGGCGCCGACCTGATCTTCGACGTGACCGTTCCAGCGGTGTCCCAGCAGGTCGTCGAGTTCGCGATCGTGAACGGCATCAGCGTTGTGGTCGGAACATCCGGATGGTCGCTCGAGCGGATCGGCTCGATTCGCCAGGCGGTCGAGGCCCAGCCGGATCTGGGCGTGCTGATCATCCCGAACTTCTCGATTGGTTCCGTGCTCGCGACCTCGTTTGCCGCCCTCGCCGCCCGGTTCTTCGACTCGATCGAAATCGTTGAAGCACACGACGTCTCGAAGGTCGACTCGCCGTCCGGGACGGCTATTCGTACCGCAGAGCTAATCGGCGAAGCCCGCGCGAACCTCGGTCCGGTCGTTGCGCCGCACCACGACCAGCGGGCCCGCGGCCAGCTCGTCGCGAGCGTACCGATCCACAGCGTGCGCATGCAGGGTGTCGGCGCTCGGCAGGAAGTAATGTTGGGCGGTCGGGGCGAGCTGCTCAGCATCAAGCACGAGGCGGTGACGCGGGACGCGTATGAGGCTGGCATCCTGCTCGCGCTGCGTGCCGCATCAGCCTCGCGCGGCATTGTCGTCGGGCTGGACAAGCTCATCGATCTGTCGCCAAGCGCTGAATGAAGAACTTCGTTGCCGCCGTCGTGATGGCGGTGCTGCTCGCGCTGTACCTGGTGCTTGTGGTGCAACACGCGATCCTGCTTCTTGGAACCGGCATCCTGGTCGGCCAACTCGAAGGCGTTGCACTGCTTGTGCTGCCGGTCATTGGGGCATGGGCTCTCATCCTTGAGCTCCGGTTCGGGTTCCGCGCCCAGAGACTTCTGCGGCTCATGACCGAGCGCGGTGACCTGCCCGTCGACGATCTCCCGCACCGGCCAAGCGGGCGGCCGGAACGTGCGGCGGCCGATGTCGAATTCCCGAAGTACCAGGCCGAGGTCGAGGCTGCCCCGGGCGACTGGACGCGCTGGTACCGCCTCGCTCTCGCCTACGACGCATCCGGTGACCGGCGCAGGGCTCGCTGGGCGACCCGTCGCGCCATCCGTCTGGAGCGCTCGGACCCGAACCCACCGAGTACGCAGGCTTAGCCCAGCATTACGATGCGCGCGCCCATCGGGATGTCTAGGCGGCGTTCTCTACGGCGCACACGACACCCGGACGGTATCCCGATCGGTGTGCCGACTTCTCGCCCGGCCGCTCGCCGTAGTATCCGACGGCGAATCCGCTGAGAAACACGGTCGGCGGACGCACGGCGGCGCGGGCCGAACAGACGGCACCGTGCCCTGCCTAGGCCAGGCTGGCTTCCAGGGTGATTGGGATGCCGGCAAGCGCCTTCGAGACTGGACAGTTGGCCTTGGCGTCCTCGGCGAACTTCTGGAAATCCTCTTCCGACATCCCGGGAACCTTGGCGCTCACAAGGAGGTGGCTGCCCTTGATACCCTCGCCGGGAACGAACGTGACAGCGGCGGTCACCTGGAGGCTCTCCGGTGGTGTGCCGTTGGTTGACAGTCCATTCGACAGCGCCATCGAGTAGCAGGCCGAGTGGGCGGCACCGAGCAGCTCTTCCGGATTGGTCTTGCCGACCTCGCCAACCGAGCGCGCCTGCCAGGACACCGGGAATTCGGCCGCATCCGAGGAGTCAAGCGACGTCGTGCCGGAGCCGCTCTGCAGGTCACCGAACCAGAGAGTTGTCGCTTCGCTTGTGAGGGCCATGAGATTCCTTCCGTGGGGAGCCTCCAGCCTATGACGGCTTATGCGGCTGCGGGAGTGCCGGTCTTGCTTCTGCCGAGAACGCCGAGGCGGACGAGCAGCAGATAGATCTGGCAGCCGAGACAGTACGCGAACACCGAGTTGAGGAACGCGGCGATGAAGGCGAGTCCTGCCGCGATCGGGAGTGCGATGCCGACGCCCGGGATGAGCGACAGAGCGAGTCCGATCAGCGTGATCACCAGTCCGACACCCTGAGCAAAGGTTGGCGGAGTCGGATCCTCGAGCTCGGTCGGGGGCTTCAGGCGTGGACGGACGACCGCCTTGAAGAACAGTCCGTATGGGTGACGCTGAACGCCCGCGAAAGCACCCCAAGCGAAGACGATCGTGATGTAGGCGAAGACAATGGTCGCCGCAAGCGTGAGACCGCCAAGCCAGAGTCCGATCGTGACGAGCAGCAGTACGCCGGTTATTCCCGCGCCGAATCTCGGCCCGCGCGGATCGATTCCCTTTTGTGGTTCAGTCATCGTGTCTCCTGATACTTCGTCGGTCGCCTCAAGCGGCAAGGATTTCTTCTAGTGCTGCACGGACATCCGCCTGCCGCGGCGCACCGCCGATGCGGGCGCGGATCGTGCCGCGCCGGTCGAGGATGAGCGTGGTCGGCGTCTGCAGAACGTTGAATTTCGCCGCGATGTCTGGGCGATGCGTGACGTCCAGGTCGATATGAGAGACACCCTCTGTGCTGTCCGCGATCTGGCCGAGCACTCGTCGCGTCGGAACGCAGGGTGCGCAGACCTCGGTGGAGAACTGCAGGAGCGTGGCCCGGCCAGCGATTGGGACCTCTGGCAACCGGACGATATCGCCACTTCCCGCGCGAACGCGGCCAGTGCGAGCCTTCCAGATCAGCCCAATGACGGTGGCGAGTGCGACAAGACCCACGAGGATCGCCGCAACCACTAACGGGCTCATAGCTTCAGATTATTAGTCCGGAACCCTATGAACGGAGTGTGAACGGATGTTACGTCACCGGTCCCCGCTATCGTGAGAGCCGTGCCTGACGAGACTCCAGCCGCCCCCGTTCCGCCCACTATTTCCTTTCGATCGGATGTGACGGTCGAGCTGGTCCGATCCAGCGCATCCGATTCTGATGTGCTGTTCGCCGCTCGAGTTTCGACGCAGGGCGAGCAGACGCTCGAGGCCGCGCAGGATGCCGATGTCGACGCATCCCGCAGTCGCGGCCTTATCAATTACCTGATGCGCGACCGTCACGGTTCGCCGTTCGAGCACAACTCGATGACGTTCTACGTGCAGGCGCCGATCTTCGTCTTCCGCGAATTCATGCGGCATCGGGTCGCGTCGTACAACGAGGAGAGCGGACGGTACCGCGAGCTGAATCCGGTGTTCTACGTGCCGGGGCCCGATCGCAACCTGGTGCAGGTCGGCAAGGCGGGTGCATACGATTTTCTGCCGGGCACCCCTGAGCAGACTGCGCTTGTGACATCCGAGGTTCACGCCGTGTGCGAGGAGGCGTTTCGGTCCTATCAGACCATGCTGGATGCCGGAGTTGCGCGCGAGGTCGCCAGGATCGTGCTCCCGCTGACGATCTACTCGTCGATGTACGTGACCATGAATGCGCGGGCCCTGATGAACTTCCTGTCGCTGCGCACCAAGCGCGAGGGCACGCACTTCCCCTCCTTCCCGCAGCGCGAGATCGAGATGGTCGCCGAGAAGATGGAAACCTTCTGGGAGGCTCTCATGCCCGTAACCGCCGCCGCCTTCAACACCAACGGTCGCGTCGCCCCCTAGCGCCGCCCCGACCCCTTCACTCTCGAGCCCTTCGCTCTCGAGCCCGCGCTCTCGAGCCGTCGCGCCTGCGCCTGCGCCCGCGCCTGCGAGCCCTCTGCGACCGGTTGTGCAGGTACTTCGCCGAGATTCAGCCATGGATCGGGATGACGTGGCTTCCCAACCACCTCAATACCTGCGCAACAGGTGTGGCGAACTAGTCCTCAACATCCGCCCCCCAGTCGGAAGAGTCGATGCCACGCCGTGGCTCGGCGAATCGCTCCCCATTCGGAGGTCAGCATTGTGCGATGCGCTCGATCGCCCGCACCCTGTCCGAGCTCGGCGGTATTGCACCTACTTACGAATTGAACGCCCACGGTCATTCGCTTGATGTGCTGTACGGCGCAGTGCAGCGCGGTGAGATTCTTCGACCGCGCAAGGGTTGGTACGCAAGCAAGAACTTGCCGCCGGAGGCGATTCGGGCCTGTCGAGTGGGCGGACGTCTGGCGTGTCTGAGCGCTACAGGATCTGCGGGCCTTTGGATGCCGGACGACGACAAACTGCACATCGAAGTTCCGATCACGGCATCGCGTTTGCGCGCTCCGAACGATCATCGCGTGCGCTTGAGTGCAGTTCATGCACCTGGCACGGTCATCCATTGGACTTCGACGAGCTCACCAGGCACGCGGATATCAGTTTCGCCGGGAGCAGCAGTCCGTCAGGTGTTCGACTGCTGCGGCGACGAAGCGGGATTTCTCGTGCTCGAGTCAGCATTGAACAAAGGTCGACTCGCGCAGGGCGATCTCGGCGATCTTCTGGCTGCGTTGCCAGACCACAGCCGCAGGTTGGCGATGCGCGCGGGCCGTTTGTCGGACAGCGGCGGGGAATCGGAGTTGAAACTCCTGTTGTTCAGGCTGGGTATCCCCTTTCGTCAGCAGGTTGTGCTTGCCGGAAAGTGGCGAGTCGATTTTCTCCTGGGTAAGCACCTTGTGCTGGAGGCGGACAGCAGGGAGCATCACAGCGATCCATACCGTGACCGCAAAAAGGATGCCGAACTGAGCGCAGTGGGGGTGCGGGTGTTGCGGTTCATGTACTCGCAGATTCACTACGAGCCCTCAGCGGTCGAATTGGCAATCGTTAGTGCCTTATCACGCGGGGACGCCGACTTCGCATAACCAACCACTTGTTCTGCAGGTAATCGGGCATGCTCAAAGCGGATCCATCCCGATCCTGCCCACCTTTTCGCTCCGGTACCTGCACAACAAGTTGAAGGGCAGCTGGGGGAACGCAGAGGTGGCGGAACGGACAAAAGCTGGGGGAACTGAGGAAACCGCCGGGACGGTAGCCTTAACAGGTGTCCACGCAGAACAACCCATTCGGTCAGGTGCTCGTCGCACTCGTCACACCGTTCACTGCTGACGGTGAAGTTGACTGGGCCGGCGTCGAGAAGCACATCGACGACGTCATCAACGACGGAGCCGACGGCATCGTCGTCACGGGCACCACCGGCGAGACCAGTACGCTCACCGACCCGGAGAAGCTGAAGCTGGTTGAGGTCGGCAAAAAGGTCGCGAACGGCCGCGCCAAGATCATCACGGGCGGCGGCTCGAACGAGACCGCGCACGCGATCGAATTGTACAAGCACAGCGAAAAGGCGGGCGCGGACGGCGTCATGATCGTGACGCCTTACTACAACAGGCCGACGCAGGCTGGGGTGCTCACGCATTTCCGGATGATCGCGGACGCGACCGACCTGCCGGTCATCCTGTACGACATCCCCATCCGCACCGGGACTCCGATCAAATACGAGACGATGCTGCGCGCGGCACAGCATCCCAATATCGTTGCCGTCAAGGATGCCAAGGGTGACCTCGCCGAGGTCAGTCGGGTGCTCAATCAGACTGATCTCATCTACTTCAGCGGCGATGACACCGCGATCCTCCCGGGGCTCGCCATCGGGATGACCGGTCTCATCGGCGTCACGGCAAACATTGCTCCAGCCCCCTATCGGGTCATGGTGGATGCCGTGAACAACAACGATCTGGCAACGGCGACCGCGGCTCACAAGCAGCTCGAACCGCTCGTTCGCGCCGTCATGACCCACGTGCCCGGAACGGTCGCCGCGAAGTACATCCTGCACGGCCTCGGCCGCATTGGTAGCCCAAGGGTGCGGCTTCCACTGGTCGGTCCCGAGGATGCCGAAGCCGCCCTGATCGAGGATGAGATCGCCCTCGTCGGGGAGATCCCGGGCGTGGACCTCAGAAACTTCCGACCCGATCGCAATGCGGCGGCGGGCGGCGCGCTGCCCAAGGTCGCCGGAACCACTCGCTAGCCCACCGAAACTTCGCAACCGGGGGCTCGCGGCCCCAAAGACAAACAAATCCGCTCGCCGCGGCGAGCACGCCAGGAGCTCATGCCAGTCAACGTTTACCAGCCAGCAAAGCTCGAAAAGGGAACCCTGCGGGTCATCCCGATCGGAGGTTTGGGCGAAATCGGTCGCAACATGACCGCATACGAGTTCGGCGGCCAGATCCTGATCGTGGACTGCGGCGTGCTCTTCCCGGAGGAGACCCAGCCGGGAGTCGACCTGATCCTGCCAGACTTCTCGCCCATCCGGGATCGACTCGATGACGTCGTCGGTCTCGTTCTCACCCACGGTCACGAGGACCACATCGGCGCTGTGCCGTACCTTCTCAGGCTGCGGCAGGACATCCCGCTCATCGGCTCCACGCTGACCCTCGCGCTCGTCGAGGCGAAGCTCAAGGAGCACCGGATCGCGCCGTACTCGCTCACGGTGAAGGAGGGTCAGCACGAGAAGCTCGGCCCCTTCGACCTCGAGTTCATTGCGGTCAATCACTCGATTCCGGATGCCCTCGCCGTCGCGATCACGACGGACGCCGGCGTCGTTCTCCACACCGGCGACTTCAAGATGGACCAGCTCCCTCTCGACGACCGCATCACCGACCTGCGTGCGTTCGCGAGACTGGGCGAGAAGGGCGTTGACCTGTTCCTGCCGGACTCCACCAACGCGGATGTCCCGGGCTTCACGGCTCTCGAACGCGAGATCGGCCCCGTACTTGAGGCGGTCATCGCGAAGGCTCCACGCCGCGTCATTGTCGCGAGCTTCTCCAGCCACGTGCACCGAGTTCAGCAGGTGCTGGATGCCGCGGTCGCGAACGACCGCAAGGTCGTCCTGATGGGACGCTCGATGGTGCGAAACATGGGCATCGCCGCCGACCTCGGGTACCTCAAGGTTCCGGATGGCGTGATCATCGAGGCCAAGAAGGCCCTCGACCTCCCCGACAACAAACTCGTCTACATGTCGACGGGCAGCCAGGGCGAGCCGATGGCCGTGCTCGCGCGAATGGCCAACAGCGAACACCAGATCGAGGTGGGAAAAGGTGACACCGTCATCCTCGCGTCGAGCCTGATCCCGGGCAACGAAAACGCGGTCTACCGCGTGATCAACGGGCTCATGAAGCTCGGTGCGACAGTCGTGCACAAGGGCAACGCGAAGGTGCACGTGTCCGGGCACGCCGCGGCAGGCGAGCTGCTGTACGTCTACAACATCCTGAAGCCCAGGAACGTCCTGCCGGTACACGGCGAGCAGCGGCACCTGGTTGCGAACGCGAATCTTGCCGTCCAGACGGGCGTCCCCGAGGAGAACACGATCATCGCCGAGGATGGCACCGTCATCGACCTCCGCGACGGCGTTGCCGTCGTCGTTGGCCAGCTCGATCTCGGCTATGTCTACGTCGACGGTTCAAGCGTTGGTGAGATTACGGATGCCGACCTCAAGGATCGCCGCATCCTCGCCGAGGAGGGATTCATCTCGATTTTCATCGCGATGGACCTCCAGACGGGTTCGGTCATTGTGGGGCCCGAGATCCAGGCGAGGGGTTTCGCCGAAGACGAGGACGTGTTCGACGAGGTCAAGCCGCAGATTGTGAAGGCCCTGATCGATGCGTCACTGAATGGAACGAGCGATGCGCATTCCTACGCGCAGGTCGTCCGTCGCACCGTGGGGCGCTGGGTCAACACGCAGCACCGTCGTCGGCCGATGATCATCCCTGTCGTGATCGAGGCCTAGTTGTAGTTCCCATGGACGTTGTGATCGTTTGAGTTAGCGAAGACCTCCGGGCACGATGTGGGTTACCACACTCACTACCGGAACCGGAGGTCTTCGTGACTCACGTTAATGCCCCATTCGCCCCGGAGGGGCGTCTTCGTCTTGCCAGGCTGATTGTTGACCAGGGTTGGTCGGCCCGGCGGGCTGCGGAGCGGTTCCAGTGCTCGCCGGCGACGGCGTCGAAGTGGGCGGCCCGGTATCGGTCCGGCCTGCCGATGACCGATCTGTCGTCCCGGCCGCATTGCTCTCCGCGACGGCTACCTCGTCGGCTTGAACATCGGATCGTTGCGTTGCGGTTCGTGCGCCGGTGGGGCCCGCACCGGATCGGTTACCACCTGCATCTGAACCGGTCGACGGTCGAGCGGGTGTTGGCCCGATACCGGATGCCGAAACTGGTCTGGCTCGACCAGGCCACCGGCCTGCCGGTGCGACGCACGAAGCCGGTCCGCTATGAGAAAGCGGCGCCGGGTGAGCTGGTGCATGTCGATATCAAGAAACAGGGCCGCATCCCCGATGGCGGCGGCCATCGCATGCTCGGCCGCCAGGCAGGCAAGAGACACAACACCAACCACGGTCGCCCTGGTCGCGGCTACTCGTTCCTGCACCACGCCGTCGACGACCACTCGAGGCTGGCCTACTCGGAGATCCTCACCGACGAGAAGAAAGAGACCGCGGCCGGGTTCTGGCTGCGAGCCAACGCGTTCTTCGCCGCCGCCGGCATCACCGTCACCGCGGTGATGACCGACAACGGGTCCTGCTACCGGTCCCGAACCTTCGCCGCAGCACTGGGCGACATCAAACATGTTTGGACCCGCCCCTACCGGCCCCAAACGAACGGGAAAGTCGAACGCTTCAACCGCACCCTCGCCACCGAATGGGCCTACGCCGCCACCTACTCAACCGACGAAGCCCGAGCAGCCCAATACCCACGATGGTTGCATCACTACAATCACCACAGACCCCACACCGGCATCGGCGGACAACGACCCTCAGACCGCGTCCACAACCTCACAGGGAACTACAGCTAGTCCGCTGCGCGCCGCGCCGTTTTGTTACCGTTGCGCCCTCGATGAAGGCCACGTCGGTAACAAACCCGCGCGCCGCCTAGGCTTGAAACCATGACTTCTCGACCCA
>DATAZU010000037.1:0-56973 GCA_036271875.1 Galbitalea sp.
CCCGGGGCCGCCGGAGCCGCCATTGGCGGCGTGGCGGCCAACGCCGGCCACTTCCTCGCACTGTTCATCTCCAGCGCCGTGTGGGGGGTGCTCATGAGCGCGCTCGGGGTGTGGTTCGCCGTGTGGCTCGTCACCGGCCTCGTCGCGATCGTGTCCCGGCGGGGTAAGTCCGAGTGATCACCGCGGTCACCGGGCTGAACGGGGCGGGCAAGACCTCGTACGCTGCGGGGATGCTCCAGCAGTGGCAGAAGAAGGGCATCCAGACCGCCGCGAACATCGGGGTCACGGGCTCGAAGCTCGTGCGGACGTTCGACCAGCTGATGGAACTGCGGGACTGCGTGCTTCTCGTCGACGAGGTAACGGCGGTCGCGAGTTCGCGGCAGTTCGCGTCGCTCACGCCCGAGGCGCTGCTGTTCTTCCAGACGCTGCGTCACTCGAATATCGGGCTGATCTGGACCGCGCCGACGTTCGACCGGGCGGACGTCGCGTTGCGCTCGTTGACGCTCTACTGGGTCCACATGACAGCGCTGATTGCGACGATTCCGAAGGGTGGTATCTGGGCGAATACGCACGTGGCGTTCAAGCGTTCGGGTAGGCCGATACAGGAGGGCGACTCTCCTGCGAAGATGCTCGCGCCGTGGCCCGGGCTGTACCTGCCTGCAAGGCATCACGCGGTGTACGACTCGTACGCCGATGTCGACTTGTTCACGAGGTCGCAGAAGTTCCCGACCCGGTGCCCGCAGTGCGGCGTGGGCATCGACTACGGGCGGATGAAGGTTGCGACGGAGCGGGGCGAGGGCGAGTACCAGGCCGCGTTCTTCTGCCCCCAGTGCGCCCATGAGCTCGGCGCGGTCGTGCGGCCCCTCGGGGTCGTAAAAGGTGCTCGGGATCTTGCGGCCTGAAATTGTGCACCCCCGACGTCGACCCCGCCTACGCGTTCCGCGCCGCCCGTGCGGGGTCGGTCGCGGCACGGCGGGCCGAGGATGGTCTTCCGGCCCGTGTGATTGGTACCGTCGAGTCCATAGGGGCCGCGCGCAAAGGGCTCCTGCAGGCGGGGTCCGTGGCCCGCTGGCAGGGCGACGAGGGGCCGCGCTGGCGGGTCCGCATCTCGCCCGGGGCGGTCAAGCTGGAGCGGAAGAATTACGCGGGGTGGAACCGGTCGCAGGAGGCGGGCCGCGCCACGCTGTGGGACATGCTCGATGACGACCCGAGGGTTAATCGGCATAATGAGAGAGTGACTCTGGCACCCGAGCGCGCGAAGCGGTCCACTATCGACGTGTGGTCCGATGAGTCGCGCCGGAGGATGTCGTACGTCCTGAAGACCCTGGACTACTCACCGCTGTTCGCGGATCACGATGTCCCGGCGCTGGTCACGCTGACCATGCCCCGCAATTGGGAGCAGATTGCGCCGACTCCCAAGACGTTTAAACGGTTGGTGGAGTTGCTCCGGAAGCGCTACGAGAAGGCGTGGGGCTCGCCCATGCAGGGTGTCTGGAAGATCGAGTTTCAACGCCGTGGTGCCCCGCACGTGCACCTTCTTATGACTCCCCCGCGGGGTCGCCGTCCCGGTTTGGGCGAGACGTTCTCCGCGTGGCTTGCTCTCGCGTGGGCCCAGGTGTGCACCGCCCCCGGGCTGGATTGGGATGATGTCGAGCAACGCCGGGCGAGGGTCGATCACGAGTTCTTCGGCACGTCGATCGATTACTCGAAGGGGTTGCAGGACGGTGGCGTCGACACCGTGGCCGCCTACTTCTCGAAGCATGGGCTGTTCGGTGCGAAGGATTACCAGAACGACCCTCCCCCACTGTGGCGCGAGGCGGTGAAACAGTCCGGAGGCATTCGCTTCTGGGGATACTGGGCACTGAAAAAAGCTGAAGGGGTTGTGGACCTTAACCCCATAACCCCTCATTATGTCAAGTAGCAATCACTCTGATGGCACGAGGCTCGGTCTAGGTACGGCGCGCATCGCGGCTATGGACTGGAGAAGCTCGGAGGACGTCCGTCCTGCGCTACCGAGGATGGACGCTACCTCATCGCTAAATCCGTGAGTATCGACCGACAGTCGTGCGACACTCGGCACGAGCGCCTTCTCGTTGGTGACCCATTGACCGGCGAGAGCGTGCCATCCGTGCGCGGTGAGCATAGCCGCGGTCGCTAGGCACAGTGTGACATAGGCGACGTCCGCAGCCTTCGCGCCCTTTTCCGCTCCGTCAAGAAGAAAGTCCACTTGCCATAGGTTGCCGATCAACGCTGCGCGCAGTGCGTCGGGATACGGTGAAACGCGTGCCGCCATATCGGCGAGGATTGCGTAGTCGTCACGAAGCGGGACGCCTGTAGCCACTTCGCCTGCGTAGGAGATGTCCAGGAACCCGAGCGGGTGACCCGCTTGCGCATGGAAGCGGAATTCGCCTCTTCGTGCTCGATCGCACTGCTCGCTTACTCGGCGCCAGTCGCGGAAGATCCAATCGACAGGTGTTCCTTCGATCGTGAGCCAGGCGCCACCACTCACCCAGGCTCCCCAAGCGCCCGGTGCAGCTATGGGCACGGGAGCATCTGCCCATCGGGCAGCGAGCCGCTCCAGCGCAACGAGATCGAGGTCGCCCTCGTGGTAAACGCCAAGGTCGAAGTCCGAATCTAGACGGTGCGTGCCGCGCGCGCGACTACCGCCTAGTGCCACGGCTCGCACACCGGTGACCTCACAGAGATCGTTTGCCAACTGTTGAAGGCGACCGTCGGCGAGCACCTCATGATCGTAGTCGCCGGTAAATCCCCCGCAATCGTCGGCAACCGATCATTTGAGACCAGCTGGCGCGTCATGCGGCCCCTCCCCCGCTACGCTCGCCGTGAACCACCCTTAGTGTGAAAACGGACAACGGTCTTCACCAGTAGAAAACACACTATGTGCGAAAACTGCACAACGAAGAGAACTCGCTCCCCTCGGCTCGTATTGAGCAGACGAGCGCTGGGAGGCACACGCGTAAGATCCTTGTGTGCCAGACATCCTGATCGGCCTGCTCGTGGTGGGTGCCGTTGCCCTCGTCATGGTCGGTCTAGCGTTCCTGGCGATCCGGATACGCCGCAGCGGAACCGCCGGCCCCGCGGTCGGCGCCGCGATGGCCGCGTACGACGAAGCGATGCACTCCACCTCCTACGACACCTTCGTCGAGGTGCAGGCCCAGAAGGATCGCAAGATCCCAATGCCGGCTCCGGACGACCCTCTGAAACGAAAGCGCCGCAGCGGCATCCCGCCGCCCTTAGTGTGAAAACGGATAACGGTCTTCACCAGTACTGGGTTTTTGGCTCCTGATTTGCAGGCGAACCCTAGGCTCAACGCATGAGGATGCCGTGGCGCCGAATCGCAGCTTGGTTGATCGACTGGCTGTGCATCCTGGGTTGGGTCGCCGCGACCGCCGCCGTCGGTGTGCCGCTCTACCTGACCGGGGTCATCGCTCCGTCCGGTCTTCTCCTGTTGAACGTGATTGGCGCGGTCGTCATCGTGGTTCCGGTTGTCATCGGCGCGAGCCTTTTCGAATCCGCTGGCCGGGCGGCGACGCCCGGGAAGCGCGCTCTTCGCCTGCGCGTGGAGTCCCGCGGAGTGCGACCCTCGTTCCCCCGGGCCATCGCTCGAAACGCACTCAAGCTCGGTGTGCCATGGCTGATTGGCCATTCCGCCGCATTCGCGATCTCGACGCAGAGTGCGTCGGGATCCGGCGTGACCGCAGCCACGTGGGCGCTGACGGCCTTCGCCTACGTTGTCCCGATCGCCTATGTTATTTCCCTGTTCCTGCCACACGGCCGCACACCATACGACCTTGTGGCGCGAACAGAGGTCGCGCCGGTGACGCGCGTAAACTGACCCTCGTGAGTCCCCACTCCCCCGTTCTGCCTCGAGGCAACAAGGAGGTTTTCGGCGCGCCTGGCGCCGACGCGAGATAGCGGTCGGCAGCCGACCAACGACCACTATCAATCAAGGGACTACACAAAATGCATGCTTTCGACGATGCTCAAATTCGAGCATCTTTCATTAACGCTTCCGTTCGCGAACGCAACGAGGCGATGCTCCCCGTCGACCTTCAGATGGCGGACTGGGACAATCTCGACTATCTCGGCTGGCGCGACCGCAAGTTCGCCGGCACCAGCTATCTGGTGGCCGACATTGACGACCAGCCCATCGGCATCCTGTTGCGACAGGCCGAAGGGACGCCGCGGACACGGCCGCAGTGTTCATGGTGCGAGGACATCCAGCTCCCCAACGACGTGGTGCTCTTTAGTGCGAAACGCTCGGGCAAGGCGGGTCGAAACGGCAACACGATTGGCACTCTGCTGTGCTCGAATTTCGAATGCTCGGCGAACGTTCGCAAACGTCCGGCGCTCGCATACATCGGCTTCGATCTCGATGCCGAACGACAGCGCCGGATCTCGGTCCTGCAAGAGCATGTGCGCGGGTTCGTCCTGGATATCCGCGACGGAGGCTAGGCCGTCGGTGGGGATGACAGCACGACCAGCTGCTGGGTCGCGCGCGTCATCGCAACATAGCGGTCGACGGCTCCCCTGACGTCTTCACCGAAGGACTGCGGATCGATCAGTATAACCAGGTCGAACTCCAGTCCCTTAGCAAGTTCGGGTGACAATAGACGTACTCGCGGGTTCGCCGAGGGCGCGATCTTGGCATGGCTTATGCCGATCACGGCGATGATTCCCTCGTCGTGGATAGCAAGCCACTCCCCCACGATCGCGTCGAGGTCGGCGACCGCACCGTGCAGGACCGGGATGCCGGATGCGCGGATCGAGGTCGGCACGTTGGCGTCGGGCAGGACCGCCCGAATGACCGGTTCTGCCTCGAACATCACCTCCTCCGGAGTGCGGTAGTTGATCGAGAGGGACGCGATCGCGACATCCGTCAGACCGACTCGATGGAGCCGCTCCTGCCAGGATTCCGTGAAACCGTTGCGGGCCTGGGCGCGGTCGCCGACGATCGTGAAACTGCGTGAGGGGCATCGGCGGAGCAGCATCTGCCACTCGGCATCCGTTAGCTCCTGCGCCTCATCCACAACGATGTGGGCGAATGGGCCAGTCAACGAGTCCGGGTCTACCGATGGCAAGCCCGACTCGTCGATGAGGGTGTTCGTGAAGTCCTGCTCGCGCAGCATCCACATCAGGTACATCTCCGAGTCGTCTGAGGCAATCAGCTCATCGATCACACGGTCACGTTCCACCTGTTCGGCGACGATCGCGGCATCGCGGCGATGGATGCGACGGGTCGCCTCCGGATCACCGACCCGCTGTCGCGCGATGTCGAGGAATGGGAGGTCCGGGATCGTCCAGGCGCGCGGATTCTCTCGCTCAAGCAGGTTCACTTCGTCCTCGGTCAGCCAGGGTGCGCTCTGCCGCAGGTATGCCCGCACGGACCAGAGGTCAGCCACGATCCCGACCGGGTCGAGCAGCGGCCAGGCCGCGGCAAACCTGCTGGCAAGTTCCTCGTTTCGCAGCAGCGACCGGCGCACCTGGGCGAGCGGAACCTCGTCGTCGAAGGCGCCGATCTGATCCATAACGATGTCGATTAAGGCTTCCCAAACCTGGTCGCGCGCTTCGTTGTGTGGGGTTCCAGGGTCGGGCGCGTCAAACGCTTCCGCCCACTCGGTACGACCAATCGTGCCCTCAGACCACGGCGTGTCGACACGAAGCTCGACCGTGGGCGGACGCTCGTAGTGACGAACCGCGCCCTCGATCGCATCCACCAGCCGAGCAGATGATTTCAGCCGCGCGACCTTCTCGTCTGGTTCGGGAACGGCGTCGAATCCCTCGGGTACCAGATAGCGGAGGGTCACAGTTTGGGCACCATCCTCGCCAAGGCTTGGCAACACGTCATCGATGTAGGAGAGATAGCCACGGGATGGACCGACGAACAAAAGACCACCACGGCTCGCCTCGAGTCGCGGATCGGAGTACAGCAGGTACGCCGACCGATGCAAGGCGACGACCGTTTTGCCGGTTCCTGGGCCGCCATCGACAACTAGCGTCCCCCTCGAACCGGCTCGAATGATCGCATCCTGATCTGACTGGATGGTGCCGAGCACGTCGCGCATCCGTGATGATCGACTCGCGCCGAGACTCGCAATGAAGGCAGATTCGTCGTCGAGGGCCGCGTTCGACGCGAGTTCGTCGTCCGTGAGGAGCTCGTCCCAGTAGTCCGTGATTCGCCCGGCGGTCCAGCGGTAGCGCCGACGACTGTTTAGTCCCATTGGGTTCGCACGGGTCGCACCGAAGAACGGTTCCGCCGCGGGTGAGCGCCAGTCGACGAGCAGTTGGCGGCCGTCCTCATCCGTGAGTCCGAACCGGCCGATGTAGATCGGCTCAGAACCCGCCTTGGCAACCGTGCGCCCGAGGCACAGGTCCAGCCCAAATCGCCTGAGTGCGCGCAGTCGCGCCGTCAGCCGGTGGATCTCGAGATCCCGCTCGAGCGCCTGCTGGCCTGACCGGCCCGGGGCCTTTCGTTCCGCGTCCAGCCGCTCTGTCAGGTCGACCAGCGCTCGACGAAGGCTTTCTCCAACAGCAACGAAATGTTCCTCATCGGAGGCGATCAGCTCGGGCGCCGCCTTAGCTTTGAGCCGTTCCGGTAGGTCGAAGGCACGCAGAGTCGCAGTCACGATCGTCGATTCTCCGTCACAGAGGGGGTCTTGCGGCAAGACCCCCTCTGTGACATAGATTGAAGATGGAAGGTGTTGCAGTTTTTCACCTTCTTTTTTTGTTGCCCGACGGCCGCGTCGTTCTGCTGTTAGCAGATTGTTGATGCCCATCGATTTCCACGCTGATTTACTGGTCAGATGATGGATGAGTTGTTGCGACGTGCCCTCGGGAGTGAACTCCGACGCAGAAGGCTCGCTCGGCAGGAGCGCCTCGAAGACACCGCCAATCGCGCGGGTATCTCCCCGCAGTACCTGTCGGAGATTGAGCGCGGCCGCAAGGATGCCTCAAGCGAGATGATCGCGGCGGTGATCGGCGCGCTGGAGTCGACTCTCGCGGACGTGCTCGTTCGCGTCGCCGGTGAGCTCGACGCGCGGTCGGTTCAGGTCATCGATATCCGTTCGGCCACCAGCTTCGGCGCAGGACATGACCACGGCCGCGCATCCGACGCGGTGCTGTCGATCGCGGCTTAGGCCGCGATACTTCGCTCCCTCATCGCCGTCAGGATGTCGTCGACCAGCCCGTACTCCTTCGCGGCCGTCGCGGTGAAGACCCGATCGCGGTCGGTATCGCGCCGCAACGTCTCGATGGTCTGGCCGGTGTGCTGCTGCAGTACCTCCTCGAACTGAGAGCGCACGCGGACCAGTTCGTCCGCACGCAATATCAGATCGGGGATCGTTCCCCTGCCCTGATCGGCCGGCTGGTGCAGGACCACCCGAGCGTGCGGCAGTGCTGATCGGCGGCCCGCGGTTCCGGCGGCCAGAAGCGCGGCACCGGCGGCAACGGCCTCGCCGACGCAGGTTGTTGCAATCGGCGATCGGATGTACTGCATCGTGTCGTAGATCGCGAGTGTGGCGGACAGATCGCCTCCATCACAGTTGATGTACATGTTGATCTCCGACCCGGGCTCCCGCGCCTCCAGGTGAAGCAGTTGCGCGATCAGGGCATTTGCGACACCGGCGTCGATCGACGACCCGAGATAGACGATCCGTTCGGTGAGCAGGTGGGAGAAGACGTCCATGATCCGGTCACCGCGCGGGCTCTCGCTGATGACACTGGGGATCGTATAGCTGCTCACAGCCCCGACCCAATTCCCACAGGGCGACGACGCATCGGCCGCACCTCATCAAAGGACCCAACGATCCTGTCGATGAACCCGTAGTCCATCGCTTCCTGCGCCGAATACCAGCGATCGTGCAGAGAATCCTCGAAGATTCGCTCGACGGGCTGTCCGGTGTCCTCCGCGACCAGGCCGATGACCACGTCACGGGTGTAGCGCAGGTCGTTCGCCTGC
The DNA here is from genome assembly GCA_036271875.1 of Galbitalea sp. Taxonomy (GTDB): domain Bacteria; phylum Actinomycetota; class Actinomycetes; order Actinomycetales; family Microbacteriaceae; genus Galbitalea. The sequence goes on from DATAZU010000037.1 coordinate 7,979, forward strand.
ACCTCGACCTCGACCGCGGTACCGCCGATGCCGCTTGATCCCTGGTGCATCAGGATGCGCGCATGCGGCAGAGCGAAGCGCTTTCCGCGCGTGCCGGCGCTCAACAGAAACTGGCCGGCGGACGCGGCGAGCCCGATCGCGACGGTAGATACGTCACACGGCAGGATCCGCATCACATCCCGGATGGCGAGCATCGACGGTACCGACCCGCCGGGCGAGTGAATCCAGAACGCGATGTCTTCGTCTGGATCATCCATCGCCAGAGTCATCAACTGGCTGGCGAGAAGCATCCCGTTGTCGTCGTCAAGAACGCCATCGAGAACAATGACGCGGTTGAACAGCAGTTGCGCCCTGGCCTGCTCCGTGAACATGTGCGGTCGGTTGTCATCGGTCATGTTTCGAGGATGAATCATCCGCTATCACCTCGGCCAGCGATCCTGCTGATGGCCGATCTGCCCTGAGACGAACCCACGGGCGGTCTAACGCACTCAGTCGGCCCACTCCCGCGTTTTCTCGTCCGCAACGAGGTCGTCGAGCGAGAGCGGCGTGCGCAGGTACTTCTCGTAGCTCGGGAGCCCCGGGTAGTGGACCGATCGCGCAATCCTGATCGACTGCTCGATGTCATACGGGCTGACGCGCAACTGAATGTCGTCGCCGACCAGCGCCCAGCGCGCTCCCGGGCGATCGCCCGTTCCGTATGGCAATCCGACGCTGCCCGGGCCAAAGAGAGTCCGCTCCCCCACGGTCCGCCAGTACTGCAGGTGAGTGTGGCCGTGGCCGATTGTCAGCTCGTCGACCCCGACGGTGGCGAGTGCCACTCGCGCCGGTGGCGTGGCCGGTGTGAACAGCTCCATGTCGCTTCGCGGACTGCCGTGGCACAACCGCATGCCGCCGACTGCGCCAACCGTTACGCGCAGCGCGGGCGCGAACGAATCGAGTTCGGCAACGCCGTCCGGTCCATGCGCGGCAACCATCCAGTCGTCTGTCGGCCGTTCGGTCTGTCGGCTGCCGGCCGCGAACTGCACAACGGCACGTTCGGCGTTTCCCCGCACGAACCAGGTCGGAACCGCGATTTCTTGCGCGCGCGCCATGACCTCGCGCGGCTGCGGTCCCCAGGTCAGGTCGCCGAGGAACAGGACGGCATCGACATTCTCAGCGGCGACATCGGCGAGACACGCCTCGAGGGCGGGAAGGTTGCCGTGAACGTCCGAAAGCACCGCAACACGACGGAAGGCGCCATCGATCACCAGCGCATCGAGCGGATGATCTGGCAGGACATACTCGTTATCCATCCTCGGAACCTACCTCCGCACGGCGCCGGATTCCAGAGTCCGCCCGCGGCAAGGAGGCATACTCAAGGGGTGGACGTGACCTCAGTGAACCGCTGCCCGTGTGGCACCGGCCTGACCTTCGGCGAGTGCTGCGAACCCTTTCTGCGCGCGGTTGCGCAGGCTCCGACGGCCGAACGGATGATGCGCTCCCGCTACACCGCATACGCCGTGCAGAACCGCGCCTACCTGCTGGCGACGTGGCATCCTTCCACCCGCCCGAAGTCGCTCACCTTCGACCCGGGCATCGAGTGGCTACGGCTCGACATCCTGGGCCGAACCGGAGGCGGGATGCTCGATTCCGAGGGGACCGTCGAATTTCGCGCTACCTATCGGGCCGACGGGGTTCGGCAGGACCAGCTCGAAAACAGCCGATTCGTGCGCGACGGCAGGACGTGGTTCTACGTCGACGACCTGTAGTGACTAGACGGCTTTCACGCGCATCGCGGACCAGGTGTCGTCAAGCGAAATGAGCGTGACGCCGTCGAGCCCGAGTTCGGCAAGGGCTTTTTGCATGGTGTCGCGATGCAGCGGTGCCGGATCACCGGGAACAGTGGAGCGGCTCGCCCCTTTGCGATAGGCGATCCACAGCCGACCGTCCGGCGCCGTTGACTGCTGAGCGGCTCCGGCTCCGGAGTGGATGTCCGCGACCGTCTCTGCGAACATCAGCACAGTCGCGCTCGCCGTGTCCGACTCGGCAACGAACGTCGTGCCATCGGGCACCGTGCCAACCAGTTCCCTCGCGTCGGACAGCGACCCTCCGAGGATCAGCACGCGTGATCCCGGCCGGATTCCAAGCTTGTCGGCGGTGGACTGTGGCATGGATGAAGAGCATAGCCACGCGCACGCGCACGAGTCGACATCGCAAGTCCAATAACGTTGGATCATGGCTTTCATCCCACACATCGCGATCGTTGTCGCAAGCACCCGAACCACTCGATTCGCGGACTACCCGCTCTCCTGGCTGAAGGAGCGGCTCGCGGGCGACCCGCGCTTTACCTTCGAGTTTGTCGACCTCCGCGAACACACTCTTCCGTTCGACAACCTCGAGAACTCGCCCGCCGCGTTCCCGCGGGAGTACGTCTCTGACGATCACCGGGTGCTCGGCCAGAAGTTCGATGCCGCTGACGGATTCCTCGTCGTCGTCAACGAGTACAACCACGGGTACTCGGCCCCGCTGAAGAACACGATCGACCACTATTTCGTGGAGCTGAACCGCAAACCGATCTCCTTTGTCGGCTACGGCAACGTTGGGGGCGCTCGTGCAATCGAGCAGCTTCGTCAGGTGGCCGACGAGCTGGATATGGCATCGGTTCGACCGACCGTCAACATCCTTGGCAACTACGTCATGGAGATCCGCGGCGGAAACGAGGATGTCGCGCAGGTATTCGCGCCGCTCGAGCCCCGACTCGACGCGTTGCTGGATGACCTGCACTGGTGGGCAATCGCATTGGGCCGCGCACGGCGTGCGGACAGCGAGCAAACGGACGCCTCGGACGAGGACGCCTGAGCGGGCCCACTCGGTACTGTTGACCTCGAGACCTTGGGGAGCGGCAATGGCGTCGAGCATCGGGCGGGACACCCAGTCCGCGATCTACCGCGGTGGGGCGGTCGGCAAAGCCCCGATCGTCCCCTCCGGATGGGACACACTCGAATCTGCCGCGCGGGAAGCGATGTCAGCGGACGCCTGGGCATACGTTGCCGGGTCGGCCGGCCGCGAGACAACGGCATCCGCGAATTTGGATGCATTCGATCGCTGGCGGATCGTGCCCCGCATGCTTCGCGATGTCAGCGAGCGGGATCTGTCCATCGAGTTGTTCGGCAAGCGCTACCCCTCCCCCGTGATCGCCGCTCCCATTGGCGTGCTCGAGCTCGCGCATCCGGATGCCGACCTCGGGATCGCCCGCGCTGCGGCATCCCTCGGCATCCCATACGTCGCCTCGAACCAGGCCTCGGTCTCGTTCGATGAGACTTTCGCAGCGACGCCCGGCGCACCGCACTGGTTTCAGCTGTACTGGAGCAGCTCAGACGAACTCGTCGAGAGCCTGATTGCCCGCGCCGAGTCGGCGGGCGCAGAGGCGATCGTCATCACGCTGGATACGCACATGCTGGGCTGGCGACCGCGAGACCTTGATGCCGCGTACCTGCCGTTCGCGCACGGCCTGGGTATCGCCCAGTACACGGCCGATCCGGTGTTCCGTCGACTGGTCGTCGAGCGCGCTCAGTCCCCCGACGATTCGCCAAGCCCCCGCATCAACTCCTCGGTCGTGCGAACGCTGCTCGACATGACCCGGCACTATCCCGGCGGGTTCTGGGGAAACCTCCGCTCGAAGGAACCTCGTGCCGCCGTCGACGTGTTCCTCGACGTTTTCTCGCGATCATCGTTGACCTGGAAGGACCTCGCGTTCGTCCGATCGCGCACCGCGCTCCCCATCCTGCTGAAGGGAATCCAACATCCGGATGACGCGAGGCTCGCGATCGAAAACCGGATGGACGGCATCATCGTCAGCAACCACGGGGGTCGACAGCTGGATCGTGCGACCGGTTCGCTCGACGCTCTTCCCGGAATCGTCGCCGCCGTAAAGGGCAGGCTGCCGGTGCTGTTCGACAGCGGGATCCGCTCCGGTGCGGACATCCTGGTGGCTCTAGCGCTCGGCGCGAGGGGCGTGCTGGTGGGACGACCATACGTCTACGGACTCGCGATCGCCGGCGAAGTGGGAGCAGAAACCGTGCTTCGGAACCTGATCGCGGAGTTCGACCTCTCGCTGGGGCTGAGCGGGAACACCAGCGTTGCCGAGCTGAATCCCGCAACGCTGACCGAGGTGCCGGCATGACCGAGAAGACGAAGTACATCCTGGCAATCGATCAGGGCACGACCAGCACGCGCGCCATGATTTTCGACTCCCTCGGCGGGATCGTGTCGGTCGGGCAACTCGAGCACAAGCAGCACTTTCCCCGTCCCGGCTGGGTGGAGCACGATGCAATGGAGATCTGGAAGAACACCCGCAAGGTCATCGGCATGGCACTCGGGGACGCGAATACGACACGGCACAGCATCGCGGCAATCGGGATCACTAATCAGCGCGAGACGACCGTGGTCTGGGATCGGGAGACCGGGAAACCGATCTGCAAGGCGATCGTCTGGCAAGACACCCGGACCCAGGACATCGTCGATCGACTGGCGAACGGCGACCTCGATCGCTATCGCGCCCGCGTTGGACTGCCTTTGGCAACATACTTCTCTGGCACCAAAATCGCCTGGATCCTCGACAACGTTGACGGCGCACGCAAGCGGGCCGAGGCGGGCAAGCTGCTGTTCGGAACGACGGACACCTGGGTGTTGTGGAACCTTACCGGCGGAGCGAAGGGCGGAGTTCACGCGACGGATGTGACCAATGCCTCGCGCACGATGCTCATGGACTTGACGACGCTCGACTGGGACGACGAGGTGCTCGCCGACTTCGGTATCCCGCGTCCAATGCTCCCCGGCATCCGGAGCTCATCCGAGGTCTACGGAGTGGCAGCACCCGAGAGTCTCCTGCGCGAGGTGCCGATTGCCGGCATCATGGGCGACCAGCAGGCGGCGACCTTCGGACAGTCCGCGTTCGACACCGGCGAGTCGAAAAACACGTACGGTACCGGCAATTTTCTCATCGTGAACACCGGCGAAAAGATCGTAGTGTCGGGGAACGGCCTGCTGACAACGGTCGCATACAAGCTGGGCGACGAACCGCCGCGCTACGCGCTCGAGGGATCGGTCGCCGTGACCGGGTCGCTCGTGCAGTGGCTCCGGGACAACCTCGGAATCCTCAATGAGGCGCGCGACGTCGAAAAGTTGGCTGCCAGTGTCGAGGACAACGGTGGGGTATACATCGTTCCGGCCTTCTCGGGTCTTTTCGCACCATACTGGCGCGCGGATGCGCGTGGAGTGATCGTCGGGCTGACCCGCTTCGTCACCAAGGCCCACCTGGCACGCGCCGCTCTGGAATCAACCGCATTTCAGAGCGTCGAGGTTCTGGATGCTGCCGTTGCCGATCTCGGAATCGGGCCAACGGAGCTGCGGGTCGACGGCGGCATGACCTCGAACGAGTTGCTCATGCAATTTCAAGCGGACGTACTAGGAATCCCGGTGGTGCGTCCCGTTGTCGCCGAGACCACGGCCCTCGGCGCCGCATACGCCGCCGGCCTCGCGGTTGGATTCTGGAAGAGCACGGAGGAGTTACGCGAGCGCTGGCGCGAAGACAAGCGTTGGGAGCCCAGGACGACGGAAGCGGAGCGGGCCGAGTTGCTTCGCGTCTGGAAGAAGGCCGTTACCCGGTCCTTCGACTGGGTCGACTAGTCTCCTCGCACCGGCTTCGATGCGCTCGTTTCGCACCGACCCGACCACCGGAATCGAAGCTACTTGTTCGTGGCAGCGACCCACTCGTCGAGCTTCGCCGCCGCGGCACCGGAGTCGACCGCCATCGCCGCGATATCGAACGCGTCGCGCAGCCGTTGCACGATCGGCACTCGGTTCAGGTCGGGATCCTGGGCGAGTTGGAATGCCGCTACACCGGCCGCGGCATTGAGCAGCACGACGTCTCGTACCGGCCCGTGCCCGCCTGCCAGCACCGTTCGGGCAACGGCAGCGTTGTGTTCCGCATCCGATCCCAGCAGGTCCTGGATGGTTGCGGTGGGGATTCCGAGGTCGGCGGGGTTCAGGTCGTGCTCGGTCACGAAGCCGCGCGATACCTCCCAGATGTGGCTGTGGCCGGTCGTCGTGAGCTTGTCGATTCCGTCGTCGCCGCGGTAAACGAGCGCGGTCGCACCACGGGTCTGGAACACGCCAACCATCAACGGAACCCGCTCGAGGTTCGCCACGCCGACCGCGGACGCCTCCGGCCTCGCCGGGTTGCACAGCGGACCGAGGATGTTGAACAGCGTCGAGATCCCGAGATCCTTTCGCACGGGACCCGCGTGCCGAAAGCCCGGATGAAACATCGCCGCAAACGCAAAAGTGATGCCCGTCTCATCCAGGACTTCGGCAACTCGCTCCGGCCCGATGTCCAGATTGATACCAAGCGCGGCGAGGACATCCGATGCACCCGAGGTCGAACTCGCTCCGCGGTTGCCGTGCTTGACCACCGGGATGCCGGAGGCCGCGGCGATGATGGAAGCAATCGACGAGATGTTCAGCACGGCGCCGTATGGGTCACCCCCGGTGCCGACGATGTCCAAAACCATGGGATCGACGTCGAGCGGAAGCGCGTTGGCGAGAGCAGCATCGCGAAAGCCGACGATCTCATCCACCGTCTCACCCTTGATGCGCAGGGCAACCAGGAGCCCGGCGACTTGGGCGGGCGTTGCCTCTCCGGCAACCACTGACTGCATGGCCCATGTGGACTCGCTGATCGACAGATCGGAGCCCTCCACAAGGTGGCTGAGAACGCTGGTCCAGGTGGAGTCCGATGGCATGTCCAAAATCCTAACGATTGGGCGCGACTGGCGGACCGATTGGCCGAATGGCCGTTCTTTATCGGCCATAATGGAACATGTGACGAGCACCTCTATTACTCGCCCGGTCGGAATTTCCTCTGTGAACCGTCCGAGCATTGTCGCGGTCGGAACGATCGTTTGGCTGGGTAGCGAGGTGATGTTCTTCGCGGGACTCTTCGCGATCTATTTCACACTTCGTTCCACCTCTCCGGGGCTGTGGGCGGCGGAGACCTCTCACCTCAATGTCATGTACTCGGCGATCAACACGTGCGTACTGGTGTCGTCGTCGGTGTCGTGCCAGCTGGGTGTTTTTGCGGCTGAGCGACTCCAGCCGCGACGCAAGAGCTGGAAGATCACCGAGTGGGGCATGGTCGAGTGGTTCTTCGTCACATACTGCATCGGCGCGACCTTCGTCATCCTGCAGGTTTACGAATACGTCAACCTGGTCAGCGAGGGCATCTCAATCTCATCGAGCGCCTACGGATCCGCGTTCTACCTGACCACCGGATTCCACGGACTTCACGTCACCATGGGTCTCTTCGCCTTCCTTCTGGTCATCGGTCGCGCATACTCCGCCAAGGACTTCGGCCATAAAGAAGCGACGAGCGCAATCGTCGTCTCCTATTACTGGCACTTCGTTGACATTGTGTGGATTGCACTCTTCGCCGTCATCTATTTGCTGAAATAACGCGGGAAACAGGAACCAACCATGCGCAAGCCAACACCCTCGCAGACGAATCCTGCGGCCCCGGCCCGCACCGGCGTTCGCCGCCGCAAGGCCGGACGTCGTTCCCCACTCGTTTCCGTCGCGCTCATCCTCATTGGGCTCGTCGCGACCGGCGGCGCCTACGCGCTCTTCACCACGTCGGCGACCGCATCGACCACGTCGTCGAGCACCCAGCTCACGACGGAGGGCAAGAAGCTTTTCCAGGCCAACTGCGCCACCTGCCACGGAATGAACCTGGAGGGCACCAAGGTCGCCCCGTCGCTCGCCGGCGTCGGCGCTGCTGCCGTGGACTTCCAGGTTTCCACCGGCCGTATGCCGGCCGCTGCGTCGGGTCCGCAGGAGGTCGAGAAGCCGGTGCAGTTCACCACGCAGCAGATTCAGGCGTTGTACACCTACGTTGCCTCGGTCGCGAAGGGTCCGGGCATCCCTTCGACCGAATACACGGGCGGCAATGCGAACTCCGCCAAGGGCGCGCAACTATTTCGTACCAACTGCGCGATGTGTCACAACGTCGCGGGTGCTGGCGGTGCCCTCACCGAGGGCAAGTCGGCTCCGTCCCTCAATGATGTTCCCGGTCGCATCGCCTACGAGGCCATGGAGACCGGGCCGGGCAACATGCCCGTCTTCAACGACAGCAACCTGACGCCGACGCAAAAATCCCAGGTCATCTCGTACCTCAAATACCTCGATGACAACCCGTCTCCCGGCGGACTCGACCTCGGCAACCTGGGTCCTGTTTCCGAGGGCCTGTTCGTCTGGATCTTCGGCCTCGGCGCGATCGTCGGCGTGACCATCTGGCTCACGGCGAAGGCAAACTAGCGTGCGGACCGGACACCGAAAAGCAACGAGCACGAGCATCCTGACAACGCGAAAGGCAAGAGCATGGCACAGCACGACGACGGTGTGACAACACCCGACGCCCATGCGGCCGGCTCGTCCACGAGTACAGAGGTGATCCTGTCAGACGATGCGGGCACTGGCGTCGTCGCATCGGACGCGATTCTGAACCCCGGCTTCCCGCCGCACAACCCGCGTCAGACCAACCTTGATCCGAAGAAAGACAAGAACGCCGAACGCCAGGTCGCGTTCCTGTTCTTCCTGTCGATCGTCGGCAGCGTGTTCGCCCTTGCGGCGTACATGGTGTTCCCGATCGTTCCCGGTGACTTCGGCTCGATTCGGATCAACAACCTGTTCCTCGGGATCGGAATCACTCTCGGTCTGTTGGGCATCGGACTCGGCGCGGTGCACTGGGCCAAACAGCTCATGCGCGAAGACGAGAGCGTCGAATACCGACACGGAACCCGCGGAACCGAAGCGACGCGCGAAAAGGCCGTCGAGGTCTTCGAGCTGGGCGATCAGGAGTCCGGAATCGGTCGTCGCTCGCTCATCCGTAACAGCCTCATCGGCGCCCTTGTTCTCACGCCGGTTCCCGCTGTCGCACTGTTCCGCGGACTCGCGCCGGACACGGATCCGACCGCCCTGCTCGACCACACCATGTGGAAGAAGGGCCTGCGCCTCACCCACGACCCGACGGGCGTTCCGATCAAGGCATCGGATGTCACGCTCGGCTCTGCTTTCCACGTGATTCCGGAGGGCCTGCTGCAGCGCAGTGACGCACTCGAGCAGAAGGCGAAAGCGGCAGTGCTGCTGATGCGTCTGCTTCCGGACGACCTGCACGTAACCAAGGGCCGCGAGACCTGGAACTACAACGGGATCATTGCCTACTCGAAGATCTGCACCCACGTCGGCTGCCCGGTCGCGCTGTACGAGCAGGACACCCACCACCTGCTGTGCCCGTGCCACCAGTCGCAGTTTGATATGACACACGAGGCGCGCGTCATCTTTGGACCGGCTCGCCGTCCACTCCCCCAACTGCCGATCACCATCGACAGCGAGGGATATCTCATCGCACGCAGTGACTTCCACGAACCCGTGGGGCCTGACTTTTGGGAGCGTCACGTATCATGACCACCACAACAAGCGAGACTCGTGGCGGCACGGTTGTACCGAAGCGCAAGTCGGCAACGCAGGCAGCGGCGAACTGGGTCGACGAGCGCACCAGCATCTCCGGTCTCGTCCGCGAGCTCGGTCGCAAGATCTTCCCCGACCACTGGTCGTTCATGCTCGGCGAGGTCGCGCTTTACAGCTTCATCGTCATCCTGCTGACCGGCACGTTCCTCACGTTCTTCTTCCAGGCGTCGATGGCCGAGGTCACATACAACGGCTCATACCTGCCGCTCAAGGGCATCGACATGTCGGCTGCCATGAACTCCGCGCTCCACATCAGCTTCGACATCCGCGGTGGTCTGCTGATGCGCCAGATCCACCACTGGGCGGCGCTGCTGTTCATCGCGGCCATCGGCCTGCACACGCTGCGCATCTTCTTCACGGGTGCGTTCCGCAAGCCGCGTGAACTCAACTGGGTCATTGGTTTTGTGCTCTTTATCCTCGCTCTCGCCGAGGGATTCACCGGCTATTCGCTCCCAGACGACCTGCTCTCGGGTAACGGTCTTCGCATCATCGACGGTCTGGTCAAGGGCATCCCCGTGATCGGAACCTGGACCTCGTACCTGTTGTTCGGTGGTGAATTCCCTGGCACGGCCATCGTCGGGCGGTTGTACACGCTGCACATCCTGTTACTTCCCGCCATCCTCGTCGCGGCCCTCGGTGTCCATTTGGTGCTGCTGGTAATCAACAAGCACACGCAGTTCGCCGGGCCCGGGAAGACCAACGACAATGTGGTTGGCGTGCCAATCATGCCGGTGTTCGCTGCCAAGGCCGGCGGATTCTTCTTCATCGTCTTCGGCGTAATCACGCTCATGGCGACCTTCTTCACGATCAACCCGATCTGGTTGTACGGACCATACGATCCATCCCCGATCTCAGCCGGAACCCAACCGGACTGGTACATCGGATTCGCGGATGGTGCGCTCAGGCTGGTGCCGACCGGGCTCGGCTTCCAGATCGGCAACTTCACCTTCGCGCTGAACGTGTTCCTGCCGATCGTGGTTCTCGGTCTGTTCCTGGTGATTGTCGCGATGTACCCCTTCATCGAGAGCTGGGTCACCGGTGACAAGCGCGAGCATCACATTGCCGATCGTCCGCGTAACGCACCGACCCGCACCGCCATCGGCGCAGCGGGTGTCACGTTCTACGCGGTGCTGTGGGCGGCGGCGAGCTCCGACCTCATCGCGACGCACTTCGGCCTCACCATTGAGGGCGTCATCCTGTCGCTGCAAATCCTGCTGATTATCGGCCCGATCGTCGCATACTTCGTCACCAAGCGGATGTGTATCGGTCTGATGAAGAAGGACCGCGAGATCGCGCTGCACGGCGTTGAGAGTGGACGTATCGTGCGTCTACCCGGCGGCGAGTACATCGAAGTTCACGAGCAACTCACCGACTACGAGCGGTGGAGGCTGGTCAGCTTCGAGGACTACAAGCCGCTGATGCTGCGTCCGAACGCGAAGGGCCAGATCTCCTCGCTTGAGCGCATGCGGTCATCCGTCTCCGGCTGGTTCTTTGAGGACCGCATTACGCCGGTTACAGCGACCGAGCTGGAGCAGCAGCACCACGGTGGCCACGGCGCCCTCGAGGGTGGCGACACCACCGAGATCGAGTCTGGTCACCACTAGGTAGTAAGCACAAACTCAAAGGGCCGTCCTGTGTGGGCGGCCCTTTTTGATACCGGCCGCGCGCACGCGTCTGAGGCCCGCCAGCCGGAGTTGCCCCAGCCGGAGTTGCGCCAGCGCGTCCCAGACCCGCAGCCAAGGGCACGCCAGCGTCCCAGACCCGCCAGCCCGAGTTTGCATTCAGCCCAACCAGTCCCTGCACGTGCAACCGCTGGCCCACCTGACTCCCCCGCACCACCCCCGTTCTGCAGGGAAACCCGCCCCTCAGTCACACACTTACTGGGCAAACAGGCCTTGCGCGCCCAGAGTTCCTGCACAACACGTGGTCCTGGCGCCCATCGCCGCGGAGAAACCACCCAAGTCACAACCTTGTCGGCGGCATGCACCTCGGAGGCGAGAACTCCCGGACGCCCGCCTCGGCGCGCCCACCCACCCCAGGACGGACCCGTTGTGCAGGGGAACCCACCCCTCAGCCACACGTTTACTGGGCAAACAGGCCTTGCGCGCCCAGAGTTCCTGCACAACACGTGGTTCTAGCAACACGTGGTCCTCGCGACCGTTGCCACGGCGCGACCACAAGACCACAAGACCACAAGACGCGAAAAGGGGCCGCCCCGAAGGACGGCCCAAGTCTTTCGAGTAGCGCTCTAGTGGCCGAAGTAGCCGCGCTGGTACTCGTAGATGAGCCCAACAACACTGACACCCGCCATGGGAACGGCGATGAAGCATAGCCAGTTACCGACTGCAAGACCCAGGAACATCAAGGCGACGGCCGCACCGAGGGTGATCGGCCACCAGCTCCAGGGGCTGAAGAAGCCCTGCTCCGCCTCGCCGTCATCGATGAGTGCGTCGTTGCGGTCCTCGGGAAGTTCGCCGCCTTGCGCGCGGTGCAGGCGCCAGGTGTAGAAGCTGATCAGCGAACACAGCGCACCAACGAGCGCGAGTCCCACGACGCCAACCGGCTCCCAGCCGCCGACATCCGAGTCGTTCCCGAACGTGTGGTCGAGAACGCCCCACAGGATGTACCCGCCACAGGCCAGGAAGCAGAAGACGGCGAGGATCAGGAACAGTTTCCAAGTGGTACCCACGAGCTACTTCACCTTCCCATCGGCCATGTCGTATACCGGAGCATCCGGAGCGTCTTTGAGTGGACCGACGCCGACCGGCATCAGCTCCGCCTCGGGGTGATTCAGGTCAAACGCCGGCGACTCCGAACGGATGCGCGGAATTGACGTGAAGTTGTGCCGCGGCGGCGGGCAGGACGTTGCCCACTCGAGCGAGCGTCCGTAGCCCCACGGGTCGTCGACGGTCACCTTGGGCGCGCGACGCGCGGTGATATAGACGTTGTAAAGGAATGGCAGCATCGAGACACCGAGGATCATGGCGCCGATCGTCGAGACCTGGTTCATCCACGTCACGCCATCCTGAGGCAGGTAGCTCCAGTAGCGCCGTGGCATGCCCTCGACACCGATCCAGTGTTGGATCAGGAACGTCGTATGGAAGCCGATGAACAGCAGCCAGAAGTGGACCTTGCCTAATCGCTCATTGAGCATCTTGCCTGTCCACTTTGGCCACCAGAAGTAGAAGCCGCTGAACATGGCGAAGACGACGGTTCCGAACACGACGTAGTGGAAGTGCGCCACCACAAAGTAGGTGTCGGAGACATGGAAGTCGAGCGGCGGCGACGCAAGAATGACGCCAGTGAGTCCACCAAACGTGAAGGTGATCAGGAAGCCGATCGCCCACATCATCGGGGTTTCGAACGTCACCGAGCCGCGCCACATGGTGCCGATCCAGTTGAAGATCTTCACGCCGGTCGGCACCGCGATGAGCATCGTCATGAACGAGAAGAACGGAAGCAGCACCGAGCCCGTGACGTACATGTGGTGCGCCCATACGGTGACCGACAGGGCTGCGATAGCGATCGTTGCGTAGATGAGCGTCTTGTACCCGAAGATCGGCTTGCGGCTGAACACCGGCAACACCTCGCTGATAATGCCGAAGAACGGCAACGCGATGATGTAGACCTCTGGATGCCCGAAGAACCAGAACAGGTGCTGCCAGAGCAGCGCTCCCCCGTTTGCCGCGTCGAATACGTGAGCTCCAACCGTTCGATCCGCGCCGAGTGCAAGGAGCGCGGCCGCGAGAACCGGGAACGCCATGAGCACGAGGATGCCGGTGACGAGCGTGTTCCAGGTGAAGATCGGCATGCGGAACATCGTCATGCCGGGCGCGCGCATGGTGATGATGGTCGTGATGAAGTTGACCGCGCCGAGGATGGTTCCGAAACCACTAAGCGCCAGGCCGAACACCCAAAGATTGCCACCAAGACCAGGGGTAAAGGTGGTCGAGGTCAGTGGCGCGTATGCGGTCCAGCCAAAGGATGCGGCACCCTGCGGGGTGAGAAATCCGCTGACCGCAATCAGCGAGCCAAACAGAAAGAACCAGTAGGCCATCGCGTTGAGTCGTGGAAACGCGACATCCGGAGCCCCGATCTGCAGCGGCATGATGACGTTTGCGAAGCCAGCAAAGAGGGGCGTTGCGAACATGAGCAGCATGATCGTGCCGTGCATCGTGAAGAGCTGGTTGTACTGCTCAGGAGTACCGACCAGCGCCTCGCCGGGCTCGAACAACTGGGCGCGGATGACCAGGGCCATGACGCCGCCGAGGCAGAAGAACAGGAAGGACGTAATCAGGTACAGATACCCGATGGTCTTGTGGTCGGTCGAGGTGATCCAGCTGATGACGATGTTGCCCTTGCGCGACGGCGCATTCGTGCGGCCGTAGCTCTGCTGGCGCTCGAGGGTCGAAAAAGAGGCGGTCATCAGTTGGATCCGTTCTGCGACACAGTGCCGGGCAGGTTGGTGTTCGGGTTGTAGTTCGACCCCAACAGTCCCGGATACTTCTTCTTGTTCTGCGCGATGTACGCCGTGTAATCGGCGTCCGATACGACCTTGACCTGGAAGAGCATGAGGGAGTGGTACTGGCCACACAACTCGGCGCACTTCCCCTGGTATGTGCCGATCTTTTCCGGGATGAAGTACATGTAGTTCGTCTTGCCCGGAATCATGTCCTTCTTGTACAGGAAGTTCACGATCCAGAACGAGTGCGCGACGTCGCGTGAGTAGATCTTGATCTGAACGCGCTTGTTGACCGGAAGGTAGAGCGTGTTGAGCGGTGCCGTGAGAGCGCCCGACGATGCCTCGGTCTGGGCCTGGATGCCCGGGCTGTACGTCTTCTCGTTGACGTAGTCGAACGTCCATGCCCAGCGCTGGCCGTACACGTCGATCTTGACCTGCGGATTCGCGATGGGCTGCTCGATGTTGTTCTGAGTTTTCGCGGTGAAGGCGAAGAATCCGAGAACGAGGATGAGCGGGACGATCGTATAGAAGATCTCAATGGGCAGGTTGTAACGGAGCTGAACGGGAAGGCCGGTCTGGCCCTTCCGGCGGCGGTACACGACCGCGGCCCAGATAATCAGACCCCAGGTCAAGATGCCAACACCCAGAAGAACAATCCACGATGTATTCCAGAGGCCGATGACCTCGCTCGTGTGGTTTGTCACCCCCGCCGCGGATGGCAGGAAACCAACGAGCTGCTGCTGGCTGCATCCAGCCAGAGCGAGGACAGTGACGACCGCTGCGGGAATTATGGCCCAGCGAAAACGGCGTTTACGGAGCACCTGGAGCCTCTCGGATGTTACGGACTGATTGCTTCATCAGTCTATAACCCGTGTCCCCCGGCACCTTGTCCAACCGGGCCGTTAACGGGACAAAGATCGGGCCTAATCGACCCGATCTTTGCTGACCTTTGAGGCGACTGGGAGCCTGCCCAGTGCGCGACGTGAAACTAGTGGAAGCTGTCTCCACACGCACAGCTGCCCGAAGCGTTCGGGTTGTCGATCGTGAAGCCCTGCTTCTGGATCGTGTCCTCGAAATCGATGGACGCGCCGTCGAGGTACGGGACGCTCATCTTGTCGACAACGACCTCGACGCCGTCGCCGAACTCGGAAACTGCGTCACCGTCGAGTACGCGCTCGTCAAAGTACAGCTGGTAGATCAGGCCGGAGCATCCGCCCGGCTGGACCGCGAGGCGCAGACGGAGGTCGTCACGACCCTCCTGCTCGAGGAGGCTGCGAACCTTCTGTGCGGCCGTGTCGGTGAGCGAAACACCGTGGATCTGGGCCGGTGCAGTGCCAGTCGGTGCAGCGGACGTGAGAGTGTCAGTCATTGAGAGCCCCTTAAAGCCAATACGTTCGCTTCAATCCTACGCACGGGCATCGAGCTTTGCCAGCAGGAGCGCCTCCGTGAGGATGGCGCGCCGAAACACCCCGAGGTGCAGGGACTCGTTCGGGCTGTGCGCGCGAGTGTCCGGGTCCTCGACGCCGGTTACCAGAATCTCGGCCTTCGGGAACTGTTCGACGAGATCAGCCACAAACGGAATCGAGCCGCCAATCCCGACGTCGACCGGCTGGACACCCCAGGCCTCGGCCATCGCGGCGCGAGCGTCCGCGACCGACGGACCGCTGGCATCCACCAGGAACGGATCACCGTGGTCGATATCGGAGATCTCGATGTTTGCACCAAACGGGACATGCGACCTCAAGTGCTTCTCGAGCGCGGCGAACGCCTCGAGGCTCGTTTGACCGGGCGCGATCCGGCAACTCAGCACGACCATGGTCGACGCCGCGAGCGTATTGGATGCGTTCTGGACGGATGGGGTATCGATGCCAGTGACCGTGATCGTCGGCTGGGCCCACATCCGGCTGAGGATTGCGCCGTGCCCGATCGGCGTGACGCCGGGAAGTAGCGCCGCCTCTTCACGGAGCTGGTGCTCGTCGTACTCCGGCGTCTCCATCTCGTAGCTCGTCATTCCGTCGACCGCAACCGAACCGTCGTCGTTCCACAGGGTGGCAAGAAGCTTCACGGTGGCCATCATCGAGTCGGGTACCGCTCCCCCGAACATTCCGGAGTGGGACGCGTGCCCGAGAGTCGACACGGTGAGGTGGAATTTGACGTTGCCACGCAACGAGACAGTCAGAGATGGCGTGTTGATGTTCTGATTGTCCGAGTCGGCGACGACGATGGCATCGGCAGCCAACTGGTCGTGGTGGTCGAGCAGGAAGTTCTTGAACGAACGCGAACCGAATTCCTCCTCGCCCTCGATGAAGACCGAGAGGCCGAGATCGAAGTCCTTGCCGAGCACCGCCGTGAACGCCCGGATCGCTGCGACGTGGGTCAGCACGCCGGCTTTGTCGTCGGCAGCACCACGGCCATACAGGCGGTCACCGCGCACGGTCGGCTCAAACGGAACCGAATCCCATTCCTCGTCCTTGCCGGGAGGTTGTACGTCGTGGTGCGCGTACAGCAGGATGGTCGGCTTGCCGTTGCGAGCGGCGCGAGATGCCAGAACCGCGGGCTGACCCAGCCCATCAGCATCGGCCAGCTTGGCGCGTGCAATCTCAACCGTGTCGAAGACACCGAGACCCTCCATCAGCCCTTTGACGGCCTCGGCGCTGTCCGCAACATTCTTCGGATCGAATCCGTCCCAGGACACAGAGGGGATGCGAACCAGGTTGGAGAGGTCGGCGATTGCGCTCGGGAGCCCGGCCTGGACGGCCTCCGAAAGTTCGTTGAAAGCGGGCGTGGAAGCGGCGGCAGTGCCGGAATCAGTCATGCGGGTAATCTTAAGGCGACATTTTCGTTTCGTTAGGACTCCATCAGTGGCCAAGCAGGTACAGAGTGAAGCGGACCGCCTCGCGGCCGAAGAACTCGAAAAGAGCACCGTCGCTCCAAAAGGGCACCGCACCCCGACGCGCAAGGAGCAGGAAGCACAGCGCAAGCGGCCCCTGGTCGGCGCCAACACTCCCGAGGCGCGCGCACTCTCCAAGGACCAGCAGCGGACCCAGCGTGAGCGTGCGCGCGTTGGCATGGCAAACGGCGAGGAGAAGTATCTGCCGGTCCGCGACCGCGGCCCGCAGAAACGGTTTATTCGCGACTACGTCGACTCACGATGGAGCATCGGTGAGCTCGTGATCCCGGTTTTGGGTCTCGTCGTGGTTCTGACCCTCATCCTGCCCGTGACCCAGAACATTGGCACGATTGCCCTCTATGGCTTCATCGTGCTGGTCGTCATCGACTTGATCATCCTGAATGTGACGCTGCGGCGAGCACTAAACACCAAGTTTGGTGCGGGCAAGGTCGATCGGGTCGGGCTGTATGCAGCAACGCGCAGCATCCAGCTGCGCCCGATGCGACTGCCGAAGCCACAGGTCAAGCGCGGCGACCACCCGCGCTAGTCGGCCGCCCGACCGCCGCGAAGCCGCAACAGTTCGCGATTGATCTGCCGCGCCCAGAACGGGCCGCGGTACAGGAACGCCGTGTAGCCCTGCACGAGGGTTGCGCCGGCGCGAAGTCTCTCGTCGACGTCCCCGCCGGTTTCCACTCCCCCCACGGAGATGACACAGAAGTCCGCTGGTACCTCGGCACGAACGAGCCGCAGGACCTCGAGGGCGCGAGTCTTGAGCGGCGCACCAGATAGTCCACCGGCTCCCGCTGCCTCGACCACCTCGGTCGCCGTTCTCAAATTGTCGCGAGACAGGGTGGTGTTGGTCGCAATCAGGCCGGCGAGTCCGAGTCGCACAGCGAGGCCTGCGATCCTGGCGACAGCGGCATCCTCGAGGTCCGGGGCAATCTTCACCAACACGGGAACAAATGCGGCGGCCTCAGCCACCGAAACCAGGAGCGGCTCGAGCAGGTCAAGCTCCTGCAGGCCCCGCAGACCAGGCGTGTTCGGCGAACTCACGTTGACGACGAGGTAGTCGGCAACGGGCGCGAGCAGCCGTGCGCTCTCGAGATAGTCGGCAGCGGCATCCGCAACTTCGACAACACGACTCTTGCCGATGTTGACGCCGATAACGGGTCGACGCGATGACCGCTGCGCGGCCGAGATCCGCTCAGTCGCCACTCGGGCCCCGTGATTGTTGAAGCCCATCCGGTTGATCACGGCGCGATCCGGGATGAGCCGAAACAGCCTCGGTCGCGGATTGCCCGGCTGAGGGATGGCCGTGATGGTTCCGACCTCGACATGGGAAAAGCCGAGGGCGCCGAGACCGGCGATGCCTAGTCCCTCCTTGTCGAATCCGGCGGCCACGCCGAAGGGGGAATCGAAGCGGCGTCCGAGGGCGGTGACCGCTAGTGCCGGATCGGGGCGTGTTAGCCCCCGCGCGATCGAACGAAAGACGGGTAGCCCGAGAATTCGGATGACCGCGAATGCGAGACCGTGAGCACGCTCGGGGTCAAGATGCCGAAGAACCAGGCTGAACAGTGCGCGATACATGCCGGGTTCAGGCTACCGGCTGCGGCGAGAGACGCCGCACAGTATCCCGCGCGCTGCGCTTACTCAGCGGGAGCCGTATCGTGCTCGACCCGCAGAAGCGTGATCGCCGTCTCGAAGTCCTCAAGCGACTCGAATGCCTGGTACACACTCGCGAACCGAAGATACGCAACCTCATCGAGTTCACGCAGCGGGGCGAGGATGGCGAGACCGATGTCATTTGCCTCGATCTGCGATGCTCCGGTCGCCCGGATCGATTCCTCGACTCGCTGGGCAAGCACTGCCAGGTCGGTATCCGTGACGGGCCGCCCCTGGCACGCCTTGCGTACACCGCTCACGATCTTCTCGCGGCTGAACTGCTCGATCACACCGTTGCGCTTGATGACGGTGAGGCTCGCAGTCTCCGTCGTCGAGAAGCGTCGGCCGCATTCCGGGCACTGACGCCTGCGTCGAATCGATAGTCCGTCATCGCTCGTTCTCGAGTCGATAACGCGACTGTCCGGATGGCGGCAGAAGGGGCAGAACATGGTGTGTACAGAATACGCGAGCAGGCGCTATTTGGCCGGGAAGCGCGCCTCCACCGCCTCGCCGTGGGCAGGCAGGTCTTCGGCATGGGAGAGCGCGACGATGTCCCGTTCCACCGCCGACAGACCGTCGCGGTCGTAGCGAATGACCTGTTGGGGCCGAAGGAACGTGTACGCGCCGAGGCCCGAGCTGAAACGTGACTGGCCTGCGGTGGGAAGCACGTGATTCGAGCCGGCGAGGTAGTCGCCGAGGCTCACCGGTGAATAGGCGCCGAGAAAGATGGCTCCCGCATTTTCGATCAGATCGAGCACCGAGCCCGGCTCTTCGGTCTGGATTTCGAGGTGCTCGGGCCCGTAGGCGTTGCTGAAGGCTGCTGCGGCCACCAGATCGGAAACCAGAACGACCGCGGACTGCGGTCCGGCGAGAGCCGTGCTGACCCGATCGGAGTGAGCCGTGCTCGCGGCGAGGCGTGCCACCTCCGCCTGGACGGCATCCCCGAGTTCAACAGATGTCGTGACCAGCACCGCAGCCGCCTGCTCATCGTGTTCCGCCTGACTCACCAGATCCGCGGCGACGAGGGTCGCGTCCGCCGTGGCATCCGCGATGATCAGGATCTCGGTCGGGCCGGCCTCCGAGTCGATGCCGACAACCCCGCGGACAAGCCGCTTTGCTGCCGCAACGTAGATGTTTCCCGGGCCGGTGATCAAGTCAACGGGATCGAGACCAAGGTCGGGAACTCCGTAGGCGAGCGCGCCGATCGCACCGGCACCGCCCATCGCGTAGACCTCATCAACTCCCAGCAGGCCCGCGGCGCCGAGAATTGTTGGATGCACGCGACCACCGAAGTCCTTCTGCGGCGGGGACACCAGAGCAACGGACCCGACACCGGCGACGTGCGCGGGAACGACGTTCATGACAACGCTCGATGGATAGACCGCCTTGCCACCGGGGACGTAGAGGCCGACGCGCGAGATCGGTTGCCAGCGCTGGATGACCTCGGCTCCGGCTCCGAGGTCCGTCACGGTCGGCTCGGGCACCTGCGCCTGCGTTGCCTTCGTGACCCGTTCGATCGCCTTCTCGAGAGCGGCGCGCACGCCCGCATCCAGCTGGTCCATCGCCGCGGTGATCTCGTCCGAGTGCATACGAATTCGGGGCGGACGAACTCCGTCGAATTTCTCGGCCTGCTCCAGAAGTGCCAGCTCACCGCGGGATCGAACGTCCGCGATCAGTGCGGCAGCGGCCTCAGATGCGGCGGCAACATCCGTGGCGGCTCGCGGCGCGAGGCGGGCCAGATCGGCCTTGGTCGGGTGCGTATCGCGAAGATCAAGTGTCTGCATCATGGCGTTCCCATGGTAGGGGTCGGCGCTTGGTGAAGCCGCTCGAACGTCTTGAACCGTAACCAATTGGCGGAATAGCAAGGCAGCAAGCAGACTTGGATTCAAGCGTATGAGTGCAACCGAATCGAACCAGGAATCCGCGGCGGGCGAGCCCGTCGAGATTCCCGTCGACGACCTCGATGCGTTCAAGCGGGTCTTCCGTCGCCACGCGGCCGGAGTCGCAGCGGTCACTGCCCTCGGACCGGCAGGAACGCCCGTCGGGTTCACGGCGACGTCCCTGGCTTCTCTCGCCGCAGTTCCCCCGCTCGCCACCTTCAACATGGCCCAGGTTGCCAGCGCGTGGCCCGCCATGACGGTAGGCAACCATGTCGCGATTCACACGCTCGGGCCGCGCACCAGGTACCTCGCCGAAAAGCTGGCCGGGGACAACTCGTTGCGCTTCGAGGGCAATCACTGGAAGCCCGGTCCGCATGGCGTGCCGATTCTTGAGGGTGTCCCCTCATGGATGCTCGGGTCGATCATCGAGGTGCACCCGGTATTCAACAACGCGGTCATTGTCGTGCAGATTGAGACTGGTGCTCTCGGTCCGGAAGACGAGGCGCTGCTCTATCACGAACGTTCCTATCGCTCCCCCGGCGAGGTCGTCTAGTCAAGCCGGTTCTGCCCCCGTGCAGCGCGTTTGCGCCCAAACGGGTGGGGGCGAACGTTACGCACGGGGGCAAACGCGGGTTACGAGACGCAACTCGGGCCGAGGAGGGACTTCAATTCGCCGTACAGATCCGCGGTGACAGTTACCGGGTATGGGATCTCGAACATCCTCGCGGTCTCGCCACGAACGAGCTTCAGCCGTACCTCGTTCTCACCCGAGTGTCGGATGAGAACGTCATAGAGCGACGAAATCACCTCGGTCGTCGCGCGGAACTCCGGCACCGAGATCATTAGTGGACCGCTGCCAAGGCCCGCCCCGACATCCGGCGTGAACATGCTCACCGCGTGCAGATTCATGCCGTCATCGCGCACACTCACCCGCCCCTTGATCACGACGATCGAATCGTTGATGAGCGCTGGAGCAAACTCCTGGTAGGTCTTTCCCATGAACATGACCGTCATCTCGCCGCCGAAGTCTTCGACC
The DNA here is from genome assembly GCA_036271875.1 of Galbitalea sp. Classification (GTDB taxonomy): domain Bacteria; phylum Actinomycetota; class Actinomycetes; order Actinomycetales; family Microbacteriaceae; genus Galbitalea. The sequence continues at coordinate 29,470 of DATAZU010000037.1, forward strand.
GTGACCGAGCCATACTGGTTGCCTGACTGCCTGGCGGTGCGGTGCTGCACGCTCGTAAGGAGACCCGCTATCGAGACGACATCGCCGTCCCCGGCGACGTCCCCGGACAGGAGCTCGGTGATGCTCGACGAAGCGTGCTTCGCCAGCTGCACCTCGAGTCCGGCGAGCGGATGATCGGACACGTAGAGCCCCAGCATCTCGCGCTCAAACGCCAGCTTGTCCTTCTTCGACCACTCGGGCCGATCGGGCACCCGACCGGTCTCCTGGGGCTCATCGAACAGGCTGTCGAAGTCGAATCCGGCCTGTCCGGTGGCTTCCGTGCGCTTGACACTGACGGCGCCCTCGACCGCGTCCTCGTGGATCTCGAGCATCGCGCGCCGGGTCGCGCCGAGCGAATCGAACGCGCCTGCCTTGATCAGCGACTCGACCGTGCGCTTATTCGCAACCGGGATCGGGACCTTCGCAAGGAAGTCGTAGAACGACTCGAATCGGCCTTTTTCTTCGCGTGCATGGCGGATGCCCTCAACCACGTTGTATCCGACGTTGCGAACGGCGCCGAGACCGAATCGAATGTCGCCAATGCCCTGGTCGGATGGCACGGCGGTGAAGTCGACGAACGAGTCGTTGACGTCGGGAGCAAGCACCGTGATGCCCATCCTGCGGCACTCGTTGAGATACATTCCAAGCTTGTCTTTGGAGTCGCCGACGCTCGTGAGCAACGCGGCCATGTATTCGGCGGGATGATTCGCCTTGAGGTATGCGGTCCAATAGCTGAGGATCCCGTAGCCGGCGCTGTGCGCCTTGTTGAAGGCGTAGTCCGCGAAGGGCTCGAGCGTCTCCCACAGCACCTTGGCGGCGTCGGTGCTGAACCCCTTCTCCTTCATGCCAGCCTCGAAGCCGACACGTTGCTTGTCCAGGACCTTCTTGTCCTTCTTGCCCATTGCCTTGCGCAGGATGTCGGCCTGCCCGAGCGTCATGCCAGCGACCTTCTGCGCGACGGCGAGCACCTGCTCCTGGTAAACGATCACGCCGTAGGTCGGCGCGAGAATCTCGCGCAGCGGCTCTTCGAGTTCGGGATGGATGGCGTCGATGACCTGCAGGCCGTTCTTGCGCAGCGCGTACTTGGTGTGCGACCCCATGCCCATCGGGCCGGGCCGATACAGCGCGATGAGGGCGGAAATGTCCTCGAAGTTGGTCGGCTTCATCTGTCGAAGCAACGACCGCATCGGGCCGCCATCCAGCTGGAAGACACCGAGCGTGTCACCGCGCGCGAGCAGCTCGTAGGTCGTCTGGTCGGCATTCAGGTCGAGCTCTTCGATCACGAGCGGCGAGCCCGTGTTCTTCTCGATCATCGCCAGCGCGTCATCGATGATCGTCAGGTTGCGCAGCCCCAGGAAGTCCATCTTGATCAGGCCGAGCGACTCGAGGGGCGGCTGGTCGAACTGGGTGATGATCGCGCCGTCGTCCTCGCGCTTCATGATTGGGAGCACGTCGAGAAGCGGCTCGGCGGACAGGATGACACCGGCCGCGTGCACGCCCCACTGGCGCTTCAGATTCTCGATGCCAACCGCCGTGTCGAACACCTTGGCCGCTTCGGCATCCGTTTCCAGGACCGCGCGGAAGTCGCTGCCTTCCTTGTACCGGGGTGAGGCCTTGTCCATGATCTCGCCGAGCGCGACATCCTTGCCCATGATGGGCGGCGGCATCGCCTTGGTGAGCTTCTCCCCCACCGCGTATGGCATACCGAGCACCCGCGCGCTGTCTTTTAGCGCCTGCTTGGCCTTGATGGTTCCGTAGGTGACGATCTGTGCAACGCGGTCGTCGCCGTACTTGTCCGTCACGTAACGAATCACCTCGGGACGGCGGCGGTCATCGAAGTCAACATCGATATCCGGCATCGAAACGCGCTCGGGGTTGAGGAATCTCTCGAACAGAAGCCCGTGGGCGAGCGGATCGAGCTCGGTGATTCCCATTGCATACGACACCATCGAGCCAGCGGCCGAGCCGCGACCCGGTCCAACGCGGATGCCCTGGTTTTTTGCCCAGCCGATGAAGTCGGCAACCACCAGGAAGTATCCGGGGAATCCCATCTGCTTGATGACGTCGACCTCGTACTGCGCCCGAACAAGATGCTCGTCGCTCGGAGCTCCCTTGAACCGGTGCTGCATTCCGTCCGCAACGGCCTTCTCGAAGAACGTGGTCTCGGTCTCGCCCTCCGGCACGGGAAAGCGCGGCATCAGGTTGCGGTGCTCGAAGTTCACGTTGACGCGCTCCGCGATCAAAAGTGTGTTGTCACACGCCTCAGGGGTTTCACCGAACACGGCACGCATCTGCGCGGCGCTCTTCAGGTAGAACTCCTCCGAGTCGAACTTGAACCGATTGGGATCGTCCAGCGTTGACGCTGACTGGACACAGAGCAGGGCAGCGTGTGCGCCCGCGTCCCCGGCGTTCGTGTAGTGCAGGTCGTTTGACGCGACGAGCGGAAGACCGAGCTGCTTGGCCAGGCGAAGGAGGTCGTTCATCGTTCGACGCTCGATGTCGATGCCGTGGTCCATCACCTCGGCGAAGAAGTTGTCTTTGCCGAAAATGTCCTGGAATTCTCCAGCCGCCTTGAGCGCCTCGTCGTACTGTCCGAGTCGAAGTCGGGTCTGGACCTCGCCGCCCACGCATCCCGTCGTCGCGATGACGCCAGTGGAATAGCGGCTCAGCAGCTCGCGATCCATGCGGGGTTTGAAATAGAACCCCTCCATCGATGCGAGGGACGACAGCCGGAACAGGTTGTGCATCCCCTCGTTGTTCTCGGCCAGCATCGTCATGTGCGTGTATGCGCCAGAACCACCGACGTCGTCCTGCGTCTGCGAGCTATTCCCCCACCGGATGCGCGTCTTATCGCCTCGAGCCGTGCCCGGGGTGATGTACGCTTCCGTGCCGATGATGGGCTTGATGCCTGCAGCGGTCGCCTTCTGCCAGAACTCGTATGCGCCGAACATGTTGCCGTGGTCGGTGACCGCGATGGCCGGCATTCCCTGCTCGGCCGCGGCCTTCACTAGTGGTTCGATTCTCGCTGCACCGTCGAGCATGGAGTACTCGCTGTGCACGTGAAGATGCACGAATGAGTCGGTCGACTGGGGCACTGAATCTCTCTACAGCTGAAGGGTGTCCTCCAGCTTAAGCGCTCCGGTCACGACGCGCGCAGGATGTCTAGTGCGTGTTGAAGATCCGCCGGATATTCGACCTCGAATTCGATCCATTCGCCGCTTCTCGGATGAGTGAATCCGAGTTTCTTCGCGTGCAGCCACTGCCGCGTGAGCCCCAGCCGCGCGCTCAGGGTTGGATCCGCGCCGTACATGGTATCCCCAACGCACGGGTGACGCTGTGCCGCCAGGTGAACGCGAATCTGGTGGGTGCGTCCGGTTTCGAGATGGATCTCGAGCAGCGACGCTGCCGGGAATGCCTCGAGGGTCTCATAGTGAGTGACCGATGGTTTGCCATCTGCCGTTACCGCGAACTTCCACGAGCTACCGGGATGTCGTCCGATGGGCGCGTCGATCGTCCCGGCGAGAGGATCGGGATGCCCCTGCACAACGGCGTGATAGATCTTCTCGACCTCACGGTCATGAAACTGGCGCTTGAGCTCGCTGTACGCGAGGTCGCTTCGCGCCACGACCATCAGGCCGCTTGTCCCCGCATCGAGGCGATGCACGATCCCCGCACGCTCCGCTGCGCCAGCGGTCGCGGTACTAATTCCGGATGCTGCCAGGGCACCGAGCACGGTCGGGCCATCCCAGCCAACGGACGGATGCGCCGCAACGCCAACCGGCTTGTCAACAACAACGAGATCGTCGTCTTCGAACACGATTCGCAAGCCCGAGACCGGCGTCGCGACAACCGCGAGCGGCTCAGCTGCGTGCCACTCGACTTCGAGCCACGCATCGGCGCTCAGCCGATCCGACTTGCCGACGCGTGCACCATCCAGCCGAACGCCGCCACTCTCGGCGACCTCGGCGGCAAACGTGCGGGAAAAGCCGAGCAGCTTGGCCAGACCGGCATCCACGCGCTCGCCGGCAAGCCCGTCTGGCACCGGAAGCTGTCGCGATTCCACGTCGGCTACTGCTTGGTTCCGGAGCCGACCGCATCCGTTGCTGGTTCGCTCTGCGCCTTATGACCGCGCTGACCATCCAAGCGAACGCCCCGGATGGTGAGAAGCACAAAAAGACACATACTGATGACGATCGCGCTGTCGGCGATGTTGAAGATCGCCGGGAAGTAGATCACCTGGATGAAGTCAATGACGTGGCCCTCACCAAAGTGAGGCTCGCGGAACAGGCGATCACTGAGGTTTCCGATGGTGCCGCCCAGGAGCAGACCGAACAGGATTGCCCAGGAGAATGACCGGATCCTTCGCGCGTAGATGATGATGAACACCGCGACAGCTGCTGCGACGAGAGAAAACACCCACGTGATGCCGGTTCCGAGCGAGAACGCGGCGCCGGAATTCTTCACGAAGTGGAACTGCAGGACGTTTCCGAGAACGTTCACCTGCTGTCCCTCGGTCAGGTGAGTGACGATCAGGTATTTGGCGGTCTGATCCAGCCCAATGATGCCCAGCGCGACGAGGGCCAGCACAACCAGGACCCGGACGCTGGGAACGCGTCTGTTCCGGGGGGCTGTACTGGCCTTCGGCGCTGAATCAGTTTCCGGCAAAGCCCGGGTAGTTGGCGGGCGGCGGGGCTATCTCCTGGGTGTTGAAGCCCTGGCCAGCGGGAACCGCGGCCGACGCGCCAGCACCGACGAGGGCCTGGGCCGACGAAGCGGGAGCCTGCGACGAGGAATCGAGCTCGCGCAGCTGGCCCTCGATGTAGCCCTTGAGCTTGGCGCGGTATTCGCGCTCGAAGTTGCGGAGCTCTTCGATGCGCTGCTCCAGGGCAACGCGCTCCTGATCGAGCGCCCCGATTGCGTTGCGAGTCTGCGTCTGCGCTTCCTCGACGACCCGAGCGGCCTGGGCATGACCATCCTCGACCGCGCGCTGAGCCTGTGCCTGCCCCTCGGCGATGAGCGCATCGCGCTTCTCGACGCCTTCGCGCACGTGCTCCTCGTGCAGTCGGCGGGCGAGCTGCAGCAGGTTGTTGGTGTTGGCCGGATCGGCATTCGGATCGGCGGGCGCCACGGCTGCCGGTTGGAACGGCGCTGGAGCGGATGCCGGCGTTGCGGCCGCGACGGGCTGCTCGAATCCGGCGGGCGCTGGTTGTCCTGCTGTGCGCTGCAGCTCCTGGATGCGCGAGTCGCTCGCGATCATCCGTTGGCGCAGTTCCTCGTTCTCCTGGTTGAGTCGGCGAAGCTCAACGACGACCTCGTCGAGAAAGTCATCGACCTCATCCTGGTCGTATCCCTCACGGAACTTTGTCGGTTGGAATCGCTTGTTGACAACATCTTCCGGTGTCAAAGCCATCGCCGTCACCTCAATAACTTTCTCTCAATGTCCGATGGTTGGTCGGAACGCATGCCCAGAAGGCCGCCGCGGGCGGGCCGCTCAGGCACTTCTTCCCAGTCTCGCAACTCGACTTTGCGTGGCACCAGGCCGACGTAACGAATTGCTAACGCTAGCAACATTAGTCACGGATGCACACTTCAGTCGCATCCCAAGAGTACCCCTTGGGGCAGGGGCTGTGACAGAACTCCCGTTTTGGGGGTCGGTTGCCTAGTGCAGTGCGCGTTCAGCTCTCGAAGAACGATGCTTCGAGGTCGGCGGCGGATCCGCCCGTGTCACCGCTCACCGCAACGTGCGCCGGCGAAAGCAAAAACACCTTGTTCGTGACCCGCTCGATCTTGCCGTAGAGACCCTGCGAGAGGCCGCTGGCAAAGTCAACCAGGCGACGAGCATCCGGTTCAGACATCTGCGAGAGGTTGATGATCACCGGGATTCCCTCGCGAAAGTTCTCGGCAATTACCTGGGCGTCCTTGTACTGGCGCGGGTGCACAGTCAGGATCTCGTTCATGTCAGTGGGCCCCGCGGTCTTCGTGGTTGTGCGACGCAGTGGAGTGACCTGGCCGCGGCTGGAACCCTGGGAAACGGGCGCGACCGGAGCAGCGGGCGCGCTTGGGCCCTCATCCTCGTAGTCGAACTCCTCGTCGGCGAGCCCAAGGTAGACCATCGTCTTGCGCAGTGGATTTGCCATTGTGTACCTCCAGGAACAGCATCATGAAACAAAGTCGCTGTCCTGAGATTAACCACGATCGGGCCGGTTTCCCGTGATTGCCGTGCCGATGCGCAGGTGTGTCGCGCCCTCGAGGATCGCTTCACGGAAGTCTCCGGACATACCCATCGACAGGCTCACGGCATCCGGAGCGATTGCGCGCAGGGACTCCGAGGCCGTCCGAACGCGCTCGAAGGCCCGTCGTGGCTCCTCATCGAGCGGGGCGACGGCCATTAGCCCAAGCAGCCGAAGCCGGCTGTTGCCCATGACCCGTTCGGCCAGGCCGCGCAATTCGGAGGGCTGAACCCCGCCGCGCCCAGGGTCGTCGGTGAGGTTGAGCTGAAGAAACACCTCGACGGACTCTCCAGTCGTATCCAGCGCGCGGACAAGGGATTCCCGGTCGATCGAGTGGATGACGCGCGCGAACTCGAGCACCGCCCGCACTTTGTTGCTCTGCAGCTGGCCGATGAAATGCCAGGTCAGGTCGAGCTGCGCCAGTTCCGTGGCCTTGGGACCGGCATCCTGAAGGCGATTCTCGCCAAAATCGGTTAAGCCGAGGGATGCCAGTTCGCGCACCAGCGATGCCGGATGAAATTTCGTCACCACGATCGTTGTGATGTCTCCTGGGGCTCTACCGGCTTCGCGTGCCGCCTCAGCGACCTGTGCCTGCACGCCGTGCAGTCGCTCGGCGAGTCCCTCGTCTGCTTGCGGATGCGCCGGTGACACTGGACCTGCAGACCTCGTCTACTTCAGGAAGTCAGGTACGTCGAGGTCGTCCGCGTCGTCGTCGAAGGCGTGATCGACTGGACCCGAAACGGGCTGGTCGGAGTCAGACCACGCCGTTCCCGAGTCGGAAGCGCCCGCCTTCGCCGCCGGTGCGCCAGCACCGACAAAACTGCTCCTGCGGCTGTCGCGCACTTTGACTGCCGGTTCTCCCCCGTCGAAGCCGGCCGCGATGACCGTGACACGTACCTCGTCGCCGAGCGTGTCGTCGATGACAGCACCGAAGATGATGTTGGCCTCGGCGTGGACCGCTTCCTGGATCAGCCGCGCCGCGTCGTTGATCTCGAAAATGCCGAGGTTCGATCCGCCCTGCACCGAAATGAGCACACCGTGCGCGCCGTCGATGCTCGCCTCGAGCAGTGGGGATGCGACGGCGAGTTCCGCCGCCTTGATGGCGCGATCGGCCCCACGGGCCGATCCGATGCCCATCAGGGCTGAACCGGCGCCCTGCATGACCGATTTCACGTCGGCGAAGTCCAGGTTGATGAGCCCGGGAGTCGTGATTAAATCCGTGATTCCCTGCACACCGGCCAGAAGGACCTGGTCCGCGGTGGCGAACGCCTCGAGCATGCTCATGCCACGGTCGCTGATCTCGAGGAGTCGATCGTTTGGCACAACGATGAGTGTGTCGACCTCGCTCTTGAGCGACGCGACGCCGGCATCTGCCTGAGCGGCGCGACGCTTGCCCTCGAACTCGAAGGGCTTCGTCACGACACCAATGGTCAGGGCGCCAATAGACTTCGCGATTCGGGCAACGACGGGTGCGCCGCCGGTACCTGTGCCTCCGCCCTCACCCGCGGTCACAAAGACCATGTCGGCTCCGGCGAGCGCCTCCTCGATCTCTTCGGCATGATCCTCGGCGGCGCGACGGCCGACCTCGGGGTCGGCGCCAGCACCGAGCCCGCGCGTGATCTCGCGACCAACGTCGAGCTTGACGTCGGCATCGCTCATGAGCAGTGCCTGAGCATCCGTGTTGATGGCGATGAATTCCACCCCGCGAAGGCCGAGTTCGATCATCCGGTTGACGGCGTTGACTCCCCCGCCACCAATTCCGACCACCTTGATGACCGCCAGGTAGTTCTGATTCGATGTCACTTCGTCCGGCCTCCGCTGGCGCTGTTCTTGCGTGCGCTGATCTATCCGACGCTGCCGTGTGGCAACGTCCTACCAAGCGTGAAACGACAACCTTCAACCTCTGGCTGAAGATTAAAGTTTTGCTCAGTATGTATTTCCTAATCACGAAGGTAGGTCGTCGCCCGCGCGCAGTCACTCAGGCGCCCCGCGTGTCGAAATATGCGGAGCAAAACCGCAGATTCCCTGTCAGGGACGCGGCGTCCCCGTTGGATTCGGTGTTGAGACCTTCTGCGCCGGTCCACAGGCGAGCGCGAGGGGCGCGGTCACGTTGAGAACCTGCTGCGACGCGCAGGTTCTCAGCAGCGTGGTGAGAGCCTTCGCCTTCAGATCCGACTGGGCGGAGCTCCCCCACAGGATCGTGTGGTTTCCCTGGTTCAGGGTGAGACTCACATTGTCGAGAGTTGTCGCCGAGATCGACTTCACCTGGGTCAATACCGACGACGGCATGGCGAGGAGCACCTTGACGGCCGCGGCAAAACCCGCGCTGTCGACACCGGAGGCGCCGATGTCGACCAGCGGAAGCCCCGCGGTGGTTGCCGATTTTCGAAGGACGACACCGGCGGGGTCGACCTGGTCGTACTTATTGCCGTCGGGAATCACGGCGATCGCTTCGCGTTCCACGATTCGGACCACGAGCGTGTTGGGCGGCACGATCTCGGTCGTGTAGCTGCGGATCAGGATGATGTGCCCGAGTTTCGCGCGAATCGTCTGGTCGTCGAGTAGAGCAAGCGGCGTGCCCAGCTGGCCCGACAGCGCGTTCTGGATCGTGGACGCTGGGATCGCGCTCACTCCGTCGACCTGGACAGTGCGCAACGCAAGAATTGGCGAGAACACGGCCACTAGTAGCACCGCGACCATGACAAGGACGATGCCGAGCACGCTGAACCAGGCGGCGCGCCGGCGACGCGACCCGCGAGTGAATCGGCGTACCTGGGCGCGCTTGGCTCGCTGCTCGGCGCGCACGGGAGCCCTCTGTACCCTCGGAGCCGAGGGCGACCGGGTATCCGAGGTTCGCTTCGGCACCGGCACAACTGCTGGCATCGCGGTCCGTCGAATCGGAGTTGGCGGCCGCGCCTGCGTGTCGGACTTGCCGTCCGGACTGCTCCGCGCACCGCGATTCGGAACGGTCGGCGGCGGGTCGAAGCCTTCTGGGCGCTTCACGCCGGCGTCGACTCCGAGGTTCTGGCCTGCTCAAGCGAGGCAAGAACCTGAGGAATGATGCGGTAAACGTCGCCGCAGCTGAGCGTCATGACGATGTCGCCCTCCCGTGCGATCTCGGCGACACGATCCGCCGCCTGCTGCCAGTCGGGCAAATAGTCGACCTTCGTTGGGTCAACAAACCGGGACGACACCAACTCCCCCGTGACCCCGGGAACAGGATCCTCCCGCGCACCGAACACATCGAGCACGATCGTGTGGTCGGCGAGGGTCTCATAGGTATGCGCGAATTCCCCCGCCATGAGTTTGGTACGGGAGTAGAGGTGCGGTTGGTGGATTGCAATGATCCTGCCGTCGCCGACAACCGAGCGAGCGCCTCGCAACGCAACCGCGACCTCGGTGGGATGGTGCGAGTAATCGTCATAGACACTCACACCACGAACGACCGCGTGCAACTCGAACCGGCGCTCCGTACCGTTGAACGTTTCGAGACCGGCGACGATCCCGTCGGGATCCAGACCGAGACCAACAAGCACCGCGAAGGCTCCTGCGGCGTTGAGGGCGTTGTGGTGACCGGGCACCTGCAGACGAATCTCGTAGTCGCGACCTTGCCATGAGACCGTGAATGTGACCGGTCCCGTCTGGCTCACCGAGTGAAGGCGCACGTCGGTGCCCGCAGCCCCGCCGAAGGTCAGAACACGCTTCCCCGTTAGCGCGGCTGTCATGGCCACCGCGCCGGAATCGTCGCTCGAGGCAACAACAAACTCCGATGCCGCGTTCGCGAACGTGACAAAGGCGGCGTTGAACGCCTCGCGCGAGCCGTAGTGATCGAGGTGATCCGCATCAACATTGGTGACGAGCGCCACCGCCGTGTCGTAGAGCAGGAAGGAGCCGTCCGATTCATCGGCTTCGACGACAAAGATCTCGCCCTTGCCGTGCGCCGAACTGACGCCGAGGGACTCGATCACTCCCCCGTTCACGAAGCTGGGATCCTCGCCGAGCTCGAGCAGAGCCGTGATGATCATCCCGGTGGACGTCGTCTTGCCGTGCGCCCCGGCGACGGCAACCAACCTCCGCCGGTTGATGAGCCAGGCCAGGGCCTGGGAGCGATGCAGCGTCGGGATGCCACGCGAGGTGGCGAGAAGGTACTCCGGATTGTCCGGCCAGAGCGCGCCGGTGTACACCAGCGTGTCCGCATCCCCGAGATTGGATGCGTCGTGCCCGATCGTTACGGTTGCCCCGAGTTCGCGCAGCGCTTCGGTGTTGTGGTTCTCGCTGCGATCGGAACCCGTCACTCGATATCCGGCGGCAATAAACAGCCGGGCAATGCCGCTCATGCCCGACCCGCCGATACCGACGAAGTGCAGTGCTCCGAGGTCGACGGGCAGCTCTTGGGACAGGTCAGGCTTGATCATCGGGTTCGATGTTACTTGTCGCGCTGTGAACGAGGTCCACCATCCGCTCGCTGCCGTCCCTGCTGCCAGTCGCGAGCATCGCGCTCGCCATTGCGTTCAGGCGCGAGTGGTCCCGAAGTAGCGGGGCAAGAGTTGACGCGATCCACGCTGGAGTGAAGTCGGCGTCGTTCACCAGCAGCGCGCCACCGGCCGAGACGGCATCCGCCGCGTTGTAACGCTGCTCGCCGTTGCCGACCGGATACGGGATGAACACAGCCGGAAGACCGGTTGCGGCGAACTCGCTGACAGTAACAGCGCCCGACCGGGCGATTGCGAGATCAGCGCTCGCGATCGCGAGATCCATCCGATCGCAGTACGTGATGATGCGGTAGTCGGGAAATGGAGAGTCAGGTAACTCCGAACGATTGCCCGCGATATGCAGCACCTGCCAGCCGGCGTCGAGGATCGGCGCGATGCCGTCGAAGACGGCGCGGTTGATCGAACGTGCACCGGTTGATCCGCCCGTGACGAGCAGCGTGCGCTTCCCCTTGTCCAACCCAAAGAATTCAATCGCCTCGGGACGGGACGCGACGCGATCGAGCTTCTCGATTTCGCGCCGCAGGGGCATCCCGACGACGCTCGAGTGCGGCAGTCGCGTTGCGGTGAATACCGTTCCAACCAGGCGCGTGTACCGAGCGCCCAGACGGTTCGCGAGTCCGGGACGCGCGTTCGCTTCGTGAATCACCAGGGGAATGCCGAGTCGTCGCGCAGCGCGATACGCGGGCGCGGATGCGTAGCCCCCGAAGCCGACCACGACATCAACGCCCCGATCGCGAATGTAGCCTTCGGTCTGCCGGACCGCCCGCCGGAATCGACCCGGGAACGAGATAAGCGCTCGCCCCGGACGACGCGGAAACGGGAGTCGATCGATGGTCAACAGCTCGTAGCCGCGATCGGGTACGAGGCGCGCTTCCAGGCCTTCTCTGGTGCCGAGCACCAGGACGGCGGCAGAGGGATCGTCGGCCATGAGGCGATCCGCGACGGCGAGCAGTGGATTTACGTGTCCGGCGGTCCCGCCACCGGCCAAAAGATAGGTGGTCACAGCTGCGCCATGGGGATTGGCTCTGGCTGATGTCGCGCGAAGGACAGCACGACTCCGACGGCGAGAAGTGACGCGATGAGCGATGACCCGCCAGCCGAGATGAGCGGCAGCGGTACGCCGAGTACCGGGAGCAGACCAAGGACGACCGCAATGTTGACGAATGCCTGCCCGATCAGCCAGATCATGACTCCACTTGTGACGATCTTGGCGAATGGGTCGCGCGAGGTACGGATGATGCGCACGAACGCAATCGCCAAAACCACGAAGAGCAGCAGCACGAGTACGGCCCCAATGAAGCCGAGCTCATCGCCGATGATCGCGAAAATGAAGTCGTTTGAGGCGTTGGGCAACCAGCTCCACTTCGCTTTGGATTCGCCGAGGCCAGAACCGAAGATCCCCCCGGACGCGATGCCCCACCATCCGTGGATGGGTTGCCAGCAGTACTGGGTGTCGTAGGCGGATGCCGGGCATCCGGTGAGAAATGCCGAAATACGACTGCCCCGCGACGACCCGCCGACGTGCAGCGCGATGAACACCGCGACCGCGACCGCGGCGAGGGCGACAGCAATGATCCGAAACCGCACTCCGGCATAGAACAGGCACCCGAGCACGATGGCGCCCAGGATCAACGCCGTTCCGAGGTCGTTGCCCGCCAGAACGAGACCGATAGCGACGATCGCAACGGGAGCGATCGGCAGAAACACGTGCTTCCAGTCCTCGAGCAGGTTCTTCTTCGCCGCGAGAATCCAGGCCACCCAGAGGATGAGCGCGAGCTTCACTAGCTCGGACGGCTGCGCCTCGAACGGACCGATCTTGATCCAGTTGGTATTGCCCTGGTAGTAGACACCGAGTCCTGGCAGGAAGACCAGAAGCTGGAGAACGGATGTGCCGATCACGGCCGGCCACGCCCATTTCTTCCAGAAACCCATCGGCATCCGTGACGCGACGAGCATGAGCGGCACTCCGATGATCGCGTAGAGACCCTGCCGCGAGAACGACGAGAAAAAGTCGTGGCTTGCCCCGGCGCCGTCTTCCACCGATGAGGCAGACAACACCATCACAAGTCCGAACGCGAGCAGAAACAGCGTCGTGCCGAGGAGTAGGAAGAACGTACTGGTTTCGGCGCCGAACACCTTCTGCGCTACCGAAATCGCGATCTGACCGCCGGATCGCCTACCGCCGGCATCAGCGTCCGCGGCAATGGGATTGACGGGCGGGCGGATGGGGACGGCGGCGCGGACGGATCGACTAGTCGACGGGACTTTGCCCCGTGGTCTCGTCGTCGTCATCCGTCGTTCCTTCCAGGTGACTCCGAACTGCGTCCGCGAATCGCGAGCCCCGGTCCGCGTAATCCGTGAACTGGTCCATCGATGCCGCCGCCGGGGCAAGCAACACAACGTCGCCTGCCTTGGCAGCTGCGGCAGCCAGCCGTACGGCCGATGGCATTACCCTCCTAGTTTCGGTCTCGTCCACCTCGAAGACCTCCACCCCGGGCGCGTGTCGCTCGAATGCAGTCCGCAGCGCCTCCCGGTCGACGCCGATGAGGATCACGGCGGACAGGCGCGACGCGTGCGTTCGAACCAGTTCATCGACATCAACGCCCTTGAGCAGGCCACCGGCGATCCATACGACCGATTCCTGCGCGCCCAGCGAGGCGTCCGCCGCGTGTGGGTTGGTCGCCTTCGAGTCATCGATCCACACGACCCCGTCGGCGGTCGCGATCACCTCGGTACGGTGAGAGTCCAACGAGAAGGTGTCAAGCGCGCCCCGAATCACACCGGGCGCGACATCGAGCGAGCGTGCCAGCGCGGATGCCGCAAGCACGTTGGCGAGACTGTGCGGAGAGCCCAGGCCGACAACGTCGAGTTCTGCCGAGGTCGTCAACTCGAGAGCCGTCGTCGCCCGCTCCTCGAGGAACGCTCGATCGCACAGGATGCCGTCGACAATCCCGAGGTCGCTCGGGCCGGGAGCGTCCAGCCCGAAGCCGATTGCGCGGCAGCCCTCGCTCACCTCGGCGTCCTCGACCATCCGCCTCGTCGCATCATCGGCACGGTTGTACACGGCCGCAACACGAGTGCCCGCGTAGACCTTCGCCTTCGCATCGCGATACGCCTCGAATGAGCCGTGCCAGTCCAGGTGGTCCTGCGCAAGATTGAGACAGACGCTGGCCCACGGGGCGAGTGTTCCCTCGGTGGTCTGGCCGAGCCAGTGCAGCTGGTAGCTCGAAAGCTCGACTACGAGAACATCGAATCCGGCGGGGTAACGCACGGCATCGAGCACCGGGATCCCGATGTTCCCGACGGCGGCGGCGCGGCGTCCGTCCGCTTCCAGGATGTGCGCAGTCAGCTGCGTCGTCGTCGTCTTGCCGTTCGTGCCCGTGATGAGAACCCATTCGGGAGCGGGCTCAACCTTGTCGCGAACACGCCAGGCGAGTTCGACGTCCCCCCAGACGGCCGTGCCGCGGGCCGCCGCCCAGGTCAGCACGGGATGGTCCGGGTGAAAACCCGGCGATGTAAGAACCAGGTCGGGATCGAACTCCTCGAGTTCGGGCGGAACACCGCGCAACGGACCCTCGAAATAATCACCACCGATGACCCGGAGCAGCCGCTTTTGCTCTTCCCGAGCGCCCGTGGCGAGCACGAGAACCCGCGCACCGAGTTCCACGAGCGTGTCGGCCGCAGAAAATCCCGTCACACCGAGCCCGAGCACCGCGACCCGAAGGCCGGACCAGTCTGACCGCCAGCTGGTCAGTCCGGCGAGCTTGTTCCGCGAGCTCATGATGAGGCGCGAGTGATCCACTCGAGGTAGAACAGACCAACCCCGAGCGCGACAAACATCGCCGAAATCAGCCAGAACCGCACAACAACGGTGACCTCGGCCCAGCCTTTGAGCTCGAAATGATGCTGAATCGGACTCATCAGGAATATCCGTTTGCCGTGCGTGATCTTGAAGTACGCCCGTTGCACGATGACCGACCCGGTGACGATCAGGAACAGACCGCCGATGATGACCAGCAGAAGTTCGGTGCGAGTCAGGATGGCGAAGCCGGCAAGTGCGCCACCGAGCGCGAGCGAACCGGTGTCACCCATGAAGATCTGGGCGGGAGACGTGTTCCACCAGAGGAACCCGATGAGCGATCCGGTGATGCAGGCCGCCGCCACGGCGATGTCGAGCGGATCACGAACCGTGTAACAAATTGTCGCGACCTTCGGATCGAGCAGCTGCGCATTGTTAAAGCAGGACTGGAGCGACTGCCAGTAGCCGATGAAGATGTAGCCGGCGAAGACGAAGATAGAGGCACCGGTTGCGAGACCGTCAAGACCGTCCGCGACGTTCACACCGTTCGATGCGCTCACGATGATGATCGTCGACCAGAGCGCGAACAGGATACCGCCGATCACGATGCCGAAGGTCATGAAGTTCAGCCACGGGATGTCGCGCACCGCGGAGATGAATACTGCGGCGGATTTGGTCGCGGTCGAGCCAAATCCGGCAGGGGTGAGCCCGTTGTCGTCAGAGAAGCTCAGCGCAATCACGGCGAAGACGGAGGCGACGATGACCTGGCCGGCGATCTTGGCCCATCCACCGAGCCCAAGGCTGCGCTGGCGACGTGTCTTCAGGAAGTCATCGATGAATCCGACGACTCCCATGCCGACCATCAGGAAGAAGATCATGAGCCCGGCGATCGCCGGGATGCGGCGCTCAATGAGGTGGCCGAAGAGGTAACCGAGACCGGCACCAACGATAAAGACGATTCCGCCCATCGTTGGAGTTCCCTTTTTCGCGTGGTGGGACTGCGGCCCGTCATCTCGGATGAACTGGCCCCAGCCGACTCTCCTGGCCAGGCGTGCGAACACCGGAGTGAGGAAGAGCGTGAACGCCAGAGAGAATCCGGCACCGCAGAGCAGGGCTACCACCTAGCTGACACCCCCTAGACGATCGCCGAGGAAACGCAGGTTCGCCGATTTGGACGATTTCACGAGCACTATGTCGTCCGCGCCCAATTCATCACGGAGCAAATCGTATGCCTCATCCGGATTGGCGACTAATACGGACTCGCCGTCCCATGAACCTTCGAGGCCCGCGGCGTTGTGGATGTGCCTCGCCGCGTGGCCAACGACAATGAGTTTGCCGATGTTGAGTCGAACCACCAGCCGACCGATGCGATCGTGCTCCTCATCGGAGTACTCCCCCAGCTCCGCCATCTCTCCGAGGACCGCGAAGGTGCGATTTGCGGGACCCCGTACCTGGGCGAGAGTCTTGAGTGCAGCAGCCATCGAGTCGGGGCTGGCGTTGTACGCATCGTTGATGATGATGGCGCCAGACTTCGGCAGCAAGACCTCCATGCGCCAACGCTCGGCCCGAACCATCGACTCGAGAGCGGCAATCGCCTGCTCGAGGTCGATTCGCAGCAGACGAGCGACGGCGAGCGACGCGAGAGCATTGGTGACATGGTGTTCGCCGAGGATGCGCAGGTGAACGGGCAACCGGCCGAGATCGGTTGCCAGGGTAAATCCCGTACCCGTGGCGGTCGCCGTCACGTCCTCGGCACGAACCTCGGCGGAAGGCTCCAGCCCGAACCAGGAAACGCGAGCGCGAGTCGAGGCGGCCATCTGCACCACCCTGTCGTCGTCGGCGTTAAGCAGCGCGATCGCGCCCGGATCGAGGTCGGTGACCATTTCGGTCTTCGCACGCTGCACCTCGTCGATGCTTCCGAACTCACCAACATGCGCGAGACCGACCTTGAGCACGATCCCGATGTCCGGTTTCGCGATGTCGACCAGTCTCGCGATGTCTCCCGCCTTGCCCGCACCCATTTCGACTATGAGGTACCGGGTGGAGCGATCCATGCGAAGCATCGAGATGGGCGCTCCGACGTGATTGTTGAACGAGCCCTCGGGCGCCACCGTCGGCCCCTGCTTCTCAAAGATCGCTCGAAGCATATTCTTGGT
This sequence comes from Galbitalea sp., assembly GCA_036271875.1. GTDB lineage: Bacteria > Actinomycetota > Actinomycetes > Actinomycetales > Microbacteriaceae > Galbitalea. The sequence continues at coordinate 46,187 of DATAZU010000037.1, forward strand.
CGTTGTCTTACCGTTCGATCCCGTGACGGCAATGACCTTCAGGTCACCCGACCCCCGCACCCGCTCAACCACCGCGCGCGCGAGGCGAGCGAGCGCGACCGTCCCTTCGGTCACCAGGATCGTCGGCACCGCGAGGCCCAGCTCGCGTTCCGCGACCACCAGCGCTGCACCGTTGTCGACGGCCGCCTGAGCGAACAGGTGCCCATCGGTGACTTCCCCGGGAAGGGCGAAGAAGATCGAACCCGTCTCGACCAGTCGTGAATCCGTGTGGACCGAACCCGAGACCTCCGTCTCGCCCGGCCACGGCAACTCGAGCCTCCCGCCGACGAGTTCGACTACGTCAGCGAGTGGAAACGGAATCACGCCCAGCCCGCCTCTCGCAGCGCCGCACGAGCTTCCTCGCGAGCCGAGTACGGCGTGCGGACGCCCTCGATGTCGCGGTAGTCCTGGTGGCCCGGTCCTGCCCAGAGGATCGAATCGCCTTCGGCAGCGAGGTTCACCGCCGCACGGATCGCCCGCTCGGGCGGGCTCACCTCGAGTATCTGCCCAGGCTGGTGCTCGGCCAGGGCAGCGCCCTCGAGCAGCACCTTGCGAATCGAGGCCGCATCCTCAAATCGCGGATGATGGTCGGTGATCACCAGAATGTCCGAACCGTCTGCAGCGACGCGGCCCATTTCGAGGCGCTTGGAAGGATCCCGGTCGCCATCCGCGCCGAACAGCATGATGGTGCGGCCGGGGGTGAACTTGCGCACCGCCGCGAGGGTGTTCAAAAACGCGTCCGGACTGTGACCGAAGTCAACGTAGACGGACGGCCCGCGATCACCGGAGACCCGCTCGGTACGGCCGGGCAGATACGCCGTGATCCCGCCGTCCTCGTCGAGGGCGTGCCCGATCGCCTCGAGTTCGAATCCGGCTTCGACCAGCATCACGATTGCAAGCCCGGCGTCTGCCGCCATGTGCCAGCCGATCATGGGCACCCGGGTCGTCAGCGATCGTCCCTCCGGACCGGTCAGGGTGAATTCGGTGTACATGGGCGTCTCGTCGACGATCGTCACAACCCACTCGGCGTCGATACCGGGAGCCGCTGAAATGGTCGTGATCGGGATGTGGGCTTCGTCGACAACGCGCTGGCCCCAGCTCGTATCGAGCGAAACGACTCCCCGCTTGGCACGCTCCGGCTGGAACAGCAGGAGCTTCGCTTCGAAGTAGGTCTCCATGTTCGGATAGTCGTCGAGGTGGTCGTGGCTGAGGTTGGTGAACGAGACGACATCGAAGACGATGCCGTCGACTCGGTTATGCGTCAGTGCCTGCGCGCTGACCTCGATCGCGACCGCGCGAACCTTGCTCTCGCGCATCCGGGCAAGGAGCGCGTGCATCTCGCTGGCTTCGGGCGTAGTGAGACGAGAAACGACCGAGAGCTCGCCGACGTGTCGTTCTGAGGTGGAGCTGAGGCCGGAGACCAGTCCGAGTTGACGCAGGATTGCCTCGAGCAGATAGGACGTCGAGGTTTTGCCGTTCGTGCCCGTTGTTCCGAACAACAGTGGCGGGTGCTCCGCCGTGCGGTAGACCCACGCCGAAATGTCGCCGAGCGCTTCTCGCGGCGAGGCGACAAGCAGGATCGGCAGGCCGGCGTCCGCGGCGATCGTTGCGCCATCGGCATCCGTCAGGATTGCGACGGCACCGCCATCACGCGCCACCGTTGCGTAGCTCGCGCCGTGGCTCTTCACGCCCTTGACACCCACGTACAGGTCTCCGGGCTGCACCTCGGCCGTGTTGAGCGTGACACCGCTGATCTCGAGCCCCTCGACCGATCCAACGACGGCGAGGTCAAACTCTTCGACCAGTCCTGCGAGTGAGCGAGCCTGTGGATGCTCGGGGCGAAGGACCGGAGGGATCCTTGTCGTCACGCAATCCTCTTCCTGGGCTCTCGCGTCGACGCTGCGGGGCATCCCGGCCAATCCATCTGGTTTGTCCTACCAGGTGGTCTGCACGTACGGGGCCGGCGTTGTCGACGGGGGTACTCGATACTTCTTCAGCACCTCTGACATAACCGAGGTGAAGGCCGGTGCGGCAACAGCCGACGTAGTAAGCGTAGTGGGACCGAAAGTAACCACGACGACGTACTGCGGATCCTCCGCCGGGGCCATCCCGGCAACCGAGGTGATGACCTGATTGCCATAGCCGCCGGTTCCGGCAGCGACCTGCGCGGTTCCGGTCTTCGCAGCGATCCGGTAACCGGGAACCCTCAGAAGCGGACCAACGGGACCGCCCGACACGACGGTCTCGAGCATCCCGCGCACCTCGTCGGCCGCTTTCGCGCTCACCACGCGCTCGGGGGCGGTAGTCGGAGTGTCGACGACTTTCCCGTTTGCGAGCGTGCATCCGGCGACGAGCGTCATTGGTTCCCGCACGCCGTGGTTCGCGATCGTCTCGTAGATCTGCGCGACCTGAAGCGATGTCGCGCTAACGCCCTGGCCGAATTCGACCGTGCGGGTGGTCGTCCCGTCCCATGGCAGCGGAGGGAGGTAGCCGGCATTCTGTCCCGGGAAGTTGACCGCGGTCTTCTGACCGATTCCGAATTTGACCATGTACGCGTGACGAGCCTGCGCACTGAGCTTCGTCGACAGGATCGAGATGCCGATGTTGGACGAGTTCTCGAGGACACCGGCCGTCGTGTAGTGCACGGTGCCGTGGTAAAAGGAATCCTTGATCGTGCCGCCGTCGGGAAGAGTGAGGACGGGCGGCACCGTAATCTCGGTTTTCGGCGTGATTGCGCCGGCGTCGATGAGTGCCGCCGCACTCATTCCCTTGAACGTTGAACCGGGTTCGTAACGCTGCGTGATCGCGAGTGAGCCCTGGTACTTCCCCGGGGTGGCCGATGGATTGTTCGGATCGACGGCCGGGTAGTCCGCGACCGCCATCAGGTGGCCGTCTTTCACCCGAACGACGACGGCCGTTGCCCACGGTGCCCCAATTTTCTTCGCCTGCGCCGTAATCGCCTGGAGTGCCTCGTACTGCAGGTCCCGATCGATCGTCAGCTCAAGAGTGCCCCCGTTAACCGGATTGGTCTCCTTCACGGTGCTTCCGGGAATCGGGGTGTATCCATCCGCGGCCGTCTGATAGGTGGATTCGCCGGGCTTCTGCGCAAGACACGCGTCGTACTCCTTTTCGAGGCCCGCCTGCGGTCCGTCCGTGCCGACGAAACCGACGAGGTTGCCCGCCACCGCTCCATTGGGATAGCTGCGCGACGGATCCTTGACCGGATAGATCCCCGGTATTTTGAGCGCCTCGATCTTCTTAAGGATGGCGAGGGTGACTTTCTTGTCGAGATTCGCGTACTGGGACTTGGGGTTCGCCTCGATCACGGTCTTGAGGTCGCGCCAGTTCTGACCGGTGACCCTGGCGATCCGCTTCAGGTTGCTGTCGAGGGGCACGAGCGAGCTCTTGTCGCCCGGGGTTTTCTCGTAGCCGGGAATCATCTGGGCGGGAGACACGGTTATGTCGTACCGATCCACGCTCAGCGCGAGTACGACGCCGCTGTCATCGACAATGCTGCCTCGAGTGCCCGGTGTCGTGACGGTCCTGGTCTGGTGCTGTGCTGCGGTCTTGTCGAGCGCGGGCGCCTCGACAACCTGCAGCTGAAATAGCCTGCCGGTGAAGATCGCAACGACCAGGAATACGCCAACCATCGTGAGCGTGAGCCGAAGGCCCGCTCGCCTGGTTCTCTTCATGACCTCTAGTCCTAGTGCGTCACCGGGGATGGCAGGTCGCCGTCGGGTGTCGATGACGACGAGTTCGGTGAGTACTGGCTCGTGGATCCCGTGTCAGCGGGAGCCGTCGTGCCCTGGGTCGATTCTGTGGTGCCCGATCCGGTAACCGGCGCATTCGCGTCGCCGTGTCCCGTACCTGTGGATGAGGTGAGAGTATCCGAAGGCGTGATGACCGGGATGTCCGTGAGCAGCGAGTTGGACACGCTTCCGCTTGCCGCGTTCGTCATGAGAGAGGTGATCTTCACTGCCCTGGCCGGCGCGGCAGACCCGAGCACTGCACCGTCCGACAACCGCAGGAATGCAGCTCGGGACGACGCGACCATCCCGAGCGCTATTGCGTTCGCCTGGAGGTTCTGACTGGAGTCCAGCGTGTCGATCTTCTCGCTGAGCGACGACTCCGTTCGTCCGAGATTTTGTTGCGTCGACTGAAGCCCGTCAATTTGATATGCGCCGCTCGACAGCGAGATCGTAATGAGCAGTTGCACGAGAAAGATCGCGAAGATGACAACGGTCGCAACGAGCGCGTATACCAGCTTCGGCCGAGAGCGGCGCTGCGCCCGAGTCGTTACGATCCGAACGCGAGGCTGCGGCGCGTTCGCCTCTTCCCGAGGACGACGCAGAGGAGTTGCATAGGCGAGATTGCTACTCATGCCGCCTCCCGAATTCGCTCGACGGCGCGAAGACGCACGGGGGCGGAGCGCGAATTGCGTGCCTTCTCCTCGTCGCTGGCGAGCTCAGCACCACGGACCAGGAGCTTCAACTCGGGGCGATGCTCTGGCAGCTCCACCGGGAGACCCCGCGGCGCCGTCGAGGTCGAGAATTGCGCGAAGGCGCGCTTGACAATCCGGTCTTCGAGCGACTGGTAGGCAAGAACGACCATCCGGCCGGACATCGCGAGTGAGCCGATCCCTGCGGGGATCGCGCGCGCGAGCACGCCCAGCTCATCGTTGACCTCGATGCGGAGTGCCTGGAACACGCGCTTTGCGGGGTGGCCGGCGCGCTGGACCGCGGCGGGGGTGGCCGCGACCAGTACGTCGACGAGTTGACCAGACCGCGAGAGGGGGGAGATCTCGCGAGCCTGGACGATCTTGCGCGCATAGCGCGGGGCGAGTTTTTCTTCGCCGTATTCGTAGAAAATCCGACGCAGGTCTGCCTCGCTGTACTCCGCGAGAATGCGCTCGGCGGTCAGGTCGCTCGTCGCATCCATCCGCATGTCGAGTGGTGCGTCCTGCGAGTAAGAGAATCCGCGATCGACCACGTCGAGCTGAAGGGATGAGACACCGAGGTCGAAGAGGATGCCAGCCGCGGAGCCATAGCCGACCGACGCGAGCGCGGCGGGCACGGTGTCGTACACGGCGTGAACGAGGTGAACGCGGTTCCCGAAGGGCGCCAGACGCTCCCCCGCGATGCGAACCGCATCCCGGTCGCGATCGACGCCGACGAGAACGAGCTCGGGAAACCGAGTGAGGAATGCCTCAGAGTGGCCGCCCATTCCCAGGGTCGCGTCAACGAGAACAGCTCCCGGCGCGGCGAGCGCCGGAGCAAGGAGTTCCACGGTGCGCTCGAGGAGCACGGGGGTGTGAGCATAGGAATCTGCCATGGGGAGCGGGCGGTACCGGCGTGAGCCGGAACGAGCCCCCAGAAGCTGATCCCCATCCATTCGCTCGACCAGGCACCGGGGAAGTGTGTCCGGGCGAGGAACGGCTGAGGGTCGGCAACTGGGCGCTAGAAGAGCCCGGGGATCACCTCCTCGCTTCTGTTCGCGTATGCGGTCTCAGCGTCTGAGTAGTAGTTGTTCCAGGCCTCGGTGTCCCAGATCTCGGCGCGGTTCCCCGCCCCGATTACCGTGAGTTCCCGTCCGAGTCCCGCGTAATCGCGAAGGACTGCCGGGATCGTGACCCTGTGCTGGCTGTCCGGCACTTCCTGGCTTGCACCGGAAAGCAGGGCGCGCTGGTAGTCACGCGTTTCCTTGCTGGTGACCGGCCCCTGGCTGACCTTCTCGAGGACGGTCTCAAACTGGCGCGCGCTGTAGAGGTAGAGGCAGCGCTCCTGGCCCCGGGTAACGACCACGCCCTGCGAGAGCTCGTCCCAGAACTTGGCGGGAAGAATGACCCGGCCTTTTTCGTCGAGTTTCGGAGAGTAGGTGCCAAGGAACATCGGCTTCTCCCCCTCAACGATCCGGCCAGAATTTCAGGTGATCTCCACTTTACTCCACTTAACTCCACCAAACCAAGTATTTAGAGCCGCCCCGTTCGAGGGACGCCATTAAATGCCCTAGATTGCAGGCAAGGATGGCGTGGAGGAACGTGGAGGGAATTCCGCGAGTTTCGATCGGAATTGAAGCCAAAAGGGAGGCTGGGCCCGCGCACGAGGGAAAACGGACAAAAATAAGGACTGATCCGGGTCGGATCAGTCCTGAGGTGTCATCGCCCTAGCGGGGCAAGAAAGAAGTTACTCGTCGCGCTCGTCTGAGCGGTTATCCCACTTGTCACCGAGGTTTTGCAGGAACGAGCCGCCGCTCGCCTGGCCGCCGGTGTTGCCTGGACGCGGGGTTGCGTTGGCGTCGGGAGCTTCGGGAGCACGGGACAGGGTCGAACGCGCCGGAGTCAGCGCAAGGAGCACACCGACGAACATTGCGACAAACCCAACCACGCCAATCACGGGAATCCGAACGGCGACGCCGGTAATCAGAACCGCAACACCAAGAACCCCAACCAAAACCCCAAGGACAACTCGTCCGTAGGTCGGCTTGCCGTGACGGCCACCGGCCCCAGCGACGTAGTCGGCATCGTTGTGATACAGACTGCGTTCCATCTCTTCAAGGAGACGCTGCTCTTGCTCTGAGAGTGGCATACCGTTCCCCTCTTCTTCGGATTAGACGTTGCGAGTGCCTATCGCACGACGCAACCGATAGCGACCCCACAATAGTATCCCCGCGTGCCTAACTAGGCTAGGAGTGTGCCTGTGAGTACGCGGTTAGTCGACCTGGTTGGGGCGCGGCTCGACGAGTTCATGGCGGAGCGCTCTCCCGTTGTCATCGATATCGCGCCGGAGCTTGGCGTCTTTCTCGACTACTCCGCCGCACTCCTCGGCGGCGGCAAGCGATTCCGTGCGCTCTTTTGCTATTGGGGGTGGAATGCCGTCGGCTCCGGACGCGACGGATTCGATCCGCTTGAGCAGCTCGAGCCACCCCGAGATCTCGCGAGCATCGTGGATGTGGCCACGGGACTCGAACTATTCCACGCCGCCGCGCTCGTCCACGACGACATCATGGATCGCTCGGACACCCGGCGCGGAAGCCCATCGGTGCACAAACGGTTCGAGGAACTGCATGTTCGTGGCGGCTGGCGCGGAGACGTTCAGAGTTTCGGAACGGGAGGCGCCCTGCTCTTGGGTGACCTTCTTCTCGGCTGGAGCGATGAATTGATTGAATCCGGCTTCGACCTGCTGGAGTCGCGGGAGTCCGCGAGAGCGGCTCGATCGGAATTCAACCGGATGCGCGCCGAGGTTACCGTGGGTCAGTACCTCGACATCCTTGAGGAGAGCTCGTGGCGGTCCGCCGAGGATCGCGACCAGCTCGCCCGCGCACATCGCGTCCTGGTCTATAAGTCAGCGAAATACAGCGTCGAGGCACCGCTGGCGATCGGCGCGTCTATGGGCGGAGGTACGCTCGCCCAACTGGCGGCGCTTCGCGACTTTGGACTGCCACTGGGTATCGCCTACCAATTGCGGGACGACATGCTCGGAGTCTTCGGTGACCCGGAGGTCACCGGCAAGCCCGCGGGCGACGACCTGCGGGAGGGGAAGCGGACCGTGCTCATCGCGCTGGCCCGCGCCGGCCTGCCCCCGACATCCATTCGCCTGTTCGACGAACTGCTGGGAGACCCCGGGCTGGATGCGGCCCAGATCCGGATGCTGCAGAGCACGCTCGTGGACTCTGGCGCGGTCGACAAGGTCGAACGGATGATCGCGCACAACGTGCAGCTGGCGAGGTCAGCACTCGCGAAGGCGCCGCTGACGGGCGAGGCCGTCACCCGTCTGGATGAACTCGCCGACACGGTCATCAACCGCACGGCCTGACGATCACGGTCAGAAGCCGAGCGCCTGCGCCACCCGCCGCACCTCGGCCTTCCGGCCGTCCTTGAGCGCATGAACGGGCGAGACGCCGAGGCTGTCTTCCCTGGTCAGCAGCCAGTGCATCGCCTCTTCGTCGGTGAACCCGCTGTCGCCGAGGACAACGAGCGTCCCCTTGAGCTCGCTCATCGGCTCGTTGCCGACCAGGAAGTCGGCGGGAACCCGCCACACACCGTCGACGCGAGAGGCCAGCAGGGCGCGATCTTCGATGAGGCGCCGAACCTGGCTGACCTTCAGTCCGAGTCGCTCGGTCAGATCCGGAATGGTGAGCCACTCGACGTCCTCTAGCTCGGCCACGCCATGATCCCTTTCCGCGGTTGAAACTCCACGCGTTCATGCTGTCACGCACATCTGCTCTACGCCGGTATTTCGGCGCGTTTTGTCCATTGTTAACACCAGTAACACCAGTAACAGTGATTGACACTGGTACCATTTTGTGACATTTTTGTGTCGGGGTCGCAGGGGGCGCACCCACGGATCTATCGCAGACGAAACTGCGGCGTCGATCCATCGCGAAGGGCGGAAACATCGTGTCGGCATTTTCGGACGGCCGGACCTCTCGCGTAAACCATTCGGTTACGCGAAGCCTCGCCGCGACCATGCCAGTGCTGCTCGTTGGTTCACTCGCCATGACGGCCTGGAACAGTGCAGCGCCGACGCAGATCTCGCGCACTCGTGCGCACTCCGCTCACACCACTCGACGGATGGATGCGACTGTCGTCGGCGCGCCAACGGGCGCGCGGTCTGCAGTAGCGCAGACCCCGGCGGCCGCGCAGGTCGAGATCGCCTCTGTCGTCCCAGCTACATACACGGTTGTCCCCGGTGACACGGTCAGTGGAATCGCCGGAAAATTTGGCCTGTCAACCGCCTCGGTTCTCGCCATGAACGGCCTCAGCTGGACATCCCTGATCTTCCCACGCCAGGTACTTCGACTATCCGCAGTCGCGCGGTCAGTTGCCCCACTGCCCGCTCCTACCGGGCCGGCCACCACACTCGCGTCGAGCGTGACGACGCGCTATACGATCGTGCGCGGTGACACCGTAACGTCGATCGCGCGACGATTCGGCGTCACAATTCAGGCCATCCTTGCGGCGAACGATCTCATCGCATCGAGCATCATCTATGCCGGGCGCACGCTCGTCATCCCCGGTGAGGCGCAATCTGCGGCCAGCGGCGGCAGTTCGACCGCGACGCAGCCAGCACAGGTCGGAACGCCGACCGGCGTGCTCAGCGCGTCAATGGCGGCGAATGTCAGCCTGATCATCGCTGTCGGACGGTCGCGCGGAGTTCCCCCATACGGGCTCGTGATCGCGCTGGCCGCGGCCATGCAGGAGTCCGGCCTTGAAAACCTGACCTACGGTGACCGCGACTCGGTTGGACTGTTCCAGCAGCGTCCCAGCGTTGGCTGGGGCACGGTCACCCAGTTGGAGAATCCGACCTATGCGGCAGAGCTCTTCTTCGGTGGACCGAGCAATCCGAACAAGGGTCGCACCCGCGGCCTGCTTGATATTCCTGGGTGGCAGTCCATGACCGTCACCGAGGCGGCGCAAGCCGTGCAGGTTTCGGCCACGCCGAATGCGTATGCAAAGTGGGAGTCCGACGCCCGGGCGTGGATCGCCGAGCTCGGTTAGCCACCATCGTTTGGTCGCGATCAAGCTGGGGATTTCCCGGCGGAAAGCGGCGTAGCGCCGTGTTCACCCCGGTGAAATCACCCGCCGAACCTACAATCGGACGGTGACTATCGGCTCCACCGACTCCCTGATCGGCCGTCTCATCGACGGTCGCTATCAGGTGCGTTCGCGCATCGCGCGAGGCGGGATGGCGACGGTGTACCTTGCCACCGACCTGCGTCTCGAGCGCAAGGTCGCCATTAAAGTCATGCACGGTCACCTGTCCGATGACGCAAAATTCCGCGAGCGGTTCATCCAGGAAGCGCGCTCCGCCGCGCGCCTCGCTCACCCGAATGTCGTCAACGTCTTCGACCAGGGACAGGACAGCGACATGGCGTACCTGGTCATGGAGTACCTGCCGGGGATAACGCTGCGCGACCTGCTACAGGAGAACGGGCAGCTGACGACCGACCAGACCCTCGACATCCTCGAGGCCGTTTTGGCGGGTCTCTCGGCCGCGCACAAGGCAGGTATCGTGCATCGCGATCTGAAGCCCGAGAACGTCCTGCTCGCCGACGACGGGCGAATCAAGATCGGTGACTTCGGACTGGCGAGGGCGGCTAGTGCAAACACCGCGACCGGGGCCGCGCTCCTCGGCACCATCGCATATCTCTCGCCCGAGCTCGTCACGCGTGGGATTGCGGATACCCGAAGCGACATCTATGCGGTCGGGATCATGACCTACGAGATGGTGACCGGCGTGCAGCCGTTCGTTGGCGAGCAGCCGATGCAGATCGCTTACCAGCATGCGAACGACACCGTTCCTGCACCGAGCGAACAGAATCCCCGAGTGCCGGACGAGATCGACGAGCTCGTGCTGTGGGCCACGTCGCGCGATCCCGATGATCGGCCGCGGGACGCGAAGACGCTGCTCAGCGAGGTAATTGCGGTTCGCAGCGCGCTCGATGCGGGAGATTCCAGGAACGCGACCTCCGCGCAGCGAACCATGGTCTTCCCGGAGGCGGTGGAGGCCATCGCTCCCCCGGTTCGGCGCGATACCTCTGAGACGGTCGTCATCTCGCCCGTCAAGCGGCGGCCGACGGCTCGCGCGAACACCGTTGAACAGCTCAGCGAAACATCCCAGCGTCGCCGTCGTCGCGGCCGCTGGATCGTTCCGTTTGTCCTCATCCTCGCGCTCCTCGCCGGCGGAACCGGGTGGTACTTCGGCCTCGGACCCGGCGCGAACGCGACCGTACCGAAGCTGGCCGGCGAC
>DATAZU010000038.1:0-80870 GCA_036271875.1 Galbitalea sp.
CAGAAGGCCCTAAACCGAAGGTTTTTGGGGCCTTCTGCCGCCCCTCACGCGAGAACTACTTGGATGCGGCGGCCGGCTTGGGGCGCGACGCGAACTCCTCGAAGGCGGCTCGCGGCTCGCTGCGGGCGATGGTGCCCGTCATGTCGCGGCGCAGCAGGAAGTTGAGGATCCAGTTCGAGAACACGCGGATCTTGCGCTCCCACATCGGGATCGCGAGGCCGTGGTATCCGCGGTGCATGAACCACGCGATGAGGCCCTTGATCGCGAGATCCTTGCTCTGGAACACGCCCGTGTACAGGCCGATGCCCGCGACCGCGCCCTGATTCTTGTGGAAGTAGTCCACGAGCCCCTCGCCGCGAAGCGACGCGGTGAGGTTCTTCGCCAGCAGCTTGCCCTGGCGCACCGCGTGCTGGGCGTTGGGAACGGTGAATCCGCCGACGCCGCCTCCGGTCAGATCCGGAACGGCGCACACATCACCGGCACCCCAGACACCTTCGAGAACATTGCCCTCGGCATCCTTGACGCGCAGATCGGCCTGAACCGTCAGGCGGCCGCGCTCATCGATGGGAAGGTCAGTGTTCTTGAGCATGGGGCTGGCCATGACCCCGGCAGTCCAAATAATGAGGTCGGACTCAAAGCTCTCTCCGGTCGACAGCTCGATCTTGCCGTCGACCGCGGACGTCAGCTGGGTCTCCAGATGGACGATCGCCTCGCGCTCGGCAAGGTTCTTGAGCACCCAGTAGCTCGTCTTCAGCGATACCTCGGGCATGATGCGTCCCATGGCCTCAATGAGGTGGAAGTGCGTGTCATCGATCGTGAGTGACGGGTAGTAGACCAGCAGGTCGGATGCCAGGCTCCGCAGTTCGCCGAAGATCTCGATTCCCGCGAATCCGCCACCGACCACAACCGTGGTGAGCAGGCGGTCGCGTTCAGGGCCGGCGGGCATCGTGGATGCTCGCTCGAAGTTATCCGTGATGCGATCCCGGATCGTCATTGCCTCTTCGATAGTCTTCAGACCGATCGCCTGGTCGGCGACACCCGGAATCGGGAACGTGCGAGAGACCGATCCGGCGGTGACCACGATGATGTCGTAGCTTTCAACCCACGGATCGCCATCGGCTGGCGTTAGCGTCGCCGTCTTGGCGGCGTGGTCGATGCCCGTGACGCGCGCCGCCACAACGCGCGTGCTGTACAGGTGACGACGCAGCGGAACAACCGCGTGACGGGGCTCGATCGAACCGGCGGCGACCTCCGGCAGGAACGGCTGGTACGTCATGTAGGGAAGTGGGTCGACCACTGTGACTTCTGCCTCGCCCTTGGCGAGCCATTTCTCGAGCTTGAGTGCGGTATAGAAACCGGCGTAACCGCCGCCGACGATCAGGATTTTGGGCACGAGCGAAAGTCTCCTAGAAGGGTGGTAGTCCTCTTAAATCTAGCGCCTTCGGCGGAGTCTCCCGAATTGGCGCACAGCCAACACCAGCATGGCAAGCGCAGCGACCACAAACGCGAGAATTATCCCGAGCGGTATGCCGACGTTTCGCAGCTGCGTCGGGGTTGGATACAGGGCCCCAAGGGGATTCTGGGGCATGCTTGCTCCCGCCTTCGGAGCCGCGGTCGCGACCGAGGTTGGCGGGGTGGTCGGCGTTGTGGTGGCCTCCGCGCGACGGTTCAGGTGGATCCACGCAGACAGCGAGCCCATCGGATTCTTCGACACCGACGGCACGCTGTTGCGAACTGCGGCCGCTGCGTTGACGAGGCCGTAGCCGTAGATCGGGTCGACGCCCTTGGCACCGGCATCCGTCGCCGTGGACACGACGCGGTTAATCGCATTGTCCGCGCTGATTCCCGGATGAGCGGCCATCACGAGAGCGACCACCCCCGCAACGATCGGCGTCGATCCGCTGGTGCCCTCCCACTGGACGTAACCCCCGCCAGGAACCGCTCCGAGCAACTGTTCACTTGGCGCCGAAACTCCGATCGTGATGCCCTGAGCGGATGCGTCGACGCTCGAGTGTCCGCTTCGATCGACCCCTGCGACGGTCAGCACGCCGGGCATCGTCGCCGGAGCGCCGACCTCACTCGTACCGCTCCCGCGGTTGCCCGCCGCTGCGACGATCACGACGTTGTGGTCCATCGCGTAGAGGAATGCCTTGTCCCAGCTCGGCGGCCATGACAGGGTGTTCCGGGTCAACGACATGTTGATCACGTTTGCGCCGTGGTTGACGGCCCAGGTCACGGCGTTCGCGATCTGGTCGTCCGAGTTTGTTGCCTGCGCTCCGAACCCGATCGAGATGGTCAGGATCTTCGCCCGGGGGGCGACGCCGATCAGCCCACCGCCGTCTCCGGTACCGCGGCCAGCCGCAAGCGAGGCAACCATCGTTCCGTGGTTGCGCTCATCCGCATCCCCCTCGGGCGTTTGTCCGTTGTTCGAACCGTCCCCAGAGAAGTCGGTGCCGCCGGAGACCGCACCGGCGAGGTCCGGAACGGACCCATCCACACCCGTGTCGATGACCGCGATCGTGATGCCCTTGCCCTGGGTCGTTGCCCAAGCACTACGGATGCCGTACTGGTCGAGCCAGTACTCGCCGGAGCGCACGGTATCCGTGTGGATGCCGCCCGCGGGCCCTTCGACAAGCTCAGGGACCGAAGCCGACGCCGACGAAGGGACCGAAGCCGACCCGGTCCCTGAGCCTGTCGAAGGGCCGAACACGACGATGCTCAGGATCGCGGTGGCCACCGCTCCGATGACGCGCCCACGCATCACGCCAACCCGTAGTCTGCGCATTCGCACACATCCGGACTCCAGTCCGCGAGCGCGAGCGCCGCGTCGCCGATCGGGTTGATCCCCGCGCCCGAGGCAAGCGTGTGGGCGACCAACGCGTGCAGGCACTTCACGCGTGTCGGCATCCCGCCGGCGGAGATGCCGTCGAGCTCTGCGACGAATTCGATTCCGTTGCGATCGGCGAGGTAGGACTCGTGGGCGGCCGCGTAGCCGACGGCGCCATCGGGATCGTCGAGTGTTGCCGCGAGTTCGGTCATGACCCCGTTCGCCTCAAGAGTCGACACGGCCGCCGTCGCCGCCGGATGGGACAGGTAGTACAGGGTCGGAAACGGCGTTCCGTCGCTCAGTCGCGGCTTCGTCGACACGACAGTCGGCGCCCCGCAGCGACAGCGCGCGGCGATTCCGATCACGTCACGCGCGGGACGTCCGAGCTGCGCGGAAACGGTAGCAATGTCGAGCTCGGTCGGCGGCTCGAAGGGTGGGCGGCTCACTTCGTGCTCGTCACGGGCGAATTGATCTGGGTGGAATCCGGCGCCTCGAGCTGGTCCTTCGTCTTGGTCGACAGACCGGCGTTAAGCAGCGATGACGTGAGTGCCCTGACCCAGTCGATCTGCGTGGTCTGGATGTGCTTGCTGATCGGCGCCGAATTCGTGACATCCGTCGTCCCCGCTTCCGGGATGACCAAGTAGCTGTATTCGCCGGGGAAAACGAACAGCAGTCGATTGCGGGCCTGCGCCTCGATGTATGCCGGATCATCCCAGCGCGCGACCTGGCCCTTGAGAGAGGTCACATGCTTCTTCTGCTCGGCGACCGAATGCTGAAGGGCCGCGATCTGGTTGCGCTGCTCAATCAGCAGCTTGAGTGACGGGGCAAGCACGACGACCGCGAGGATGAGCAAAATCAGCATCATGACAGTGAAGCCGGAAACCCGGATGTTCTTCAGCCAGCGCTCCGGGGCGGTGCCCTCCGGCAGCTCCACCGGAACGCGAACGGTTCGCGGTCGTCTGGGCATACATCGATGGTAGGCGCGGAAGTCGTCGGTGGTCGGTCACGACGCCCGAAGGGCGCCGGTCGGGCGTCAGCCCTTAAACCGCGGGAAAGCTCCTCGACCCGCGTATGTCCCCGAGTCGCCGAGCTCCTCTTCGATGCGCAACAACTGGTTGTACTTCGCAACCCGGTCGGACCGAGCAGGCGCGCCCGTCTTGATCTGTCCGCCGTTGGTTGCGACAGCGAGATCGGCAATCGTCGTGTCTTCGGTCTCGCCCGAACGGTGCGACATTACCGTCGTGTACGAGTGCGTCTGGGCGAGAGCGACGGCATCCAGCGTTTCCGTCAACGTGCCGATCTGGTTGACCTTGACGAGAATCGAGTTTGCGGCCTTCTTCTCGATGCCCTTCGCGAGGCGCACCGGATTGGTGACGAACAGGTCGTCGCCGACGATCTGCAGCTTGTCGCCGACCTCGGCGGTGAAGTGAGCCCAGCCGTCCCAGTCGTCTTCGCTCAGCGGGTCCTCGATCGTGACGAGCGGGAATGCCGCCTCAAGCTCCTTGTAGTACGCCGTCATCTCCTCTGCCGTGTGCGGCTTCGACTCGAACGTGTAGATGCCGTCCTTGAAGAACTCGGTCGCCGCAACGTCCATGCCGAGTGCGATCTGCTCGCCCGGCTTGTAGCCGGCCTTCTCGATCGCCTCGACCAGCAACTCGAGCGCCGAACGGTTGCTCGGCAGGTTAGGAGCGAACCCGCCCTCGTCGCCGAGCCCGGTCGAGTAGCCCTTCTCGTTGAGCAGCGCCTTGAGCGCGTGATAGGTCTCGGTGCCCCAGCGCAGACCCTCCTTGAAGGATGGGGCGCCGATCGGCAGCAGCATGAACTCCTGCACGTCGACGTTCGAGTCGGCGTGCGCTCCGCCGTTGATCACGTTCATCATCGGAACAGGCAGCACGTGGGCGTTCGCGCCGCCAACATAACGGAACAGGTCGAGCCCGGATGAATCCGCCGCGGCTCGCGCGACAGCAAGCGAAACCCCGAGGATGGCGTTCGCGCCGAGCTTGGACTTGTTGTCGGTTCCATCTGCCGCAATGAGCGCTGCGTCGATCTCGCGCTGATCGGTTGCTTCGAGGCCCTCGATGGCCGGGCCGAGAACATCCTCGACCGCCGCGACGGCCTTCTCGACGCCCTTGCCGCCGTAGCGAGCCTTGTCACCGTCGCGCAGTTCGTAGGCCTCAAAGGCTCCGGTCGACGCGCCAGACGGAACCGCGGCGCGCGCTACCGTCTCGTCATCGAGAACGACCTCGACCTCGACGGTCGGGTTTCCCCGGGAGTCGAGAATTTCACGGGCAATGACAACGTCGACGAGGGCCACGGGGGTCTCCTTCAGAGATTTGTAAGCGTCTGGGTTGGTGGTAGATGGCGGCGTCGGAACGAGCCCGGATACCGTCGGCAAAAGCCTACTGCGCGCCAAGCGGCCGCAAATCGCTGGCGGACAGGCTACGGGTCTCATTGGTAACGAACGCGAACTTCGAATAGCCGGATGCCGCCAACTGGTCGAGTTGCTGCTTCGAGTTCTTGGCGCGCGCCGCGACGGTGACACGAGCTCCGGATGCAATGAGTTCCGCCTTGAGCGCGGTCACCTGTGATGCTGGCACGCCGTCGTCGAAGAGCAGCGCAACTGAGTTCGTCGCGCCATCGTCGGGAAGCTCGACCAGGTCGACGATTCGCTCAAAGCCGAGCGAGAAGCCAGCGGCCGGAACATCCGTGCCCAGGAACCGGCCGATCATGCCGTCGTAGCGTCCGCCACCACCTAGCGAGTAGTCGACGCTCGGGTGCGCGATCTCGAAGATCGTGCCCGTGTAGTAGCCCATGCCGCGAACCAGGTTCGGGGCGAAGACTAGTTTCGCGTCACTGCCGGACGCGGCGACCGCGGTGCGGATGGCGAGCAGATCGACGTAGGCGGGTTGGTCGAGCCAGGCGGGTGGGGCATCCGGTCCCTCGAGCAGTGACCATCCGTCGTTCTCGAGACGGCTCAACTCGTGCAGTTGCGCCTCAACCACGGACGCCGTGTCAACCGTAGCGAGGCCGCGGTCAACGAGCTCCTTCACAACGCCGCTCACGCCGACCTTGTCTTCCTTGTCGATCGTGATGAGGGCGCCCTCGTAGTGTTCGGGCGCGATCCCGAGAGACTCTACGAGGGCGCGCAGGATCCTGCGATCATTGATTCGGATGGAGCATCCGCTGAGGCCAAGTGCATCCAGCGCCGCCATCGTCGCGGTGATCAGCTCGACCTCGGCGAGCTGGGTATCGTCGCCGATGACGTCGATGTCGCATTGCACAAACTGGCGGAAGCGTCCCTTCTGTGGACGCTCGGCACGCCAGACGGGTGCGATCTGGATGGATCGGAAGACGCGCGGAAGCTCGGCACGGTGCGTCGCGTAAAAGCGCGCCAGGGGAACGGTGAGGTCGAAACGCAGACCGAGGTCGGCGAGTTCGAGCGGATCGCCGGATGACGCTGCCGCCTCAAGCGCGGCGAGCTTCAGATCGCGCTTCATGACGGCGAACGAGAGCTTCTCGTTGTCGCCGCCGAGGCCGGAGTGCAGTCGATCGCTGTCCTCGACGACGGGGGTTTCAATCTCGTCGAAACCGTGGGAGCGGAAGGTCTGCCGGATGATCGACAGCACGTGCTCGCGGCGGGCCTTTTCGGGCGGCAGGAAGTCGCGCATTCCACGCGGAGGATTCACCGGGCTAGCCACGGCTCCAGTTTGGCAGAGTGTTGTCCCGTCGTAGTTCGCTGAGCGGCGCCGGGCTGCCCGGGCGCAGGAATTCCGTGGTTCGCTGAGGCTACGCGACGGGCAGCAGCGACTCGATGCGCTCGCGATGTCGCGTCATGACCTCGCGGTAGGCGCGCGTCGCCGCGGTCGCCTCGTTGTTGAGCACGAAGTCGTACTGGATGCCGTAGAACGTGTCAATGAGAATTCGCGCCTCGACCTGCGCGGTTGTGCGCTCGACGCCGAGCCGCACCAGCGCATCCTCGCCGATTCGCTGCCAGGTCGAAAACAGCGCGCGACTGAACGTGTGCGTCTTTGGCTGCAGCGACTCGATCAGCGATGCCTCGAACTCGAGCCGCTGCAGCTGACGGTTGCGCGGCTGAAGCGTCCACTCCCACGAGGCGTCGAAGCTGGCGAAGTACTCCTCGAGCGTGTCCGATGCGCTGCGCATCTGCTCATCGATTGCGGTCGTCCTGGTCGAGACGGCGGAAACGATCTCGCTGAGCAGTTCCTCGCGCGAACCGAAGTGATACACGAGCGTGTAGGTGCTGCATCCCAGCGCCTGCGCAATCGTGCGAAATGAAACGGATGCCAGCGACTTGTCGAGCAGGTGCTCGATGATCTCGGCAAGCAGTTGCGGCTTGCGCGAGGGGTCTGAATGACGTGGCATATCCTCACTATCCCACGGCCCGGCGGATTTAGATAACAGTCGTGAGGGAAACGTCGTACCCAGTTTTGGTCACAGCTGGGACACAAACATTTCCAATACATAACGCACGTTGTGCTAACGACTGTTATGTATTACAGTTACGACCGCGTCGGAATCCGCACCGCGCAAATCGAGCCTGTATGTAAAGAGGCAAAGGTCTCGGTTTGGCGCCAAAGGTGGGATGACGCAGGCTACGGATGGCGCGGGGGCGCTGTCCTGCGGACAGAGTCGACGAGCCATTCGTTCGTCGGTTCGATTCCGGGCGTTCGCGCTCTCTGCAGTGTTTGCGCGAGCACTGGATGGGATGCCCTCCCTTAGTCGGGTTTGGGAGGGCATCGTCCAGTTCCAAAAGCCCGTGAGAGGTCCCAATCGACCCAAAAAGTGTGGGTTTTATGGGTCGATTCGGACCTCTCACGGAGTTTCGGCGGTGCGCATTCGGGATTGCAGACCACGAAGGGCTCCCCGCAGAGCCCGTTCCGAATCGAGTCCGTTAGCCCTGGCTGCCGCCACAATCGCAAGAAGCTGCTCGCCCAGTTCCGTCTCTGTCGTCGCCGCATCCGTCGACGGATACCCTGACGCCGGCATCCCGAGCTTCTCCGCTTTGCCCAGTAGCTTGTCGGCGAGCGCGAGCGCGGGCATCCCCTGCGGCACGCCGTCGAGCACGCTCTTGCGTCCCGGCTTTTCGACCTTCTTGAGTTCGTCCCAGCGCCGATTCACATCGGCCGCCGTGTCGGCGACGGCATCCCCAAAAACGTGCGGATGCCGGCCGACCATCTTCGCGGTCATGTGCGCAGCGACATCCTCGAGGGTGAAATTCTCGCCGGGTGTGTTGGCAGCAATGTCCGAGTGAAAGATGACCTGATAGAGCACGTCGCCGAGCTCCTCGATCATTTCGTCGCGGTTGCCGCTCTCAATCGCGTCGATCAGCTCGTAGGTTTCCTCGACCAGGTATCGCACGAGCGACTCGTGCGTCTGCTCGCCGTCCCACGCGCATCCACCGGGAGCCCGCAGCAACTCGAGAACAGCGATCAGCTGATCGAGTTCCGGATGTAGTTGGCCGGCAGGCAATACGGCCGCGGATCCCTCGGGGGCGTCAGGCATCATGCACCCATCTTGCTACCCGGCCAGCCCGGACCTCAGTTGATCGCGCAGTCCGGTGAGGGCGGGGCCGACCGCGTCCGGATCCCGGAGCGACCGTCGCGCTTCGCCGAGGGCTCGACGCGCGTCGGGCGAGAGCTCGGGCATCCTGCGAACCAGGCGCGCTGATTCGTGCACGAGCCGCATCCACTCACCGGGCTTCCGGGCGGTCTTACGCCATCCACTCACCCGCTCCCACGCCGCCCACGGAGCCGCGACCTCGTCGAGGCCCTTGAGCGACGCCGCGAGCTGGTCGTCCGTGAGCGGGTTCGGATCTGCTGCGAATGCGCTGATCGCTCCCAGCGCGCCACCGAGCCGACGGCGAACGACACCCTCCGAACGAACCGGCAACACGAACCATGAGGCGAGCACACCGCACGCCGCACCGAGGATGATCGCGAGGATGCGCATCCACAGTTCTGAGCCCTCCGGCACTCCCCCGGTGGCCAACGGCGCGAGGGCCCCCTGGATAAGCGTGATCACGAGCGTCATCGCGACGGCCCAGGCGGCGTAGGTCCACTCGCGCAGCCACGTTCCAAGACCGAGGATGACCAGCAGCACGATCACGAGCGGTTGTCCCTGTAGCGCTGACGAACCGGCAGGCAAGACCAGGAGCCCGAGGGATGCGATCACGGTGCCGACTGCCGCACCCGCGATTCGCAGTCCGCTCTTGTAGACGACATCGGCGCGACCGCGATTGCCGCTGCAGACGATGAGCGCGGTCAGGATGACCCAGGAGACGTGATTCGGGAAGAGCCAGAACCCGAGGATGAAGGCGCCGGCCAGCGCAATGGCCATTTGGAGCGCCATCTTCGTGCTGGCGGCGATTCGTTTGCGGTCCGGAGGCCCTTGCAGTTGGGACGGCGCCGTTGGAGTTGGAGCGGTCGACGGTTCGGCCGGCCGCGGCGCAGCATCCGGTGCGACAGCCGGATTCTGCTCGCGCACCACCTTCGGCCGCTGTGGCACGAAGTGCACCAGCTCGGCGAGTAGCCGAATCCCCACAACGACCACCAGGGCGACGATCGAAATCACAGCAGCGGTGAGCGGCGTTGCTCCGGAGCCTGCGCCCGGCGCTATCAGCAGCGTGATGAACGGGAGGGCGATCAGCGAGCCGATCCGCGACCACACCGGCCCGAACCTGCGCAGCCAAATCGACAGGAAGAGCGCAAGCACGTATGCGGCGGCGCCAATGATCGGAATATTCAGCAGCAGATAGCCGACGCCTGCCGTGGCAAGACCGAGCACCGGCAACAGGATGATGGCTTCCGCCCTACCGCGCCAGGTGAGCACCAGCCGGTTGCGCGCGAGCGTCATCGCGAGCGCAGCCACCAGAACCAGTGGTCCGGGATTGGGATCGACGAGCGCCACGAGCCCGACGGCCGCGAACAGCGTGACGGCCGTGAGAACGGGCGGTCGCCAGTTTCTCAGCGGGTGCGGCGGAGGCTCGGTGTCATCGAACCCGGCATCCCCGTCTCCCGAGGGCTCCACCATGCTCACACGTCGACTCTAACCACCCGCCGATGCGCGAGTTGCCCACTTCTGTCGTATTAGCTCGCGCTATATCGACAGAAGTGGGCAACTCGCGAGAGAGCTACTCGGTCACGGGCGCGGTCACCGGAATTGAGGAGGTTTCGACTCGCGAACGGGGCATGGCGAGAGCCGCAACCACGGTGCCGACCACGACGATCGCCACCGCGAGGAATACCGCGGCCGACGACTGAATCACGGCATTCGCGGATGACGTGACGGCACCCGTGCTCGACGTATTGAGCCCGTTCGCAATCGCGCCAAAGATCGCGACGCCAACGGCGCTGCCGAGCGAGCGGAAGAACAGGTTCGCCCCGGTTACGACCGCACGCTGGTCCCAGCCGACGCTCGACTGGGCGGCGATCAGTGTCGGTACCGCGATGAGTCCCATGCCGAGTCCGATGATGAAGCACGTGATGGCAACGACCGCCAGCGACGGCGCGTCAGCGAACGAGGCCAGCGAGATCGACCCGATGATCGCCAAGGCCAAACCGATCAGCGCCGTGTTGCGGAATCCGATGCGCAGGTAGAAGCGACCAGCCTGGGATGCCGACAGCGGCCATCCGAGCGTCAGAGCAGCAAGAGCAAGCCCCGCGACGAGCGGGGGCGAGCCGAGGGACCCTTCGAGATAGGTCGGTACGTATGCGGAAAGCCCGATCACGATGGCCCCGACTCCAAGGCTCACAAGCGATGTCGACGCCAGCAGCCGCCGCGAGAACACCCACAGCGGAAGTATCGGTTCCGCTGCCCGTCTCTCGACGAACACGAAAGCGACCACGAAAAGTGCACCGAGGGCGAATGCCGCGACGCTGATCGGTGAGTCCCAGGCCCAGGCGACGCCGCCCTCGAGCACGGCCAGGATGAGCAGGGTCATTCCCACGGTGATGAGCGATGCACCGAGGTAGTCGACGCGGTGCTTCCTCGGCTCAATGGTCTCCTTGAGTGCGCGAATGATCATGATTGCCGCGAGGATGCAGATCGGCACGTTGACGTAGAAGATCCAGCGCCAACTCACGAACTGCGAGAACACGCCACCGAGAGTCGGCCCGACGATGGATGCGATGCCCCAGACGCTCGCGAGGTATCCCTGCGCTTTCGCGCGTTCCTTGATCGTGTAGATGTCGCCCGCGATCGTGATCGACATCGGCAGGACGGCTCCAGCGCCGAGTCCCTGCACGACCCGGAACGCGATCAGCGACGGCATGCTCCAGGCGGCGCCACACAGAATTGAACCGAGCAGGAACAGGCCGATACCGATGATCATCATCGGCTTACGCCCGACGGTGTCCGCGAGCTTCGAATACACCGGAACGGTCACGGCCTGCACCAGCACATAGACCGAGAACAGCCACGGGAAGGCGGATGCGCCGCCGACATCCTGCACGATCGTTGGGACCGCCGTCGCGATGATCGTGCCATCGATCGCCACCAGCGCGGTCGCGAGCATCAGGGCGATGAGGATGGGTCCGCGCTCGGATCGAAACCCTACGCCGTCGTGTACAGAAGTCACTATGGCTTCAAGTTATCGCGCACCCCGGTCATTCCCGATCCGCACTTCGATTCACCCGTCGCCCCTCGGGCGCCGTGCTGCTCAGCGACCTACCAGCGTCGCCCGCCAGCGAACTACTTCTCGGACCCCACCGACTCGCCGAGAGCAACTTCCTCGCTGCCCTCTTCTTCCTCGAGCGGCTTCGCAAAGCGCCGGAAGTACACGTAGATACCCACGCAGACCACGGCGAACGCTGCGAGCACGATGAGCCAGACCCACAGCGAGCTGCCGAGCGCGTCCCAGTTGCCTTCCCACGGAATGACCGCGAGCACGAAGACCACGACCGTCAGGAAGTACAGAATGCCCCACAGCAGGCGCGAGTGCGCGTAGAGCCGCTCGCCCTCGAGGAATCGCAACGGCAGCAGCTCAACGAGCAGAGCGACAACACCCTCTGTTGTGATCGCCACCAGCGTCTCGACCAGTAGCGCGGTACCGAACGTGCCGCCCTCATTGCCACCGAGCGTCAGCGTGCTGTACCCAATCCACGCGGCGATCGACATGAGCAGCACGATGGAGGTGCGCGTCGCAACCGTTCGCCACGCGAATCCGGTCGCCGACTTGCCCTGAATCGTCAGGCCGAGGATCAAGCCGATCAGGAAGCCCGGCGAGAAGTGCAGAAGGCGAGACACCAGCACACCGACGATCGTCAGAATCAGTCCGTACGGACGCGTACTGACCAGAACGGTGATATGCCACTGGTTTCGCGCGATCACCGCCGTCAACGCGTTCGCGACGTAGCCGACCAGGAACAGCGCAATTCCGCAGGCCAGGATGAGGCGGAGGGATGCGAGCGTCCAGCCGAAGGTTGGGTCAGCGAATCCGAACAGGATCGCGGTCGCCAGCGTGACGACGAGTCCCGCGGCCACCGGCGCGGATGTGAACCAACCAACCAGTGCGGTCAGCCAGCGTGGGCGCTTCGGGAACCTCTTGAAGCGGCGCTCGAACCGGTCGGACTGCTCCGCGATCGTCGCGTTCAAGAGATGAGCGGGCAGCACAGCGAGCAGAAGCAGGATGAGGCCGATCTCAATGGCCGAGACGATCTTGCCCGGGTGCACCGCGACATCCGCAAACGGCGTGAGCGCCTGGGTCAGAATGTTGGGCTGGATTGCGGCGTTGCCGCTTGTGCCCGTGCCGGCTCCCGTGCCCGCCGCCTTCACACCCGACGGCGGCTTGAGCGTGGTCGTGCCGCCGGAGGTCGGAACTGCCGTAATCGTGACTGCCTGCTGCTTGGTCGTGGGGACGAGACCGGGTCCGGATGCGGTCACCTGGATCGTGTGCGCGCCGGGGATGACATCCTGCGGGATGGCCACAGTCTGCGTGAAGGTGCCATCGCCCGCCGCAACGACCGTACCGAGGTCTGTCGGAATCGAGTGCAGAACGCTGTCGAGGGACGTGCCGGCCGGCAGGCCCTGACCCGAGATCGTTATCGTGTCTCCCGGGTGCAGGTCGGTCAGGTCGCCGCTGACGGTGAACGACCAGTTCGGCGTCGTGTCACCGGGGGTTAGGTCACTCGGGGTGATCGATGCAGCGAACGTCACCGTCTCGACGTTGCTAAGCGGCGACATCCCGCCATCGATGTAGTGTCCAACGTCGTTTTGTTCAACGGAACCATCGAGGTCAGCTTCGTCGGACTCAAAATCGTACGACCCGTAGTCAACCGTCACCGCATAGAGGTTGTGGGTTCCCGGTCCAAGCGACTTCGTGATCGGGCAGGTCCAGCCGACGGGGCTATTGCCTTCCGTTCCCTCGCCGAAATCGAAATCATCCGTTTGACACCACACTTTGTGTGATGAGTCCAGGATGTCAACAGCGGCGTAGATCCCCTCGCCGGGACCTTCAACATCATCGGCGAGAATTGTTCCGCTCAGCGTTGCCGTATCGCCGGCACCCGGCACGATTGATGTCACGATTGGTGCTTCGTCTACTCCAAAGAAGTCGTAAACCGACTGTCCGGATCCAAACGACGAGTCGTCTTCACCCTCGATGCCCTGCTGCGACTGGATCATGATCAGTTGTCCGAGCGGCAGTGATTCGACGTCGCACGTGACGCTTGTCTGACCCGGAGTGCCGTAGTCGCCCCAATCTTCGTTGGTGCCGGTCGAAGAGGGATCGCCACAGTCGGCGATAACCTCGGGGCCTTCGCCCTCCGTCACAAGTTGCGTGGCGGGCGCGTCCGCGCCCGGGGGCGAAGTCGTGGTGATCTTCACTCCACCCGGCGTGAACGTCACCGTGTTCGACGGATCACGGTTCACCGTTGGGCCGGGCGACGGTGTATCGGTCCCCTGATACACGTCGAAGCTGAGGACGATCGAGCTCGTGACGCCGTCCGCAGTCTCTTCATCGATTTCGATCGTGTTGTTCGTGCTGACCCGGAAGCCTCCCTCGGGCTCCGTGATGTCGCACGACCAGGTGGACGAATTGTCGCTCGCGTCGACGTTCGTGCAGTCGCCTGTGACGTCGTCGTCGAAGCCGGTGTTCGGGAACTGCATGTCGACATCGTCGATCGAGGCATCGAGCGGCTTTGTGCCGGCAATCTTGATGTCTGCGCTGCCGCCAACACCGTCGTCATCGGCGGCGAGCACCGGAATCACGCCGCGCGAGAACGATGCGGTGAACGCGGAGTCGGCACCGGCGGATGCAGAGAATCCGAGCACGCCCGCGCCAGCGAGGCCGAGCGCGGCAACGCCAATGACGATAGAACGAATGAAGCGACGCAATGTGATTCCCAACAGCATTCGGGGGCAGTTTTAGGGGAGGGCAAAGCTGTGGAAACGATTATTGCCCAAAATACAGCCAACGTATGTAAGTCGTTAGTACTCACTGCGACAATGTCGAGGTGCAATTGGCCTTTCTCGCGCTATTTCTCGTCGTCGCGGTGCTGCTGGTTGTGCGCGCGATCAACCGTGATCGGCACGACTATCGGCGATTCAAGCGGCTGAAAACAACCCGGGAGCGCCAGATTGTCTTCGGCAAATGGCTGCGCGAATCGTTCCTAATCTTCGGAGGGATCGCGGTCGCAGTGCTGCTCGCGTCGTGGAATTACATCGGCCCGGCATCCGCAAGCGCCCTGCATTGGCCGCCACTGCAGTACCTGCATCAGAAACTCAGCGGCGCGACCGGCGCCAGCGTCGGAGTCGCGATTGGCATCGTATTCGCCGTGAGTCTCGTGCTGCCGGTGGTGCTGCTGCGCCGCAGACTCACGGATGTTCCCGCCGTCGGTGACATCTCATCGCTCCTGCCGCGAACGCGCGGCGAGTTGAAGTACGGGCTCGGCCTTTCGCTTAACGCCGGCGTGGTCGAGGAGTTGCTCTTCCGGCTCGGAATGCCCGCCCTGCTATTCGGGATCACGCACAACGGGATCATCTCGTTCGTGGCCGCGTCAGTTCTCTTTGGACTGCTCCACGTTTACCAGAAGGTGTGGGGTGTGCTCGGAGCGACCCTGCTCGGTCTCGCGTTCTCGCTCGTCTACCTGCTGACGGGATCGATCTGGATCACGATGATCGTGCACGCTCTCATCGACCTGCGTTCGCTCATCCTGATCCCCGTTGTCGTCCAGGGTGTGTGGCGGAAGGCGGACTAATGGCGGCCGGTCTCGATAGGCGACGCTCCGCGTATCGAGACCTCCGAGCGTAAAGTCCCCTTCATGGAACCTCTCGCCCCGGGGATGCGGCGAACCGGCAAGCTAATGCGCCGGCTGCCAGGCGCATCCGTCGCCACGCTCACTCCGGAACAGATCGACCGGAATGCGGATGCCCATGCCCCGGCTGCCTTCGCCTGGCTGCTGATGGGCGCGAAGCCCGGCGGGGTGACATCCGAGGATCGCGAGATTGAGGGCATCCCCATCCGGATCTACACGCCGACGGCTAAACCAAACGGGCCGCGGCCGCTCGTGCTCTATTTCCACGGCGGGGGTTTCGTCTTCGGTGACCTGCGTGGCGGCGACTGGATCTGCGGCACGGTCGCGAAGGGAACGGATGCTGTGGTCGTCTCCGTCGGCTACGGGCTCGCACCGAGGCATCCGTTTCCCGCGGGCGTCGAGGACTGTTACGCCGCACTCGTCTGGGCGTCGCGCCACGCAGACGAGCTGGGTGCGGATGCGGCACGAATCGGAGTGATGGGCGAAAGCGCCGGCGGCAACCTCGCCGCCGTTGTCGCTCTGATGGCGCGCGATCGAAAGGGTCCGGCCATCCGTCACCAGGCGCTGCTGTATCCGGCCGTTGGTGCGACCGACACCGAGTCGCGGCGCGTCAACGCGGACGCGTTCATCCTGACCGCCGCCGACATACAGCGTTTCGACGAGCTGTATGCCGCAGACCGGACGGACTGGCGGTACGCGCCGATCCTCGCGAAGTCGTTGGCGGGGCTGCCGCCTGCGCTCATCGAAGTTGCCGAGTACGACCCTCTGCACGACGACGGTGTTCTCTACGCCGAGGCGCTGCGCAAGGCCGGGGTCGAGGTGCGACTGGTCAACTTCCCGGCGATGCCGCACGGGTTCTTGAACTTCCCGCGATTCGCGAAGGATGCGAAGCCCGGCATCCGCGCGGTCATCGACGCCCAGCGCAAAGCGTTCGCGTAGCCCGTCCACCATCCCTACGTTGCGGGCTGAGACGTGAAGGCTCCTGCCCCCACAAGTGGCCACAGCGCCCGGGGCTCATCAGGGACAGAATGGACGAGCAGTGTGTCGGGGGGCCGCTGTAATTCGGGGGAATTGCAATGCCAGCAGGACACTCGGCGGCCGATGAGGCCGCCCGCTACAAGCTCGAGGCCGAGCAGGCCGAGTTTGTTGCGCGTGCCGCTCGCGAAATGCATCGCCGGTATCTCGCGGCAGCAGCATCCGAGCGCCGTTTGGGCGGTCTGCTTCAACCGCTGGAAGCGCAGGGATTCCACATCCTCGAGGACCGGCTGTGGCCGGGTTCCCGCAGCGCCAATGTCGATTTCGTTATCGTCGGCCCGTCCGGCGTGGTCATCGTCGATGCCAAGTCCTGGGGCGATGTCACGCTTCAGGGCGACAAAGTCTTCCAGGGTCAGGCCGATGTCACCGATCGGTTTGAGAACCTGCGAAACCTCGCCGACCGTGCCCAGATCTCGCTTGCCGAGATCGGCATGGCTCCCGGCGAAATCCGCGTCGTCGCCGTCTTCATGGGTAAGAGCCGCCTCCACGGCTATGTAGGCGGCGTCGACCTTATTGGTGAGGATGAAGCGCTCGACTACCTCCTCAATCGTGGTGCCCGGCTGCGTCCGCACGAGGTGGATGCGGCACTCGACGTCGTGACGGAGCTGTTCTTACCGCAGCCCGTCACGACCCCGTCACACAAAGAGCCTCCGACCGTCACCGTCGAACTCATCCTCCAGGACGTCGTCGTCCCAACATCCCTCGCTGACGCGATCGTCACCGTCGAGCAGATCGAGGCGGCGCTCCTCAAGAGCATTGACGCCGCTCCCATCGAGGATTGGATGACGTTCCTGCATCCCGATCAGGCGCGTCTTGCTCGCCGCTCGTTCAACGGCCCATCCCGCATCCGGGGCGCCGCAGGCACCGGCAAGACCGTCGTCGGCCTGCACCGCGCGGCGTACCTCGCGCGCAGCCGGCCGGGCAAGGTTCTCGTGACCACCCTTGTCCGCACACTCCCCGTCGTCATGGAACAACTCATGGAGCGCATGGCCCCGGATGTCGCGGATCGCATCGAATTCACGGGCATCCACGCGTTCGCGCTCGATCTGCTTCGCGCTCGCGGTGTTCGCGTGCACCTCAATGCGAAGGCCGCCGACCGCGCATTCGACGCGGCCTGGCTCGAGGTTGGCAAGGGCGGCATCCTCGGATCGATCGATCCGCACAAGGATTACTGGCGCGACGAGGTCATCAGCGTCATCAAGGGTCGCGGAATCACCCTCTTCGAGGAGTACGCGCGGCTCGCTCGCGTGGGTCGTCGTCGCGGGCTCACTACCGAGGCGCGGCACGCGGTCTGGGAGCTCTACGCCGAGTACGACCTCGCGCTGCGCGAGGCGGGCATCCACGATTTCGCCGACGTGATTCTGCTCGCCGAGAAGTCGCTGCGCGCGCATCGGCTGGTCGGCTACTCGTCTGTCATTGCGGATGAGGCGCAGGACCTGTCGTGCGCGATGATCCGGATGCTGCACGCGATCGTCGGCGACCGCGCGGACGGCCTCAACCTCATCGCCGACGGCCAGCAGACGATCTACCCGGGTGGCTACACGCTCGCGGAGGCGGATGTCTCGATCGCGGGCCGCGGTGTGGTCATGTCGACGAACTACCGCAACACATCGGAGATCGCCGAGTTCGCGGCATCCGTCGTTCTCGGTGACGAGTTCGTGGACATCGAGGGTTCGGTTTCCGCGCCGGATGTTGCGACCTCGGTCGTGCGTCACGGAATGCGGCCGAGGGTCTCGCGCTTCACCTCGCGCGCCGGTCACGACCGTTCCTTGGTTGCGCAGGTTTCGTCCCTGATCGCATCGGGCGTTTCGGGCGGTGATATCGCCGTGCTGACGCAAACCAACTTCGTCGCGTCTGAGGTGCTGTCCGCGCTTGCCGCTGCCCGCATCCCGGCGATGCCGCTGACCGACTACGACGGCCGCGTGTCGTCTTTAGTGAAGGTGGGCACAATCAAGCGCGCAAAGGGCCTCGAGTTCAAGCAGGTGCTGGTTGCTCGCGCGTCCGCATCTCTTCTGGAAACGGCCTGGTCGTCAACCGATGACGCCGCGGTCGAACGCCGCGAGCTGGATCGCCGCGAGCTCTACGTTGCAATGACTCGTGCCCGCGATGGGCTGTGGGTGGGTGTGGCGTGACCCCGCTGACTTCGCTCCTCTCCAGTTTGGTGCCTGCGGACAGTCAGGTCCCTGACTCTGTCGCGGTCCCTGAGCCTGTCGCGGTCCCTGAACCTGTCGCGGTCCCTGAGCCTGTCGCGGTCCCTGAACCTGTCGCGGTCCCTGAACCTGTCGCGGTCCCTGAACCTGTCGCGGTCCCTGAGCCTGTCGAAGGGCCCGCCCCGAACTACTCGGGTCGAGTAGCCGCCGCGAAGTCTGGCGTCACCGAGACCCTTCACCCAACTGCTTTTAGTGCCGACATTGCTCCTCGCCCACCAATCTGGATGGGCGTGAGTCATCCGTCGTAGGCCCGACGGACTCTGCCAAGGATTGTGACCCGGAACGAGCCAGTCATTTCACTGACCCCAAGGCCGCCGCTGACGATAGCCTGGGCGAATTCGATCGGAGCGACGTGACCAAATCATTTGGAACTCCGCCTGGGGTTCACGTTGGCCAGCAGTTTATTGACCGCATGGACGTTCGGGCCGCAGGGTTGCATGCGCCAACGCAGAACGGCATTTCAGGCACAAAGTTGGAGGGTGCTGATTCGATCGTGCTCTCAAGTGGCTACCCAGACGACCAGGACTTTGGCGACTACATCATCTATACGGGCGAAGGTGGTCAGGACGGCAACCGAAAGCAAATCGCCGACCAACGTCCTGAAAGCCCAGGCAACGCTGGTCTGATCACCAGCTGGGTAGCTGGGCTCCCGGTTCGGGTAGTTCGAGGGAGTCGTCATAAATCGCCGTACTCGCCCCCATCTGGTTACAGGTACGCCGGACTCTTCCGGGTGGATTCGTACTGGGAGCAGAAACGCGATGACGGTTTCGTCGTTCTCCGATTCCGTCTGGACCGTTTGGATGATCAAGACCCCTACGTTGCAAACGTGCCCGCCGAACCCGACATCGCTTTCGCAACGTCTACTGTGACGCGACGTATCCGCGACACGGAGTTGACTCGCCAGGTGAAAGCCATGTACGACCACTCGTGTCAGATTTGCCAAATCCGAATAGCGGGCATTGGAGGCCGACCATATGCGGAGGGGGCACACGTCCGACCGCTAGGGAATCCGCACCTCGGCTCCGACACGCTCAGCAACATTCTGTGTCTCTGCGCGAACCATCATGTCGAATTCGACATCGGGGGGTCGTACATAGCCGACGATTTATCCGTGGTGAACGCGGCGACGGGCGTACCGTTCGCTGAGTTGCGCTTTGTCGCGGAGCACGAGCTGGACATCGACAATGCGCAATACCACCGCAACTTTTGGGCCCGGACATCGCCGGCCGTTGCTCGCGTGAATGCCCCACATAATTGAGTATGTGACTTCAGTAGCGCGAATAACGATTTCTGTATCCGATCTATCAGCGAGCCGCACTCTGTACGAAAGCTCCCTGCACGCGCGACTCAAGTACGAGATGCCCGGCATGGCCATGCTCGTCACGAGCGACGATATCGAGCTGCAGCTGCATGAGCGACCGCCGACACCTGGCGACGCCGGGGTTGCGATCACCTTTGGCGTTGATGATGTTGACGCCATGACTGAAGCCGCCGTTGCCGCGGGCGCATCCTTGATCAAAGCTCCGCAAGACGAGCCGTGGGGTGAGCGACAGTCCGTACTGCATGACGCCGACGGCCACGTGTTCTGCTTGGCGCAGCCTCTCTAGCTGGATGTGCGAAGGGTTCCCTCAAGCAGCGGGAAAGATGCGCGCCAGGTTCGTGTGAATCCGGTCGACCTCCGCATTCGTCAACGAACCCGCCGCGCCAATGAGTTGAGCCGCTTTCTTTGGCCACAGCACATCGGTCTCACGGATTCGGAATGAGCCACCGATCAGAGGCCAATCCGCATCGACGAAGCACAGCATCCCGCGGACACGCACGGTTGTCTCAATTGAACCGAGAGCCAGCTCAACCTGCTGAACCTGCCACTCCATGCCGTCGACAAGTTTGGTTCGCTCCCGCGAACCCACGAACAGGTGCTCAACCGTCGGGCTGAATAATCCGCCCGTGGTTCTCCTTGTCGGAGCGCCCGTGTACTTCTTCGCGTCAATCACGTAGACCCCCGACGAAGAAACAGCGATGTGATCGATGTTTGCTCGAGAGCCGGGAATGCGTCGGTCGTGAAGAACGCGGGCAACGCCATCTAGCTGGTCGAGTCGCTGCCCAAGTCGCTCCTCGCCGCGAGCACCTGTGTCCCATGCCCGGATGTGCTGAGGCTCCTCAGACACCGCCAGGAGAAGGCCGCCGATCTTCGGATGGTTCGCGCGGATGCGCGCCTCACGAGCGTCGCTGCGCTTCTCGTATTCCCGACGAGCCGATCGACCGGCGAGCCCACGAACAGCCGAATCCCCGACGCCCCGCCCGTCACCGCAATCCAGGCACAGGACCGTCTTGCTAGCCGACTCATACAGGGCCGTTGCTCGGGCCGGAAGCACGGCATCGCAAGTGCTGCACTTTCCGGCATATCTGAGACGAACTTGACGCGACGATTCTGATGATTCCCCAACCATGGTTGCCAACCTAGTTTGAGGATGCCTCGGTGAGTAGACCCGCGAAGTGGGTGGTGCGCGGGTCTACTCGCGCGCGCTCGTGGGGTGGGGTCTCCATACATCGCTTCGCGACTACTCGACTACAGGCGAGCGTGCGGCGACTAGTGCGAGGCGACGAAGGGGTCGAGAGCGGCCCAGACTTCAGCGGCATTTTCCAAATACGGGAGGTGACCCGCATCCGGGATGAGAGTGAACTCGGCGCCTGGGATCGCGGCCGCGAAAGCGCGACCGTAGTCCTCGTCGACGACTCGGTCGGAGACGCCCCAGATCACGAGGGCGGGCGCGTGTGCAGCTGCGAGGCGGCCGAGCAGGGTTGGGTCGACCGAGTCGGGGCCGGACAGCGCAGCAAGAGTTGCCGCGTTGCCCTTCGCGATCGCGATGCCCTCGGGAGTGGGCGGCGGCACCTGCAGCTTCAATGGGTCGTGGAAGCTAAACTGGGCGATCTCCTGCGGGGTCAGCCCGGCCAGGCTGCGCACCGAGTGACCATCCACCTGGACGCCAACACCGTTGATGAGGACGATGCCAGCGATGCGATCGGCGGCGGATCCGAGAGCGAGCTCGGCAGCGAGCCATCCGCCCACCGACGAGCCGACGACGATCACGCCGTGCAGGTCTCGCTCAATCAGGAAATCCGCGTAGGCATCGGCAAGCGAGCGCACGGAGGTGATGCTTGCGTCGGTCGGCGTTCCGTTGAAGCCGGGATGCGTTGGGGCAATGACGTGAGTCGTTTCGGCGAGGTGCTGGACGAGCGGCGCGACAGTGAAGGGTCCGCCGCCACCGTGGAGGACGAGGGCGGGACGGCCGGAACCGAGTTCGGTGACTTGAGTGAAGGTTGTGTTCGACATGTCAGGAACTTTATATCAACATATTTATATACGCAAGCTGATATGGTAAGGACATGACGGATCAACAGAACACCGGACGGCTGCTCAAGCGTGCCCAGTACCGCAACCACCGGGCCGCCGACCGGGCGTTGGCGAACGTTGGGACGTCGCTCGTGCAGTGGGATGCGCTGCGGGCCATCTCAGAATCGCCCGACTCATCCGCCCACGATCTGGCGATCGCGACGTTCCAGAGCGACCAGGCGTTCGGGACGCTCGCGAACCGGCTGGAGGCCAAGGGGCTGATTGCGCGGAGCTCCGGGAAAGGGCGACGGGTCGAGCATGCGCTCACGGGGGAAGGTCAACGGATGCTCGAGGCCGGGTTCGAGGTGACGCGCGGTGTCACGGAGCGGTCGTTTGCGAAGCTGACTCGGGCGGAGCTCGGGGTGCTGCGGGAGCTGTTGGAGCGTGTTGGGGAAGTGCCGGAATAGGGGTTGTTGGGCGAGGGGTTGCGGTGCGCGCTTAGGCACTGCACAGCAGGCATCCAGACTCGAGCCTCAGACTGAATTGATGGAACCCGCATCCACCGTCTACGAAGCCGCCATCGTGGAGCGAGCGAAAACCCGCACTCGCCGCAGAATTGTCCCCACGATCGACGATGATCTGCGCCCGGAAAAGAAGATCCTCCAGGACCTCATCATCCGCCGCAAGTCCGACGGACAAGTCATCGTTCGCACGCCCGCCGATCTCGGATCGCCGGATGCGCTGCTTGAAACCGTTCAGGGCGACCTTGGCAGGATGACTGCTGATGAGTTCCTCGAGGAGTGGAAGCTTCCCACCGTTTGACGGGAGAGCGGCCGGTCCCATCGGACCCTGCAAGAACCTCCGGGACCGACCGCAGCTGTGGGGCCGCAGAACTTAGTTCGCGGCGGGCGCCTTCAGGATGTACTGGCCGATCAACTTGTTGAACGCCGCAATGTCGAAGTGGCCGCTGAACTCGAACGTCACAATGCCCATGCTGTTGAACCAGACATCCATGATCGTGTCCATCGCCAGCAGGCTCGCGGTGCGCACGGAGAACGCCTGCACCTTGACATACGGCAGCGAGGTGTAGTCCTTCATCTTGCCGGTGATGCCCTCAACGTTCACCGCGATGATCCGGTGGTTGGTGAAGATGACGTGGTCGCGAATCGTCTTGAACGCCGCGAAGATCCTTTCGTCCTCGAGCAGCATTGGTTGAACGAGTTCGAGACCCTCCTCGGGCTTGATCTCGTTCAGCTTGAAGACAATTGTGGATTTAAAATCGAGCACAGTACTACTTTCGGTTTTGGTGGTCAGGGCTTGGCGAATGGCCGTAGTAGACCGTACCCACAGCAGACGTCTGACAACCATCGCAAATCTGCCAACGCGCAACGAACTTCCGCCACGTGCTCGCCAAACGCGCCGCTAGTCTGATTCCGATGGCCAAGACCTCAGCGATCTCGCCGTGGGCTCCGCTCGCGATTCCAGTGTTCCGGGTGCTGTGGTTCGCCCAGCTCGGGTCGAACATCGGCACGTGGATGCAGACGGTCGGCGCCCAATGGTTCCTGGTCGATAGCGCCGCCGGCGCCACGATCATCGCTCTCGTGCAGACCGCGAGCCTTGCTCCGTCGCTGCTGCTGTCGCTGCCGGCGGGCGTGCTGTCCGACTCGCTGGATCGCCGCAAGCTCCTCATCTGGGGATCGATCGCCAGCGCCGTCATCACGATCGGCCTCACCGTTCTCACAGCCGCGCACGGACTGACGCCGTGGCTGCTGCTGCTCTTCACGTTCCTGCTCGGCGCGACATCCGCGCTCACTGGCCCCGCCTGGCAATCCATCCAGCCCGAACTCGTTCCGCGCGCGCAGATCGCCGCAGCATCCGGACTCGGTGGAGTCACCGTCAACGGCGCCCGCGCGATCGGACCGGCGCTGGCCGGCATCATCCTGTCGCTGTTCGGAACACCGATCGTCTTCGGCATCAACGCCCTCAGCTTCATTGCGGCCGCCGTCGCGCTGATCTGGTGGAAGCGCGAACCGCAACCGGGACTGGATGATCGTGAACCGTTCTGGGGAGCGCTCGGCGCCGGCGTTCGGTACATCGCATCCGCCCACCTGATCCGCCGCATCCTTCTGCGTTCGGCGTTGTTCGCACTGCCCGCGAGCGCGCTCTGGGCATTGCTCCCGCTCGTAGCCGAACGGATGCACGTGAACTCCGCCGGGTACGGGGCCCTGCTTGGCGCGCTCGGAATCGGCGCGGTCGTCGGCGTCTTCGCCCTGCCGCTCGCGCGAGCGCGCGTGAAGGACAACGTTATCCTCGCGGCCAGCGCCGGGCTCTACGCGATCGGCGTTGTCGGCGCTGCCTTCCTGCCGTTCGCAGGCGCATTCGTGCTCCTGGTGCTCTGCGGCGTGGCCTGGATCGGAACACTCACCGTGCTCAACGCCTCGCTGCAACTGACCCTGCCCCAGTGGGTGCGCTCGCGCGGTGCGGCGACGTACATCCTGATCTTCATGGGGACCATGGCAATCGGCTCCTACCTCTGGGGCGCCGTTGCGCAGTTGATCGGCGCGCCACTCGCGCTCGCCATCACGGCAGGACTGCTCGTTCTGGTCGCGGCAAGCGTGCCGCTGCTTCCGCTGCACGCAGCCACTGGTCGCATCGATCGCACGGTCGATCTCTCCTGGCCGACACCGACGCTGGTCTTTGAACCGCAGCCAACGGATGGCCCCGTCACCATCATGGTCGGCTATGAGGTGGCGCCCGAGCACCGCGAAGAGTTCGAACACGCCATGCAGCAGCTCGCCAGCTCTCGGCGACGAACCGGCGCGACGCGATGGCACCTCTATGAAAGCGGCGAGGATGCGAAGGCCATGCTCGAGAGCTTCGTCGTCCCGTCCTGGGCCGAGTACCGGCGACAGCAGACCCAGCGCCTCACGGGACTTGACCGCGGACTGAAGAACGCGGTCGATGGCCTCAGCGAGGGCACGCCAACCGAAGTGCACTACTTCCCGCCGGGCGTTGGCCGCTCATAGCGCAAGAAATGAGCACGTTCTGCCTATGACACTTGGAGCTTCCTGAGCGCTAGCTTTGGCTCATGTCACAGCGATTCGTGTCCATCGCGCTGTTCGCCGC
The DNA here is from genome assembly GCA_036271875.1 of Galbitalea sp. GTDB lineage: Bacteria > Actinomycetota > Actinomycetes > Actinomycetales > Microbacteriaceae > Galbitalea. The sequence goes on from DATAZU010000038.1 coordinate 24,805, forward strand.
GGTTGCCAGCGGCGCCGCGCTCGTGCTCAGCGGATGCTTCCTGATCCCGAGTCAGCCGGAGCCGGACCCGAGCGGGCCATTCGCCGCACCCACAGATACGCCGGCGCCATCCACTTCGGTCACGCCCACGCCGATTCCGACCGCGACGGCGACGACTCCACCGACAGCGGCCGGATGCGCTGCAAACAGCGCCCAAATGCCAGCGGGCGCGGTCGCGCACAAGACGATCGACATTGACGGCGACGGCCTCACCGACACCGAGTGGGTCAGCGATTCGCCGAGTCTCCAATTTGGGGTGACAACGGCATCCGGTGCGACCTTCTCGTATCCGCTGGCGACCGCGTCCCCCGCTGCGCGCGAAGGTTTCATCGCGCGACTCAACGACCACCGGATCGTCAGCATCGTCGACGATGGCAGGGCAGCGTATGTGCACTTCTTCGTGAGCTGCGCCTGGGTGACGACGAAGCATCCGAACGGTTCGCAGTACATTCTGGACTTCAACGATGTCAGCGGCACGGGCAGCGGCGTCGGCTGCATCCTCGGCTACGTGAACAGCTACAACGTGAAGAACACCGCAACCGGCGATACCGTCACGGCGACGCCGCTCAACCTGAACGGAACGGGCAGCATCGCCAACCCCGGGGCGGTCACGACCGTGGTCGCGAACGCGTCGGCGAGCGACCCACGGGTCAAGGTCGCGCAGGAGATCTCGTGCGGGTCGGTGACCGTCGCGAGCGGTGGAGTGTCGCTGCACTAGGAGTTTGCGGATCGAAGGTTGGCTCGGCCCCTGAGGCTCTCGAAGGCGCCCTTCGACAACCTCAGGGACCGGGTGTGGCCTCGACGACCGTCACTGGTGCCGGAAATATTGCCACGAGAAGAGTGGATGCCCACTCGATGAGGTCGCCGTCCGCCGGCGGCTCGCCGTTGATGCGCGGCATCGGGACGCTGAGCGCGTTCGCCGCAGCGAAGTACTTCGCACCCGGGTACATCCGCTGCAGGCGCACCTGAACCGAATCGGCGAGGTTTGCCGGCGCCAGCCGCAGATTCGTCCCCATCGCGACGACCTCTGACAAGCCAGCCTTTACTGCCGCACGCCGCAGTCGGGACACTGCGATCAAGTTCACGACTGCGGCCGGCGGTTCACCGTATCGGTCGGTGAGTTCATCCAAAACCTCATCGATCTGAGTGTCGGTCGAGGTCGGCGCGGATGCCGTCGACAGCTTCTGGTACGCCTCGAGACGAAGCCGCTCGCTTTCGACGTATTCCTCGGGGATGTGGGCATCCACCGGGAGCTCCAGGCGCAGTTCGGTCTGGCCCTCCGCGACATCCCCGCGGAACGCCGACACCGCCTCGCCGATCATCCGCAGGTACAGGTCGAATCCGACACCGGCGATATGTCCGGACTGTTCGCCGCCGAGCAGGTTGCCGGCGCCGCGAATCTCCAGGTCTTTGAGCGCGATCTGGATGCCAGAGCCCAGGTCGTTGTTCGCGGCGATCGTCGAGAGGCGGTCGAGTGCCGTCTCGGACAGCGGCTTGTCCTCGTCGTAGAGGAAGTACGCATAGGCCCGTTCGCGCCCACGGCCGACGCGACCACGCAGTTGATGCAGCTGGGACAGCCCGTATTTATCGGCGCGATCGATGATGAGCGTGTTGGCGTTGGCGATGTCGAGGCCGGTCTCGATGATCGTGGTCGAGACCAGCACGTCGAACTTGCGCTCCCAGAAGTCGACCATCACCTGCTCGAGAACGTGCTCGGGTAGCTGCCCGTGGGCAACCGCGATCCGCGCCTCCGGGACGATCTCGGCCAGTTCCGTCGCGATCCGATTGATGGATGACACGCGATTGTGCACGTAGAAGATTTGGCCCTCGCGAAGCAGCTCGCGGCGGATCGCGGCACCGACCTGCTTGGTTGAGTACGGCCCGACGAAGGTGAGAATCGGATGCCGATCCTCGGGAGGTGTTGCGAGCGTCGACATCTCGCGGATGCCCGTCACCGCCATCTCCAGTGTGCGCGGGATGGGCGTCGCCGACATCGCGAGGATGTCCACGTTGGTCTTCAGCTTCTTGAGCGCATCCTTGTGCTCGACGCCGAAGCGCTGCTCCTCATCGATGACCACGAGCCCGAGATCCTTGAAGCTCACGCCCTGGCTCAGGATGCGATGGGTTCCGATGACCATGTCGATCGAACCATCCGCGAGCCCAGCGATCGCCTCGCGCGCTTCCTTCTCGGTCTGAAACCGGCTGAGCGGACGCAGGTGCACGGGGAAACCGGCGAAGCGCTCGACGAACGTCTCCATGTGCTGCTTTACGAGCAGTGTTGTCGGCACGATCATCGCGACCTGCTTGCCATCCTGAATCGCCTTGAAGGCGGCGCGCACGGCGACCTCGGTCTTGCCGTATCCGACGTCGCCGGAGAGCAGGCGATCCATCGGGATGGGCGACTCCATGTCGCGCTTGACCTCATCGATCGTGGTCAGCTGGTCGGGCGTCTCGACGAACGGGAACGCCTCCTCGAGTTCGTGCTGCCAGGGAGTATCCGGCGGGAACGCGTGACCCCTGCTGGCCATGCGTGCCGAGTAGAGCTTGACCAGTTCGACCGCGATGTCACGGACCGCGCGACGAGCCTTGCCCTTCGCCGCAGCCCAGTCGCTTCCGCCCATCTTGCTGAGGGATGGCGCCTCGCCGCCGACATAGCGCGTGAGAAGGTCGAGCTGATCGGTTGGCACATAGAGCTTGTCGCCCGGGTAGCCGCGCTTGTTCGGGGCGTACTCGATGACAAGAAACTCACGCGTCGACTTCACCGGGTTGCGCCCGCCGCTGGACACTTCGCGCTGCGTCAGTTCGAGAAACTTGCCGATGCCATGCGTCTGGTGCACAACGAAGTCGCCGGTCTTGAGTTGCAGCGGATCGACGACGTTCTGTCGCTTCACCCCGAGCTTCTTGACCTGGCGCGAGTCGTAACCGGCGGTGCGTCCATAGAACTCGGATTCGCTGAGCACCGCGAGCTTGATTTCCGGAAGCTCGAACCCCGCTTCAACGGATGCCTGCAGCAGGTACGCGACCCCGGGTTCCCAGTCGAACGCGGAGCTTGTCTCGGTCCCTGAGCTTGTCGAAGGGCCGCCCTCCAGAATCCTCGCCGCGACCTCGTGCTCCCCGAGCACATCCGCGGCCCGTTCGACGAGCCCGGTCCCCAGCGCGGCGATCGCAACGACCCAGCCGTCCCTGGTCAGTTCGCGCACGTGTTCGATCGCGCCCGCCAGTTGTCCGGCAAAGCTCGGAACCGCGGATGCGTCGATCCGGATGTACTCCCCCGCGCCCTCGATCGCCTCGATTCCTTCCGCAACGGCTGCGTCTTCTGAAACAGTAGTTGGCTGAGTAGCACGGCCCGCGGGGCCGGGCGAATCGAAGCCCGCCGCCGCGCCGCTGTCGAAGCTCGACAGCGTCCACCACGACCGCCCGCCCGCGCTCATCCGCAACGCGCCGAGCGACAGGAAGTCGCCAGCATCCAGATCGATCGGCGCCTCGGCACCCGCGGTCGCAGCGCTCCACGCCGCGGCAAGGAACTCGCGGTTCGTCTCAAGCAGACTGACCGCTCGCGTCGAAACCCGCTCCGGCGAAAGCACTGCGATTGCGGCGTCGGCGGGCAGGTAGTCGGTCAGCGGTACCAGCTTGTCGACGAGTACCGGCGCGAGCGACTCCATGCCCTCGACCGGGATGCCCTCGGAAATCTTCGCCAGCATCCCGGCGATGCTCGGGAACTCGTGCTGCATCTCGCGGGCGCGCATCCGAACGGGCTCACTCAGCAGCAGTTCGCGGCTCGCCGGAAACCGCGTCTCGGTCAGTGGATCGCCGATGCTGCGCTGATCGGCGACGGAGAAGTAGCGAAGCTGTTCGACCTCGTCTCCGAAGAACTCGATCCGCACCGGATGCTCATCGATCGGTGAGAACACGTCGAGGATGCCACCGCGAACCGCGAACTCGCCGCGGCGCGTAACCATGTCGACGCGCGAGTACGCGAGATCGATCAGCTGGCGGCCGATGGACGCGAGGTCGTAGCCGCGGCCTCCCGCCGTGAGTGCGATCGGCTCGAGGTCGATGAGGTTGTCGGCGAGGGGCTGGAGCGCTGCGCGAACGGATGCGACGAGGATGATGTGCGTGCGGTGAGGCCCTTCGACGAACTCAGGAACCCCGCTAAGTCCGCCGCCCGAAGCCGAGCCGGTCCCTGAGCCGGAGCCGGTCCCGGTCCCTGAGCCTGTCGAAGGGCCACCACGAGACCAGTCCTTCAAGCGCCGCAGCGCGTCGATCCGCTTGCCAACGGTCTCGGCACTCGGGCTCAGCCTCTCGTGCGGCAGGGTCTCCCACGCCGGGAACTCGATGATCTCGGCATCCGGTACGACGCTCGCCAGCGCAGCCGCGAGACCCTCGGCTTCACGGCTCGTTGCGGTGATGGCGAGGAGCGCCTGTGGACCATCACGGCGCGCAAGCAGCCCGGCCAGTAGCGGGGCACGGAGGCCGTCCACTAGGGAGAAATCAGCACTTCGGGCGGAGTACGAGAGCGCGTTCTCGAACGTTTGGGCGCGCGAAAGCCCCCCGATTAATTGTTCGAGTACCACGTGTCCAGTCTAGGTGGCGGGGGTGACGCTGGCCTGCGAGGGCCCGACATGGTTAGTCGTCGTGTGGGGCACCGATTCGCGCGATGGCAGCGTCGATGTCGCGGAACGGGTCCTTTGAGGGGGCCGACGCTTTCGGGTCGGGCTCGGAGAGCGGTTCCGGGGTCTCCTCGGGCTCGGGCTCGGGTGAGTCTTCGGGGGCGGGCCCTTCGACAGGCTCAGGGATCGGCGAGGGCTCAGGGATCGGCGAGGGCTCAGGGACCCGGGTGGGCTCAGGGACCCGGGTGGGCTCAGGGACCGGCGAGGGCTCAGGGACCGGGGTGGGCTTTGCCTTGGGGACGACAACCTCGCGAGGTGGGGGCGCATCCACCCTGAGGCACTCGAGAAGGGAGGCAAACTCGGGCTTCCAGCCCAATTCGCCTAGAGCCTTGGACGAATCGAGCTCCATGCTCGTGCGGGTCAGCAGCATCGAGCCGAACGGCGCAAACATCCGCAGCACCGAATCCGGGAGTTGCTGCGGCGGCTTGATATCCGCGGCTTCGGCTCGCGCAATCTCGCGAGCGCGATAGGTCATCGGATGATCATCCGCGACGTTGTAGATCTCCCCGGCCCTGTACTTCGCGAGCGCAAGGACGACCGCGTGCGCGGCATCCTTCACGTGCACCATCGGGAGCACACCGTCCCAGGTGCGCGAAACCGGCGACACCGTTTTCGCGGTGCTGTCGTAGAAGAGCCCGTATCTGAGAGAGACGCCGCCGAACGCGCGAACCTGCTGCTCCAGGCTGAGCAGCGCGACAAGCACGGAGTCATTGCGGTCATCGCGCTCGCCGAACGGTGCCAGCTCGGTGAGCGGCTCGCGGCCGAGATCGTTGAATCCGTAGCCGCCGAAGAAGGACGCGGCGACGAACTTCTTCGCCCCGACCGCACGGGCGGCGGCAATCAGCGCGCTTGTTCCCTCGGTGCGGAGACGGTTCGTGTCCCGCATGTCTTTGTAGCGGACCGGGGGCTTGGCGAGAGCGGTGAGCTGGTGCACGACCGCATCCGCCTTGACGCTGGCGAGCGCGGCGAGCAGGGATGGGCGATCGAGAACATCCGCGACGATCTCTCGAGCACCGGTGTCCGCGAGCGATCCGGCGGTGCGAGTGATGCCGATGACCTCGTGCTTGGCGCCGATCAGCTGGGGCACGAGATAGCGCCCAACCGCGCCGGAAGCCCCGGCAAGAAGCACTCGCATCCCCCAACGTTACCGGGCGGTCTACTGCGAATTTGCCAAGAAGGGCGTAATAGCGCCCTGTCCCCTGTTCGGGGGCGATTTCTTTCGATAATGTGATGCCGTGTACGCAATCAGCGAGAGGGTTCGGGCTCAGCTCTTGAGCCTCAGCGCGATCGTGCACGACATCGACGGAACGCTCGCTCCGACCATCGAGGCGGGTTCGCTTGAGCTCGAGTTCGAGCACGGTCTGTTTCTGCATCCGAGCGCGCTGCGCACCATCGCCGCATGGATCGACGGCGACATCTGGATGTACCGATACCTCGAGCTCAATATCGCTGACGGAATCGTGTACAAAGTGGGTGAGACGCAGCGACTGGCTCCGCTCGGTCACGCATTGCTTGCCGAACAGGTGGCGAGGATGCTCGCCCGCTGCGGTCGCGAAATCATCTCGAACGTCGCCGACCGAATCATCGTGCCGCGCGAGTCCGTCGCCGAGGTCTTCGACGCCGACATCGTTGGCGCCGCTCGGATGGCGTTCAGTGCGCGAGCCTGGCTGACACGCAACGGGTACCAGGCCGAATGGTAGCGAGCTAGGGCTTGGTGTGGAACTTCAGCTGCGCCGCAGTGAGACCCGCGCTCGCGATCAGTTCGACCGCATCCGCCGCTTCCGAAATCAGGTTCGGAAGGGTTGACCGCTCCGGACCGCTGAAATCCTTCAGCACGAAGCTCGCGGCATCCTGACGTCCGGGCGGACGCCCGATACCAACTCGCACCCGAATGAAGTCCGGGGTTCCCAGCGCGGACGTGATGTCACGGATGCCGTTGTGACCGCCGTTACCGCCGCCGATCTTTAGGCGCACGTCATCGAACGGGATGTCCAGCTCATCGTGCACCACGATCAGACGCGACGCATCCAACGTGAAGTACTTGAGCAGCGACGATGTCGGACCACCCGACAAATTCATGAAACTCAGCGGCTTCGCCAGCACGAATCGGGATTCACCCGACCGCCCCTCGGCGACCAGCGCATTGCCGCGTCCGGACTTGAAGCTTGCCGACATCCGGCCAGCCAGTTCAGACACAACCATCTGCCCGACATTGTGGCGATTTCCGGCGTAGCCGGGCCCGGGGTTACCGAGCCCGACCACAAGCCAGAGATTCGATAGCGCGGTTTCTCGCGCGCGCGAACCGAACAGTGCCACGACGTCAGAGCGGTCGGCGAACTACTCCGCCGACTCCTCGGCGGCGGCATCGGCCTCGACCGCCTCAACCGCGTCGACCACGGCGGCTTCGGCGGCCTCGGCCTCTTCGCCCTCGGACTCGCCGAGATCCTGAGCCTGCGCACCGGTGATGCCGACGACGAGCGTCTCGGGATCGGAGATGAGCGACGATCCCTCGGGCAGCTTCACATCCGAAGCATGGATCTGCGTGCCCTCGCCGAGGCCCTCGATGCTGATCGTGAGACGCTCCGGGATGTTCGTTGCCTCAGCCTCGATGGACAGTGTGTTGGCATCCTGCAGCACCTGGGTGCCGGGCTGAGCGTCGCCCTCGACGTGAACGGGAATGTCGACCGTAACCTTCTCACCCTTGCGGATGACGACGAGGTCGAGGTGCTCGATGATCTGCTTTACCGGGTCCTTCTGCACATCCTTGACCAGGGCCAGCTGGCTCTTGCCGTTGATGTCGAGATCGAGAACGGCATTCGCCTTGCGCAGGATGAGGCCGACCTCGTGGCTCGGCAGCGTGACGTGCTGCGGTTCGGTGCCGTGTCCGTAGATGACGGCGGGGATCTTGCCGGTGGCGCGAATCCTGCGCGCGGCACCCTTACCGAAGCTCGTGCGTGGTTCCGCGATGAGCTTGTTCTCGTCAGCCATGATGTTTCTCCTTTGGGGCTCTCGGCCCAGAATTGTTGTGCAGTACGCACATGTCTGTTGTTCAACTCGAACGCATGTCAGCGTGAGGATCAGCCGTGAAGCTACCCACCGCGTCGATTACGGATGCTTGGGCCCACACTCGCCGGTTCCGAGCGGTTCGCAGAATCGATCGGCCGTGCGGTGGGGAGCATCCCTCGCCGAAGTACAAGCCAAGAGCCTAGCAGGCGGTCCCACCCGCGCGAATTCTGGCAGTGCTGACCAGATCGTCCGCGTAACGCCCGAGTTTGGGTGGTAAACCTGTTCGGCCCGCACGATTCCGTTCACAGGACGGCTCAGAGGCGCCCGTTTTCGGGAGTCGCGCGCTGCGACCGGCGTGCAAACTTCCGTAACTCATGCTGTATTTCGACCGGACACGTCTTGGCCGCGAGATTCCGCGGGGCAAAAACCGCTCCGCCAAAAACAGCATGAGTTACGGAAGTAAGAGCCGGTGCTACCAGTCGTGGACGGTGCCGTCGGCGAGACGGTTGTACGGCAGGTAGGCCGTCTGGTACGGATACTTGCCCGCCTCGTCGACATCGAGCGAGACGCCGAGCCCGGGCTGGTCGCCGGGATGCAGCATGCCGCCCTCGAAACTGAAGCTCTGCCGGAACACCGAGTCGGTCAGCGCTCCATGGCTCATGTACTCCTGAATCCCGAAATTGTGGATGGCCAGTCCCAGGTGCATTGCCGCCGCCATGCCAACCGGCGAGATGTCTGTCGGCCCGTGCATCCCAGACTTGATCTGGTACTGGGCCGCGAAATCCAGAATCTTCTTGAGAGCCGAAATCCCGCCGGTGTGCGTCACGGCACTCCGCACGTAGTCGATGAGCTGTTCGGTGATGAGCGTCTGGTAATCCCAGACGGTGTTGAAAACCTCGCCGATCGCAAGCGGTGTCGTCGTGTGCTGGCGCACGAGGCGCAGCGCATTCTGATTCTCCGCCGGCGTGCAGTCCTCGAGCCAGAACAGGTCGTAGGGTTCCAGCGATTTTCCGAGGCGAGCGGCCTGGATCGGCGTCATCCGGTGGTGCCCGTCATGCAGCAACGGGATGTCCGGCCCGAACTCGTTTCGCACCGCCTCGAAGACGCCGGGCAGATGCGTCATGTACGCCCGCGTATCCCAGTCTTCCTCGACCGGCAGCGGCGCGCGCTGCGCCGGTTCGTAGTCGTACCGCTTGCCCTTGTTGCCCTCGGTCGTCGCGTTCGCGGCAACACCGTAGATCGCGCGCAGCCCTGGCACCGCGGTCTGGATGCGAATCGCCTGGTACCCCTTGTCCAGGTACGAGCGCACGTTGTCGAACAGCTCGGGAAGATCACGACCAGATGCGTGTCCGTATGCCATGAGTCCGGTTCGGGATGCTCCGCCAAGCAGCTGATACAGCGGCATGTTCGCGGCTTTGGCCTTGATGTCCCAGAGCGCGACATCCACGGCGGCGATCGCCGCCATCGTCACGGGACCCCGCCGCCAGTACGCGGAGCGGTAGAGAAATTGCCAGGTGTCCTCGATCTGGTGCGCATCGCGCCCAATAAGAAGAGGGACGACGTGATCGCTCAGGTAGCTGACCACGGCGAGTTCGCGACCGTTGAGCGTTGCGTCGCCGAGCCCGGTGAGCCCGTCATCCGTCGTGAGCTTGAGCGTGACGAAGTTGCGATCGGGCGAGGTGACGATGACCTCGGCTGACTCGATTTTCATGTCTTCACCCTTCCGTGCCGCTTCGATTCCGTGCCGCTGTGATATCGCTCCCAGGCGGCGACCGTTTCGAGTTCTGCCGCGCCGGGTGCAAGACCCGCTTCCCGGCGTTTGTCGATTACTGCTTCGATCCGCGCGGGGATCTTCTGCTCGCCACCCGAAGCGATCTGCTCCAACCGGTGTTCGATTCGTGGATTCTGCCATCGGATGCGCAGGGCGGCGAGCCAGGCATCCAGCTCGGCACCGCCCAGAGTCAGAACCGGACGCGCTTCACTCCAGAGTTGCTCGACCTCGGCCGCGATCATCGAATCGGACCAGGCGTCGAACACGGTCTGATGCCCGAGCTCGAGACCGCGATACGCGAGCAGCGAGTGCGCGGCGTTGAGCATCCAGAGTTTCCGTTGCTCGTAGGGCTCGACGTCGTCGACGAACTGGGCGCCCGCCTTCTCCCACTCGGGACGCCCCGCGGGAAACTCCCCCTGCAACACCCACTCGGTGAACGGCTCGGTCACGACCGGGATCGCGTCAAGCCAACCCAGAAGCCGCTCCGCGACCTCCACGTCGGTGGATGTTGCGGCAGGAGTGATTCGATCGACCATGGTCGACACGAACGAGACGTTCTCGCCGACCCACCGCGCCAGCTCCGGCTCGCACTCCGCGAGAACAGAGTCGCGGATGGCACCGCCGTTCGATGGAACGTTGTCGCAGGGCACGATGGTGATCGAGCCCGCTCCGCCATCGCGCCGCTCGCGCAGACCCGTGGCGATGGCCGTCGGCGGCTGCGCGCCGCGCAGGTACCCCGCCTCAGTGACGGTCAGAGTGACGACGGAGACTTCGGGATTCGAGATGGCACCGGCGTCAAAGCCGATGACGCTGTCGATGACGGTCGCATCATCGGAATCCGGACCGCGAACGAGTAGTCCGTAGCGCCAGTTCTGATCGCTCAGCGCCTGAGCCACTCGTCCGCGCAGCGCGACGATCCCCCAGTCGTCGCTGGCGACCTGCGTGTACCAGGCCTGGTGCGACCGCGCGAAGGCGCCGAGGCCGAGGTGAGCGATGCGCGCGGAGCGCGTCACGCGCGTGCCCGATCGAGGGCGTCGCGCAGGAACGCGAGGTTGTCCTCGGTACGCTCGGCGAGCGGCAGTTCGGTCGAGAAGTCTTCGAGCGTGATCCAACCGTCGTAACCGTGCGTGACGAGGTCGCTCACATATCCGCGGACGTCCGCCTGGCCGGACCGGAGGGTCGCCCACTCGTGGTGCCAGTTGATCGGATTGGGGCCCTTCGACAAGCTCAGGGTCCCGGAGTCCGCCTCGGTCCCGGAGTCCGCCTCGGTCCCTGAGTCCGCCTCGGTCCCTGAGCCTGTCGAAGGGGCCGCCACCCACCTGGCGTTCTTGATGTGCACGTGCGCAAGATACGGCCCGAGCAGCTCGAACGCGCTGAGGTGCCGCTCCTGCCCCTCGATCACCAGGTTGCCGAGGTCGTGGATGACGCCGACGTGCGCCGGGTCGAGCCCATCCACCAGCCGAAATGCCGCCGACGCGGATGTCGTGATCGTCTCGTGGTGCAGCTCGACGAGCGCCTGAACGCCGTGCGCTGCCGCACGCGAAGCGACCCATTCGAGGTCGGCTCGCGCGGAGGCGAACAGTGCGCGGTACTCCCCCGAATCGGTGCGCGGCATCGTGACCCGCACGCGCTCGGCACCGAGCGCGGCGGTTGCGCTCAGCATCCGTTCGACACTGTCGTGATCGTCACAGCGCGCATATCCGCCGATTCCGGAGAACGCCAGGCCCGCATCGCGAGTAATCGACGCGATCGACGGAAGCGACGCCTCAAGCCCGGTCAGCGGCCAGGTGGCGCGATTGCCCGCCCAGAACCCGGGCTCGGCGGCAGCATCCTGATCGGTAACTCGCCACTCGATCCCGTCCCAACCCTGGCCGGCGAGGATGCTCGCGGCTTCAGAGGGAGTCCACTCCGGCGTTGATGCGGTGAAGACCGAAAACCTCACGCGGCACCACCCGTGCGCACCTCGACGTCGTCGAGCGAACCGTCGAGCACTTCGGCGACCGTTACGGTGCGCTCGAGGGTCGCCGACAGGTACAAGGCTCGGATGACCGCGAGCGCGAGTAGCGCATCCTCGACCCGCACGCCGGGTGCTCGATGCTCTCGGATAGCCGCGACGATGTCTCGGTACTGCCGAAGATGCCCGATCACGAAGCTGTCATCGGGGCGGGGATTGCCGCGGACGTCGTCAGCGGGAACCATCGCCGCCGCCTGGTTGCCTTCCTGGTCGCTGGCCGTGCCTGAGAAGAACAGTAACTGGTCCTCCTCGATCACCGCCGAGCCTTCGGACCCGTGCACCTGCAGGCGCGTTCCGACATTCGGATGCGCGGCCGTGGTCGCGTGGATAAGACCGAGCGCGCCCGACGCGAACGTAATGGTCGAGACGAGGGTGTCCTCGACCTCGATGCGGTCGTGCGCCAAAGCGGCCGTGCGCGCATTCACGTCGACCGGTTCACCGAACATCCAGAGCAACAGATCGATTGTGTGCACGCCCTGGTTCATCGCAGCACCGCCGCCGTCCAGCTCCCAGGTTCCTCGCCATGCGGCCGAGTCGTAGTACGCCTGATCGCGCCACCATGCGATGGATGCAATCCCGCTCGTGAGCCGACCGAAGCCGCCGCTCGTCGCGGCATCGTGAACAACGACGCTCGCCGGATCGAAACGGTGCTGACTGATGACACTGACGACGAGATCGTTGCTCGCCGCCGTCTCCGCGAGCTCAGCGATCCGGCGGGCGCGGGGAAGCGAGACATCCAGCGGCTTCTCGATGACCACGTGCTTGCCCGCGGCGATCGCCTCGTCTGCGAGCGACACGTGCAAGCCGCTCGGCGTGCAGATCACGACGAGATCGATACCGCCAGCGGCAAGCGCATCGGACAGCGACGAATGGACCGCCGGTCGGTCTCCACCCTGCCCGTCGATGTGCTCGGCGAGCGAACGGGCGGATGCCGCATCCACGTCGACCAGCGCGACGATTCTGAGCTCAGCGACACGGGCGATCGCATCCGCGTGGTTGTACGAGATGGCTCCACAGCCGACGATCACGACGCCAAGGATGCCCGTCATGCCAGCTCGATCCCGAGAGAGTCTGTCGCGCGTCGGAAGGCACGCGCCGCGAGCCCGAACGCGGCGGCGCCGGAGAACCCACCGAACGCATCCGAGTAGATGAGGTGCGGCTCGAGGGAAGCGAAGCCCGAATAGCCGTCGTCGCGGAGCGCCGCAAGCGTCGCGACCAACTCGCCGTCGCCTTCGCCAGTCGGCACGACCTCGCCGGTTGCCGCGACCGCGTCCTTCACCTGGAGATACGCGAGGTGCGGGCGCAGCATGGCGTAGCCGTCGGTGAACGGCCGCACCCCAACCTGGACAAAATTCGCGCTATCCCAGGCCACGCGCAGCGCCTGCGAACCCACCGACTCGATCAGATCGAGAACGCGGGACGGGATGTCGCCATAGATGTCCTTCTCGTTTTCGTGGACGAGCACGACACCCTCGCGCTCGGCCACCTGCGCGAGGGCGCTCATGCGCTCAAGCACGGCGTCGCGTGAACCGTACGCGCCATAGAAGGAGAAAATTCGGATGAACGGGGCATCAAGGGCATGTGCCGCGGCGATGGCCCGTCCCAGTCGCTCGACCTCGTGCTCGACCGGCAACGAGATGTCGACCTTGCCGACCGGCGACGCGATCGCTGACACCGCCATCGCCCGCTCCGCGAAGACTCGCTTCAGCGCGGCCAACTGATCGTCGGTGAGTTCGACGACATTGATGCCCCATGCGCTTCGCACCTCGACGTTGCTCGCGCCGAGCGCCTGAAGTGCGGCCACGTGAACGACGGGATCGGCGTCGATCTCGTCGCCGAAGCCGGTGAGCAACCACCTCGCCGAAGTCATGCGCCTACGCTAGAGCCCCATGGCAAACTCTGGCAATTGTTTGCCAGATGTTGCCAACAGTGCTTGGCTGGGCAAATGGCGGGACCGACGATTGCGATGGTCGCGGCCCGGGCCGGTGTCGCGACTTCCACGGTGTCCCGCGCCCTCTCCAATCCGGATCGAGTGAGCGAGGATACCCGTCGGCACATCGAGACGGTGGCTCGCGACCTCGGCTACATCGCTCCCCACAAGACTCGTACCCGATCGGTCGCGGTCCTCGTCGCTGACATTGGCAATCCGTTCTACTTCGACGTAATTCGCGGAACGCAACGCCAGTTGCGTGCCGCCGACTACACGCAGCTGTTGCTCGACACCGAAGAGTCCGCCGAGCTGGAGGCCGACCTCATCGAGCGTCTGCACGGAAGCATCGACGGCGTCATCCTCGCGGCATCACGACTCTCCGATACCGCGATCGCGCGGCTGGCAGACACGATGCCGGTCGTCGTTCTCAACCGCCACGTGTCCGGTGTTCCGACCGTTGTCCTGGACACGGTGTCCGGGATGTCGCAGGCCCTCGAACACCTGGTGTCGCTCGGCCATCGCACCATCGCCTACGTCGAAGGGCCTACGCGCAGCTGGGCTAACGCCGCCCGTTGGCGTGCTCTGACGGAGGCCGCGAACGGACGCGACATATCGCTCGGTCGACTTGGCCCGTTTGCGCCGTCGCGCGAGTCGGGAACGGCGGCAGCGGATGCGCTGGTCAACTCCGGTGCGACCGCCGCAATCGCCTTCAACGACCTGCTCGCGATCGGGATGCTGGACCGGCTCGCGGCTCGCGGCATCCGCGTTCCCGAGGAACTCAGCATCGTTGGCTGCGACGACATCTTCGGCGCCGACTTTTGCTCGCCCGCCCTGACGACCATCACGACACCGATCGAGCAGGCGGGCCGAGTGGCGGTCACGCTTCTGCTCGGGCAGCTTGAATCGCGCGCCGGCTCGGGGCGAGACGGCGTACTGCTTCCGACGCACCTGACGGTGCGGGCCTCGACGGGACGGGTCTCATGAGACATCCGGACAGACTGCTTCCGGCGGACCCGGCGACTCGCGACATTGCGCGGCGGCTGTACGAGGCGGTCAGCGACGCGCCGATCCTGTCACCGCACGGACACGTCGACGCCCGGCAGCTGGCATCCAACCGGCCGTTCGCCGATCCGGCAGAACTATTCGTCACGCCGGACCACTACGTCACCCGACTCCTGCACGCCAACGGTGTCTCGCTCGACCGGTTGCGACCGCCAACGGACCCGCGCGAGATCTGGCGCGAATTCGCATCCCGCTGGCGACTGTTTGCCGGCACGCCCGTTCGCTATTGGCTCGAGGACGTGCTCGAAGATGTCTTCGGGATCGATGAGACGCCGTCAGACGCAACCGCCGACTCGATCTACGACCAGCTCGCCGAGCGACTCGCCTCGGAGGAATTCCGGCCGCGCGCCCTGTTCGAACGGTTCGGCATCCGCGTTCTCGCCACAACGGATGACCCGGTCGATGACCTGGCGGCGCATCGCGCGCTGCGGAAGGATCCGAGCTTTGCGGGTCACGTGATCCCGACATTCCGGGCCGACCGATACATGGACCTGCACTCGCTCGGCTGGAACCAGGCCATTGATGAGTTGTCCGCCGCGAGCGGCATCGACTGCGGCACGTACACCGGCATGCTCAACGGCCTGCGGGCCCGGCGACAATTCTTCATCGAGAATGGCGCGACCTCGACCGACACCGGCGTTGCAGATGCCGGCGCGGAGCCCCTCGACCCGGTCGACGCCGAGTGGATTCACGCCAACCGCCTGAACGGCACGGTTACGGCTGACGATATCGCCGCGTACCGTCGCAACCTGCTCTACCGCTTCGCGGAGATGTCCACCGAGGACGGTCTCGTGATGCAGCTTCATCCCGGAGTCATTCGCAATCACCACCGGCCGACCTTCGAAGCGTACGGGCCGGACACCGGACACGACCTGCCAGACGTCGCATCCTTTACTCGCCCGTTGCAGCCGCTGCTTCGGGACTTTGGCACGCATCCGAAGCTGCACCTCGTGCTGTTCACCGTCGATGAGACGGCGTTCAGCCGCGAGATCGCGCCGCTGGCCGGGTTCTATCCGAGCGTGTATGCGGGGGCGCCGTGGTGGTTCCTCGACAGCCCCGGCGGGATCGCGCGCTATCGCGCTGCGGTGACCGACACTGTCGGCTTCGCTAAAACCAGCGGATTCATCGACGACACCCGGGCGTTCTGCTCCATTCCGGCGAGGCATGACGTGTCGCGAAGAACGGATGCCGGCTACCTGGCCGGGCTCGTCGTCACGCACCAGCTCGGCGAGGACGAGGCGGCGCGGATCACGGGCGAGCTGGTGCGCGACATCCCGGCACATACTTTCAAGCTCGACAACTACCTCGGAGCGAGTAGCTTCTAGCGCTTAGCTCCTAGCGCTGGGGAGAAAGCGCCGCGGGGGCGACCAAACCAACACTGGGCAGCACGACCTTGTCGAGGATCTGCATCAGATACTCCCGGTCGACCGGCACCCCCATCATCATCGTGCGGTAGGTCACCATCGACGGGCTGATGCTTGAGATGAACGGAATGTCGATATCGGCGCGGATCTCACCGCGGTCGATTGCCCGTTGCAGGAACCGGCGGTTGATCTCGGCACGCGGCGCTATGACCGAGGCACGTGCCGTTTCGGCAAGCTCCGGGTTGCGCGCGATGAGCGAAACCAGACCGGCCATGACCCGCATCTTCTGCGCGCCATCTTTGATGGTCGGTGCCTTCATCATCGCGATAAAGTCGCCGCGCAGCGTTCCCGTGTCGGGGAGTGCGTCGAAGTCGATGTCCTTGTTCTTCATGCACGCAACGGCATCGATGACGAGCTCGGTCTTCGACGGCCAGCGTCGGTACAGCGTCGCCTTACCGGCACGAGCACGCGCCGCGACCATGTCGATGGTCATGCCGTCGTAACCGACTTCGGCGAGAATATCGAGGGCAGCGTTCAGGATGTCGTCGTCGCGCGTGGCATCCATTGGCCTGCCAACGCGGGGGCTGGCTGCCTGTTCGATGAGATCAAGCGGCATCATTGCGACTCATCCCTTTCATTTGATCTCGATAGTACGCCAAGCAATTTCGCTGTGCGCATAATTTAGAAACTGTTAAGTTCCGAAACTCGACAGTACCGTATATAGTCGCTGTCATGTCTTCGAATTCGCTATCAGCGTCACCACAGGCGCTTCCCAACAGATGGCTGACCCTCACGACCGTGGCGCTCGCCCAGTTGATGGTCATCCTCGACTCAACCGTCGTCAACATCGCGCTCCCGCATGCCCAGGCCGACCTCGGCTTCTCTAACGGCGACCGCCAGTGGGTCGTTACGGCGTACTCCCTCGCATTCGGAAGCCTGCTGCTTCTCGGCGGCCGTCTCTCCGATCTCATCGGTCGCAAGCGCACCTTCATGATCGGCCTCATTGGCTTCGCTCTCGCCTCCGCTCTCGGTGGCGCGGCCCCGACGTTCGGCTGGCTGGTTGCCGCGCGCGCCCTGCAGGGCGGATTCGGCGCGGTGCTCGCGCCCGCTGCTCTCGCCGTCCTGACAACGACGTTCACGATCCCGAAGGAGCGCGCACGCGCCTTCGGCGTCTGGGGCGCCATTGCCGGTGCCGGTGGTGCGATCGGCCTGCTGCTCGGCGGCCTCCTGACCCAGGATCTCAACTGGCGCTGGAATCTCTATATCAACGTCGCCATCGCGGTTGTGGCCGTCATCGGCGCGATCATCTTCGTGCCTTCGCACATCCAACTCGGTGTTCGTCCGAAGCTCGATGTACCCGGAACCATTCTTGTCTCGGGCGGACTGTTCTTCCTTGTCTACGGATTCTCGAATGCGTACACCGACGGATGGGGCGCCGCCGACTCGTGGGGCATGCTCATTGCCGCGGGCGTCCTGCTGATCGCGTTCGTGCTCTGGCTGCGTCGGGCGACACATCCGCTGCTGCCGCTGCACGTCATCCTCGACCGCAACCGCGGTGCGGCGTACACCTCGATTCTTCTGGCCGCCGTTGGCATGTTTGCGATCTTCCTGTTCGTGACCTACTACCTGCAGACCACGCTGGACTACACGCCGATCCAGACCGGACTCTCGTTCCTGCCCATGGTCGGATGCCTCATCGTCGCCGCGCAGCTGGGCACGAACTTCCTGGTTCCACGACTCGGACCGAAGGTGCTCGTGCCGATCGGCATGGTTCTCGCGGCGAGCGGGATGCTCTGGCTGACGCAGCTCGGTGTGCACAGCACGTACGTTGCCGACATCATGCCGCCGCTGATGCTGGTCGGATTCGCGATGGGCACGATCATGCCCGCCTCGATGCAGACCGCCACCCTCGGGGTCGAGCGGGCGTACGCCGGCGTCGCATCCGCGCTGGTCAACACCAGCCAGCAGGTTGGTGGCTCAATCGGAACGGCCCTGCTTAACACGCTCGCGGCATCCGCCCTCACGGCATACCTTACGGCGAACCCGCCGCTGGCCAACACCAAGCCGGCGCTCGCGGAAGCGCTCGGAAATGCCGCGGTGCACAGCTACGCGATTGCCTACACGTGGGGCGCCGGATCGTTCGCGCTCGGAGCTGTGATCGCTGTGTTCCTGTTCCGCCGTCGCGGCCAGGGCGTCTCGCTCAGCAACGCGCACGCACCCGTCACCGGTAAGGTGCCGACCGCGCCGGAGCCGGTCGCGGCCCACTAGTTCCAGCTCGGTGCTCCTCGACGAGTCGGTAGGCTTAACAGTCAGCCCATTCGTCGAGGAGCACTGTCATGTCTGAATCCACCAAGGCCACTGCGAACATCGGGGTCGTCGGCCTCGCCGTCATGGGATCGAACCTCGCGCGCAATCTTGCCTCGCGAGAGGGCAACACGGTCGCGGTCTACAACCGCACGTATGCCAAGACCCAGACGCTGGTGAAGGAGCATCCCGAGGCCAACTTCGTGGCATCGGAGGACATCAAGGATTTTGTCGCCTCGCTCGAAAAGCCGCGCGCCGCACTCATCATGGTGCAGGCCGGGGCGGGGACGGATGCCGTCATCGACGAGCTCTCCGAGCTGTTCGAGCCCGGCGACATCATCATCGACGGCGGCAACTCGCTGTTCACCGACACCATCCGCCGGGAAAAGGCGGCGCGCGACAGGGGCCTGAACTTCGTCGGAACTGGAATCTCCGGCGGCGAGGAGGGCGCGCTCAAGGGACCCTCGATCATGCCGGGAGGTTCGGTCGAGGCCTACGAGAAGCTGGGCCCAATCTTCGAGTCGATCGCGGCGATCGCCGAGGGCGAGCCGTGCGTGACGCACGTCGGTACGGATGGCGCCGGCCACTTCGTGAAGATGATCCACAACGGCATCGAGTACGCAGACATGCAACTCATCGCCGAGGCATACGACCTCATCCGCCACGGCACGGGAGCGACGCCGGCCGAGATCGCCGACATCTTCACCGAGTGGAACAAGGGCGAACTCGAGTCGTACCTCATCGAGATCACGGCCGAGGTGCTCAAGCAGGTGGATGCGTCTACGGGCAAACCGCTCGTCGACGTCATCCTCGACCAGGCCGGATCGAAGGGGACGGGAGTCTGGACGGTGCAGAACGCGCTGGCTCTCGGCATCCCCGTCTCGGGTATCGCCGAAGCCGTGTTTGCCCGCGCGCTGTCGTCCAAGCCGGAACAGCGGAAGGCCGCATCCGATCTTCCCGGGCCAGCCAAGCCATGGGTTGTCGAGGATCGCACGCAGTTCATCGAGGATGTTCGCCGCGCGCTCTACGCCTCGAAGATGATCGCGTACAGCCAGGGCTTTGACGCCATCGTCGCCGGCGCAGAGGAATACAACTGGGACATCAAGAAAGGCAACATCGCCAAGATCTGGCGGGGCGGCTGCATCATTCGCGCGCAGTTCCTGAACCGAATCACGGATGCATACGAGGAGAACCCCGGACTCGTCGCGCTGCTCACTGCGCCTTACTTCACGGCTGCAATTGAGGGCGCGCAGGAGTCGTGGCGCACCGTTGTCGCACACGCGGCCATGGCCGGCATCCCGACGCCCGCGTTCTCGTCGTCACTCGCGTACTACGACGGCATCCGTGCCGAACGCCTGCCCGCCGCTCTGGTCCAGGGCCAGCGCGACTTCTTCGGCGCGCACACGTACAAGCGCGTCGACAAGCCGGGCGTCTTCCACACCCTATGGTCGGGCGACCGCTCCGAGATAGAGACCACCCCGTCCGCCCACTAGTTTCCCCTGAGGGGCGGCAGAAGGCCCTAAAAGGTCACGATTTAGGGCTTTCTGCCGCCCCTCACCAATATGCGGGGATGATAGAGCCATGAGCTTCTACGAGGATGAGCAGCCTGAGCTGGTCGGCTATGTGCCGATCAACGGCCGTCCTCTGCGATCTCGGCGCCTCTTGATCGCGATGCGCATCGTTGTGGTCGTCGGCGTAGTCGGTCTCGTACTGCCTGGCGTCATCGGCGAGGTCATGCTGAACTTCCGGGATGCCGCGGAGAGCTGCAAACGCTGGGTCAGCTACGAACATCCGGGCGACCAGTCGACCGCGAGCTTTGAGCTGTTCGGGGCGAACGGATCGGGCTGGCAGTGCTACACCGCATCCGACTCGTTCGGCGGCTCGCAGTTCGTCGCTTCGCTCGGCTGGATACCCGGGCCCCCGGCCATCCCGGCGCGCTCCGGCGTCAACGCGTAGCTGACATCCGCCCCGCCCGCACCTGTTGTGCAGGTGTTAGCGACCCCAAGCGACTTGTTCAATGGGATCGAAGCCCGTTCGGCGGTGAAGTACCTGCACAACCGGTGTGTGGGACGGGTTCTAGGCGGCGCCGTCGAACATCGAAGTAACCGAGCCGTCGCTGAACACCTCGTGGATGGCGCTCGCGATGAGCGGCGCGATCGGCAGGATGGTCAGGGTCGGGAAGCGGCTCTCCTCCGGGATCGGCAGGGTGTCGGTGACCACAACCGAGTCGATGAAGTCGCTCTGCAGGATCTCGCTGGCCGGATCCGAGAACACCGCGTGCGTCGCGGCGACAATGACCCCGAGCGCCCCGGCCTGCTTGAGCGCCTCGGCCGCCTTCACGATCGTGCCACCCGTGTCGATGATGTCGTCAACGATCAGGCAGACGCGGCCGTCGACCTCGCCGACGATCTCGTGCACCGTGACCTTGTTCGCGATCATCGGATCGCGACGCTTGTGGATGATCGCCAGCGGCGCTCCGAGCTTGTCGCTCCAGACATCAGCGACGCGCACACGGCCCATGTCCGGCGACACGACCGTCAGGGTCGCGGGATCGAGCCGCTCCTGGAAGTGCTTGAGCAGCACGGGCATGGCGAACAGGTGGTCGACGGGGCCGTCGAAGAATCCCTGGATCTGCGCCGCGTGCAGGTCAACGCTCATGATCCTGTCGGCGCCAGCGGCCTTGAACAGGTCAGCGACAAGGCGCGCGCTGATCGGCTCGCGACCGCGACCCTTTTTGTCTTGCCTGGCATACGGATAGTAGGGGGCGACGACCGTGATCCGCTTGGCGGATGCGCGCTTGAGCGCGTCGATCATGATCAGCTGCTCCATGAGCCAGTCGTTCACCGGCCGAGTGTGGGACTGGATGACGAACGCATCCGACCCGCGCACGCTCTCGTCGTACCGCGCATAGAACTCGCTCGAGGCGAAGGTTCGCGCGTCCGTGTGGACCAGATCAGTGCCGAGCTCGCTGGCAATGTCGATTGCGAGCTGCGGATGAGCGCGCCCCGTGACAATGACCAATCGCTTCTTGCCGCTGGCGGTGATCTCGGCCACGTGTCCCGCTTCCTGCCGGCTCCCCGACGGGTCAGGCTTTGTCCACGCTGTCGCCGGATGCTGCTTCCGCCGCTTTCGCGGCTGCAGTGCCCGGACGCTTGGCGAGAGTCCAGCCATCCATATTGCGTTGCGGAGCAACATTGATGGCTAGCGCGCCGGGCGGAACATCCTTGCGCACCACCGTGCCAGCACCTGTGTAGGCTCCGTCTCCAATAGTAACGGGGGCGACGAACACGTTGTGCGAGCCCGACCGAACGTGTGAGCCGACGACCGTCTTGTGCTTATTGACTCCGTCGTAGTTTGCCGTGATGGTGCCCGCACCGACGTTCGACTCCTCACCCACGGTCGTGTCGCCGATGTAGCTCAGGTGCGGCACCTTCGACCCGTTGCCGATGCGCGAATTCTTCGTTTCGACGAACGTGCCGATCTTGCCGTTCTCGCCGAGGTACGTGCCAGGACGGAGGTAGGCAAACGGCCCGACGGATGCGCCCGTACCGATGACCGCGAGCGTCGCGTCAGTGCGCCGAACGACCGCACCGGCGCCGACCTCACAGGAGTCGAGGCTGGTGTCCGGCCCAATGATGGCGCCGCGTTCGATCACGGTTGGGCCGACGAGGATCGTTCCGGGCAGCAGCTCGACGTCTTCCGCGATGGTGGCCTGCAGGTCGATCCAGGTCGAATGCGGGTCGAGGATGGTGACGCCGGCGAGTTGCCAGCCACGAACGATCATCTCGTTGAGCCGACGTGCCGTTTCTGCGAGCTGCACGCGGTCGTTGATCCCTCCGACGATCCAGTTCTCGCTGACCGGAACGGCCGTGACATCCGAACCGGATGCGCTGAGCAAGCCGATCACATCGGTCAGGTACTTCTCCCCCTGCGCGTTGTGGGTCGTCACGAGCGCGAGCTTCTCGCGCAGCGGCTCGAGGTGGAAGACGTATGTGCCGGAGTTCACCTCGCGGATCTCGAGCTCGTCGTCCGTCGCATCCTTCTGCTCGACGATGCGATCGACAGCGCCATCCGCGGTGCGGACGATGCGGCCGTAGCCGGTCGCGTCGTCGAAGATCGCGGAGAGCAGCGTGGCAGCGGCACCCCCGTCGCGGTGTGCGAGAAGCAGGCCGGTCAGGGTTCCGGCATCCAGCAGCGGCACGTCCCCGCTCACGATGAGCACGTCGCCCGCAAATCCCGGTGGGAGGGCGTCGATGCCCTGCTCCACGGCGCGGCCGGTGCCGGGTACCTCATCCTGATCGACGATCACGGCCTCGGGCATCAGCTCGAGAACGATTGCGGAAACCGCATCCCGCTCGTGGCGCACGACGACGACGACGTGCACCGGGTCAAGCTCGCGAGCCGTCGCGAGCACGTGGCCCACGATCGGAACCCCAGCCAACAGATGGAGCACCTTGGGCCGCTCCGACTTCATTCGAGTGCCCTGGCCGGCGGCCAAAACGATGACGGCGAGATTGGAATCGGTCATGAAGTCATTCTCCCGTTAAACCAAGAACTCCCCCGAGCGGATCCTCTCGGGGGAGTTGCTTGTGTGGATCTCTAGGCTCGACCAGCCGCGACACGCGAGCGACGCGAGAGCGAGTCGACGATCACGGCCACCAGAAGCACGCCACCAGTGATCATGTAGCGGGCATCGGCGTTCAGGCTCAGCAAGTTGAGGCCACTGTCGATGGCCTGGATAACCAGGATGCCGAGCAGAGCGGACCATGCCGAACCACGGCCACCGAAGAGGCTCGTTCCGCCGATGACCGCCGCGGCGATCGCGTCGAGGTTGACATCACCAGTACCGCTCGACTGGGTGGTCTGCCCGAGCGTTCCCATCGCGACCAGTCCACCAATCGCGGCAAACGCGGAGCACAGGATGAAGATCGACATGTAGACACGGTTGACGCGGATACCAGCGCGGCGAGCCGCTTCCACGTTTCCACCCACAGCGAATACCGAGCGACCCCACTTGGTGCGAGTCAGCAGGTACTGCATGATCACGACGAGGAACACGAGGAATACGAAGCAGTCCGCGACGCCACCATTCGTGTACGAATCGAGGTAGGTAACGAGTAGCGCTAGCGCGACGAGGATGAGCGCCGCGGTGACGACGATTCCCACGGTGCCGCGAGCGGACAGGCCCGCCTTACGACGTGCACGAGCACGAAGCAGCGCGGACAGCGCGTACCCGCCCGCCGCGACGACGACGAGAATGTACGCGACGATCGGAGGCAGATACCACGATTGTGCGAACTGCACCATGAAGCTCGTGGTCGGGATGTTGAAGTCACCGACCGGGCCGAGTACACCCAGCTGGATACCGAGCAAGCCGAGCAAGCCGGCGAGCGTGATCACGAAGCTTGGGACGCTGAACCGCACGAACAGGATTCCGTAAAACACACCGACGGCGCATCCCGCGAGAATCGCCAAGATAATGACTGACCATTCCGGCCAGCCCTGCTGGATGAGCAAGACACCGAAGATCGCTGATGAGAGACCGCTCATCGAGCCGACCGAGAGGTCGATCTGCCCGAGCAGCAGCACCAGCACAATGCCGACCGAGATGATTCCGGTCTGCGCGCTGAACAGGAACAGGTTCGAGAGGTTGTAGGCGCCGAGGAAGGTTGGGCTGAGGATCTGGAAGATCACGCATATGATCACGAGGCCCACGACCACAGGAAGCGAGCCAAGGTCTCCGGTGCGTATGCGCTTGAACTGCGCAGAGAGGTTCTCGCGAACTCCGGTGGGCTGGATCAGGCGCTCGTCCTGCAGATCGGATGGTGCGGTCGAATTCTCCGCGACCGGAACGGGGGTCTGTGTCACTTCTTCTTCTCCTCGTTGTGTGCACGGACGGCAGCCTCGCGGCGCGTGACTACGTTGTCGGTTGCGCCTGTGATGGCGGCGATGATGTCTTCGTAGCTGACATCCGCGATTCGGAACTCTCCGTTGTTGCGTCCGAGTCGCAGGACGATCGCACGGTCGGCGACCGCCTGGACGTCGGCCAGGTTGTGGCTGATGAGCAGCACGCCGAGGCCACGCTCGCGCAGGCGCTCGATGAGATTGAGCACTTCGGCGGTCTGCGCCACACCGAGGGCGGCGGTCGGCTCATCCAGAATCACGATGCTTGGCTCACCAATGAGCGAGCGAGCAATGGCGACCGTCTGGCGTTGACCACCCGAAAGGGATGCGACCGCGATGCGGACGGACGGGATCTTGGCCGACAGCTGGCGGAGCAGCTCCCACGACCGGCTTTCCATCTCGACCTCGTTGAGGGCGAAGTTCCCGATCTCACGACCAAGGAAAAGGTTGGACACGACATCCAGGTTGTCGCAGAGCGCGAGATCCTGGAAGACAGTCGCAATACCGAGCGCGCGGGACGCGGTGGGGCTCGGGATGTTCACTACCTTGCCGTGGAAGGTAATGGTCCCGCTGTCCTGCGGGTGGACACCCGCGAGGATCTTGACGAGCGTGGACTTTCCGGCACCGTTGTCGCCGACGAGGGCGACCACCTCGCCGGGATAGATGTCAAGGTTGATGCCGCTCAGCGCCTGAACCGCACCGAATCCCTTGCTCACGTCCCTCATCGAGAGAACGGGGTCTGCCGTCTCATGCTTCGCGGACGCCTCTTCAGAAACGAGAGTCACTGTTACTCCTTTGTGTACAGGTCGTGTCGACATAGTACGGTCGGGGACCACCCTGTGGGCGATCCCCGACCGGTCTATCTAGTGCTGCTAGGTGCTACTGAACGCCGTACTGGGTGCAGAGCGCCTTGTACGAACCGGTGCAGATGTCCGCAACCGAGTCAAAGCCGTCCTTGACGACCGTGGACTCGATGGTGTCGCGGGTAACAGCAACCGGGACCAGCAGGAAGGAGGGAACACCGGGGCCGGACGCGCCAGCAACGGTGGTCGGAGCCTTCGGGTGCTTGCCCTCAGCCAGTGCAATTGCGAGCGATGCAGCCTTCTGCGCCTCAGGCTTGATGGCCTTGTAGACGGACATGAACTGGTCGCCATCGAGGATCGACTGCATACCGGCAACGGTTGCATCCTGCCCGGTCAGCGCCATGTTCTTCAGGCTGAACTTCGCGGCGTGCGCAGCTGCGATGACGCCACCAGCTGTTCCATCGTTAGCGGCGTAGATGCCCTTGATCTGGCTACCGAACTTCGTGAACTGGCTGGCAGCCCAGGTCTGTGCCTGTGCCGGGTCCCAACCGGGTGTCTGGTACTCAGCGAGAACCTTGTAACCGCTGTTGTCGATCACGGAGTGCGCGCCCTTGGCGAACAGGGTGGCGTTGTTGTCCGTCGGCGATCCATCAATCATCAGGATGCCGGAGCCGGACGGGACGTTTTCCTTCTTCAGCTGGGCGACGAATGCAGTTCCCTGCAGCACACCGACCTTCTGGTTGTCGAAGGACACGTAGTAGTCCGACTTGCCACCGTCGACGAGACGGTCGTAGTCGATGACCGGGACCTTCTTGGCCTTGGCCGCGGTAACGATCGACTGTGCTGCCTCGCCGTCGAACGCATCGAGCACGAGAACGTTCACACCCTGCGCGAGCATGGCCTGTGCCTGCTGCTGCTGGTTGGAAGCGCTGCCGTTTGCGTCTTCGTAGAGAACAACGGCCTGCGGGTCGTCCTTGGCGATCGCCTGGACGAAGTCGGGCTGGTCAGCAGCCGCGTAGCGGGCGGTTACGTCATCGGGAAGAAGGAATCCGATCTTGTACGCCTTGCTGTTGGTGGTGGTGCCGGAGCCGCCGCTGGAGCACGCTGTCAGCGTCCCCGCGGTGAGCAGGAGAGCCGCGGCCGCGACAACAGCTCTCTTGGTGGCGATCTTCATTGAATAACCTCCGATTCATGGCACCCTCATTGGCGCCACGAGGAGCATGTCACCAAATCGAGGTTGGCGTCAAGTCTTGAAGCCAACAGACGAATTGCGTGCCCAAATCGTTAACAAACGACCTCGGCTACCCGCCTTAGAGGGGCGGGTCGTCGGCGCCGAGGTTGCTGCGATCGATCGCGTAGAGGACGGCCCCGCAGAGCTCGGCCCGATCACCGAGTTGGCTCTGGACGATGTCGGCGACCTTGTCTGAACTCATCACGACCGAGCGTTCGAGGCTGTGCCGCAGCGGTCCGAGCAGCAGCTCGCCCGCGCGAGCCAGTTCTCCGCCGACGACGATTCTCTCCGGCGCAATAAGGTTGCACAGATTCGCGGCCGCGATTCCGATGTGGCGGCCGGCATCCGCAATCGCTCGGATGCAGATCGGATCGCCCGCGATCGCATGGACAACGACGTCCGTGAGTTTCTGTGGGCCGTTGCCCTCGCGGAGTCCCTCGAGGATGGCTGGTCCCCCGGCGATCGCTTCGAGGCATCCACGGTTTCCGCACCGGCACAGTGGGCCGTGTTCGTCGATCGTCATGTGGCCGAACTCGCCAGCGGCGCTCTCAAAACCGCGATAAACCGCGCCATTCAGCACAAGTCCGGAGCCGATCCCCTGGCCGACCCGGAGATAGACCGCGTTCGATCGTCCTCGGGCGGCGCCCATCCGGAACTCTGCCAGGGCGCCCAGATTGGCTTCATTGTCGACAAAGACGGGACGTTTTATGCGGCGATGCATGAGGTCGGCGATGGAGACGCCATCCCATCCGCGCATCAAACCGGACCTCGAAATCTCGCCACTTCGGGCATCAACCGGCGCGGGAAGTGCGATTCCGACGGCCAGTATCTCGTCCATGGTTGCGTCGACCGAGTCGAGCATGTCAGCGATGAGCTGGGTCACTTTGTCGAGTTCGTTGTCCGCTCGATGGTCTTTTGCGAGCGGCATATTGTGCTCGGCGACGACCGTGTTGGCGACGTCGGCGAGCGCAATGCGCATGTGCCTGGTCGAAATATGTACCCCGGCGACGAGGCCGAGAGCTCGCGCCAGCGTCACGTGCTGAGCCCGACGACCACTGCGAGTGGTCATCGTGGTGTGCAGCACCTCGGATGCCGTGAGCTCCTTGACGATGTTCGACACCGTCGCAGGAGACAGACCTGTCGCCCCGGCGAGCTCCACCTGCGTCAAACCACCGTGCCTTTTGACCGCATCGATGATGCGTGCTCGGTTGGCTTCACGAAGTGAAGTCTGCGACCCCGGCGTCGCCCGCGTGATACTCACGGATTGAAAGATACACGGGGTTCATTAATTGGCAAGCCGCCGGTACATCCGGGAACGGCCGGATGACGCGCGTGCGCTTTCGTGCGGCCAGCCCACACTGACCGGCTCAAGCCGGTCGCGCTCCGCGACAGCGGAGCCTTCTCACCGCCTCGTTTCCCGTGCCGGAAACCGACACTGACCGGCTCAAGCCGGTCGCGCTCCGCGACAGCGGAGCAAGAAAAAGGGCGCATCGGCGCCCTTTTTCTTGCTCCGCCCCCAGGATTCGAACCTGGACCTAACAGCTCCAAAGGCTGTCGTGCTGCCGGTTACACCAAGGCGGACCGCACCGCTTCACCGGTGGCCAAGCGCGCCGGTCAATTCTGCCAGATCCCCGCTCGGACGACGCTCACTCCCCCCTCGCCCCGCGTAACTCATGCAGAATTTGGCGCACGAGGGCTCGACCCGCGAGTTTCCGGGGTCGAATACTGATCTGCGCAAATTCTGCATGAGTTACGCGCAGAGGCAGGCGGATAGGCCGCCAGCCGATAGGCCGCCGACGGATGCGGCGGCCAGCGATAATGGAGGATGCCTGCAAACGACGAAGTGGATCGCATCGTCGAAGCCTGGGAACGCGAACGTCCCGACCTCGACTTCGCGCCGCTGCAGGTTCTCAGCCGGGTTGGCCGCCTTGCCCGCCATCTCGAACGGGCGAGAAGAACCGCATTCGCGGCATCCGACCTTGAGCTCTGGGAGTTCGACGTACTCTCTGCGCTTCGGCGCGAGGGGAAGCCTTACCAGCTCAGCCCCAAGGCGCTTCTGCAGCAGACCCTCGTCTCGAGCGGAACGATGACGAACCGAATCGACCGGCTGGTAGAGCGTGGGCTGGTCGAGCGACGCACCGACCCGAATGACGGTCGGGGCATCCTCGTTGTGATGACCGAGCCGGGGCGCGACCGCGTCGATTCGGCGATCGCCCTGCTGCTCGAGGGCGAATCCGAGCTGCTGGATGGTCTATCCGGCGTCGATCGCGAGCGGCTGAGTGCACTGCTGCGCAAGCTGAGCCTCGATTTCGACTAGGTCCCGAGAAGTTCGCCCAGTTCCAGCCAGCGGAACTCGACCTCGTCCAGCTGCGACTGCATCGTGCCGAGTTCGGTGGACAGCCCGCCGAGCCCGACGTAGTCGGACTGGTCGTGCTCGGCCATCCGCAGGTGCACATCTGCAATCTGGCCCTGCAGCTTTTCGATCTTGCGGCCCGCTGCCGCGTACTCCTTCTCGGCGTTACGTAGTTCTGCGCCCTTGAGTTTCGGCGTGACCGGCCCTTCGACAGGCTCAGGGACCGAACTCTGCCCAGGGACCGAACTCTGCCCAGGGACTCGGGCGGCCGACGCAGGCGCGACCGCCTTCGCGACCGCCTTCGACCGCAGCTCGAGGTACTGCTCGACGCCTCGCGGCAGGTGCCGGAAGTGTCCGTCGAGCACCGCGTACTGCTGGTCGGTGACCCGCTCAATGAGGTAGCGATCGTGCGAGACGACAAGCAGAGTGCCCGCGAAGGAGTCGAGGAGATCTTCGATTGCGGCGAGCATGTCGGTGTCGAGGTCGTTGGTCGGCTCGTCGAGGATGAGCACGTTTGGCTCATCGAGGATGATCAGCAGCAGCTGCAGCCGCCGCTTCTGCCCACCGGAGAGCTCTTTTACCCGGGTGGCCATCTGCGCGCTCGAGAAGCCAACCCCTTCGAGCAGCTGGGACGGCGTGAGCTCCTTGCCGCCCGAAACATACGTGCTCTTCTGGCGCTTGAGAACGTCGCTCACCCGGTCTTCCCAGACGTCTTCGAGCTCGGCGAGCTGCTGCGTGAGGAATGAGATCTTGATCGTCTTCCCGCGCTTGACCTTGCCCGCGGTTGGCTGCACCTCGCCGGACACGAGTCCGAGCAGAGTGCTCTTACCCGCGCCGTTGACGCCGAGGATGCCCGTGCGCTCCCCCGGGGCGATGAGCCAGGTGACATCCTTGAGCACGAGCTTTTGCGCTGGTGGCCCCTCGACAGGCTCCGGCACCGAGGTATCCGGGTAGCTGACGCTGACATCGACGATGTCGACGACATCCTTGCCGAGACGCTGCATGGCCATCGCGGCGAGCGAAACCGTGTCGCGCGGAGGCGGCTCATTTTCGATGAGTTCGTAGGCCGCGTCCATCCTGAATTTGGGCTTGGTGGAACGTGCCGGAGCGCCGCGACGCAACCAGGCCAACTCCTTGCGCATCAGGTTCTGGCGTTTCGCCTCGGATGCTGCGGCCATTCGATCGCGCTCGACACGCTGCAGGATGTAGGCGGCATACCCGCCCTCAAACGGCTCGATGATGCGGTCGTGCACCTCCCAGGTGTCTGTGCAGATCTCGTCGAGGAACCACCGATCGTGGGTCACGACGATGAGGCCGCCGGCGTTCGCGGACCAGCGCCGCTTCAGGTGAGCCGCGAGCCAGGCGATGCCCTCGACATCCAAATGGTTGGTCGGCTCGTCGAGAAACAGGATGTCCCAGTCGCCGACCAGGAGCGCCGCGAGCGCAACTCGGCGACGCTGGCCGCCGCTTAGGTCACCGATGCGGGAGTCCCACGGGATGCCGCCGACCAGACCCTCGATGACGTCGCGAACCCGACCGTCACCCGCCCACTCGTGCTCGTCGCGGTCACCGACAATTGTGTGGCTGACCAGCTCTTCGTCGGGAAGGTCGTCGGCCTGGTCCAGCATCCCGAGCGTGACGCCCCCTCGTCTGGTTACCCGTCCTTCGTCGGGCTGCATGCGCCCGGAAAGCAGCCGCAGCAGACTCGACTTGCCATCGCCATTGCGGCCAACAACACCGATGCGCTGGCCCTCATCGAGCCCGATTGTGACGCTGTCAAAGACGACCCGCGTCGGGTATTCGAGGTGGAGGTTTTCGGCTCCGAGCAGATGCGCCATAAGTGTCCGAGCCTACCGGCCTCGGGTGACACCTGTTGTGCAGGTACTCGCGGCCGAAATGCTCGCGGATCCCAGTACTTGTGCGGACGAAGTGCCGCAATACCTGCACAACGAGGGTGGCGGATATGACCGGGGCGCGGTGGATGCCCGGTGCTACAGATTGACCAGCCGGGCACCGTGCACCGGGCCGATGACGCGGACCACATTGAGGCGGGCGGCGCTGAGGGCGATTTGGAGTTCTAGCGCGTTGTCGAGGTCCGCGGTAAGGAACGCAATGGTCGGCCCCGATCCGGAAATGATGCCGGCCAGCGCGCCATTTTCCTCACCGAGCTCCAGGACGGATGCCAGCGACGGCTCCAGGTGCAGCGCCGGCGCCTGCAAGTCGTTGTAGAGCGTCTCCGACAGCATGTGCGGGTCTCCCGCGCGCAGCGCCTGCAGCACATTTGCGTCGACAAAGGGCTGAGGATCGGCGGGGAAAATGTCCTGAGAGTGTCGATCGCGGTGCTTGTCGAGCTCGCTATAGACCGCGGGCGTCGAGAGTCCGAAGTCGGCCATCGCGAGCACCCACTGAAACTGTCCCTGGGCGAGCGCGGGGCTCAGCTGGTCGCCTCGGCCGGTACCGATTGCGGTTCCACCCGTGAACGCAAACGGCACATCCGCGCCGAGTTCGGTCGCGAGCGCGAGCATGTCTTCGCGCGAAAGCTCGGTTCCCCACAGCTCGTCGCAGGCGAGTAGCGTGGCCGCGGCATCCGCTGATCCGCCGCCCATCCCGCCGGTGACGGGAACATGTTTACCGATCTCGATGCGCGCGCCACCGCGGTATCCGGTGCGACGCGCGAGCAGCCGAGCGGCCTTGATCGCAATGTTCGAACCGTCGGTCGGCACCCGCGACAGCTCGACCGTGCCGGCGACCTCGACCGAGAAATCATCGGCCGGGTATACCCGGACCTCCTCGTACAGCGAGACCGCCTGGTACGCGATCGCGACATCGTGGTATCCATCGTCCAGCAGCGCCCCGACTTTAAGGAAGACGTTGATCTTCCCGGGCGCCTTCGCATGCACCATTGCTGGGCTGGCCGCGGAGGTCATACACCCAACCTAGCGCGGGCCCGTTAGCGGTATTGCCACTGATTAGATCTGAGGATTAATTCTTTGTTAAACCGACAGCAGGATCTTGCCGATGTGATCGCCGGACTCCATCCGCCGGTGGGCTTCGGCCGCATCCGCGAGCGCGAACACCGTATCGATGACCGGATGGGCGACGCCGCGCGCAAATAGCGGCATCACGTGCCGCTCGACCGCAGCGACGATCGCAACCCGTTCCTCGAGCGGGCGGGCACGCAGGGTAGAGGCGACAATGCGTCCGCGCTTCCGCATCAGGACTCCGATGTCGAACCTGCCCTCCGACCCGCTCAGGTTCGAGATGAGGGCGACCGTGCCGCCCGTGCTGAGCACTTCGACGTTGCGTGCGAGGTAGTCGCCGCCGACCATGTCGAGCACGACATCGACCCCGCGTCCGTCCATCTTGTGAGCGATGATCTCAGCGAAATCCGCGTCGCGGTAGTTGATGCCCACTGCGCCGAGGCTCTCGCAGAAGTCGACCTTCGCGGCGGATCCGGCCGTTGCGAACACGGGATTCCCCAACGCGACCGCGAGCTGGATGGCCATCGAGCCGATACCGCTCGATCCCCCCTGTACCAACAGGCTCTTGCCGGGCTCCAGCCCCGCCGTCAGGTAGACATTCGCATACGCGGTGCAGGCCGCCTCGGGGATGCCCGCTGCGGCAACGAGGTCGAGGTTGTCCGGTACCGAGAGCAGAAGTCCCTCATCCACGACCGCACGCTCCGCGTAACCACCGCCGGATACCAGCGCACACACCCGGTCGCCTGCCTTCCAGCGACTCACCGCGCTCCCGATGTCGAGCACCGTGCCAGACAGCTCCATCCCGGGCCAGTCTGGCGCGCCGACAGGCGGCGGGTAGTGCCCTTCCCGCTGCATCAGGTCGGCGCGATTAAGACCGGCTCCGGCGACGGCGATCAGAACATCCTTCGGACCGACCTCCGGCTGGGGAATGTCGGCGAGGGTCAAAACCTCAGGGCCGCCGAATCGCGGGAGCGTGACTGCGAGCATCCCTTGACGCTACCCGTAGCCGTCAGGCTCGCGCGATGCTTAGGAACTCCAGCACGGTCAACTCTTCGCCTCGCGCGGTCGGAGCGAGGCCGGCTGCCTCGATGCGAGCGGATGCTGCTGCCGAGTCCCCGAGGACTACGCTCAGCGCCTGGCGAAGCATCTTCCGACGCTGCTGGAACGCGGCGTCGATGAGGGCGAAGGTCGCTATCCGCTCGGACTCCGACCCCGGGGGGTCATGTCGCGTGAAGGCAACAAGCACGGAATCGACGTTCGGCACCGGCCAGAAAACCTGCCGGGAGACATTCCCCGCGAGCCGGAAGTCGCCGTACCACGCGGCCTTCGCACTTGGGCTCCCGTATATCTTGGATCCCGGCGGGGCAGCCAACCGCTGGCCGACCTCGGACTGCACCATGACGAGACCGCTCTCTATGCGCTCGAAGTGTTCGAGAAAGTGCAGCAGCACGGGAACGGACACGTTGTACGGCAGGTTCGCGACGAGCACAGACGGCGCGGGATCGAGGGCGGTGATCGACAGCGCGTCAGCGGTGACGACGGTGAGATCCGCCCCCGGCGCGAGCGCCTCAACCGTCAGCGGCAACTGCGTCGCCAGTCGCTTGTCGATCTCGACCGCGACGACGGATGCCCCGGTCTCTAGCAGGCCGAGCGTCAGGCTCCCCAGTCCCGGGCCGACTTCGACCACGGTCATCCCCGCTGTTACTGCGGCGATGCGCACGATTCGGCGCACGGTGTTCGCGTCGATGACGAAGTTCTGTCCGAGCTTCTTGGTCGGCTGGATGCCCAGGAGTTCGGCGAGGTCGCGGATCTCGGCCGGGCCGAGTAAGGGTGGCATGGTCGCTGAGGCTCTCGAAGGGTCAGTCGCCCGTTGGGTTGTCGGGCACGACGATCGGCTCGGAGTTCCACCCTCCGTACACCTCTTCCGTGTTGGAGGAGATCAGGGCAGCCAGCATCGAGACGTCGGTGCCGAGGTGCGCCGCCATCGCACGAAGCGTATACGGGATGAGATACGAGGAGTTCGGGCGTCCGCGGAACGGCACCGGTGTCAGGAACGGCGAGTCGGTCTCGACCAGAACGAGTCGCCGCGGCAGAGCCTCGAGCGCATCGCGCAGGGTCGGCGCATTCTTGAACGTTACGGTTCCCGCGAAGGATGCGTACCAGCCGTGCTCGGACAGGATCGACGCCAACTCGGCATCCCCGCTAAAACAGTGGAAGACCGTTCGCTCGGGAGCGCCGACGCGAAGCAGGGTCTCGACGACGTCGCGGTGCGCATCCCGATCATGAATCTGCAGAGCGAGCCCGTGTTCCTTGGCGATCTGGATGTGCGCCTCGAATGATCGCCGCTGCGCATCCTGCCCATCCTCGCCGGTGCGGAAGAAGTCCAGGCCGGTCTCGCCGATCGCGCGCACCCGGGGACGCCCGGCCAACTCCGAGATCTCGGCAAGCTGGTTGTCAAGGGTGCCCGCACGATCGAGCACCGGGGCCTCGTTCGGATGAAGGGCAACCGCCGCCAGAACGCGCGGTTCAACAGCAGCGATCGCAGCGGACCAGCGCGAGCTTTCGAGGTCCGTTCCGACCTGGACGACGCCGCGAACACCGACGCTGGATGCCCGGTCGAGAGCATCGTGGTAGTCCAGCGTGCTCTGCCAGGGCTCGCGCCCGTCGAACTCTCCCTCTGGCGGCGGTTCGAGGTGCGTGTGATTGTCGTAGATGGGCACGATGAGTGCCTCAGGAAGTGGTGGCCAGTCGTCGTCGGTCATGTACTTCTCTCCAGTCGCGACACCTACGTTACGCGACGAGGCGCTAGGCCCACAGTCGCCGGTTTCGCATGATTCGAGGAATCACGAGGCCGTGATGGCTGGCGGGTCTATCCGGGGAAACAGTCCCTCGATCGCGGAAACCGTCGAACCGACGGGCAACTGGCCCCAGACACCCGCCTCACGGATGGGCTGCGCCTCCAGCGGGCCAAGCGAGCTGGCGCCAAGCGAGTCCCACAGCTTCGCGGTTGCCGTCGGGATAGTCGGCGAGAGCAGCACCGCGAGTGCTCGAAGCCCCTCGGCCGCGGTGTACAAGACGGACGCGAGGCGAGATCCCTCGGTCTCAGCGCCAGTCGACGGGTCCTTCGCCAGAACCCACGGCTCCTGGATGGTGATGTAACCGTTCAGTTCCTCGACAATGGTCCAGATGGCGCTAAGCGCCTCGTGGATCGCGAAACGTTCGATCGCGGCATCCGCAGCGGCAGCAGCGTCCGCGACCGTTTTCTGGAGCCCCAGGTCGGCCTCCGTGTATTCACCCGGCGCAGGCAGCACGCCGTCGTAGTAGCGCAACACCATCGCGACAACTCGGGAGGCCAGGTTTCCGAAACCGTTCGCCAATTCGGCCTGGTACCGCGCGCTCAGATCTTCCCAGCTAAACGAACCGTCCTGACCGAAGCTGATTGCTCTCATGAAGTAGTAACGGAACGCGTCGGCACCGAACGTGTCGGTGATCTCGGCCGGTGCGATACCCGTCAGCTTCGACTTTGACATCTTCTCGCCGCCGACGAGCAGCCAGCCGTGGCCGAAGACGTGCTTCGGCACGTCCACTCCCGCGGCCATGAGCATGGCCGGCCAGATGACCGCGTGGAATCGCGCGATGTCCTTACCCACGATGTGGGTACCCGGCCAGCGACGGCTGAAATTCTCCTCATCCGTGCCGTAACCGATGGCCGTGATGTAGTTGAGCAGAGCGTCAAACCAGACGTAGAGCACGTGGCTGGTGTCCCACGGAATCTGGATCCCCCAGTCGAAGCTTGAACGGGAAATCGACAGGTCATTGAGGCCCTGCTTCACGAACGAAATGATCTCGTTGCGTACACTCCCGGGCTGGATGAAGTCGGGCTGCGACTCGTACAGGTCGAGCAACTTCTGCTCGAAGTCGCTCATGCGGAAGAAATAGTTTGTCTCCTGCAGAACCTCGACCGGCCGGCCGTGGATCTTGCACACCAGCTGCCCCGCGTAGTCGCCATCTGGCGTCTCCATGAGGTCGTCAAGCTGTTTGTACTCCTCACAGCCGACGCAGTAATAGCCCTCGTACTCGCCCTTGTAGATGAAACCGTCGTCGTAGAGCTTCTGCAGGAAGAGTAGAACCGCCTTCTCGTGACGCTCATCCGTGGTGCGGATGAAGTCGTCGTTGGCGATCGTGATGGTCTCGAGGAGAGGCAGCCAGGCATCCTTGACCAGCTTGTCGGCCCAGGCCTTCGGCGTTGTGTCGTTTGCGGTCGCCGTGCGCAGGATCTTCTGGCCGTGTTCATCCGTTCCGGTGAGCAGCCAGGTGTCGTCACCGGCTTGCCGGTGCCAGCGGGCGAGGATGTCCGCGGCGACCTCCGTATAGGCGTGCCCGATGTGCGGCACATCATTCACATAGAAGATGGGCGTCGTCAGGTAGAAGGACTCGCTGGGCACACGCCAATTCTACCGGGGCGGTTTGGAGTGTTACGGAGCCGCCCCCGTGTTATGTTAGTCACTAACATCTTAGTTACTACCTTTTTGGATCATCCCATGCTCTCACGCCCCACCCCCGAAAAAATCGCTCGAGTTCTCCTGCTGATCGTCGCCGTTTTCTTCACGGTCGCGTCGGCCTTCGCGCTCCTGATCGCCGTTACGTTGGCTTTCCCTGGCACACCGCTCGATGGGGTATGGGCCATGAAACCCGCCGGCCGGGCAGGCTTCCTGTCGCTCGGTATCGTCGCAATACTCCTGATGATCCTGCTTGCTGCCGTCCTGTGCTTCTGCGCGATTGGCCTGTACCGGTTGCGGCCGTGGGCCCGCTGGGTCGCGTTCGCGCTACTTGCCATCAACGTGATCCCGGATGCGGTGCAGGGCTTCACCGGCCAGCCGACGATCTTCCTGCCGATTTCGATTGTCGCGATCATCGCGGTCTACCTAGCGCTGCCGGTCACAGGTCGAGCGATTCGAAAGGTCGGACCGCGTGGAGAATAGGGAGTCAACGAAAGGACTCCGGTGACCGACAGCTCCGGCGACTGGCGCGCGGCGAAGAAGCTGGCGACACGTGCACGCATCCGAGCGGCCGCCCTGAAGCTCTTCGGCGAGATCGGATACGACGCCGCGACGGTCGAGCGAATCGCCGACGCCGCGAGCGTCACCCACACCACGTTCTTTCGCTACTTCCCCACCAAAGAGGATGTCGCCCTGAGCGACGACTACGACCCGCTGATCGCTGAGTTGATCCGCACTCGCCCAGCGAACGAATCGGATGCGCAGAAGATCCGCACAGCGTTCGTCAGCGGCCTGGAGACGATCGATTCCGAGTTTCGAGACGGGCTTCTCGCACAAATGCGCCTGGTGCTCGTGACGCCCGCACTTCGTGCCCGTCTCTGGGAAGAGCAGGCGCAAACCCAGCGGCTGGTGCTTGATGCCCTTGGCACCGACACGTTTGAGGCCCGAACCGTTAGCAGCGCGCTCATTGCGGCGGCCAGCGTTGCCATCCTCGCCTGGGCCGAAGCCGGGGGCGTCGATTCGCTCGCCGGGATGGTAGACCGCGCGTTTGCCGCGCTCGAGGCCGAATAGACGAACGTATGTCCGAAGAACTTATCCACAGATATTGACTCTCTTCGAACCTGTGTCTGCCCGCGCGGGAAAATTGAGCTATGTCAAAACCCTCGCGCACCCTCACCGACGCGGCCACCGCCGTGGCGGCGCTGGGGTCGTGCCAGGACGACATCGACGCTCTCGACGATGCTTCGTTACAGGCGGGAATGAGCCTGATCCGTGAACTCGATCAGCAGCTGCAGCCCTATCGGCTATGGATGGCCGCGGCGATCGCTCGCCGCTCGGATCACACGCTCGGATACTCGGGACTCGCTCAAAAGAACGGGTTCCCGACGCCGGCAACGTTCATCCAGTCGCTGACCGGAACCTCTAAATACGAAGCGGTCAAGCTCGCGCGGCTCGGCGAGATGATGGTCGAAGCCGAGAGCGCTGCCCCAATTTCGATCGATGGCTCGGGTATCGGCGGCTCGGGTATCGATGGCTCGGGTATCGATGCCTCGGGCGGGGTGACGGGCGGCTCCGGCAGCACCGCGATCACAACCGCAGTCACGGCTGGCGGCATCACCCTCGACGGCGCCGACGCCATCCGGCGCGGGTTGGGCATCCCGGGCGAGGGAGTATCGGCGGAACAGCTTCGGATCGAAGCCGAGCGGCTGATCGCGCACGCTGCTTCGGGGTCCGCGGTGGCGAC
The DNA here is from genome assembly GCA_036271875.1 of Galbitalea sp. Lineage (GTDB taxonomy): Bacteria > Actinomycetota > Actinomycetes > Actinomycetales > Microbacteriaceae > Galbitalea. The sequence goes on from DATAZU010000038.1 coordinate 62,480, forward strand.
CGTGACGCCAGAGTCGCTGCTCAAGCTCGCGCGTCGGGCTCGTGAACGACTGGATACCACGGCCATCGAACGCGGCCAGCAGGAGCGGGCGGCGAGTCGCGCCGTGCGCGTCTGGGATGGCGGATGTCGATTCCCCGGTTGCGACAAGCCGCCATCGTGGACCGAGGTCAATCACATCCTGCAGTGGGCGCGAGATCACGGCCGAACAGACATCATCAACGCGATCCTGTTGTGTCGATATCACCACATGCTGATCCATGAGAAGGACTGGGAGATTGTCCGGATGGATGGTCCCAGCGGCGGAACCTACTGGCTCAAACCGCCCGAACACGTCGATCCCGACCGAACCCTCATCGAGATGCCAAGCAAAAACCCGCTCGCCACAGCGCGCCAGTCGCCAGAGTCCGCCAGTCGCTAAAGCGCGCCGAAGGCTTTCTGCCACGGACCCACGAGCAACTGGTAGGCGGCGTCATCGATGACGTCGCGAACTCCGACGGCGAGCACCGCCGACCGCGCGGCCTCCACAGCGCCTGCCTTTGCCAATTCGGTGATGCTCATCCAGCGCACGGCGTGTTCGGTGGCCTTCTCCGCTTCGATCGCGGCATCGAGCTCGTCCGGCCGCCCCTTGACTGTCGCCACGGATGACACGTGCTGCCAGGTGTTCTGCAGGGCGAGGTTTTGTGTATGAGGGATCTCACTCATCCAGTGGTGCAGCGAGAGGAACGAAGCAGGATCGTAGGAAATCCCCTCCTGCGAGGTCCAGGCGGTTCCCAGAGTCTCAGCTTCTTCCGCTGTCAGTTCCTTCGTTCGCTCAATCATCGCTTGAACTTCTGCCGAATAAACGTCCCGACTCATCGTCGTCCCTTCTTGAGCACTTGTGTCCCGACCCTATCCTTCCCTGCGCGCCACGAGACCGACCGCTAGAAGAACAACTCAGCACTCAACGACGTTGACCGCGAGCCCGCCCATGGCCGTCTCCTTGTACTTCGAGCTCATGTCGTCGCCGGTCTGTCGCATCGTGGCGATGACTTCGTCGAGCGAGACCCGGTGAACGCCGTCGCCCCACAGCGCCATTCTCGATGCGTTGATTGCCTGAGCTGCAGCAATTGCATTCCGCTCAATGCACGGAATCTGAACCAGACCTCCGACCGGATCGCAGGTTAGTCCCAGGTTGTGTTCCATCGCGATTTCGGCGGCGTTCTCAACCTGTCGCGGGGTTCCGCCCATGACTTCCGCGAGGCCCGCCGCGGCCATGGAGGATGCGGATCCAACTTCACCCTGGCATCCCATCTCCGCGCCGGAAATGGATGCGCGCTCCTTGTACAGAACGCCGACGGCGCCGGCCGCAAGCAGGAAGGTCACTGCTGCCGCGTCGCGGTCCGCTGCGTCCGCGTCCTGCATTCCCGGTGCGTAGTGGGTCGCGTAGTAGAGGGCGGCAGGGATAATGCCGGCCGCGCCATTGGTTGGGGCGGTGACCACGCGACCGCCGGACGCATTTTCTTCGTTGACGGCGAGAGCGATCAGATTGACCCACTCCTGCCAGAACATCGGATCGGAACCCATGGGATCTTCGGCCTGAAGTCGGTGAAACCATTCGGGAGCACGACGACGAACCTGCAGACCACCGGGAAGAAAGCCCTCGCGGGTGAGACTCGAGGCAACGCACTCGTTCATGACGTCCCTGATGCGAAGAAGTTCCGCGACGATCTCTTCTTCCGAGCGACTGGCCAGCTCGTTGCGCTCCATGACGGTGCTGAAGTTCAGACCCTCGGCATCGCAGTGGGCGAGAAGCTCTGCAGCGGTTTCGAACGGGAGCGGAATCGGTTCCTGAGCCATCCGATCGGCTTCGTCGCCACCCTCTCGCGCGATGAATCCGCCACCGAGTGAGAAGTAGGTGTCAACCGCGAGCGACGTTCCGCTCGCGTCGAGTACCTCGAATTTCATGCCATTCGGATGCCGTGGAAGCACGGTGAGCGGATGCAAGCGAATCGCGTCGACCGAGAAGCGAACCGATCGGGTGCCCGCGATCACGAGGTCGCCGCTGTCCATGATGCGAGCGATTTCGGCATCGACTTCTGCGGGCCGGATGCGATCGGGAAGGTGCCCCTCGAGCCCGAGGAGAACCGCGGTGAAGGTACCGTGACCTCGACCGGTAGCGGCAAGCGAGCCGTAGAGATCGACGCGCAGATCAGCGACGCGATCCAGAACACCGGAGATTCGCGAGGCAAAATCGGCGGCAGCACGCATCGGCCCGACGGTGTGCGAGGACGACGGCCCGATGCCGATGGTAAACAGATCGAAGACACTGATCGTGGCTTTGACGGACGCCTCTGTTTGCGACATTGCAACCAACTCTCATCGTGCGCGGCAGGGATTGGCCGATACTGCAATTGCCGGATTGTGTCCGGCGCTCTATCGTCCAGCGAGCGGCCGCTTTCCACAAGTCGCGTCGCCGGGAAGTGATGGGATTAGCGCGCCGCGAGGGCTCCCTCATAGAGGTCGCGGCGACCGAGCCCAGTCGACTCGGCGACCTCGGCTGAAGCCTCCCTGAGTCGCGCGCCCTGGGCGACAAGGGAAAGGACCTGAGCTATCCCGTCCTCAAGACTTGCCGTTGCCGGTTCGGCGCCGTCAACGACCAGGACGATCTCGCCGCGAGCGCCATCGCGGAAGTAGTCGGCCAGCTCGGCGGCAGTCCCCCTCCGCACTTCCTCGTGCAGCTTCGTGAGCTCGCGACACACGACGGCGCGACGGTCGCCGCCCAGCGCTTCGGCAAGATCACCCAGAGCAGCGGGTAACCGATTGGGCGACTCGAAGAACACCATCGTTCTTGGCTCGCGGGCCAGTGCGGCGAAGTACGCGACCCGTCCCTTTCGCGGAAGAAAACCCTCAAACGAGAACCTGTCCGTCGGAAGTCCACTCACCGCAAGTGCGGTCAGCACTGCGCTTGGTCCCGGAAGAACGGTTACCGTCACTCCCGCGGCAGCGGCGGCGGCGACGAGAGGAAACCCCGGATCGCTGATGGCCGGCATTCCGGCATCCGACAGAACGAGCACATCCGTTTCACGAGCGAGTTCGACAATTTCGGCTGCCCGCGCATCCTCGTTGTGGTCATGCAACGGAATCAGCCGAGGTCGATTCTCGATTCCCAGCGCACTCAGCAGATGAATCGTGGTGCGAGTGTCCTCTGCGGCGATCACGTCGATGGATGACAGCGCATCGACCAACCGGCGGGTTACATCCCCCAGGTTTCCGATCGGTGTCGCGGCCAGGATGATCACGGCTCATTGTCCCAGACACCGGGTCAGTCGTGAGGCGAGGGTCGGGATTGGCTCGCTAGCATTACGGAATGACCGGACCGGCCGATGACGACTTCAATCGTCTCGTTATCGATCCAACCGTGTCGAACAAGCTCAAGCGGGAACTCTACGAGCTGGACCATCGCGCCGTCACCGACAGGCTATGGGACGCACTGGCTACCACTCCGGAACGCACGCGCGCCGTGCGAGCAATCGGTCCGATCGCGGTAACCCTGCTGGCAGCCGGGACGCGGCTGTGGAACCTGGGAAGTCCTCGCGCGCTCGTGTTCGACGAGACCTTCTACGTGAAGGATGCCTACACGCTCTCCAAGCTCGGCTATGAGGGAACCTGGCCGGCCAATGCCGATCCGCAATTCGCGAAGGGGATCGTCAACACCTACAACTCGACGGCATCCTTCGTCGTTCATCCGCCACTCGGCAAGTGGATCATGTCACTTGGCTACGACTGGCTCGGCGTGACGAATCCGGTTAGCTGGCGCATCATGACCGCGATCTGCGGAATTCTCGCGGTCGTTCTGCTGATGGTCATCGCGAAATACCTGTTCAAGTCGACACTGGTTGCGACGATTGCCGGCTTCCTGATGGCAATCGACGGCAACGCGATCGTAATGAGTCGAGTAGGACTGCTCGACAACTTCGTGATGTTCTTCGCGCTCGTCGGTTTCGGCCTCATCCTGCTGGATCGCAAGTGGAGCGCCGAGAGGCTCGCGCTGTGGATCAAGAAGCGCGGGGACCAGGGGAAGCCGACCGACTGGGGTCCCGCACTGTGGTGGCGGCCGTGGCTGATTCTCGCCGGTCTCGCGTTCGGACTCGACACCGCTGTGAAGTGGAACGGCATCTACTTCCTGGCCTTCTTCGCCGTCTACACCGTCGTCGTCGACCTTGTGGCTCGCAAGCATGCTGGGCTATCGTTCTGGGTCTCCGGAACCCTGCTTAAGCAGGCGCCGACAACGTTCCTCCTGATGGTTCCGATCGCCGTTGCCGGATATCTCGTGAGTTGGACCGGCTGGTTCGTCACGATCGGCGGCTACGACCGCACCTTTGCTGACCAGCCCGGCAACGCCTGGAAGGGGACCTGGGCGTGGGTCCCGCACACAATCCAGAGTTTCCTGCAGTTCGAATACCAGGTCTGGAACTTCAACGTCAACGAGAACTCACCACATCCCTACGCCGCGAACCCGCTCACCTGGTTACTCATGTCCAGGCCGACCAGCATGTATTACGCCGGCACGACCTTCGGCCAGGACGGATGCACGAGCTCATCGTGCGGATCATCGATCGCCGAAATCGCCAATCCGTTGATCTGGTACGCGGGAGTAGCGGCGGCGCTCTATTTGCTCTACCGCCTCATTCGGTATCGAGAGTGGCGAGTGGGACTGATCCTCGCCGGCGTCGCCGCCGGATACCTGCCGTGGCTGCTGTACACGAACCGCACCGTTTTCCAGTTTTACACGATCGTCTTCGAGCCGTACCTGCTGCTCGCGGTCGCATTCGTCGCATCCCGGCTCATCGGGACGAGGAACGATCCGGGGCCGAAACGCGACGCGGGGATGCGCTGGATCGCTGTCTTCCTGGTTGCGGCAGTGGGGATCAGCATCTTTTTCTGGCCGCTATGGACGGGAATCCAAATCCCGTTCTCGTATCTTCAAATTCACTACTGGATCCCGTCCTGGGAGTAAGACGCCGTCCCTTTCGATCACGAAGTGTTACGCGTGGGGACGGACACTCGGGCGCGGACGGCTACCGTGATCTGCATGGCAGATCGCGAGTGGGGCTTCAAGACCCGTGCTATTCACGCAGGCAACATCCCCGATCAGGTGACAGGTGCTCGTGCGCTTCCCATCTACCAAACCAGTGCGTTCGTTTTCGATGACACAGCGGATGCCGCCGCTCGGTTCGCGCTGCAGAAGTACGGCAACATTTACTCCCGACTCGCGAACCCGACGGTCGCGGCCTTCGAGGAACGAGTTGCGAGTCTCGAGGGCGGGATCGGTGCAGTCGCAACCGCGAGCGGGCTCAGCGCACAATTCGTGACGTTCGCGTCGCTCGCGGGCGCGGGCGACCACATCGTCGCCTCGGCAAATCTCTACGGTGGCTCGATTACCCAACTGGATGTCACGCTGCGACGCTTCGGAGTCGAAACAACGTTCATCCAGAGTTCCGATCCGGCCGACTACGCCGCGGCGATCCAGGACAACACGAAGCTGATTTTTGCCGAGACGATTGCGAATCCGTCCGGAGAGATTGCCGACATCGAGGGCCTTGCAGGCATCGCGCACTCCCACCATCTGCCGCTCATCATCGACTCGACGATTGCAACGCCGTACCTGAACCGCCCCCTCGAATGGGGTGCCGACGTCGTGATTCACTCGGCAACCAAGTTCCTCGGTGGCCACGGAACGACCCTCGGGGGTGTCGTCGTGGAGGGCGGCCGCTTCCACTGGGCCAACGAGCACTTCCCGAAGTTCGACGAACCGACACCCACATACGGTGGGCTGAACTGGCACGGCATCTTCGGCGAGTACGCATTCCTCACTCGGCTTCGTGCCGAGCAACTGCGCGATATCGGTCCGACGCTCAGCCCGCATTCCGCCTGGCTGTTGGCCCAGGGCGTCGAGACGCTGCCCTATCGAATCCAGGCTCACATCGACAACACGAGAATCGTCGCCGAGTGGCTGGACGCTGACCCGCGAATCGAGTTCGTGAACTGGGCCGGTCTGTCGTCGCACCCACACCACGACCGGGCGCAGAAATACCTGCCAAAGGGTCCCGGCTCGGTCTTCTCGTTCGGGGTCAAGGGCGGCCGCCCGGTTGGCCAGAAACTCATCGAATCCGTGGATCTGGCCAGCCATCTCGCGAACATTGGCGACGCAAAAACGCTGATCATTCATCCGGCATCAACAACTCACGCGCAGCTCACCGAGCAACAGCTGGTCGAGGCCGGTGTACAGCCGGGCACGGTTCGCCTCAGCGTCGGAATAGAGGATGCCGATGACATTGTTTATGACCTCGACCAGGCTCTGACCGGCGCACTGAAGGACAACTGATGACCATCGCAACGACCGTACAGCTGACCAACGGGCTGACCTGCGAAGTGCCGGCCGACTCGCCCCTCGGCAAGCTGCTGAAGTCGCAACGAACCTGGATCGGGCCGAACGCCAAGGAACGACTGAAGATCCTTCGCAGCGCCAAGTCGATCGCCATCGTCGGAGCATCTCCGAATGCGGCCCGGGCGAGCTACTTTGTCGGCACCTACCTGCAGCAGTCGAGCGATTACCGCGTGTACTTCGTCAACCCGATGGCCGACGAAATCCTGGGACAGAAGGCCTACCCCGACCTCGCCTCGCTACCCGAAGTACCGGACATCGTGGATGTGTTCCGCAAGGGCAGCGATATTCCCTCCGTCATCGACGAGGTCATCGCGATGGGAGCGAAGGTCGTCTGGGTGCAACTGGGTATCTGGAACCAGGATGCCGCCATCTACGGCGAGAGTAAGGGTTTGACCGTCGTGATGGATCGCTGCATCAAGATCGAGCACGCTCGCTTCAACGGCGGACTTCACCTGCTCGGTTTCGACACCGGCCAGATCACGAGCCGGAAGACGATCCGCTAGAAGAATTGTCCGCGGGGAGCACCCGGACGCGTCGCACACACGCCGTGCTGCGGCGGGAGCGGAACGTGCCCGGCGGCCAATCCTGCAGGGCGACCGAACTAACCCTGACCGATCTTGTTGCCGTCGCCGGACTGCTGCTGGGAGGTGATCTTCGGACTGGTCACCGTGTTGTCGTCGCCTTCGACAACGGCCGTCCCGATCGAGGTGGATGCCGCAACCTTCTGACCGCTTCCGCTGATGCTCAACGTTGTGATGGTCGTCGCGGTGACCGTCGCGTTCGAACCGGAAATGCTCAGGACACCGACATCCGTCGCGGTCACGGTGTCATTGCTGCCCGAAATGCTGACCGTCTTGGCGCCCTGTGCACTGACGGTCACGTTGCTTGCGGCGATGGTGATGTTGTCGCACTCGGTGAGCAGCTTGTTCTTCGTGCTGGAGTTCGTGTATATGGCCGAGCCGCCCTCACAGGTGACCGCTGAGGTTGCCCCGGGTCCGCCAGCAGAGCCGCCGCCTGCGCCGCTCCCCGAGCCGTCACCGGATCCCGAGCCGGACGACGGGAAGGGTCCGGTACATCCAGCGAGCACGAATGCGAGCGCAACCAGGACGCCGGAGCCAAAAAATTTTCTCATGTCTGGACATTCTGGCGCCCTTCGCGCGGGTTACGTAAGGTTTCAGCTCTTCGGCGCAGTCAAAGGTTCCGCTCGTACCCTTGTCGCATGACCGGACCAGCGCTCACCGCACCCCTCGTCTCCACCCAGTGGCTCGCCGACTATCTCGGCAACGAACAACTCATCGTGCTCGACGCAACGGTTCTGCCGTTCGCTGCCCCGGGCGGCCGTCCCGGATTTCTGAGTGGTCATGAGCAGTACATCGTTCATGGCCACATCCCCGGCGCCGTGTTCGCCGATCTCATCGAGGAATTTTCCGACACCGAGTCGAAACTTCCTTTCACCCATCAGGATCCGGATGCGTTCGCCGCTGCCGCCGGTGCGCTTGGCATCGACAACGAGACGACAGTGGTGGTCTACGACGGCGCGATCGGCCAGTGGGCATCCAGACTGTGGTGGCTGTTCCGAGCGAACGGATACGACCGCGTCGCGGTGCTGGACGGCGGGTACACCAAATGGCTGGCCGAGGAACGGGCGACGGATGTTGGCCACGTCGAACCGGGTATGGCCCAGTTCACCGCGACCACACGTCCGGAACTGTGGGCGACCAGCTCGGATATCGAGGCGATCATTGCCGGCACCGAGAACGGTGCGCTGGTCTGCGGTCTGCCGCCGCGAGAATTCAGCGGCGAAGAGGGTTCACGTGCCCGACGGGGACACATTCCGGGGAGCATCAATGTGCCCGCCGGGCGCCTGGTAAGCCGAGAAACGAACACGGTGATTCCCGAGGCCGAACTGCGGGCCGAGTTCGGGACGACGCTCAATGACGATCGAATCGTCGCATACTGCGCCGCGGGTATTGCCGCTTCAGCCGATGCTCTCGCCCTGACGCTGCTCGGTCACCGGAACGTTGCCATCTACGACGGCTCGCTGTTCGAGTGGAGCGCCGATGAACGCTTCCCCGTGGCAAGCCTCGTCTAACTGCGAGGGAGCTTATCCATCTGTGCTTCGAGCGAATCTGCGTCGAACACGGCAAGTTGACAGACGAAGTTGTCGCACAAATAGGCGGTCTCGCGATCGTCAAGTTGAGCGCGACCGTCGAACAGTTCGAATCCGGCGTCGGCAAACGCTCCGGCCTGATCGGGGGTAACGGCGACTCCGATGCCCGCGCGCCAGGCGTGCGCGATCCAGGACAGACGGCTCGTCGCGTCGCTAGTGACGACAACCAGCTGTCGCACGGGTAGCGAGATCATCGACATTGCGCTCAGCGCCGAACCGAACGAGATCGGGTTTGCCAGCGCAAGCGACCCGATCGCGGCCAGCGCCGTCGACGCGGTGTCCAGAAATCCCGGGGAACCGAGCCGGTCGAGGAGGATCGCGGCCCGCGCGATCGAGCTCAGCCCGCTGGGATAGGCGCCGTCACTGGGTACATCCTCGACTGCCATTCCGTGTGCGGCCAATACCGGGTCGCCGCCGCCGGGAACGGCGAAGCCACCGTCGACGGCGCACTGACCGACCAATTCACGCGCACGAATTGCAAACCGTACCTCACCGGTTGCGATCGCAAGGTCCAGGAGACCCTCGGCGAGCATGCCGAAGTCCTCAAGAGTCGGTTTGGCCGACGAAACGCGATTGCCGATCCGCGCGCGCACCAGATCCCCCGTCGCAACGAGGTCGGCGGCGGACGTGGCCGCGGCGATCCAATCGGGTTCCCGATGACTGGCACCGGCGAAAGCAAGTGCGCCGATAGCGAGGCCGTTCCAGCCGGTCAAGACTTTTTCGTCGAGCGCTGGGGGAATTTCTCGCCCACGACCCGCCGCATCCAGCCGGTAGTACCCACCCTCGAGTCGTTCGCCATCCACGACGCTCTCGCTGTCCTGCGCTGAGGCGAAACCGCCACTCGGCAAACGAAGTGTGGTCAGCAGGAACGACGCAATACCCGTGGCGAAGCGCCGGTAGTGGGAGTAAATCCGCAGCAGTTGCGCGTTGTCGTAGAGCATTCGCTCATAGTGCGGTTCGCTCCAATCTCGCCGCGTGGAGTAACGGAAGAAGCCGCCATCAATCGGATCGCGCAATGCTGATCGCTCCATGGCTTCGACCGTGCGGCGCCAGAGCCCGGAGGCTGGTCCGGAAACCATCCCACGTTCCTGCAGAAATCGTAAGACCGGCGCCACCGGAAACTTGGGCGCGCCGCCGAAGCCGCGGTACGTCTTGTCTTCCAACGCGAGCAACTCGTCGACGACTGCATCGAGTTGCTCGGACGTTGGCAGCCCATCGCCATCGCTCGGCCGAGGCGCCGCGAGTGCTGCCGCGAGACGACCCGCGGTCTCCTCGACGTTCTCACGCTGGTCGCGCCAGGCGTCCACCATCGCCTCGAGCACCTCGCGAAACGACGGCAACCCGTTCACGGGGACCGGCGGGAAGTAGGTTCCCGCGAAGAACGCGCGGCCACTCGGCGTCGCGAAGACGCTCAGCGGCCAGCCCAACTGGTCGGTGAACGCACTCGCGGCGGCGAGGTAGCTGGCGTCGACATCCGGATGCTCCTCCCGGTCCACTTTGATGCTCACGAAGTTCTCGTTCTGGTACGCGGCAAGCACCGGATCGCTGAAGCTCTCTCGTGCCATGACGTGGCACCAGTGACAGGTCGCGTAGCCAATGGAGATGAAAACCGGAACCTGTCGCCGCTCGGCCTCGGTGAACGCCGCACTCCCCCACGGCCACCAGTCGACCGGGTTCTCTGCGTGTGATCGGAGGTAGGGGCTCACAGCACCGATGAGTCGGTTTGCCATACGCTGAAGCCTATGTCGACGATGACAGTGACCTATGTTGGCGGTCCGACCGCGATCCTCGAATACGCGGGCCTTCGCATCCTGGTCGATCCGACCTTCGATCCGCCACAGAGCTACGAAAGCGATGGCGAATCGCTCACGAAGACCGCCGCTCCCGGCGTTGCCTTGGAAGATCTCGGCCACATCGACCTTGTGCTGCTGTCGCATCATGAGCACGAAGACAACCTCGACACCTCGGGTCGGGAGTTAATTCTTCGACTCCCCACGCTGAGCACCGCGAAGGCCGGAATCGATCTCGGTAAACCAGTGATCGGGCTGGACTGCTGGGAGGCCCACCGCGTCGGCGATGTCACGATCACGGCCGCTCCCGCGCTGCACGGGCCGCCCGGGATCGAACCGCTCGTCGGGCCGGTCATCGGATTTGTCCTCGAGGCCAACAACGAGCCGACCGTCTATGTCAGCGGCGACAACGCATCCCTGGATCTGGTTCGTCAGATTGCCGATCGCTTTCCCGACATCGAGGTTGCGGTGCTGTTCGCCGGAGCTGCGCGCGTGCCATCGATTGATGGAGCGCTCACGCTCACCTCGGAGGACGCGGCAGCAGCGGCGGAGATCCTTGGTGCGTCGACCGTGATTGGCGTCCACACCGAGGACTGGGCGCACTTCAGCGAGACCCGCGCACAGCTGGAAGCGGCATTCGCCGGAACCGACCGGCTCGTCGCAACGCCTCGTGGGATACCCGTCGAACTGCGACTGGCCGCGCGAACCAGTTAGTTCGTTGGCCACCGCTCAGATGCCGCGAAGTCAGAGTTGAACGTTCCCGTAATCGAGGTGACGACGCTTGGCGCCTGCGCACCAGTGAGCACGATCGACAGTTCGCGATTGAAACTGAGTGACGAGTACGAGGCGTTCTGCGATCCGACCAGAACCGACGCCGACGAGGTTCCCGCGTCAACGAGGACGACCTTCTCGTGGATGTACAGCCCGGTCGCGGTGTCCGGCAGCACGTGAACGAGGCAACCGGCCGCAGTCACAATGCCAAACGCCTTGGCCCACTCTGTCTCATCCATCATCACGATGCGGCACTTTACACCGCGCTGCGCGACCGAAGCCAGCGCCTGATAGATGTCCGAATCGGACAGCTCCTCACTCGTGAAGTCGACACTCACGTGCGCCGACTCGATCTGGTTGACCATTGTGGATTCGGCGTCCGGCGACCAGACGAGCCCGGGCGCGTCCGATTCGTCCGTTGCGGGATTGCCGCCATTCCAGTCGTTGTCGAACGTCTTCTCGATTGCTGAAACCTGAACCGGATAGGTGTCGATGACCGCGGCATCCCGGGTCGTCGAATAGTACTTGGGTGTCAGGTTCGCCGTGGAGATGTCTGCGATTGTGCGATCGAACAGGGTCAGCTTGATGTGGAAGATGGTCGATCGGGTCGCCCAGCGCACATCCACCCCGCCAGCCTTCAACGAGGCGTATGCCGGAGTGTTGGTCGCCTGGATTTCGAACGCCGAGTCGAGCAGCACGCGAACTGCGAGTCCCCGGTGGCGAGCTGCAACGAGCGCCGCAATCTCCCGCGGATCGGTCAGCTCGTACATCTCCATGTCGATGGACTTTCGCGCCGACGCAGTCTGTGCGTACAGTCCGGCGAAACCGGCCGCCGGATACTGGATGAAAGCGAACTCCGATGGGGTACTCGGCGTGACCGCGCATCCCGCGAGCGTGGCGGCGACGACCAGGGCGACCGCGGTCGCGAGGATGCCTCGTCGCATGGTCCCTCCTCATGGCGACGCCACCCGTCGCTGGAATCAGCTTGGGCGCGCGGGCGTCCGAACGCAAACGTTGTCGCCACAGCCGTGAGACGGCAGCCCAGTTCTCTCCGTGGGAAGGACAGGCGCGCGCGGAATACGATGGAAGGCTCATGTCGGATCCGACTTCGATCGTCCCGATCGTTACCCACATCCATTTCCCTCCGGAGCTGCCGGTCAGTCAGCGCCGCGAGGACATTGCGCGCGCCATCTCGGAGAACCAGGTTGTCATCGTCGCGGGCGCAACCGGGTCCGGTAAAACCACTCAGCTGCCGAAGATCTGCCTGGAACTCGGCCGCACCAGTATCGGCCATACCCAGCCGAGGCGGATCGCGGCACGAACGATCGCCGAACGCATTGCCGACGAACTCGGTACCGAACTCGGCGGCATCGTCGGATACCAGGTGCGGTTCACCGACCGCGTGAGCGCCGATACCAGGATCAAGCTCATGACCGACGGCATTCTCCTGAACGAGATCCACCGCGATCGTCTGTTGAGGAAGTACGACACCATCATCATCGACGAGGCCCACGAGCGCAGCCTGACCATCGACTTCCTGCTCGGCTACCTCAAACAACTGCTTCCCCAGCGGCCGGACCTGAAACTGATAATCACCAGCGCAACGATCGATCCGGAGAGCTTCTCGCGTCATTTCGGCGGCGCGCCCATCGTCGAGGTCAGCGGACGGACCTATCCGGTCGAGATTCGGTATCGTCCGCTCGTCGCCGAGGCTCCCGAAGACGACGAGGATGTTGACGGCCCTTCGACGAGTTCAGGGGACGTGAACGTCAATCGCGACTATCTCGAGGGCATCAATGCGGCGCTCGACGAGCTCGCGCTGGAGGCTCCCGGCGATGTGCTCGTGTTTCTCAGCGGTGAATCGGAGATTCGGGATGCCGAGGATGCGATCCGGGGCAGGAATCTGTCGGGCACCGAGATCCTTCCGCTGTACGGCCGACTGAGCGCCGCCGACCAGCACCGAGTGTTCCAATCCCCTTCGACGGGCTCAGGGACCGGCGCGGGAATCCGACGTCGAATCGTCCTGGCCACGAACGTCGCGGAGACGAGCCTCACGGTTCCGGGGATCAAATACGTGATCGATGCGGGAACCGCTCGTATCAGCAGGTACTCGACCCGGGCGAAGATCCAGCGGCTGCCGATCGAAGCGATCAGCCAGGCGTCGGCAAATCAGCGGTCGGGACGAAGTGGCCGAACGAGCGACGGGATCGCCATCCGCCTGTATTCGGAAGGGGACTTCCTGCGCCGCCCCGAATACACCGAGCCCGAGATTCTGCGGACCAACCTCGCTGCGGTCATCCTGCAGATGATTTCGCTGGGACTCGGCGACATCCAGGCGTTCCCCTTCCTGCAGCCGCCGGATTCGCGAGGCATTAAAGACGGCCTCGACCTCCTCGCCGAACTTGGCGCCGTCGCGCCGCCCGAGTCCCCGAGCTCGTCGAAGGGCCCCAACGCAATCACCCCCATCGGCAAGCAGCTGACCCAATTACCCGTCGACCCGCGCCTCGCCCGGATGATCGTCGAGTCGAAGAAGCACGGCGTCACTCGCGAGGTGCTCGCCATCACCGCGGCGCTGACAATTCAGGACGTTCGCGAACGTCCGCTCGAGAAGCGCACCCAGGCGGACCAGCTGCACGCGCGATTCGTCGATCCGACGAGCGACTTTCTCACGCTTCTGAACCTCTGGAACTACCTGAAGGACAGAGAAAAAGAACTCAGCGGAAACCAGTTCCGGCGACTGGTGAAATCCGAATACCTGAACTTCCTGCGCATCCGCGAGTGGTTTGACCTGTACCGGCAACTAACCCGCTCCGCCAAGCAGGTGCGGCTGACGGTCGGCGAGCCGAGCGTCAATCCCGATGGCATCCACAGGTCCCTGCTCGCCGGGCTGTTGAGACAGCTGGGCATCAGGGACGCCGCCAAACGCGACTACCAGGGTGCGCGACAGGTGCGGTTCGTGCTCTTCCCCGGTTCGGCGCTCGCAAAGAAGCAGCCCGCCGCGGTAATGAGCGCCGAACTCGTGGAGACCAGTCGCGTGTTTGCGCGCATGAACGCCGCGATCGATCCAGCCTGGGCCGAACCCATCGCCGGAGATCTGGTCAAGCGAAGCTACGGCGAACCGCACTGGGAGAAGCGGCAGGGCGCCGCGGTGGCCATCGAGCGTGCCACTCTGTACGGCGTCCCGATTGTGGTGAATCGTCGAGTGCAGTTCGCCCGAATCGATCCGGCGTGGGCTCGGGAGCTGTTCATCCGTCACGCGCTGGTCGACGGCGAATGGGACTCCGACCGGATCGACAAGAGACTCACCGCATTCGACGGCGACAACCGTGCCCTCCGCGAGGAGCTCGCGGGTCTCGAGGAGCGAACGCGCCGACGGGACATCCTCTACGACGACGAGGCCATCTTCGAGTTCTACGACGCGCGCATCCCGAAGGATGTCGCGACAACGCGCACGTTCGAATCGTGGTGGCGCGCAGAGCATAAGACTCACCCCGATCTGCTTACGATGACGCGCGAAACTCTCGCGGGCGAGACGGCCATCGACGAGGAGGCGTTCCCGGCCAGCTGGCAGCAGGGAGACCAGACCCTTCCGCTCGACTACCGGTTCGAGCCGGGCAGCGAGGACGACGGCGTTACCGTTCGGGTTCCCCTCGCGTTGCTCGCCTCACTGACACCGGCCGGCTTCGACTGGCTCGTGCCCGGACTGCGCGAAGAACTCGTGACGGCCCTGCTGAAGACACTCCCGAAGGCCATTCGTCGCAACGTCGTTCCCGCCGCCGACTGGGCAAGGCGCCTGCTCGCCGAACTGCCAACGACCGACCCGGCCGAACTCGAGCAGACGACCCTGACCGAGTACCTGGCCGCCGCCATCCAGCGCCTTACCTACACGCCCGTCGAGCCCGACGACTTCGAGACGGAGCGCCTCCCGGCGCACCTGAGAATGACGTTCGCGATCATCGGCGACAAGGGCGCCGAGGTCGCCCGATCCAAGGACCTCATTTCGCTGCAGCAGAAGCTGAAGACCCGCGGCCGCGAGGCGGTTGTCAAGGTGAGCGCGTCGACACCGCATGCGATCGAACGCTCCGGGATCACCAGCTGGAACTTCGGCGAACTTCCCAGGGTCATCGATACGCGGACCGGCGACACAACGATTCGCGCATACCCCGCCATCGTCGACCATGGCGATTCCGTATCGATCACACTCATGAGCACCGCGGCGGACCAGGCGCTGCAGACACCCGCCGGAGTGCGTCGTCTCGTGTTGCTCGCGACACCCTCGCCGCTGAGCTACGTTCGCGAGCACCTGACGCAGAACGAGAAGCTGCTACTCGCGGCGAGCCCATACCAGAGCGTGCAGGCACTGTTCGATGACTGCATGGTCGCGTGCGTGGATGCGGGCATCCGAAGGCGGTCGGCAGACGGCATCGTTTGGAATCGCGACGACTTCGAGTCGACCAAACTCGACGTGTCTGCGGGACTCGTCGATGCGCTCTACGAAACCGTCGCGACGGTCAGCCGGATCCTCGGTAATGCACGCGACGTGGATCGTGCAATTCGCAGCGCGACGAGCATGGCACTCGTTCCCGCGCTGACAGATGCCCGTGAGCAGCTGGCCGGACTCGTGTTCGCCGGGTTCATCTCCAGCACGGGGACGGCTCAGTTGCGCCACGTGCCGCGCTACTTAGCGGCGATTACGAGTCGCATCGAGAAGCTGCCCGTTGAACTCGCT
This sequence comes from Galbitalea sp., assembly GCA_036271875.1. Lineage (GTDB taxonomy): Bacteria > Actinomycetota > Actinomycetes > Actinomycetales > Microbacteriaceae > Galbitalea. Next base: position 78,367 of record DATAZU010000038.1, read on the forward strand.
CGCGATCGCACCTGGCAGGCAACCGTCCAGGCTTCAACCGAGAGTTACGTCGCCGCCGGTGGCCGCATCCCACTCGCTCCAAGCGCCCCGGATCGGCTGGTTCGCGTTCGCTGGATGCTGGAGGAGCTGCGCGTCAGCCTGTTCGCCCAGCAGCTTGGCACCGCAGAAACGATCTCGCCCCAGCGCATCGTGAAAGCGCTGGCCGACTAAGCCGCCGGTCCCCGAGGTCCTCGAGGGGCCGCCCCGAGCCAGTGACGTGGGCGGTCGAAGCCCGCCGGAAGCTTTGTCCCCGCGTTCCCGGTCGCGCCGTTGACCTGCACCTGCGTCAGATAGATCGCCGCGCTGAGGTCAGCATCGGAGAGGTTCGCATCGCGCAGGTCGAGCCCAAGAACATCGCACCAACGCAGGTCGGCTCCACGAAGATCTGCCGCGATCAGAAGGCCGCCCCGCAGGTCGGCTCCGCGAAGATCACATCCCCGCAGATCGACGCCGACGCGGTCGGTGCCGGGTCGTGCCCAGCGAGGAACTGTCCCCGACACGCGAGTCGCCCGTACCACCGCGCTGGCCTCAAGGAGTAACGGCCTCGCGTGCTCAAACTGCGAGTCGATATCGAGCGTCAGCAGGTCATCCGGCTGTCCGAGCGTGAGTGCGTTGACGCGATCGAACTCGCGTCCAACCCGGTCTCGCAGCTCGCTTTCGACGGGAAGAGCAGCCGCGACATCCAGATACCAGAGCAGTTCGTGCAGGCGTCGCATCAGCGGGAACACCGCGAACATCCCGTCGCGGGTTGCCGTGTCGTCGCGCCACGACCGGCCTTCGAAGGTATGCCGCGAGACCTTCTGCCCTGCGCCGAAGCAGTCGAACACGGTGCACCCCTTGTAGCCGGATGCGCGCAGTTGCGGATGGATGCGACACGAATTCTCGTCGTCGAGGTTCACACACGGATCGCCCGCCGCCTTGTCGACCGGAAAATCGACGGACCGCGAGAACGCGAGTGCGGTGCAGCAGAGACCGAAACAGTTGGCGCAGTCGCCGCCGAGATCCTCCCGGCGACCCAGCTCAATTCGTGTTCGCGTCGACATCGGCCACCAGCCTAGGGCTTTGCCTAAGCTAAGAGGCATGCCTACCGCTGTCATTGTCGATGCCATCCGTACCCCCGCCGGTCGCGGAAAACCGGGTGGAGCGCTATCCGCGTTTCACCCCGTTGACCTGCTCGCGACCGTTCTCCGCGAACTCGTTACCCGCAACGATCTCGACCCTGCTCTGATCGATGATGTGATCGCCGGATGCCTGGCTCAGGTCGGCGAGCAATCGGTCAATATTGCGCGCAATGCCGCGCTCGCTGCAGGGTTCCCGGTGACGGTGCCCGGCACTACCGTCGATCGCCAGTGCGGCTCGAGCCAGCAGGCGGCGACCTTCGCCGCGCAGGGCGTGCTGGCCGGAAGCTACGACATCGTGATCGCCTGTGGGGTCGAGCAGATGAGCAAGTACCCGATCAACTACGCGACGCTCGGACAGGATCCGTTCGGTGCACTCGTTCAGGATCGCTTTCCAGGCGGCCTCGTCGGACAGGGCATCTCCGCGGAAATAATTTCGGCCAAGTGGAACCTTTCGCGCGAGGAACTCGACGAATACGCCGCGCGCTCCCACCGACTGGGCGCTGCAGCAGACTTCTCGAGCGAGATCCTGCCGATTGGCGACTTCGCTGTCGACGAGACGCTTCGCCCGTCCACCACCGTTGAGGGGCTCGCCGCTCTGAAGCCCGCCTTCTATGACGAAGAGCTCGGCAAGCGATTCCCACAGATCGAGTGGCGGATCACGCCGGGCAACTCGTCACCGCTGACGGATGGCGCATCCGCCGTTCTCATCATGAGCGAACACAAGGCGGCGGAACTCGGTATGACGCCTCGCGCACGGTTCACTAACTTTGCGGTTGTCGGCAGCGACCCGATCGAGATGCTGACCGGCGTCATTCCGGCGACCCGGCGTATCCTCTCCCGTGCCAATCTCGACATCGACGACATCGACACCTTCGAGGTCAACGAGGCGTTCGCTCCCGTCGTGCTGGCCTGGCAGAAGGAGTTGCACGCCGATCCGGAGAAGGTTAATCCCCGCGGCGGCGCGATCGCCCTCGGTCACGCGCTCGGCTCAAGCGGGACCCGCCTACTCGGAACGATGGTCAACACCCTTGAACAGACCGGCGGACGCATCGGCCTTCAGGTCATGTGCGAGGGCGGCGGAATGTCCAACGCGACTCTCATCGAGCGCCTCTAAGAGTCCGTGAGAGGTCCCAATCGACCGTAAATTCAACGAATTATGGGTCGAATGGGACCTCTCACGGGTTTCTGAGTGACTCGTAGTGTGCGCCGACTTCGTCGAAGCGGTCCCAGATCTTCGGCATTGGAGTGTCGTTGATGCGTGACTCGAGGAGGTCGAAGTGCACGTGCCAGCCGCGGGCAACGTCGTAACTGAGTTCAACACTGGGCACCCGGCTATGGGTCAGC
>DATAZU010000039.1:0-70579 GCA_036271875.1 Galbitalea sp.
ACACAACAAGTCTCCCTGTATCGAGACCCACCCAACGTGGTTACAGGGCGGAGAGGTCGGTCAGTAGCTGGTCGCCGGGGGCGGCCATGTCGACTGTCGCGCGGATTTCGGCCCGCTCGAGCAGCTCGTCCATGCGACGACGGCGGCTCTTCGGGATCAGCGTGACGACGGTACCCTGCTTGCCGGCGCGGCCCGTGCGGCCCGAGCGGTGCAGGTACGTCTTGTACTCCTCCGGCGCATCCGCCTGGATGACCAGCGAGATGTCGTCGACGTGGATGCCGCGGGCGGCAACATCGGTCGCCACCAGCACGCGCACGCGGCCGCTGGTCAGCAGCTGCAGGTTGCGCGTACGACGCGACTGGTTGAGGTCACCGTGCAGCGAGGTGGACGGGATGCCCGCGTCCTCCAGCAGGTCGGAGAGCTCCTCCGCAAACGCGCGCGTGCGGGTAAAGACCAGGGTCTTGCCCTCACCGGCGGCCAGCTCCTCGATGATGCGGCGCTTGTCGCGCTGCTCGATGAGCAGCACGCGGTGATCGATGGTCGACGAGGCCTGGTCCTCGCCCGCGACCTCGTGCACGCTCGGGTTGGTCAGGTACTCGTTGACCAGCGTTGCAACACCCTTGTCGAGAGTCGCGGAGAACAGCAGGCGCTGCCCACCCTCCTTCGTCTCGTTGAGGATGCGCTGCACCGGCTCGAGGAAGCCGAGATCGCACATGTGGTCGGCCTCGTCGAGCACCGTGATGGTGACCTCGCTGAGATCGAGACGACCCTGCTCGATCAGGTCTTCGATGCGACCGGGCGTTCCAACGATGATGTCGACGCCGCGCTGCAAAGCGCTGACCTGGCGGTACTGCGGAACTCCCCCGTAGATCTGCGTGGTGAACAGGCCGACGCTGCGAGCGATGGGCTGTACCGTGCGATCAATCTGCAGGGCGAGCTCGCGGGTGGGAGCCAGGATGAGGGCGCGCGGCTTGCGTCCCATCTGGCGGTTCTTGCCACCGTTGTTCTCCATCAGACGCTCGACGAGGGGGGCACCGAAGGCGATGGTCTTGCCGGAGCCCGTCTTGCCGCGGCCAAGGACGTCTCGGCCAGCGAGCACATCCGGAATGGTCGCTGCCTGGATCGGGAACGGCGACTCGGCGCCGAGGGTAGCGAGTTCGCGAACGATGTTGCCGCCGAGGCCGAGGTCGGCGAAGGTCACACCCTCGACATCCTTGGCCTGGATGGCGTCGGCCTCGAGGCGCTCGAGTACGACGTCGTCCTGCTGCGTGAACGACTTCTGCTCACGCGTCGGGTAGAAACTGCTGTCGCGACGCTCCTCGCGGTCGTGTCGTGCCGGACGGTCACCGTATGACGGACGCTCGGCGCGATCGTTGTAGGCGGGACGCGCGGCGCGCGCCGGACGGTCATCGTTGTAACGCGGACGCTCCGGACGGTCACGGTAGCCGGCGTCTGAGCTCGTCGAAGGACGGCTCCCGCGATCGTTGTAGGCGGGACGCTCCGTGCGAGCAGGGCGGTCATCGTTGTAACGCGGACGCTCCGTGCGAGCGGGGCGATCGCCATACGCCGGGCGCTCGGTCCGAGACGCGCGGTCACCGTACGACGACCCTGTGCGGGTTGTTGGACGGTCGGTGCGGGCCGGACGGTCGCCGTATGACGGGCGCTCCGTGCGAGCCGGACGGTCATCGTTGTAACGCGGACGCTCCGTGCGAGCAGGGCGATCGCCATACGCCGGACGCTCGGTCCGAGGCGCGCGGTCACCGTACGAGGTTCCCGAGCCAGTCGCGGAACGCTCGCCGCGCGGCCGATAGGCCGGCTTCTCGCGGGGAGTCCAGTCCGGACGGCGATCGGCGGTCGCGCCGCGCTCGGCGCGATCGGATGATGTCCAGCGCTTCTTGGCAGGCGCGGTCGCGCCATCGGCGGGACGATATCCGCGGTGACCCTCCGACTTGCTTCCCGCCTTGCGGTCGGGAGCAGCGGAACGGGGTGCGCGCTTTGGAGCAGCCGAATTGAATGAATTCTGTTTGAACTGAGGCATGGTTCTTTCTGGTGTTGGTGTTCACATTGCATGGCGCGGATGAGGGTTACTCACCGCGACGCGGTAGCCATGCGTTCACCATGGACGCGATTGCGTCCTGAACAGGTACCACTAGAACCCGGGCGGTCTTTGACCGGGGCCGTCACATACACTTCGTGTGATTTTTTCCAACGTTTTCGCTGGAAAACCGGCCCGCAAGACTGACACATACCCTGCGCACTAAACGCGCGCTGTCTTGAGCCGACTGGGCTACGTTACCTGATTCCACAGGTCGGCGCACTAATCTGGCCAACATCATGCGCGTGTCGTCCCGTCTCCCGGCCCGAATTGTCGGAGTCGGCATGGCAGCCGCAGTCGTCATCGCCATCCTTGCCGGATGCGCAAACCTCGGCCCTTCGACGAAGATGCGCGACCAGGTCGAAGCCAACCTGCATGCCTACCGCGGCGTCACGGTGCTCCACGACATCGACTACGAGACGGTCGACGGCCAGGCCGAGCACCTCGATGTGTGTCTTCCCGCGATACCGAAGACGGCACCGCTGCCGGCGCGCCCCGCGATCATCGAAGTGCACGGTGGCAGCTGGGCGTACGACGACGAGTCCGATCCGGACTGGCAGGATGTGTGCCAATGGCTGGCCTCAATCGGCTATGTCACGGCCAACGTCGACTACCGGCTCGCGCCAGCCCATCCGTATCCCGCGGGCATCCACGACGTCGAGAAGGCGGTGGAGTGGATGCGAGCGCCGGCCCAGACCAAACGCTTTGCGATCAATCCGAAGCAGATCGGCGCATTCGGCGGTTCGGCGGGTGGCAATCTGGTCTCACTGCTCGGCACGCTGGGCCACGGCTCCACCTCCACCGGTCACCGCGTCGCGGCTGTCGCCGAGATGAGCGGGCCGATTAACCTCACGGCGACCGGCGTCGAGCGCCACGCGTTCTATCTGCACGTTCGCGCTTACCTCAACTGCACGTCCCTGACGCTCTGCCCCCAGGCGATAGGCGCGTCGCCCGACCACCACGTCGACGTGACCGACCCGCCCTTCTTTGTCAGCAACTCGACAAACGAGCTGATCCCGCTCCCTCAGTCGGCCGACTTCGTGAGGGTGCTCCGCTCGAAGGGGGTCAACACGACGTTCGTCACGCTCGAGGGCGAGCACCACTCGATCGCCGGACTCGACCCGAAAATGCGGTCCAGGATCGCCGCGTTCTTCCATCGCAATCTCCCGCTGCCGGCGGCTCGGTGACCATCAATATCGCGATAGAGGCGCCGCGCCAGCCCGCCCTGCTCGACCTGATGCGTCAGGGCGACGAGTACACGCTGAGCCTCTACCCGCCCGAGAGTTGCCACCTGCTCGGAGTGCAGGAACTGGAAGCGCGCGGAGTCACCGTGTTCGCCGCGCGCGAGGTCGGCCGCGTGGTCGGGATGGCCGCGATCGTCGATCGCGGCGACGGATCCGGCGAGCTCAAGCGGATGTTCGTCCCCGAGTCGGCGCGAGGTCGCGGGGTCGCCGGCCGCATCCTCGCGTCTCTCGAGCAGTTCGCGGCATCCGCGGGTATCTCGCTGATCCAACTGGAGACTGGCCCGTTGCAGCACGCCGCCATTGCGCTGTACGAGCAGCGCGGCTACGAACTGATCCCTAACTTCGGTAAATACATTGGCGACCCGAACAGCGTCTGCTACCAAAAGCGCGTCGGCTAGGCCGAGACGGATTGCGGCGGAACATCCGCCTGCGCCAGGCGCCGCTCTTCTCGCCGTTCCTTGGCGCCCTCGACGAGGTAGTACAGCACCGGCAGCACGATGAGCGTCAAGAGCGTTGAGGAGACCAGGCCGCCGATCACCACGATGGCGAGTGGCTGGGAGATAAAGCTCCCGTGTCCGGACAGCCCGAGGCCGAGCGGAAGCAGCGCGAAGATCGTCGCGAGGGCGGTCATCAGAATGGGGCGCAGACGTCGACTCGCGCCATGAACGATTGCGTCGCCGACCTTCATTCCCCTGGTTCGATACTGGTTGATGAGGTCGACGAGAACGATCGCGTTGGTCACCACGATTCCCACCAGCATCAGCACACCGATGAGCGACGCAACACCGAGGGGAACTCCGGATGCGACCTGAAGCACGATCGCTCCGGTTGCCGCAAACGGAATGGAGACCAGGAGGAGGAGCGGCTGGCGAAGGCTCTTGAACGCCGCAACCATGACAACGTACACGATCAGGATGGCGGCGAGGAGCGCGAGGCCAAGCTGGCTGAACGCATCGCCCTGTTGTGAGGTGAAACCGCCAAGCGTGGCGGTCGCGCTCCCGGGAATTGTCGTCTTGTCGACGGCCGTCTGCACCTCGGCCGACAGGTTTCCGACGTTGGCCGTGCCGGGCACCACCTCGATCGTGGCGCTCCGAAGACCCTTGATCGTCGTGATGCTCGACGGCCCCTTGACCGTCTTGATCGTCGCCAGGTCGGAGAGGGGCACCTTCGAGCCCGTCGCCGTCCGGATGGAGAAGGCCTTCAGGGCCGCCTGGGTCTTCGGCGCACTCGTGTCTTCGATGTAGATGTCGAAGGTGGTGTCACCGATGACGATGCTCCCGCTCGAGCCCGGGTTCATCGCCTGTGCGACGGCGCTGCCCACCGCGAGCTCGGTCAGTCCGTCCTTGGCGGCCTTCTGCCGATCGATCTGCACCGCAATGTATGGCAGTGACGCGGAGAGGTTGCTTGTGACGCTCGAGACGCCCGGGATCTTCTTCGCCTTGGTGATGAGCGCGGTCGAGGCCCTTCGCAGGTCGGCGTCGCTTCCCGCCGTCACATCGATCTCGATGTTGGAAGAGGTCAGCCCGGATGACGCTGCCGACACTTCGATGTCGCCGTCGTCCTTGATGGCCTTCATCTTCTTAGTGATGGTGGTGAGGAGCTTGTCCTGGTCGGCCTTGGACGAGGTTGTCACGTTGTAGGTCGTGGATCCGCCACCCGCGAATGCCGCGCGAAGCGAGTTGCCACCGGACCCGATCGATACCTCGACCGTCGTGACACCCTTTACCCCGCGCAGGCTCGTCTCGACACGTTTCGACGCCGCATCCTGCGCGGCAAGACTGGCGGACTTATCGAGCGTTTGGGTGACGGTCAGCGTATTTTGTCCGCTGTTGCCGATGAAGTTGGTCGTGAGGCTGGTTTTCGCGAGAAGGGCGCTGCCGCCCAATACGACGATCGCAAGCACCAGCACAAGGGCCGGGAAACGAAGGGTCCAGCGAATGACGGGCAAATAGACCCGCTGCAGTCGAGTCGGCTTGTCGAGTTCGTCCGCGGAGGAATCGACGGTTGCCGGTCGCGCCACGTGGGCAACCGACGGTGGCAGTTTCGGAAAGTGAATGCGTCGATAGACAACGATCAGAACGATGAGAATCACGAGAAGCGCGACGGAAACAATCCCGATGGGCAGCGTTCCAATGAAGAGGCGCGCGTCGCCAGCGTTGTAGCGACCGAGTACCTCGATAGCGAACACGACGATCGCCGCGGCAAGGAGCACTGCGGCCACCGCAATGCCGGCGATGGCGACTCTCGCCGAGACCGGCTGGTGAACCCGGATGTCATTCGGCGACTTGATGAACCAGTAGGCGAGAACCGGCACAATTGTCAGCGCGACGAACAGCGAGGCTGCGAGCGCAATCGTGACGGTCAACGCGAACGGTCGGAACAGTTCGCCCGTGAGACCGCTTACGAGCGCGATCGGCAGGAACACGGCGACCGTGGTGATCGTCGAGGCCGTAACCGCGACGGCAACCTCGCGCACGGCGGTCAGGATGGCCTGAAGCTTCTCCTCGCCGAGACCGATGTGCCGCTTGATGTTCTCAATGACGACGATGGAGTCATCGACCACCCGGCCGATCGCGATGGTCAGGCCAGCAAGCGTGATCACGTTGAGCGTGTAGCCAGAGGCGAGCATCCCGATGAACGTAATGAGGACGGAGATCGGTATCGAGATCGCGGCGACGACGGTCGACCGAATCGAGAACAGGAATATGAAAATGATGACGACCGCGAAGGCGAGGCCCAGCAGCCCCTCTTCCGCGAGGCTGTCGATCGATGTCGTAATCGACGGCGCCTGATCCGAGACCACGGTGAACCTGGTGTTGTGGCCGAGCTGCTTTTCCAGGGTCGAGATGTCGTCCCTTACTTCTTTCGACACAGCAACGGTGTTGCCGTCGGCAGTCTTGGTTATCGACACGGTCACGGCGGGCTTGCCGTTGACGCGCGAGTAGCCGGTCACCGGGTCATCTACGCGCGCGACCGTGGCAACATCCGACAGCACGAACACCTTCGGCGTTGTCACGGTCGTCGTGCGACCGGGGAAGCCGGTCGGCACGGTCGTCGAGGTCGTGCCGACGAGCGGCAGCGCTGCGAGCCCGGACAGCGAACCGACCTTCGTGCCGGACTGCACCGTGAGCGTCTTGCCGTTTTCGGTGATCGAGCCACTGCCGAGCAACGTGCCGTTGGTCTGCAGCGCGGTCTTGATCGACTGCAGCGTCAGCCCGTCGTCGGCCAGTGTCGTCGCGTTCGGGGTGATCGTGATGCGCTGGGTCACGGCGCCGAGCAGGCTCACGTTACTGACGCCGTCGAGCTGCTTCAGGTTGGTGAGCGTGAGCGTCGACAGCTTTGACGCAAGCACGTGCTTGTCGAGGTCGCTGGTGATCGCGAGCGAAATGATCGGAAGGTCTGTCGTCGAGAAGGTAATGACCTGCGGCGTAACTCCGTCAGGCAGTGTCGACGAGATCCGATCAACGGCGACCTGCACCTTCTCCTCGTACGCGGTGATGTCACTGCCGTAGGTGAACGAAGCGGTGACCGTCGAGGAGTTCGTATTCGAGGTCGCGGTGGTGCTGTCGAGATTCTCGATGCCCTGCAGGGCATTTTCGATGGGCGTGCTGACATCGTGGCTCACGACTGCGGGGGAGGCTCCGGGATCGGATGTAACAACGTAGACGGACGGCAGCTGAATTGAGGGAATGAGCTCCTGTTTGAGACTCGTCAACGCAATGCCACCAAATACCGCGATCACGATCGTGATCAGCGCGATCAGCGCTCGGTTGCGCAGGCTGAAGACCGACAGGAGATGCATGAGTCGAGTATCCCAGCGCGAACCTGAACGTTGTGTACACCCCAGGGAGGACGTTCCTGAGCGAACGGTGGGTATTTGGCGGTGTTCGCCTAAACGAGCGCGCCGAGTTCGCTGTGCTCGGGAATGGCAAAGCGTCGGGCGATCCGCCAGGCTCGCGCGAGTGCATCCACTGCCCGGTCCAGTTCGTCGGTCGGATGCGAGAACGGGATACGCAGGAATCGCTCGAACGCGCCGTCAATCCCGAACAGTGGTCCGGCGCCCAGAAGAAGCCCCTCGTTCCGGGCGGCAAGCGTGAGTTGCGAACTCACCGGGGCGCCGAGGTTGACCCACACCGTCAGGCCACCATCTGGCCGCGTGACTCGCCATTCGGGAAGTCGGGCGGCAAGCAGGGCGAGAAGCTGATCACGTCCGTCTCTGAGCTGCACGCGGCGGGACTCGAGCACTGCGTCGTAGTCACGCAGCAGATCGGCGACGATGAGTTGCTCGAGGATCGGCGTGCCGAGGTCGCCCGACGTACGGGCGCGCACCAGCCGCTGAATGATCGAGCGCTCGGCTCGAATCCATCCGATGCGTAGCCCTCCCCAGAGCGTCTTGCCAACGGAGCCGACCAGGACGGGGCGCGAGCCGGGATGCCCGTGTGCCGCGAACGGCAGTGTATGAATCGGGCCGTCGATCGCCAACTCCGCAATGGTCTCGTCGGCGACCAGAACCGTTCCGACCGAGGCCGCGAGGTGAACGATGTGTTCGCGAAGCTCGTCCGGCATGCTCTGCCCGGTCGGATTGTGGAAGTCCGGCATGAGGTATCCGAGCGTTGGACTCGACCGCCGCAGCACCTGCTCCATCCCGTTCGCATCCCATCCCCCCTCGGTCGAGACGCCTGCGCCACGCAGGCGGGCGCCCGCTCCCCGAAGTGCTTCGATCGCGTGCGGATAGCTGGGCGACTCGATCAGCACGGTGTCTCCCCTCGTGACGAGTACTCGTGCGATTAGGGCGATCGCGTGCTGCGCTCCGATCGTGACGAGAATCTCATCCGCACTCGTCGGAAGTCCTCTCGCGCTGTACCGATCGGCGAGCGCTTCACGGAGAACGGGCAGGCCGACGGTGTCGAAGCCGTTGCTGCCGAGGTACGCGGGCGCGAGTTCCGCGGCACGGGTCATTGCCCCAGCCAGCCCGGGGTATGAGGGAAGAGCGGCCTTGCTGAGGTCGAGCACATCCGGCAGGGTCTCCTCGGGTGCGCGCGGAGCAGAGTGGGGCAGACGCGCGACGCTGCCCGAGCCCCGGGTGCTACTCAGAAAGCCCGCGCCGCGCAAGGTCGTGTACGCGGCCGTCACCGTGGTCCGGCTGACATCGAGCACCGTCGCCAATTCGCGCTCGGCAGGCAAGCGGGTTCCCAGTGCGATCCGTCCATCGAGGATGAGCAGACGGATGCGTTCGGACAGGGCAAAGTAGGCCGCACCGCTGTCCGTCGCGCGCCAATCCCCCAATAGCTGAGCCAATTGTCGCGCGCTGAGCGATATCATCAGGCCACTTTACTGCTATTGGCTATGTGCGAGAGGTCCAATTGTGTAATTGGATCTAGACATGTCGCCCACTTTTGTCCTCACCCGTCGCATCGTGCAGCTACTCGTCGGGCTCTTCGCCTACGGCATCGCAATTTCGCTGATGGTGCAGGCGGGCATCGGCGTCGCGCCATGGGATGTGCTGACCCAGGGCATCTCACATCAAACCGGCTGGGACTTCGGGCTGCTGACCAACATCATCGGCGGGGTCGTGTTGCTCGGTTGGATTCCGATCCGCCAGCGACCGGGATGGGGGACACTGGCCAACGTCTTGCTGATCGGACCGAGCGCACAGCTTGGACTGTGGATCCTGCCGAAGCAGAGCCTGCTCGTCTACCAACTGCTGTACTACACGGGCGGGTTGATCCTGCTCGCGGTAGCGACCGGTCTCTACATCGGGGCGCGCATGGGACCCGGGCCGCGCGACGGTCTCATGACCGGCATCCACGCGCGAACCGGATGGAAGCTATGGGTGATCCGCACGATCATCGAGGTCACCGTGCTGCTCATCGGTTGGGCCCTCGGCGGTAACTTCGGTCCGGGCACAATCGCGTTCGCGCTGTCGATCGGCCCGCTGGTTGGCATCACCATCCCGTGGCTCACCGTGCCACTCGCAGTCACAAGGATCGGCGAAGACGACATTCCGCAGCCATCGCCGCCGACCCTTGCTCCTCAGAGCGAATGACCCGCGTAGTGGTCGAACGCGGCGCGAACGAATTCCGCGCCCGAAATGCCGCCATAGTTCTTCGCGAACCGCGGGTCGCTGACGTACATGTCGCCGTAGCCGCGCAACCGCGTTGCGGTGATTTCGCCGCCCGTGACCTCGGCGGCGAGATTAAGCCAGACAACGTGGCGCGCGACGATAGCCTGAACGATCGCGCTGTCGGCTGACTCACCAGCGTCGCGCGCCGACTGGTAGTCGGCCGCGACGCCCAAGTGCTGGTCCTGGTACAGCCGCTGCTCGTCCTTCGACTTCGACCGCCACCAGGCGTCGCTCTTCTTGTACGCGTCAGCACCCCAGCGATCCGTGACCTCGTCCCGGTATGCGGTGTGGTCGAATCCGTCAAACATTTCTTCAGCCATGAGGCCGTCCCCTTCATCCAGTTTCTGCAGTGTTGACTCGACGCTGGCGATCTGCCGCGCGAGCCTGTCGCGCTCCCCCTGGAGCAGTTCGAGGTGGATGCGAAGCGCCTGTCCGTCGTCGCGCTCGCCGGCCAGAACGTTCCCGATGAGTGGGAGCCCCAGGCCGAGCTGTCGGAGCAGCAGGACGCGCTGCAGTCGAACGAGGGAGTCGTCGTCGTAGTAGCGGTATCCGTTCGACCCGATACGGGTGGGCACTAGCAGGCCGATGTCGCCATAGTGGCGCAGCGTGCGGGATGTGGTGCCGGTGAGGCGCGCCACATCCACGATTGAACGTTCCATGGAATTCACGCTACAGATTGACGCAACGTCAACGTCAATACCAACTTTTTCCCCTTCAATTTCGTGCGGGGCGGCAGAAGGCCCTAACGCGGAGCGTTTTGGGGCCTTCTGCCGCCCCTCACGAAATCTGGCGTTGCGCAATTTCGAGACGCGATATATCGTGAACCTGGGGATACGCGATATATCGCGACTTCACTCTAGATTTCCGAGGCGCTCGTCGCCACAACAGAAATGAGGAGCCGAAATGGCTGAAGAGAAGTGGCTGCTCGACGGTCCGAAGGTCATCGACCTTGGCGTCGTACGAAAGCTCAAGGTTGCGCTGGTTCGCGGTCAGGTCGACATCGTCGGCCACGACGAGCCAACGACGCGCGTCGAGGTGCATTCGGTGTCCGGCAAGGACCTGCGCGTAGCGATCGACGGCGACTCGCTCGAGATCGACCATCCACAGCTGCGCTGGGACAACTTCATCGAGGTGTTCCGTGGATTTCGTGGGTCTGCGCGCGCGGATGTGAGCATCCTGGTTCCGCGGGAGGTCGCCCTCCGGTTCGGCATCGTGTCATCCACCGGCCTGATCAGCGGACTCACGGGAGACGCGACCATGAGCACCGTGAACGGTGACCTCACCGTCGAAGGTCACACCGGCGACATCACCGTCAACGCGGTCAGCGGTGAGGTCTCGGTGCATGACCACAAGGGCCGGATCGCCGCACACACGGTGAACGGCGACATCACCGCGTCCGGCAAGATCGGCCGATTCACGGCCGACGGAGTCAGCAGCGACATCTTCCTCGACATCCAGGGCAGCCCCGACCAGATCGCGGTGAACACCGTCAACGGAAACATCACCGCCCGTCTCGAGGACGGTGAGGGCGCCGACTACCGCATCAACACCGTCAACGGACGCATCAACCTCGACAACACGGAAGTCTCGGGCATCCGCGGCAGCTACAGCGGCAAGTACGGCACCCTCGACCGCGCATTCCTTGAGTTCCGGGCGAACACAGTGAGCGGCAACGTCGCCGTGCTGCACACCACGGCGCCCGCACCAGCAAGCGGCAAGAAGGGCAAGTGATGCCCCCGGTATTCGGCCATGGCCACCTTCGTCTCTATTTGCTGAGCCTTCTCGACGAATCGCCCAAGCACGGCTACGAGCTCATCCAGGCACTCGAAGAGCGATTCGGCGGTACGTACGTTCCAAGCGCCGGGACCATCTACCCGCGCCTGGCGAAGCTCGAAGAAGAAGGACTGGTTTCGAAGGCCGCGGATGGACGCAAGACCGTCTATTCGATTACGGATGCCGGGCGAGCCGAACTGCGCGCCCGGGAAAGCGAACTGGGCGGCATCGAGGATGAGGTGACGGACTCCGTGCGACGGCTCGCCGACGAAGTTCGTACCTCGGTGAATGCCGCGATGAAGAGCCTGCGGGCCGACCTCGCAGCCGCCGCGCGCGACGCGAGAACCGAAGCGCACGACACAACGCGGACCGTGCGCACGGACTACTCGACCTCTCGCGGCGAGAGCCGATCGAACCTGCAAGATGCCGAGGTCGCACTGCAGACCTTCCGGCAGCAGATGCGTTCGGAACTGCGCGACTGGATGACAAAGGCGGAGCTAACCGCCGCGACGATCACGGTGCTCAAGACCGGACTCGAGGATGTTGTGACCGCTGTAAAGGCGTCGCTTGGGGAAACGACACAGTAACGGTGTCCCCAATCGTGGGCGATCCAGTTGGAGCGCGTTCACGCTAGGAGTATGCTCGCCCCTCGTGACTAACGAAGCCCGGTCGCCGAAAAGGTGGCTGATTGGCGAGCCACTGCCGTCAGACAAACTCGAAGGCCAGCTGCTCCCGAAGCACCTTGCCCTACCCATTTTCGCGAGCGACGCGCTCTCCTCGGTCGCGTACGCGCCGCAGGAAATGCTTCTCATTCTCCTGCTCGGCGGCACGGCATTTCTGGCCTTCGCGCCGTGGGTGGCTCTGGCCGTTGTCATTCTTCTGACCGTCGTTGTGCTGTCCTACCGCCAACTCGTGAAGGCTTACCCGAGCGGTGGCGGCGACTACGAGGTTGCCCGAACGAACATCGGTGAAGTCGCCGGCCTGATCGTGGCATCCGCTCTTCTGGTTGACTACGTGCTTACCGTTGCCGTCTCTGTCGCGAGCGGTGTTGACAACATCATCTCGGCGTTCACCTTCCTCAACCCCTTCCGGGTTGAGCTCGCGATCCTCTTCCTGGCGATCCTCATGGCCGTGAACCTTCGCGGTGTTCGAGAATCCAGCAAGGCGTTCGCGCTGCCAACTTATCTATTCATCGCGAGCATTGTCGTCATGGTCGTCACCGCTCTGATCGAGGCGGCAACCGGCAATTCGCACCTGGCCGAGTCGGCCCCGTACCACGTCAAACCGGAGAGTATCGCTCAGGTCGCGTTCGTGCTCCTGCTACTGCGGGCGTTCTCGAGCGGGTGCAGCGCGCTCACCGGCGTTGAGGCCGTCTCGAACGGCGTGCAGGCATTCCGCCGACCGAAGATCCAGAACGCCCAGAAGACCCTCGTGCTGCTCGGCTCGATTGCCATCGTGCTCTTCATCGGCCTGGTGGCGGTCGCTCTCATGGACCAGGTGCACTACGCACAGTCAGCGTGTGACCTCATCGGGTTCAAACACTGTGCCGTGATCCCGCAGAGATCTCTGATCGCACAGATCGCTTCGTCGACGTTCGGCGACAACTCCGTCATGTTCTTCGTCGTCCAGGCGGCGACCGCGCTCGTGCTGTTGCTGGCCGCAAACACCGCATTCAACGGGTTCCCGCTGCTTGGATCGGTTCTCGCCAAAGATCGCTACGCGCCCAAAGCGCTCTCGACCCGCGGTGACCGCCTCATCTACTCGAACGGCGTCATCATCCTCGCTTTTGCGGCCGGCGTCCTGCTCGTCATATTCCAGGCGAACGTAACCTCGCTCATCCAGCTGTACATCATCGGCGTTTTCGTTTCATTCACGCTCGGCCAGACCGGCATGATCCGGCACTGGATCCGATTGCTCAAGGGAACTCCACCCAATCGCGGGTCGATTCGGGTGAGCCTCACGATCAACTCGATCGGCGCGACGTTCACCGCGAGCGTTCTGATCATTGTCACGGTGTCGAAGTTCCTCAACGGTGCCTACCTCGTGTTCATCATGATGCCGATCCTGTTCCTGCTGATGTTCGGCGTGAATCGGTACTACCGTGACGTCGACAAGGAGATCGAGGCCGACCCGACCACCGTCTTCGGGGCGAAGGGCGATCACGCGATCGTGCTCGTCGGTAAGCTGCAGAAGCCGGTGCTGAAAGCTCTCGACTACGCGATCGCGGCCCGGCACGACAGCATCGAGGCCGTGCACATCTCGATCGAGCAGGCCGAGACGGAGAAGCTGCAACAGGACTGGCTCGAGCAGAACATCGAAGTGCCCTTGCGCATCATCGAGTCCCCATACCGGGATGTCGCCTCTCCGCTCGCGAAGTACATCAAGTCGAGGCGCGAGGAGCACGGCTCCGAAGTCGTCACCATCTACACCCCGCTGTTTATTGTCGGACACTGGTGGGAATCACTGCTGCACAACCACAAGGGTCGCCGCATCCGCTCCAAGATGATGCTGGTGCACGGCGTCGTCATCGCGTTGGTTCCATGGCTGCTGGACTCGTCTGAACTGATCTATGGCCGACGCTCTCGCCCGGTTCCCGGTCAGGATCGGCGCGGCGAACCAACGCGTCCGGTGCGCCGCCGTGCGACGTCGCCATCTGCTCGCGCAGTGGCCCAGGGGCACTCCAAGGGCAGTCAGAATGCGGCCAAGCTGTCGGCCGCGAAGGTGTCCGCCAACGCCAAGCGCGACGCAGAAAAACTTGCGTCCGATAGCCGAGCGGCGGCCAAGGCGACCGAGCGCGTAAACGCGGCAACCAAAACCAAGACAAAATAGCTGTGTGCGCAGCATCCTCGCGGTCTTCCTCGGCGGTGCTGTTGGCACGGGAATCCGTCTGCTCCTCGACGCCACGATCCATCACAGCGACCAGGAATTCCCGCTCGATACCCTCCTGATCAACATCGTTGGGTCGCTGGTGCTGGCAATCCTCGTAACACGCCTCTGGCCGCTCGTGCCGGACTGGCTTCGCGCCGCGCTTGGACCGGGGCTGGTCGGAGGCTTCACCACGTTCTCCGCGGTAATGGTGTCAATGGTCACGCTCGCGGCGAGCGCTCAGGTCACGCTCGCGCTCGTCTATCTTGCGCTCTCCCTCGTTCTCGGCTTTGGTGCAGCGGCTCTCGGATTCTGGATCGGTCGGCGACGCGATCGCGAACCCACCGTCGAGGTCGACGAATGATCTGGGCGGCAGCTCTCGTCGGCGGTCTCGGCAGCGTCATCCGCTATCTGGTGTCTCGCGCGTACGCGAGGCGCAGCGGTCTGCCCTGGGCGGTGTTCACCGTCAACATCATCGGTTCCGCCATCGGCGGTGTCGCCGTCGGTCTCTCGACGACCGGCGTGATTTCGCCTGACCTTCGCCTAATACTCGTCGGCGGGCTTGCGGGTGGATTGACCACGTTCAGTACCTGGAGCGTCGAGACGATCCAGTTGATTCGCGAAGCCAAACTGCGCACCGCGCTGGTCGGTGTCACCCTGAACCTGGCCATCGGACTCGCGGCGGCGACCGCGGGATATCTCCTCGCGACGCTGCTCAGCTAGCCGGGCGCCCGGCCGATCCTGCGATGGCGCACAATCAGGCGCGGATCGATCAGTCGGTGTCGGGCCCGCGAGATGTCTTCGGCAGACGTCGCGCCGAGAAGCTCGAGCACCGCTTCCGCCACCGCGCCGAGAGGCTGCTCGATGCTGGACAGACCGACCGCTTCGGCCACCGGGGTGTTGTCATATCCGATCACCGGGATGTCGGGACCGACAAGCAGCAGCGCGCCGAGCCCAAGCGAGTCGCTGGCACAGACGATCGCATCAAACGCGACCCCTCGCTGTGCGAGACCGCGAATCGCCTCGCGGCCCCCTGAAACGCCGTCTTCGACCCTGAGCTCGAGCTCGTCGAGCTCTCGGCGCGTCAGCCCACTGGAGCGTTCCATGGCTTCGCGCCAGCCGCTCCGACGGTCATCTCCCGTTCCGGATGGACTCGGCCAGCCGAGGTAGACGATCCGCCTGTCGCCCTCTGCAAGCAGGTGCTCGGTCGCGAGCCGGGTGCCAACTCTGCCGTCGACGTCGACCCAGCGGTAGGTGGGATCGCTCGTATCGTCGACGCCCCACGGGCGGCCAAAGGTCACGAACGGGATGCCGTGATCGATGAGCCACTCGGTGCGAGGGTCGCCGAACTTTGTCGAGGTCAACACAAAAGCGTCGACGTCCGAACCCTCGTGCATCCGACGAATCTGCCGAATTTCATCCAGCGGGTCGGTCGCCGTGAACAGCAGGATGCGCAGGCCGCGCACATCGGCCTGTTCGGTGAGCGCGTGCAGGAAGCCGTCGTGCACCGAACCCGAGATCCCGTTGGTGATCGAGTCGAGCCGAATCCCGATGGTCGAGCTCCGACGCGTGCGAAGACGACGTGCGGATGCGTGCGTCCGGTACCCCAGATCGGCAATCGCCGACTCAACCCGTGCTCGCGTCTCTGGCTTGACCACGTCCGGTGAGTTGAGCACGTTTGACACCGTCTGGCGCGAGACCCCCGCGAGGCGACCGACGTCGAGCACGGTGGGAAGTCGCGAGTCACGGTTCGGCCCGGAGACGGCTTTTACCACAGGATTCCTTTCTCGCCCAGCCCCGCTGGACCCGTTGACAGCATTCGAGGGGCATGCCTATGGTCGAAAAGGTTTGATCGATCAAATCTAGTGGTCCCTGTTGCGGTTTGAACGATCAAATTCCCAAACTGGTAGCCGGGTCGCCAGACCCGTCAACTGCACCAAGGAGACGCAATGCAACGACGCAATCGCTGGCTGGTCGCCAGCGCGGTAGCCCTCACCGGCATCCTGGCCCTCGCGGGCTGCGGAACCGGATTCAGCAGCGGAACATCGAGTTCCGGCGGAAAGCTGACCTCATCCAAGAAAGCCCTCACGGTGCTGATCGGTTCATCGGGGCCCGCCGAAACGTCGGCAGTGACCTCGGCCGTCGCATCTTGGTCGAAGTCCTCCGGAACGGGCGCGAAGGTCATCGCGGCGAGCGATCTCCCACAGCAACTCGCACAGGGCTTCGCCTCGGGCAAGCCAGCGGATGTCTTCTACCTCGGCAACACCGACCTGGCCGGTTACGCCTCGGCAGGGGACCTCCTCTCATACGGCAGCATGCTGCCGAACAAGAGCGACTTCTACCCGTCGCTCACCAAGGCGTTTACGTACAACAACCAGTTGTACTGCGCGCCGAAGGACTTTTCCACCCTTCAACTGGTGATCAACAACTCGCTGTGGCAGAAGGCCGGCCTCACCAAGTCGGATATCCCAACGACGTGGAATCAGCTTGAGACCGTGGCCAAGAAACTGACCGGCGGCGGAGTGGTCGGCCTGAGCATGAACGGGCAGTATGAGCGCATCGGCGCATTCATGGTCGAGGCTGGCGGCAACCTGATGAATGCAACCAGCACCAAGGCGACCGCGAACAGTGCGGCGAACGTGACCGCGCTGACCTACGTCAAGAAGCTCCTGGGCGAGGGCGTAATGAAGTACGCCGCGAGTGTCGGCGAGGGTGATGGTGGCCAGGCAATCGGCGCGGGCAAAGCCGCAATGACGGTGGAGGGCAACTGGGTGACCGGCGAACTGAAGTCGGACTTCCCGAACGTCAAGTACACGGTCGCGCCACTCCCGGCGGGGCCGGCTGGTAAGGGAACTCTCGTTTACACCAACTGCTGGGGCATCGCGAAGGACAGCCCCAACCAGGCCGCCGCGCTGAAGCTCGTCGAACAGTTGACGAGCGAGAAGGACCAGTTGGCGTTCTCGAAGGCGTTCGGCGTCCTGCCATCCATCCAATCGGCTGCGGCCAAGTGGAAGAAGCAGAACCCGACACTTATCCCGTTCCTCGATGGCGCCTCATACGCTCAGGGAACTCCCGCCTCGAAGAACTCGGCTGCCGTTGTGACCGACTTCGACTCGAAACTTCTCACGCTGTCATCGAGTGATCCGAAGACGATTTTGGATGCCGTCCAGAAGAACCTTCAGGCAACGGTGAAGTAGCACAGGAGATGACAACACTCGCGAGCCGAGTCTCTCCCCGCCGCCATGGTGGCATCAATCGGGGAGAGGCCGGCTCGGGGTGGCTCTTCACGGCCCCGACGCTGATTCTGCTCGGCCTGTTCCTGGTCATCCCCATCCTGATGGCGCTGTGGGTGAGCCTTTCCGACTGGGATGGCAACGGCAGTCCGTTCACCAGCGCGGTGCACTTCGTCGGCCTGCAGAATTTTGGCTCTGTGCTGACCGGCGGCGGGTTGGACGAACAGAATTTCGGCCAGGCGCTGCGCAATAACGCGTGGTACGTGCTGCTCGTCGTACCAACGCAGACGGTCGTCTCCCTGTTCCTCGCGGTCATGGTGAACCGACGTATTTTGAAGGGTCGCGGGCTCTTCCGCACTGCGTTCTACTTCCCCTCCGTCACCAGCTCGGTCGCAATCACCGTGCTCTGGCTCTTCCTCTTCAGCCAATCCGGGGCGATAAACGCGGTGCTCAAATGGATCGGCATCAATGGCCCGAACTGGTTCAACGAGCCATCCGGCATCATCCAGGATGGCCTCGCCGGTCTCGGCGTCACGCAGGGACCGGGAGCCCTGACCAACAACACGTTCCTTGGCGTCTCGTGGTGGGACTGGATCGGTGGACCATCGGTCGCGATGACCGCGTTCATCTTCATGGCCATCTTCACGACGAGTGGCACCTTCATGCTGCTGTTCCTCGCCGCCCTGCAGAACCTGAGCGGCGAAGTTCAGGAGGCCGCAATGGTCGACGGCGCAACCGGATGGCAGCGATTCCGGTTCGTCACACTTCCGCAGCTGCGCCCGACCCTCTTCACCGTGTTGACGCTCGGGTTGATCGGCGGTTGGCAGATCTTCGACCAGATCTACACCGGCACCCAGGGAGGACC
Source organism: Galbitalea sp. (assembly GCA_036271875.1). Lineage (GTDB taxonomy): Bacteria > Actinomycetota > Actinomycetes > Actinomycetales > Microbacteriaceae > Galbitalea. The sequence goes on from DATAZU010000039.1 coordinate 18,200, forward strand.
CGCGGGCACAACCGTGTCACCCGCGTACCTGTCATACACCACCGCATTTCACGATCAGAACTGGGGAGAGGGTGCAGCAATTGGATTTATCCTCTTCGTCATCATCGTGCTCTTCACTATCCTGCAGCGCATCATTTTGCGCGAACGACCCGTTTCGAAGCGCCGGATGCGGCTATACAACCTTCCGATCTCGGCTCGCGACAACGGCCCTTCGACGGGCTCAGGGACCGGGACGGACTCAGGGGGTGGGACGGACTCAGGGGGCGATGACACCCATCACGACGATGAGCCTGGAACGAACGCCGCCGTCGGCATTGCAACCGCAGCCCAGGTGAACCGGCAGGGGGGCGGGGTATGAGCGTCGCGGCGCAGCGGCCGACCGCCCAGGCGGTGGAACGGTCCGGCAGCCAGAGCCCCAACCCGTTCAGGCAGCGTCTCCGTCCCCGTCAAGCGTGGGGCAACGTCGGCGTCTACGTCGTGCTTATCGTTCTCGGCCTGCTCTACATCTACCCATTCCTGATCGAGGTCTTTACCTCCTTCAAGACGGAGTCGGATGCGACAGCAAACGCGATCTCGTTGGTGCCGCCAACCTGGACAACCGCCGCATACCAGCAGCTGTTCGCCAACTCCGATTTTCCGATCTGGTTTCAGAATTCGGTCATCGTTACGGTGTTCGTGACAGCGGGACGAGTGTTCTTCGACTCGCTGGGAGGCTACGCGCTTGCTCGCCTGAACTTTCGCGGTCGAGGGGTTATCTTCGCGGGACTCATCGCGATCATGAGTGTGCCGTCCGTGGTTCTGCTCATTCCGAAATTCCTGGTTCTCAACACGATCGGGCTGTACAACTCATACGCCGGAATGATCCTGCCGCTGCTCGTGGACGCGGCCGGCGTCTTCATCATGAAGAACTTCTTCGAGTCGATTCCGAAAAGCGTCGAAGAGCAGGCACGCATCGACGGCGCCGGAACATTTCGAACCTTCTGGTCGATCGTGCTGCCGATGGCCCGACCCGCGCTCGTGACGATTTTCATCCTGTCGTTCCAGGGGTCGTGGAACGAACTCCCGCAGTTCATCATCTCGACGAACGATCCGAACCTGACCACGTTGACGAAGGGTGTTGCCTCGCTCGCCTCGGGCCAATTGGGAGCCGCAAATCGATATCCGCTCAAGCTCGGTGCCGCCCTCATCATGACTCTGCCGGTCGCCATCCTGTTCTTCATCTTCCAGCGCAAGATCCTGAACACGAGCGACGGAGCGGTTAAGGAATGACGTCGGTGCAACCTCTTCTCGCCAACGAAACCGTCGTGCTTCGCGCGCCCGTGCAGGCGTGGTCGAGCGCGAATGGCTCGATGGGAACTCGTCCCGTCCACGGCGCCTACGTGTCGGACACGCGCTTTCTCTCGCGCCTCGGGGTGACCTTCGACGGCAAGCCGGCCGAGCACATCGCGACCGTGCCCCGCGGGGCAGACGGCGTCGACTTCGTTGGCATCCTCCGCCACCCGGACGATCCGACAGCCGATCCGAGAACGGTTGCGACGCAGCGCCGCAGCGTTACCGGGAGCGAGTTTCGCGAAACGATCACGCTGACGTCCGGGCTGGACCGCGCCCTCACCGTCGACGTTCGCGTGCTGCTTGCAGCTGACCTGGCCCGCATGGATGACATCAAGGGCGGTGTCCCGGTCGGCTCCGCGGACATATCAGTCGAGAACGGCACAGCACGGTGGGGTCGCGATGGCGTCACCGCCGAACTCGTCACCGACGCGAAGGTCACGGCCCGTGATGACGGCATCGAACTCGCCTGGCGAGTTGAGCTTTCCGCTGGTGCCGAATGCGAGGTGTCCTGGGGGGTTGCGGTTTGCGACGCGGACGCGGTCGTTGCCGCGGCCTCGACGTCGGCCGACTGGCGCTGGCCGGATCCGACCGACGACCCTCGGCTCAACGCCTGGCTCGACCAGGCCCGTGCCGACCTCGACGCGCTGCGGATGTCGACAGTCGCTCAGCCCGAATCCGCTTTTCTGGCCGCCGGGGCCCCGTGGTTCTTCACGTTGTTCGGCCGTGACTCGCTGTGGGCCGCTCGATTGCTCGTCCCCCTCGGCGGAACGCTTGCACGAGACACGCTGCGGGTCCTGGCGAGCCTCCAGGGCAACCGAGTCGACGAGCAGTCCGGCGAGCAACCGGGCAAGATTCCCCACGAACTGAGACGCTCGACGCAGCAATTCGTTGGCGAGTCGCTCGCACTGCCCCCGCTGTACTACGGAACCATCGACGCGACGCCACTCTGGATCTGCCTGCTGTGCGACGCTGCCGATGCCGGGATGCCCGACAGCGAGCTCCTCGAACTCATGCCGCACCTCGAGTCGGCGCTGGCGTGGATGCGTGACTACGGCGACGCGGATGGTGACGGCCTTCTCGAATACATCAACTCGACCGGGGGCGGGCTGGCTAATCAGGGCTGGAAGGACTCCGGCGACTCGGTGCAGTGGAAGAGTGGCGAGCTCGCGATGCCCCCGATCGCACTGTGTGAGGTGCAGGGCTACGGCTATGAGGCGGCGAGCCGTGGGGCAAGCCTGCTCGAAAGGTTCGGGTCGAGTGGCGGCGAGTGGCGGGCGTGGGCCGAAAATCTTAGGACCGCATTTCATGGAAGGTTCTGGGTGGACGACCCCGGCGGCGCCTATCCCGGGATCGCGCTCGACGCCGACAAGCGTCCCGTCGACTCACTCACAAGCAACATCGGCCACCTCCTCGGTACGGGACTGCTTGGGGAGCAGCAGAGCGACCTGATCGCCGAACGACTGGTCTCGAACGAGCTGAGTTCGGGATACGGGCTACGGACGATGGCGACGAGTTCCGTCGGGTACTGGCCGCTCAGCTACCACGGCGGAAGCGTATGGGCGCACGATACGGCCATCGGCATCCGCGGGCTCATGGGATCCGGGCACGTCCGCGAGGCGCTGCAGCTCTGCGAGGGCCTGCTCTCGGCTGCCGAGTCGTTCGGGTACCGGATGCCCGAGCTGCACTCCGGCGACGCCACGAGTGTCACGACCCGCGCTCTGCCCTATCCGGCAGCGTGCCGCCCCCAGGCCTGGTCCGCGGCCGCCGCGGTAGCGGTGTACTGCGCTCGCCGCGACGCGAACGGCTAACCGCGCTCGAGCTTGCTGAGCGTGGCGACGACCTGTCGCGCGATCAGTCGACCTGCGCGATTGGCACCAATGGTGCTGGCCTGTGGGCCATATCCCGCGAAAAAGACGCGGGGATCCTTCCATGCTGAGCCGGCTGCGACAACGACGCCACCCTCCTTCTCCCGCAGCTTGAGCGGGGCAAGGTGCCGGAGTTCCGGCCGGAATCCGGTCGCCCAGACGATCGCATCCGCCGGCTCGAAGTAACCGTTCGCCCAGCGCACGCCATCCGGCTCGATCCGTGCGAACATCTGCTTCGGTGTGAGGAGTCCGCGATCGATTCCCGCCTGGATCTTGCGGGTGCGTGGAATTCCGGTACCGCTCACGATGCTCGGCAGAGCGCGGCCGGCTTTCGCCGCCTCATCCTGTCTCGCCACCGCCTCGGTTCCGGCTTCCATGTTGAGCTCATCGCCCTCCAAAAAGTCGACCTCGCGCCTGCTCACCCAGGTGAGGTGTCCCGCCGCCTGCTCGAGCTCGAGCAGAAACCCGACCGCCGAAGTTCCTCCGCCGACAACGACGACGTTCTGCCCGGCGAACTCCGACGCGTCGGCATAGTCGTTGGTGTGCACCTGGCGACCGGTAAAACTGTCACGACCCGGATACCAGGGCACAAAGGGCGCCCCCCACGTGCCGGTGGCGTTGACCACGATGTCGGTCGACACGTCTCGCGCTTCGTCGTCACCATCGACGAAGGTCACCAGCAGGTTTGCCCCATTGTTTGTCACCGCGGTGACGGATGCCGGTCGCACCACGTGCAGGCCGAAGAACTCCTCGTACTGCTTGTAGTAGTCCGCAACGATCTCCTTCGCGGGCAACGAATGATCGGCCGTCTCGAAGCTCAACGCAAGTTCGGACATCCCCGGCAGGTCATTGACATGATGAGCCGATCCGAGCCGAAGGGCCTCCCAGCGGAGCTGCCACGCGCCGCCTGTCCCGGGACCGCGGTCGAGCAGCACGAAGTCGTTCCCGGGATCGAGCCCGAGTCTGCGCAGATAGAAGGCAACCGAGAGGCCGGCCTGACCGGCACCGATGACGACAACTGAGGTATCCGTTCCCGTTGTAGCCACGAACCAACGTTACTTGGCACAGGCCCTGGCCGCCCCGCACGACTGGTCGGTGGGCCAAGAGTGATAATGTGAACGCTAGATTTTTACCTGTCCGTTGTACCGTTTTCTAACTGAGGGGGTCTCGCATGGGGCGTGGCCGTCAAAAGGCAAAGCACACCAAAGTCGCCAGGGACCTGAAGTACTACAGCCCTGACACAAACTACGGCGCGCTGGCCAATGAGCTTCATAGCACCTCCCCGGTTTCCCCGGAAATGGATAAGTGGGCCGAGTACCTCGAAGGCGACGAGTCGGAAGACGCCGACGACGCGAGAAGCGCCTGATTTAGGTCCGGTTTTCTGGCACCGCCGCCGCCTCTGCGGCGATCGCATCGTCCAAACCTTTGTTTGCTTAGCTGCAGTCGGTTCACCGGCTGCAGCTAAGCAACGCCCCTAGGCGGCGTAGGCGCCGGTTAGGCGAACGGCACCGCCGTTGACGCCTTTGGCACCTTGCTCGAAACCATCCGCGGTCGGGCGCTCCGAAGTCGAAACCGTCCCCGCGACCCAGGCTGGTAGCCCGTCGACGCCGAGCTTTTCGATCACGGAATCAACCGAGTGCTCGGCGACGACCGCGATCATGCCGATGCCGAGGTTCCAGGTGCCCTCGGTCTCCTCGAGCTTCACGCCGCCGAGATCCGCGAGAACACGGAAAACGGGCGCGGGCGACCAGGATGTGCGATCGAGTTCAACCCAGGCATCAACGGGAAGGACGCGGGCGAGGTTCGCCGCGATACCCCCGCCCGTGATGTGACTGAGAGCGTGCACCGACGTGCCGATACGCGGATCGGAGAGAACGCGCAGCAGTGGAGACGTATATAGGCGCGTCGGCTCGAGCAGAACGTCACCAACAACCCCGCCGAGGTCATCGCTCCGATCTCGATAGCCGATCTTCCTGGAGGCCAGGATGTGGCGAACCAGCGAAAAACCGTTCGAGTGCAGACCGGATGAGCCGATCGCGATGATGACATCGCCATCCTGCACGAGGTGCGGGCCGAGCTGGGCATCCGCTTCGACCGCCCCAACTGCGGCACCAGCGACGTCGTAGTCGTCGGGGCCGAGCAGGCCGGGATGCTCCGCCGTTTCGCCTCCAACCAGAGCCGTGCGGGTCTCGGCGCATGCACGCGCGATACCGGCGACAATGTCGGCAATGCGTTCCGGTACAACGTGACCGCACGCGATGTAGTCGGTCATAAACAGGGGTTTGGCGCCGACCACGACGATGTCGTCGACCACCATGCCGACCAGGTCCTGACCGATCGTGTCGTGCTTGTCGAGCGCCTGGGCGATCGCCACTTTGGTGCCGACGCCGTCAGTCGACGTTGCCAGCAGCGGACGACGGTACGACTTCAGAAACGAGACATCGAAGAGACCGGCAAATCCCCCGACCCCGCCAAGGACCTCTGGGCCGTGCGTCCGCTGCACCGCTGATTTCATGAGTTCGACCGCGAGATCACCCGCAGCCGTGTCGACACCGGCCTCGCGATAACTCGTGCTCATGCGTTAAGTGTGCCGCACGTTGCCGCTACCGAAGAGTCATCGAGCATCCGCCGTTAGACTGATGGCGAATCTTTTCTCCGAGCGGCAGGAACCATTACCGCATGTGCGGCATTGTGGGCATCGTCTCATCCCAGCCCGTGAATCAGCAGATTTACGACGCGCTGTCTCTTTTGCAACACCGTGGCCAGGATTCCACCGGCATCGCGACCGCGGATGGCGATACCTTTCACATCCATAAGGCCAAGGGCCAGGTTCGCGAGGCCTACCGCACGCGCGACATGCGCACCCTCATCGGCACGGCAGGACTCGGACACGTCCGGTATGCCACCCGCGGCACCGCGGCGAACGAGGAAGAAGCGCAGCCGTTCTACGTGAACGCCCCATACGGCATCATCCTCGTGCACAACGGCAACCTCACCAACACTCGCGAGCTCACGCAGGAGCTGTTTCACGTTGACCGCAGGCACCTGAACACATCGAGTGACACCGAGTTGCTCGTGAACGTCCTCGCCAACGAACTGCAGCAGCAGGTTCGCGGCACCGAACTCGACCCCGACCAGATCTTCGACGCCGTCGCGCGAGTGCACGAACGGGTCGAAGGTTCGTATGCAGCGATCGCGCTGATCGCCGGGCACGGGCTGCTTGCTTTCCGGGATCCGTTCGGCATCCGTCCGCTGGTGCTCGGACGTCGATCCGCCGGCTTTGTCGGGGACGACTGGGTTGTCGCATCCGAATCCCTCGTGCTGGAGAGCGCGGGCTATGAACTGGTACGCGATCTTGCGCCGGGCGAAGCGGTATTTATCGCACTGAACGGCGAGATGACCTCGAGGCAGTGTGCGGCCAATCCGCGGCTCATCCCGTGCTCGTTCGAATACGTCTACCTCGCGCGCCCCGACTCGGTGATGAACGGCATCTCGGTCTACGAGGCACGGCTACGTCTCGGCGACCGCCTCGCCGACACGATCGCCAGGTACACGCCGAAGGGCGACATCGACGTTGTTATGCCGATTCCGGATTCGTCGCGGCCAGCGGCAATGCAGGTTGCCCAGAAACTTGGAATCGAATACCGCGAAGGGTTCTACAAGAACCGCTACGTCGGTCGAACCTTCATCATGCCGGGGCAGGCCGAGCGCAAGAGGTCGGTCAAGCAGAAACTGAACGCCATGGGGACGGAGTTCCGCGGCAAAAACATCCTGATCGTTGACGACTCCATCGTGCGCGGCACCACATCGAAGGAGATCGTTCAGATGGCGCGCGAGGCGGGGGCCAACAAGGTCACGTTCACCTCGGCGGCGCCACCCGTGCGTTACCCACACGTCTACGGCATCAATATGCCGAGCCGGCACGAGCTTGTCGCTCACGGACGCAGGATTCCCGAGATCAACACCGAGTTGGGTAGCGACTATCTGATTTACCAGGAGGTCGCCGACATGCAGTCAGCGATCCTTGAGGGCTCGAAGGTCACCGAACTCGAGATGAGCTGTTTCACCGGCGAGTACGTGACCGGCACGGTTACTCCTGAGTACCTCGCCTGGGTCGAGGCGAACCAGCTCAGCTAACCGCCCGGTCCAAACCTGTTGTGCAGGTGTTGCGAGCTACTCGTTACCTACTCAGTGGGATTTCCGACCCGTGTCGCTCGAAGTACCTGCACAACAGGTGGGACGGCGAGCTAGTGGGTGCGGGTGAAGGTGTAGCGGATGTTCGAGTCGGAGCGGCCGAGGAAGACGTAGAGCTGCGGCGGGATGTCATCCGACACGATCAGCGTCAGCCCGTAGTTCTGGCCGAGCTTACGGGGCGACACGAAGGTCAGTTGCACCCCGGGCGCGCCGCCGGCATCCGTTCCGCCGCTGCCGATCGCCCAGGTTCCCGTCACCGACTCATCCGGGCCGGATGGCGCGCCGCTGGCCTTCGCCGGCGCCTGCTCGATAACACCGAGCGGCGCATCCTTCAGGGAGAAACTGCCGTCGGCGTTGATCCTGAGAATGTCTGGGCCGTGATGCCATACCCCGACGATCGAGGATGGCGATGGCGTCGCGATCGGAGTCGTCGGTTCGCACCCCGCCAGGGTTGCCGCCAGAGCGACGATACCCAGGCCGAGGGCGATGCGGCGAATCACTGGTCGTCCGGCCCGGAGTCTGCCGCTGGTTCCTGGTCGGGAACCTGGAGTCGGTCGACGGTTACTGGCACCGTTTTTGCTCGACGGCTGAGAGCCCGATCGAAGATCAGCGCGACGATGGAGCCAAGCAACAGTCCACCGACGAAACCGTAAATTGCGAAGTAGCCGAAGGTCGGGCCAAAGCCAACATTGGGATCGATCGGAAAGCTCGCGGTCAGCACAAGCGAGACGAAGATCCCGACCAGTGCTCCGAGCACGAGGAACACCGAAAATTTCGGTGCCCGACGGATGCGAACGCGCTGCTCGCGGTCCTCGGGATTACTCACCGGATTATTCTCGCATCCTGAGGATGGGTAGTTGCCCAGCGAGGTCGGCCCGGGATCCGGATGCGGCGACCCGGCCATCCGCGACCGCCGCTGCCCACTGCTCGCCGCCCGTCGCGAGCGCGAGCCAGGTCGCGGCATCCATCTCAATCACATTGGGGGGCGTACCACGGGTGTGCCGAGGACCCTCGATCGCCTGAACCGCACCGAAGGGGGGAACTCGCACCTCGACCGTGTTGCCGGGGGCACGCTCGGAGAGCAGCTGCAACAGATAGCGAACCGCGGTTGCGATCGTCTCGCGGTTGGCGACCCCCTCGAGCGCGGAACGCACGCTCGCGTTTCCGCGCTCATCCGCGATTCTCGCCCTGACCATGAGAACACGCTAGACGAGCGACGGTAGCCTTGAGGTGTGCGAATCCTTGTTTTGGGCGCGGGTGCGCGCGAGCATGCCATCATCAAGTCGCTGCTCTCCGAGAACGCCGGCCACGAGATCACCGCGGCCCCAGGCAACGCGGGAATCGCGATCGAGGTTCCCGTTGTCGCTCTTGATCCATCCAACGGGAACGTGGTCGCTCAATACGCCATCGATAACGCGATTGACCTGGTCGTCGTTGGACCAGAAGCCCCGCTGGTGGCTGGTATCGCCGACAAGGTGCGAACCAGGGGAATCCCCGTGTTTGGCCCGAGCAAAGCGGCCGCCGCGCTCGAGGGTAGCAAGACCTTTGCCAAGCGAATCATGGATGAGGCGGGCGTCCCAACGGGCCGCGCAGCGCGTGCGGGAACGATCGCCGAAGCGATCGAGGCGCTCGACGAGTACGGCGCCCCCTACGTCGTGAAGGCTGATGGGCTGGCGGCGGGCAAGGGCGTGCTCGTCACGCCGGACCGGGATGCGGCCATCGCTCACGCCGACTACTGGCTCCAGCACGGCGGCATCCTGGTCGAGGAGTTCCTCTCGGGTGAAGAGGTTTCGCTGTTCCTGTTGAGCGATGGGCACGAGGTCGTGCCGCTGTCCCCCGCGCAGGACTACAAGCGCGTCTTTGATCACGACGAGGGACCGAACACCGGCGGCATGGGAGCATATTCGCCGCTGCCATGGCTACCGGATGGGTTCGTCGATGACGTGATCAACACGATCGCTCGACCGACCATTCGCCAGCTGGCCGCCGAACAGAAGCCGTTCATCGGCCTGCTGTATTGCGGCCTCATCCTCACGACCAAGGGCGTTCGGGTCATCGAGTTCAATGCCCGGTTCGGTGACCCCGAGACGCAGGTCGTCCTGCCTCGACTGGTTACACCACTCAGCGGCCTGCTCTTTGCAGCGGCAACCGGCGGACTCGGCGGCGTTCCCCGACCCGAGTTCTCCGACCGGGTCGCTGTCACGGTGGTGCTCGCTAGTGAGGGCTACCCCGAGGCTCCGATTACCGGGCGGCCGATTACCGGGCTGGATGCGGTCGAGGGCGTCACGATCGATCACGCCTCGACGGCGGCATCCGGTGACGGATTTGTCGCAACGGGCGGACGCGTCCTCAGCGTTGTCGCTCTTGGCGACACCTTTGCGGATGCGCGCGCCACTGCTTATGCCGCACTCGATCAGATATCCCTTGAGGGCAGCCACTACCGTACCGACATCGCAGAGAGGGTCGCATGAAAGCACCAACCGGATGGACTCTCGACTACTCGGGCAAGGTTCGCGACCTGTACTCGAGCCCCAGGTATCCCGATCGCGTACTCATGGTCGCGAGCGATCGTGTCAGCGCGTTCGACCACGTGCTCTCGCCCGCTATTCCCGGTAAGGGTGCGATCCTCACTCGAATGAGCCTGTGGTGGTTCGATCGGTTGAGCGCGATGCCCAATCATCTGGCACCGCAGAACGAATGGACGGCGATTCCGCAGGAGTTTGCGGGCCGTGCGATGTTCGTGCGGAAGCTCGACATGTTCCCTGTCGAGTGCGTTGCTCGCGGCTACCTGTCCGGCAGCGGCTGGGTTGAATACCAGGAGAGCCAGAGCATCTGCGGTGTCGCGTTGCCAGCAGGGCTGGCAGACGGCGACCGACTTCCTGAGCCGATATTCACTCCCGCGTGGAAGGCTCCGGTGGGACAACACGACGAGAACATGACGTTCGAGCGCACCGCAGAACTGGTCGGCCTCGACAACGCGACGGCGCTGCGAGACCTCACGCTCACGATCTTCGGCCGCGCGTCCGCGATCGCCGAGGAACACGGCATGCTGCTGGCCGACACGAAGTTCGAGTTCGGATCGGACGCCGACGGGACGGTGACGCTCGCGGACGAAGTGCTGACGCCGGACAGCAGCCGCTATTGGGATGCCGCCGTCTATGCGACGGGCGATCGGACCGCGAGCTTCGACAAGCAGATCGTCCGCAATTGGATCAAGGCGAACTGGGACGGGGCAGGCACACCGCCCGAGCTTCCGAGCGACATCGTCGATGCGACCGCGGCGCGCTACCAGAAATTCGAGGATCGGTTCACGAAGTGACGATGATCGCGGTTCGCGATGTCGGTTGGGATGATCCTCGTGGCGAAGCACTGCGCGTCGCGCAGCGCGACGAACTGACGATTCGCTACGAAACGCCAGACTCTGAGCCCGGCCGGGCTCCCAGCGCCGCAGACATCACGGTGTTTTTCGTTGCCTTCGACGGTGACCGCGCGGTCGGTTGTGGTGGCCTGCGGCAACTGGATACGGCGCATGGCGAGATCAAACGGATGTACGTCACGCCGGACCACCGCGGCACAGGCGTGTCGACCGCCGTGCTGCACGCGGTCGAAGACTGGGCGGGCGCACACGGATGGGACCGGCTGGTACTGGAGACCGGCGAGCGCCAGCCCGATGCCATCCGTTTTTACGAGCGAGAGGGCTACGCGCGCATCCCAAACTTTGGCCACTACGTGCACAGCGATATTTCGCTCTGCTACGAGAAGCTGCTCAGCGCGTAGCGATCGCAACGAGACCCTCGCGAGGCACATCTAGCCGAAGGTGTACGAGTAGGCGGTGATGCCCTTGCCGACTGACATATTCAGCGTGCCCGAGTCGTTGCCGGCGGTCTTGAGGATCTCGTATGACTTCGGATCGCCCGAAACGTGGATGGTGCGCTTCTTCCCATCGACGGAGTACGTGATCGTCCCGTGTCCGCCGAGCACCATCCGAACTTCTGACGCCGTGTATTTCAGTCGGATGGCGGATGATCCCTCCGGCTTGACGCCATTGAAGGTCAGGTCCCACGCGCCGGCCAACGCAAATGTGCTCGCCGTCTGCTTCGACGGGTAGCTGAACGTGGCGATGCCCGACCCGTATGTTGTGGTCCCGCCGTAGTTCTCCACCTTGCCGAGGCTCAGGTACGTTTCCGGCGTAGTTGTCCCCGCCTTCGGCGTCGTGTCCGGAAGATCCGTCGTCGCGGGCAGCTTCACGTTCGGGTTCGCCGCCGTCAGGAGTTGACGGATCAGCGACTCGGTCGTCGAATAGTCGCCCTCACCGAACTGGATGTGACGCACCACACCCTTCGCGTCGACCAGGTAGTCGGCGGGCCAGTAGCGGTTGCGGTAATTCGTCCAGGTGTCGAGGTTGTTGTCGATCGCCACCGGATAGGTGATACCGAAGTTCTTCGCGGCGGCCTCGACGTTCGAGGTCACCTTCTCAAACGCGTACTCCGGTGACTGGATGCCGATGATGTCGAGTCCCGCCTTCTTGTACGCCTTGTCCCATGCGACGACGTGTGGCAGCGAGCGCTGGCAGTTGATGCAGGAGTAAGCCCAGAAGTCGATCAGGACGACTTTTCCCTTGAGGCTCTTCAGGTTGATGGCCTGGTCTCCCGGAGTGTTGAACCAGGCGGCGATGCCCTTGATATCCGGCGCGGTGCCACAGCTCTCGAGCTTGGTCGCGCCCTCGCGGCACTTGCTGAGGTCTTTGTTCTGGCTGTTCACCAGGCCACCGAGATTGAGCGCCTTCGACACCTGGTTCGAGTTCGAGAACTGCGCCTGGAGCGCGCTCGTGTAGTCGGGGATCGCGGTCTGCAGCACCTGGGGAAGATTGAAGACCAGACCCACCGCGAGCGCGATCATCACGATGCCGCCGGTGACGCGGATGCCCTGCTGGTGCTTGCGGAACGACTTGACCCGCTCGGCGACACGACGGCCGGCGAGCGCGAAGATGAGCAGTGGAACCGAGGCACCGATCGCAAATGCGACGGTCAGAACTATCGTGCCGAATCCGATTTTCCCCGTGGATCCGGCGACCGTGATTGCCGCGAGCACCGGTCCGGCGCATGGTACGTAGACCGCGCCGAGCGCGATGCCGAGAACAAAGCCACCGCGTTCGGTTCCGACGCTCTTCTGCGGAAGCAGCGAGAACGGCTTCTCCAGCAGGTGCTGAAACCTGGGGATAATCAGACCGAACCCGATGATGACCAGCACGATGATTCCCGCCCAGCGCAGGAAATCCTGCGGAAGGTGAAGCAGCGCGAGAAGCAGCGATCCGATCAGCGTGAACACGCTGAAGCTCACGACCAGGCCGAGGATGACCAGGTATGGACGCCAGCGCGAGACGGTCGGCTCGGCATCCGGGGTTGCGTCCGAATCGACTTCCGGCCTCTCGAGGATCGCTGTCGCTGTTCCACTCGAACCACCCGAGTTCCGCGCGCTACTCACGGGCATGTCTCGCCGCGCGAACCGGCGCTTAGCCGGCTTGCCGTCGGCTCGTGCCCCCTGCACGCCGCCGGAGAAAAAGATGACGGGCAACACCGGAAGGATGCACGGGGAGATGCCCGTGATGAGTCCACCGGCCAGGCCGATGAGCGCTAGAGACAGGAACACGATTACCCCTCAATTGGATGGTTGTGACACCTGTTCGGAACCGATCTGCCGATCGACGGGCGCCCGTGAAATCGAACGCTGAGAGTTTGTCGGGTTTGCAGCCCACTCCAATCGGCCCGCAGGAGGGTTCCGAACCAGCAGCCAGGAGCCCACGTTCGTGGGTCATCGGGGGACCTTATCGGCCCACTCACCAAGGAGTATTCAATGCGAGTTATGAAGCGCAATTCGATTGCGGCAATCACACTCGCCGCTGTGGCCGTATTCGGTCTGGCGGCATGTTCATCCATGGCAACCACGGCGACGCCCAAGGCGAAGCACACGGCGAGTGCTCCCGCGAAGGCCAATCCGGCGGCGGACCTGGTCGGCAGTGGATGCGCAGGCTACGCGAAGCAGGTTCCGAACGGGGCCGGTTCTATCGTCGGTATGTCGCAGGATCCGGTCGCGGTCGCTGCCTCCAACAATCCGCTTCTGACCACCCTGGTCAAGGCGGTATCGGGCAAGTTGAACCCGAAGGTCAACCTGGTCTCGACCCTCGACGGTTCGCAGTTCACTGTCTTCGCTCCGGTCGACTCCGCGTTCGCGAAGCTTCCGGCCGCGACGGTCACCGCACTTGAGCAGCCTGCGAATGCCGCGCTGCTCACGAGCATCCTGACCTATCACGTGGTCCCCGGTGAGATCCTGCCCGCCAACATCGACGGAACTCACACCACTGTCGAGGGCCAGGATCTCACGGTTACCGGCTCCGGCAACGACATCATGGTCAACGGTTCCAGCGTGATCTGTGGTGGCGTGCACACGGCAAACGCGACGGTATACCTGATCGACACTGTACTGAGCGTTCCAGCCAAGAAGTAGCCTCCGTCCACACGGCAGACGGCCCGGCGCGATTCGTTTCGCGGCGGGCCGTTCGCGCGCGCTCGCCCCGAACTGGGGCCGCGACTCAGTGGTGTGGCGTACTGGCATCCCGGGAGGATGAGACATACATTTCTAATCCGAGGAGATTGTCTTGGCCAGAACTGAGCTGCTTGCTGCGGTCGCCAGCATCCTGATCGTTGCGGGTGTGCTCGCGATACCGCTAGCCGCACCAACTCAGACGACAGACGCACCCGCCGCTGTTCCGCGACCGCTCGGGACCCCGACCGCGACGGCCACGCCGTCGGCCGCAAACCTCGTGGGATCCGGCTGCGCCGCGTATCAGAAGAAAGTTCCGACCGGCCAGGGGTCGGTCGTCGGGATGTCGCAGGAGCCGGTCGCGATCGCCGCGGCCAACAACCCGATGCTCACCACCCTCACCTCGGCCCTATGGGGCAAGCTGAATCCCACGGTTAATCTGGTCAGCACCCTGGACTCCGGGCAATACACCGTCTTCGCTCCCGTCGACTCCGCGTTTGCCAAGCTGCCCGCCGCGACCATCGCTTCCCTGAAACTGCCCGCGAACGCAAAGCAACTGTCGAGCATCCTCGAGTTCCACGTGGTCAAGGGCGAACTGCTGCCGGCCAACGTCGACGGCCTGCTGCCAACGCTCCAGGGCGGGATGCTGACGGTCAAGGGGTCTGGCGCCGGGATCACCGTAAACGGGGCGAGCGTCATTTGCGGCGGCATCCAGACAGCAAATGCGACCGTCTATCTAATCGACACCGTTCTCACGCCCCCGGCGAACTGACCCACTACCCGAAGGTAAACGAGTACACCGTTACCCCGGGCGAAACAGTCACATCGACCGCGCCCTGGTGAATCGTGGCCGTCTTGGCCAGGGGATATGAGTTCGGGAATCCGCCGACCTTCTGCGTGTAAGACTTGCCGCCGATTCGGTATTTGACGGTGCCGGATCCGCCGACGACGATCCGAACCTCGCTCGCGTGATAGTTCAGCCGGATCCGGCCGCCGGTTGGCGCCGTGATTCCGTTGAAGGTGAGCGTCCACGGCCCGTCGAGTGCGAAGCTGTCGGCGGCGAGCGCCTTCGGAAAGGTGAAGTCGTGAGTGCCCGCGTCGTATGACCCGGTGCCCGCGTAGTTCTTCATCGTCCCGAGGCTGACGTAGGTTTCCTGCGTGGTCGACCCGGCCAGGGGCGTGGTGTCCTGCGTATCGGTCGGAGCTGGCAGCGTCTCTCCCGGATGTGCGTCAAGCAGTAGCTGGCGGATGTGTGCTTCGGTCGTGGCGTAACCACCTTCACCGAGCGAAATCTGACGCACGACACCGCGTGCGTCAATGAGATAGTCCGCCGGCCAATAGCGGTTGCGATAGTTGGTCCAGGTGGCGAGGTGATTGTCGAGGGCGACCGGGTAGTCAATGTTGAACCGGGCCGCGCCATCCATCACGTTTCCCGGCACTTTCTCGAAGGCATACTCCGGCGAGTGCACTCCGATGACCTCGAGCCCGAGCGACTTGTACTCGTTGTACCAATTCACGATGTGCGGAAGCGAGCGCTGGCAGTTGATGCAGGAGTACGCCCAGAAGTCGATGAGGATGACCTTTCCCTTCAGCCCCTTAATCGTCAGTGGTTTGTCATGCGGCGTGTTGAACCACTGCTGGATGCCTTCGATCGACGGAGCCTGACCGCAACTCTGCAGCACGGGCGAGTCCTCCGTGCACTTGCTCAGGTTCTTGTTTTGGGAGTTGACCAGGCCGGCAAGATCGAGTTGCTGGGACACCGCATCCGACGCTCCGAAGCTCGTCTCTATCGACTGCGTGTAGTCGGGAATGAGGCGCTGTACGGCACCGGGAATATCGAAGAAAAGACCGATCGCGAGGGCGATCATGACCACGCCACCGACGATTCGAATCGTGCGTTCGTGACGACGGAACGACTTAAGTCGTTCCGCGATGCCGCGGCCAGCCAGCGCGAAGATGAGCAGCGGAATTGCGGCACCAATCGCGAAGAAGAGAGTCAGGACGATCGTGCCAACACCGATTGACCCGGTCGATCCGGCCACGGAGATCGCGGCGAGAACCGGGCCGGCGCATGGCACGTACACCGTGCCGAGCGCAATGCCGAGCACGAACCCGCCCCGCGAGGGATCCACGGTTGCCTTCGGCAGGAATGCGAACGGCCGCTCGAGAAAGTGCTGGAGTTTCGGGATGATCATCCCGAGCCCGATGACGATGAGCACAATGGTGCCAGCCCAGACCAGGAAATCCTGTGGCAGGTGCAGGATCGCCAGGACGAAGGATCCGACCAGCGTGAAGACGCTGAAGCTCACGACCAGCCCGACGACGACCAGGTATGGCCGCGACGTTCGAATCCGTTCCGGCTTAGCGTCTGGGCCGGGAATGCGCACCTTACGCGCGGCCTGAACCCCGCCAGAGAAGAAAATGACCGGCAGGACGGGAATGATGCACGGGGAGATGCCGGTGATGAGTCCGCCGACAATCCCAATGAGCGCAAGGGAGAACAGCACGACGGCTCCTAGAGACTCGGGTATCTGATTTAGCTTCGGCGCGGAACGGTCTGTTGATTGCCCCCCAGTTAGAGGGTCGGTCCCCCTTAAGGAGGACCGGAATGCTGCTGCCGCGCGCCCGGTTGCATGGAGTATGACCTCTGCAGACGTCTTGGCGGCGGACACGGCGATGGGTCCGGTCACTCTGCTGGTGGCCGATCTGGATGCCATGACGGCCTACTATCGCGATGCCGTCGCACTCGAGGTGCTCCGACAGGAGGGGACGCGAGTCACGTTGGGACGCGGCACGAATCCGGTTCTGATCCTGGAGCATTCACCCGCGCTGAAGCACGCCGGTCCACACGACGCCGGGCTGTACCACACGGCCATCCTGTTCGACACCGAGCGCGCCCTCGCCGCGGCCGTGTATTCGGTCGCGTCGCGGCATCCCGGGTCGTTCACGGGTAGTGCCGACCATCTGGTGTCGAAGGCGTTCTATTTCACCGATCCGGAAGGCAACGGCGTCGAGCTGTACTGGGATCGCGACCGCAGCCAGTGGAGCTGGGCGCACGGCACGATTGAAATGGGCACGCTGTTTCTCGATCCAAACGAGTTTCTGCGGGCCAATCTCACGCCGGAGGTCATCGAGAACCCTGTCGAAGGCGGTGCCAGGGTCGGTCACGTTCATCTTTCGGTAGGAGACACGGCGAGCGCGCGGGACTTCTACGTCGACCGCCTCGGATTTGAACAGACCGTCGAGATGCCGGGGCAGGCCCTGTTCGTGAGCGCGGGCATGTACCACCACCACATGGCGATGAACGTGTGGAACAGTCGTGGTGCCGGACGCCGCTCGCAAACGCTGGGGCTCGGCGGGGTTGACATCCTTGTTCCCACGCACGACGATCTCGGCTCCCTCCGCGAGCGCATGGACCACTACGGTGTTGCGACGCGAAACGACGGCAGGTCCGTCGCCTTCGAGGACCCGTGGGCCAATCAGATTTCCGTGAGCGTCGCGCGATAGGTTATGGCGGTGTCCGTGAATCCGCGTTACTCGAGGCTGGTAGCGGTATTGCTCGGTGCCGTTGTGCTCCCGCAGGCGCGCCGTGCCAGGCGAGTGATCCCGCGGCTCCCGGACGCCGCGCAGCCATGGTCTGGCAGGGTGCCCGGTCGGGATCCGGTCAGCATTCTGGTGCTTGGCGACTCGACAGCGGCGGGCGTTGGTGCCCAGACCCAGGATGACGCCCTGCCGGGCAATCTCGCGCGGCGGCTCTCGCGCGAATGGGAGCGCGGTGCGAGCTGGCGCGCAGTCGGCGAGAATGGCGCAACCACGCAGGACATCGTGCGCCGCTACCTGGCCGAAGCGACAGCAGAAAAGTACGATCTGATTTTCTTGTCGATCGGCGCGAACGACGCGCTGACCCTGCGGTCGCGGGCCGCCTTTCGACGCGACTTCCGCACCATCCTTCGTCGCCTTCGATCGGTATCGCCGAAGGCACTGATCCTGGTTTCGAGCTTCCCGGGCTTCGGACAGTTCGCCTCGCTGCCTAATCCGCTGCGGTGGGCGCTCGCGCTGCATTCTCGGAGTCTCGAGGAGTCCGCGCGGCGGTTCGTGCGGTCAGAACCCGGGGTTGTCATGTCGCCTCCCGCACCCGAGTACACGGACGGATTCTTCGCGACCGACGGCTTTCATCCGAGCGCGCAGGGCTACCGGGAATGGGTCGACTTCGCACTCGCCGACGCCAAACTCGTTCGCACGCCGTGAGAAACCTGCGGTCGGTTGCCGACGCGATCGACGCGATCGAAAACGCGCCGCGAACCAGCGGCAGGCTCATCGTCGGGATCACGGGGGCTCCGGGCGCTGGCAAGTCAACCGTCGCGGCCGCGATGGTCGAAGTGCTTGGACCGACGGCGGCACTGCTCCCCATGGACGGGTTCCACCTCCCCCAGGCCACCCTCGTTGAATTCGGGCGACGAGATCGGATGGGCGCTCCTGACACCTTTGATGTTCCCGCCCTGCTCGCTCTGCTCGCCGCCATCCGAGTCCCTATCGAAAACTCAGGAGATCCGCTGAGCGCGCCCGGCTTCGACCGCGAAGCGGAGGAGCCCGTCCCTGGCGCGATTCACATATCTCCTGAAATTTCGACCGTGGTGGTTGAGGGGAACTACCTTTTGCTCGACTCGGGCGGCTGGGCGGCCGTCGCGGACTATCTCGACCTGAGTTTCTTCCTCGAGATCGATCTGGAGCTCCGCCGATCTCGGCTGATCGCCCGGCACGAGAAGTACGGTAAAAGCCCCGCGGAGGCTCGAGCGTGGGCGCTCGGCCCGGACGAGGCGAACGCACGACTGATCGAAACGACCGCCGCGCGCGCGGACTACCGCCTGTCCCTCTAGTGGCCCGCGACGCTCCGTTAGACTTTTGGCATGCCCACGATCGTCGTTGAAGTTATGCCAAAGCCTGCACTCCTCGACCCGCAGGGCAAGGCCGTCGTCGGCGCACTCGCGCGACTCGGCAAGACGGACTTCTCGGATGTCCGGATCGGCAAGCGCTTCGAGGTGACCGTGGACCGCCCGGTGGATGACGCACTGCTGGCCGAGGTCCGTGAGTTGGCTAACGACGTGTTTTCGAACTCGGTCATCGAGGACGTCATCAGCGTGAGTGCTCTATGAGAATCGGCGTCATCACTTTTCCAGGCTCATTGGATGACCGCGACGCCCAGCGAGCGGTACGACTAGCGGGAGAGACACCCGTCGCGCTGTGGCACGGCGACCACGACCTTCAGGGCGTTGACGCGATCATCCTGCCCGGCGGCTTCAGCTACGGCGACTACCTGCGTGCCGGTGCCATCGCGAGCCACGCCCCAATCATGGCCGAGGTCATCGACGCCGCCGGCCGCGGTGCTCCGGTGCTCGGGATTTGCAACGGCTTCCAGATGCTCGCCGAGGCTCGCCTCGTCCCCGGCGCCCACACGCGAAACGCGCACCAGCAGTTCATTCGTCGCGATCAGAAGCTGCGCGTCGAGAACGCATCAACCGCATGGACGAACGCATACGAGGCTGGCGCCGAAGTCGTCTACCCGATGAAGAACGCCGATGGCCGATTCGTCGCGGATACCGAAACCCTGAATCGCATCGAGGGCAACGGTCAGGTGGTCTTCCGCTATCTGGATGTCAACCCGAACGGTTCCCTCAATGACATCGCCGGCGTCTCCAATGAGCGCGGCAACGTGGTCGCGCTGATGCCGCATCCCGAGCACGCGACCGAGCCTGGATTCGGACCGGACACGCCAGACGCGATGAGCTCCGGCGTCGACGGACTCGCCATCTTCGCGAGCGTCATCGCCTCCCTAGTCTCCTAAAGAGTCCGTGAGAGGTCCGAATCGACCCTTAAATCGACTGTTTAACGGTCGATTCGGACCTCTCACGGGGTTTTAGTTGCCCGTGGGGGTGTCTCGGATGATCGGGGTCGATGCCGTGAACTGGCTCGCTCGCTCGGCGCCGTCATCCCCCGTAAACAGTCCGATTTGATCCGTCTTCGGCGGTTCCTTCTTGCGAGACCGCGATCCGGTCCCCGCGCCTGTCGAAGGGCCGATCTCGTCGCCACCGATGGTGACCCGCGTGCGCGGCATGGTCTGCGGATTCTGGCTCTGGATCCAGTCGACCATCGATTCCCGCACGAAGCAGCGCAGGTCGAACAGTGTCGGTGAGTCTTTCGCACTGACGAGGATGCGCACGTGCACGAACCCGCCAATCGCATCCGTGACCTGCAGCACCTGGGTGCGCCCGTCCCAACTGGCGGTCTGCTTCAGGATCTCGCCCAACTGCGTTCGCATCTCCGCGGTGCTCACCCGCCAGTCCAGATCGAAGTCGACCTCTCCGAGCAGTTGGCTGCTGCTGCGCGTCCAGTTCTCGAACGGATTGCTCGTAAAGTACGTCGACGGGACGACCAGCCTGCGGTCATCCCAGATGTGCACAACGACATACGTGAGAGTGATCTCTTCGATGCGCCCCCACTCCGCGTTCACGACGACAACGTCGTCCACCCGAATCGCGTCGGAAAACGCGAGTTGCACTCCCGCGAACACGTTGCCAAGCGTCGACTGGGCGGCGAGACCGGCAATGACGCTCAGCACTCCTGCCGATGCCAGCACGCTTGTGCCGAGCGCCTGGACTCCCGGGAACGTGAGCAACACCGATGCAAGACCGACAATCACGATGAGGACGACGAGCAGACGACGGACAATCAGGATCTGGGTCTGGGCTCGGCGCGCGATCCGGTTATCGGATGCTGCGACGTCGTAACGTCCGACGGCGAGCGTCAGGCCGTATCCGAGGAGGGCCGCGATCAGCCAGGTGGATGCGCAGATCGTCAGAATGAGGAAGACATGGTTGATGTCACGATGCCACTGTTCGTTGGTCAGCACCGTCCAGGTAATGACGGGGAGGCTGATTTCCACGGCGATCCACAGTGCAACGACGATCACCAGGATCCGGTACGCGTGACGCGACTTGGCGAACACCAGCCGTGCGCCCGATCGGCGCCTCGCCGCGCCTCGGGTGATGAGCGCCGTGATCACGATGACGACGAGAGCCGCGACAAGAGCGATCGCAATTGCGACCCCGAAACCGGGCCATGACTTCCAGACGAGCATCCAGTCCTCCTGTGCAGATAACGTTAGCGACTGCTCGCCACGCCCCATACGCTGAGCCGCATAACATCCACGCCGCTCGCACGGCTTCTCATCGAGGTTCCCACACTGAACGACCCGGAGCAGCCGTATTCGTATACCGTCGCGGGCGATGCGGTCGTTGGTATCTGGAACATGGTCAGCACGGAATACCTGGATCTGGTCGGAAAGAACGCCCGCAAGATCGATAAGGACGACTCGATCACCATGAAGTTCGATGAGAAGCGCGACAAGTTCGACATCACCGAGCGATGCGTCGACAGCTCGGGCGAACTCGGGGTGACGCCCGATGGCGGCCTCGGCCTGAGTACAGAGAAGAGCTTTTTTACGAGCAAGTCGACCTCGAAGGAATTCAGCTTCACCTTCGGAAGATGCCAACAAGACCAAGGATGGCGTATCGCCCATCCTGAATTACAAGTTCGAGACCAAGATGGTTCAAGGATCCGCTGTTCGACTTCCTCAAGCAGCACGGCTGGAAGCCGAAGAGCAGCCTGTTTAACCACTGACTGTCTCCGTTCGGCGACGGGTCTCGATCGCCGCGCACCCTCGGCGAAGGTATCGAGCGCGCCACCCGGGTGTAGCGTTGGCCCGCTGGCACTCTGCGTACATCCGTGGGGGTCTGGCGACGCCTGACTGGTAAGCCTGAAGAGAGAACCCGATGACCGCATCACGCCGCCCCAGCTGGATTCGCCGCGCAGTTGCTGCGAGCGCCGTACTCGCGCTCGGCACAGGTCTCGCGATCGCGATGGTTGCGCCAGCATCTGCAGCGACCATCACTGTCGCTTCCGAGTCTGACCTGACCACAGCACTGGCCGCTCCCGGTTCGAACACCGTTGTGCTTTCAAGCTCCATCACCGTCGCGGCATCCACGCTCGAAATAAGTTCGACTTCGGTGGTGCTCGATCTTGCCGGCTTCAATCTGATCGCAAACAATATCACCGTCGATTCGGGATCCGCTCTCACGATCGCCGACAGCAGCGACTCAAGCGGCGTGCTTCTCGCCAATGCGTCTACCCTGACCGATAATGCGGGCATCCAGGTGTCAGATGGCGCAAGCCTCGACATCACCGGCGGAACCGTCACCGCAGACGGCGGCCAGATGGGCGCAGGCATTGGTGGTACTCAATTCTTCACTCCGGCGGGTGCGATCACGATTGACGGTGGCACTGTTCATGCGTTCGGCGGAGGATTCGCCGCCGGAATCGGCGGTGGCCGCGGCGAACCGGCGACGACGGTAACGATCAACGGGGGCACAGTGAGCGCGACCGGCGGCGGTAACGGGGGTTCGGATGGCGCGGCGGGTATTGGTAGCGGCAGCGATATGAATGGCGTGGCCGCGGGCACGATCACGATCAACGGGGGCACAGTCACGGCAACCGGCGGCACGGGGGTCACAACTACCGGCGCCGGAATCGGCGGCGGTTCGGTCAATGCTCCTGGCGGCGATGTGACGATTACCGCCGGAACGGTGAATGCCTTCGGCGGCAGTCACAGCCCGGGCTTTGGTTCCGCAGGAATTGGTGGCAGCGACGGCGGCAGCGGAGGTTCCCTCGACGTGCAGGGCGGTACGGTCACCGCAATCGGTGGCGTTGACAGCGCCGGCGTCGGTGGCAGTGACAGCGTTGGCGCGACGGTAACCGTCGAAGGCGGTTCACTCACCGCGACGGGCGGCTTCAACGGCGCGGGCATCGGCGGCGGTTTCAATGAAAACGGTGGCAGTTTCACATCAACTGGTGGGACCATCTCCGCCACCGGCGGTTTCGGTGCCGCCGCCATCGGCGGAGGCGGCGACAGCAACACCGGTGCTGGCGGAAACGGCGCGAATGTCGCTATCGACTTCGGCTCATCGGTGACCGTGGCAAGCACGGGGTCACCCGCGATTGGCGGAGGCGGAACCAACAACAATTTCGGGTCTCTCGTAATAGGCGGAGACCTGACACTCAACTCGGAGCTGCTGGTTCCCTCGGGATTCGATGCAACTGTCGAAGCCACTGGAGTGATCCAGGGCACCGGCACGCTTGACGGCGACGGCAACGTCATCAACCACGGGATTATCAAAAACGCATCCGTGACCGACGTTCTGGACACTGTGGGCGGCCTCACCATCTCGGACCACGACTACCTTGTCGAATTTGACGGCAACGACGCGAGCGCGACCCCAGCGTTCACAGGCGTGCGACTCTACGCGACCACCTTCGCCACGGGCAACCGCACGATACCGACCGTTACTCGAACGGGCTGGGCCTTCGGCTCATGGAACTCCGCCGCCGACGGTTCCGGCAATGAGTTCGTGCCAACCTCCGGCGTTTCGGGCGACCGCACGGTCTACGCGAAATGGACAAAGGCGCATCTCGTCGTCACTCCATCCGCGACGCCGGTCGAGGCGGGAACTGAGGTGACATTCACCGCCGAGGAGTTCAGTCCGGCGAACGTGTCGCTCGGCGACGTAACTGGCCAGGTCACGTTCTCAACCAACCAACCGAGCGACACCATCGATGGCGCCAACCCAGCGGGCTTCACGCTCTTCACCGCGGGGTCCGACACGATCACGGCGACCCTGAACTCGGATGCCGACATCTCGGGCACGGTGGACGTGACCGTCACTCCCGCCTTCGACCACATCCAGACGCTCACGCTGACGCCGAGCCAAACGCTCGTCAAACAGGGCGGAACGGTGACGTTCACGACCTCGGGAACCGATATCTACGGCAATTCGCTCGGCAACGCGAACTCCCACGCAACGCTGACGAGTAACTTCGCGGTCGACCAGATTTCTGGTAACTCGATCACGTTCCCGCACGCGAGTAGCCACATCATCACGTCGACCATTGGCGCCACGTCCACCACTGTGACAATCACGGTTGACCCGGTGCTCGGACTCACCGGTGTCGAAGTGGTTCCCGCGATCGCCACGGGGATTTCGCTTCTCGGCTCCGGCGTCGTGCTGCTGGTCTTCTTTCTGCTGCGTCGGCGTCGCACAACGTAGGTCCCGGGAGCACCGCTGAGATCGCCGTTGTCCCTATGGCACGGACGCCGAGCGATTCGGCTATCGTGTGCGATGCGGGGTGGCATTTCTTCGGACGCTGTTCGCGTCGCAAACTCCTAGTCTGTTTCGATCCGTGGAGAATCCCACATGGCCGCCGCTTCCCTTCCGCGCCCCACTGTCGCGCTCGTCATCGTGACGGCAGCTATCGCTCTCGTCGTCGGGGGACTTGCCGGATGGGGCGCATCAACCCTGTCCTCTGCGCACCCAATCAGCTCCGGGCAGGAAAAGCTCGGCTGTGTGGATGTCGCCAACAAGACCATCACCTTGATCTCCCCTTCGCAGAGTTGTAAGGCTTCGCTGCTCCCCGTCGTCTGGCAGACCAGCTCGGCCAAGAAAGGCGCAGTGGGGGAAACCGGCCCGAAGGGCGACGTCGGGACAAAGGGCGATGTTGGGGCTTCGGGCGCAACAGGCGCACGGGGCGAAGCCGGATCTGCGGCGGCGAAGGGCGACACCGGAGCAACCGGAGCATCGGGGGCGGCTGGGGCGGCCGCCTGGTCGTCTGTGTCCGCCTGGAATCAAACGACCCCGTACACGCCGGGGCCGCCAGCTTCGCTCGTTACCTACCAGGGCGGCGCATATGTCGCGGTGGTCGCAAACGTTGGAGCGCCTCCGAGCACAAGCTCGGCATCATGGGCGCAGATCGCTGCGCCGGGCGAAATCGGCATCCAGGGTCCGCAGGGTGACCCGGGTCCAGCCGGTCCGGTGGGTCCGACCGGAGCAGACGGAACCACTGGCAACGCGGGAACCGATGGCGCTGTTGGCGCAACGGGTCCAGCGGGACCAACCGGTCCTCGAGGTCTCACAGGCGCTCAGGGCACGCCGGGCAACAACGATTTTGCCGGTGAGTTCGGTACGGGTGGCGATGCCGCGGATGGATCCGGCGGGCAATGCACCACTGGCGAGATCATGCTCACGGCGGGAAACGTCGCCAACGGAATGATCGCGAACGGGCGGATCCTGCTGATCACGCAGTACGCGGAGCTGTACACGCTCATCGGCACGCAGTTCGGGGGCAACGGCACCACAAACTTCGCTCTCCCCGACCTCACGTCCCTCGCGCCCAATGGCCTGACATACAGCATCTGTGTCACGGGGCTATATCCGACTCGGTCGTAGCAGTACCCGAACTCCTGGTCGCGGCGAGCCGGGGACTGCCCGGTTAGAATTACCTTCACCGGCACGCACTCGATCTTTGGAGCATTTTGCCCGCGACGCCCCCTGCCCCCGCGACAGCCTCGACCGCCGACACCGTCGCAAACGCGGCCGCAACCCCGGACAGGGAACAGCCGTACGCGGAGCTGGGCCTCAAGCCGGACGAGTATGCGCGGATCCGCGAAATCCTGGGCCGCCGCCCCACGAGCGGCGAGCTTGCCATGTACTCGGTCATGTGGAGCGAGCACTGCTCATACAAGTCGAGCAAACCATACCTGCGCCAGTTCGGCATCAAGACGACGCCGAAGATGCGCGAGAACCTCATGGTTGGCATGGGCGAAAACGCGGGAGTCGTGGATGTTGGTAACGGCTGGGCGGTGACCTTCAAGATCGAGAGCCACAACCACCCGAGCTACATCGAGCCATTCCAGGGAGCGGCAACCGGCGTCGGGGGCATCGTGCGCGACATCATTTCGATGGGGGCACGTCCGGTCGCGGTTATGGACGCGCTGCGCTTCGGCAACATCGATGACCCGGACACGGCGCGCGTCGTTCACGGCGTGGTCTCCGGCATCAGCTTCTACGGCAACTGCCTCGGTCTGCCCAATATCGGCGGTGAGACCTATTTCGACTCGGTCTACCAGGCCAATCCGCTCGTCAATGCGCTCGCGGTTGGCGTGCTCCGGCACGAGGATCTGCACCTCGCAAACGCCCGCGGCGTCGGCAACAAGGTCGTGCTGTTCGGGGCGCGCACGGGCGGCGACGGGATCGGCGGCGCATCCATCCTGGCCAGCGACTCGTTCAGCGAAGGCGGCCCAACGAAACGTCCGGCGGTCCAGGTCGGCGACCCATTCGCGGAGAAGGTGCTGATCGAGTGCTGCCTCGAGTTGTTTCAGCAGGAGCTCGTCGAGGGCATCCAGGATCTCGGCGCCGCCGGTATCAGCTGCGCGACCAGCGAGTTGGCAAGCAACGGTGACGGGGGCATGTTCATCGAGCTTGAGAACGTTCTGCTGCGCGACCCGACGCTCACGGCGGAAGAGATCCTAATGTCGGAGAGCCAGGAGCGGATGATGGCAATCGTCACGCCCGCGAAGCTCGACGCGTTCATGGAAGTCGTTCGGAAGTGGGATGTCGAGACGTCGGTCCTCGGTGAGGTCACCGACACCGGGCGGCTCATCATCAACTGGCACGGCGAAGAGATCGTCAACGTCGAGCCTCGAACCGTGGCCGTGGATGGGCCGGTATACGACCGGCCGGTCACCTACCCGAGCTGGATCGACGCGCTCAACGCCGACTCGACATCCCGGCTGCCGCGATCCACGGATGCCGCGGAGTTGAAAGATCAGGTGTTCCGCCTGCTCGGCAGTCCCAACCTCGCCGACAAGCGCTGGATCACCAACCAGTACGACTCATACGTTCTCGGCAACACCGCGCTCACCTTTCCCGACGACGGCGGGATGGTACGCGTCGACGAGAAGAGCGGTCTCGGCTTCGCGGTCGCGACGGATGCGAACGGCCGGTACTGCCAGCTCGATCCATACGCCGGTGCGCAGCTCGCGCTCGCCGAGGCATTCCGCAACGTGGCGACGACGGGTGCGACACCAGTGGCAGTATCCGACTGTCTGAACTTCGGCAGTCCGGAGAATCCGGAGGTGATGTGGCAGTTCGGCAAAGCCGTCGACGGTGTCGCCGACGGCTGCATGGAACTCGAGATCCCGGTCACCGGCGGAAACGTGAGTTTCTACAATCAGACCGGCGACGTCCCCATTCATCCGACTCCGGTCATCGCCGTGCTCGGCGTGATCGACGACGTCGCCAAGCGCATCCCGTCCGGCTGGCAGGACGAAGGCAACAACATCTACCTGCTTGGCGCCACTCGCGACGAGTTGGACGGGTCGGCCTGGTCCGAGGTCATCCACGACCATCTGGGCGGGCGACCCCCGCGGGTAAACCTAAAGAACGAGCAAAAACTGGCAGCACTGCTTCGCGCGGCCAACGAGCAGAACATCATCTCGAGCGCGCACGACCTGGCGGACGGTGGACTCGCCCAGGCGCTGATCGAAAGCGCCCTGCGCTTCGGCGTTGGCGCGCGCGTCTGGCTTGGTGAGGTACTCGAGCGCGACGACATCGACCTGACGGCCGCGCTGTTCAGCGAGTCGGCCGGACGGGTCATCGTCTCGGTTCCGCGCGAGGACGACGTCCGTTTTCTCGGACTCTGCGAGGGACGCGGCTACCCGGTCGTGCGCATCGGGGTCACCGACTCGCGCGACACGTTCGAACTTCAGGATGTCTTCACGGCACGCCTCGACGAACTGCGAGAGGTCCATCGTTCCCCGCTCACCCGTCGCTTCGGCGCAACGATCGGCGCCTAGCGCCCTTCGACCAGCTCAGGGACCGATACCGCGTAGGGTTTAAGAAATGGAATACACGCACCTCGGCCGTACCGGCCTGACCGTTTCCCGCCTGTGCCTCGGCACCATGAATTTCGGCCCGCAGACCGAAGAGCCCGATGCGTGGTCCATCATGGATTCGGCACACGATAACGGCATCAACTTCTTCGACACCGCCAACGTGTACGGCCAGCACAGGGGTCGCGGCACAACCGAAGAGATCCTCGGCCGCTACTTCGCGCAGGGCGACGGGCGACGCGAGAAGACCGTTCTAGCGACAAAGGTCTACGGCAACATGACCGACTACCCGAACGAGGGAAAGCTGTCGGCCCTCAACATCCGTCGCGCTTTGGACGCCTCGCTGAAGCGACTGCAAACGGACTACATCGACCTGTACCAGTTCCACCATGTCGACCGGGACACTCCGTGGGACGAGATCTGGCAGGCGATCGATCTCGCCATCAGCCAGGGCAAGATCCTGTACGCCGGCAGCAGCAACTTCGCGGGCTGGCACATCGCGACCGCACAGGAGGCCGCGCGCAAGCGCAATGCCGTCGGGCTGGTCAGCGAGCAGTCGCTCTACAACCTGATCGTGCGTGACCTCGAGATCGAGGTCATCCCTTCGGTGCAGGCAAATGGCCTCGGGCTCATCCCCTGGTCACCTCTGCACGGCGGTCTCCTCGGCGGCGTGATCAAGAAGTCCGAGGACGGCAGCCGTCGCCTCGAAGGACGCAGCGCCGAAACGCTCAAGGCCATGCGTCCGCAGATCGAACAATACGAGAACCTCGCCGACGAGCTCGGCCACCCCGCGGGAGATGTCGCACTGGCCTGGCTCATGCACCAGCCGGCGGTCACCGCCCCGATCGTAGGACCACGTACCCAGGAACAGCTGGACTCAGCACTCCGTGCCGTTGAACTAAAGCTGGATGACGCGACGCTCGCGAAGCTCGATGAGATCTTCCCCGGCAAGAAGCCGGCACCTGAGCAGTACGCCTGGTAGTTTTCGCCCCCGATCACATCCGTTTTGATTCGAAGGATATAGACCATGAAGACCAGAACAATCGGCACTGTGACCGTCTCAGCGATCGGGTTCGGTGGCATGCCCATCTCGATCGAGGGACGGCCGGACGAGGCTCAGGCGATCGCTACCATCCACGCGGCACTCGATGCGGGGATCAACTTCATCGACACCGCGGACGCGTACCGGCTGCCCGGCGAGGGATACTCGCACAACGAGCAGCTCATCGCGAAGGCGCTAAAGACGTACTCGGGTGACACATCCGATGTTCTCGTTGCGACGAAGGGCGGCCATCTCCGTGAGGTCAATCAGCCCGGACCGTGGGAGCAGAACGGCGACCCCGACTATCTGAAGAAGGCGGTCGAGGAGTCACTCAAGAACCTTGGTGTCGAGGCGATCGGCTTGTACCAGTTCCACCGGCCCGACCCGCTGGTCGATTATGCGGACTCGATTGGCGCCATCCGGGACCTGTTGGATGCCGGAAAAATCCGGATGGCCGGCATCTCGAATGCGAACCCGGCACAGGTCCTCCTGTCACAGGAGATCCTCGACAACCGACTGGTCTCGGTGCAAAACCAGTTCTCACCCGCGTTCCGTTCGAGCGAACCGGAGCTCGAACTGTGCAACGACCTTGGCATAGCGTTTCTGCCGTGGAGTCCGCTCGGCGGAATCGGCGGCGCCGGCAAGCTCGGCGATCGGTTCGAGGTGTTCCAGGAGGTCGCAGATCAGCACGGCGTCAGCCCGCAGGTCATCTGCCTCGCCTGGGAGCTCGCCAAGTCGCCCGTCGTCATTCCGATTCCTGGATCGTCGAGGCCCGAGACCATCCGGGACTCCGCGACGGCACCGGATGTCGATCTCACCCCGGACCAGGTGGCCAGACTCGACGCCGCCTAAGAGTCCGTGAGAGGTCCCAATCGACCCGTAAGTCAGTCGTTTTATGGGTCGATTGGGACCTCTCACGGAGTTTTTTTAGTCCACGAGGGTGAGCTTGACCTCGATGTTTCCGCGCGTCGCGTTCGAGTACGGGCACATCTGGTGCGCCAGGTCGACGACCTCCTGCCGACGATCGGCGGGGACGTTCGGAAGGTAGACGTCGAGTTCAACGGCGAGACCGTAAGCGACGGCGCTGGTCTTGCCGATGCTGACGCTGGCAGACACTCCAGCATCCCCGGTGTCGACCTTCAGATGACGACCCACACTGTGGATGGCGGAAAGGAAGCAGGCCGAGTACCCGGCTGCGAACAGCTGCTCAGGGTTCGTTCCCTCGCCGGAGCCGCCCATCTCTTTCGGAACTCGGGTATCCAGGTCGATGCGGTTATCTTCGCTGAGAACGTGGCCATCACGACCACCCCCGCTGGCGTGTGCAATTGCGGTGTAGAGAGCTTCCATGCATCCAGTCCATCAGAAGACGGCGGCACGATGTTGGGAGCAACCGCAGTGCTACGCGCCCGGCTCGAATTCGATCGCCGTCGCGAGCGTAGCCTGGCGCCAGAACTCCGCGCCGAACTCTTCGCTTGCACTGGATGCGACGGGTTCGAGCACCACCGGACGCCCTGCCACGCCGCGGTGCGGTCCGTAAAATTCGCCGCCCTTTGCTTGCGCGTCCGTCGCGGCGCGGACGATTGGCCATGCACCGCGATCCTTACCCTGAGAGATAACGGCGGAGAGCACGTCCAGGGGTTTGACGGGGCCGTCGTTGATGTCGGCACGCTTGTCGGAGAGCAAGTCGACGGCCGAACCAGGATGCGCGAGGATCGACTCGATTTCGCTCCCCGCCGCGCTCAGCTTGCGCTGTAGTTCGAGGGCGAACGCGTGCATCGCGTGCTTCGAGTAGCCGTACGCCCGGAAGAAGTTGTACCGGCCGTGTGCGCTCTGCAGGTTCGACGCATCCAGTTTCACCAAGCGCGTCGCCATGCTGCCCAGGCTGATGATCCTTGCCGTCGGTGTTAGCGACGGGAAGACCTGTGCGGTCAGCGCGAATGGGCCGAAGGCGTTCGATCCGACAACGAACTCGAGCCCGTCTTCCGTGACCGCGCGCTTACTCGATCCGGTCGTCGCTCCCGCATTGTTGATCAAAACATCGACCGGTCCGAGCTTTCGGATGTCGGCCGCAGCCTCTCGAATCGACGCGAGCGACGAGAGATCGAGCCGCACAAAATCGATCTGGGCCGCGGGAATCCGCTCGCGGATTGACCGGGACGCGACCTCCGCCTTCTCCGGCGAGCGGGACGCCATCACAATGCGCGCTCCAGCCCGGGCGAGCTGCTCGCACACGAAGTACCCGATCCCCGCGTTCCCGCCCGTGACCACAATGGTCCTGCCGGATTGCGATGGCAGAGCGGTTGGGTCCCAGTCGTCCCTACTCACCGTTAGCCTGCGTCTGGATGCTTCCCGTGCGGGCGATCTGCTCGTGATGGTGGATGACCTCGGCGACGAGAAAGTTCAGGAACTTCTCCGCGAATGCCGGGTCGAGCTGCGACTCCTCGGCGAGCACGCGGAGGCGCGCAATCTGCACCTTCTCGCGTTCCGGGTCCGACGGCGGCAGACCACCGGCCGCCTTGATCTTTCCGACCTGCTGGGTGAACTTGAATCGCTCAGCCAGCATGTGAACGATGGCAGCGTCGATGTTGTCGATGCTCAGACGGATGGCCGTGAGCTCACTCATCACGTCCGATTTCGACGCCGCGGGATTCGCCTGTTCCATGAGACGAATCTAGTCGTTTGGCTTGCCGCCGAAGAATCAGTCACCGCTCCCGATAGGACACGGGGCGGCCATCCCAGGACGCGAGACGCCCCTCGAGCCCGGCGCGAACATCCGACCATTCATCGATGAGAACCGAGAACACGACACTGTCTCGCCAGGTGCCGTCCTCCCGGCGCAGGTCTCGGCGGGTAATTCCTTCCCGAACCGCGCCGATGCCAGCGATTGCCGCCTGCGATCTCTCGTTCAGGATGTCCGTCTGGATCTTCACGCGGCCAAACCCTGCGTCGAACGCGTGGCCGAGCATCAACAGCTTCGCCTCGGCGTTGACCTGGCTTCCCCAGACGCGCGGATCGTAGGCGGTCCAGCCGATGTGTGCGTGCTCGCGCGGCTCGTCGAAGTCGCCCAGCGTGGATGTGCCGAGAGCCACTCCGTCCAGCGGCCCGCCGGATGCCCGGATCAGGAACGGGTTGCCGGTCTCGAACATGTAGTAGCCGAGTGCCCACTTCGGAAAGTCGACCCGGGCGACCTCGTACCCCTTGGGGCCGCGTCCGTAGCCGCCGGCGAACACCCCTGGCGTGCAAATCGCTGCGCCAAGCTCCGCAAGATGCTCCTGTCGCAGGGGTTCAAGGCGGATGAACCGGCCCTCGAGGACGGCGGGAGCGGGGCGTTTCGCGGTCATCCGTTCATCCTTCCATGACGACCGTGCCACGATAGTTCCATGACAAGCACGACAGATTTCGAGACCGCAGCCCACTCGTTCCTGGACCTGGTCGCCGAAGTTCCCCCGGCCAAGTGGAACGAGCCGGCCCTCGGCGTCTGGGACGTTCGCAGCCTCGTCGGTCACACCGCGCGCGCGATCACCACCGTCGAAACCTACCTGTCGGCGGGTCCGGCGGCAGAGGTCACCACCAAGGATGCGGAGGGCTACTACTCCGAGGTGTTCAACGCATACACCGACAACGACGCGATCGCCGCGCGGGGAGTCGAGGCGGGCGAAGCACTAACCGAGAACTCGGGCGCGGAGTTCGAAGCAGCGCTGAATCGCGCACTCACCCTCATCCAATCCAGCGGACCGGACCGCATCGTCGCGATTGGACCAATCGGCATTCCATTGCACGAATACCTTCGCACCCGCGTTTTCGAACTGGTCGTGCACAGCATGGATATCGCCAAGGCGGTCGGCGTGAGCCACGGCATTCCGTCTGAGGTTGTTGCGAACGTCGCCGACCTGGCCGCTCGCGTCGCGGTGCGCAAGGGCAACGGCGAGGAGATTCTGTTCGCGCTGACCGGGCGCCGTCCCCTGCCGCCGCGCTTCAGCATCCTCTAGAGCTATCGGCTCGCAGCGCTCGCTCACAGATAGAGCATCGAATACTCATGTGCGGCGCGAATCCACGGCAATACTCTGTCGCACATGACCTTCTACACTGCTCCTACGCCAGCGACCCCCGAGCCGGCAGCACCCAAGCGAACGAGCGTTATCGCCAACCCGGTCTTCAAGCTGTTCGCCTACCTCATCGCCTGGTTCGTCTTTTCGGCGAGTTTCACCCTCTTTGTTGAAGCCATATCGACTGTTCAGGGCTCCTGTGCGAGCGGCAATACGCCGTATGTAATAGCACGGCCATGTTCTGCGGATGTCCTGGATTTCATTCCGTGGGTCATCTTCACAGCGCTCATCGCGGTTGGCATCGCCGTGGTGTTTGCGAACGGAATCGGTTTCCAGCTACGCGTTTGGGCCTGGCCGCTCACCTTTGGCATCCTCGGCGCCGGTTTCATAGGCGCTGGCGGCGGTGTGGGATGGGGCATCGGCGCACTTTTCATCGTGATGGCGCTCGTCCCGCTCGTGATCGAGTTGCGCGCGAGCATCCAGCGTGTGTTCCTCGGCAGCTTCAATATCTTCGGCCAGCAGTTCAAGGAGAGTCCGAAGGCCCAGCCGTCGTTCTCCTCCCGCAAGATGCCAAACCCGCCGGACGCAGTGAAGCCGAAGCTCGGTGACTGGGCTGTCGCGCTGCTGGGATTTGTCATCCCGCTGTTGGCCGGCTACTACGTCGCACTACTCTGGGTCAGCGCGCTGCACGCCAGCCAGGGTTAGTCAGCCGAGCAGATCGTGACGCACGACGATCGCGTTACGGTCTGCTCCGACGCCGATCGCTGAGATGCGGGAACCGCTGATCGCTTCAACGGCGATGATGTAGTCCCGCGCGTTCTTGGGGAGGTCCCCGAAGGTTCGCGCCTCCGAGATGTCCTCGGCCCAGCCGGGGAACGTCTCGTAGATCGGGACGGCGTGGTGGAAGTCCGACTGCGAGACCGGGACCTCGTCGACTCGCGTGCCGTCAACGTCATAGGCGACGCACACGGGGATCTCCTCTAGTCCGGTGAGCACGTCGAGCTTGGTCATCACAAAGTCGGTGATGCCGTTGATGCGAGAGGCGTAGCGGGCAACCGGCGCGTCGTACCATCCCGTTCGGCGCGGGCGACCGGTCGTTGTGCCGAACTCGAACCCTCGCTCGCGCAGCCACTCGCCCTGCTCGTTGTCCAGTTCGGTTGGGAACGGACCGGCGCCGACTCTCGTCGTGTACGCCTTGACGATCCCGATCACGCGATCGATCCTGCGCGGACCAATGCCCGATCCGGTCGAAGCACCACCCGCGGTGGAATTGGATGACGTCACGAACGGGTACGTGCCATGGTCGACATCCAGCATGGTCGCCTGGCCGCCCTCGAATAGCACGGTCTTGCCGTCGTCCAGCGCGCGATTGAGCATGAGCCCGGTGTCAGCGACCATGGGACGAAGCCGGTCAGCGTACGACAACAGGTCGTCGACGACCTCGTCAACCGAGATGGCGCGGCGGTTGTAGACCTTGACCAGAAGGTGGTTCTTCTGGTGCAGGGCACCCTCGACCTTCTGGCGCAGAATGTTCGCGTCGAAGAGATCCTGGATGCGAATGCCGACCCGATTGATCTTGTCGGCGTACGACGGCCCGATGCCACGCCCGGTCGTTCCGATCTGGCGCGAACCGAGGAACCGCTCCGTGACCTTGTCCAGCGTGCGGTGGTACTGCGTGATCACGTGAGCGTTCGCGCTCACGACCAGCCTCGAGACATCCACCCCACGCGCGCTCAGTGCATCGAGCTCCTCGAACAGCACCTCTATGTCGATGACAACACCGTTGGCGATGACGGGGATGACGCCTTCGGTCAGGATGCCACTCGGCAGCAGGTGCAGCGCGTACTTCTCGTCGCCGACCACGACCGTGTGGCCCGCGTTGTTGCCGCCGTTGAACTTCACGACGTAGTCGATCCGGCTGCCAAGAAGGTCGGTTGCCTTGCCCTTGCCCTCGTCGCCCCATTGTGCGCCAATGATGACAATTCCTGGCATGGCCTATCTCCCTCACGATCGAAGCGGGATTACACCCCAGTCTATCGAGCGCACTCTTTCTCGCGAGTTGCCGACTCTCAGCGAGCGTGCTGCGTGATCCACACGTGCATCGCGATGGCGGCGGCAGCAGACGCGTTGATGCTGCGGGTCGACCCGTACTGGGTGATCTCGACAACCGCATCCGCGGATTTCACCGCTTCATCGCTCAGGCCCGGGCCCTCCTGCCCGAACAGCAGGATGCAGGCAGTCGGCAAGTCGAAGCTCTCGATCGGGACAGAAACTGGAACGTTGTCGATCGCGATGATCGGCAATTCCTTCACGCGCGCCCACCGCACGAACTCTTCGACCGTCTCGTGGTGGAGCACGTGCTGGTAACGATCGGTCACCATCGCGCCGCGCTTGTTCCATCGCTTTCGTCCGATGATATGCACCGTCTCGGCGGCGAAGGCGTTTGCCGTCCGCACGATCGACCCGATGTTCATGTCGTGCTGCCAGTTCTCGATCGCGACAGCGAATGGGTGCCGGTACCGGTCGAGATCGGCGACGATCGCCTCGATGGTCCAGTAGCGGTACTTGTCAACGACGTTCCGCGTGTCGCCGTGCTCGAGCAACTCCTGGTCCCACTGCACGCCCGTCGGCAATGCCCCCTGCCACGGGCCGACACCGTTCGTCGAGAGCTCGTGGGTCGGGTTCGGCGCTGGATCGCTCACGCACCCATCCTCTCCCATCCTCGCGTTTGCCCCCACCCGGAACGTTTGCCCCCGTGCCTACGGGGGCAAACGCGCTGTACGGGGGCAAACGCCGATTGGAGAGTGCGTTAATGTTGCGAGCATGCCGACGCCGCTCTGGACACCCGACGGGGACAACCTCGTCGTGCTCGGCGACAACCTTGACGTCGCCGCGCAGTTGCCCGACGCATCCTTCCGCCTGATCTACCTCGATCCCCCGTTCAACACCGGCAGAACCCAGCGCAGGCAGTCGATCACGACGACGAAGTCTGAGAGCGGATCCCGGGTCGGCTTTAAGGGCCAGAGTTACGACACCGTTAAGGGAACGCTCTACTCATACAACGATGAGTTCGCCGACTACTGGGAGTTCCTGGAACCCCGGCTTGAGCACGCGTGGCGACTCCTGGACGAACGTGGCACCCTCTACCTGCATCTCGACTACCGCGAGGTGCACTACGCGAAGGTCGCGCTCGACGCGCTGTTCGGTCGCGAGTGCTTTCTCAACGAGATCGTCTGGGCGTACGACTACGGCGCCAAGGCAACCGGGCGGTGGCCAGCCAAGCACGACACGATCCTCGTCTACGTGAAGGATCCGAAGAGCTATTACTTCGACAGCACCACCGTTGACCGCGAACCATACATGGCGCCCGGCCTGGTCAGCGCGGAGAAGGTTGCCCGCGGCAAGCTTCCGACAGATGTCTGGTGGCACACGATCGTCACGACCAGCGGAAAGGAACGCACCGGGTACGCAACCCAGAAGCCGGAGGGTATTCTGCGTCGGATTGTCCAGGCGTCGAGCGCCGAGGGCGACTGGGTGCTCGACCTGTTTGCGGGGAGCGGAACAACGGCATCCGTCGCAGCGAGGCTCGGCAGGCGCTTTGTGGTCGTTGACGAAAATCCGGATGCTGTAGCCATCATGCGCGCCCGCCTGGGCGGGGAAGCACGCTACCTGCCCTGACTACGATTGCCTCATGAGCGACAGACGCGACGTCGAGTGCTGGCTGACCGACATGGATGGCGTTTTGGTGCACGAGGAGACTCCTGTGCCCGGCGCATCCCAGCTTCTGAAGCAGTGGCGCGACCAGGATAAGCCGTACCTGGTGCTGACCAACAACTCGATCTTCACGCCGCGTGACCTGAGTGCGCGTCTGGCCGAGTCCGGTCTCATCGTCCCCGAGGACCGCATCTGGACCTCCGCGCTCGCCACGGCAGACTTTCTGGCATCGCAGATTCCCGGTGGTTCGGCCTTTGTCATCGGCGAAGCCGGCATGACGACCGCTCTGCACGAGGCAGGATTCGTCATGACGGAACGCTCGCCGGACTACGTTGTGGTCGGCGAGACCCGCAACTATTCGTTCGAAGCAATCACCAAGGCCATCCGGCTCATCGGTGAAGGCTCCCGATTCATCGTCACGAATCCAGATGCAACGGGGCCGAGTCCCGACGGTCCGCTTCCGGCCACCGGCGCCGTCGCCGCCCTCATCAGCAAAGCGACGGGTAAGGAGCCATACGTCGTGGGAAAGCCGAACCCAATGATGTTCCGGTCGGCGATGAACAAGATTGGTGCGCACTCGGAGAACACCGGCATGATCGGCGACCGGATGGACACGGACATCGTCGCCGGCATCGAAGCCGGACTGCACACCGTGCTGGTGCTCACGGGCATCAGCGATCGCGCGGAGATCGAGCGCTACCCTTTCCGACCCGATGAGGTTCTGGAAAGTGTCGCCGATCTGCTCGACGAGAAGCCCGCGTGAGGGACGGCTAGTTTGTCGCTGCGGGCACCGCGAAGTCGCCGGGCAGCGCACCGCCGGATTGGCGATCGACAAAACAGTAATAGGTGCGGTCACCGGACAGCCACTTTGACGCCGATGGCGGGTAGCTGAAGCTGACCTGCAGATCGGTGACGGCCTTCGCGACCGAGTAGTTGATCGCGGTCGGCGCACTACACAGGCCCGTCAGCTCGGTCTGAAACTGTGTCGTCGTCGGATAGCCGCTGCCCGAGGCATCCGGAAGCTTGCCTTTGAAGACCATCTCCGCGTCGTGATCAGCGGAGCATGCAACCACGGTAAACGTTGCGGCCCACGCTGAACTGAACGGCTGGATACACTCGCCGCCCTGCAAAATGGACCAGTCCCGAACGCCGGGCGCCGCGGGCCCACCCGTTCCTGCCGAAGTTGGCGCCTTCGTCGACGTGCCGGTGGCGGACGTGCTTGGAACCGCCGCCTGAGCGCTTCCGATGTGCTGGCCGAGGAAAAACATCCCGATCAGAATGATGACGCCGATGAGGCCGCCGGCGACGCCCATGAGCGCCTTCTGCGTCGATGACAGCGGAGCGCGCGGCTCTTTCGGCTCGTCACTGGCCAGCTCGCTGGGGATCGACTGAACGGTCTTGAGGACGCCGACCTCTTCATAGGCCTGAAACTGGTGGTCCCCGAACAGCGAGTCGATGGCCGATGTCGGCTCGTTCTCACCCTCCCGCCCGATGGCGGGTGGTGCGGCCTGCGGCACCGTGGGCTGCCACGGCTGCACCGTGTACGCCTCGGTCGGCTGGTCCACGAAAGCGGGAGGAGCGACCGGAGCACTCGGTGGCGACGGGTCCTTGGCCTGTTGGGTCGCCGCGAACTCGTCCCAGGACACCGGTTGGGTCGGTACATCCGCGACCGGCGGATAGGCAGCCGTCGGCGCCGCGTGGCCGGGGTCGGGCGGCGCGACCAGCGGTGGAATGGGCCGTGCGGATACTGACGTCGAGGGCGCCGCAGGCGGTTGTGCCTCTTCGGTCCCGCCGGAACGAAGCAGCCAATCGAAATCGCCTGCGGGATCCGGGGTTGCAGCCGGCACGGCTGGCGACGGAAGCGGCGGGGTAGCAGGCTGCCGTGGAGGAACCTGTCCCGATGTCGGCTGTTGACCCTCCTGCTTCGGGACCTGCTCTGTCGGGTTGAACTGGCTTGACAGCCAGTCGCTGCCGTCGACTTCGTCCTTCTCGTCGCTCATTTGGCGAGCCCGAGGTCGGCGAGCCCGATCGCCGCGAAATACGGATATCCGGCTGCTTCAATCACCTGCTTTGCGCCGGTGTCTCGATCGACAACGACGGCAACGGCGGCGACTTCGGCACCGACCTTCTCCAGTGCTTCCGCCGCCTTGAGAGGCGAGCCTCCGGTGGTCGAGGTGTCTTCGAGGATGATAACGCGCTTGCCCTCGAGCTCCGGCCCCTCGACCTGTTTACCTCGCCCGTGGTCCTTCGGCTCCTTGCGGACGACAAACGCGTTGTAATGCTTGCCCAGTGCAACGCCCTGGTGAAGCACGGCGGCGGCAATCGGATCCGCGCCCATCGTGAGGCCGCCCACCGCGAAAACATCCGGGACATCGGCGATTAATTCGACCATGACCCGTCCGATGAGCGGTGCAACTCGATAGTCGAGACTGACCTTGCGCAGGTCGATGTAGTAGCTCGCCTGCTTGCCGCTGGTCAGGGTGAAGTTGCCGTGGAACACCGCCTCCGAGGAAATGTGCTCGATGAGCTGTTCACGAGGCGACGACACCAGCCAAGGATAGCGTGGGTGCGGGAAGGTCGCTCTGAGAGTTTGACTATCCGATCACGCTGTGCGGAGCGGTACCCAACACACGCACCGAGCTGTGCGTCGGAACTGGACCGGGCTGCGGCGCGTGGGACGCGGTCGCCATCAGAATCCCGCTGGCGACACCGACGACAATGGCAGCGCAGACGGCGACGACAATTGCGGTGCGATTGTCTTTGCGGTCTGCGGCTTCGGTTCCGGGGTCGTCGAAGTCATCGGGTTTCATTGCAGGTCACACACTAGGTGTTGTGGTCCTTCGCTGACCATTGCCCAATTAGAGGGGTTAAGCGGTGGTTGTGGCTAAATTGGTGGGGTGCGAGTAGCGACCTGGAACGTCAATTCGATTCGAAGCAGAGTGGGCCGCGTCGTCGACTGGCTGGTGCGCGAGGACGTCGATGTCCTGGCTATGCAGGAGATCAAGTGCAAGCCGGAGCAGTTCCCGTATGAGCCGTTCGCCGAGGCCGGTTATGAGATCGAATTGCACGGACTCAACCAGTGGAACGGTGTTGCGTTCGCGTCGCGGCTGCCCATGACGGATGTCACGATCGGCTTTCCGGGCGTCCCCGGATTCGGCAAAGTCGACGACGC
The DNA here is from genome assembly GCA_036271875.1 of Galbitalea sp. Lineage (GTDB taxonomy): Bacteria > Actinomycetota > Actinomycetes > Actinomycetales > Microbacteriaceae > Galbitalea. Next base: position 57,882 of record DATAZU010000039.1, read on the forward strand.
CGGAGACCTCCCGCAGGAAGCACGCGCACTCGGCGTGACGGTGGACGACGTTCGGCTATTGAGCCTCTATGTGCCCAATGGGCGTGAACTCGACAACCCGCACTATCCATACAAACTCGAGTGGCTGGCCAAGCTGAGCGACGCGACTCGCCAGCGGTTGACCGCTGATCCCGATCTCAAAATCGCACTGATGGGTGACTTCAACATCGCCCCACTGGATACGGATGTCTGGGACATCGCCGCGTTCGAAGGCAAGACTCATGTGAGCCAGCCCGAACGAGACGCGTTCGCGGCCTTCGAGACCGCCGGCCTCATCGACGTGCTCCGCACCCGTGGCGTCGAGGGCTACACATACTGGGACTATCAGCAGCTGCGGTTCCCCCGGAACGAGGGCATGCGCATTGACTTCATCCTCGGTTCGAAGACCTTCACCGAACTGGTCACCGATGCGAAGATCGAACGCAACGAACGCAAGGGCGACGCTCCGAGCGATCATGTCCCGCTCCTCGTCGATCTCGACATCCAGATCGACGAGAACGACGATCGACCGATGATCTTCTAGAGCCGTAAATCTCGGCGCTCCGCGGCCGCGACCGCCTCCCGCGCCACTCGCAGGGCGTGGTCGAAGTCGAGCACGTGGCACTCGGAGACGCTGCGCGGGGATACCAGCTTCTCTCGCCAGAGCTTCGCGGCGAGCTCCGCGACCATTTGTAACTGGACATCCCTCTGCTCGCGTCCGACGAGGGCGTGGACCCGATCGAGGTAGTGGTAGAGCGCGTAGTAGAGATCGTCAGAGCGCATCGTGCGAACAAACGCGCCCTCAGGATCAAACTCCCTCTCGGTGTTCAGAATCGCGCGTTGACCAGGCATCAGGATGTTTGGCCCTTCCGCCTCGAGGTATCGCTCAAGATGCACACGCGCCAGCGAAATGCGGTCACGCATCGTGTCGGAGGCGGCGGGGCGGAAGCCCGCGAAGAACTCTTCGAGCACGATCGAGATGGGAGGCGAGATGAGGTGTGGTTTTGTCATGCGTCGAGCCTCCCGAGGACCACCGTCCGAATCGGAGCGCAGGAACGACCAGCGGGCACTGCAAGGAGACGGGTGCTCCTGTTAGCGAGAGGTCCCAGCGAAAAAAGAGCTAGCGCATGCTTCTGTAGTGGGATCTCTGGTCGGTCGAAAGGTGTTCCGTCGCGTACGACAGCGAGGTGCGTGAGAGCTGCGCCGCGTGCGCGTCGAGGTAGGAGACAAGCAGGGCAGGATCTACGCGCTTTCCCACCTCGCGGAGCATCCAGCCCACCGCCTTGCGGATCAGGTCGTGCTGATCGCCGCTCAGGAGAGTCGCGATGTCGAGCGTCGTCGACGCGTCTCCGCGCTTGACGAACCCAAAGGTCGAAATCATGGCGACCCTCCGCTCCCAGACCGAGTCACCGGCGGTAAGTTCGAACAGCACGTCGCGGGGTCGATCGAAGAGATACTCGCCCAGGATGAACTCGGCCGAACAGTCGACCAGGTCCCAATTGTTGACCCTGCCGCGACGGACCGCTGCCAGATAGAAATCAGCTGTCGATCCCGGGTTCGCCCGATACTGCGCGACAAGGATCAACAAGCCGACAAACCGATGCTCGTGCACCTCGCTGTCCAGCAGGATGTCGACCTGGTCCAGCGGCAGGGCGAGGTACGGCTTCAGTAGTCGTCGAGTAGTCGGAACGGTCAGCCCCAGGAACACGTCGCCTTCGCCATACTCGCCCGGTCCCGTCTTGAAAAATCGACTGAGACCAACGGCCTTTCCCGGATCGGCGGCAACAGCCAGAGTGGTCATCACGTCGGCAGCGGTGTCGCTCATGGCCAAATCCTACGATTCCGCACCGATATCGCGCCGCCCTGCCGTGCCGCGCAAGTTTCCAGCGTGATGCGCAACCAAACGCTCCGATGTCGCGAATAGCCTTATCTCTGGGCGTATTTCATGCGCCCAATCCGCACAAGCACGGCGGCGCATTGCGTCCGGAACCTACGATCGGAGGGTAGCCATGTCACAGACGCTGTCGAACAGCGCAATTCTAGGAGAACCCGAGGTTCTCGAAGACGAGGCCGCCTGGAAGACCCTCAAGGCTGCGGTCGCGGAACTCCGCCCACTTCAGATTCAGGATGGCAGCATCCCCGAGGCGAAGGATCGCACGAAGGCCGGCAAGCTGGTCGCGTCGATCGCTGAGCAGATCGAGGCGTTCGTCCCGATGTTGCCCCACGATGCCGACTATCTCGAGGCAAGCGCGAGGGACCTCCGCCGCTGGGCCAGCGATGGATTCGGCATCCCGGACTTTCTCGACTCGCTTAACGCGTTTCAGCCACAACTGAACCGCGTCGATGGCCTGCGTCACTTGGTCGTCTTCCCGATGTACACACAGAACGGCTCGACGGATCGACTCGCTGAGGCGGTGCTCATCGAGGTTCGCTGGCCGGACTTCGTCGCTGACCTCGAGGCAGGCGACTACTCGAACAAGCTCTTCGTTCCGATCCGATTCCTCGATTTCACCGACGGCTACGACACCAACTCGGCGGTTCTGTTTCCGGAAACAGTGGCTATGCGCGAAATCCCCACGTTTACCTGGGGAGCAATCTTCGCGGACAGGGAAGCGGCGCGTTTCCGTCGAGTCGTGCGCGCGGCAGCCGAGATCACCAAGTTGGATCTGCCCGACAGCGCCTCGGCGCTCCTCGACAACCAGGAGCTTGCCGAAGAGACGTTCGTCATGTGGGACCTCATCCACGACCGCACCCACATGCGCGGGGACCTGCCTTTCGATCCGTTCATGATCAAGCAGCGGATGCCGTTCTTCCTCTATTCCCTGGAGGAACTGCGCTGCGATTTGACCGCATTCCGCGAGGCCGTAAAGATCGTGAGAACCCCGCTTTCTGAGCTTGTCGAAGGGGGCGCCTCGACGAGCTCAGCGACCGCGGCCAAGGAACATGCCGAACTCGTCCAGTACGCGATCATCTTCGATCGCATCTTCCGCTTTCCGCTCACCGGGTCGCGCGTGCGCAACTACGACGGTCTCGGTGGTCAGTTGCTCTTCGCCTGGCTGCACCAGCACCACGTCCTGAACTGGACGGATACGCAGCTCACGATCGACTGGACCGAGGTCCCGGATGTCGTCATCGCGTTGTCCGACCGGATCAACGACCTGTACTGGCGCAGTATCGATCGCCCCAAGATGGCGCACTGGCTGGCCGCATACGACATGGTGGCCGAGACGCTCACGCCGAACCCCGCGTCGAAGTGGGCCGTTCGCGACCTTCCCCTTGAGGGACCGGCCAAGCTGCTGACGGACGCCGTGCTGGACGATGAGTTCCCACTGTCGATGTTCTATGAGGCGCTCGCCAAGAAGATGGTCGGCGTGATCGAGTCGACGTCGGGTATCACGGCAAAGTCCCCGTGATCGCGGTAGTCACCGGCGCTACCGGCGACGCTGGCAGGGCGACCAGCACCGCCCTGATCGACGCCGGTCACACGGTCGTTGCCGTCGGATCGGATGCCGGCCGACTCGAGACCGTCGCCGCATCCCTCCGGTTGGTCTGCGATCTCACCGATCCTCGGGCAACGACGGAGCTTGCCTCCCGGGTACGGGCGGAAGCAGGTGGGGCCGAAGCCCTGATCCATCTCGTCGGTGGCTGGCGCGGTGGGCACGAAAGCGATGATTGGGACTGGCTTGAGCCGCGAGTCCTGACCTCACTGAGGCTGGCCACTGTCGCATTTGCGGATGATCTCGCCGCCGCCCCGGCCGGGCGACTCATCACAATCGGTTCGGTAGCGGAAACGAAGCCGACCTGGGGCGGTGCGAACTACTCGGTGCTCAAGGCCGCGGCGGGCGCCTGGGTCAGTGCGGTTGCGTCCGGATGGCGCAGGGCCGGTACCGCCGCTGCCGTCGAACTCATCGTGCGGTCAATCGGTGACGACGGAACGTCCCCGCAGACGATCGCTGCGAAGATCCTCGAAATCCTGGCCGCGGATGCGACCACGGTGAACGGTTCGCACATCGATCTGACCGTCTGAGTATCTATTTGGTGTCCAAAATCTGAGTACTAGTTAGGCACCGATTACTCATGACACCCGTGTTGTGCAGGGTCGATGATCGTCTATGTCGCTGGTCCAGCTGACCACGACACCAGACGACAATCGAGAAAGGTGAGCCCTCATGGGTCTCTTCAAGCAAATCAAAGACATGAAAGACATGGTCGAGTCCGCTCCGGGCATGATCCAGTCCTCCCAGGAGCTTGCGGCCAACGCACAGGCTCAAGCGGCTCAGTACCAGGCGCAGGCGGCAGCGATGCAGGCTCCCGGTGGAGCTCAGGCCTACGTCAACAACCTCAACGCCGGCATCAACGGCGAGCCTTCGGCCGATGCCCTCAAGCCGATTAACGGTGTGAGCCTCGAGGCGTACACCGCGATCATCAAGGAACTCGGCGCTCGCGGAAACGACCAGAGCCTGCTCCCCGAGATCGCGTCCTCGCACGGCGTCAAGGCCGCCGACTGGGAGAAGGCCAAGGAAGGCTGGGGCGCCCGCATCAAGGACGACCGCGCGCTCGGCACGAAGTTCAACGCCCTATACACGGCTCCGTAATCATGGGCTTCTTCGGTGACCTGAACAAGCTTCGCATCATGGGTGAGGAGCAGGAGGCGAATCTCGACGTCAAGAAAACCATGGGTGACGCCAAGGCCAAGATGGACGCGATGAACGCCGCGTACGCTGCCGCTGCACCCAAGCCCGAGGATCCCGCGAGCGAGGCGCGTCGCGTTGACGCAACAGCCACAGTCCAGTCCGCGCAGCAGACCGGGATGATGGTCAACATGATGCAGGGCGTGCAGGTGAACCTGCTCGTCATGGTGAACGGCATCCCAATGCCCGTGACCACCACGCTGATGATTCCGTACCTCAACCTGGCTCGTCTGCAGCCAGGAGCACAGCTCTCCGTGTCGATCGACCCTCAGGTTCCCGAGTCGGTTCGCATCGACTGGAGCAAGTAACTCCGCGTACCCACAGCACGACAACCGAACAGAAACCGCGGATGGCGGCGACGATTGAGTCGCTTCCATCCGCGGTTCTCGTTTGCCTTCGTCCGGTCGCGCCATGCACGAGACTAGGTACATGAAACTGCACGACTCGAACTACCGCGGATTCGCCAGCGACAACTACGCGGGTGCGCACCCGGAGGTGCTTGCCGCGATTGCGGAGGCCAACGGTGGCCACCAGATCTCGTACGGCGAGGATGTTTACACTGCCGAGCTCACCCGGGTGATGCGCGGCCATTTCGGCGAGCAGGCGGAGGTCTTCCCGGTCTTCAATGGCACCGGCGCCAACGTAACCGCATTGACCAGTGTCATGCCGCGCTGGGGTGCCGTCATCGCGACGAGCACGGCTCACATCCACACCGACGAGGGCGCGGCTCCCGAGCGAATCAGCGGACTCAAGCTGCTCACGGTGAACACGCCGGATGGCAAGTTCACGCCCGACCTGATCGAGACCGAGGCGTGGGGTTGGGGAGATGAACACCGCGCACAGCCCGCCGTCGTCAGCATCACGCAGACCACGGAACTCGGCACGCTCTACTCGGTCGCAGAGGTTCGGGCGATCGCCGAGTACGTGCACGCCCGCGGCATGGTGCTGCACATGGATGGCGCGAGAATCTCGAACGCTGCGGCGGCACTCGGAGTGCCGCTGCGTGAATTCACGACAGACGTCGGCGTGGACATCCTGAGCTTTGGCGGCACCAAGAATGGCCTGCTGTACGGCGAGGCCATTGTCGCGCTCGATCCGAGCAAGAGTGAGGGCCTGGTCTACCTTCGCAAGCTCAACATGCAGCTGGCATCCAAGATGCGTTTTGTGAGCGCCCAGTTGCTCGCGTTGCTCGAGAACGACCTCTACCTGACCTCGGCTGCGCACGCCAATGAGATGGCAACGCGCCTGCGGTCATCACTCGAGGCGGGAATCGCCGACGGGTCTATCGCGGGGCTTTCGTTCAGCCAGCAGACTCAGGCGAACGCCGTGTTCGCTGTGCTCGACAATGACGCCGCCGACCGCATCCGCGAGCGCTTCCGGTTCTACGACTGGGATCGCGCCGCGGGACAGGTGCGCTGGATGTGCTCGTACGATACGACGGAAGAGGACATCGACGGCTTCGTCGCCGCAATCACCGAGGAACTCGCGCGCTGACCCCCCGGCGCACGGCAAACAGCAGCGCCAAAACTCCGAGCGCGAACAGGGAGAACCCCAGGTAGAGCGATGCGCCGATTTCGACGCCCGTCACCGGGAGTCCGTCAGTCTTCGCGGTGATCGTTGTCCTCGATGAGAGGAACATCGGATTCCCGGTCGGATCGACGCCCGAGACGACCACCGTGTGGAGACCGAGGAGTTTCGGGATCGCGATCCTGGCACTAAATCCGCCCGCGTTGTCGGCAACGATGTCCGCGAGATGAGTCGGCGTGGAGTAGATGCCGACGGTCAGGGGCGCGCCAGGAGCAAACCCGGTGCCCGTGACGGTGATGATTTCATCCTGAGTCGAGTGTCCGGGAACCCCGTTGACGTCTCCGACTGACGTTGGCACGCTGGCGGGAAGGGTCACAGGCGGCGCAGCGGACACCGTGATCGTTGCGGGGTAGTCGCTGTCCGGGCTCACGGCATTACCGACGCTGAACGCTACCTGGTACGAGCCAGCGGAGTCCGGAGTCGGCGAACCACCCAGTGTCGCCGTGCCATCTCCGTTGTCGGTGAGCGAGATGCCGTCCGGAAGCGTGCCCACCACCGAGATGGTGGTCGTGGCTGGCACGCCCGGCGTTGAAACCAGAGTCACGGAGGATGTCACCCCCGCCACGAACGATGCATCCTCGTTCGAGGGGAGGGTGGGGGCGATGGCCACGGTGAGCGTGAAGTCCTGCACAATCTGCACCGGGGCCCGATTTGAGGCGGTGAATGTCAGCGAGTAGGTTCCCGGACCGGCGGGAGTACCGCTGAGCGTCGCGGTGCCGTCTGCGTTGTCGACGAACGTCACACCGGTTGGCAGGGCGCCCACTTCGGAAAGCGTTGTCGCATTCGGGAAGTCATGCGACGTTGCAACGGTGAACGAGTCGGATGCCCCATTCTGGAATGTCGTCGAATCGGCGCTCGTAAATGCGGGCGACTCGCGCACCACGATGACGAAGCTCTCCGTCTGCGTCGGGCCACCCACCGCCGTCGCGCTCAACGTGATCGGGTAATTGCCACCGCTTCCGACGAACGGTGTCCCCGCCAGGGTCGCCGTCCCGTTGCCGTTATCGACGAAGCTAATCCCTGCAGGCAAAGCGCCGGACGCGGCAAGCGAAGTCGTTACGGGGTAACCGGCGGAGGTGATGACCGTGAAGCTCGACGACGTGCCGGCATCCAGCACGTCGATGGTCGAACCGAGGAAGGTCGGGGCCTCGAGCACGGTAACCGTGAAGTCTTCGGTACTGCCCAGGCCTCGGCCGCCGTCGGACGCGGCTGACAACACGAGCGGATAAGTGCCTCCCGTGCCCGTGGCGGCCGTGCCACCGATCGTTGCGGTACCGCCACCGTTGTCTGTGAAGGTCAGTCCCGCGGGGAGCGGGCCCTGCTCGCCAATGGCCGCGAGCGTCGGAAATCCTGCGTGCGTTTCGACCAGGAAGGTGTCCGCGTTGCCGACGGTGAACAAAGCGCCGCTGTCGCTCGTTATGGTCGGCGCTTCGTCAACCACAAGGTCGAAGGCCTGCGTTGTGCTCAGAGAGTCGCCACCGACGGCCGAGGCTGTCACGGTGATCCGATAATCGCCGCCCGCTCCGGCACTGGGTATTCCCACCAGAGTCGCCGTTCCGTCGCCGTTGTCGGTGAGTGAGACCCCGTCGGGCAGCGCGCCCGTTTCGCTGATGGCCGTCCGCGTCGGCCAGCCCTCCGCGGTGGTGAGGTCGAACGTGCCGCTGTCTCCCACCGAGAAGGTCGTCGTGTCACCGGACAAGAAGGTCGGAGCGGTATCGACCGTCAGTGTGAACAGCTGCTGCGCATCCGGGTCGAAGCCGTTGGTGGCAGCCAGCGTGAACGCGTGGATCCCCGCATCGGCCGGGAGTGGTGCACCTGACAGCGTTGCGGTGCCATCGCCGTTATCGCGCAACGACAGGAATCCGGGGAGCGAGCCGCCGCTGATCGACGCGGTCGGTGCGCCGGACGTTCTGAGAGTGAACTGGTGAGTTGCGCCCGCATCGAACGTAGTTGCGTCGGCGGAGGTGATCTCGGGCGCGGTTCCCACCCTGACTGCCGCCGCGGAACTCGTGGCGGAGTTCAGCGAGTTGGTGAATACGGCGCGGTACTGGCTTCCGCTGTCGGTGAGACCGGCGACAAACACATAGTCGACGGATGTCGCACCGACGATGTTCTGGAAGGTTGAGTGTCCCGCCGGCTCAACCTGCCACTGCACGGTTGGAACCGGATATCCGTCTGCCGCAGACCTCAGCGTGACGATGCTTCCCGGTGTCACCACCGTGTCCTGAGGCGCCTCGATCACCACGGGCGTCTCGTCGATGAGAATCGAGAAGGTCTGGACCGCATCCGCGGTGACGCCGTTGGATGCGGTCAGGGTCACGACGACGGTCGTTCCCGTCGCTGAGGCTGGCGGCGTGCCGGTAAGCGTGCCGGTGCCGTTCTCGTTGTCCTGGAGTGCCAGCCAACCGGGCGCGTTGGTCAGGTACAGCGCGGGAGCCGGAAAGCCGTTCACCGAGATCGGGAAACTGCCGAGGGTTCCCACCACGAAGGTGGTCGAGTTGGAGCTGGCGAAACTCGGAGCCAGCCGAACGGTCAGGGTCGCGGTAGTCGTGACGATACCGACGCCGTTCGAGAAGACCGCGCGGTACTCGTGCCCGGAATCGGTCGTTGCCGCCGTGAACGAATAGGCCGTGGATGTTGCGCCCGAAATGTTGACGAAGGTGCCGCCGTCGTTCGTACGCTGCCACTGAACCGTCGGGGCTGGCGTCGATGTCGCCGCGGCGGTAAAGGTGACCAGGTCACCGGGAGCGACAATCCGATCCTGAACGCCCGTCGTGATAACCGGAGCCGATGTGACGGTGATCACCAACGACTGGCCCGGCGCGGTGCCGATTCCGTTGTCCGCGACGAGGCCAACGGTGTAGGTGCCATTGGTCCCGACCGCAGGCGTACCTGTAATGGTCGCCGTGCCATCCGAGTTCGCGGTAAATGTCACACCACTCGGGAGTGTCGAACCGACGGCCTCGGTAACAGCGGCGGTGGGGTACGCAGCAGTCGATACCGTGAACGTTCCCGGTGCCCCCTCGGAGAAGGTCGTGACGGCGGCACTCGTGAACAAGGGTGCCGCGTCGACCGTCAGCGTGAGCGGTGCCGTCATGTTGCCAACGGCATTCGTGGCCTTGAACCCCGGATGATAGACACCGCCACTCCCTCTCGCGGGGGTGCCGCTGAGTTCCCCGGACGAAGAGAGCGTGAGGCCGCTCGGCAGACTGCCGGACCCGAGGGCAACGGTTGGAGTGGGGACGCCCATGATGGTGGACTTCAGGTCGAACGCCGTCCCCACTGTCGCCGTAGCGGTTGCCGCGACGGAAATGGTGGGAACGACCTCCTTCGTAAAGGTGACCACGGGATCATTGCTGCTGGGATCGGAGCCCTGGCCCCAGCCATCCGTCACGGCGCCTGCGTTCACGTGCACCGACACCGTGCCCGTGGATGTGAGGGGACCGACCGTGACCGTGTAGTTTCCTGCACTGCCGGTCAGCGCGACGCCCGAGATGCCACCGGCAGTACCGGAGACAACGATATTCGAGGCCGTCAGGCCCGCGGCATCCGACCCCGCGGGAGAACCGTCGATCGTGTAGGCGATGGCGAAGCTGACGGAGGTGTTGTTCAGGCTGGCCACGCTTGTGCTCGCGGTCGTGACGTTTGGGGTGGGCGGCGTTGGAATCGCGCCGCCCGTCGGTGTGGTGCGAATCATGTCGATGGCGGCGGTGAGCCGATGTGAATCGTCGTTGCCCTCCATCCCGACGTTGATCTGGATGTTCGTGATTCTTGTGAAGTCGACCGCGCCGCTGAAACACACCGGGTTGATGGTGCAGTTGAAATTGAGCACGATGTTGAAGGGCGCGACGGCTTCGATAGCGGTGCCGTAGTTTCCGGTGTGGCCGGAGGAGTCGGTGAGCTGGATACTGATGGCCGCGGACTCGACGACGTTGTCCGCCGGTGCGAACTCAATGCTGTTGAACTCCAGGAAGAACTGCGTGTTGTTTCCGTGCGACGTAAGGTCGGTTGCGGACGGCAGCGCGTAGTTCAGTGCAACGCCACCGGTATCGGTGCCGGGCGACGATGCGACGACGGTCCCGACTCCGTTCGCCTGGCTGAAGCTGGCCGAGCCGTTCGGTGTCACGGTGCGAGTACCGAGGATGCCTCCGGAAAAGTCGTCGATGACGACCGGGACTCCGGATGCCGCATCCGCCGGTGCCGCGAAGAAGATGCCTCCGACCGCGACGAGCAACAGGGCAAGCAACGTGACGATAAGTCGCGTTGGGCGTGCGGAAAACGAGCGCGTGCGCGACATCGGAAATCCCCCGGGTTGGAGTTACCCGACTAGGGATCGGGTTGCCCAATCTTAGTTGCGGGGAAGCTTGTAAACCTTGCGTTAAATTGACCCCCGTTCGGGGAAAAAAATCCACGACGAGGGTCGCCAGACCCCTAGGCTCTGGCCATGGCCATTACTGACGTTCCCCGCACTAGCGCGACCACCGTTGAACCCGGCGGTATCGAAGCTATCCCGCCCTCGAAACGCCACGGTTCGCCGTGGCAGTTGCTCGCTACCTGGAGCGCACCCAACCTAGAATTCGCCACCGTGTTCGTCGGCGTGATTGCGATCGCCTACTTCGGTCTCGGCTTCTGGCAGGCAATCGCCGCGATCGTGCTCGGCAACGCGCTCGGCGGCATCACGCAGGGGGTCTTGTCGACCTGGGGTCCGCGCGAAGGTCTCGCGCAGTTGGTGCTCAGCCGCACGGCATTCGGGACGCGAGGGAACATCCTTCCCGCGGGAATCAACGCGATTGTGGCCGGCATTGGATGGTTCGCCGTCAACTCGGTGTCGGGCGCGTTCGCGCTGTCCTACCTGGTTGACCCGAAGGTCAAGGTGCTTCCCGTGTGGGTCTCGTTGATCATCATCGTGGTCCTCGAAGTGGTGCTCGCATTCGTCGGGCACGACCTCGTCCAGTTCTTCGAGCGGTACGCGACGATCGTGCTGGGTGTCGTGTTCCTCATTGCCGTTGTCTCCGTTTTCATTTCGGCGCACAAGGAAATCGCCAGCAACGGGTCCAACGGGTTCACGGTCGGCGGGTTCATCCTCACTGCGGGAGCGGCCTTCGGCTATGCCGCAGGCTGGAATCCGTATGCCTCCGACTACAGCCGATACCTTCCGAAGAGCTCAAGCCGCAAGAAGATTGGCTGGGCAGCGGGACTCGGCAACTTTGTCTCGTGCACCGTCCTGATGGCGGCCGGTGCAGCGGCCGCGAACATTGCGACATACGACGACAAGAACCCACCATCGGTACTGGTCGCGGGAATGCCCGATTGGATCCGCGACATCACGCTCATCGCAATCGCCATCGGTGCCATCGCCGCAAATGCGCTCAATGTCTACTCGGGAGCAATGTCATTCCTTGCGGCGGGGATCAAGATCCCGTTCAAGCTGCGCAGAGCGATTGTTGCCGTGGGATTCGGCGTCATCGGATTCCTGGTCGCGCTTAGCGCTCTCAAGGACGTCGGCGCCACGTACACCAACTTCCTGCTGATCATCGCCTATTGGATCGCCCCATGGCTTGCGATCGTCTTCGTCGATCGCCTCCTTCGGCGCGGAACGTCGATCGCCGAGCTCGTTCCGGACAAGGCGAGATACCGCAACTGGGCTGGCCCGATCGCATTCGTTGTCGCCGTCATCCCATCGATCTGGCTATTTGCGGACCAACCGCCGAAGTTCGTCGGAATCGTCGCGTTCGCGACAACACCGAAGACGCCGTACGCGAATCCGGCAGTCGGGGATCTCACCGCGCTTGTCGGCTTCGTGCTTGCGGGTCTGATCTACTTCATCCTGTTCAAGGTATTCAAGCCCAAACTCGGTGGCCCGCTCGCGGACGAGCCCGACCTCATCGTTGGGATCGACGCCGCAGACAGCGTCGCCTAGCTGTGCCCGAAAAGCTCTACGTCTCCGACGAGGAGAAACTGGCGGTCGCCGTCGGCGAGGCCCTCAAGGGTCTCGCCGAGGGCGGCATCCCGATCGGCGCTGCCCTCTTCGACGAGGACGGCCGCCTGCTCGGCAGCGGTCACAACCAACGGGTGCAGGGCGACAATCCCGCGCTGCACGGTGAAACTGCTGCGTTCCTCAACGCCGGCCGGCAGAAGAGCTACCGCAAGACGACCATGGTCACGACGCTCTCGCCATGCTGGTATTGCTCGGGTCTGGTGCGCCAGTTCGGGATCGGGCGAGTAGTCGTCGGTGACACCGTGAACTTTTTCGGCGGCCAGGACTGGCTGGTCGAGAACGGTACGGAAGTCACGACGATCAACGATCCAGAACTGATCAAGATCATGGGCGACTTCATCGCCGCGAACCCTGAACTCTGGAACGAGGACATCGGCGAGGAGTAGCTTCGCTGCAAATGGGCG
>DATAZU010000040.1:0-3123 GCA_036271875.1 Galbitalea sp.
CGATTGGGACCTCTCACGGGCTCTTTAGAGTTCGAAGTCGACTGCCGTTCGAGTGCCGGTGACGCGTCGGACGATGTCCTTGACCTTTACGTGCTCGGGATGCTGCTGGTAGATCGCAAGATCATCTGTTGTCGCGAAATCGATGATCAGCGCGACATCCCAGTTGTCCTTGGTTTCGTCGATGTCGCGGCCAAGCTGCAGCATCTTGATCTCCGGGATCACGGCGGGCAGGGCCCCGAATCCCTCCGAAAGTTCCGTGAAGGCAGCGTTCTTGCCCTCGGCGTCTTCGGCGATGAGTGTCCAGGTGAGTACGTGCCGAATCATGCTGTTACCTCCAGGATCGCGGCGCGCAGCCGGTCAGCATCCACGCGCCAAATATTGTGCACGCGGTCATTGATGAGCACGACGGGGATCTCTTCGACGAACCGATCGTAGAGTTCCGGGTCATCGAGAATGGATTGCTCGATGAAGCTGACGCTCTCGTTTCCGTCGATGACCGAGCGGACAACGTCTCTCGCCGCATCGCACAGATGACATCCCGGCTTCGATAGCAGGGTCACGGTTGCGCTCACGGTCACAGCCTATGCGGCGGGCCCGCATCCGGCTCTCGTCGCGCTCCCTAAACTAAGAGGATGTCGATCGCAGCCCAGGAGGCAAGCACCGATGCCCCCATCGTGGCTTTCTTCGACGTCGACAACACGCTCATGCGAGGCGCCAGCATGTACCACATGGCGAAGGCCGCCCGACGAGAGCACATCATCAAGACCCGCGAAATCGTGAAGTTCGCCTGGCACCAGACCACGTTCCTCTTCATCGGGGAGAACCTCAAACAGCTTGGCTCGATCAAGGATCGCGCGGTCCAGATCATCGGCGGTCACACCGAGGCCGAGCTCCACGAGCTCGCAAACGAGGTCTTCGACCGCGACATCAAGAACCGGCTCTGGCCCGAGACAATCGACCTGACCAAGGAACATCTCGCGAAGGGACACCAGGTCTGGCTGATCAGCGCGACGCCGCGAATCGTCGGCAGCGTGATCGCCGAGCGACTTGGTCTCACGGGTGCGCTGGGCACCGAGTTCGTGACGACCGACGGTGTGTTCGAGGGCGGGTTTCAGGGCGACGTCCTGCACGGACCCGAAAAAGCGGTCGCGGCTCGTGAGCTGGTCACCCGGCTCGGTGCATCGCTCGAGGACTGCTGGGCGTACTCCGACTCTCGCAACGACATCCCGCTACTCACGATGGTTGGTCATCGCGTCGTGGTCAACCCGGATGCGCGACTCGCAGAGCACGCGCGCAAACTCAGTTGGCCGATTCTGCAGCTCAAGCGCGCCAGCATCAAAGAGGCCCAAAAACGAGTACGTCGCGAAGCGAAAGCATCGAGAGCGAAGACAGCGTCGCGGGGCATCCTCAAGAAAAAAGCGCCAGACCCGAAGGCCTGACGCAGTTTTTCGAAAGCGCTTGTTACGGCGCACAACAGGAAGTGCGTGTCACTTCTTGTTACGGCGCTGATGCCGCGTCTTGCGAAGCAGCTTGCGGTGCTTCTTCTTCGCCATGCGCTTGCGGCGCTTCTTGATGACGGAACCCATAAATCACCTCGCAGAATGCTGGATCGGACCCACCGGTCCGATCAGAACCGCGGAAGACACAAAGGATTACTTTACCCCACGCGGGAGTCGGGCGTTTCAATGGCCGCGACGACTGCCGACTCCGGGATGCGGAATGACCGCCCGAATCGCACGGCCGGCAGCTCACCGGAGTGCACGAGTCGATACACCGTCATGTTGGAGACTCGCATCATCTCGGCGACCTCGGCAACCGTCAGAAAGCGCACGCCAGACAGATCAGCCATTGCGTGTGCCCCTTGGATTGAAGTTAGCCAGTGTTACTGGAGTGCTAATTGGTAAATATAGGGGTTAGGGAGATATGGCGTCTACCGCCCAAAGGCGTCACAGTTAGCCCTTAGCGAGCTCGTTGGCCCGGGCGAGGGCCGACCCCGTTGCTTTGTCGAACAGGGCTTTCAGGTTTGCCGACTGGAGAACCTCGATTGCCCGCTCGGTGGTCCCCTTGGGACTTGTGACTCGCCGACGCAGTTCGGCGGGGTCGTCCCCGCTCGAGACGAGCAGCTCAGCGGCCCCAAGGAATGTCCCGCGAACCATCGCGGATGCCTCATCCGGCGTGAAGCCGAGGTTAATGGCCGTGCGTTCAAATTGCTCGATCAGATAGAAGATGTAGGCAGGGCCGGATCCGCTGATGGTTGAGAGCGCATCGATCTTGCCCTCGGGAACCTCGAGCACGGTGCCGACCGTCTCAAACAGTGAGCGCGCGAGCGCGACATCCGCATCCGTGGCGCGACGGCCAGCGGAAAGGCCGGTGACGGCGCGCCCGATGACTGCCGGCGTGTTCGGCATTGCCCGAAGGACGACTCCGGGAACGAGTGCCTCCATCGCTTCGATCGTCACCCCCGCGGCGATGCTCACCACGATGGCGTCGGGTTCGAGGGACGACCGGATTTCACGAAGCAGATCCTGGATCATTGCCGGCTTCACGCCGAGCAGAACGATTCGCGCACCAGCGACAGCCCGATGGTTCGCGTCGGGGGTTTCCTCGAGCGCAAATGATTCGACCGCCGCGGACGCGAGCGGTCGCGCTTTGGCGACCGTGCGGTTCGTCACCCGGATGCGGCCGTCGACGAGCACGTCGGGTTTCGTGAGTCCGGACAGGATGGCGCCACCCATCGAACCGGTACCGAGGATCGCAATGGAAGGAAGGCTCACCATGAGGCCATCCTAGGATTGAGCAATGAGTACCTCGGAAGTACATGCGGGCGGAAACCGGGCGATCGTCGCGGCGCTCCTTGCGAATCTCGGGATCGCGATCATCAAATTCATCGCGTTCCTGTTCTCGGGATCTTCCTCCATGCTCGCCGAGAGTGTGCACTCGCTCGCGGACACCGGGAACCAGTTGCTGCTGCTGATCGGGGGGCGCCGATCGCGCAAACAGGCGGATGAGGCGCACCCGTTCGGCTACGGACGCGAGCGATTCGTGTTCGCTTTCGTCGTCTCGATCATCCTGTTCTCGGTCGGAGGGATTTTCGCCATCTACGAGGGCATCGAGAAGCTGCGG
>DATAZU010000041.1:0-70097 GCA_036271875.1 Galbitalea sp.
GGCCGAGCCGACGCCCAGGGGAGAGATCTCGACAACCTCGGTTCCGCCGTGTGCGCGGGCGATGCCAGCGGTACCGTCTGAGCAACCATCCGCGACGACGGTGATTGACACGTCGGCGCGGGTTCCAAGGATCTGCGCCGAGTTTCGGACCGAGGCGATGCATCGGCCGATGTACCGGCTTTCATCCCGTGCTGGGATGACCACAGCGATAGCACGAATCCTGCTCATTCGATCAGCCCTTCCATCCGCGCGACGGAGCCGGCGGTGCGACCGAATACCTCAAGGACGAAGTCCTCTTCCTCGTGCAGAACCAGACGATGAAGATCAGCCCGCGCCCGAATCGCATCGTGTACCTCGTCACCGCGAAGCGGATAGTCGGCGACCGGATGCCGCCAGTGGCAGGCCAGCAGGTCGCCGTCGTCGGCGAGTCGGCTGACCACCTCATCAAGCACGTATTGCAGCGTTACGGCGTCCCAGTAGTAGGCGACTTCGCTGAGCAGGATGAGGTCGAACGTCCCGGCCGGAAAATCGCCAATTGCATCGCGGTGCTCGACCCGGACATTGTCCTGATCTTCGGTTCTGGATGTCGCGGCCCGGACCGCCGCCGCCGAGATGTCGATCGCCAGCAGGCGGTCGGCACGCTCCGCGACCAGCACGGTGAGTTCCCCGACCGAGCAGCCGAGTTCGAGCGCTGCCCGATAACGTTGCCGGGGCAGAGATGCTATTGAGATGGCGCGCTTACGTGACTCGTACCGGCGCGTCGACAAGCGCCACGGATCCGGGTTTCGTTCGTAAAGCTCGTCGAAGTACCGCTCGCTCTTACTGCCGTTGCCATCCGCGCCGCCGCTCGGTTCCGTGACGAAAAACAGTTCGCGGGCACCGGTGAAATGGTCGAGAAATTGCGGCAGGAGGACGGGTGATTCGCCGGTCCCTGCCCCGAGACCGCGCACCTGCGACGAGTATCGGTCGATTGCGCGACCCTTCGCCGCCGCCGCCATTCGCGAAATCACGAGAACCCGCGCGGATGACCACGGTGCGTGCGTGTCATCCGGATTACCCCAGTGCCACATCCAGATCGGATATTCGAGCAGCATCGCGCCGCGCTCTGCCGCCAGCGCAGCGCAAATTTCGCCGACAATCCGGTGATCGCGGTGGCCGTCTCCCCGCCAGGGGCAAACGATGATCCCGCCCGGCGGTATCGCGTCGGCGAGCGCGGCCCTGATGTCGTCCTGATCTTCATCGGTGCGCCCATCCGGCAGGCCGAGCTCCAGGATGCGTGCAGACGGCGTGAGTTCGGCAATGGCCTCGCGCAGTTCACGACTCCGAATGCTCCCGAGTTCGGCGGCTGGCACTGCGGATGCCGGGTGCGATGCGCCGCCGTCGGTGATCACGATGACGGTCAATGAGATGCCGTGCAGGGCAGCTTCGGCCATGAGCCCGCCAGCGCCGAGGGTCTCGTCGTCTGGATGGGCGGCAATCACCGTGAGGTCAGTCACGTTGTCCAGCGTCAACGGGGGGATCGATTGGACCATGCTGGATGCCGACCAGTCGGCCTCAGCCGTTCCCGGCGCGGTCGCGTCGAAGATCACCATGGCGCCTGTCCGGCTCGCGCGATGGCCATTCCGAGTGAGGCATCATCTCGTTCGGCATGATGCTGTCGCACGTATAGCTCGAGGTCGGAGACGCGCTTGGCGTGCTCCTCGATGAGTGCGAGCGGGGCTGGGCCGAGCGCGTGCGCGGCGTGCCGCAATACTGCTTCGCAAGTGCCGGCGACCGCAGCGCGGACACGTTTGGCGAGAACGCTTCCCTCCGGGTCATCGGGTTGCCGGTCCACCAGTTCTCCGGATTCCGCCAGCGCGCGGCGCGCGGACTGCAGTTCCTGGTCGGCGGCGCCGAGATGGGCCGCCGCCAGCGGTTCCGGCGTCGGACCGAGTTGCTCGTAGAGCGTTCGCGCTATTCCTACTGCGCCGCCATACCAGCAGGCAGCGACCCCGATCCCGCCCCATGCGAATCCCGGCCGATCCAGGTACCACTCGGGCTCACCAACCGCGCTCGCGATCACGTCGAGAAAGACCACCGGCCCGCTCGGGATATCGGCCAGACCCCGGGAATGCCAAACTCCCCGCATGACAGACACCCCTGGCGAGTGCAGGTCGAGCGCGAACAACCCGCGCCCACCGCCGGGCAAATGGGCTGTTACAAGAGCACGATCGAGCCGGTCGGCAAGCGAGCACCACGGCTTGGTGCCGGTCAGTGACCAGTGATCGCCAATCCGCGTCGCGGTCAGCGGATCATTGCCACCCTCGGCTGCGAAGACCCCCCACGTCGCGTCGGACGGCCGGGCGATGCCAGGCGGAAGGCTGGCCTGCGCGAGGATGGCAAGCGCATCCAGATGCGGTTCGATCGCGCGCGCCACTCCGAGGTCGTGAGCAGCGACGGTCGCGAGCGCTTCCCACAGATCCAGAGTGTTGCCAGCTCCGGGCGGTGTTGCGGCGGCGCCGAGCGTGCGAGCCAGCTTCAGCGCACTCTTCACGTCGTGGGCCTCGGAGGCCCGAACGATTGCCGCCAGTGCTCCTTCGCCTGCTGGCGACGGGCGCAATGTCACGAACGACATGGTCATTGTGCTTCACTCCTCCAGCAGCGGACTGCCCGCGAGTTTCGCAAGCAGGTCCGCGACGTTCTCGTATACCGCTAGTGCGCCTGCGTGCAGGAGTGCGGGTTGGGAGAAACCGCCGCTTTGAACCCCGACGCCTCCCACACCCGCCTGCGTTGCGGCCTTCATGTCCCACACCGTGTCGCCGACCATGATGGCGTTGTCAGGCGCGACATCGGCTCTCTCGAGCGCTACCTCCACGATGTCCGGAGCCGGCTTTGCGGTTTCGACATCGTCTGCCGAGGTGACAACGTCGATGGCGTCTTCGACCCGTAGCACCTCACGCAGCGACGCGAGTTCGCTCTGTGGCGCCGAAGTCGCGAGAACCACGGTGAACCCATCATCCGTCAGTCGTTCCAGCAGCTCGCGCGCGCCCTCGAACGGCCGCAGCCGACTGCCC
The DNA here is from genome assembly GCA_036271875.1 of Galbitalea sp. Classification (GTDB taxonomy): domain Bacteria; phylum Actinomycetota; class Actinomycetes; order Actinomycetales; family Microbacteriaceae; genus Galbitalea. Next base: position 3,054 of record DATAZU010000041.1, read on the forward strand.
AACGCGCGGTAATAAACCGAGTGAAGTTCGCGAGCATGCGTCCGGGTGAGGTCGTCGGCGTCCGCCAGCAGCGACTCGAGGAGTTGGTCGCCGTCCATCCCGATGCTGCGATGGATGCGCCAGGCCTCTACCGGGACGCCGGCCCCGTCGAAGGCGCGGGACCACGCCTCGACGTGCAGGTAGTTCGAATCGACGAGGGTGCCGTCAATATCGAACAGGATCGCGCGATGGGTCATCCAACCAGCTAACTCCGCCCCATGAACCACGAGGAAGGGCTTGCGCCATCGTTGTCGCAAATGCAAGCCCCTTCCGGTTTCGGCGCGCTCACGTAGCGTCGAATAGAGACGAATTCGAGCAAAAAGAAGGGGCTTTCGACGATGACGACGAGCGGTGGAACCGACCCGGATGAACTGCCATCCGGAGCAGGCGAGCATGACGACTCCGAGGGCGACACGGCCTCGGGCGGTGCACCCCAGGAGCCCGATGAAGGCGGCAGGGAGAATCGCCGTGACTAAGTTCGGATACACCCTGATGACCGAGCAGAGCGGCCCGAAGGCGTTGGTGCGGTATGCGATCGCGGCCGAGGACGCCGGATTCGACTTCGAGGTTTCGAGCGACCACTACTCGCCCTGGCTGGCCAGCCAGGGCCACGCGCCGTACGCGTGGGCAGTCCTCGGCGCGGTCGCGCAAGCGACATCGCGGGTCGAGCTCGCGACATACGTTACCTGCCCGACCATCCGTTATCACCCGGTAGTAATCGCGCAGAAGTCGGCGACCATGCAGCTGCTGTCCGATGGTCGGTTCATCCTCGGACTGGGAGCGGGCGAGAACCTGAACGAGCACGTCGTCGGACAGGGATGGCCAGCTGTCGACGCGAGGCAGGACATGCTCCAGGAGGCCGTCACCATCATTCGCGCCCTGCATTCCGGGGAAATCACGACCTGGGAGGGCGAGTACTTTCGGGTCGACTCCGCGAAAATATGGGACGTTCCGGATGGCGGCGTCCCGATCGGCCTTGCGGTATCCGGCGACAAATCGATCGAACGATTCGCGCCGCTGGCCGATCACCTGATCGCCGTCGAGCCGAACGCGAGTCTCACCTCTGGTTGGGATAAAGCTCGGCAGTCAGCCACTCCGTCCCGCAAGATCGGCCAGATCCCGATCTGCTGGGACCCGGATGAAGACACCGCCGTAGCACGTGCTCACGACCAATTCCGCTGGTTCGGCGGCGGCTGGGACGTGAATTCCGACCTGCCGACGCCCGCCGGTTTCGAGGGCGCGAGCAAGTTCGTGCGACCGGACGATATCGCATCATCCATTCCGTGCGGCCCCGACCTCGACGCCATCATCGAGGCCGTTAGCGCGTACTGGAAGGCCGGTTTCACCGACATCGCGGTCGTTCAGGTCGGCGACGAAGGACAGGACAGGTTCCTGGCCGAGGCAGCCCGGCCGCTGCTTACGAAACTGCGCGCCGCTAGCGCGTAACCAACAAACCCGTACGCAAGAGTAATGAGGAGCATCCAATGAACACGGTCAGCGATTTCGTGATCGAGCGCGTTCGGCAATGGGGAGTCACCAGGGTCTTCGGATTCCCTGGTGACGGGATCGGGGAGTTTGACGGCGCCCTCAGCGCCGCGGAGCGAACGGGCAACGGATTCGAGTACATCCGCCCCACCCACGAGGAAATCTGCGCGCTGATGGCAACTGCGCACGCCAAGTTCACCGGAGAAGTCGGCGTCTGTATCGCGACCTCGAGCCCCGGCGCCTTCCACATGATGAACGGGCTGTACGACGCGGCGATGGACAACCAGCCAGTGGTCGCGATCGTCGGGCAGCAGGGTCTCAACTCGTTCGGAACGTTCACCCAGCAGGAGAGCAACCTCGAACTGGCCTTCGCGGACGTTGCAGCATACGTTCACACCATCGTCTCCCCGGAGCAGGCGCAAGTGGTCGTCGATACCGCATTCCGCACCGCGATTACCCGCCTGCAGCCGACCGTGATTATCCTTCCGCACGATGTGCAGGGTATGAAGATGGTGGAGCCGACCGCAGCGATGTGGGTGTCACGATCCAGCGCCGTTGCGCCTTCGACAAAACTGCTACCGCCGGCAGACCAGGTCGCGAAAGCGGCGGAAATCATCAACTCGGGTACAAAGGTCACCTTCCTGGTCGGCAACGGCGCGACCGGTGCCACCGACGAGGTGCTGGAGGCGGCGAAGCTGGCTGGCGCGGGGATCATCACGGCACTTCGCGGCAAGCAGGTCGTGCCATCGGATGTCGCGTACCACTCACAGCAGTTGGGTCTACTCGGGTCGCTGCCGAGCGCCAACCAGATGAAGGACTGCGACACGCTCGTGCTTCTCGGCACCAACTATCCATACGGGCAGTTCCTGCCGAAAACCGGTCAGGCGCGCAGCGTCCAGGTCGACCTCCGCCCCGAGCAACTCGGGCTGAGATACCCGACCGAGGTGAACATGTGGGGCGACGTGAAGACCACGCTGTCCGCGCTCATCCCGCTGCTCAAGCAGAAGACCGACCTCTCCTGGCAAGAGGGCGTCGCGGCCGACATGGTTGAGTGGGATGCAGAGATGGAAGCCGAGGCGATGGTGCATTACGGTGACGGGGCAAATCCTCGTCGGATGTACCACGAACTGAACAAGCGGCTTCCGGACAACGCGATAGTGACGGCGGATGCCGGGACCACTGCCGACTGGTACGCGCACCACATCCGGCTGCGCCGCGGGATGCGAGGAGACCTGTCGGGCCGGTTGGCAACAATGCTCGCGGCGATGCCATACGCGGTGGCCGCGAAGTTCGCGTATTCCGATCGCGCCGTGGTCTGCACAATCGGCGATGGCGCCTTCCAGATGCTCGGGATGAACGAACTCATCACGATCAAAAGACATATGTCGTCGTGGCAGAACCAGCGATTCATCATTGTGGTGCTTCACAACGACGACCTCAGCCAGGTCTCATGGGAGATGCGCACTGAGGACGGCAACCCGGTGTGGGAGACGGCACAGGATGTCGAATCTGTCGACTACGCCGGCTGGGCCGAACTGCTCGGCTTCACGGGCATCCGCGTCAGGAAGGATGACGAGATCGAGGCAGCATGCGACCAGGCGTTCGCGAACGATGGCGTGACACTCATCGACGCATACACCAGCCGCAGCGCTCCCCCACTGCCTCCACACATCACGAAGGAGTTCGCAAAACTGACGGGCAAGGCGCTACTGAAGGGTGACCCATTCGGCGCCGAAGTCATCAAGGATTCCGCTAAGGCGCTGGTGGCCGAGGGGGTGGAACGGGTCAAGGGTGTGCTGCACCGCAGCGACTCGCCCGACAAGAAGTGACCGAGCCCCGGTCCGCGAAACGGAGGTGTGCGGATGCCAACAAGTCCGACGGCCGGGACGAGACGACGAACGAGAGATCCGACCGAAATTGGACGGACATCCTCCAAGCGCTGCGCGTCACTCAGACCGGCACGCAGATCATCAGTTGCCTTCTGCTGACCCTCCCATTCCGGCAACGATTCCACGAACTCCGCCCTACGAATCGGTTGTCTATGGCGTCCTGGTGGCGCTCGCCTCGGGCAGCACGATCATGGGTCTGACCGTGGTCAGCATTCACCGTGGCCAGTTCCACCGCCACGACAAACCCGAAGTTGTATCCACCGCGTTACCGCGACGGATTCGCCCCGACTTTCAGGACGCGACGAGATAGAGCTTGACATCCGCAGCTCGCAAGCTGAACCCATTACCGACCGCATCGGGGTCGAGCCTCACCACGCCACCACGGGGCTTGAGCGCGCCGTCGAAGAACAGCCGCTCGATCCGATCGTGGTCGTGGTCGTGGAACCACTCGAGGTGCCGAAGATTCGGGATGGCGGAAGCGACATGAGCATGCAGATTCGGCGCGCAGTGTCCCGAGAGCTCGAGGCCAAACGCGGCGGCTATTGCGGCGACCCTCAGCCATTCCGTAATGCCGCCGCACCTCGTTGCGTCGGCTTGGAGCACATCGACGGCACCCGTTTCGCAGAGCTTGCGAAACATGAATATGTCACCGCAATATTCGCCCGCGGCCACGTCGGCCGATACGGCGGCGCGAACTTCGGCGAGGCCCGCGAGATTGTCGGATGACACAGGCTCCTCGAACCAACTCACGTTCGACTCAACTGCCCGCTCCATCAGACGGATGGCCTGCTTCGCCGTATATCCGCCGTTCGCGTCGACGAACAGCGCGACATCCGGTCCAATTGCCGCGCGGGCTTGCACGATCCGAGCGAGGTCGCGATCGACGCGTGTGCCCCAGGATTCACCGATCTTGATTTTTACTGCCGTCGAACGGACGTCCAGCCAGTCGTCCACCTGGCGCGCCAGCTGTTCATCCGAATAAGTAGTGAAACCCCCGCTCGCGTAAACTGGAACGGTGTCTCGCACGCTACCGAGGAGTGCCTGGAGCGAGACTCCGAGAGTGCGCGCTTTCAGATCCCAGAGCGCAACATCCATGGCCGAGATGGCATAGCCGATGGCTCCTTGGCGGCCGTTATTGCGCACGCCTCGCACCATTTGTTCCCAGCATCCGGACACATCCATGAGGTCACGCCCGATAATCGTCTTCGCCAAGGTCGAGCGGGCAATTGACCCGCACTCCGGCGCTCCATACGTCCATCCGATGCCGGTGTGGCCGCCCCCGGATACCTCGATCACCGTCATCGTGGTCGAGTCCCACGCGCATGTGCCGTCGCCTTCCGGCGCGTCAGTCGGAATCCGGTAGACGCGAGCGGTCACCGATTTGATGGGGATCACCGGTCTCTCCCAGCGTCCGCGATCATCCGGTCCGCGACACGCGCCGCGACGGCCATGATCGTCAGTGCCGGATTTGCGCTGCCCTGTGTCGGCAACACGCTGCCGTCGGCGATGAACAGGTTCGGCACCGCAAAGGTTCGGCAGTCGGAATCGACGACGCCGTGTTCGGCGTCCGCGGCCATCCGAGCTCCGCCCACCAGGTGTGCGTAGCGCTGGATTGTCATCACATCGGTTGCACCAGCCGCGTGAAGCACATCTTCCATCACATTCTGGGCCGCCTTCATCAGCGCCCGGTCGTTGTCGCACTGGCCGTAGTCGAAGCGGGCAACACGCAAACCCATCGAGTCGGTCTCTTCGGAGAGAGTGACCCGATTATCGGGTTGCGGCAGAAATTCGCACAGGCCACCGAGGCACGCCCAGTGCACATAGTCACTCATTCGCTCACGAAGCGACGCACCCCAGTGGCCCTGCGCCGCGACGTGCTCGGCCCAGGTGATGGGCAAGGGTGAGATGTTCTGGATGGAGAATCCTCGCTTGTACGGCTTGGTTGGATCCGTCTCGTAGAACTCTTCGCTCGACACCTCGGGCGGTGGCCCCTTGAACATCCTGACTTCCGAATCGAACCGCCCAGCAGTTTGCGGAGCGCCCTGCACCATGAGGTAGCGTCCGACCTGATCGAGGTCGTTGCACAGCCCGTTTGGGAAACGCGGCGATGCCGAGTTCAACAGCAGTCGGGGCGTTTCGATTGAGTATCCGGCAATTACGACGATCCTGGCGCGCTGGAGGTGCTCGATGCCATCCGCAAGGTAACAAACGCCGATCGCCCTGCCCGTGCGCTGGTCGATCTCGACCCCGGTGACCATGGTGTCTCCCCGGATCTCGGCTCCGTGCGCCAGCGCATCCGGAACGTGAGTGATCAGTGGAGATGCCTTCGCGTTGACCTTGCAGCCCTGGAGGCAGAATCCGCGGTAGATGCAGTGCGGCCGGTTGCCGAACCGTCCGTTCGCGATCGCAACCGGACCGACGTGCGCTTCGATGCCACTCGCCAGGGCGCCCCGCATAAAGATCTCGCCGTTACCGGAGATCGGATGCGGACGGTGTGGATACTGGTGCGGGTCGCCCCACGGCCAGTCGTCGCCGGCAACGGGAAGCTCCGCCTCGATGTCGTCGTAGTACGGCGCCAAGTCGGAGTATTCGATCGGCCAGTCAGCACCGACCCCGTCGTTCGTGAGAATGCGAAAGTCGCTCGGATGAAACCGCGGAACATACCCGGCGTAGTGCACCATCGACCCGCCGACGCCGCGGCCCGAGTTGTTCGACCCGAGCGGCACCGGATCGCTGCCGCCAATGATTCGCGGTTCGGTCCAGTACAGCTTGTGGGAAGCCGCCTCATCGGAAACCCAATCGTCCTCCGGATTCCAGAACGGTCCCGCCTCGATGGCGACCGCCCTCCAGCCCGCGTGGGCGAGGCGTTGCAGCATGGTCGAGCCGCCCGCACCACAACCGACGATTACGACGTCGACTTCGTCAGTGTCGGCGAAGCGACGCATCCGTTGCCGGGTCTCGTCGAGTAGCGCCCCTCGCGTCGACAGCAGCCAGGCTGAGTCATTCCGCTCGCGCAGCGCAGTCACTGCTCTGCCTGCTGGTCGAGACCCGGATGCTGGTCTTCAACCTCAAACGACTCGAGCCGATCGACGCCGATGTTCTTGTAGCCGCGCGGGTACGCGGGGCCCGCAAATCCCATCTCCTGCCAAGCGGACGGATGTCCATAAAAGGCAGTACAGGCATAGCGGGTCCAGAGGCTCCACACTTGGGTCGCTGGCATTGCGTGCCACAGTGCATCCCCGAGGTCCTGCAATGACTGGATGAGCCCGGCTTGCCGCTCCCATTCGAGTCCCGCGAAGGATACGCCCTGCCGCGCCTGCGATTCTGCGTCGAGCGCAGCGAGCGAACGATGCCAGGCCTCCTGGTCCATCGGCATGGTCTCGTAACGCCAGCCGTCGGTCTCGTCGTGCGCGAGCCGCGCGTCGACCAGCTCAAGTACGGGCACCCGAGGCTCGACACGTTGGTCGAGCAGCTGGTCGAATAAAGCGCCTGCGGCCTCGGCCTCCAGCTTCGAGAAGAACCGAAGCGGCCCGTGCTCGGCGACGCGCTGGTAGATCGCATCGCGGGTCGCGTGGTCCCAGTGCCGCGACTGCGCGAGCACATCGAACCCGGGAAAGCGGTTGCCTCCATTGTTTTCGCTCAGCGGCAGGGAAGTCATTTCTCGCGCCTCAGCACGGCCGCGAGCAAGCCCATGCCGCCGACCAGGGTCACGAGCAGCGGGGCCAGGAGCGGCGGCCCCATCTCCATGTTGTAGCGAAAGTTCTTGAATCCCCCGGGCTTCTGATGGATGCCCCGGGCGTGAAGGATTGTGCCTTGAAGACCATTCGCGACGATGATCGCTGAAACAACGGGGAGTGTGGTCTTCGCGGCGTGCTTGCTGACAACTCCGGCGATCCCTGCGACCATGCCGAGCGGACCAAGCGCGATGGGTGCCCACATCCACTTGTTGCCGAAGCTCGCGCTGTCGTGCTCGAAGAAGATCTCTGCGGTGACCACGGCAGCCCCGACGGCGGTGAGCCCGGATAAGCTTCGCTCGAACCGACCCGTTCGCACGTCGCGGCGCGCGATGATCGCGGCCTCAAGTAACTTCGCACTCCTCCGTCTACCCACGCGGGGCCCCCTGACAAGACATCCCCGGCCCCTAGTGAAGAATAGTTCCGCCGGTGACCGCGATCGTCTCCCCGGTGATGTAACTGGATTCCTGCGATGCCAGGAATACAAATGCCGGCGCTAGTTCAGCCGGTTGCCCGGGTCGACCCATGGGCGCCTCCGATCCGAAGCTCTCAATCTTCTGGTTCGGAACGGACGACGGCTGCAACGGTGTCCATACCGGGCCGGGCGCGACGCCGTTGACCCGGATGCCCTTGTCGATCAGCTGCTCGGACATCCCTCGCGTCCAATTCACAATCCCGGCTTTCGAGACGGCGTACTCGATCAACTGGGGGGATGCCTTGAAGCCCTGTTGGGATGACGTAGTAATGATGGATGCGCCAGGCATCAGATGCGGAAGCGCCGCCTTGGTGATCCAGAACAGAGGGTAGAGATTCGTCTTCAGCACCTCATCGAAGGTGGAGCTGTCGAAGTCCTCGATGCTGGCGATCGTCGGCATTATTCCGGCGACGAAGGCGACGACATCTAACCCACCGAGTTGAGAAACCGCGCTTTCGACAAGCCTGGCGCTGAATCCTTCTTTTCGCAGGTCCCCGGGAATGACAGCCACCGTACGACCGGCCAGGGTGATGAGATCGGCTACCTCGTTGCCCTGATCCGCTTCATCGGGCAGGAAGGTGATTGCGACATCCGCGCCCTCGCGCGCGAACGCGATGGCGACTGCGCGGCCGATGCCCGAGTCAGCACCGGTGACCAGCGCTCGGCGGCCCACCAACCTTCCGCCGCCGACATAGGAGTCTTCGCCATGATCTGGGCGCGGGTTCATCTCGTGGATGGTCCCCGGAGAGTCCTGTTGCTGCGCCGGGAACGGCGGGCGGGGGTATTCCGTGGTCGGGTCCTGAGGTGCGTACACGTTGTGGGTGGCCATGCCTCTCAGATTATGCACGCGAGGAAGCCGCAAACAGGGGGTTCAGTTTTGGCCCCGACGGGACTAAGTAGGTGCCACAGTTCACAATTCCGCTTAGACGTCAAGACGTTTTGGTGGCAAGCGCGCCGGAATACTGTCACGAAATGGAACTCGAACGGAAGACAATCGTCGTGACAGGCGGCAACAGCGGAATCGGCGAGGCGATCGTCCGAGCCGCAGCCAAACTCGGCGCGAACGTGGTGATCGATTTCGTCGAAGGCGCTGACAATGCACGCAAGCTGGTCGAAGACGTCCAACGCGCGGGCGGACACGCCCTCGCGGTTGAAGCTGATGTGAGCAGGGTCGCGGACCTGCAGAAGCTGATACGCGCCGCCGTCGAGAAATTTGGTCGGCTGGATGTCATGGTGAACAACGCTGGTATCGAGACGCGATCCTCGTTGCTCGAAACCACCGAATCGGAGTTTGACAGCACGATCGATGTCAACCTCAAGAGCGCATTCTTCGGCACCAAGATAGCCGCCCAGCAGTTCCTCAACCAGAAGGGCGCGGGCCTTGTCATCAACATGTCATCCGTTCACGAAGACTGGCCGATGCCCGGCAACACGTCATACTGCGTTTCGAAAGGCGGCATGCGGATGCTGACCCGAACGGCCGGTGCGGAGTTGGGTCCGATGGGCATTCGCATCGTCAATGTTGCCCCTGGCGCAGTTGCGACTCCGATCAATGAGGAGACGATGAACAACCCGAAAGAGCGCAAGGCGCTCAACAAATCCATTCCGCTCCGCACAGTTGCATCCCCACAAGACATCGCCGACATTGTCGTGTTCCTTGCCTCAGATGGAGCCCGCTACATGACCGCGACGACCGTCTTCGTGGACGGGGGCATCATGCAGGGCAGTTCGGGACTCTAGCGCACGAGGTCCCGCAACCGTCAAGGCCGCGGGCCCGCAAGGGGTTGTTTTGACTCCGTCCGCGCGGTGGGCTGATAGTGATGGATGAATCGCGCAGTATCCGAGTCGTGATCGTGCCAGGGCTGGCTGTTCGCAGCTATGCCGTGGAGGCGGCGCAAGCCCTCACCGACCGCGGCTACGTCGTCACACTTCTTCCGGCGCCGGCATGGAGAGGCGTGCCGAAGATTTTGAAGTCGTATGGCTCGCAGCTCGCCGGGCGCCTCGACCGAGCCGGTGAACCAGTGGACCTGCTCGTCGGCCTCTCGGTCGGCACTCAAGCGGCAGCTATCGCGGCCGTGCACAGCGCGACCGTGAAGCGCCTGATGCTGGTCAGTTGCATGGTCGACCCCGGAGATCGCACCGTTCCGCGACTGCTGTCCGCGTGGTTGTTTCGCAAGCAGGAGGGTGAGCGCAGTTTCGCGGCCCAGTTCGGCGACTGGGCGAAAGCTGGTATTCCGCGCGTACTAGCGGGCTTCCTGTCAGCGATCAAGCTCCACCTCGAAGACGTGTTGCCTGCATTCGACGGAGAACTCACCATCGTGCAGCCAGACGGCAACGCGCTGAGCACAACGGGATACTCCGAGGAGCTCGCGCGTAGCAACCACGGACGCTTCATCCTGATGCCGGAGGCCGCCCACTCATGGCCAGTCGGGGATTCGGCGAGGTTCGTCGATCTTGTCGACCAATTGACGGTGGGCGAGCAGCGGTGAGTCTCGATCCGAAGGATGTCGTCGCCTCGTTCGATTCCGCGAGTGTGCTGCACGCGGCGACAGTTGCGGGCCTCCAGCGCCGGATGTTCGGACATCTTGGCCAGTCGCAATTGCTCGGCACAGGCGTGCGAATGCTCGGTCGTTTGCCTTGGCCGATCGTGAAGGTCGTGTACGCACGTTTCGGCGGCTCCGAAGGTGTCGATCCAGGCAGACTCGGCGACATCGACATGCAACGAGTCGCGGCATCCTTCGCCGACGCGTACCCGATGGCGAGGTATCCGGCAGCGTTTATCGGCGCAAGCAACGGCGCCCTGATGGAACTCGCGACGGCCATGCAGGTGCCGTGGCTTCCCGGCACAGTGCTTGTCCCCGTGCATCGCGTAGGCAAAGCTGATCGGCCGGACGACGCCCTCGACTTCGGCCGATTGGTTGGCCCGCGGCTTCTCGACGCCAATCCGGACATCGTCCTTCACCAGATGCACGACTCGGCGCAGGATGCGCTCATGGTTGCGCGGATGACCTACTTCCGTACTAAGTGGAGCGCGCTGCCTGCCAGCTACGAGCGGTTCCTTGAGCGACAGCTCGCGCCCGGCGCACCAATTTTCCTCGTTAACGACGAGTCGACGTGGAAAGTCACCCGGCTGAACGAGCGTCACGTCTTCCAGTCCGGCGGACATGGCGGGCTCGAGCCGGACGACTACCTCGCGATGCCGCACACCCCGGCAGCAAACGATGTCGCACCGGAAGCGGAGTGGGGATCGGATCCGTCCTTCGCTCGCGCCGTTCGCAAGTGGGCTGTCGCGAACGGGCATCCGCTCGTTGAGGTGCGGCTCGACGGGCCGCAGGAGGCGGCGCATCCTGTCGCCCAAGTGCTGCGATCGTGGACGCGTGATCGCGGCGGCGCAGCAGACCGCCTCATCGTTCCATCGTTCGTGCTCGGAGATGCCTGGCGCACAATCGACCTCGGGCTGGTTCCGTTCTGGACATACTTCGGCGTGCAGTCCGCCGTCGACTCTCTCCGGTTTCACCTCGAGCACTCCGATCCATACCGTCAGGTGAACGTGCTGATCTTCCAGCACGGCGCAGAATCACCAGGCGTCGCGTATCCGGAAGACTTCGAGTGGGTTGTCAGCCAGAGCGGTGCCGAACCGCGGACGATCGCGCTGCGCACAGACATCTCGCCGCGCGACATCGGCGCAATGGGCCGATATAACTCGGTGCTTGCCAAAGAGCCATCGGCAAACCTGCCGTTCCGCAGTCTCGACGTCGACACCGTCATCGAAGCGCTCGAGCACACAGTTGGCGAAGGCGGACGCACGATCGTGGCCGGGTAGTCAGATCATCGCATCCCACTGCGCGGCTTGCGCGATCTTCGTCTCTTTCACCATCGCTTCGGGACTCATCGTCCGATAGTGGTGATGCTTCTTCGGGATGACGTCCACCATCGCGTCGATCATTTCCTGCGGATCACTCTGGACTTTCAGTGCGAGAGCCAGATCCGGCACCGGCACCATGGCCGTCTCGCTATTTCGCCACTGATTCATGCTCTCGACACCGGTATCGTTGAAACCGGTGCGGAAGATTCCCGGGGTGATGGTGGCCACGTCGATGCCGAGCGGTTTCAGTTCGAGAGCCATTGCTCCGGCAATCGCCTCGATCGCATGCTTGGTGGCGCTGTACGCTCCTAAAAATGGAACCGGTTGGAGTCCCGCGATGGATGAGAGCCAGAGGATCTTGCCGCGCTTGCGTTCCAGCATCGACGGCAACAATGCCTGCACGAGCTTGAGATGACCAAAGACGTTAACGTCGAACGACCGTTGCAACCTCTCGATCGGAATGTCCGCCATCGCGCCGCTCTCCTGAATGCCGGCATTCAGCACGAGAATGTCCGTGCCCTGAGCGATAACGGCGGCGTGAGCGATGTCGATCTCATCGAGTAGATCGAGCTTGGCGACAGTCAGGTCGCTGCCTTGGGCATCCGCCGATGCGCGGAGGTCCCGAACCTGGGACCAGGTCTCGGCGGTCGCCGTGATCCTGTGGTTATCGGCGAGCGCCAACGCGACCCCGGCACCGAGTCCGCCACTTGCACCCGTGATGAAAATGTGTTTTTTGATAGCTCTCCATTCCTTTCAGTCTGGCCTCCAAGCCGCCGCCGTTTCCGAGAAGCTTGCTAAGTGACGGCCGGAAGCTAACCGGCCGATGCCTTCGCTTTTGCTGATCTCGTGGACTTCTTCGCGGTCCTAGGTTTTCCCTGCCGACGGCTCGTATCGACGCTGCGCTTGAGCGCATCCATCAGGTCAAGCACCTCGCCGCTGCCCTCCCGTTCCGACTGCTCACCGAAAGTATCCTCGCTCGACACATCGTCGCCCTTTTTCAGCTTCGCTTCGATGAGTTGTTTCAGTTCGTCCTGGTAGTCGTCGCTGAACTTTTCCGGCGAGAAGTCGGTGGCGTACGAGTCCACGAGTTGCTCGCTCATCTTCAGTTCGGCGGCTGAAATCCGGTACTTATCCGACAACGACGGGAAGTTCGCCTCCCGTACCTCGTCATCCCACAGCAACGACTGCAACATGAGGACGTCGCCGTGCACGCGAAGTGCGCCGAGGCGGGTCTTCTGCCGTAACGCGAAATGGACGATGGCGGTGCGGTCCGTCTGCTCGAGGGTTTTGCGCAGGAGCGAGTATGCCTTCGGTGTCTTCGAGTCCGGTTCCAGAAAGTAACTGCGGTCGAACATGATCGGATTAATCTGGTCGCTCGGCACGAACTCGACCACCTCGATCTCGCGACTCTGCTCCTCCGGCAGCGTCGAGATGTCCTCGTCAGTGAGGATGACGGTTCGATCACCTTCGTCGTACGCCTTGTCGATGTGCACGTAGTCGACGATCCGTCCGCAGACCTCGCAGCGGCGCTGGTACTTGATGCGGCCGCCATCCTTGTCGTGCACCTGGTGCAGCGGTACGTCGTGGTCTTCGGTTGCCGAGTAGACCTTCACCGGCACGTTCACCAACCCGAAGGTGATCGCGCCCTTCCAAATAGATCGCATGATTCCATCGACCCACCCTGGCGAACGGACGTCAAGGGGTGGCCTTGCCGACGATGGCGTGGCAGAAGTGAAGTATGGCTACTTCCAAGAGCAACCGCGACCAGACGGTGTCGGTGGGCGGCCACCGGATCACCCTGACCAACCTGGACAAAGTCCTGTACCCGCAAACCGGGACGACCAAGGGCGACGTGCTGAACTATTACGCGGCCGTCGCCGAGGTCATGATCCCGCACGTGCGAGGTCGAGCCGCGACGCGCAAGCGCTGGCCTGATGGAGTCGGCACCGAGAAAAAGCCAGGCATGGTGTTCTTCCAGAAGAATCTCGAAGACTCCGCGCCGAGCTGGGTGAAGCGCGGGATCATCCACCACAAGGACCACACCAACGAATACCCGCTGGTCAACGACCTGGCGACACTCACCTGGCTCGGACAGATCGCCGCGCTCGAGATCCACGTGCCGCAGTGGCGGTTCGGACGCAACAGCCAGCCCGCAAATCCCGATCGGCTGGTTCTCGATCTCGACCCGGGGTCCGGGATCGGACTGCAAGAGTGCTCGGAGGTCGCGCGAATTGCCCGCGAGATCCTGCAGGGGATGGGACTCGATCCGATGCCCGTGACCAGCGGATCCAAGGGCATCCATCTCTACACCGCACTGGATGGCAAGCAGACGACGGATGAGGTTTCCCGGGTCGCGCACGAACTCGCCCGCTCGCTGGAAGCTGACCACCCCGACCTCGTCGTCAGCGACATGAAGAAGTCGATCAGGGCCGGAAAAGTATTCGTGGACTGGAGCCAGAACAGCGGTAACAAGACCACGATCGCCCCGTTCTCCCTGCGGGGACGGATGCGACCAACGGTCGCAGCGCCACGCACCTGGAAGGAGCTCGAGTCCCCGACCCTCGCCCATCTGGAATTCGAGGAGGTGATGAAGCGCGTGAAAAAGCGAGGCGACATCCTGGGCGGAATCGATCGGCTGGCCGAATACCGCGGCAAGCGCGATCCCGCCAGAACGCCCGAACCAGTGCCGAAAGCACGCACCCGGAAGTCCGGAGGCGACGGCAATTCGTTCGTCATCCAGGAACACCATGCGTCTCGGCTGCACTGGGATTTCCGCCTCGAACACGATGGCGTTCTGGTTAGCTGGGCGCTCCCTAAGGGCGTGCCAACCGACTACAAGCAGAATCACCTCGCCGTGCAAACCGAGGATCATCCACTCGACTACGGCTCCTTCGAGGGCGATATTCCGAAGGGCGAGTATGGCGGCGGCCATGTTGACATCTGGGACACCGGCACCTACGAACTCGAGAAGTGGCGCGATGGCAGCGAGGTGATCGCCACCCTCCACGGAACGAAGAGGGGCACCCACAAATACGCGCTCATCCACACGGGTGGCGATGGCAAGGATGATCAGAACTGGCTCATCCACCTGATGAAGGATCAGCCGTGAGACGGACGAGGCGACCGTTATGAGCGAGGCCGACTCCACGGTCTCGCCGATGCTCGCCACGCTCGGGTCTGCGGCCGACATCGATGAGACCACCGATGACTGGGCCTTCGAGATGAAGTGGGATGGCATCCGCGCGGTCGCCACGGTTCGAGACGGTGCCATCACACTGGCGACCCGCAACGGCAAGGATACGACGGCCACCTACCCGGAGTTGTCCGAGCTTGGTTCGCGAACAAACCAGCACGAGGTCGTAGTCGATGGCGAAATCGTTGCGCTCAACAAGCACGGTCGACCCGATTTCGGGCTGCTCCAGCAGCGAATGGGGTTGACCCGCAAATCGGACGTCAAGCCTTCGGCTCGCAAGGTCCCCGTGCAGTATCTGGTCTTCGACATCCTCTCCATCGACGGCCGTTCGACGATCGACGACTCGTACGACGATCGTCGTTCCGTGCTGGAAAAGACAGTCCAGCCGGCGGCCCACATCCAGGTCCCGGACGTCTTCCAGGGCGACCTCGCGGCGGCGTTCGCTTCTAGCGCGAAGCTGGGGCTCGAGGGCGTCATGGCCAAACGACGTGACAGCGCCTATTCGATCGGACGCCGGTCGCGCGCGTGGGTCAAAATCAAACACCGCAAGACGCAGGAGGTGGTGATCGCCGGCTGGCGACCGGGCAACGGACGACGCGCCGAGGGGATCGGCTCACTGCTCATGGGGGTTCCGGATGCCATAGGCCTGCGCTACGTCGGCCGCGTGGGGACCGGCTTCCGCGACCGCGACCTGAACGATATTGCCGAACGCCTGCGGCCGCTCGCCCGTGCGACCTCACCACTCCACGACGTTCCGTCGGCGGACGCCCGCGACGCGCACTGGGTCACGCCGACGCTCATTGGCGAAGTCGAGTTCGCCGAGTGGACCAGGGATGACCGCCTCCGCCAACCCAGCTGGCGCGGCTGGCGCCCAGACAAAGATGCCGACCAGGTGCAACGGGAGATCCCGCCGCCCTGGCATCGTTCTTAGGCACGACGCCCGACCAAACACGGCGCGGCGCTTGCCTGCACCCGACTCTCTGCTCCAACCATCGAGCCGCGCGATGATCCTGTGGAGCAAATCTACGTTTTCATCCACGGTGTCGTGGCCCTGCCGCATTCCGGCATCAAGCTCGTCGAGATACAAATGGAGGTCACGAAAGTTGATCCGATTGTCGATCTGAAGGAGATCGACTTCGGACCGCTCGGGTACGCAGCCTCGATCCGATTGCCGCAGTTTGCTAGCGTCGACGTCGTAATCCGGCCTGGCATCAACGGCGGTCGGCCGACATTGAGGGCGCGCGGCATCGCGGTCGACGACGTGTTGGGTCGCGTTCGCGCCGGAGAAGCTCCCGGCGAGGTCGCCGATGATTACGGCATCTCTCACGACGAGGTCATGTATTTGAACCGCGTCGCAGCTTGAGTGCACTGTGCGCGCGGACCTCGCCTTCTTCCTAGATCGCGGTCTGGGTTCGCGGATCCTCGCGACAGGGCTGCGCGCCGCCTCGTGGTCGATCACGACGATGGACGAGCGGTACGGCGTTGCCGCGTCGCCGGACGTCGCTGATCCCGATTGGATTCGAGACGCGTCCGGTCGTGGCGAGATATTGGTGAGTAAGGACCGCGCGACTGCAAAGCGCCCGCTCGAAGCCGAAGCGATTTACTATTCGTCCGCCCGCGCTCTCGTTATCTCGTCGGGGCAGATCGCTTTGACCGGCATTTTTCCTACCAGTAGCGAGGGCGGGACTCGAACCCGCGACACCACGAATCCTTGCCTTAGGCAATTATCGGGAATACTACGAGCGATTGGGCTGAAAATCCGCGGTATCACGGTCAGTACGGCCGATTAGACGGTGCCTCGTTTGTGTTCAATGTGCGGGGTAAATGCGGGGTGTAATCCCTGCCATTTCACCGCATCCGGTCTGGGATTCGCGACCGAGCCTGTCCACTATTTTACGGCCTGTACGGGCTAAGTCGACCCAAATATGGTGTGAGGTCAGAAGCGGTGAAAGACCGATTGGCAGGGACGGCGAGCTTTCGGGTGAGCGGGTCGAGTCGTGCTGCGTAGGCCTCGGCCCATTCGATCCATGCCTCCGTTTCTCCCCTTGCGTCGTCAGGCATCCCGGCCAGGGTAGCTTTCATCGCGTCGGCGTATCCGCGGATCGATCGGACTTCATGCCATGCCGACATCTGGTCACGGAGACGTGTTGCTTTGTGGTCAAACTGCAGGTCGGCTTCCGCGTCTCGCATCGCCTTCTCCCACCGTTTACGTTTCCGTGCCTCGGCCTCTTCCTCGGCTGTGTGTCGTGCCTGATCCTCGAGATGTCGGATCTCGATCTCCCGCAACAGTTGCGGCAACGAGTCGTCGAGGGTGGATCGTTTGCTGTCGCGGAACTCGTGCTGTCTCCCGTTCCAGGCATGATCGAGGCTGAACTGCAGTCGCCCCGTTGAGATGAACGAGGTCTGGCGTCGCTGTTGCCATCCCGGGAGCTTCGCCCGCGCGTGATAGTCGACCGATCCCCCGCCCGAATCGGATATCTCCTTGATCGTGATCGGGTAGGTGAACCCATCGATCTCGATAACCAGATGCCTATCGGCCGGCTCACCATCGTTTGATCGCCCGTACGACGAGGTCGACTTCTTCCGAGGTCGTGCCGTGTAACCGCGAAGCTCCGCCTCGACCGCGATCGCTTGAAGAAGAAGAGACGCACGACGGACGTGCGGCTTACTGACCTGCTGCCAGTCCTTGTTCTCTTCATACGCGACGACGGCCGGGTGGGGTTTTCGGCGTGTATCAGGTACGGGCACCGGGGCTGCCTCAACAATTTCGGGGAAATGGTCGACGATCCGCCACTCCGGATCCCCGTCCCACGGACTGTAAAGTTCCAGCTTCTTCCCCACTGGCCGCCACGGCACCCTGAGGGTGGCCGCGAGCAGGCGAACTTCCTTCTCGTGATCCCGTTTACCCGTGAGCGGAAGGGACCGCCGGAGTCAAGGACTGCGCGCAGAAGTACCTCGGCTTCGGTCTCGGCCGCCCGCGCTTCCTCATCAGGTTTCGCCGCATCTTTCAGCGCTGCGGTGCCGGCCGGGGTGATCATCGCAGTCCACGTTTGGCCATGCCCGCGAATGGTAACAAAGCCACGATTCGCCAATGCGCGTGCGCTGATGCGGTGGTTGATGTCTTTCATCACACCGTCTGGACAACCCTCGGAAATCCACGACAGCACGTGGAACTGCAGCGGAATAAGGTGAGTACTTGAATGCGGCATGACCCTAGCTCACCATGTGAATCAAGTCGCCATAGTGGGGAGCTGAATAAGCCGAGGAGTGGAGAACGCCCGGGACGATAGGAGCTCCTACCGGATGCGTGCGCGGGAATTTGCAGCGAACGAGGGCGACGATCCTCTCTTTTCAAGTTCGACACTCGACCGCAGCGAAAGCGACGAAGCGCGGGCGCTTTGTACATTTGCCAAGGGTCGGCCAAACTGGCTCAAACTTCGCAATTGATAAGCCCGACGAAGCTCCAATCGTCTTGAAACGGTCGGCAGGAACTATATGGCAGAAACGATCGGCACCGTTATCGGAATCATCGTGGTCGTGCTGATCATCCTCACTCCTTTCGCGCTCATCGCTTGGTTGGTCATTTGGCTCGTTCGCCGAAGCAATCGCAAAGCAGCCGAAGCTCAGACGTCGAAATCGTCCGGCGCTTTCAATCCAGCTCCTGCTATTGCGCCCGCCGGTTTTTACGCTGACCCCGAGCGCCCGGGCTCGCAGCGATGGTGGGACGGGCAGCACTGGGCTCCTCTTGAGGTAATCCCTGAAAGAAGCGCGAAGTCCGAACCTCAGCACGCGGGCATCGCGCTGCCAAATCAACCATCCGCGTTGCCGAGCGAAACCGTCAACTACGGATCGGTCGAATCGACTGACTCGACGTCGGAGCAAAGGTCACCGCGGCACGCCGCCGACGTCATAGCTGCGGAATCGAACCCGGTTACAGCCACGGCGACCCCTGCAGTATTAGTAAAGAACGGCGACCGAATCCGCGACGTTGAGTGGTTCGCTTCCGGTGAACCGGTCAATGTAGCCGGATTCACCATTCCCGGCGGCCTGATCTACGTGGGCCGAAAACTTGCCGCTCCTCAACGTTCGATCGAACCCTCACTAATAAACCCGAGTCTTCGCGTAGACGCCCGTGCGCCGGACACGATGGGCGTAGCGCTTAACTACTGGCCCACCTACGACAGCCTGAGCCCGGAGTCTCGTGCGGCCTACCTGCAGTGGCTAGCGGAAGGTCGCCGAAACCCGGGCACACCGCTCGGCTACGTTTTCCTATTCATGTACGGCCTCGAACGCCGCGTACTCGTCGACATGCAGGCCACGGGCTCCTCTCATCCTGACCTGCTTCCCATACGGGCTGAGATGACGGCATTAGTGGAGATTTACGCCCAGCGAAGTAATTCGTTTCAGGGATACGCCAGAGGCTTTTTGGACGTTATCGACATGATGGTTAGCTCCGGAAGTCCGGCCGGCGCGACGGGGCTAGGGCCGCCGCCGCTATCGACTACCCGATGGATGGTCCCACTGTCGCTCAGAATTGCGTTAGGCGAATTCGCCGCGGATCGCCTCCCCGTGCCCGCGGATTGGGCGCTTGCATGGGCTTGGTTCAACCCAAATTACCGAATCCGAACGGTGGCCACGCGCTGCACCGACGAGTTCTCTGTGCTCTTCAAGGATGCGTACACCAAAAAATATGGGGCCGGACTTACGGTCAAACCAGGGGCCACGACAATCGGACTGAATTACTACGCTGCCAGCTCCGGAATCGGATACGCAAAGCTCGAGATGAAGAGCATTCCCGACGTGTTTTCATTCGTCCAACCAACTCGCGCATTGGACGCCATCTCCGACGAAGCCCAAGAGTCGCTCGCAGCGTTCAGCCGATACCTCGGCAAGGACCCGGACGGACGCGACAAACTCAGCGGCATCGCACTCCTGCCCGGATCACTCGTCGCAACTTCGACCAACGTGAAGCTAGACGCTTTCCGCAGTTGGCTTGCGGACGTCGTGCCTCCAAACGCGACATCTGTTGTACCCGGTCGCGAATTGGTGAAGCAATGGCTCGGAGGTACGACCGCGAACCTGACGAAAACCGAGTCAGTGCCACTTATCCAACTGTTGGGCAAACTTGGCATCGGGATCGAACCTGACGTCAGATTCGGCGGAGCACCCCTAAGCGTCGATACGCCCATCGTGCTCTTTCCCCTCGCCGATGACTCTCCCCTCACCCCGTCAGCCTCGTATGAAACTGCAGCGACGCTGACCCATTTCGCCGCCGCGGTCAGCGCTGCCGATGGCCACGTCAGTGATGACGAGGTACAGGCGTTCCTGCCCTCAATCGAGTCAACGCTGGAGCTATCGGACCCCGAAAAGACACGTCTTGCGGCTCATTTCCAATGGCTGACCGCGTCGCCCACGAAACTCACTGGGCTCACAAAACGGGTCGCACTGCTGACCGACACGCAACGCGTCAACCTTGGCGGGTTGCTGGTCAGCGTTACTGCCGCCGACGGAAACATCACCGCGTCCGAGATGACTGCCCTCACCAAGATTTTCGGGCTTCTGGGGCTAGACCAATCGGACATCGCAAGTCGCGCATTCGCCGCGCAGGCTTCACCCACAGCTGCAGCTCGAGAACCAATTACAGTGCGTGTCGCATCCGTGGGGGCACCCGGAATCCCGATCCCACCACGACCACAATCCGCCGCAACACCTCGGACCATCGTCTTGGACAACGAAACGATCGAACGCACCATGCTCGAAAGCGCGAGCGTGTCCGAACTGCTTCGCGGCATCTTCGACGACGACCAGCCGGAATCAACCGCGGCTGCAGCGCGGACAGAGTCTGCTCTGCCAGAGGCACCGGCCGATGCCGCGGCGCTGCCCAGCGAGTCAACAGAACCGGGCATCTCGGGGCTGGACACTGCGCATTCGACGATCGTCCGCCTTTTGGCCGGTCGCGACTCCGTCTCGCACCTCGAGTTCGAGGAACTCGCACGGGCTCAGAACGTGATGCCAAACGGGGCGATCGACACCATCAACGAAGCAGCTTTCGATGCATCCGAGGAACCACTCCTTGAAGGAGACGATATCCTCACCATCAACCCACACGCTCTCCAGGAGATGCTGAAATGACAGACGATCCGACCACTGCGATTCGGCCCCGCGACCGCGACACTCTCCTGCAGGCCCTTCGCACCGGTGTTGTTCCTCGCGTCGGACAGCAGTACATCCAGGTCGGTCGGGCAAACGAAGTGCAGGCACTCGTCTCAGACATCAACCGCATCGCCGATGGAGGCTCGGGCGTCCGCTTCGTCATCGGCGAATACGGATCGGGGAAAACGTTCTTCCTCAACCTCGTCCGCTCCATCGCACTCCAGCAAAAGCTCGTCACGGTCCACGCCGACCTCTCCCCCGATCGCCGGCTGCAAGCCACCGGAGGACAGGCGCGAAGCCTTTACGCCGAGCTGATGCGCAACATGGCCACCCGGGCAAAACCGGACGGCGGCGCGATGAGCAACGTCGTCGAACGATTCATCTCTGAGGCGCTCAAAGAAGCACAAGAGACCGGACGCACCCCTGAATCGATCATCCGCTCACGCCTCGATCAACTCACCGAACTTACCGGCGGATACGACTTCGCCGAAGTTGTCGCCAAATACTGGCAGGGTTTCGACACGGGCAACGAACAACTAAAAATGGACGCTGTTCGCTGGCTCCGTGGCGAGTTCAGCACACGAACAGATGCCCGCGCAGCGCTCGGAGTGCGCACGATCATCGACGACGCCAACGTCTACGACCAACTCAAACTTCTCGCACTCTTTGTACGTCTCGCCGGTTTCAGTGGCCTGCTGGTTTGCCTCGACGAGATGGTCAACCTCTACAAGCTGGCCAACAGCCAAGCCCGAAACTCCAACTACGAACAAATCCTGCGCATCATCAACGACGCAACTCAAGGAACCGCAAACGGGCTCGGCTTCATCATGGGAGGCACGCCCGACTTCCTGATGGACCCGCGACGTGGCCTCTACTCGTACTCCGCCCTGCAATCGCGCCTCGCCGAGAACAGCTACGCCACCAACGGACTCGTCGACTACACCGGTCCCGTCATTCGGCTCGCCAACCTCAGCCCCGAAGACTTCTACGTACTTCTCACCAAACTTCGCAACGTCCAAGCAGGAGGAGACCCCGCCAACTACACCATTACGGACGACGGAATCCGTTCGTTCATGGGACACTGCGCAACCCGAATCGGCGACTCGTACTTCCGAACACCCCGCAACTCGATCAAAGGCTTTCTCGACCTCCTGGCTGTCCTTGAACAGAACCCCGACCAGGACTGGTCGGACCTCATCCCGCAGCTTGAGTTCGAGACCGAGTCCAATCCCGACCTCGAGCCATTGCCCGAAGCAGACCTCCCCGACAAGGTGACCGAGATCTCGCCTCAAGTGACGGTCACAGAGCCGCCCCAGGATGATGAACTCACTTCCTTCCGTCTCTGACGATCCCGCCGAGATCGGCCGGGCCTTTGACCGTCTCGATGGCTCAGTCAAACGGTGGATCTGGGACCAAGGATGGACGGAACTTCGCGACACTCAAGCGCGTGCGGTTGCTCCGATTCTCGACGGTCAACTCGATGTCATCATCAGCGCGGCGACCGCTAGCGGTAAAACGGAAGCGGCCTGGTTGCCGATCATCTCTGCCCTCGCAGCACAGAGATCGGAGGGCGGCGAAGTCCTGGCAGGTGTGAAGGCCCTCTACGTCAGTCCGCTCAAGGCATTGATCAACGACCAGTACAACCGACTCCAGTCGCTCTGTGAACTCGCAGGCCTCCCCGTTAACCGCCGGCACGGAGACGTCGTGGGCGCCGAACGCAGAGCACTCAGCACCGCACCCGACGGTGTCCTACTTATTACGCCGGAGTCGCTCGAAGCACTCTTTGTCCTGCAAGGGACCCACATTCCCGCGATCTTTGCGAGCCTGTCTTACGTCGTCATCGACGAAATGCACTCCTTCATCGGCTCCGAACGAGGCGCGCAATTGCAGTCCCTCTTGAACCGCATCGAGCTAGCCACGCGACGGCGTATTCCTCGGATCGGACTCTCCGCCACGTTCGCCGACTTCACGGCCGCCAGCGATTTCATTCGGCCCAACTACGGCCCGGAAGTCTGCATCATCGATTCGGCAGACACCGACACCACGGATCTGCAACTCCAACTGCGCGGGTATGTCGACGCCGGTAAATCATTTGACGCTGACCCGCCGCCAGACGTCGACGAAGACGAGGTCCACAGCGTCGACAAACGCGCGATCGCCGAACATCTCTTCAATACCCTCCGCGGAAAAGACAACCTCGTATTCGCGAACTCGCGAGCAGCCGTCGAGGCCTATACCGATCTCCTCGAGCAGATCAGCGTCGCCCATCGTGTCCCGAATGAATTCATGCCGCACCACGGGAACCTGTCAAAACAGTTTAGGGAGGACGTCGAACGTCGCCTCAAAGCAGGCGACACACCCACCACCGCCGTCTGCACATCCACATTGGAGATGGGAATCGACATCGGGTCGGCCGATTCCGTCGCTCAAATCGGGGCACCACACAGCGTGTCTGCGCTCCGTCAACGGCTCGGTCGAAGCGGACGCCGCGGTCAACCTTCGGTCCTTCGCATCTACGTTTCAGAGCCAGAAATCGACTCGCGGACCAACATCCTCGACAGACTTAGATCCGATCTGTTTCAGGCAACCGCGATCGTCGAGCTGATGCTCGAGAAATGGTATGAACCGCCCAACGTCGCAGGACTTCACCTCTCGACGCTCATCCAGCAAGTGCTCTCGGTAATCGCGCAACACAGCGGCGCATTCGCAAAGCAGCTTTTCAGTGCCCTCTGCTCAAACGGCCCATTTCGGCATGTCACGGCGGAAATGTTCACGCAGCTCCTCCGCGACCTGGCTGAACACGAGATCATCACCCAGTCCACCGATGGCACACTGCTTCCCGGCCGCATTGGCGAAGCCCTTCTCAACCACTACAGCTTCTACGCCGCTTTCCAGAGCGTCGAAGAATACCGACTGATGGCGGACAGCCGGGTCCTCGGGACCATTCCCGTCGACTACCCCATCCTCGTGGGTAGCATGATGATCTTCGCCGGAAAGCGGTGGCGCGTCGTCGCCATCGACGCACCCAGCAAGACCATCCAGCTCACCCGAGCAGCGGGCGGAAAAGCTCCCGTGTTCCACTCCAGTGGCGGAGAGATCGCCGACGGAATACGACAAAAGATGCGACATCTCTACGAAAGCGACTGTGTCCCCGCCTACCTCGATCATGAGAGCGTCCAACTAGTTCAACAGGGTCGCTCCACCTACCGTCAATACAGACTCGCAACTGGGCAGGTCGTACAGGCCGGCAACGACTGCATCATCTTCCCTTGGCGAGGAAGCAGAATCACGAACACCATCAGCGTCATGTTGACCGTTGGCGGCATCAAGACGGGAGTTGACGGGCTATCCATCTCCTGCCACGACGTGCAACTGGATGAGCTCTACGCTGCCCTCGCTGACATATCCGCGATGGACCCACCCGACGGAATCGAACTAGCCAGTGAGGTCCCCATGAAGATTTTCGACAAGAACGACCAGTTCCTCGGGGAGAGATTGTTGTCGCAGGCCTACGCAGCCCGCGACCTCGATCCCGTCGGCGCCACTGATGCGATCAGTTTGATCCTTGACTCGATGTTGCAAGACTGACACTCGTGCTCCCACCAAGGGCAATTTTCCACGGTCGCCATTGTCTAAATAACGTGAGGGACTTCTCGGTCAGAGCAGAGACCGGTTACCAATTACGAAGAATTGCGCCGCCCACGAAGCTTGCGCGATCGCTCGAGCCGCGGATGGCAGCGGTGTTAGGCTGTAGCCGAACAGACGAGGAGGATTTGAGATGACCACTGTCATCAAAGATGCCCGCGCGACTCACGCCTTGGGGGTGCGCGAACTCGCCCGACGCTGTCAGGTCGCTGCGTCGACCGTGGTGGATTGGGAGCGCTCCGAAGCTGCAGGAACAATCCAATGGGGCACCCTCGCTCGAGCCCTCGAAGCCATGGGCGAACGATTGACAATTAGCCGCCATCGGGCTGAATCGGAGCCAGTGCGACTAGACCGACGAGAGCATCGCCTCGGTTTGGAGTTGCACCGAAAGATCGCGGTAAAACTTATTGAGGACCCGCGAAGAGTGCTTCAGGTTGGACGGGAACGACTGGCGCGCTCGCGCGAAAACGTTCAAGGTGGAGCGAAAGCGTGGGTGGACGAATGGGACGCGTTAATCGAGTTGGGGAGTCTCGGCAAGCTGATCGATGTGATGACGGGCACATCGCAGAGAGATCTTGATCTTCGCAGCGTGTCGCCTTTCGTCGGCTTGCTCTCTGCCGACGAGCGAGAAGATGTCCTAGTGAGAGCGAGCAGACGATGAATCGCCGGCAACTGGAGGAGGCGATTGCCCGCGCCTGCGAAATTGTCGGACAGCCGAGAGTCATTGTTGTTGGGTCGCAGGCGATTCTCGCAAGCTACGACTTCGAGCAATTGCCGAGAACCGCGACAATGTCCATGGAAGCCGATATCGCGCCCGAAAAGGACATTGATGACTACTTGTCGAGCCGTCTGTGGGTGCTCGCTGGTCAGGATTCTGAATGGGCAAACGAGCGGGACTACTTCATCGACGCGGTCTCAGCAAACACCGCGATCCTCCCCGATAGTTGGAGAGAGCGCTCGATCGAGGTCGCGGTGCCTGAATCCGCGGGATTTAGCGGATTGTGCCCCGAAGCGCATGACCTTTGCGCCTCGAAAATGGCACGCGGCGAACCGAAAGATCGGGAATTCGTTCAGGCCCTTTCTGAGGCCGGCTTGGTCAATCCCCACCTGTTACGGAATCGGTTGGACGAGATCAGCGATCCACGGTTGGAACCTGACCGTAAGCGCGCTTCACGCAAATTTGTAATCTGGCTCGAAGAGGAACGTCGACGAGCACGTACGCCTTAACGGTCAGATCTCACAAGTAGGTAGTGGAAGAACGCGTCAGGCGGGCGGACGCGATTGCGAGCTTATGGGCGACTATTCGCCCGCTACAACTCTTCGCTGAGTCTGTCCGTCGCCTAACGCGAGCGGTTGACAGCGCGAAAAAGTGCGTCGACATTACAGGCTCTCAATCGATGTAAAACTGGCTCGTATGCGGCAGTCTTGGCGCGTGGACGTAAAACGAATTTCTCTCGGGACAATACAGTCTCGTGGCGCCAAGCTTCTGGACCCAGGTCTGGTCTCATTCGGCCCTAAAGAATCAGACTTTCTCGTGCGGCACGTAGAGAAAGTTCGCGAATTAGATGAAGCGTCTCCGCGAGGCGTATTCACGACCAGCTCCTATGTGCCGGATCTACTTCGCGCGTTGCTGACTTGCTCGGATCTGCAGTTTGAACAGCATTCAAAGACGTTGCAGGACCGACTTGCAAAACTTATGGGGACGTCAACAAACGCCAAAGACTGCGTATTCGCCGTAGTACATACGGAACAAAGCGGAGTCCAAGACCAGATAACGATATTGAAGCTAGATGCAGTAGTCGAAGCCGCGGAAACCGGAACGCTCCAGGGCAAGGTCACTTTGAAGGTGCTAGAGAAACTAATCCCTGAACCGGGAAAACTTCAAAAGGCTCTTTCGTGGCCCGATCCGCGCGCCACGAGTGACGCAATCCTCATCGATGCAAATTTCACCCAAGCCGAATACTTCTCGTCAGCATTCGACATTGGTGCCAGCCCGCGTTCACCCGACGCCGAAAAGGCGCTCCACAAGGCACTCGTCGCGAGCGTTAATCCGGCATCACTCGGCGCGGCGTTGGCTGACGCAGCGGTACTAGAGGGGCCCGCCGATGCCGTTCTCGCGTCGCTTGCGACCACATACCCGGAGCTAACGCCTGTCGCTCAGGCGACAGCACGAGACGTTCGTCCCGCCGGCATGATCCGCAAGAACAAGATAAGTGCACTCCCATTGGTATGGACTGCCGATGGCGCAAAACTGACGATACCGAGCAGTAAGGCGGGATCCGTTGAGATCACTCCAGACCCAGCGGGCCAAGGTTGGCTGCTAATCCTGCACACCGCGGGCAGACCCACTCTCGAGCAGTGATGTCTCACCCGCTGTGTAACGTCGTGGCGTCATGACCGTCATAGAAACTCTGGATCTCGCACCCCTGATTCCCCTACGTGAAGCGCTCATCCAACTGTCGTTGGACGGGTGGTCCATTCAAGACGACGGCGGCATAATTCGCGTAAACGGATCTATTCTCACCTCGCCGCTGGAGTGGGCTGGCGTACCAGACCTGGAAAAGTACAGTTCCCGTCGACAAGCCATCGGAGTACGACGCGGCTACACGGTCTCGGTCGACACTGTGAATGGCGTTTGGGAGATCACCGACTTACCCGAAATCTTGCCCGAGCAACTGTTCGACTCCGAACAATTGGCGGATGCCAATAAGGTTTGGGAACGCGATACGTCTGCCTTGGCCGGTCTGCATTTGGATTGGCGAGTCGAGATTGACCTCGACCCCGCGAAGGCGGTTAGCGGATCCGACGTTGCGCAGCTCGACGTGAGTTGGTCGGCGAGCCACATCGACGGGCTCTTTGCAAACGACGTTGTGAGCGCGCTGACACGTCTCATCCCAAAGCAAGGTCGTCGCACGTTCCTTGCACTAAACGGCCGGGAGGAGCCAGCGATTTTCGGCGCTGTTACTCTTGCGACCCTGCAGGGTTTGGGCGACACCCGGTTATCCATCAATCCCCCGAATCCCCCCCTGCCAGGCGAGACGCAAATTGATTCAGAATTGACGCCGTCACAAACTCTTCTAGTGTCTGGCCGATTCGAGCAGTGGCCGATCGCGAGCAAAACGCTTTCATTCGCGGCCTCCGCTACGACTTGGGGCGCGATCGCTACCTCGACTACGGAAGGAGAGCTTGAGTTCTTCGGCTACAAGAAGGTGAGATTCTCATTGCCCATGACCTGGACAGATGAGGAAATCGCCGGCGCAATCAAGCTGCGGAGTTGGGCGTTCGGCGAGATAAGCCCCGACAGGATCCTCGCACTTCGCCAAATAATCAGTCTCTACAATGAGCCACCGTTCAAGTTTGTCGAAGAGATCCTGAGCAGCTCTGAAACCATCTACCTTGGCTTGCGATCGACTGCGGTCATAGAAGCGGTTCGCGACGCTCGCGATGTGGAGACGCGAACCCAGCAAGCAGTGCAGCAAAGTTCACAAGCGTCCGTTGACTTGGCGAAATCGGCGGGGGAACGTGTAATCGCAGGACTAGCCGCAGTGGGCGCCGCGGCCATCGCCAACGTGACTCAAGTCCTTAGTTTTTCAGTTACCACGGCGATCCTGGCCTTTATTTGCGGCTACTTCCTAGCAATGCTCGTCCTCTTCCTGCTCATCGATTTCCGCGCTGTCGGCTTGCCAATAAAGGAATTGGATTCGGAGACCTTCGTTCACTCGAGTTTTGTTAGACCTGACGCTCTTGCAGAAATGACGTCGTCGCCGATGGTCCGTGGCGCGAAGGGACTCGTGCTGAGGGCGCGTATCGCTATTTCCTCGCTCTATGCATCGATCGTGATCGCGCTTCTGGTCACGGTATGCGTTAGGTGGGCCGCCTAAAGCATCGGAGCGTGCTTCGAGCGCACAGTGCATCCATTGCCATTCCTCCTTCTGACATTGTGTAAGCAGTTCTCTGACGCGATGTGCCGGATCATTCATGGAACGGGCTGCGGCGCGGAGGTATTTCTGCCAAGCTCACGACCATGAGCGCGCCTCCCATTTTCTTTAGTGACTACTTCGGTGTTGCCAGGGACAAGGTTGAGTCGTACGGGGCATTCGATCTCAACCTGCTCGCTGATGTTCCGCTCTTCGTTGACCCGTTTCTCTTGTTCAACAGCTCGCGACCGGAATATCAAGAACTCCATCGCGACATCCTCAACTATCTCCGATTCCTGAAGTCCATCGCTGGCGACGATTTGGATCGAGGGACGATCCTCGATTTGTTCCGTTTCCAAGAGGTCAAACAGAACTGGTTCGGATATTGCGAGTTGGGAAATGAAGGACACGGACTAGGCGAAGAGTTCGCCCGAGATCTGCGCGATTCACTGGGACGGATTCTGAGCGCCGACGGCGAAAACGTCGGTACGAAAAGCGATCACCTCGAAAAGGTCTCACTGTTGCGATCCGGTGTTGGCTTGGACAACATCAGCGACTTCGCGACCAACTTGATTAAGCATTACTTGTTGGATTTCACTGAGACCTTCGCGAAGGAACAACTTGATCGAGCCGTTTGCGCGAGCATTGGAGTCGAGAGGGCGCGATTTAACTTCGACACCCAGACTTGGGCTACCGAGACGCGATATTTACCAGTTTTCGACGGGCAATTCGTCCTACTAACGCCGACAGACATGCTCGTGCACGACGAAACCTGGATAAATCACAGTGACATGGTTAAGCGATACCCCGAGATCGTCGCCGCTGTTGATGACAACGTTCAGCGGTCAAAGATTTCAAGATACTTCGAACAACAGTTGGGCAAGGATCCGACACCAAAAACCACCGCAGCGGCGCGCGTCTCAACCCTCCGAACATTTCCTGAACTTCTTGATCTTTACATCCGGCTAAAGGAAGAGGACGGAAGCAGTGCCACGGCGGTAAGCGAGGCTGAACTCGCTCACCTTCAAGAAGTCTTCGTTAACTTCTTTGCGGATTTCGTTAACGGCTTTTGGGCACTGCCCGAAATGGAAGGGCGTCCCAAAACAACGAGCTTCGACGAAGCCATCTACCGCGCCAATGTTTTCAAGAAGTGGGTGGAGGACAAGGACGGCTACCTGTCTTTGAATACTGCAAGTGGCACTGCGTCAGAAAAGGATGTACAGCGTCTGATTTTCCTTACCCTGCAGGCGAGCCGGTTCGATGTCAACCGTGAAGTCAACAACGGTCGCGGCCCCGTCGATTTCAAGGTGAGCCAGGGATCAAACGACTCCTGCTTGATCGAAGTGAAAATGGCCAGCAACTCCGCGCTCAAACGCAATCTCGAGCGACAAGTCGAGGTTTATAAGAGAGCTAATGAAACGCGCAATGCAGTGAAAATAATCGTCTTCTACAGCGAGGCAGAAGAGGAGAAAGTGTCACGCATTTTGAAGAGCCTGGAGCTCGACGATAGCGAATCAATCGTCCTCGTGGACGCTCGTGCAGACAACAAGCCATCGGGTTCAAAGGCCTAGGTCGGGCACCGCCTGCGGGCTTCCGCCGCCGCGTAAACACACGAGATGATATGCGCGTGACCGAATCCATACTGGACGCTTCTGAGGTGGATCTTCAGTTAGCGGACAACCGTGAACGAATGACCCGTCTCCAGCGCAGCATCCGAGCAAGCATCGCGACCAGTCGGAGTCGCGCGACCTGGGATCCGGACGATCTCGTGGGGCACGCGGCTACATTTGGCGACACGCTCGAGTGGCGCCACGAGGATCTGCTCTGGGAGATTGGCGAAGACCGGCTCTCCGTAGAAACGGAGTTGCAGCGCGATCTCGAATTTAACCTCGGAGGTTACTCCTCCTACTTCGCCACCTATCTCACCGTGGCCGAACATCTAAACACATGCAGCGGCACCATCTGGCGCACGCGTTCGCGTGCCCGCACAAAGCTCAATGTGCTGTGCGAATTACATGCCCAGGCGCTTACAGTCGCGCGGGAAATCTCGCTGCTTGCTTCCCACGGAATGCCGACGGGTGCCATAGCGAGGTGGCGAACATTGTATGAGCTCAGTGTGATTAGCGCCTTCATAGCTGTCTCGCCCGCTCAAGTTGCCGAACGATACGAAGGCAGCCACGTGGTGGACTACGCCAATCGACTACGGCGGGACGACGTCGACCGAATAGCAGCTGGCCGGAGGGCTCGCCGGCGGACGAGCGAGGACAAAGAGGTTGAGAACGAATTCGACCGCCTACTCGCTAAGTTCGGTCCGGAATACGGCCGCAGCTACGGATGGGCCGCTGAGCGCCTAGGGATGAAGCAGGTGACGTTCGCCAAGATCGAGGCGCGAGTATCTCGCGGCAGAGGACGGGGTCCTCAGAACTATAGGCAGGCGAGTCATCATGTGCACGCCGATCGCGTGTCCTCGATGGCTACTCTCACGAGGGATCCGCAAGCCGACGCCCATTTTAGGCAGGGTGGTTTGGCCATCAAAGACGTCCTTGTCCACATGATCGTTGAACTTCAAGAAATGACCTGGACCCTGGGCGCAGTCGTCTCCCGGACCCAGAAAACCACTGAGGCGCTCTACTGGGCTTACGTCTGTTACATGGTCCATCTGGACGTAATGACAGAGGCGAACTGGCATCCTGTCGTCGTCTACCCCGACTACGTGCGTCAGAAACAGTCGATAGTGACCTGAAGCCACGACCTGGTGGCGTCGCCCGTTGCGATGCATCGCCATTATCTGCCTCGGGGACAGTTGCGGTCGATTTCAGTTATTGGGGCTCAGTAGACGGCAAGACGATGAAACCGTCAGGCTGCAACGTAGTGCGGCCGACTGGAGTAAGAACTGGCGCGATTGCGAATCGGAATGTGCGGGGTGAGAGGCGATGCACATCCCGAGAACGCATAACGCACACTTGCCGTTTGATCAGCACTTTTCGAAACATCCCGCGGAAACCCCGCAAATTGAAATCGGGCTATCGGGGTTCTAATCGGCTCTAATATCGCTAAGCGGTTATGTGCCAGATTCTAAATATGGCTCTGACCAGCATTTTGTAGCGAGGGCGGGACTCGAACCCGCGACACCACGATTATGAGCCGTGTGCTCTAACCACCTGAGCTACCCCGCCGGGCACATCCGAGTGAGGGATGCGAGAGCCCCCTGTGGGAATCGGACCCACTACCTCTTCCTTACCAAGGAAGTGCTCTACCAATGAGCTAAGGGGGCGCGCAAAACACGTGCACCCCGAAGAGCGCGCCGTTTTGGCACCGTAAGAGACTAGCATCCGGCGGTCGAGGGTTACGCCGCCCGCGAGCCGGTAATCGGTGGGGGATCAGTCGATACAGAACTCGTTGCCTTCGGGATCCTGCATCACGAAGTGGTGCTCGCGAACCGGGCCCCAGCTGTCGTCGTAGTTGACCACCTCCGTGGCACCCAGCGCGACGATCCGGTCGCGCTCCGCGAACAGCTCATCGTCCGTCGGCCGCCGACCCGGGGTCGTGCGGATGTCGATGTGAACGCGGTTCTTCGCGGTCTTGCCCTCGGGCACTCGCTGGAAGAAGAGTCGCGGGCCCTCACCCGTCGGGTCGTCGATCGCGCTCTTGTTCGAGAGCTCCTCCTCGGTGAGACCACCCGCGATCAGCTGAGCCTTCAGGTCTTCGGGCCACTCCGGATGCGGGTAGCCGAAAACATCAGCCCAGAAGGTTGCGAGGGCGGTCGGGTCAGCACAGTCGAACGTGATGTTACCGAGTTTGGAAACCATGGATCAATGCAACCACCAGCCCCCGACCGACCGCCAGATCCCTTGGCGGTCGCGGGTCCAGTTTTTAGCCTCATTAATATCAGTGTTGACTGACCATACTGATTAATGTGACAATCAAGCCATGCGTATTGTTGTTGTTGGTGCCGGCATCGCCGGACTTGGTTTTGCATGGTGGGCCCGGCGATCCGGATTTGATGTGACTCTCGTCGACTCGGCTCGACGATTTGAGGCGCGCGGTCACTACGTCGCGCTGAAGGCCGCAGGAGTCGAAGTCGTTCGCGAAATGGGGCTGGAAGAGGCGTGCCGGCGGCGGCAGGCCTCGTTCGATTCAACCCACATCATGCGAGCGGATGGTCGGCCGCTTCGCACCCTCGCAACCGACGAATCCGATGCGAACCTGGGTGGCTACATCCTGTTCCGCCGATCGGAACTGCACGAAGCGCTCTACGACGCGGTCACGAC
Organism: Galbitalea sp.; assembly: GCA_036271875.1. Taxonomy (GTDB): domain Bacteria; phylum Actinomycetota; class Actinomycetes; order Actinomycetales; family Microbacteriaceae; genus Galbitalea. Next base: position 35,720 of record DATAZU010000041.1, read on the forward strand.
CGATACTCCCGTGCGCTTCGGCACGAAGCTGACGAGTGTCGAGCACGAAGGCGACGAGGTCATCGCCGGCCTGTCTGATGGCTCGTCCATTCGGGCTGACCTTATCGTCGGCGCCGATGGCATTCACTCGGATGTCCGCCGGCTCACCTTTGGCGAAGGCTTCACGCATCGCCTCGGCGGTCACTACGTTGGCATGACCCTCGACTACAAGCACGGCCTCGCGACCGACGCGGACGACGCTTACTTCGGCGTCGGCCAGATGGCCGCGCTCATGCCGACCGATGCGACCCGTGTCTCGGCGATCCTGTACATTGGCGACGCGTTCGGTCAGGTGCCGTCCGGCGACGAACTCATTCCATTCCTGCGATCGGTGTACGCGGACTTCGCCCAGCCAGTCCGCGACGTTCTCGACCGCCTCACGCCCGAGAGCTACCTGTTCTCCGATGACATCGCCCAGGTACGGATGCCTCACATCGTCAGCAACCGGGTCGCCCTCATCGGGGATGCGGCCCATAGCCCGACGTTCATGTCTGGCATGGGCAGCGCACTCGCTCTGCAGGATGCGCGCTGCCTCGCGGGGTCGCTTGCGAACAAAGACGTGACGGTGGCGCTTGCCAGCTACGAGGGCACAATGCAGCCCATCGCACGCGAGTATGCGACGAGTGCCCGGCAGCTCGCGCCATTCGTACTTCACCGATCCCGGTTCCGGGCTGCGCTACGAAACACGGTGACGCGGTTCACGCCATCGGGCATGCTGGACCAAGGAATTCGAAACTTTTACCACGCAGAGGAGCCCGCTGACCTTGTCCCAGGAGATCGATGATTTCGTTGAGCGCGCCGGCCTCGTTTTTGAAGACGAGGGGATGCCGCGGATGGCCGGGCGCATCCTCGGGTTTCTCATGGTCAGCGAGCCGCGCCAGCAATCCATCCCCGGCTTGATCGAAGCCCTAGGCGCCAGCAGCGGTTCGGTCAGCACGATGACCCGATATCTGGAGCGACAGGGCTATATCGAGCGGGTCAGCATCAGGGGCGATCGCAAGGACTACTTCGCACTGCGCGGTGACATGCCGGCCGAGATCCTGAACGCGGCGTCGCAGAGCATGCGGCGGCTGTCGGCGTTGTTCGAGCGCGGTGCCCAGCTATCGGATGCCAGGCACGCCGAGCTCACCGACGCACAGGACCTGTTTGCCTTCCTGGAAGGCGAATACCCGACGCTCATCGAGCGATGGCGCGCGCAGAGGAAGCCGGCGGGGTAGGCGCCTCATCCCGTCAACTCCTCATCCCGTCAACTCAAGGACGGTGCCCTCGGGTGAGAACGGCGGGAGGGTGATGCCGGGCAGCGACCACGCGGTGAAGGACGGCCCCGTGCCGCGAAGCACAAGACCGATAGCGGGATCGAACTCGGCTGAGCCCGGTCCAAACAGGAGGGTGTGCGGGCCGGCGACAGCGTTGGCCGCGAGTGACAGCTCATAGTCGCCACGGGCCGCAACCAGCAGGATGCACTCCGTCGCACTCTCGCGCGCGTAAACGAGCACATCATCGGAGGCGTGCAGCCAGCGGATTCCCCCCGAGTTCAACACCTCGTGGTCACGCCGCAGGTGGATCAGAGACGAGTAGAGGTCGATGCTCGCTGCAGCAGCATCCTCCGTGTCCCAGGGAATAGGCGTGCGCGACTCCTCGCCGTCGTCGCCGACCAAACCGAATTCGTCACCGGCGAAGACCACCGGGATGCCCGGCATCGTCACCGACATTCCGAGCGCCACAGGGACGGTCCCCGGGGCTGCAGCTGTCAGAAATCGCGGGGTGTCGTGGGTGTCGAGCGCGTTCATCGTCCGCAGCCGAACCCGCCACGGGAAACCCGCGGCGAACAACTTGTGCGCCTCGAATACCTCACTGCCGGTGTAGGTCGGGATCGTGCCGAACGGCAGCCCGAAATAACTCGATTCGCGCTGCCCGGTCGACAACCAACCCCAGATCGGACGCGTGAAGTTCGTATAGGTCATTGCGCCGTGCCACGCGTCACCCTGGAAGTCGCTCGCCGCGTCGTTGGTCGACTCGCCGAGCAGCAGGGTATCCGGGTTGATCGCGATCATCGTTGCTCGGATGATCCGCCGAACCTCAGCGTTGAGGTCCTGGTCGAGATAGCGCCCCGTCATGTTCGCGACATCAATCCGCCACCCGTCGAGGTTGTACGGCGGCTTGAGCCACTTCGCCACGACCGAGTCCGATCCGTCGATGAACCGCTTCCGCAGCTCGGGCGAGTTCCAATTGAATTTAGGCAAGCTCGGCACACCGAGCCATGACACGTACGATCTTTGCTCGGGATCGAGCCAGTAGTAGAAGGCACTCTCCGGGGTACCGGGATGCTGATGGGATGCGACGAACCACTCGTGTGCGTCCCCGGAGTGATTCGAGGTCAGGTCTCCGATCACGTGCATCCCGCGCCTGTGCGCTGCCTCGATCAGCGAGATGTACGCCGCATCCCCGCCGAGCAGCGGATCGACTTCAGAGAATGACAGCGCGTCGTAGCGATGGTTTGATCGAGCGGGAAAAACCGGGGTCAGGTAGATCAGGTTGACGCCGAGCTTGTCCAGATGGTCGAGGTGCTCCTCAATACCAAGCAGGTCGCCGCCATAGAACTGGGTCGCCGTCGATGGACCGATATGGATGACCGGGTCGCTCCACTCGGCTGCCTCGACCCACGAAGGCAGTGGACGCTCATCCGCCTGCCCGCTGCGGGCGAAGCGGTCCGGAAAGATCTGGTACATCACACTGGATGCCGACCAGTTCGGCGCCGGCGCGAACGTGACGAGTTTGAAATCCTCGGTGTCGAGCGTCTCGATCGTGTGGACACCCGTCGCGTTGACCCATAGATTGCGCCCGTCACCCATCCTGATGAGGAACCGATAGCCGTGCACCGGGTTCTCGATCTGGAGCTCGGCCTCCCACCAGTCCCAGCCGTCGATGGTGGTGACGAGCGATGCGACCGCGAAACGCGGCTCGTGATCCGGATTGGACCGGGTGCGAACCGCACTCACAACCCCGAACTCGTGCGGGATGCGGATGCGAACGCGAACCAGGTCGCCGAGAGCCGGAGCGATACTCGAGACGAAGAGTGGAGAGCCGTCGTGGTGGGGTTCACGCAGCGAGCCGTCGGTTGCCATGCATCGACCTTTTCACATCCGACGCACCGTCGGATTTCGTCTCGATTACAACTCGGTCATAGGGTCATGGCGTGAGTGCAGCATCCGCGCGGTCCGGACAGTGGTGGCGCAGCGCCGTCATCTATCAGATCTACCCTCGATCATTTGCCGACTCCAATGGAGACGGGATGGGCGACCTGCCCGGAATTGCCGCCAGACTGCCGCAGCTCGACGATCTCCACCTCGACGCCATCTGGCTCTCGCCCTTCTTTCCCTCACCGCAGAAGGACGCCGGCTATGACGTCGCCGACTACTGCGATGTCGATCCGCGCTTTGGAACACTCGCCGACTTCGACGGCCTGCTCGCGGAAGCGCACCGCCTCGAGCTGCGCGTGCTCATCGACCTTGTCCCCAACCACACCTCGAGTGAGCACGAGTGGTTCACGGCGGCAATCGCCGCCGGTCCCGGCAGTGTCGAGCGCTCGCACTATCTTTTTCGCGACGGCAAAGGGCCGGCGGGCGATCTACCACCGAACAACTGGCAGTCAACCTTCGGCGGCCCGGCCTGGGAACGAGTCACAGCACCCGACGGCACACCGGAGCAGTGGTACCTGCACCTGTTTGATGTCTCCCAGCCCGACCTCAACTGGACCAGCGAGTGGGTGCGCGAGCAGTTCCGCGAGATCCTCCGGTTCTGGCTTCGACGCGGCGTTGACGGATTCCGAGTGGATGTCGCGCACGGCCTGGTGAAGAAGGAGGGGCTGCCCGACTTCACGCCGCCCGTACCCGGCTCGATCGCAGCAAACGCGCCGGTCGACTATCCATACTGGGCGCAGCCCGGGGTTCACGAGATCTACCGGGACTGGCACGAGATCGTGGCGAGCTTCGGTGCCGACCGCATCCTCTGCGCGGAAGCCTGGGTCGAACCCCTGAGCAAGCTGGCCGACTGGGTGCGGCCGGATGAGATGCAGCAGGCGTTCAACTTCACGTTTCTGGAGGCACAGTGGTCTGCCAAGGCCATTCGCGCCGCGATCAATGACTCGACCGAGGCGTTCGACAGGGTCGGCGCCGCAACCACATGGGTCTTGTCGAACCACGATGTCATCCGGCACGCGTCGAGGCTGGGGTTGAATCCTCCGCCACCGCAAGGGACTGGCATTGGACCTGCGACGGAGCCGAAGCCGAATGCGGCGCTCGGCCTCCAGCGTGCACGCGCGGAAACGCTTCTGATGCTCGCGCTACCGGGTGCCGCGTACCTCTATCAGGGCGAAGAGCTCGGTCTTCCCGAGGACGACGAGATCCCGGATGCCGACCGCGAGGACCCGAGCTTCTTCCGCAATCCGAGCCCGACCTACTACGGCCGGGATGGATGCCGCGTGCCGATCCCGTGGGAAGCGGACGCTCCCGCATACGGATTCTCCCCCACCGGCAAGAGTTGGTTACCTCAGCCCAAGGAGTGGGCGCGTTTTGCCCGCGACCGTCAACCGGTCGCGCCGGGCAACGACAACACGCTGTCGCTCTACAGCTGGGCGCTCGAACTGCGACGGGTCAACCAACTGGGCACGAGCACGCTCACCTGGCTGGACGGATACGGGCCGGACGTCATTGCCTTCGGCCTCACGACCGACCGGTACCGCAACTTCAGAGTGATCATGAACTTCGGCTCCACAGCCGTTCCCCTCGAGTCGGGTCGGCTGCTGGTGCACAGCGAGGAGCCATGGGCGTTACGACCGCTCACCGAACTGCAGCCGAACACGACGGTCTGGATGACAGAGCACGACGATCCGCTCTAGTGCGCGGTATTGGCCTTCAGCCAGACGAACGAGTCGACCGCGGTGCCGTCAATGTCGATCTCGAAGTCGAGGTGGGGCCCGGTTGACTCGCCCGTTGATCCGGTGAGTCCAATGAGTTCGCCCTCGGTGATCACGTCGCCAACCTGCACGGTTTCGGAATCGGCCGTGAGGTGTGCGTAGATGCTGCTGAACTGCTTGCCGTTGATGTCGTGGGAAATCTCGACGTACTGACCATAGGATCCGGCAAGCTCACTCGCGGTGACCACTCCCGCAGCAACCGCGAAGACGGGAGCCTTGTCTCCGGTATCGAAGTCGGTTCCGCGATGGAAGGTCGAGCACCCGGGACATGGCGCGGCGCGAGATCCGAACGGTGAATTGATCGGCACCGGATAGTTGAACGGCCAGCGGATGATGCCCGAGTTGTTGACGGTGTAGTCCAGGCCGCCGACCTGCATCGCATACAACTCGGTGGCAGTCAGTCCCTGCACGGAACTACGATCGACCGCCGGCTCCTTGCCCGGAGCTGAGGTGAGCTTCTGGCCGTTGACCGTCGCGTTCGAGGCCGAGTGCGTGACGGATGCTGTGGCCGGACCGCCGGAGAACAACAGCGGAGAACCGACGATCGAGAAGGCAAATGCGGCCGCGAGCGCGAGCGCCACAACGGAGACGATGCCGCTCCAGATCCGCCGACCGACCGATTTCTTCGCCTTCGGACCGCCGGGTGGACGGACGTTCACCGAACTCTTCATGGCGGCGCGCGCCTTGCGGTCCGTGGCCGCCCGACGGCGAGCTGCTCGTCGAGATCGACCCGTCGACTTCTCGCGCAGGTCACGGCGCCGAGGGTGCTGGGTGTCGAGAGCGAGCTGTTCAAATGGGTCGAAATTCGACACCGCAGCTCCTTTCTCGACACGATTCGTATGTCACGAACGGCGGTATTGGACGGTCCGTAGTGACGTGATCAAAAGTCACGAACGGGTAACGGACCCCCAAAGCTTATCCGCATGCATGGAATAGGCCAAGTCACCCCTTCGGGCGGCGTGGCGGTAGACAGAGCTGTGTGCTCCCGGGGGCGACTCCCGGGTGCTGTTAGCGTCGCTTCGTGACTACCAACGCCGCGGACCGCGCACCGGCGCGACTCGGCGCATCCGGCCTCGTAGTGCTCGGCTTGCTGTGCCAGGAACTCGGCGCTGCGATCGCGGTGACGCTGTTTCCCGCGGTCGGGTCCGCCGGGATGGTGTTGCTGCGGCTGGTGTTCTCCGCGATCATCCTGCTTCTCGTGTTTCGGCCGTCGGTTCGGCGGCGAAGCCGTGGCGACTGGCTGACCGTGATCGGATTCGGACTCGTGCTCGCGATCATGAACGCGTTCTTCTACACCTCGCTGTTGTCCGTCCCGCTGGGCATCGCGGTCACGATCGAGCTGCTCGGCCCGCTCGTGCTCTCGGTGGTGATCAGCCGTCGGCCATCCGCCTGGCTATGGGCGGCACTCGCGCTGGCGGGAGTCGCGCTGCTCGGCTCGGGAGGATTCACGACGCATTTCACGCTCGTCGGCGTGTTATTTGCTGCGGCAGCGGGCGGGATGTGGGTCTGCTACATCCTGCTCTCCGCGCGCACGGGTCGGCGCTTCTCGCGACTGGACGGGCTGGCGATCGCCATGACCATCGGCTCCGTCGCGATTGCCCCGATCGGTATCGTCACGGCCGGGATGGCGCTGCTCACGTCCCGCGCTCTGCTGCTCGGGCTTGCGGTTGCAGTGCTGTCATCCGCCATCCCATACGGACTCGAGTTGATCGCGCTGCGGCGCCTGCACGCGGCTACGTTCTCGATCATCCTGAGCCTCGCACCAGCAATCGCGGCACTCGCCGGTCTCGTGGTGCTGGGGCAGGAACTGTCGTTACTCGGATGTATCGGCATCGGATGCGTTGTCGCCGCAAGCATTGGAGCGGTTGTGGTCGCCGCGCGGGCTCGGCCGAGCGCTGGCAAACTGGGGCAGGAACCGCTCGCCTGAACGATCGGGAGTCGAGAACTTGCGGCCGAATCGGCACGCGAGTCGTGACTATCGACGACGATGACGCCCGCTGGACAGCGATAGGCTCGCATTCGACGGCATCTGCCGAGCGGTGGAGGTCGGAAATGCTTACCAGGAGTTTTGTTGTCATCGTCGGGGTGATCGTCGTGATCCTGGCGGTCGGCGGAAGCTGGACGGTTGACGCGCTGAGCGCATCCCACGCCACGCCAATCGCAACGGCAACGCCGATAGCCGGTGCCACCGGGAAGCAGGGCTCCGCGGGTAAGGACGGCGACAACGGTTCCGACGGAACAAACGGTGCCGCCGGATCGAATGGCGATAACGGTGCCGCTGGCGCAACGGGGAAGGCCGGAACTAGCGGGAAAAACGGCGCCAACGGGATCAACGGGACGAACGGGACCAACGGACTCGCAGGCCCTCCCGGCGCAGACGGTGCCTCGGGCACGTCCGCTCCGACATTCAGCGCGATCATCCCGGCAGGATTGTCCCCTGCGGATCCAGGCGGTGAAATCGACTTTCCCGGGTCAATCACCGCCGTGCCTGCCGGGCCGGCTCTCGTTGGATTCTCCATCGAGCTGAACGCGACCATAGGAATCCAGGTCAGCTGTTCGATCGTCGACGCCGCCGACTCCTCTATCGTGTACGGGTCTACGGCACTAATCAATCCCGGGGTTGGGACGTCGTTCGCGACATACGAGGTGACGCAGGTGGTCAACCTGCCCGCCGCAACCTCACTCGGCGTTGTGTGCAATCAGATGGCCGTGTTCCCGGTTGTCTACACGTTCCAGAACCTGTCGATCTACGCCATCTCGTTCGCTTAGGCTCCATCGACCCGCACGAACGCGCGGACCGGGAACGTACCGAAGCCCTCAACTCGCGGTGGGACCGCGGTAAAGAGTGCACCGAGCGGAGGAACCTCGCCAAGGTTGGTGAGGTGCTCGACGATCGGGATGCCCGCCTCAAGCAGAATCGAATGCGCAGGGCGATCGCCCGCACCCTCGATGTTGTCGATATTGACCGCGTCAATACCCACCAGCGCGGCACGGTTCTCCGCGAGCCAGACGGCCCCTTCTTCGGTGAGGTATGGCGCATCCTTGGCGTAGTCAGGAGTGCCCCAGTCGGCGTCTCCACCGGTGTGGAGCAGCACCGTTCGACCGGCGACATCCAGAGCCGCGAGGGCAGCGACATCCACCCCCCGTTGTGAACTCCCGATCACGCGCGCGACAACGGTCGGCAGGTCGACGACTTTTTCGAGAGCCAGGCCCGCGAGATCGAAGCCGTTCGGATAGCGATGAAACGGGGTATCAAGATACGTACCCGTGTTTCCGACCATGGAGATGCGGTCGATCGCGAACTCGGTTCCCGGTGCGTAGATGGCGCGCGAACCCTCCCTGGTGAGATGGGGCGTGATTTCCGGCACGGGCAGTCCCGGGTAGGTGACGCCTCCCGACCGGATCGTGTGGCTCAGGTCGATGAGCCGGGAGCCTGTCGGATGGGCGGCTGCCGTCTGTGTCGTGGCGCTTGGCCCGCCGCTGGTTCCCTTGTGGGCCTCCTCGAACACTCGGACGTTCGTCAGCTCCACGTGATCGACCATCAGCAGGGACAGCGACGAAACGAAGAGCCGGCCGATCTGGTCGGGCGTCGCATCCCTGCTCGATACGTCGACACGGAATTCGTTCGCACTCAGAGACCCTCCGTTGAGGAACGAAACGACGGCATCGAACTCGGCGCGGTACTCGGTCATGTCTCGAACGTTAGCGCCTGCGCCGAGGTTGATTCCGCCATTTGTGAGGTAGATCCTGCCTCTGTTGCTCGTAGGCGGCCTACGCCGCGATGCGGCTTCGCCCGGTGAGGGATTCGACTCCCAAATGTGCCGCCGAAATATTGCCGTGCAATATTTTCGGGCTGCGCGTTCGGGGCCCACGGGGTGCGCATATCTCGGCTGCCGGAAATGTCGAAGGCCCCGCATTGCGGGGCCTTCGACATTTGTGGCAGGTGAGGGATTCGAACCCCCGAAGTTGAAAACGGCTGATTTACAGTCAGCTCCCTTTGGCCGCTTGGGTAACCTGCCAGGACGCTCCGACCACGTGTGATCACCTGACCAGAGGCGCTGAACAACCTTACAAGCTAACGACCACCACGGTTAAACTGAGGCTATGGCAGATTCCACGTTTGACATCGTCAGCAAGGTCGACAGAATGGAGGCCGACAACGCGGTCAACCAGGCGCAGAAGGAAATCGCGACGCGCTACGACTTCAAGAATGTCGGAGCATCCGTCGAATGGAGCGGCGAGAAGCTGCTGCTGAAGGCAAGCGCCGAGGAGCGGGTCAAGGCCGTCCTCGAAGTGGTCGAGCAGAAGTTCATCAAGCGCGGTATTTCGCTTCGCAGCCTGGATGAGGGCGACCCGTACGCGAGCGGCAAGGAGTACCGCATCGAGGTAGGCCTGAAGAACGGCATCTCATCCGAGGATGCGAAGAAGGTCGCCAAGATCATCCGCGACGAGGGACCGAAGAGCGTCAAGTCGCAAATCCAGGGTGATGAGCTTCGCGTGCAGTCGAAGAGCCGGGATGACCTCCAGGCGACGATGGCGCTGCTCAAGGGCAAAGACCTGGACGTAGACCTCCAGTTCGTCAACTTCCGATAGCGCGGGCGCCGGCCAATGTTCAACTGGTCGATCGTCGTCCTGATCATTGTGGTGCTCGCGATCGTGGTCGATCTCGTCGTCCGTGTGCTCTCGGTCATCCTGATCCCACGCAACCGACGGCCGCAGACGGCAACGGCCTGGCTCCTCGCGATCTTCTTTCTGCCGTACATCGGCATCATCCTGTTCTGGCTGATCGGCAGCCGCCATTTGCCGAAGAAGCGACGCGAGAAGCAGCGCGAAATCAACAGGTTCATTCTTGAAACGACGACCGGCATGGATCTGGTGCGACGTGACAAGTCTTGGCCGAAATGGCTCGATCCGATCACCGAACTGAACCGTCACCTCGGCGCGATGCCCATCGTCGGTGGCAACAGGGCGACGCTGCACGATGACTACAGCGAGTCGCTGATCTCGATGACAAACGCCATCCGCACGGCCAGGCGCTACGTCCACGTCGAGTTCTACATCCTGAACCTGGACAATACGACCCGCGCGTTCTTCGACGAACTCGAGGCCGCTGTGCAGCGAGGGGTCACGGTGCGCGTTCTGCTCGACCACATCGCGTGCCTGCGGTCCACCAACTACCGGGGCACGCTTCGTCGGCTGACGCAGCTGGGCGCCGAGTGGCATCTCATGCTGCCGGTACAGCCCTTCAAGGGAAAGTTCCAACGACCCGATCTGCGCAACCACCGCAAGATCCTGATCATCGACGGCGAGGTCGGATACACCGGATCCCAGAATGTGATCGATTCCAGCTACGACAAGCGCAGCAATCTGCGCCGGGGTCTTCGCTGGAAGGACCTCATGGTGCGTTTCGAGGGACCGATCGTTGCCGGCATCCACGCGCTCTTCGTCACCGACTGGTACAGCGAAACCGACGAACTGCTCGTGCGCGAGGTTGGTCCGATCGAGATCGAGCGCGGAAGCGACCTGCTGGATGCCCAGGTCGTCCCCAGCGGACCCGGATTCGACGGCGAGAACAACCTGCGGCTGTTCAACTCGCTCATCTACGCGGCACAGAAGCGGATCGTCATCACGACCCCGTACTTCGTTCCAGACGAATCGATGCTCTACGCGATCACGACCGCGGCCCAGAGCGGCATCGACATCGAGCTCTTCATGAGCGAGATCGGCGACCAGGCCGTCACCTATCACGCGCAGCGTAGCTACTACGAGAGCCTGCTTCGGGCTGGCGTGCGGATCTGGCTCTATCGCGCGCCGACCATCCTGCATGCGAAGCACATGACGATCGACGACCAGGTCGCGGTCATTGGCTCGAGCAACATGGATATGCGCTCGTTCAGCCTCGACCTCGAGATCTCGGTGATGGTCAAGGGCACCCAGTTTGTGCAGTCGCTGCGGCGCGTCGAGGACAGCTATCGCCGCCACGCGCACGAACTCACGCTGGCCGACTGGATGACGCAGCCGCTGCGCAGCAAGATCCTGGACAACATTGCGCGTTTGACAGCGGCGGTTCAGTGACCGTGAGCGAGGCCAGACGCGCGGCGCGCGTAATCCTGCTCGACCGGGACGAACGCATCCTCCTGTTATTCGGCAGAGACCCGTCGCTGGCCGACGACCCCGGATGGTGGTTCACACCGGGAGGCGGAGTGGAGGGACTCGAAAGCCTGCGTGAGACCGCCATCCGCGAAACTAACGAGGAGACCGGCCTACTCCTCGAATCGGTGAATGGCCCGGTGCACGAGCGCGACACGACCTTCACTTTCGAGGGCGCGGTCATCCATCAGGTCGAGACATACTTCACCGCATCGGTGACCGCCTTCGAGATCAACCGCGGAGGATGGACCGAACTTGAGCAGCGCAGCATGAGCGGCGCGCGCTGGTGGAGTCTCGATGAGCTGGTTGCCACCAACGAGACGGTCTATCCGGAGAACCTCGTTGACGTGCTCCGACGGGTGATGCGCCGGTAGTCCCGACCGCTATTTCTCGGCTCGAGCCAGCTTCGACGGCCACCAGATCTTGCGACCGATGTCGTACGCCAGCGCTGGGACAAGAAGCGACCGAACGACGATGGTATCGAGCAGCACTCCGAACCCGACAATGAAGGCGATCTGGCTGAGGAACAGCACGGGGATAACACCGAGAGCCGCGAAGGTTGCCGCGAGCACGATCCCGGCTGAGGTGATCACGCCGCCGGTGATAACCAGTCCGCGGATCACGCCATCCCTCGTCCCGAATCGCAGAGACTCCTCGCGCACTCTCGTCATCAGGAAGATGTTGTAGTCGACGCCGAGCGCAACCAGGAAGATAAACCCATACAGGGGCACAGCCGGGTCAGCTCCAACGAACTTGAAGACGTGGTTGAACACCAGTGCCGAGATTCCGAGCGTCGCCGAGAATGACAGCACCACGCTGCCGATGAGCAGCACAGGCGCGAGGACGGAGCGCAGCAGGAGCATCAGCACGATCAGGATGACCAGGAGCACGACGGGAATGATGAGGTCGCGATCGTGCACGGCCGCCGCATTGGTGTCGATCGCGGTCGCGGTCGTGCCTCCGACTATCGCCCCACCGGTCCCCGCGAGCCTCGTCCGCAGGTTCTCGACGACCGTCTGGGCAGCGACCGAGTCCGGATCCTTGCTGAGCGTCGCCTGCATCAGGACCTTGCCGTCCTTCACGGTCGGTGTGACGATGACGGCGGGGCAGGGCACGTCCCCGAGCGCCGCACACGTGGGCGAGGCGGCGTCCGACGGATAGCTGCCGTCCTTGGCGACCGGAACGTATCCGATGTCGGTCAGCAACGTAACCGAGTTGACTCCGGATGTCGCGATCGCCCTCTTACCTGCCGACTGCAGCGATCCCTTGGCAACGACGATCACTGCCGGCGACCCCGAACCCTCCGGGAAGTGCTTGCCGAGCGCGGTCTGGCCGGCGCGAGCCTGCGAGTAGCTCTCGACAACGGCGCTCTGCGGTGTACCGCTCGCCTTGAGCTGCAGCAGCCCAGCGGATGCGGCGAGCAACAACACGACACACACGACCCAGACCCAGCGGGGTCGCCTCGCGATTCCACTGCCGAGGCGCGGCCACGGTCCCTTGACCGTGCTGCCGCCCACCTGTGGATGCGGCGACCCGAACTTCGGTCGGAGCGGCCAGAATGCCACGCGACCGAAGACGAGCAGGAGAGCCGGCAGCATCGTGAGCGCCGCAATCAGAGCGAACGCGATGCCGATCGCCCCAACGGGGCCGAGCGCCTTGTTCGAGTTGAGGTCGCTGAACAGAAGGCAGAGGAGGCCAAGGATCACGGTGCCCGCCGACGCCAGGATGGGAGCGAACGCACCCTTCAGCGCCGCAACGGTCGCCACCCAGCGCTTCTCGTTGTCCCTCAGCGCCTCCCGGTAGCGAGAGACATAGAGCAACGAATAGTCGGTCGCGGCGCCAATTACCAGGATGAACAGAATGCCCTGAACCTGACCATTGAGCGCGACAGCGCCTCCCTTCGCGAGGTGCCAGATCACGAAGATGGCGGCACAGAGCGCGAACACCGAGGTCAACAAAACCAGGATCGGCAGGATCGGCGATCGGTACACGATGATCAGGATCACGAACACGGCGAGAATCGCGACGAGGAGGAGCACTCCGTCGATTCCGGCAAACGCACTGCCGAGATCCGAGATCTGCCCGGCCGGCCCGGTTACGTATCCCGTGAGGCCTGCAGGCGGGCCCTTGGCTATCGACGCGCGCAGATTGCTGATTGTGGCGTCGAGCGACGTGTTGTCCTTGACCGGCACGAGAACTTCGATCGCCTTGGAGTCCTTCGACACGATTGCCGGGGAAATCCCGCTGGATACGCCGGCGGTGTTCTTCATCGCCGCGATGCGGTTGTTGACGAAAACACGGTCGCCTTCTGTGAGTCCACCGGGACGGACGAAGACGACGACTGCGGGAAGTACCTTTTTGCTCGCGAAGGTGACCTCGAGGTTTTGCACCTTCGTCGCATCCGAAGTGGCGGGAAGATAACTGGTCGCATCGTTGCTCGAGACCTGACTGATCTTGCCGAAGTACGGTCCGCCGGTGTAGCCGACGGCAAGCCAGGCGAGGATGAGGATCACGGGCAGCGCCCAGCGCAACCAGGCCGGAAAGCGACTCTTCGTCGGCGGAACAACTGGTGTGCTTGCCACGTTTCTCCAATTAGTAAGCTAGCTGACTATATCCCACCGGCCGCTGGGGAATCCCCCACTACCGGTCGAGCGTGGAACGCACTTCGTCGATGGCTTCCTGGGCCCAGACCTGTTGCTGCGGTGTGCCGAAATCGCGTGCAGAATCCGCGGCGAGCTCGAATTCGGCGAGCGCGGCGGGGGCATTTCCCTCGTCGAACAGCCGCCGGCCGAGGTTGTTGTGGAGGCTCACCGCCCAGCGCCTGGTCCGAGCATCCGTCGCCTCCCCCACTGTCTCAAGGGCACGGGCCGTCCAGTGTTCACTTCGATCAGAATCCGCAATCGCGAGCATGTGCGCCGCATCCACCGTCAGGAAATCGTGACCCTCGGCGGAGGCCGCGGCGAGCGCCTCCTCGAACAGCGGGATCGCCTCGTCCGGGTGCCCGGACGAGTTGCGGAGGCGTCCGCGCTCAAGCAGCACGCGTGTCAAGACCACTCCGTCGACCGAATCAATCGAATCAAGCTCGGCTTCGCCATCCGCGAAGCGCTCCTGCAGCCCGAGGGCACGAGCGACCTGCGTGCGTAGTTCCGCGCCGACGACGGAGCCGGATGGCGCATCCGCCACGGCCTCCCGTAGCTGCCGCTCGGAGGTCGCAGCATCCGAGAAATCCCACAGCTCATCGAGCCGCTGCTGACTGATTCGGTCGGTCACAACACCATCCCATCACGCGCCACTGGTAGGCGCGGTAGGGCTAACCCACGAGTCGCGTTCGGGCTAGTGCGCGTCCGACGAATTGGACGCGCGGACCATCTCGTCGCGCGGCACGACCTTGATGCGCGCCCGGCCGTGCGGCTCGCCCAGTGACTGCTCGAATGCGTCCAGGTTGTGCCAGCCGTCGAGGTTCGTGTATTCGATGCCGCGGCTTTCGAGGAGTTCGACAACCGACTCCTCGGACGGCGACTCGGGTGACCACCAGTCGGCCTGGTCGTGCACCACGTGCTTGATCGTCTCCATGGCGTCACTCTTGGTGTGACCGATCAGGCCCACCGGACCGCGCTTGATCCATCCGGTCGCGTAGACACCCGGAATTATCTCGTCGGCGTCGTTCAGCACCTGACCCTCGCGGTTCGGGATGATGCCGCGCTTCTCGTCGAACGGGATGCCGTCAAGCGGCGAGCCGAAGTAGCCGACAGCCCGGTACAACGCCTGAATCGGAACCTCGCGAAACTCGCCCGTGCCGCGCACGCCGCCCGCGCCATCCGGCTCGGTGCGCTCCCAGCGGAAGCCGCTGACGAGGCCGTCGCTTGCCAGCACCTCATCCGGCTTCGCGAAGAAGTGCAGATGCAGGCGCCGCGACGCGGCCCCGGTTTCGCTCGATCTGTTCAACAGGCGCTGTCGCCACTGCGTGAACACCCGGTCGATGACGAGTACCTGTTTGTTGGTCTCGATAGCCGTTCTACTTGCCTCGTCGTAGTCGAAGTCCTCGTCGTGGACAATCATGTCGACGTCACGCAGCTCACCCAACTCGCGCAACTCAAGCGGCGTGAACTTCACCTGCATCGGTCCGCGTCGACCAAAGACGTGGACATCCGTGACGGGCGACGCCTTCAGTGCCTGGTAGACGTTATCCGGAATTTCGGTGGGAAGCAGATCATCCGCATGTTTCGCCAGCATGCGCGCGACATCCAATGCGACGTTGCCGTTGCCGATGACGGCGATCTCCCTGGCCTCGAGCGGCCATTCGCGCGATACGTCAGGATGTCCGTCGTACCAGCTGACGAAGTCCGCGGCGCCGTAACTCCCGGGAAGGTCGACGCCGGGAAGGTCGAGGTCGGCATCCCGAATGGCGCCGGTCGAGAAGATCACAGCGTTGTAGTGCTTCTTCAGGTCGTCGAGCGTGATGTCCCGGCCGTACAGCACGTTCCCGAACAGGCGAATGCGGCCGGTGTCGAGCACCTCGCGCAGGGCGGTGATGATCCCCTTGATCCGTGGATGATCGGGGGCGACTCCATAGCGGACGAGCCCGTACGGCGCCGGCAACTGCTCGAACAGATCGATGGAGATGTCGAACTCGGCTTCCGCCTTGAGCAGGATGTCCGCGGCGTAGATGCCGGCGGGTCCGGCGCCGACAATGGCCAGCCTCAGCTTGGTCACGTGTTGTGTTTCCTCTCTTTCATCCGATGGGCGGAGTTGTTTGCTCGGGGCGGAGTTACAACGCCGCCCGCAACGGATATCTCCGCCCGCAACGGGCTGGGCTAGCTGGAACGCTCGACGATGGTTCCCGCGAAGCGTGTTAACGCCTTCTTCACGGGGCCGTCGGGTAGCGGGATGAGGGCCGCGACGGCATCGTCGGCCCAGCGGTGCGCCTCGGCGAGGGTGCGACGAGTAACCTCGTGCTCGCGCAGTTCGTCGATCGCGGCGGACAGGTCAGCGGAGTCGGCATCCGCCTCGTCGTAGAAGGCGGTGTTGACGTCGTGATCGATGCGGCGCAGCAGCTGGGCTGCGCCATCATCCGTCTCGGCCAGCTCACGCAGATAGAGCAACGGCAGGGTCGCAACCCCGGCACGCAGGTCGGTTCCCGGCGTCTTGCCCGTGTCATCCAGCCTCGGCGCGAGATCGATCACGTCGTCGATCAGCTGGAATGCAACGCCGATTCGCTCACCGAACTGGACGACCGGCTGAATGTACTCATCGGAGGCGTTCGAGAACAGCACGCCGACCTGGCCGGCGGTCGCGATCAGAGAACCGGTTTTGTCGGCGAGCACCCGGAGGTAGTGCGCGATGGGATCCTCGCCCGGGCGCGGTCCGATCGTCTCGTGCAACTGGCCGAGGCACAGGCGCTCGAACGTATCGGCCTGCAGCTGGATGGCCGCTTCGCCGAGAGACGAAATGATCTTGCTCGCCCGGGCAAAGAGCAGATCACCGGTCAGGATCGCGACCGAGTTGCCCCAGACATTCTGGGCGCTCGGGACGCCGCGACGCATCTGCGCCTCATCCATAACATCGTCGTGGTACAGCGATGCGAGGTGGGTGATTTCGATCGCCTGCGCCGCTGAGATCACGGCATCGTTGTTGCCATCGCCCAATTGCGCCGTCAGCAGCGTGAGGACCGGACGGACGCGCTTGCCGCCCGCCTCGAGTAGGTAACGACTCGTGACGTCCGCGAGGTCATCCGTGAATGACATCTGCTCGAGCAGGCCCGCCTCAACCGCGGCGAGGCCATCCTCAATGGCGTTGGCGAACTTGCGCTCGTCGCTCGAGGCGAAGAGCTTCTCACCCAGCCCGAGGGACGAACTCAGGGTGTTTCTGCGGCGTGCGATTGGCGCGCTCGGAGGCATCAGTGAAGTCGATTCTGTGTTGAGACGAACGTCAGGAGGCTGAGGCGTCCGGCCTCGTTGATTCGGCTGCCTTGATTCCGGGAGCACGCCGCGCGGTAGCACGACGACGCTTGGCAACGGATGCGAGGACTGCTGCGTCGACCGGCTTGCGGCCGCGGTGGAGGGCGACCACGCCGGACGAGAGGTTTCGATAGGCGACACGGATAAAGCCGGCTCCCCGAATCCATTGGCTGAGCTGTCCCTGGTCCGGCCATTCCGCAATCGAATCGGCCAGGTAGCTGTACGCGGCCGGGTTGGATGAGACGGCGATCGAGATCGTGGGCAGCACGTACCGGAGGTACGCCTGGTAACCCATTCGGAACAGAGCGCGCGGGGGTTTGGAGAACTCGCAAATGACGAGCCGACCGCCGGGCTTCAGCACCCGGTACATCTCGGCCAGAGCGATCTTCGGATCGTTTACGTTGCGAAGACCGAAACTGATTGTGACGGCGTCGAACTCGTCATCGCCGAACGGCAGCTTCTCGATGTCGGCCTGCACGAATTCGATGTTTTTGTGCTTGCGACGACCCTCCTCGATCATCCCCGGCGAGAAGTCGACGGCAATGACTTTGGCACCGGAGTGCGACAGCGCAACCGAACTGGTTCCGGTGCCCGCTGCGAGATCGAGGATGCGTTCCCCCGGCTGCGGGGCGACCGCGCGAACGGTCGCGATCCGCCAGAGGTATGCGTTGCCTGCGGACAGCACTGCGTTGGTGCGGTCATAGTGCTTGGCGACGCCATCGAACATGTCGGCAACCTCATCGGGCTGCTTGTCCATGTCCGCCTTACTCACGTTTTCCAGTGTACTGAGAAAGCCTCCGCCTTCCCTGCGGTACTACTGTCGTTACGTGAGTGATACCGCGGGCGAGACGCCCGTGCTGTCCGTTTCGACGGAACTCGTCGACGACATCCGTCCGCTTGTGCCGCTGGTCGATCCGCGGCATCCGCTGGTCTTCATTCGACGCGGCGCGGGAATTGCCGGTATCGGCGAAGCGCTGCGGCTCGAGTTCAGTGGACCGTCACGGTTCACAGATGCGTCGGCGACCTGGATGCGCATCGCGGCGGCGGCGCGAGTGAGCGACCCGGTCGTACTGCCCGGGTCTGGGCTGGTCGCGCTTGGCGCCTTCGCGTTCGCGGATGAGTCGGCGCAGACGAGCGTGCTGATCGTGCCGTCGATTGTTATCGGCCGGCGCGATGGAATCAGCTGGGTCACCCGGATCCACGCGATCGAAGACGGCCCTTCGACGGGCTCGTTGGGAACCGAAGCGCCGCTCGGCGACGATTTCCACGTCGCGTTCGACTTTGGCCCTCTCGATCGCCCCGGCTACATGGCGGCCGTCGATGCCGCCCTCGTGCACCTTCGCGCGAACGAGCTGAGCAAGGTCGTGCTCGCCCGTTCCATGGTCGGGCATCTACCGGAGGGCGCCGACCTGCGGGTGCTCCTCGCCGAACTCGCGACCGGATATCCCGACACCTGGACCTTCGCGGTAGACGGCCTCATCGGCTCAAGTCCGGAGACCCTGGTGACGGCGAACGGCGGAACGGTCACCGCCCGAGTACTCGCCGGTAGCGCGCCACGCGGCACCGACCCCGCGAGCGACCAGGACGCCGCAGCCGCCCTCGCGACATCCACCAAAGATCTCGACGAGCACCAGTTCGCCCTGCGCAGCCTGCTCGCATCCCTCGCCCCGCACGCCGCGAACGTCACCTCAAGCGAGCAGCCGTTCACGCTCAAGCTTCCGAACCTCTGGCACCTGGCCAGCGATGTCGAGGGAGACCTGAGCGACGGATCATCCTCGCTGGATCTCATCGCGGCGCTGCATCCGACGGCGGCGGTCGCCGGCACACCGACGCCAGCCGCGCTCGCCCTCATCCGACAACTCGAGCCGTTCGACCGTGGGCGCTACGCCGGGCCGGTGGGCTGGATCGGCGCAGATGGCGACGGTGAGTGGGCGATTGCACTTCGATCGGCGCAGGTCGATCCGGACGGAACCGTGACCGCCTACGCCGGAGCGGGCATCGTGATCGACTCAGACCCCGAGCAGGAGATGCTCGAAACCCGGATGAAGTTCCGTCCGGTGATCGACGCCTTCGCCTGACCTCAAACTCCGTGAGAGGGCCCAATCGACCCATAAACGCTGTGTTTTATGGGTCGATTGGGCCCTCTCACGGATTTTTAGATGGTGCTGTTCTGGACGCGAGCGCGCTGGGCAGCGACATCATAGGTCGGACCGGGCCACTCGGGGTTCAGTTCGCGAAGATGCGTGAGCAGGATGTCCTGCACCGCGAGCCGCGAGTACCACTTGTGGTCGGCCGGCACGACATACCAAGGCGCGGCATCCGTCGTCGTTCGCTGAACGGCGATCTGGTACGCCTCCTGATACTGGTTCCAGAATGCGCGTTCGTCGACGTCGCCCGGGTTGAACTTCCACTGCTTGGTGGGGTCGTCGAGTCGAGCCAGGAGCCGCGACTTCTGCTCGTCGGCGCTGATGTGCAGCATGATCTTGATGATCGTGGTGCCGCCCTTCGCGAGCTCCGCCTCGAAATCGGTGATGATGCCGTAGCGCCTCTCGATCTCGTCTGCTGGCGCCATGGCGTGCACGCGCTCGATCAGGACGTCCTCGTAGTGCGAGCGATCGAAGACGCCGAGGAAGCCCGGCGGCGGAAGCTGCGGACGCACCCGCCAAAGGAAGTCGTGGGCTTTCTCTTCAGGAGTCGGCGCCTTGAACGAATGGATCTTCAGCCCGTGCGGATCGACGGCCTCGAGTACGTGCTCGACCGTTCCGCCCTTGCCCGACGTATCCATGCCCTGCAGCACGAGTAACACACTCCGAGTGCCACCGGACAGGCTCTCGGCGAAGAGCCGCTCCTGCAGGTCGCCGATCTCAAGCACGCCCGCCGCGAGCACCTTCAGCGACTCTGTCTTGTCGCCCTTGAAGCCGGGACTGGATGCCGGATCAATATCCGTCAGCACGGTGTCGGATGCCGCGCGGAGCTTGCTCTCAATTCCCATGCCGCAACGCTAGTGCCTCGGTACGCGATCGCTCGCTGTCGATAACTCATGCAGAAAACAGCAGACGGTCTGAGGAAGCCCGGAATTGCGCGGGACTAGCTTGCCAATCCGAAAATCTGCATGAGTTACGGACAAGATTCGGTGGTTGATCGGGTCGGGGTCGACTCCGGGACAATTTCCGGGCGCCCAACTCGCCTTACACCCACCTCATCGTGGGTCCCGATCGCCGCGCGTTTCCCGCCTGAAATAGGTCGCTTCGGCACCCCGGCGGAATTCGCCGAGGATCTCGGATCCGCCCGGGGGAGATACCGGTTCGGGCGATCCTCTGGTCCGACGCAGCGGGTTTTCCGCGCAACTAGCGCGGCAGGGGAACCTCGATCAGGGTGGGGCCAGTGGATGCGGTGAGCGCCTGGTCCAATTCACCGCGGTTCGTCGCGCGCAGGTAGCTCCAGCCGTATGCAGCGGCGAGCGAATCGAAGTCGACTAGCTGGGGGGTAAGCAGCACCCGATCGATGGCATCCTGCGGGGCCGATGCCGCGACCTCGAGCGTGTCGAAGATCGTTCCGCCGCCGTCGTTGCCCACGACCAGCTGGATGCGCGGGCGCGACTCGCCAACGCCGAACGCCATCCCGCCGACGTCGTGCAGCGCAGCCAGGTCACCCAGGAGCACGCGGGTGGTGCCATCCGTCTCGCTGCCGAGGGCGACGCCAACTGCGGTCGAAATTGTCCCGTCGATGCCCGCCAGCCCGCGGTTGGCGTGCACCGAGATCTTCTTCCCCGGGACGTAGTTGTCGGCCTCGCGGATCAGGCGAGACGCTCCCAGGACCAGGCGATCATGCGGCCAGGTCGCGCGCCAGACGGCTTCGACGAGCATCCGACGGTCGATCGGCCGACGAATGGCGGCGAGCTCACGACGGGCAAACTCCGCGCTCCCGAGTTCTGCCGCGCTCGGCTCCGGTTCCGGCTCGAGCAGGGCACGCGATGCGCTGACCCAGCGCCCCAGCCAGGATCTGCCGGTAGGCGAGTCATCCAGCTCACCGACAACGACCACGGCGCTCGCAAATTTCTTTACCGTGTGGCCCGGGTTGTAGTCGTCAACGGCCGACGACCGCACGACCACGGTCTCGACGCCGTGTCGCTGGATCAGCGCCGGAACCTCGCGGCTCAGAGTTGGATGCCCGAACACAATTACCCGTGCGACCCGATCACCGAAGTTACCGGTCTTCAGCAGTTCGCGATACGCAACCACGAGATTCGGGCCAAAATGCGCGCCGCTCGAGACCTCGGCGAGAAGCGGAGCCCCGAGCTGACGAGCGACCTCCTCGGCCCGGGATCCCGCGCCAGCGCCAGCGACGACAACCGTTCCCGGCGCGACCGGCAGGCGTAGCGCCGACGACGGGATGGGTTCGTCGGCCTCCGCGGTCCAGTCGCCGACCGATTCCGGAAGAAAGGTCGCCGATGACAACGGTTCCGTGAAAGCCAGGTTCAGGTGCACCGGCTGCGGCCGTCCGGCAAACGCCGCGGCCCAGGTTTGCTTCGCGAGCGCAGCGGCGGCACCCGTCTCTCCGGGCTTCCCGACCGGCTCGGGGATGTCGCGGGAGAAGGATGTCGCGGCGCCGAAGATGCCCCACTGGATCGTTGTCTGGTTCGACCCGATCCCCCGAAGCGTCTCAGGACGATCAGCGCTGACCACGATCAGCGGCACCCCGGAGTGATGTGCTTCGAGAACGGCGGGATGGAGGTTGGCCACGGCCGTCCCCGATGTCATAATCACGACGACGGGCAGTCCGGTCTCGACCGCGAGACCGAGAGCAAGAAATCCGCTCACGCGCTCGTCGATGCGAACGTGCAGGCGCAGCAATCCCGCGCGTTCGTATTCTGCAGCGGCAAGCGCGAGCGCCTGCGAGCGCGATCCGGGACTGAGAACAATGTCGCGCAGACCACGTCGCGCGAACTCATCGAGGAGGGCTACGGCGAAAGCGGTAGCCGGCGACTCAGTCCTCGGGCTTGTCATCGTTCAGAGCTTTAAGCTCCGCTTCGAGTTCACGGATGCGCGCTTCCTGGTCCTGCTGCTTTGCGGCGTTCCGCAGAAAGTCGGGGTCGTCATCCGGGCCCTTCGGCGCCCGTGTCCTGGAGACGCGACGCACCGTGTCATCCTCGTTTCGACGCAGCTTGCCCAGCGTTAGCCAGAGAATCGGCCCAAGAATCGGGAGAAGGATGATGATGAAGACCCAGGCGATCTTGTTCAGCGATTTGATCCGCGACTCATAGATCGAGATGACATCGACCAGGCAGAAGATGAGCAGCGCCAAGTCGATGAACCCGATGATCAGGTCAAAGCGAACCATGCGAGTAATTGTAAGCTCGCACCTTCCTCAAATGCTTCGCGCATAAACTGTCAGGGTGCCAGCCTGGGTCAAGTATCTTCTCGTCCGGATCGGTATCTTCGCCGTCGTTCTCGCCGTGCTACTGGTCTTCCAGGTCAATCCCTTCATCTCGGCGGTCGTCGCGGCGGTAGCCGGATTCGTCCTCGGCTACATCTTTTTCCGGGGGCTGCGCGATCAGGTCGCGAAAGAGTTCGCTTCACGCAACGAAAAGCCTGCGCCCGTCAAAAACGTCGACACGGACGCTGAGGACGAGGCGCTCGATCGCCTCGAGTAGCGTCAATCGACCAGGCCGAACCCGAGCCCGAGCGCGAAGAACAGCGCGGTCAGGCTGGAGAGTTGCAGCGCAACGATGAGCTCCTGCGGGGTCTTGGCCGTCAGGGTGATGAGCACGGCCGGAATAGCCAGGAGCAGCACAAAGTACGTGAAGAACACGTCCGTGTACAGAGCCAGGAACAGGATCAGGATCACAAACGGCAGCAGCAGGAACACGGCGAACACGATTCGCGCCGCCCGGTTGCCGATGAGTACGGCGAGTGTGCGCTTGCCCGCGAGCTTGTCCTGGGGCAGGTCGCGGATGTTGTTGACCATGAGCACGGCGCAGGCGATCAACCCGACGGCGGCTCCCGCGATGAGGGAGTCGAGCCAGTCTCCCGCGAAGAACTCCGTTGTCGACTCCTGAACGAAGGTCGTCCCCATGGTCGCCACCAGCCCGAAGAACACGAACACGAACAGCTCGCCGAGGCCGTAGTACCCATACGGGCGCTTGCCACCCGTGTAAAAGTATGCGGCGATGATGCTCACGGCACCGATCGCGAGGAGCCAGTACTGGCCGACCAGGACGACGAGTACTACCCCGGCAACGGCCGCGAGCCCGAAGAATACGAGCGCAACGGTCAGCACGGTCCGCGGCTTGGCAGCACCCGAGCCGGTCAGGCGGGACGGGCCGAGACGGAACTTGTCTGTGCCCCGAACACCGTCCGAATAGTCGTTCGCGTAGTTGACGCCAATCTGCAGGAAAATCGCGACCGCAAGAGCGAGTCCGATCCGAAGCCACTGCCACTCGGCGCGCTCCTCGTGCGCGACCGCTGTACCGAGGATGACGGGGGAAACCGATAGCGGAAGCGTGCGCAGGCGCGCCCCGGCGATCCAATCCCTCGGTCCGGCCTTTCTCGCCTTCTTGGCCGTAGGCGGGCGACCTCCGGGCCGACCGCTGCGACTCTTCGGAGCGTTGCCCGTTGCGCGGGCCTCCTTCGGAATGCGGACGTCGTCCTCGAGTCGAGCCGGTACCTGATTCTTTTCGACGCGATTCGGGTCGATGCGCTGCTGCTTGCGTGAGGCCACGGTGGGATTCTACTGAGCGAGTCTTTGAAGCCCGACCCGGTCCGGTTTTCCCGAGGGCAGGAGCGGGATGCCGGATACCAGAACTACGCGATCGGGTGCGGCGGCCGGTGGCAGTTCGGCTCGCACCCGGTCCCGCACGACCGCGAGCTCGATGGCCTGCGTTGTGACAACAACGGGGACCTCACCCCAGCGCTCGCTCGGAGCTCGGACGACGACCGCATCCTCCTGGTCCGGGATGCCTCGGACCACCGCCTGGACATCCGCAAGCGACACCTTGACGCCGCCGGAAATAATCACGTCATCGAGGCGACCAAACACGCGAACTCGGCCATCGAGAACCTCGCCGGTATCGCCAGTCCGGTACCAGCGTGTTCCCTCATCGTCGACGAAAGTCGAGGCGGTGCGCTCATCGTCGTCGAGATAGCCCTCGGCCAGGACTGCTCCGGCCAGCTCGAGTTGGCCATCCGAAACGCGCGCCCGGGTGTTCCCTATCGGGGCTCCGTCGTAGACGCATCCGCCCGACGTTTCGCTTGAACCATAGGTTCGCGTGATCGCGATCCCCAGCTGACCGGCACGATCGACGAGGGCCTGCGGCGTTGACTGGCCGCCGACCAGGATGCGGTCAAACCTCCGCAGCGTCTGCAGCGCATCCGGGGTGTCGAGCAGGCGCGAGAGTTGTGCGGGAACCACGGCGGTGAAGCGAAGGTCGGCATCCATCGTCTCGGCGGCTCGTGCGAACGCAACCGGATCGAAGGATCCATCGCGGAGGATCACAGGCTCGGTACCGCTCGCGATCGAGCGAACCAGTACGTTGATACCTGCGATGTAATGAGTTGGCAGGGCAAGCAGCCACTGGCCGTCGCCACCGATCGCGGATGCGGATGCCGCCGCACTTGCCAGCAGCGCATCGGCGGACAGGGCGACCCGCTTCGGTCTCGCCGTCGAGCCGCTCGTCTCGACTACCAGCGCGATGCGGCGTGCGACTTCCGCGGGCAGGCGCTCGCTCGTGTCGCCGACGAAGATGGCTGAGCCGCTGCCGCCCAGCGCGCCGCGGAGGCCCGCAAGCACTAAGTCGGGTCGAGCTTCCAGCCGCTCAAGCGGCCGGGTCATGTCAGTACTGCCACGGATACGGCGACCAGTCGGGCTCGCGCTTCTGAAGGAACGAGTCGCGGCCCTCGACCGCCTCGTCGGTTCCGTAGGCAAGTCTGGTGGCCTCGCCGGCGAACACCTGCTGGCCGACCATCCCGTCGTCGACGGCGTTGAAGGCGAATTTGAGCATTCGAATTGCAGTCGGTGACTTGCCGAGGATCGTGTTCGCCCAGTCGATTGCCGTCTTCTCGAGTTCGGCGTGCGGCACCGCCGCATTGATGGCGCCGGCCGCGAGCGCACGCTCGGCCGAGTACTCGCGTGCCAGAAAGAACACTTCGCGGGCAAACTTCTGGCCGACCTGCCGCGCAAAGTATGCGCTGCCGTAACCGCCATCGAAGGAGCCAACATCGGCATCCGTTTGCTTGAACTTGCCGTGCTCGAGGCTCGCGATGGAGAGATCGCAAACGACGTGCAGCGAGTGTCCGCCGCCGGCCGCCCAGCCCGGGACGACCGCAATGACGACCTTCGGCATGAACCGGATGAGGCGCTGTACTTCCAGGATGTGGAGGCGACCTGTTGCTGCGGGTCTCGATACGTCGGCTTCGCCGCCTAGTCGACCATCGGAGGGTTGGTACTGGTAGCCATCCTTCCCCCGAATGCGCTGGTCGCCGCCCGAGCAGAAGGCCCAGCCGCCGTCCTTCTGGCTCGGCCCGTTGCCGGTAAGCAGCACGACTCCGATAGCTACGTTCTGGCGCGCATCGTCCAGCGCCCGGTACAGTTCGTCCACCGTGTGCGGGCGAAAAGCGTTGCGGACCTCAGGACGATTGAAGGCGATCCGGGCGATCCGCCCGGTGCGATCCTGGTGGTAGGTCACATCCGTGAGCTGGTCGAAGCCCGCAACATCTACCCAGACATCTGCGTCGAAGAGTTCCGAAACGTAAGCGGCCATGCAACTAGCCTAGGCCGCCCGCCAGGTCGAGCAGCCGGGTGAGAATGAGCGGGCTCGCGAGAATTCCGATCACGATTGCGATCGCACCGAAGCGCCTGCCCCTGCCCATCACGACTGCTGTCGCACCCCCCAGCACCCCGATGATCGAGGTCCCCGTCGCGACATAGGCGAGGACGATTCCGGTCTCCCAGTGGCCGGCCATCGCCGCGCTAATCCCGATCGAGGTACCGGCCACCGTGACGAGCGAGGCAAACAATGCAACGACGCCGAGTCTCGCGCGCGTTGTTCGCGGCGGCGGATCGGCGCGGCGGCGAGGCTGCCGACCAAACACCTCGATGCCTCGAAACTCACTCGCCAACTCGCTCCCCTTCGGTCCTCTAGTCCAGCTTGCCTCAGGGTTGCGTCAAACTGGGGTCATGACGGTTGCATTGGCGGAACTGCTCGACACCGCGCGAGTTGTCGCCCTGCCCATGGCCACTCGGTTCCGCGGGGTCGACGTGCGAGAGGCGCTCATACTGCGCGGCCCAGCGGGCTGGACCGAGTTCTCGCCTTTTGTCGAATACGACGACGCCGAGTCCGCGGCCTGGCTTGCTGCGGCAATCGACTTCGGCTGGCGCGACATCCAGCTACCATCCGGCGCACCAGACTTCGTCCGCGTGAATGCGACGCTGCCCGCGGTGCCCGCGGATGCCGTCGTCGCCATTCTCGATCGGTTTCTGGGCTGCAGAACCGTCAAGGTGAAGGTCGCGGAAGCCGGCCAGTCGCTGTCCGATGATGTCGCGCGCGTCGCGAGGGCCCGCGAATACCTCGGACCGGATGGCCGCATCCGCGTCGACGCCAACGGCGGGTGGAACGTTGATGAGGCCGAGCACGCGATCCACGCGCTGGCCGAGTTTGATCTCGAGTACGCGGAGCAGCCGTGCGCAACGGTGGATGAACTGGCGCAGATCCGTAAGCGCGTCAAGTACATGGGCATTCCGATCGCGGCCGATGAGAGCGTGCGGAAGGCGGCAGACCCGATCGCGGTCGCCAGGGCGAGGGCGGCCGACATCCTTGTCATCAAGGCGCAACCGCTTGGCGGGATCGCGAGCGCTCTCAGGATCGTGAAGAAGGCGAAGCTGCCGGTGGTCGTCTCGAGCGCGCTCGACACATCGATCGGTCTCGCGATGGGGGCGTACCTCGCGGCATCCATCCCCGGTGGCGTCTCCTTCGACAGCGGACTCGCCACCGCTGCGCTCCTTGCTGCGGACGTGACTGCCGCCCCGCTGCTCCCCGTCGACGGACAAATCCCCGTGCAAAGGGTCGAGGTCGACGAGAACCTGCTCACCAAATTCGCGGCCAGCCCGGCTCGGACCGACTGGTGGCTCGATCGCCTTCGACGCACCCACGCGCTGCTCTGACGATGCCCGCGCCCGCATCCCCGCGCCCGCATCCCCGCGCCCGCATCCCACGCCCGCATCCGCATCCCACATCCGGTTGTGCAGGTACTCCGAGCGAAAACCCCCGGATTCCCAGCAGAAGTACTGCGTGACATCCGGATTACCTGCACAACAGGTGTTGGGGTGTTGGGCCATCGAGGTGCCGGGATGAACGGGCGTTTGTGTGTTGGGGTGTTGGGCCGTCGAGGTGCCGGGGCGTCGAGTGAGGTGGGGTCTGGCTGAGAGGGCTTACAGGCCGGAGTAGCTGTGCAGACCGTGGAAATAGATGTTGACGATCGTGAAGTTGAAGACGACCGCCGCGAAACCGATGATGGCGAGTGTGCCTGACCGCGATCCCCTCCAGCCTCGGGTAGCCCTCGCGTGGATGTAGCCGGCGAAGATGACCCAGACGATGAACGTCCAGACCTCTTTCGTGTCCCAGCCCCAGTAACGTCCCCATGCGTGCTCGGCCCAGATTGAGCCGGCGATGAGAGTGAAGGTCCAGAAGACAAAGCCGACGACGATCAGACGGTAGGCGAGCGTCTCGAGCCGCTGTGCCGTCGGCACTCCGCGGATGCCGCTGAGGCCCTTCGCCTCGCGTCGCGCCTGTACGAGCTGGATGATCGACAGCGCAGCACCGAGACCGTAGAAGCCGGTCCCCAGCGAGGCGACGAACACGTGGATGACCAGCCAGTAAGACTGGAGTGCCGGCGGGAGCGGAACAACGTCAACGTAGAAGTTGGTGGTCGCCACGCCCAGGGCGACCAGCACAAACCCGGTGATGTACGCACCGAGGAAACGCAGGTCCTGCCAGAACTGCATGACCAGGAAGACACCGATGATAATCGCCGTCGCAGTCAGCGTGAACTCGAACATATTCGCCCACGGAACCCGACCGGCCGCGACTCCGCGAAGCACCGTTCCGCTGACGTGCAGGATCCACGCCATGACCGTAAAGATCATCCCGAGGCGGCCCGAGATCGAGCGCTTCGGCTTGACCGTGTCCTCCGGAATGCCGGGGACATCTGGAACGCCGAGCGCAGCCGCCCGGTCAAGGACCGCCGTGCCGCCGGCCCTGGGCCGGGCGGACGTGGATGCCACGAGAGCCTCGGCGGGTGGGGCAGCGACTTGCTTGGCGTCCGACATGCGCCTGGCGAGGTCGTAGGTGAAGAAGATGAAGGCCAGCGCGTACACGAACATGGCCGAGTAGATGGCCACGAGAGAGTTTTGGACGAGCGATGCCTGGGTGACTACTTCATGCACTTCGATCACGGCCTTATGGTAAGCCCGAGAAGCTGGGAATGCCTCCGGGCGATTTCGGCCACGGCATCATCCAGCCGTGGGTCTTCTCCGCGGGCAAGGCCCGCATACTCGTAGTGCACTTTGCCGCCCCTTCGAACGGCCTTGATCCACACGCGACGGCGCGGGATGAAGAGGCCGGTGAGCAGCCCGAGGAACACCAGCACCGCGAAGGTCAGTACCCAGTACTGCGTCGGGTCGTGGTGGATGTCAAGGCCGGCGTAGTGGATCGCCTTGGTGAATTCGATCGTGCCGAGGCCGTTCGGCAGCTTTGCGGTTTTGCCCGGCGTGAGGCTGATCCCTGCCTTGCCGGTTCCCCGACCGTCCAGTTGTTTCAGCTTGTCGGTATTGAGCGAGTATGCGTTGACGGGCTTGCCGCTGTTGAGTCCCAGGTTGCCGGTGAAGATCTGCATGGTCAGCACTGGATTGATCTGCCGCGGGTCCACGGAATGGGGCGCCGCGCCGCAGGTCCCGTCCCCGCACTCCGTCGGGTAGAACAACCCGATAATCCCGACCTCTTTGGCTAAGCCGTCCGGGATCTTGATGACGCCTTCACTGGTGAGGCTGGTGTCCTGGGGAAGGAAGGGAACGGGCGCTGAGTACACCACCTTGCCAGCCGGGTTGCGCACCGTGACAATGGGCGCGAATCCGTTGCTGAGCAGGTAGATCTGCGTCCCACCGATTTCCAATGGGGAGTTGACCTTGATGGTCTGATTCTTCGGCTTCTCGCCGGGAACCTGCGTGCGCACGTACGCGGTGTAGTCGGTCGGGTCTCCGAAGTCCGTCGAGTTGCTCTCGTCGTACTTGGCCACAAATTTGGTGAGCGTGAGCCGGTAGGGACTCAGCGCGTCGGCATCGAACCAGCGCCCGGGACTGATCGAGTCGTAGTCGCTCAGGGTGTTTGCAAACGACTGGCCGACGGGGACGACCTTCTGGCCGGTCCAAATGAATCCGCCCCCGATGCCCACGGCAATCAGGATTCCGACGAGCGCAATGTGGAACACCAGGTTGCCGGTTTCACGCAGGTAACCCCGCTCGGCGCTGGCCGAGTCGTCGAACATGCGGGTGCGGTAGCGGGCGTCACGCAGGACGTGACGAGCCGCAACGATTCCCTCGTCGATGTCCTCGGCATCCAGAGCAACCGGCTCGGTCTGCAGGAAGCCGGGAAGCCGGTCAAGACGCGCTGGCGTCTTCGGCGGCTGCGAGCGCAGCGCGGCGACGTGGTGCATCGTGCGCGGGATGATGCAGCCAACCAGCGAGATGAACAGCAGGATGTAGATGGCCGAGAACCACACCGAGGAGTAGGTATTGAAGACGCCCAGGAAGTCGAGCACCTTCGACCATCCAGGATTTTCCGCCTTGTACTGGATGACGCCGTTCGGGTCGGAGGTGACCTGGGGTACGAGCGACCCGGGGACCGCCGCGAACGCGACGAGCAACAGCAGGAACAGTGCCGTGCGCATGCTGGTCAGCTGGCGCCAGAAGAAGCGCAGGTACCCGACGAAGCCGAGACGCGGCTGGGTGACCTCAGAGGCATCCGGGACCTCAGAATCGAAATGATCCGACGGTCGCTTGGGGTCGTGATTCTGGTCAGACGTATTCTGCTCAGATGACGGGGATGAAGCCACCGTTCACCGCCGCTCCGAGTTCAGACATGATGACCTGCCACAGCCCGCTCACCATGAGGATGCCGACGAGCACCAAAAGAATGCCGCCGATGATGTTGACCGCACGGATGTGTCGGCGAAGAAACGCGAGTGCCCCGGTTACCCAGTTGAGTCCCAGTGCAACGAGGAGGAATGGGATGCCCAATCCAAGCGAAAAGGCCACGCCAAGAACCGCTCCTCGCCACGGGCTGCCGCCGTTCAGCGTTATCGAAAGGACCGCCGCGAGGGTGGGGCCGATGCACGGCGTCCAGCCGAGACCGAACACGATGCCGAGCAGGGGTGCACCCGCGATCCCGGTCGCAGCGGTCCAGCTCGGCTTGATGGTGCGCTGCAGGAATGAGAACTGGCCGATGAACACGAGTCCCATCAGGATCACCAGAACGCCGGCAATCCGCGTGATCAGGTCGAGGTGAGCCTTCAGCAGGAACCCGGCACCGCCGAGAAGCCAGTTGTATGAGACGAAGACGATCGTGAACCCGAGAACGAACAACGCAACGCCAAGGAGCAGTCGGCTGCGATGCGGGCGATCCGCTTCAGACGTGAATCCGCCGATGTAGCCGAGGTAGCCCGGCACGAGGGGAAGAACGCAGGGCGACAGGAAGGCGACGATCCCGGCGGCGAGCGCAATGGCGAGCGCGAGCAGCAGGTTGCCGTTGCCGATGATCGTGCCGATTGACCCCACGCCTACTGTCCCTCGGACGTCACGCGAGCGACGAGATCTTCGAGGATCGACGGGCTCTCGAGTTCTCCCGTGACGCGCGCCGCGACACGCCCGTGCTTGTCGATCACCAGGGTGACGGGGACCGCATCCGGTGACACGTACGACGAGTACGCGTACTGGACGGTTGCGTTGTTCGTGTCGATGACCGATGGATAGGTCACCCCGTGGGATTTCTCAAACTCGATGGCCTGCGGAGCCTGGTCGTAAACGTCGACACCGAGGAATGGGATGCTGCCCCCGTAGTGCTTGTACGCCTTCTCGAGGTTCGCCGCTTCGACCCGGCACGGACCGCACGTCGAGTACCAGAAGTTCAGCACGTGCACTTGTCCCGCATACTGCGAGCTCGTCACCTTCGCTCCGCTTTCGAGCGTCGCGGTGAAACCGGCCGTTGGCGGTTTGCGCTGGTCGGGAGGCACCTCTTTGTATTGTCCGGACCCGGATACGTATCCTGCGTTGTTGCCGTCGTTGGCGATTGACGGGTCTTCCGTGCATCCGGCGAGCGCCCCGATCGCCAGCAGGGACGCGAGAGCCGTTACGAGCAGCTTTCCGGTCTTCACACGGCTCCAAGGTCGATCGCGGATGCCTGCAATGCTGCCGCAGGATCCTGATAATCGACCTCAACAAAATTGTGCGCAGGACTACCGCCGGTCCCTGAGCCTGCTGAAGGGCCCAACGCCCGCTCGTCCCTCGCCAGCGTCGTAATACTCGACAACGCACACCGCCGCTTCCGCGGATCGTGAAATAGTCGCTCGCCGGCCAGCTCACGGTGCACCATCCAGATTGGCAGCTGATGGCTGACCAGAACCACCTCGCCCGATTCCGTTGCGCTCCACGCGTCCTCGATGACGCTCAGCATCCGAGCTGCGATGGATGCGTATGGCTCGCCCCAGCTCGGACGGAACGGATTGCGCAGCTTGGGCCACAGTCGAGGATTGCGCAGCGCCTTCGCGCCAAATCCCGCGGTTCCCTCGAAGTCGTTCCATGGCTCGATGAGCCGCTCATCCGTGATCACGGACAGGCCAAAGTCGGTCGACCACGGTGCGGCGGACTCCTGGTTGCGCTGCAGGGGGCTCGCATAAAGGCGCATGATCGGATGCCCGATCCTGGAATCCGCGGACTCCTTCGCCATTCGCTTACCCAGCTCGCTCAGCCCGTAGCCGGGGATGCGACCGTAGAGCACGTGATCGGGATTGAAAACCTCACCGTGACGCACGAGGTGGATGAGGTCGGCAGGCACCCCCAAAGTTTACGGTGCCTTACCTGTCAGTAAACTCTGGTCTCGTGACTACACGCACCACGATCAAGAACCTGGCCGCCCTCGATGACGGGACGGTGCGCGTATCCGGCTGGGTCGACACGGTGCGCGACCAGAAGAAGGTGCAGTTCGTCGTGCTGCGCGATGAGTCCGGCGCGGTGCAGCTCGTGCATCCTCGCGTTGGCACGGACGAGGACGGCGTCGACCTGCCGGACGCGATCGCCGCGAAGATCTCCTTTCTCACGCTGGGCAGCTTCATTACCGTGACGGGCGAGCTCAAGCACGATGAGCGCGTCAAGCTCGGCGGCATCGAAATCAAGATCGAGACGCTGGATGTTGCTGCCGTGGCGAGCGCCGAAATGCCAATCGCCGAGGACTCGGGCGTCGACAAGCGAATGGACTGGCGGTTCCTCGACCTGCGCAGGCCGGAAGCGAACCTGATCTTCCGCATCCAGACCACCTTCGAGCACGCGCTGCGCACCTACTGGGTCGAGCACGACTTCATCGAGATCCACACGCCGAAGCTCATGGCGAGTGCGAGCGAGTCGAAGGCGGAACTCTTCGAGGTCGAATACTTCGACACCAAGGCCTACCTGTCCCAAAGCCCGCAGTTCTTCAAGCAGATGGCGCAGCCCGCCGGTTTCGGCAAAATCTTCGAGGTCGGTCCCGCGTTCCGGGCCGACCCCAGCTTCACCGCGCGTCACGCGACCGAGTTCACGAGCGTCGACTCCGAGGTCAGCTGGATCGACAGCCACGAAGATGTCATGCGCCTGCACGAGGAACTGCTCGTTGCCGGATTCACTGCGATCAGCAAGAAGCACGGCGAGGAGATTCAGGCCGCCTTCGGCGTCGAGGTCGTTGTGCCGACGACGCCGTTCCCACGCATCCCGCTCGCGGAGGCCAAGCGGATCGTGGCCGAGCGCGGCTACGAGGTTCCGCGGGCCGACGACGACATGGACCCCGAGGGCGAGCGGCAGATCGCCGCTTATGTCAAGGAGACGTTCGACCACGAGTTCGTCTTCCTCACGGACTACGCCTCCAGCATCCGGCCGTTCTATCACATGCGTCACGAGGACGACCCGACCCTGACGAAGAGTTACGACCTGATCTTCAACGGCACCGAAATCTCGACGGGCGCCCAGCGTGAGCACCGGATCGACATCCTC
Organism: Galbitalea sp.; assembly: GCA_036271875.1. GTDB lineage: Bacteria > Actinomycetota > Actinomycetes > Actinomycetales > Microbacteriaceae > Galbitalea. The sequence goes on from DATAZU010000041.1 coordinate 69,125, forward strand.
GTCGCCAATGCCGAAGAGAAGGGCCTCGACCCCGAGGAGCTGTCGTTCTACCTCGACTTCTTCCGCTACGGCGTCCCGCCGCACGGCGGATTCGGCATGGGACTTTCGCGCGTCCTCATGCTCCTGCTGCACCTGACGAACATCCGCGAAACCACGTACCTGTTCCGCGGGCCAACGCGCCTGCTGCCCTAGCAGCAGCGGGGTACACGGCGGGGGACAGGCAGAACCTTCTATGTCCCCCAAACGAGTTACGTGACACGCGGGTTTTCGGGGCGTAGCTTCAAGGGATAGCGCGAATGTGAGGCAGTCGCGTAGGAGGTACCCGATGAACGATCCTCGCCACTCGGTCGATGATGACAGCGACAACTTCGACCTCGACTGGGAGTCGCTGAGTTTCTCGTCGACGCGGTCGGTTAGCGACGGTTCCGACCCGATCGACGACTGGGAAGAGCGCTTCAACCAGGACACTGCAGGCTACGTCCCGGACCCATCGACGACATCGTTTACCGACCTCGACCTCGGACCGGCTCTCGTCGAGCTTCGACACACCGCCGAGTGGGCAGACCTCGACTCCTGGCCTGACACGTAAGTGTGAACTACTCCGCGGTCGTCCGCGATGGGCGGGTTCAGGTCGCCTCAGACCGCTTTGTTCGCGCACCTAAAAGGGCCACGATCCCGACGATTGGGACCATCGCCGAACATACCTCGAAGGCCAGAGCGTAACCATCGGCGTATGCCGCTGAGGGCACGTTCAGCCCGGAGGAGGAGCCTTGCGCCCGGCGCAAAGCGACCGTGACCAGCACCGAAAGCCCAAGCGCGCCGCCGACTTGTGCGACGACATTCTGGATGGCGGAGGCGAGGCTGGCGTCTTCGTCCCTGATCCCGTGAAAGGCGGAGTTCGCAGCGGCGGGCATGATGATGCCGGATGAGACTCCCAGCACGATCATCCCCGGAAGGATGCTCCCCCAATACG